>NZ_JAGFNS010000011.1:168858-283429 GCF_017592555.1 Actinoplanes flavus | reverse complement strand
CCAGGCCATCGGGAACGGCAGGGCGGCCACTCCTTCGGAACCACCCAACGGCAAGAAACCATCAGCCACACCCCACCGTCCCGGGCATCCGGGGCATCAACCCCAGACAATCAACAACCTTATGGAGAAACCATGTCTCGTCTCACCTGGGCGGTCAGAGCCGGTGTGGCTCTGCTGGGCACCACCGCCACGATCGCGATGGGCGCCGGCCCGGCGCAGGCCGCCTCGACCGGTGCGGCCTCGGTGTCCGGCTCCAAGCTCGTCTTCCAGGCCGGCAGCGGCCTCGCCAACCAGGTGCTGGTCACGGAGTCCGGTGGCACCGTGACCATCGACGACAAGTACCGGATCAAGCCGGGCAAGGGCTGCGCGGCGGTCGCCGGCGACAGGACCAAGGTGACCTGCACCGGCGCCAAGTACGCGAGCATCCGCCTGGGCAGCAAGAACGACATCCTGGTCAACAAGACCGGCCTGATCGTGTACGCGTTCGGCTCCACCGGCGACGACTACCTCTCCGGCGGCCAGGGCAAGGACTACCTGCACGGCGGCTCGGGCAACGACACGATCTTCGGTGCGGACGGCAACGACTGGCTGTACGGCGAGAGCGGCAACGACAACCTCAACGGCGGTTACGGCGCCGACCGGCTGGACGACGGCAGCGGCAACGACCGGTCCAACGGCGGTGCCGACAACGACACGCTGGTGGAGAGCGCCGGCAAGGACAAGCTCTACGGCTCGGCCGGCAACGACTACCTGCTCGCGAGCGGCCGCACCGAAGCCGACTACTTCAGCGGCGGCGACGGCACCGACGTGGTCGACTACTTCGGCGCGAAGAAGCCGGTCACCGCGGACGCCGACGGGGTCCGGGGCGACGACGGCATCAAGGGCGGCAAGGACACCATCGCCGGCGACGTCGAGAACCTCTCCGGCGGCTCCGGCAACGACACCCTCATCGGCTCCGCCGGCGGGAACGTCCTGCACGGTGGCGGCGGCAACGACCGCCTCTACGGGCAGGGCGGCGACGACGCGCTCTTCGGCGACACCGGGCACGACCTGCTGAACGGCGGCACCGGCAACGACACCCTCACCGGCGACGGCTCGGTGCACCACGACACCGAGAAGCTCTACGGCGACGTGCTGGTCGGCGGCCCCGGCGTGGACCTGGCCAACTACCACGGCTACTGGGAGCCGATCACCGTCGATCTGGACGGCCGGTCCGGCGACGACGGCGTCAAGGGCGAGCACGACTCGGTCGGCGCCGACGTCGAGAACCTGACCGGCGGCTACGGCTCGGACACGCTGACCGGCAACGCCTCGAACAACGTCATCATCGGCGGCGACGAGGGTGCCGACAAGATCCAGGGCGGCGCGGGCGACGACCGGCTCATCGCCGGCAGCGAACCGGGCGCCACGGCCGACGGTGGCCGGGACGCACTCGACGGCGGCACGCACGTCTCCGGTGACGCGTGCAGCTACAACGCGGACGAGGACACCGCGGTCAACTGCGAGAGCTGACACTTCGGATCACGGGGAGGAAACACCATGGGACGTAGGGCACTGCCGTTACGCGCCGGCGCCGTCCTGTTCACCACCGCGATCGGGGCCGGCCTGGCGGCGGCACCGGCGCAGGCCGCCGCGACCGGCGTGGTGAGCTTGCCGTCCGGCACCTACCAGGTCAGATACACCGCCGCCGGGAAGGCCGCCAACAAGGTGGTCGTCACCCGTTCCGGCCGGACGGTCACCGTCGACGACCGGGTCCGGCTCAAGGCCGGCAAGGGCTGCAAGGCGGTCAAGGGCGACGCGACCCGGATCCGCTGTACGTTCAGCGGCACGATCGACCAGTGGAGCCTTCTGGTCGACCTGGGCGACCGGTCCGACTCGCTGGTGAACGACACCGGCCTCCGGATGCGCGCCCACGGCGGCACCGGCAACGACACCCTGCGGGGCGGGACGTTCTCCGACGACCTGTTCGGCGGCACCGGCAACGACCGCGTCTGGGGCAACGGCGGCCGCGACCACCTCGAGGGGAACAGCGGCGCCGACCGGCTCTCCGGCGGCGGCGACCATGACCTGATCAGCGGCGGCACGGGCAACGACACCCTGTGGGGCGGCTCCGGCATCGACCGCCTCACCGGCGGTTCCGGTACCGACGCCCTGTACGGCGGCGCCGATGGCGACGACCTCGACGGCGGCACCGGCGCCGACCTGCTGCGCGGCGACTCGGGAACCGACCACGCGAACTACGGGAGCCGCCGGGACGCCGTCTTCGCGGACCTGGACGGCGCCCGCGGCGACGACGGCGCCAAGGGTGAGCGGGACACCATCGCCGGTGACGTGGAGGGTCTCGTCGGTGGACTCGGCAACGACGTCCTGACCGGCAACAACGGACCCAACACCGTCAACGGCGGCTCGGGCGCGGACCGGATCACCGGTGGCGGCGGCAACGACCGGCTCAGCGGTGGCGGTGGCCGGGACGTGATCGACGGCGGCGCCGGCGACGACCACGTGAAGCCGGACTTCACCGAGACCGAGAGCGGCGACGACGGCCCGGACGTCATCGACCCGATCGCCGCCGATGTGGTGCGCGGCGGCAGCGGTGTCGACACCGTCGACTACTCGGACCGTCAGCGCAACCCGGTGATCGTCGACCTCGACGGCGCGCCCGGCGACGACGGCCGGTCCGGTGAGGGCGACACGGTCGGCGCCGACGTCGAGAACGTGCTCGGCACGATCTACGGCGACCGGCTGACCGGCAACGCGTCGGCGAACGATCTCCGCGGCGGTGCGGGCAACGACGTCCTGCTCGGGCTGGACGGCGCGGACCGGCTCTGGGGCGAGGCCGGCGACGACGACCTGAGCGGCGAGGACCCGTCCGGTGTCCAGGCCGCCGACCAGCTCGACGGCGGCTCGCAGTACTCCGCCGGCGACCTGTGCCGCGCCTTCCCGTCGGACGTGCTCTCCGGATGCGAGCGCTGAGACGGGGCTGGTGATCCATGGGTACGGTCGGGCGGGTGCGTCTCATCCGCCCGGCCGTCGCCCTGGTGACGGCACTTTCCCTGATCACGGTCACCGCCTCGGCGAGCCGGCCGCCGGAGCGCCCGGTGATCGCCCTGACCGACGTGCTTCCCGCGGTCGCCGAGGCGAGCCCGGCCCCCGGTGACGGCTTCCGGCTCACCTCCGGCACCGTGATCACCGCGTCCGGTGCCGCGGCGCCGGTGGCCGGGCGGCTCGCGGAGGCTCTCCGGCCGGGCACCGGATTCCCACTACCGGTGGTGGCGGACAGTGGGGCGCGGGCGATCGCCCTGGTGCTGGAGCCGGGCCATCCGGACGAGGGCTACCGCCTCGACATCGGCCCGGCCGGCGTCACCTTGCGGGCGACCCGGCCGGCGGGGCTGTTCGCCGGGGTGCAGACCCTCCGCCAGCTGCTGCCGCCGGAGATCGAGTCGGATGCACCGCAGCGGCGCCGCTGGGTCCTTCCCGCCGGCACGATCGTGGACGCGCCCCGGTACGCGTACCGGGGCGCCATGCTCGACCTGGCCCGCCACTTCCACGAGCCGGCCGAGATCCGCCGCTACCTCGACCAGCTCAGCCGTTTCAAGATCAATCACCTGCACCTGCACCTGAGCGACGACCAGGGCTGGCGCATCCGGATCGACAGCTGGCCGAAGCTCACCGAGGTGGGCGGGGCGCCCGGCACCGGAGTGGGCGGCGCCGGCGGCGGTTTCCTCACCAAGGACGACTACCGGGAGCTGGTCCGGTACGCCGCCGACCGGTTCATCACGATCGTCCCCGAGATCGACATGCCGGGCCACGTGAACGCCGCACAGGTCGCCTACCCCGAACTCACCTGCGACGGGGTGGCGCCGCGACCAAGGACCGACATGCGGGTCGGGTACAGCTCCCTCTGCGTCTCCGCCGACGTCACCTACCGGTTCGCCGAGGACGTCATCCGTGAGCTGGCCGAGATGACGCCCGGGCCGTACCTGCACGTCGGCGGGGACGAGGCGATGTCCACGCCGCACGGCAGCTACCTGACCTTCCAGAAGCGGGTGCTGCCGCTGGTCCGGAAATACGGGAAGATCCCGTACGGCTGGCACGAGATCGCCCAGTCCCCGTCCGCGGCCGGCGCGGTGATCCAGTTCTGGGGCCGGGAACGGAACAGCCCCTCGGTGGCGACCGCCGTGGCCGCCGGCTCCCGGGTCGTCCTCTCCCCGGCGAACCGCTCCTACCTCGACATGAAATACGACATGCTCACGCCGGGCGGGCTGGCGTGGGCCGGGTACATCGAGGTCCGGACCGCGTACGACTGGGACCCGGCCCGGCTGCTGTCCGACGTACCGGAAAGCGCGATTCTCGGGGTCGAGGCCCCGCTCTGGTCCGAGACCCTCCGGGATTCCGGCGACATCGACTTCCTGGCCTTCCCGCGCCTCGTGGCGATCGCCGAACTTGGCTGGTCACCGCGGGCGGCGCACGACTGGTCATCCTTTCGTGCCAGGTTGGGCGCCTACGGTCCACGCTGGATCCGCGACGGGGTGGGATTCCACCGCTCACCACAGATCAACTGGTCCTGATCAATCGATGAATTTCTCGGTACGGGGGAGAAACATGTCTCGACTCACCTGGGCGGTCAGAGCCGGCGTGGCCCTGCTCGGCACCACCGCCACGATCGCGATGGGCGCCGGTCCCGCCCAGGCTTCCTCCACCAGCGTGGCCTCGGTATCCGGGGGCAAGCTCGTCTTCCAGGCCGGCAACGGTCTCGCCAACCGGGTGGTATTGACCGGGATCTTTGGCACCGTGACCATCAACGATAAGTACAAGATCAAGGCCGGAAAGGGCTGCACGGCGGTCGCCGGCGACAAGACCAAGGTGACCTGCACCGGCGCCACGTACGCAAGCATCCACCTCGGCAGCCGCAACGACAGCCTGGTCAGCAAGGTCGACCTGCACGTGTACGCGTTCGGCTCCACCGGCGACGATAACCTCGTAGGCGGCTGGGGCCAGGACCACCTGCACGGCGGCTCGGGCAACGACGTCCTCGACGGCGGCGCCGTCGACGACCGGCTGTACGGCGAGAGCGGCAACGACACCCTCAACGGCGGCGACGGCGACGACCGGCTGTACGACGGCAGCGGCGACGACATCCTCAACGGCGGCGCCCACAACGACTCACTGGTGGAAAGCGCCGGCAAGGACAGGCTCTACGGCTCGTCCGGCTACGACAGCCTGTTCCCAAGCGGCCGCACCGAGGCCGACTTCTTCAGCGGCGGCACCGGCGTGGATACGGTCGACTACCGCAACGTGACGAAGGCGGTCACCGCGGACGCCGACGGGGTCAAGGGCGACGATGGCGTCAAGGGCGACAAGGACACCATCGCCACCAACGTCGAGAACCTCTTCGGCGGCGCCGGTAACGACACCCTCATCGGCACCGCCGGCAGGAACCTGCTGATGGGTCGCGGCGGCAACGACCGCCTCTACGGGCAGGGCGCCGACGACGCGCTCTATGGCGACATCGGGCACGACCTGCTGAACGGCGGCGCCGGCAACGACCGGCTGACCGGCGACAACGCGTGGGAGCACAAGCCCGGGAAGCTCTACGGCGACGTACTGGTCGGCGGCCCCGACGTGGACGAGGTCGACTACACCGGTTTCAAGGAGCCGATCACCGTCGACCTGGACGGCCAGTCCCGCGACGACGGCGCCCAGGGCGAGCACGACTCGGTCGGCGCCGACGTCGAGAACCTGAACGGCGGCTGGGGATCGGACACCCTGATCGGCAACGCCGCGAACAACGTCATCATCGGCGGCTACGGCTCCGACACGATCCAGGGTGGCGCGGGCGACGACCAACTCCACTCCTCCAGCTACAACACCAACTTTGCCGACGGTGACCGGGACACCGTCGATGGCGGCACACACGTCTCCGGTGACACGTGCAGCTACAACGTGGACGAGGACAACGCGATCAACTGCGAGAACTGAAGCATTTTGTACGGGGGAAGGACCATGCACATGTCTCGTCGCACCTGGCTGACCAGAGCCGGAGTGGCGCTGCTCAGCACCACCGCCGCGGCCGGAGCGTTCGCCGGCCCGGCACAGGCGGCCTCCACCGGCCTGGCCTACATCGCCTTCGACTCCAGCGGCCCCAAGGTCATCTACACCGCCGGCTCCGGTAAGACCAACGCGGTCGTGGTCAGCGGCAACAGCGGTGTGATCACCATCGACGACCGGGTGACCGTGAAGGCCGGCAAGGGCTGTAATGCGGTCAAGGGCGACAAGACGAGGGTCCGTTGCACCGACCCGAAGCCGATCGCCAAGGTCCGGGTCGGGCTCGGCTCCGGCAACGACAGCGTCGTCAACAAGTCCAGCCTGCGGTTGCACGCGTGGGGCGGCAGCGGCAACGACCGGCTGACCGGCGGCCCCCGCGAGGACGAGCTGCACGGCGACACCGGCGCGGACCGGATCTACGGTCTGGGCGGCGACGACCGGCTCTACGGTCACGACGGCAACGACGTGATCTACGGCAGCACCGGGAACGACTTCATCGAGGGCGGCAAGGGCAACGACCGCGAGTACGGCGGCGCCGGCAACGACGTCCACGCGCAGGGCAGGGACACCAAGTCGGCCGACGCGGACCTGGTCGACGGCGGCGCCGGTATCGACGAGGTCTCCTACTTCCACCGCCGGAAGGCGGTCACCGCCGACTCCGACAGCGGCAAGCGCGACGACGGCCGCAAGGGCGAGGGCGACACCCTCACCCGCATCGATGATTTCACCGGCGGCTGGGGCGACGACCGGCTGACCGGCGGCAACGGCCCCAACCTGCTGCAAGGCCAGAACGGCGACGACGTTCTGGTCGGCGGGGGCGGCAACGACTGGTTCCGCGACACCTACGGCGGCAACGACAAGCTCTACGGTGGCGCCGGCGACGACCGGTTCGACACCGGCGCGGGCGCCGACCTCATGCTGGGCGGCACCGGCTCGGACACGGTGAACTACACCCACCACTCCGGACCGGTCATCGTCGACCTCGACGGCGCCGCCGACGACGGCCGGGCCGGCGAGCGGGACACCGTCGGCGCGGACGTGGAGAACATCTACGGCTCCGCCTACAACGACGTGCTCACCGGCAGCGGCGGCGGCAACCTGCTCGTGGGCCTCGCGGGTGACGACATGATCCGCGGCGCCGGCGGCAACGACGTCACGGTCGGCGGCGCCGGTCTGGACAAGGTCTACGGCGAGGCCGGCGACGACGCCCTGTCCGGCGGGGATGCCACGGACGGCAGCGCCGACCTCCTCGACGGCGGCGACAACGCCACCGCGACCGGCGACAACTGCGTCGTCGGTACCGTGGTGAACTGCGAATACTCGAAGCCGTTCAGTGTTCCGGTGCTCAAGGAGTACGGCGAGCTCTGATCGCCGGGTACGAAGAAGGGCCGCTCCCGATCCGGGAGCGGCCCTTTCTCGTACCTCAGGCCTTGGTGACCGCCGGACGGCGGCCCGCCACCACCTCGTCGTCGGTCACCGGGAAGTGACACGCGGTCAGGTGGCCGGACGGGTCGTCGAGCCGCTCGATCAGCGGCGGCTCCTCGGTCGCGCAGATGTCCTGCGCCTTCCAGCAGCGGGTGCGGAACCGGCAGCCGGACGGCGGGTTGATCGGGCTCGGCACGTCGCCGGTGAGCAGCACGCGCTCGCGCTGCGCGCGATCACGGCGGACCGGGTCCGGCACCGGGACCGCGGACATCAGAGCCACGGTGTACGGGTGACGCGCCCGGCTGTACAGCTCGTCCCGGTCGGCGATCTCGACGATCTTGCCGAGGTACATCACGGCGACCCGGTCGGAGATGTGCTTGACCACCGACAGGTCGTGCGCGATGAACACGTACGTCAGGTCGAACTCGCTCTGCAGGTCCTCGAGCAGGTTCACGACCTGGGCCTGGATCGACACGTCGAGGGCCGAGACCGGCTCGTCGGCGACGATCATCTTCGGGCGCAGAGCCAGCGTACGGGCGATGCCGATGCGCTGCCGCTGCCCGCCGGAGAACTCGTGCGGGTACCGGTTGTAGTGCTCCGGGTTCAGACCGACCAGCTTGAGCAGGTCCTGCACGGCCCGCTTGATGCCGTGCTCGGTCTTGACGTTCTGGATCCGGAACGGCGCCCCGACGATCGCGCCCACGGTGTGCCGCGGGTTCAGCGACGAGAACGGGTCCTGGAAGATCATCTGCATGTCCCGCCGGAACGGGCGCAGCTTGCCCTGACCCAGGTGGGTGATGTCCTTGCCCTCGAAGGTGACCGATCCGCCGGTCGGTTCGAGGAGCCGGGTGAGCAGCCGGCCGGTGGTCGACTTGCCGCAGCCGGACTCGCCGACCAGACCCAGCGTCTCGCCCTTGAAGACCTCGAAGTCGATGCCGTCGACCGCGCGGACCGCGCCGACCTGGCGGCGCATCAGGCCCTTGACGATCGGGAAGTGCTTCTCCAGCCCTTTGACCGCCAGCAGTGGTTCCTGGGTCATGACTAGGCCTCCAGCTTCGGTTTCACTTCTTCCACCCAGAGTCGCTGCCGCTCCTCGGTGGGGAGGTGGCAACGGACCAGGTGGTTGGTGCCGCCGGCCCGGGTGAGCTCCGGCACCACGGTGGTGCCCAGGCCGCCGGTCCGCTCCTCGTACACGCAGCGCGGGCTGAAGGCGCAGCCCTTCGGCAGGTTGATCAGCGAGGGCGGGGAGCCGGCGATCGGCACCAGCCGCTCCTGGACCGGACGGTCCATCCGCGGCATCGAACCGAGAAGACCCCAGGTGTACGGGTGTTCCGGCTGCTCGAAGATGGTGGCGGCGGAGGCGTACTCGATGCAGCGGCCGCCGTACATGACCAGCACGTCGTCGGCGAGCTCGGCCACCACGCCGAGATCGTGGGTGATCACGATGAGGGCCGAGTTGAACTCCGCCTGGAGATCGTGCATCAGGTCCATGATCTGGGCCTGGACGGTCACGTCCAGGGCCGTGGTGGGCTCGTCGGCGATCAGCAGGTGCGGGTCGTTGACCAGCGCCATCGCGATCATGGCGCGCTGCCGCATACCACCGGAGAACTGGTGCGGGTAGTCGTCCACCCGGCGGTCCGGCTGCGGGATGCCGACCCGGCCCAGCATGTCGACCGCGTGCTTGCGGGCCACCTTCTTGGAGACGTTGTGGTGGACCCGGTACGCCTCCACGATCTGGTGACCGACCGTGTAGTACGGGTGCATCGCGGACAGCGGATCCTGGAAGATCATCGCCATCTGGTTCCCGCGGAGCTTGCGCACGTCGTCCTGGGAGGCGGAGACGATCTCCTTGCCGTCCAGCCAGATCTCACCGGAGATCTTCGAGTTACGGTGGTTGTAGATCCCCAGGATGCCCAGGCTGGTCACCGACTTGCCGGAGCCCGACTCGCCCACGATGCCGAGGGTCTTGCCGCGCTCCAGCTTGAAGTTCAGCCCGTCGACGCTACGGACCACGCCGTCGTCGGTGGGGAAGTGAATCTTGAGGTCCTTGACCTCGAGGAAAGCCTGCCCGTCCGGCATCAGCCCAGCCTCACTCTCGGGTCGACGACCGCATAGAGCAGGTCCACGATCAGGTTCGCGACGACCACGAAGAACGCGGCCATCAGGGTCACGCCGAGTACCTTCGGCAGGTCGTTGTTGGTGATCGCGTCGACCGCGTACTTGCCCAGGCCGGGCAGCGAGAACACCTGCTCGGTGAGCACGGCGCCGCCCAGGAGCAGACCGAAGTCGAGACCGAAGATGGTCAGGATCGGGGTGAGCGCGGCGCGCAGGCCGTGCTTGACGTTGACGTCCCGCTCCCGCAGGCCCTTGGCCCGCGCGGTACGGATGTAGTCCTCACCCATCGTCTCCAGCATCCCCGCACGGGTGAGCCGGGCGTACTGGGCGGAGAACTGCAACGCGAGCACCAGCCACGGCAACAGCAGGGCGTACGCCCATTCGCTGGGGCTCTCGGTGAACGGCGTGTAGCTACCGCCGGGCGCCGTCCAGTCCAGCGTGTAGCTGAACACCAGCAGCGACACCATGCCGGTGAAGAAGATCGGCATCGAGACGCCGGCCAGCGAGAAGGTCATCGCGGACCGGTCCAGGAAGGAGCCCCGGCGCAGCGCCGACAGCGTGCCGATGGAGAGTCCGAGGAGCAGCCAGAGGATCGCGGCGCCGATGGCCAGCGACAGGGTCACCGGGAGGCGGTCGACCAGCTCGGGCCAGACCGGCTGCTTGGTGATGAACGAGTAGCCGAAACACGGGGCCGGGCAGTGCTCGACCGTCGCGCCCAGGTTGTAGTCGGCGCCGACGAAGATGGCCTTCACCCAGCGTCCGTACTGCAGCCAGAGCGGGTCGTAGAAGCCCAGCTTCTCGGCGATCAGATGAACCGTCTCCGGTGTCGCGGCACGGCCCACGTAGCGGGTCGCGAGCGTTTCCGGAGTCGCCCCGACGAGGCGCGGGATCAGATAGAAGATCCCGAAAGTGGCGGCGCTGATGATGAAGAGCAGCACGACTGCCGCGAAGAGACGCCTGATGATGTATGTGATCACAGAGTCCGGCTGAGGACGGCCGGCCCGGGGTCTCCGGGCCGGCCGCCTGCTGCCTTCACCTACCTATCGAGGTGTAGTGCGAGTCGGGAACGGGTTACGCGACACCCAGCGACAGGTAGTCGTACATGTTGTACGCGTCGCTGACGAAGACGTTGGTCAGCGTCTTCGGGCGGATGAGCAGGCTCTTCGCGGTGACGCCGGGAAGAATGACAGCCTCTTCCATGACGCGCTTGTCGATCTGGGCCCAGTAGGCGTCACGCTTCGCGGCGTCGGTCTCCGCGGAGGCCTTGTCGAGAAGCTGGTCGACCTCGGGGATCCGGACGCTGGTGTTGGACGAGCCACCGGTCTCCCGGATGACCCGGCTGTCCACGATCTGCGACAGGAAGCCGAAGCCGTCGTTCCAGTCCGCGCCCCAGCCGTTCAGGTTCATGCCCAGCTTGTTGTTCTTCACGTACGGCGGGTTGCCGGCGTACTGGGAGAAGTAGTCACCCTGCGGGAACGGCTTCAGCGTGAGCTTGATGCCGACCCGGGCGAGCGACTGCTGCAGCGCCTCGGCGGTCGCCTTCTCCTTCGGGCGCTCGGCCCGGTACGCGATGTTGGTCTCGAAGCCGTTCGGCTGGCCACAGGCGGCCAGGTGCTCCTTGGCCTTGGCCACGTCACCGGTGCCGTCGGCCGAGGGGTACAGGTCGAACTTCTCGTAACCCGGGATCATCGGGGGCAGGATCGTCCCGGTGATCTCGCCGCCGGCGAGCGGGCCGCCGTACGCGGTCTGGTAGCCGACCTTGTCCGCGGCGTACTCGATGGCCTTACGGCAGTCGATGTTGTCCAGCGGGGCCACCGTCGGGTTGATCGAGGTGTACCAGAGCCGGGCCAGGGTGGGGTTGTCGGTGCTGGCCTTCAGGGTCGGGTCGCCGACCACGCGGCCGAGGGTCGCCGGCTGCACGCCGGTGCCCACCACGTCGACGTCCAGGTCGCCCGAGAGCAGCCGGTTGTCGATGTCGTCCGCGTTGACGTTCAGCTGAACCTCGTACGCGTCCGGAAGCGCCTTGCGGTTCGGGTCGGTCGCCGCGTCCCACTTGTCGTTACGGACCAGCTTGAAGCTCTTGCCGAGCTCGTTGGTCTCGAACTTGTACGGGCCCGTGGAGACCACGTGCTCCTTGTACTTGGCGCCGGTGTCCTTGGCCTCCGGAACCGGAACCGTCTGCGGCAGCGCGGCGAAGTAGTCGAAACCACCGAAGGCCTGCTTCAGGTGGAAGACGATCGTCTGGTCGTCCGGCGTGGTGATCGCCGAGTCGGTGTTGACGCCCTTGGACTTGTACGGGCCCTTGTAGCCCGCCGGCAGGTTGAGGAAGCCCTCGAAGTACGCCGGACCGTTCGGGAACGTCTCCTTGTCGATGGAGCGCAGCACCGCGTACTTCACGTCCTTCGACGTGACCTCGGTGCCGTCCTCGAACTTGACGCCCTTACGGATCTTGTACGTCCAGGTCTTGCCGCCGTCGCTCGGCGTGCCCAGGCCCTCGGCCAGGTCGGGGGTGACCGTGTTGCCCTCGGCGCCCGGAACCGGCTTGAACATGAGCAGGCCACGGCCGTACAGGCGGAGGAAGTTCCACGAGTAGCCGTAGTAGGTCTCACCCGGGTCGAGGGTGTCCCAGTCGCCGGAGTTCGCCAGGCGGATGGTGCCGCCCTTCTTGTCCGACGGGTTGTAGACCTGGGTCAGAGCCGCGTTGAACTCCGGCTTGGCGCCCCCGGAGCTGTCCGACCCCTTGTCATCACTCCCGCCGCACGCGGCGGCGGAGAGAGTAAGCGCCAGCGCGGCCGTACCGGCCACCAGCGCTCTCGATTTGCGCATCACTTTTCAGCAACCTCCCTGGTGGAACGGTTCGGGTCCGAACCGCACGGCTGGTGGGAATGCGATCGGCGCCATGTCAGCGCCGCCCCTTGGGATCGAGCGCGTCACGCAGGCCGTCGCCGAAGAGGTTGAACGCGAGCACGGTGATGAAGATCGCCATACCCGGGAAGAACATGAAGTGCCAGACCGTGTAGAACCGGGCGGCCTCCGAGAGCATCCCGCCCCAGCTCGCCGTGGGCGGCCGGATACCGACACCGAGGAACGAGAGCGCCGCCTCGAACAGGATGTTCGTCGGGATCAGCAGCGTCGCGTAGATCAGGATGGGCGCCACCAGGTTCGGCAGCATCTCCTTGAAGATCACGTACGGGCCACGGGCGCCGAGGCTCCGGGCCGCGTCGATGAACTCCCGCTCCCGCAGCGACAGCGTCTGACCGCGAACGATCCGGCCGATGTACGGCCAGCTGAAGAACCCGATGATGAAGATCAGCAGGGAGATCCGCAGCGCGTCGCCGGAGAGCCCGAACGCCTCGTCCGGGATGACACCGGCCAGCGCGATCGAGAAGACCAGCAGCGGGAACGCCAGGAACACGTCCATCGCACGGCTGATCAGCGAGTCCACCCAGCCACCGAAGTAGCCGGCCACCACACCCAGGGTGGCACCGATGACCACCGACAGCAGCGTCGCCAGGAAGGCGATCAGCAGCGAGATCCGTGCACCGTAGACGACCCGGCTGAAAATGTCCCGGCCGTTCTGCGGCTCCACGCCGAAGAGGTGCTCACCGCTGATGCCGGTGCCACCCTTCGGGACGAGGGTGCTGGTGTCGATCAGGTTCTGGTGGAATTCGTTCGGCGGGTGGCCGAAGGCGTCCACGATCCACGGCGCGAAGACGGCCACCAGGATCAGGAAGACGACGACCGATCCGCCGGCCATCGCGACGCGGTCCCGCTTGAGGCGGGTCCACGCGATGCGCCCGAGAGAGCGGCCTTCGATGGCCTTGCCGGAAGCCGTCCCCTCAGCGGGGTCCGGGACCACCGGAAGCTGGTCCGAGACCGTGCCGGGTCCAACGACCATGTGAAGTGTCCGGTCCTCTCCCGGCCGACCGAACGGCAGGAGTCCACGGCCACCGGGCACGGGCACACGGGGCCCTGACCGATGACGATGGCCCACGCAGCGAACGGCAACCGATCGGTTAACGCATGCCTCGAGTGCCGACCCCCGTCGCACCGGCCCAGATCAGACCGACGCCACGAAGGCACTCGACGGCGGGTGTGGCCGCCATCGAGAGGAACATTCACCTAGCGCGGTACCTCGGGTCAAGCTCACGGACCGCACACGGACGGTTCCGTGTCTCCTCCGTGATATTGCTGTGACCTAGATTCCGAACAAACGGAAAGTATTCCTATAAGGCGTCGATACCGGCCATACCGGGGCATTGCGTTACTGCACCGTTACAAGAGGTTAATTCAGACCGCGCGTCGCCCTTCAAATGCGCGACCGAGAGTGATCTCATCGGCGTACTCCAGATCGCCGCCGACCGGCAGCCCACTCGCCAGGCGGGTCACGGCGATCCCCATCGGCTTCACCAACAGAGCCAGATAGGTCGCAGTCGCTTCACCCTCCGTATTCGGATCAGTGGCCAGGATCAGCTCCCGCACCTCCCCCGTCCCGAGACGGAGAAGCAGCTCGCGGATGCGCAGATTGTCCGGCCCGATGCCCTCGAGCGGATTGATCGCCCCACCGAGCACGTGATAGCGGCCCCGGAACTCCCCGGTCCGCTCGATCGCCACGACGTCCTTCGGCTCCTCCACCACACACAGCACCTCATTGGTACGGCGGGTGTCCCGGCAGACCCGGCACTGCTCCGACTCGGCCACGTTGAAGCAGGTGGTGCAGAAGCGGACCAGCTCCTTCACCTTGCGCAGCGCGGTGGCCAGCCGGTTCACATCGGCCGGATCCGCGGAGAGGACATGGAACGCGATGCGCTGCGCCGACTTCGGGCCCACGCCCGGCAGCCGGCCCAGCTCATCGATCAGGTCCTGGATGGCGCCTTCGTACACGGATCAGAACCCCGGCAGGGAGAAGCCGCCGGTGGCCGGGCCCATCTTCGACTCGGCCAGCTCGCGCTGCGCCTCGGCCGCGTTGTGGATCGCCGCGAGCACCAGATCCTCCAGCGTCTCCACGTCCTCCGGGTCCACGGCCTTCGCATCGATCTTCACCGACTTGAACTCACCGAGACCGGTGACCACCACGGTGACCAGGCCGCCGCCCGCGGTGCCGGTCAGCTCCGCCGCCGCCAGCTCGGCCTGCGCCTGCGCGACCTGCTGCTGCATCTTCTGCGCCTGCTTCATGATCTGCTGCATGTTCGGCTGTGCACCGGGGCGCATGGCACCGCTCCTCAACTAGTGATTCCGTAGTCAACCGTCAATACCGCACGGCGGTCGACGTTACCGCCGTCAGCGTAACCGCCACCCTCTCCATGCCCGGGACGATGCCGCCGGACACCCCGTGCCACCGCCCGGACCGGACAGGACAGCGGTCGCCCGCCACACCGTGACCAGACCGGCCCCGCGACCAGCCGCCGCGCAGAGGCCCTTCTCGTCGTGGGCTGGCCGCCTCAGAGCTCGCCGATCTTCTCCGCGCCGAAGGCCGCGCGGAGCAGCTGCATCGCCTGTTCCTCGCTGCTCTGCCGGGCCGTCTTCTCGTCGATCACGTCGTCGAGCGGCTCATCGCCGGGATCGAACCCGTCGAAGCCCGCGCCCGACGGTGGCGGGCCGTCGTACTCCGGGTCGTAGGGCGCCTCCTCCGTCGGCGACCCGTCGGACCAGGACGATCCACCGGCCGCGGGCCGCGCCGGCCCCGCGCCACGCGCCCCGGCCAGAACCGCACGCGCAGCCGCGGCGCCACCCCCAGAGGCATCCTTTCCGGTACGCGCGGCCGCGCGCGCCGCCTCCATGGCAGCCGACCGGGCAGGCGCCCCAGGAGCCGCCGGACGTGCGGGCACCGCCGGAGCCACCGAACGTGCCGACGCGGGGGTCGCCGGGACCGCCGCCCCGCCGAACGCCGAGCCGCCCCCGACCGCACCTCCCACCGGTCGCGCCGTCGCCCCCGTCGTGGAAGGCCCTGCTCCCACCGCCGCCCGCGCCCCGGCGATCCCGGCCGGCGCCCCGGCGGCCCCGGCAGCCGCCGCGGCGTGCCCGCCGGAGGTCCCGGGAGATCCCGCAGTCGCCGCAGGATGCCCACCGGAGACTCCCGGGTCCCCCGCAGATGCCGAAGGATGCCCGGTAGACGCCGGGGAAGCCCCCGGCACGACGGAAGGTCCTACCGACCCCACGAAAGGCCCCGTCGTGACACCACCCGCTGATGCCCCGGACCCGGCACTTGCCGCCGGATTCCCTGGCCGGGCGGGTTCCGGCCATTCGTTTGACGCGCTCGCCGGGGCCGGCGAGCCGGATCGTCCGCCACCCGGCCTGACCGGCTCGGGCCAGGAATCGTCGCCCGCCGCGGACCCGGCTCGCACCGGATCACCCGGACGCGACCCTCCGGAGCGGTCCGCCGAGGCGGGCGGACGCGCGGTCTCCGGCCAGCCGCCCTCACCGGCCCCTGACGCGCCCAAAGCCGAGGCAGGCGGGCGGACCGGCTCAGGCCATCCACTCTCACCGGCACCCGCCCCGCCCGAAACCGGGGCAGGCGGGCGAGCCGGCTCAGGCCAGCCGTCGCCACCCGCTGCCGAGGAGTCCGGGTGCTGATGAGCTGATTGCGCGGGACGGTCCGTCGCGCTCGGGCGGGCGGGCTCGGGCCGGCCCGAATCCGGAGACGGGGCTCGCCAGGCCTCGCCGCCGCCCTGTGGAGGCCGGGCGGGATCCGGCCAACCGTCGTCTCCGCCGGACGGGCCCGTGGAGGGCCGGCCGGCGGTTGCGGGCCCCTGACCGTCCGCGACGCGTGCCGGGTCACCCGAGGCAGGCGGGCGGGCCGCCGGCCAGTCGTCGCCGCCGGACGGGCCTGTGGAGGGCCGGCCGGCGGTTGCGGGGCCCTGACCGTCCGCGACGCGTGCCGGGTCGCCCGGGGCAGGTGGGCGGGCCGCCGGCCAGTCGTCGTCGGCGTCGGCGGACGGGCCGCGCTGCGCCGGACGGGACGGTCGGGGCTCGGAGCGGCCGGTGTTGCGTTCCGGGCCCGCGTTGCGTTCCGGAGCCGCCGTGTGGGCGCGGTTGGCGCCGCCGGACCGGTTGTTGCCGGACGTGCCGCGCGCCGGACCGGAACCCGGCGGGTCGCCGACCTCGCAGCGGACCTGCCAGCGACCGCCGAGTGCGCTGGCGAACTCGTCGGCGAGCAGCTCGTTCAGGTTCCGCATCCGGGCGACCAGGCCCGCGGTCGGCGCCGTGATGATCACATCCTGGCCGTCGACACGGCCGAGTGCCACTCCGTGCGACTGTGCGGCGCTGACCCGCTGGTTGTTCTGCCCGAGTCGCTCCCAGACGGCCCGCACGCGATCGAAGCCGGAGACCTGGGGCGCGGGCGGCTCGTCCTCCCACGGGGGCTCTTCGTCGTAGTCGTCCTCCACCGGACCGGCGGCTCCGGGGTGCGGTCGCCCGTCCGCGACACCGTTCCAGTCCGGCTCTGAACCGGCCACATCGGCCTGCTGGACACCGGACGGCGCCGGAGAGTCCGCCTGACCGCCGGCCGCCTGAGCGGGAACCGCTTGCGCGGCCGGAGCGGGAACGGCTGGCGCGGGTACCGCTTGCGCGGCGGGAGAAGCGGGAACGCCCTGCGCGGCGGGAGAAGTTGGAACGCCCTGCGCGGCGGACGGAGCGGGAACGGCCTCCGCTGCGGACGAAGCGGGGGCCGCCGGGGAGACCGGGCGGACGACAGCCGGGCCCGGCCGGGACGAGGCGGCTCGGGCAGCGGCCATCGCGGCCGCCTTCGCGCCACCACCGGCACCGCCACCGGCCGCGGCGCCCCGGGACGCGTCGCTCGCGGGCGGGTGCTCACCGCGTACCTCATCGGAAGCGGACGGCCCGGCGGCGCCGATCGGAGCGGAAGCCGGACCCGAGGCCGCGACGGGCGCGGACGGCGTGAGGGTGACGCCCCGCTCGAGGCGCTCCAGACGCTGGAGCAGGGCCGCCGACGACGCCTCCGCCCCCGGCAGCAGCATGCGCGCCGTGAGCAGCTCCAGCAGGAGCCGGGGCGCGGTCGTGCCGCGCATGTCGACCAGGCCGTCGTGCAGGATGTCGGCGCAGCGGGAGAGCGTGGCCGCGCCCAGCCGGTCGGCCTGCCTGGCCATCGCCTCCAGCTGGTCGGCCGGGCCGTCGATCAGGCCCTTGGCCACCGCGTCCGGAACCTGCTGGAGGATGATCAGGTCACGGAGGCGTTCGAGCAGGTCGGAGGCGAACCGCCGGGGTTCGTGGCCGGCCTCGGCGACCCGGTCGATGGTGGCGTAGGCGGCGGCGCCGTCGCCGGTGGCCAGCGCGTCGCACATCTCGTCGATCAGGGTGACGTCGGTGACGCCGAGGAGCGCGACGGCCCGGTGATAGGTGACGCCCTCCGGGCCGGAGCCGGCGATCAGCTGGTCGAGGATCGACAGGCTGTCCCGGGCGCTGCCGCCGCCGGCCCGCACGACCAGCGGGAACACCGACGGCTCGACGGTGACGCCCTCGGCGTCGGTGAGCTGTTGCAGGTACGGCCGGAGCACCGGCGGCGGGATGAGCCGGAACGGGTAGTGGTGGGTCCGTGAGCGGATGGTGCCGAGGACCTTGTCCGGCTCGGTGGTGGCGAAGATGAACTTCACATACTCCGGGGGCTCCTCGACGAGCTTGAGCAGCGCGTTGAATCCGGCCGACGAGACCATGTGCGCCTCGTCGATCACGTAGATCTTGTAGCGGCTGTTGGCGGGCGCGAAGAACGCCTTCTCCCGCAGCTCACGGGCGTCGTCGACACCACCGTGGCTGGCCGCGTCGATCTCGATGACGTCGATCGAGCCGGTGCCGTCGTTGGCCAGCGACCGGCAGGAGGTGCAGACTCCGCACGGCTCGGGGGTGGGACCCTGCTCACAGTTGAGCGAGCGGGCCAGGATGCGGGCGCTGGAGGTCTTGCCGCAGCCCCGTGGGCCGGAGAAGAGATAGGCGTGGTTGAGCCGCCCGCTGCGCAACGCCTGCGACAGCGGCTCCGTGACGTGCTCCTGGCCGATGACCTCGGCGAAGGTGCGCGGACGGTACTTGCGATAGAGGGCGAGAGCCACTCCTGCCACCTCCTGAAGACCGCGTCATTCTCCGTCGAGGGTCTGACAAGAACAAACGGCGCGCCCCGGAAGAGGACCGGAAACGAAAGGACCCCCCGTGCACCCGCCAGAGCCCGCTTATCCTTGCTGCCTTCCGGCCCTGGGGAGGTTCACGAGATACACGCCGCACGAGGGGCTGATCACAAGCCTACCCGGTACGCCGCGTGCCACACAGACCCCCTCCCCGCGCGTGCCGGACCGGAGAGCCTCTGTATTCTGGCGCACGGAGGATTCGCCTAGAGGCCTAGGGCGCACGCTTGGAAAGCGTGTTGGGTTAACACCCTCACGAGTTCGAATCTCGTATCCTCCGCCAGCTTCACCAGCGGAAACATGCAAGGCCGGACCCAGCGGGTCCGGCCTTCTCGCTATCCGGCCTCCGCCGCGCGGCGGAGCGCCTTCTTGATCATCTCGGGTGCCATGGCGTCGTCCGGCACGGTGAGTTGGATGGCGACCGTGCGCTGGAGGATCAGGTATTTCTGCCAGGCCTTCTCCGCCGGGAACCGATAGATCACCGTCTCCCCCGCCGAACTCTTCCGCGTCGCTCCGCACTTCTCCGCCTGATCGGCGAGGATGCGAAGACCTCCGCTGGCGGGTGAGGTGAAGAGCAGCATGTGCTCCTCGATGCTCTTGCCGGACTGGTTGAGGAGAGTGATGCCGGCGATGTAGTAGGCGCCCTCGGTGCGGTAGCCGGGCCACGCCTCGTCCAGCAGGAAGTCATCGAGCAGCTCGCAGCTCTCCGGCCATGCCGGCCCGCCGTCGCATGCTTCGCCGAGCTGGAACGCCTTCTTGTACGTCCCGTCGAGCTCGGCCGTCGACCACGTGTCGCCGACGGTGAGCAACCAGCGCGGCCGAGTCTCGACAGCACACGGCGCCGGCGATGGCTGCCCGGATGCGACGGCACTCGACGACGCGGGCGGCGCCGCCGAGGGAAGACTGGACGGAGGCTGGGCATCGCCGGCGTCACAGGACGCGAGCATGCTCCATGCCAGCACGGCGCCTACTGCGCGAACGCGGGGTTTCATCGACATCCCTTGATGATCGAAGGTGGCGTCCACTCGACGCGGTGGATGCCGCGGACTCGGAACGGAGTTCGAATCCAGCCAGGCCTCACCAGGGCAGACGTTGAAGGCCGGGCCGGCCGGCCCGGCCTTCGGTCGTTGCGGACCCGGCGTCGGCCGGCCGGTGGAGCGGGTCTATTGTCGGTGACGAAAACAGTGCGGGCGTGGGCCGGCTCCCGATCGGCGCCGGCCCTCGCCTCCTTCACTTCTTGATCTTGTAGGTGGCGGAGACGGCGCGACCGTCGTAGTGACCGGTCCGCTTGGCGATCACGGTCAGGGTCAGCCTCTTCCCGGCCCACGACTTCTTGATCTTCAAGGACGACGTCACCGCGACCAGCTTGCCGTTCACGCGCCACTCGTACCGGTATGAGGTCGGCTTGGGTGACCAGGCGCCCACCGTGGCCTTGACCGTCCGGCCCGCCTTCACCGTGCCGTTGATCTTCGGCTTGGCCGACGCCTTCGGCGCGGCGCCGTAACCCACCACCGCCGCGCTCGAGGACGCCCGGGTGGAGATCCGGTCGGCACGCTTCGCGGTCACGGTCACCCCGAGGCGTTTCCCGCGCAGAGAGGCCGGGATCTGGTACGACGAAGCGGTCGCCCCCGCGATCACCACCCCGTTCGCCGTCCACTGGTACGAGTACGACGCCGGCGCCGGATCCCAGGAACCCACCGCGGCCCGCACCGTCGAGCCCACCCGCACCGACCCGGTGACCGCGGGCGCCCGCAGGCTCCGGAACGGCTCGAGCGTGACGGGGACGCAGGGCCCGTCGTCGCAGGTGGTCTCGGCCCGGAACGGCAGGTTCGCGTTCGGGGTCTTCGGCGCCAGCACGAACAGCGCGATCGCGGACGGCTGCTCGTACGGCAGGTTCACCTGGCAGCCGCGGCCGCCCTCGGCGATCGAGCAGGAGGTGATCCCGTCGTCGGTCAGGGTGGTGAAGTAGTACGGCTCCGGCGTCTCGGTTCCGCCACCGGTGTTGCTCAGCGCCACCGTGAAGCTGCTCCGGTTCTTCACCGGCACCGACACGCAGACGGCGGTCCGCTGGTCGGAGAGGGTTGCGGCGAGCGGGCCGACACCCGTCACCGGGCACTGGGCGACCGGCTGCCCAGCGCTGGTCAGCCGCCAGGTGTCCACCCGGTACGGCACCTGCTGCCCGTCCACCGCCGGCCAGACGAAGATCTGGTAGGCGGTCGAGCCGCCGGCCCGGCACGGCACGACGTACCCCGCGCAGCGGTCGGCGCCGGACGCGTCGGTGATCCAGTAGCGGGCGGCGTACCCGGTGCTGCGCACGCCGAGCCAGTATTTGTCGGCCGCCGACGCGGTGACCCGGTAGCAGCGCACCTCGTCGTCGGTCCGCAGGGTGCCGGCCAGCGCCGGACCGCCGAGCACCGTGTTCGACGCCTTCTCGCACCGCGCTCCGGCCGGGCTGTAGTCCTCCCGGTGGATCCGGTACTGGAAGCCGGTGGCCGCGGCGGTCAGCACCACGCTGTACGCCTTACCGGTCGCGAACTTGCAGCGCAGGAGCTGGGCGGAGGCGTACCGGGCGCTGCCGCAGACCTGCTTGCCGGTGTCGTCCCGGACCGAGATCGAGGCCCAGCCGTCGTGGCCGGTGACCGGGGCGTACCCGATGATCTCGGCGGTCGAGTGCCGGTCCGCCGGGATGGTCCAGCAGGTGGCGAACCGGGTCGCCGAGAAGGCGGTGTCCACGCCGACGGTGGCGCCGATCGCGCCCTGCGGCAGGACGGCGCACCCGCTCACCCGGTCGGTCCGCTGCACGACCACGGCGTAGTCGCCGGTGGCCGCGCCGTCCGGAGCGTTCAGCAGGATCCGGTACGGGGCCCGGCCGGTCAGCACGCAATCGTTGGTGGCGCACAGGTCGACGCCGTCGGCGTTGATCAGCGTCCAGTCCGGACGGGCGGCGCCGGTCACCTTCGCCGGGTACAGCAGCCCGATCGAGGCGCCGGCCGAAGCGGTCAGCTCCAGGCAGTCGGTCTCGCCCGCGACGGTGCCCGAGCCCCGCACCGCGCCGCCGGAGATGCCCTGGTCGGAGACCTGGACACAGCCGGTGGCGGTGGGCCGGGCGAACACCGTGGCGTACGCGGTCTCGGTCACACCGGAACCGGCGATCAGCGTGTAGCGCCCGGCGGCCGGGAAGTTGCAGAGGCCCCCGGCGGTACACACGTCCCGTCCCTGGGCGTCGTACACCTGCGCCGACGTCTCGTAGCCGCGGGCGTCGACGACCCGCACCAGGTGGCGGCCGGCGGCCGGGACGTCCAGCAGGCGGCAGCGGTTGGTGTCCGGCGCACCGGCCGGGCCGGTCCCGAACGAGCCGGGCGTCACGACCACGCATCCGGTGGGCGCGGAGAGGCGCCGGATCTGGTGACTCAGCTCGCGGTCGCCGTCGTTCAGGACCACCAGACGGTACGGGCCGGAGCCGGGCAGCGCACAGCCGTCCACCTCGTCGTACTCCTGGTCGGCGCAGATCCTCGCGCCGGTCCGGTCGGAGATCCAGGCCTGGCCGGAGCCGGACACGTACGAGAGGATCCGCTCGCCGGGCGTCGCGGTGAACGGGAGGCAGAACGCCTGCAACGGTGACGTGGGGGTGATCCGGACGGCCGGTTGGTCCCAGGCGGTGCCGGTCGCGGCCGCACAGCCCTGGTCGGTGTTCAGGTTCAGGAACGCCACCCGGTACGCGTGGGTCTCCCACTCGTCGTTGCGCAGCCACAGCGTGTACGTCCCGGCCTCGGCCAGGTCGCAGGCGCCGCCCCATTCGGAGCACACCACCCCGCCGGCGTTGCTGAGCTGCCAGTCGAGCTGGCCCTCGGTGCGGATCCGTTTGAGGCCGGCCGACGCGCGTACCACGAGGCAGTCGAACATGTCCGGCTCGACCTCGCCGGTGGCCACCTGGTCGTCGGCGAGGTCCCCGAAGCCGGCTTCACGCAGGGTGCCGCAGCCGACCGGGGTGTCCGTGCGGACCAGCCGGAACCGGTAGCCGACCGCGCCGCCGTACTCGTCGGCCACGAAGACGGTGTGCACGCCGTCGACGGCCACCGTGCAGGTGCCGTCGCCGAACTGGATCGGGCAGATCGGCTCGCCGTCCGGGTTCTCGATCCGGCCGCGGACGTCGACGGTCCCGCCCTCGGTCGCGGCCGTTCCGGTGAGCTGGGCCTCCAGGCGCATGCCGGCCGTGCCGGTGAACCGGTAGCAGTCGCCGGCCGAGCCGCGCGGCAGTGTGCCGGTCCGTGCCGGGCCGTCGACGGTGAAGTCGGCGGCGTCCAGCGTGGTGCAGCGGGACGGCCGGTCGTGGGAGTCCAGGCCCAGGGCGTACGACGCCGTGCCCCGCCCGTGGTAGAGGTAGACGTCGATGGTGTGCACGCCGGGGGTGGCGATCACGCATTCCCCGAAGTAGGGGCCGGGGAAGCAGGAGTCACCCGTCACCCGGGCCTGTGCCGTGTCACCTTCGACGTGGAACTGGGTGTGGATCCGCTCGTTCGCCACCGTGGTCCGGAAGGTCCAGGTGTGGTGCTCGGTGCCGGCGATCGCGTCGCAGGTGACCGGCGTGCCGAGGGCGATCTCCCCACCGCAGGAGACCGTCCGCGTCGGTTCCGGAGTGGCCGTCGAGCCCGTCGAGCTCGTCGAGCCGGATTCGGGCGAGAGCGTGGGTGTGGGTGTGGGCGCCGGCTCCGACGGCGTGGGAGAGATCGAGGGGGACGGGGATGCCGACGGCGCCGGGGTGGCCGCATGGGCGGCTCCCGGCAGTCCGGTCGCGATCAACAAGCTGCCCAGCAGGGCGGCGCTCCAACGCCTCATGCGCATGTGCGGATCTTGGCAGCCGCGCACATTGCCCGATGCCTAGCTCCCACCATTCGGGAAACGCCAGGTCATTCGTGGCGACGAAACCGTCCCGGCCTAGATCTGAGCGGCCGCAATCGCGTCGTCGACTTCGGGAAAGATCGCAAAATATCGGCTCAGACCGACCGTTTCCATGAGCTGCGCGAGGAACGGATTGGCGCCGGCGAAACTCAGCCACCCGCCGCGCGCGGAGATCACCTGTTTACTCGTGATGAACGCGCTCAATCCCACCGAGTCGCAGAACTTCAGCCCGGTCAGGTCGACCACGATCCGCGGCACCGGGCGCTCCAGCAGGCCGGCCAGGGCCGCGGACAACTGACCGGCGGTGTCGGCGTCCAGTTCGCCGCGCAGGTGCAGCACGGCGACATCGGAGCGGTGATCGGTGACAGTGGCGTGCATGATGATCGGCTTCCTACCCGTGTGATGGGAATTTCAGGCTAGATCCAGAACTTCGCCACACACCGGACAGAGCGTGCGTCAGACAAACACGAACGGGCCGGACCCCATGTGGGATCCGGCCCGTTTCGAGGCTGGCCGGTTCAAAGTCAAGCATTTGCGGCGCAGCCTTTGGGGGGCTCCTGGCGCGGCTCCTAGAGCTCGCGCCACCGCCAGCGTGGACCACGCCACGCGTCGGCCAGGATCATCGCTGACGCCTTGCCGGGACACTGCTGCACCTTCGACTTGCCCTCGGGGCCGCCCATCTGGGCCTCGACCTCCCAGAGCGCGCCGTCCGTGCGGACGTAGACGTCCCGGCGCGCGAGCCGGACGTCGCCATTCCACCAGTGATGCTCAACTCTCACGTGTCAAATCTAGGACAGACATCGACGAACCTGGGTCGAGTGATTCTGTGAATTCTTCTCGCCGCCAGGTCGGAACCACATTGTCTGATCCGGTATATTTTGCCAGCGTGACTTGCGCGACACCCTATGCATTAGGGCCGCGCATGTCCGGCTACGCACCGTGACTCCATGCTCTGAACTGCGACGTAACACAGCCGTTACAACATGCGGGCTGATCATGGAGAACGTCCGAACGGATGAGCCGCGCCTCCGGCGCTCGGCCGACCCGCCAACCGGCGACGGAGCGTAACAGGATCGCGGTCTTAAAGACAGAGAGCCCGGTCCATCGGACCGGGCTCTCTCGTGGCGGTGGCGGCGGGATTTGAACCCGCGGAGGGCGTAAACCCTCACACGCTTTCGAGGCGTGCTCCTTAGGCCACTCGGACACACCACCGGGAAGTACGTTACCCGACGCCCAAGCGTGCTTGCCGCCGGGTCACCCATAACCCGCCGCGACCCGGCTGACCTGGCAAGATCGTCCTTATCGACACGGAAGACGGAGAAATCGCATGAGCGTGCACATCGGTGGCAAGCCCGGGGACATCGCCGAACGGGTGCTGCTGCCCGGCGACCCGATGCGGGCGAAGTGGATCGCCGAGACCTTCCTGGAGGACCCGGTCTGCTACACCCAGGTCCGGGGGATGCTCGGCTTCACCGGCACCTGGCAGGGTGTCCGGGTCTCGGTGCAGGGTTCCGGCATGGGCATGCCGTCGGCCTCCATCTACACCCACGAACTGATCAACGAGTACGGCGTGCAGTCGGTCATCCGGATCGGCTCCTGCGGCGCCCTCGCCATGGACCTCAACCTGGGTGACGTGGTCGCGGCGATCGGCTCGGCCACCGACTCCAACATGAACCGGGCCCGGTTCGACGGTCTGATCGACTACGCGCCGGTCGCCGACTTCGGTCTGCTGCGCACCGCGGTGGACGTGGCCGAGGCGCAGGGCGTCCCGATCCGGGTGGGCCCGATCCTGGCCGCCGACGCCTTCTACACCGACCGCCCCGACCTGTACGACGCCCTCGCCGACTACGGGGTGCTCGCGGTCGAGATGGAGTCCGCCGCGATCTACACGATCGCCGCCCGCTACGGCGCCAAGGCGCTGACGATCCTCACCGTCAGCGACCACATCAAGCGCGGCGAGGCGATGGAGTCGGCCCAGCGCGAGCAGGGCTTCAGCAACATGGTGAAGATCGGTCTCGCGACAGCGATCGCGGACGCGTGACCGGCTGGCTGTGAGCGTTGTTCGAACTCCGTTCGGACAACGCTGGCAGCAGCTTGGATCGCTCAGCGGAAGAAGTCGCGCATCAGCCGCGCGCACTCGGGTTCCAGGACGCCGCCGTAGACCTCCGGACGGTGGTTGAGGCGGCGGTCCCGGACCACGTCCCAGAGCGACCCGACCGCCCCGGTCTTGGGCTCCCACGCGCCGAAGACCAGCGTCGACACCCGGGCCAGGACCAGGGCGCCGGCGCACATGGTGCACGGCTCCAGGGTGACCACCAGGGTGCAGCCCTCGAGCCGCCACTCGCCCAGCCGCGCGGCGGCCCGGCGGATGGCGAGGATCTCGGCGTGCCCGGTGGGATCACCGGTGAGTTCCCGCTCGTTGCCGGCGGACGCCAGCTCGGCGCCGTCCGGGCCGAGGATGACCGCCCCGACCGGGACGTCGTCGGGCGAGGTGGACGCGACGGCCAGCGCGCGCCGCATCCACTCCTCGTGCTGTCTGCGGCGTATCACGCCTCGCGCAGCTCCTCCATCTCGTCCCCGCAGCCGATCCGCTGGCAGATCTCGGCGGTGACGTCGGAGGGCAGCATCCCCTCCATGCCGCACAGGGCGAGCAGGCGCTGCGCGCTCAACCCGAGATCGCCGAGCAGTTCGGCGTCACCGACCGGGTCGGCGTCCGGTTCGGCCGGCTTGTCGTCCTCGTCACCCGACCCCAGGTCGTCCAGCCCGAGGGCCGGTGTCTCCACCTCACCGAGCAGCACCGATCCGATCCGCGACTCCTCGGCGAAGGCCGAGTCGGACCCGAAGACCCGCAGGTCCTCGCCCTCGTCCAGGCGCAGGATGGCGAGGTACTCGTCGTCGCTCTCGACGAACAACACCGCGAGGTCGGCGTCCGGCTCGGCATCCCGGAGCGCGTCCACCACCTCGTCGATGTCGGCCAGGCCAGAAAGGTCCAGCTCCGACGCCGTCCATCCGCTCTTGGCACGGGCGACAGCGGCAGCGAAAATCGACACGATTCCCCCAACGCGACTCTAATCTCTCAGCGCCTGACGGTAGCGGGTACGACGGCGGGCGCATCGCGCCACGCCTTGACGGACTCGAAGTCAGCTCACCAGGCGACGTCTCGTGGCGATCAGCTCGCGGAGCCGTATGCCACGGAGACGTTGCGAGGGCATCGACTCACGGGACGACTTCGCCTGGGCGAGAGCCGCCAGAAGTTCGAGACGTCGACGGCAGCGATCGGGGTCGAGCCGTTCTGGCGAGGGGGCCATGAAGCCGAGAGTGCCGAGCCGTACGACGTTCGTCAAGGGTCGATGGCCACATCGGCAGAACCACTGCTCAGGGCTACCGAGAGGGCACGTGTGGTGGTCGTCTCACCAGAGCGGGAAGTCGTAGGTGGCCACCCATCGCAACGTGACGAACAGCAGCGCGATCGACAGGGCCAGACCGCTCGCGACGGCCACGCCGACGGCCACGCCACGGTCGCCGAACAGGGCCAGCAACACGGCGACCGCCCAGGCGGCGAGCGCCGCGCCGATGGTCCACCACGCGTACGACGTCAGGCTGCTCCCGAGACTGCCGAACAGCACGAACCAGGCCGTGGTGGCGGACAGCCCGATGAGGACCGGGCCCGCGGTGACCGGGTGGGGCTCGCGGTAGGTGGGCCGCTGCGGCATCGCGGTGAACGGCGGGGACGGTGGTGGAACGTTGCGCGGCGGAAGGTAGCCCGGTGGTGGCGGCAGGGCCGCGGGCCAGGAACCTTGCCGGTCCGCCATCTGTCGCCCGCCTCCTCCCGATCACGCCACGCTCCCGATGAAGCCTAGCCAACCCCTCCACCGGTACGCGGTCTGCACGATTTCCGGTCATCTGCCAGGATGTCGCGGTGCGTTCACTCCGTACCCTCACTGGTTTGACGATCGCGGCGGTCTGCCTGGCCGGCTGCGGGTCCACCAACGGGTCGGCCACGCCGGCCTCGACCCCGCAGTTCGTCGACCCGGCGGCACAGGCGTCCTCGGCCGATCCGGCGGCGGCCCCCTCGGCCCCGGCCGGCGCCGCTCCCGCCCCGAGCGCCTCCCCCAGCGCGCCCGCGTCGCCGGTGAAGCCGTCGGCGAGCGCGACGGCCGCGGCCGACGTCGAGTACGTCTTCCCGGTCGACGCGTCGAACGTCGACTGGCACGACACCCACTCGAAGTACCCGGCGACCGACATCTTCGTGAACTGCGGCTCCCCGTTCGTCGCCACCACGAGCGGACGGGTGCTGGAGGTGAGCCTCACCGACACCTACGTCGAGGGGAAGCCGGACGGCCCGGCCAACGGTGGGCTGTCGGTGTCGATCCTGGGCGACGACGGGGTGCGCTACTACGGCTCGCATCTCAGCAAGGTGCAGTCCGGCATCCGGGCCGGTGTGCGGGTGAAGGCGGGGCAGCTGCTCGGCCTGACCGGCAAGACCGGCAACGCCAACGACGTCTGCCACCTGCACTACGGCATCTCGCCGCCGTGCGCGAAGACCGGCGACTGGAAGGTGCGGCGCGGCGTGGTCTGGCCCTACACCTACCTGGCGTCGTGGCGTAAGGACGGCCAGAAGAGCCCGGTCGCGTCGGTCGCCACCTGGAAGCGCAAGAACAACTGCCAGGCCTAGGCTCTGCGTCGTGAGCACAGCGGTGATCGGACTCGGGCTGATCGGTGGCTCCCTGCTGCGGGCGCTCGCCGCGGCCGGGCACGACGTGGTGGGCTACGACGCCGACCCGGCCACCCGGGAGGCGGCTCGCGCTGCCGGGTTCCGGGTCGCCGGCACGGTCGGCGAGGCGGTCCGGGGCACGGAACTGACCGCTCTGGCCGTACCCCTGACGGTGTTGCCCGAGGTGATCGCCGAGATGGCCGGTCACGACGGCCTGGTGACCGACGTGACCTCGGTGAAGGGTCCCGTGAGGGACCTGATGAAGGGTTTCCGGTTCGTCGGCGGGCATCCGATGGCCGGCAAGGAGACCTCGGGGTTCGCGGCGTCGGAGGCGGGCCTGTTCGACGGCTGTGCCTGGGTGCTCTGCCTGGAGCCGCACGACACCGACCTGACCGACTGGCTGTCGCTGGCGGCGTTGTTCACCTCGATGGGCGCGCGCGTGGTGCCGGTGACCGCGACCGAGCACGACACCGCGGTCGCCCAGATCAGTCATGTGCCGCATCTGTTCGCGGCCGTGCTGGCGCAGCAGCTGCTGGGGAACCCGCTGGCCGGGACGCTGGCGGCCGGATCGTTCCGGGACGGCACCCGGGTGGCCGCGACCCGTCCCGAACTGACCGCGGCGATGTGCGGGGGCAACTGGAGCGCCGTGCAGCGGGAGCTGCACCTGCTGATCGGCGAGCTCCAGCAGCTGGAGAAGGACCTGCTGCTCCGGGATCCGGTGTCCGAGCTGGCGCGATATCTGGAGCACGCCTCCCAGGCCCGGCGCGCCTGGCCGCCGGCGCCTGGTTCGATCCGGACGGTGACGGCCGACGTGCAGGCGCTTCTGGCGCTGGGCCGGGCCGGCGGATGGGTGACATCGGTGACCGGCGCCGAGGTTGTCGCCATGCGGCCAGGATCTGACCTCTTCATCTCCTAGCGTGGTGGGTGACGCCAGAAAGCCACCGCTGAGGAGTTTCGATGCCCGGTCAGGTTCGCCCCGTCACCGATGAGCAGGACGGTCTGCTCGCCTACCTCACCCAGATGCGGTACGTGATCAAGCTGACCGCCTACGGGCTCACCCCGGAACAGTTGCGGGCCACGCCGAGTGCCAGCGAGCTCAGCGTCGGCGGGCTGATCAAGCACTGCGCCTCGACCGAGGAGGGCTGGATGTCCACCGTCCGGGGTGAGACGAAGCCGATCGACTACCAGGCCTACGAGCGCAACTTCACGATGGCCGACGGGGAGAGCGTCGAGGAGCTGTTCGCGTACTACGACCGGGTGGCCGAGGCGACCGAGAAGACGGTCCGGGACATCGCCGACCTCGACCACCCGGTGCCGATCGACCACTCGGTGCCGTGGAACCCCAAGGAGTACGACGCCTGGTCGCTGCGGTGGGTGCTGCTGCACCTCATCCAGGAGACGGCACGGCACACCGGGCACGCCGACGTGATCCGGCAGACCGTCGACGGCGCCACCGCGTACCCGCTGATGGCGGCCGCCGAGGGCTGGCCGGAGTCGCCGTGGATGAAGCCCTGGAAGAAGGACTAGGGCCTCTCGCCCCGGTCCACCCGGATCACGCGACGGTCCGTGACGATCGCCGTCACCAGGTCGTACGGGGTGATGTCGAAGGCCGGGTTCACCGCCTCGCTCCAGGCGGTGACCTCGGCCGAACCCCGGTCCTCGATCTCCACCTGCGCGCCGGAGGGCGTGCCGACGTCGACCGTGGACTCCGGCGCCACCACCAGGAACGGGATGCCGGCCCGGCGTGCGCCGAGCGCGTGCGCGTACGTCCCGATCTTGTTGATCACGTCGCCGTTGGCGCAGATCCGGTCCGCGCCGAGGATCACCGCGTCCACCTCGCCCCGGGCCATCAGGAAGGGCCCGGCCGAGTCGACCGCCACCCGGTGCTCGATGCCCCACCGGGTCAGCTCCCAGGAGGTGAGCCGGGCGCCCTGCAACAGCGGCCGCGTCTCGCTGGCGATCACGCCGGCGAGCAGGCCGCGCTGGTGCAGCTCACCGACCACGCCGAGGGCGGTGCCGATGGTCACCGCGGCCAGCCCGCCGGTGTTGCAGTGGGTGAGCAGCCGGGGCCGGTTCCCGCACAGCTCGGCGACCAGGTCGGCGCCGAGCCGCGCCATCGCCGCCGACGCCTCGATCTCCTCGTCGCGGACCCGGCAGGCCTCGGCCAGCACGGCCTCCGGCCCGTGCGGGAGCAGCGCGGCGGCACGACGGGCTCCACGGGCCAGGTTCACCGCCGTCGGGCGCGCACTCTCGATCTTCCGTACGGCCACCGACAGCGCCGCCGGATCGTCGGAGTGGACCCGGGCCGCCAGCGCCACTCCGAAGGCCCCGGCGACACCGAGCGCCGGCGCGCCGCGGACCGCCAGCGACTGGATCGCCGCGATCAGCTCGCCCACGGTGTGCAGCCGCAGCACCCGCTCCTCGTTCGGCAGCGCGGTCTGGTCGATGATCTCGACGGCGCCGTTGACCCAGTCGATGGTCCGCATCAGCGTTCGGCCCGCTCGTTCAGCCGGTTCAGGATCTTCTCCAGGGTGTCCGCGCTCTTGCCCAGTTCCTCACCGGTCCACCGGGCCTTGATGGTGACGGTGGAGCCGTCGTGCAGGTCCATCTCGGCGCTGATCGGCACCGGCTTGACGATCCGGGCGGCGGTGACCTCCTCGTACGGCAGGTAGCGGTAGATCTGGGCCAGCGTCGCCGGGTCGTTGTTGGACAGCATCTCCTTGAGCCGCTTCTCGCCGTCGTCGGTGCCCTTGGGCGCGGGCACCAGGACGAGGCCGCGGTCCAGCATGATCAGGTCGGTCTCCTGGTCGTCGACCCGGACGTTGGCCATCGCCCCGATCACGTCCGAGCCGCCGGCCGTGGCGCGGGACTCGACGACCCGGGCCGCCTCGATCCGGATGCCGAGCGCGCCGAGCCGGGAGCGGGCCTCCGCCACGGTCTCCGGCACGACCGCCAGCTTGGCGATCTCGGCGAAGTCGACGGGCTGCCCGTCCCGGCCGACCAGCTGCGCCGGGCCGGACCAGGAGTGCAGGTAGCCGGCCACGCCGGAGCGCACCGCGGCGAGGGTGATCAGGTCGTCCATCGGGTCGGCGAAGGCGAGGGCGGCCTCCTTGCGGGTGGCGTCCGGGAAGAACTCGGCGGCCAGTTTGCCCAGCTTGCCGTCGGCGGCCAGGTCGAGGATCTCGGCCAGGCCGGCCTCCGGGACGCCGAGCAGCCGGGCCGTGGACCGGAAGATCCGGTCGGCGCCGCGCTGCCGGGCCGCGGTGATCGAGGCGGCGGTGAACTCGGGCCAGGGCAGCACCGGCCGGTCGCCGAAGTCGAAGGCCTCGGCCTGCAGGGCCCGGCCGAGCTGGTCGACGTGGGGCAGCAGGATCGTGGCCGGGCGCTGGTCGGCGGCGTGCTGGACCGGGGGCAGGGCCCGGATCGCGGTGATCCGCTCGCCGAGGGCCGGGTGGGTGTCCCACACCGAGGTCTCGTCGTCCGGCTCGAGGTCACGCAGGTTGGCCAGGGCGTCGGTACGGGCCGCGTGCATCCGCCCGAAGCCGCCGAAGATGTCGTCCGGCGCGTAGCCCAGCTCCACACCGTGGGCGACGTACTGTCCGAAGTAGAAGTTCCACGCGAAGGTGGCCACCGGCAGCTCGCGCATCACGCCGACGGCCGCGTCGGCGCCGGCCACCCGGACCGCCACCTCGTCGGCCTCGAACTCCTGCCGGCGGCCGACCGCGTTGCTGACCAGGCGGTAGAGCCGGCCGTAGCCCTTGAAGACCCAGCCGAACACGTTGTACCGGCCGACCCGGCTGAGCGTCTCGTACATGGCGAGCCGGCCCCGGTACGCGATCTCGCCGAGCCGGGTGTGCGAGCCGGAGTAGTGGCCGAGCTCGTGCCCGAGGACCGCGCGCAGCTGGTCGACGGTGAAGGTCTGCAACAGCGGCATGCCCAGGTAGAGGCGCCGGGTGCCGCCGATCAGGCCAAGCAGCCGGGCGTCCTCGCTGACCGCCGCGTTGACCATCGGCTCGAGGCGGATCTCGTCGGGGGCGCGGGTGCCGGCCGCGGCGGCCAGCTCGCGGACCGTCGCCCACAGCTCGGGCGCCTGCTCCGGGGTGATCAGCATGCCGGTCGGCTCGTCCGGCTTGGCCCGGATCGCCCGCCACAGACCGGCGACCACCGCGCCGACCGCCGCGAGCAGCAGCCAGCTGAGCTTGGCGGCGCCGGCGCCGTGCATGTGGGTCCAGATCTCGTAGAGCAGCCAGCCGACCAGGGCCAGCTGGAGCAGGCCCAGCACGTAGAAGCCGACGAGCATCGCGACCGAGACGGCGGCGCGCAGCGTAGTGGACATGACGGTGGTTCCCTCCCCGTGATGCGCCCGTCCGGGCGGCCGTCGGAAGATACCGACCTCGATATCCGTCCGGCAAGATCCGCAAGAGGTCCTAGGCTGCGGTTATGGCTTCTCGTGATCCGGTCGCCGATCTGCGGCGCATCGCGTTCCTGCTGGAGCGGGCGAACGAGGCGACGTACCGGGTGCGCGCCTTCCGGTCGGCGGCCGCGACCGTGTCCAAGACCCCGCCGGACGACCTGGCCGCCCGGGTCGAGGCGGGCACCCTGGCGAAGCTGCCCGGCATCGGCGACGTGACCGCGCGCTGCGTGGCCGAGTCCCTGGCCGGGGAGGAGCCGGTCTACCTGCGCCGGCTGACCGCCACCGAGGGCGTCGAGACACCGGCCGCGGCCGCCGCGCTGCGGGCCGCGCTGCGCGGTGACTGTCACGTGCACTCGGACTGGTCGGACGGCGGCTCACCGATCGAGGAGATGGCGCTGGCCGCCGCCGACCTCGGCCACGAGTACTTCGTCCTGACCGACCACTCGCCGCGGCTCACCGTGGCCCGGGGGCTGACCGCGGACCGGCTGCGGCGTCAGCTCGACCACGTGGCGATGCTGAACGAGGCGCTGCCCGAGGGGTTCCGCATCCTCACCGGCATCGAGGTGGACATCCTCGAGGACGGCGGCCTGGACCAGGAGGAGGAGCTGCTGGCCCGGCTCGACGTGGTGGTCGGCTCGGTGCACAGCAAACTGCGGGACGACGCGTCCCGGATGACACGGCGGATGGTGACCGCGATCGGCAACCCGCATCTCGACGTCCTCGGGCACATGACCGGGCGCAAGGTGTCGGCCGCCGGCGAGGGCGACGCCGCGCACCGCCGGGCCCGGACCCGGCCGCCCAGCGACTTCGACCTGGAGAAGGTGCTGGCCGCCTGCCTCGACCACGGCAAGGCCATCGAGATCAACTCCCGGCCGGACCGGCTCGACCCGCCGAAGCGGATGCTCACCGTCGCGGTGGAGGCGGGCTGCGTGTTCAGCATCGACACCGACGCGCACGCGCCCGGCCAGCTGGACTGGCTGGACTTCGGCTGCGAGCGGGCGGCGCTGTGCGGGGTGCCGGCCGACCGGGTGGTGAACACCTGGACGGCCGAACGCCTGCTGGAGTGGACCGGATCACACGGTTGAGATCCCGTAGGGTCGGCGCGTGGGACGAATTGACGAACTCGCGAACCGATACGTCGACGAATGGGCCGCGCTCAACCCGACCGGCGCCACCGCCACCGGCATAACCGGTTACGAGGACAAGACCGACGACCTCTCCCCGGAGGGCTTCGAGGCCCAGGCCGAGCTGCTCCGCCGGACCATCAACGATCTCGACGTGACCCAACCGGAACACGAATCCGAGCAGGTCGCCAAGGACGCCATGCTGGAGCGGCTGGGCCTGCAGCTGGCGCAGTACGACGCGGGCTACGTGAGCACCGACATCAGTGTCATCACCAGCTCGCTGCACGAGCTGCGGATGGTCCTCGACGTGATGCCCACCGAGGGCGAGCAGGCGGTCGCCGCCATCACGGCCCGGCTCAACGCCTTCCCGCACGCCCTGGAGCAGTACCGCCGGACCCTGCTCGAGGGCGCCGACGCCGGCCGGGTCAGCGCCCGGGCGCAGCTGCTGGCGGTGGCCGAGCAGTGCGAGGCGTGGACCGATCCGGCCCGCGACGACTTCTTCCACGGGCTGGCCCGGCGGCTGGGCGCGTCCGGCGCGCTCGCCAAGGAGCTGGAGCGGGGCGCGTCCACGGCGACCGCGGCGACCGCCGCCTTCGGTGACTTCCTCCGCGACGAGCTGGCCCCGCACGGCCGGGAGAAGGAGGCGGCCGGCCCCGAGCGGTACGCGCTGGCCTCGCAGTACTTCCTCGGCGCCAAGGTGGACCAGCTGGAGACGTACCACTGGGGTTTCGCCGAGCTGGACCGGCTGGAGCGGGAGATGCGCGCCGTGTCGGCGGCGATCGCCGGCGCCGGGGCGACGGTGGACGAGGCGGTCGCCGTGCTCGACGCCGACCCGGCCCGCAACATCCGGGGCAAGGAGGCCTTCCGGGACTGGATGCAGGCCCTCTCCGACCGGGCGATCACCGAGCTGAACGGTGTGCACTTCGACATCGAGGGGCCCGCCCAGAAGCTGGAGTGCTGTCTCACGCCGACCAGCGACGGCGGCATCTACTACACCGGCCCGAGCGAGGACTTCTCCCGGCCCGGCCGGATGTGGTGGGCGGTGCCGGAGGGCCAGGAGGTCTTCTCCACCTGGCGCGAGGTCACCACCGTCTTCCACGAGGGTGTGCCCGGCCATCACCTCCAGGTCAGCCAGACGCTGCTGCGCGCCGACCAGCTCAACCGGTACCAGCGGCTGCTCTGCTGGTGTTCCGGCCACGGCGAGGGCTGGGCCCTGTACGCCGAGCGCCTGATGGACGAGCTGGGCTACCTCACCGATCCGGGCGACCGGCTCGGCATGCTCGACGGGCAGGCGCTGCGTGCCGCCCGGGTGATCGTCGACATCGGCATGCACCTGGAGCTTCCGATCCCCCGGGACAACCCGTTCGGCTTCCACCCGGGTGACCGGTGGACGCCGGAACTCGGCTGGGAGTTCCTGCGGGCGCACACCCGGATGCCGGAGGAGGTCCTCCGGTTCGAGTGGAAGCGCTATCTGGGGTGGCCGGGGCAGGCGCCGTCGTACAAGGTCGGCGAACGGATCTGGTTCGAGGCCCGCGACGAGGCGAAGCGCCGCAAAGGTAGTGATTTCGACCTCAAGACGTTCCACCGGGACGCTCTGAACCTCGGTTCGCTGGGGCTCGACCCGCTCCGTAAAGCACTGGCCAGGATTTGAGTCATTCGGGTCTCTCCGTGCCGAAAACGGGACGGAGAGGCCCGCCGCGCAGTATCTGATCCGTCACTCTGCGCACCATTTCTCCGCTGAGCGATCGTTCAGCCACGCTCCGTGAATGAGTCGCTACCCAGATGTAACAAATCCGAAGTAGAACTCATATTCACGTCCCGCCTGAGGTGCGGATACGATCTCCGGCGGCGCTTCGCACTTGTTCCGGAAGCAGCGTGGACTGGGCCTTTCTCGATCCGGCCCCGGCCCGGGCGTTCGTACAGCCAAGTCGGCAGTGCCGCGTATCCCCCGATCAGCCGAGCGAACTCTGACCCTTGGAAAGGGGTTTTCTGAGGATTTCTCGGATAGATTGACCCGGATCGGTGCGCCCGCATGGCTACTCTCCGTAGCCCCCCATCGGCCCATCGCGTGTGCATGGCGGAGGACTAAAGCAATGTCAGTCTCGGTGAACAGCCGGCGAACGCGTTTACGCTCCGCCCTCGCGGTGGTGCTGACGGTTCTCGTCGTGTTGCCGACCGCAGCCCTGTTCCTGCGTGTCCTGGACGAGGTAAACACTCAGCGGGACGAGACGCAGCTCAAGCAGCACGGCGTCGAGTACCTCGCGACCCTGGCGCCGCTGGTCAGCGCCCTCGCCGAGTCGCAGTCGCAGGCTCTGCAGGGCGTCTCCACCGAGCCCCAGTCGCTGACCGCCGCCGTCGCCCGCGTGCAGGAGGCGGACGCGCGTCTCGGCGAGGAGCTGGACACCGCCAGCCGCTGGGCCGGCCTGAAGGAGAAGATCGGCCGCCTGCCCGGCATCGCCGGCAGCGCGCAGACCATCTACGACGCCCACGTCGAGGTCGGCGAGCTGGCCCTCGAGCTGTACAGCGAGGTCCGCGAGAACTCCAAGCTCAACATGGACCAGCAGTCCGACATCTGGTTCATCCAGGAGACCATCACGGTGGACATGCCCGAGGCGGTCACCAACGTGAGCCGGATGAGCGACTCGGCCAACATGCTGGCCGCCGCCTCCAACCAGCGGCAGCGGGCCGCCCTCCAGGTGCAGCTCGGCGTCGCCGTCGAGGCCGTCGAGGAGAGCGTCGAGGAGCTGACCGACCACCTCCAGGCCGCCGCCGAGGACACCGAGAGCTCCACGCTCGCCGGCAACCTGGTGAGCAACCTCGACTCGTTCCGTCGTGGCGTCGAGGCCGCCAACCGTGGCACCAACTACGGTGGCGACCCGAACGTGTCGACCCTGGTGACCGCGCAGAGCACGCTCGCCACCGCGCTGAACGCGCTGACCACGGTGACCCTCAAGGAGCTGTCGACGCTGCTCGAGGAGCGCGACGACGACCTCCAGATCCGTCAGATCGAGGCGTGGGCGCTGCTCGGCGTCTCCATCGCGCTGCTGGTGGTCGCCACCTTCTGGACCCGGAGCCGGGCCGCCCAGGTCCGCGACTCCCTCGACAGCAGCCGGGACTTCTCGGTGCGTGCCGACAGCGACGGCCCCGGGTCGTCCGCGGTCAGCCCGTACGACCAGGCCCCCGGCTACGGCGGCAGTGCTACTGGGCGGGAGCGTTCCGGTGCTCTTCGGTAAGTTCCGCATCCTGGGCAAACTCGCCCTGCTGATCCTCGTACCCCTACTCGGCGTCCTCGGCCTGAGTGTTCCGGTGATCTACGAGCGCATCGACGCGGCTCGCGTCGCCGGTGAGATCTCGGACACCATCCAGCGGGCCACCCAGGTCAGTTCGGCGCTCATCGAGATCCAGGAAGAACGCCTGCTCTCGGTCGGCTACCTACTCGGTCTGGTCGACCGCCGGACCCTGGTGGTGCAGAGCGCGGAGGCCGCCGACGCGGTGGCCGGGCTCGCCGACGACGACGCCCCGGCGGCCCTGCGCCGCGCCGTCACCGCCGCCACCCGGCTCAGCAACACCCGGCAGAACGTGCTGAACCAAGCGATCGACGTCTCCAAGGTCGTCGCGGATTTCACCAGCGCGGTCGACCCGCTGATCGACGGTCTGGGCCTGTCCGACAAGGCTGACCTGACCACCGGTCTCGGCCGGCAGATCTTCGCGCTGGACCGCTCCATGCGCTCCGACGACCTGATCAACCAAGCGGCCTGCTGGATGGCCTCGGCGGCGGTCGCGGCCACCAGCAACCCGCGGGACGCCGCGTTCCTGCTGAGCCAGTTCAACGCGACCTTCGCCCAGGTGGAATCGATCATCCGCTCGTCGCGGATCTACTTCACCGACCCGCAGTACAAGCTCTACCTCGCCAACCAGCAGGCGTTCGCCGCCCGTATGGGCTCCAGCTTCGTCAAGGGCCTGCAGACGAACCCGACGGGCGCGCTGCAGAAGCTGAACATCAGGATGGTCTTCCCGTCCCTCCAGACGGTCGTCGTTCTGGGTAGCTTCGTCGAGAAGCGCGTGGCCCAGGACGTGGACACCACGGCGACCGACAACCGGGACAGCGCCATCCGCCAGTCGGTGCTCCTCGGTGGCGGCACCTTCCTGCTGCTGATCCTGGTCGCCACACTGTCGATCATCATGGCCCGCGCGGTCGCCCGGCCGCTGCGCCGTCTGACCGTCTCGGCCGACCGGATCGCCCGCGCCGCCGAGTCCGAACTGGAGCGCGTGGCCGACGACGAGGCCGAGGCCCAGGTCCGGCCGATTCGACTCGACCCGGTCGACGTCGAGGCCCAGGACGAGATCGGTGACCTGGCCCGCGCGTTCGACCGCGTACAGACCACCGCCGCCCGGCTGGTGGAGCGCCAGGTTCTCGGTCGCCGTAACGTCGCCCAGATGTTCGGCCACGTCGGCCGTCGTACCCAGAACCTGGTCGGCCGTCAGCTGAGCCTGATCGACTCCCTGGAGCGCAAGGAGACCGACAGCGACCGGCTCCGCGAGCTGTACCGCCTGGACCACATGTCCAGCCGTCTGCGCCGGAACGCGTCCGCGCTGGTCGTGCTCTCCGGTGGCGCCGGCGCGAACGAGCACATGGCCCCGCTGTCCCTCTCCGACGTGGTCCGTCTCGCCCTCGGTGAGATCGAGGACTACACCCGTGTCGAGGTGGACATCCCCGAGGACATCGTGGTGGTCCCGGCCATCCTGGCCGACCTGACGCTGCTGCTGGCCGAGCTGCTGGAGAACGCCACCGCGTTCTCCCCGCCGCACACCAACGTCACGGTCACCGCCGACGAGCTGCGCGGCGGCGCCCGCCTCGCGATCATCGACCACGGCCTGGGCCTCGCGCCCGAGCGTCTGGCCGAGGAGAACGCGCGACTGACCCGCCGTGAGCGTCTCGACCTGGCCCCCACCGAGGTGCTCGGTCTGTTCGTGGTCGGCCGGCTCGCCCGCCGGCACGGCATCGAGGTGACCCTCACCGACACCCCGGACGGCGGCCTGACCGCCTGGATCGACCTGAACCCGTCGCACCTGGTCACCCGGGTGGAGAACCTCAGCGCGATCCCGGCGCCGAGCTTCCCGTCGGCCATCCCGGCGGCCCCGGTGCCGCCGCAGATCCGGGCCCCCGAGCCGGCCGCCGCGGCGCCCGCCTACTCGCCCGCCCTGCGGGGCAACACCACCGAGGTCGCGATCGCCGGTGGCGCGGTCCGTTCGGTGCCGGGCAGCCAGCAGCCGTTCGACCCGGTGGTGCTGGGCCGGGCCACGCAGATCGTCGAGGCCGGCCAGTCCTGGAACGCCTTCGGCGGGCAGTCCGCGCCGGCCCTCGAATCGGCCCCGGCCGCCGACCCGTACGCGGACCAGCCGGTCTACGACGCCGAGCCGGTGTACTCGCCGCGCCCGGCGTACCAGGAGCCGGCGCCCGCCTACGACATGGGCACCCCGGTGGCCGGCCGCGTCCCGCACTCGCGGCCGGAACTGCCCGCCGGACAGGGTGGCTGGCACACCCCGATGCCGCAGGAGACCGCCTGGGCCCCGGCGGCGGCCATCCCGGCACCGCCCGTGCCGGCGCCGGTCAGCCCCGCCCCGATCAGCCCCGCGCCGTACACCCCGGAGCCGGTCGCCGCTCCGCCGGTGCAGCGCGAGGAGACCGCCGCCGCCCCGCTGCGCCGCCGGGTTCCCGGCAGCCAGCTCCCGGCGCCGGAGGACACCACCGTGCAGCGGATGGCCGTACCCACCACGCAGGACGACGCGCTGGCCGCCCGGGCCATGTTCGACGCCTTCGAGGCGGGCGTCAGCCGGGCCCACGGTGACATCAGCGACACCGGCGTCTCGATGCCGGCTCCCGACCTCGGCACTCCGGCGTGGGAGACCCCCGCTCCGGCCTGGGAGGAGCCCGCTCCCGCGTGGGAGCCGCCGCCCGCGCCGATCGTTCCGCCGGCGCCGCCGTCCTCCAACGGTGGCCCGCAGCTGACCCGTCGTGTGCCGGGCGCCACCCTGCCGCTCGACGAGATGCGTCAACCGATCACCCCGCCGGCCCCGGCCACGCTCGACCCCGAGGCCGCCCGAGCCCTGATGGATCAGTTCGAGTACGGGGTCGCACTCGCACTGAATGAAAGTCAGCCACAACACGAGGGACAACCGCGATGACTTCCCCCTACTCCACCGCGCAAAGTCAGCTCAGCGCCGAAGCCAAAACCTTCAACTGGCTGCTGGACTCGTTCACCTCCGGTACCGCGGGCGTGATCGAGGCCATCGCGGTCTCCTCGGACGGCCTCCTGATGGCCATGTCCGCGATCAAGGACCGGCCCAACGCCGAGCGCCTCGCGGCCGTGGTCTCCGGGCTCACCAGCCTCGCCGGCGGTGCGGCCAGTTGGTACCGTCTGGGCGCCCTGAACCGGGTCATCATCGACATGGCCGACGGGTACCTGCTGGTGACCGCGATCAGCGCCGGTTCGGTGCTGGGTGTCATCGCCGACCGTTCCGCGAACCTCGGCACCCTGGCGTACGAGATGACGCTCTTCGCGACCCGTGCCGGTGGCGCGCTGAGCCCGCGTCTCATCGCCGAGTTGAAGAACGCAGTCCAGCAGTGATCCCCCCGGATTCCGACGACCCGGTACCTCCGGCGCGACCCGGAGTCCGGCCCTTCCTGCAATCCGGTTCCCAGCACTCGACCGGCGGCTACACCCCCACCGGGGAGCACCCGCCGGTCGAGGCGTCGACCAATACGCTGCGCCCGTTCGTCATCACGTCCGGGCGGACCGATGGAGGCGATCCCGACATCGGTATGGAGACCCAGGTGACGCTGGTGCCGGGTGCGCCGGCGTCCCGGCTCTCTCCGGAAACCAGGGCGATCGTGGCTCTCTGCGAGGAGAGCCCGATCTCGGTGGCCGAGATCTCCGCTCGACTCCACCTGCACCTGGGCGTGACCCGAATCCTGGTCGGCGACCTGCGTGCCACCGGCCAGCTCGACGTCCACGTGCTGGACAACGACACACCCGACCCCGAGACCATCATGCGAGTGATCCGTGGACTTCGATCCATCAGCTAACCGCGTCGTCGGTACCGCGCGCATACCCGGCGCGCCGGCGCCCAAGAAGGCGCCGGTTCCGGTCAAGATCATCGTGGCCGGCGGCTTCGGGGTCGGCAAGACGACCACCGTCGGCGCCATCTCCGAGATCTCGCCGCTCACCACCGAGGCCGAGATGACGTCGGAGTCCGTCGGCATCGACGACCCCGGCCAGGCGACCATGAAGACCGGCACCACGGTCGCGATGGACTTCGGCGTCCTCACCATCGACCAGACGCTCAAGCTCTACATCTTCGGTACGCCGGGGCAGACCCGTTTCGCCTTCATGTGGGACGACCTGGTCCGGGGTGCCCTTGGCGCACTGGTTGTGGTAGATACCAACCGAATAGACGACTGTTATCCGGCAGTCGACTACTTCGAGCGCCAGGGCCTCCCGTTCGTTGTCGGCATCAACACCTTCAACGGGCAGATGTCCTACAGCATCGACGAGGTTCGGTGGGCCCTCGCGGTTCGCGAGGACGTGCCGGTCATATCCTTCGACGCACGGTTCCGCGCATCCGTGCGGGATGCCCTTCTCGTCGTGCTGGACCAGGCACTCGACAAGGCGATCCGGATGAAGTCGTAGGGTGTGACCGGTCGCCCGGTCACGGATTCCGCATCGATCCCCGAGCGGGACGGTTCCCAAACCGGCCCGGCAAGGAGCAGAGTGGAAACCGGGCGACCGCGCAGCGAAAGAGGACGGTGACGTGCGAGGCGGACTGGACGACGCGCTCGACAAGCTCGCCCGGCGGGACGAGCTGAGGCGCCGCGCCGCCGGCGAGACCGGCACTCCGCCGGCGGTGACCGAGCTGGTCGAGGCGATCGCGGCCGTGGTGGCCCGGAACCCTCAGCTCGGCGTCACGGTCGGCGTCGAGGGCGCGGGCGACCCGATGCTGCTCCAATTCTCGTTCGCCGACGGCACGGTCCAGGTGAACGCCGACAATCGGGTCGCGGCCCGGGCCACCGAGTCCGCACCGCGGCACGCCGATTTCGAGATCGAGGTCGAGGAGCCGGCCGAGCAGCCGCCGCCCGTTCCCCGGGCCAGCCGCGACGACCAGGACCGCTTCGGCCCCACCGACTTCGAGTACCCGGAACCCGCCTACCAGGAGCCGGCCGCCTACGACGAGCCGACCACGGCCGAGCAGCCCTTCGTCACCAGCCGCCACGAGCAGATCTTCGGCCAGGATCCGGCCGGCTACGCCGACCTGGGCAACACCACGCCGCATCCCTTCGCCCCGACGCCACCTCCGCATGTGCCATCCCAGGCGACCCCGCACGCGTACGCGGCGCCGGCCGCACACGCCTACCCGGAGCCGCCGCACCCCACGGCCTTCTCCGCCCCGCACGCCGAGCCACAGCCGGGTTTCCCGGAGCCGCTGCCCGAGCCGATCCCGCTGCAGGTGGAGCGTCCCGAGGAGACCGAGCTGGCGGCCCGGCGCCTGGCGGCCATGCTGCGCGACAACCCGAGCCTCCTCGACTGAACGCGGCATTGCCACTACTCTCCGAAGTCGCTTGATCACTCTGCCCATCCGCCGGAAAACACCCCGTTTCCGCTGATCAGTGCGGTCTGAGATGTCTGAGTTCGACTGTTTGGCCGGTCTTCTCCTCCGTTCCGCTCACCACCCTTGAGTCACGCTGCGTAGCGACATAACGTCCTATTGCCTCCGAGAACGCGGCTCCATGGTGATCATCGCGGAGGAGTCCGGGACCCCCTCGAGAAAAGGCTCCGCATGTCTCGTCGTGAAGCCCACCTGGTCGGCGGCACCCGGTCGGAGGCCGTCCGGCTCGCCCCGGTCGCTCTCGCCATGCGCGAGGCCGGCCTGCTCGAGCCGGTCCTGCTGACCGGCGGCCCACACGCCACGACGGTCACCGGCGCGCTCGCCGAGTTCGGTCTCGAGCCGGACATCACGCTCCCGGCCGAACCGTCCACCGACGGCCGGGCCGAGCAGCTCACCGCGATGATCCGCGAACTGGACGAGCTGTGGTCGGTACGCACCCCGGCCGCCGTGATCGTGCAGGGCGACACCGTCACCAGCCTGGCCGGCGCGCTGGCCGCGTTCTGGCGCCGTGTCCCGGTCGTCCACCTGGGGGCCGGCCTGCGCTCGGGTGACCTGGAGTCGCCGTTCCCGGGGGAGAGCGACCACCGCCTGCTTGCCCAGGTCGCCGCCCTGCACCTGACGGCGACCCCGCTGGCCGCCATGAACCTGCTGGACGAGGGGATCCCCGCCGGCGACGTGCTGGTCACCGGCGACACCCTGACGGCCGGCGGGCGCCCGTACGGTGACGGTCTCGCCGCCGGGCGCACCGCGCAGGCCACCGCCGCCCTGCTGGGTCTCGCACCCGCCCCCGAGGCCCTGCCCGTCACCCCGCACACCGCCGACGCGATCCTGAACGGCTGAACACGATGGACGTAGTGGATGTCTGGGTCCGTTCGTGGACCAGTGGCGACGTGCCCGGGGCGAGGAAGCTGCTCGCCCCCGACGTCGAGGCGGAGTGGAATCTCGACGCCCCGGTCGACGACGAGGAGATGCTCCAGGTCCTGCACCGGATCGCCGCCTTCGCGGACGGCGTCTCGCTGGTGGGCCGGACCGACGCGGTGGACGGGTCGGCGCTGATCTACGACCTCGCGGCGCCGTTCGGCACCGCCCGCCTGGTCGAGTTCCTCGGCGTCGCGGACCAGAGCATCAACGAGGTCCGGCACGTGTACGACGTGACCGCGATCGATCGTTTCTTCCCCGGCCTGTACGCCAATTAGGCCGTTTTCTGTCCTGAACCGTGGGTAGCGTGCGGTCCATGGCATACGACTTCCAGATCGTCGTGGACTGCACCGAACCCCACACGCTCGCCGATTGGTGGGCCGAGACCCTCGGCTGGAACGTGGAGCCCCAGGACGAGGCGTTCATCAAGGAGATGGTCGCCAAGGGCTTCGCCACCGACGAGGAGACCACCCACCACCGCGGGAGGCTGGTCTGGCGGACCGGCGCCGCGATCCGCCACCCGAAGACCGATCAGCGGGTCCTCTTCCAGTTCGACGCCGCCGCCAAGACCGTGAAGAACCGGGTGCACCTGGACGTCTTCGTCGGCGCCGAGCAGCGGGACGCGGTCCGCGACCGGCTGGTCGAGCGCGGTGCCACCTTCCTCTGGGCCGGCCGGCAGGGCCCGCACTCGTGGCTGACGATGGCCGACCCGGAGGCCAACGAGTTCTGCGTCACCTGACCGGCAGGGCGCGGTCCAGCAGGGCGAAGAGCGCCTCCCAATGCCGCCGTTCGCCCTCCGGGTGGTGCATCGAGGTGTCCGACATGGTGAAGCCGTGCGGCGCGCCCTCGTACAGCTCCGAGGTGTAGGTGACGCCCGCCGCGTCGAGCGCGCCCTCCAGCGTCTTGATCTGCTCGGGCGTCATCGAACCGTCGTTGTCGGCGTGTGCGAAGTAGACCTCGGCGGTGATCGCGGCGACACCCGTGTGCGGGCTGTCCGGCCCGTCGGTCACCACCCCGCCGGCGTGGAAGCTGCCCAGCGCCGCGATCCGGTCCGGAAGCGCCGCCGCCACGAGCACCGCGTTGCGCCCGCCCATGCAGTAGCCGACCAGCCCGGCCGGCCCGTCCGCCACTCTCTCCTGGCGAGCGAGGAAGTCCAGGTAGGCGGTGGCGTCGGCGGTGATCCGCTCCGGGGTGAGGGCACGGATCATCGGCATCAGGCGGCCGAACGCGGCGCCCCGCTTCGCGCCGTCGGTCAGTTCGTCCGGGGTGACCAGGGGCCCGCTCGCGTCGCGGTAGAAGAGGTTGGGGACGAGGACCGCGTACCCCCGGCCGGCGATCCGCCGCGCCATCTCCAGCAGCCGCGGCCGCAGACCGAAGGCATCCATGAACATCAGCACCGCTGGGTACGGCCCGGTGCCGTCCGGCGTCACGAAATACGCCTCGGCGACGCCGTCAGCAGCCGGGACATCGATCTCACTGGGTGACATAGCGGCACCGTAACATCGGATCTCCGTGATTCACGCCGTACGTCGTATCCTGTGGCCCATGGCCACCCGGCTGCGTGCGGACGCCCGCCGTAACCGTGCAGCCCTGCTCGCCGCGGCGCGCGAGGTCTTCGCCGAGCAGGGCCTAGACGCGTCGCTCGACGAGATCGCCCGGCGGGCCGGCGTCGGCAACGCCACCCTCTACCGGCGGTTCCCGAGCCGCCGCCACCTGATCGCCGAGGTCTTCGCCAGCCACATGACCGCCGCGGTCCACCTGGCCGAGCAGGCGCTCGAGCATCCGGACCCGTGGGCGGCGTTCGTCGGCTACCTGACCCGGGTCTGCGAGTTGCAGGCCACCGACCGGGGGCTCGCCGAGTTGCTGGTCACCACGGCCTTCGACGACGACGAGCGGCTGGCCGGGTTGCGGATCGCGGCCCAGCGGCGGGCCGTCGACGTGCTGCTCCGGGCCCAGCGGGCGGGCCGGCTGCGGTCCGATTTCACCCGGGACGACCTGGGCCTGCTGATGATGGCGAACGCCGGGGTGGCACAGCACTCGGCCGATCCGCACGCCTGGCGGCGGCAACTCACCCTCGTCATCGGCGGCCTCGGCACGCGTTCGGCCTGAGGACCCCTTCGACGGTACGAACGGAGCGCCGTCTACCGCTGAGCGGCGAATCCCCGGCCCGCGTCGGCCAGCGCCTCCCGGGCCAGCGCCCAGAACGACGTCGCCGCGGGGTCCTCCAGCCACACGTTCATGGAGATGCGCAGGGCGGCCAGGAAGGTGGCGGCGAGCAGCGTCGCCCGTACCCCTGAGGGGTCCGGGTCCTTGATCCGGACCGCGACCTCGGCGGCCAGCTCGCGCTCCAGCTCGGCGAAGGTCCGCACCTGGGCGGCCGCCAGCGACGGGTGCCTGCGGACCAGACGGCTCCGGGAGATCCACTCGGGATCGGGATCGCCCCGGTCGCCGTAGAACTCGCCGGCGGCGGCGGTCAGCGCGGCCCACGGCGGCTCGCCGGCCGGACGGGCCCGGACCAGCCCGGCCAGGTTCCGCATCCGCCGCAGATCGCCGTAGAAGAGCGCCTCCTCCTTGTTGGCGAAGTAGTTGGAGAAGGTCCGCCGGGAGACACCCGCCTCGTCGGCGATCGCCTCGACCGTGATCCGCTCCGGCCCGTGCTCCAGCGCCAGCCGCAGGGCCGCCTCGTACAGGGCCTGCCGGGTGGCCTCCTTCTTCCGCTCCCGAAGACCCGCCTCACTCATGGCCTGAGCGTACCGGCGTGTGATTCAGTTCCCAACGAGCAAACTTGCACACTAGGCAATCTTCGGCCGACAGTTGTATGCAACAAGCATTCCGGGGAGGCCGCTTGCTTGACTTGATTCTGGAGGCCGTCTTTTGAGCGCACCCACTCTCGACCGGGTGGAGCAGAGCCCGATGACGCACCGCGAGATCATGGAAGCCCTGTCCGGCCTCCTGCTCGTGCTCTTCGTCGCGATGGCCAGTTCCACCATCGTCTCCACCGCCCTACCGAAGATCATCGGCGACCTGAACGGCAGCCAGACCCAGTACACCTGGGTGGTCACCGCCACCCTGCTGACCGCCACGGCATCCACCCCGATCTGGGGCAAGCTCTCCGACCTCTACAGCAAGAAGCTGCTGGTCCAGCTCTCCATCGTGTTGTTCGTGATCGGCTCGGTGGCGGCCGGCTTCACCCAGACCACGGAACAGCTGATCGCCGCCCGGGCCTTCCAGGGCCTCGGCATGGGCGGCGTGCAGGCCCTGGTCCAGGTCGCCATCGCCACGATGATCCCGCCGCGGGAGCGCGGCCGCTACAACGGCTACCTGGGCGGCGTGATGGCCCTCTCCACCGTCGCCGGCCCGCTGCTCGGTGGCCTGATCGTGGACACCGACGCGCTCGGCTGGCGCTGGTGCTTCTTCATCGGCGCGCCGTTCGCCGTGATCGCCCTGCTGGTCCTCCAGAAGACCCTGCATCTGCCGGTCATCCGGCGGGAGAACGTGAAGGTCGACTACGCCGGCGCCGGCCTGATCGCCGCCGGCGTCAGCATCATCCTGATCTGGGTGTCCTTCGTCGACGACTCGTTCGCCTGGCTCTCCTGGCAGACCTTCGCCATGGTCGGCGGCGGCCTGGCCCTGCTCGGCATCGCCACCTGGGTCGAGTCGCGCGTCGCCGAGCCGGTGGTGCCACTGCCGATCGTCCGCCAGCGCACCACGGCCCTGGCCATCCTCGGCAGCCTCGCGGTCGGCATGGCGATGTTCGGCGGCGCCGTCTTCCTCGGCCAGTACTTCCAGATCGGCCGCGGCTACAGCCCGACCGAGGCCGGCCTGCTGATGATCCCGATGATGTTCGGCATCCTGGTCTCCTCGACCATCGCCGGCAAGGCCATGACCAAGAGCGGCAAGATCAAGCCGTACGTGGTGGCCGGCACGATCATCCTGGTCATCGGGTTCGCCGGGCTCTCCGTGCTCGACCACGACACCCCGCTGTGGTACATCGGCTCGGCCATGGCCCTGGTCGGCGTCGGCGTCGGCATGTCCATGCAGAACCTGGTCCTGGCCGTACAGAACACCGTCTCGCTCAAGGACATCGGCGCGGCCAGCTCGACCGTCGCGTTCTTCCGGTCACTGGGCGGCACGATCGGCGTCTCGGTGCTCGGCGCGGTCCTCGCCCGGCGGGTCACCGACTCGATCAACGAGCAGCTCACCGCGATGGGCGTACCGGCGGGCGGCGGCTCGGGCACCAGCTCGCTCAACCTGAGCAGCCTGCCGGAGTCGATCCAGCACGTGGTCCGGTCCGCGTACGGGGACGCCACCGGGCACATCTTCCTGATCTCCATGGGCGTCGCGGTGATCGGCGTGGTGGCCGCGGTCGCCATGAAACCGGCCAAGCTGCGCTCGACGGTCGATGTCGGCACCCCGGCGAAGGTCCCCGCCGCCACGAAGTAGGGCAGATCACTCCGCACTCCTTGGAATGATCCGCTCACACAGCGCTAATCTCGGGTTTCCTCAGTAGTAACGTTCCCCGGCCGATGGTTCACGTCGGCAGAACAGAGGAGGCTCCGGATGGTGCAGTCGGTCGACGCCGAGGTGCTCTCGGCCGCCCTGCTCACCATCGAGGACGAGCGTTCCTGGGACGCACAGGCCGAATTGACCCGGGCGGTCTCCATCGAGGAGGCCGCCCGGGTTCTCGGCGATCCACTCCTGATCGCCCGGGCCCGGCTCTGCCAGGCCAACATGCGGATGCGCTCGGGCGACGTCGCCGCGGCCGCCGAACAGATCTGGCAGGTCCACGAGTGGGCAGTCGGCAACGACGCCCGGGTCCTGCTCGCCCGCACCCACCTGATCTGGGCCTCCATCCACCAGCACCTCGGCGACTTCGAACAGGCCCTGGAGCACGCGCTGCTCTCGGTCGAGCTGCTCGACGACGAGTCCACCACCCACATGCACATCTGGCACCGCACCAAACTCGCCGACGCGCTGTGGGCGGCCGGCTCGATGGACGCCGCCCGGATCCGCTACGCACAGGCCGAGGAGCTCGCCGTCCTCAGCGGGTCACCGGCCCTGCTCTGCCTGCTCAACAACCACGCCTACGCGGAGTACGACACCGGCCACCAGCAGCGCGCCGAAGAGGTCGCGGCCCGCCTCCAGCGGCTGGCCGACGAACGCGGCACCCCCCTCGAACCGGCGTTCCTCGACACGATCGGCGCCATCCAGATCGGCAACGGGCGGTTCGCCGAAGCCGAGGCCACCATGCGGCTGTGCATCGAACGGCACGCCGAGGGCCGGCACGAGGACGCCGACGCCCTCCCGGAGTACCTGCTGACCCTCGCCCAGGCACAGCGCGGCCTGCGGGCGTACCACCGAGCCCAAGCGAGCCTCGACGAGAGCCGCAAGCTCTGCACCGACCGCGACCTCGTCGAAGTCCTCGTCCGGGTGCACCAGGAGCAGGCCGAGCTGCACGCCGCCCGGGGCGAGTTCGCCGAGGCGTTCGCGGTGCACAAGACGTTCTTCACGGCGTACCAGAATCTGCACTCCCTCCAGCGGGAAGCGCGCACCCGTACCCGGCAGGCGATGTTCGAGACGATCGAGGCCCGGCAGGAGGCCGAACGGTTCCGCGAGCAGGCCCGCCGCGACCCGCTCACCGGGCTGCACAACCGCCGCCACGTCGACGAGGTGCTGCCCGCTCTGATCGAGTCGGACCCCGCACTCACCATCGCGCTGGTCGACCTCGACCATTTCAAACAGGTCAACGACCGGCTCTCGCACAGCGTCGGCGACCAGGTGCTGACCAAGGTGGCCGCCCTGATCGCGGACGGGGTGGCGGCCGCCTGCCCGGAGGGTTTCACCGCACGCATCGGTGGCGAGGAATTCCTCGTCGTGCTCCCCGCCACCCTCCCGGCCCCGGCGTTCGCCCTGCTCGACGGCATCCGCCGGGCGATCCGGGAGCACGACTGGCGCGACCTCACACACGGCCTTCCGGTCACCGTCAGCATCGGTGTCGCCGCCGCCACCGACGTCCCGGCGCCCACCCAGCCGACCCTGCTGTCCACTGCGGACGGTCATCTGTATTCTGCCAAGCACGCCGGGCGTGATCGCGTCGTCTCGGCCGCCTCCCGGGGGTACGCCTCGGCCGCCTGAAATCCGCCGTCACGGGGGTGAAGCCGGTCGATCGTTCGGGCTAGGCTGATGGCGCTCGGGCTAGACGGGTCGTGTCGCAAGGAGGCGGTCGTGACAGAGGACAGTTCCGCACCCACCGAGGTGGCTCCGCCCGGGGTCAACATCAACGTGCCGCACTCCGCCCGCATCTACGACTACTGGCTCGGCGGCAAGGACAACTTCGCCGTCGACCGCGCCGTCGGCGAGGCGATGATCCAGGCCATCCCCGGCATGAAGTACATGGCCGGCGAAAACCGGAGATTCGTCCACCGGGTGGCTCGCGACCTGGTCTCCAAGGAGGGCATCCGCCAGTTCCTGGACATCGGCACCGGCATCCCGACCCGGCCCAACCTGCACGAGATCGCCCAGGAGATCGCCCCGTCGACCCGCGTCGTCTACGTCGACAACGACCCGATCGTGCTGGTCCACGCCCGCGCCCTGATGATCAGCAACCCCGCCGGCCGCAGTGAGTACATCGCCGCCGACATCCGCAAGCCGCGCTCCATCCTCGACGACCCGGCCCTGCGCGACACCCTCGACCTGACCCAGCCGGTCGGCCTCACCCTGATCGCCATCCTGATGCTGCTCGCCGACACCGACGACCCGTGGACCACGGTCGCCGAGCTGCGCGACGCCCTGCCCTCCGGCAGCTGCCTCGCCATCACCCACCCGACCGCCGACTTCAACCCGGCCGAGGTCGACGCCGCGGTCGCCGCCGCCACCGGCGCCGGCATGACCCTGGTGGCCCGCAACCGCGAGGCGGTCGAACGCTTCTTCGGCGACTGGGAACTCCTCGAACCCGGCCTGGTCCCGGTCTCGGCTTGGCGCCCGGACGGCAAGGTCGACAACCCGGAGGCGGCCTACTACTGGTCAGGCGTGGCCCGCAAGCCCTGACCCTCCCACCCGCACCCTTCCCACCCGCACTCCTTCCCACCCTTCACCGCCTCACGCCCGCACTCCTTCCCGCCCCTCACCGCCTCCCGTCCGCACTCCTTCCCGCCCCTCACCGCCTCACGCCCTGCCGCCCTCCGGCACGAGCCCTCCGGCGCGAGCCCTCCCGGCGCGAAGCGGACCGCCCCACCACCCAGGCCCCCTCATCCCGGGCCCACTCAGGCCTGTCCCGCAGCCCAGCCGGTCACAAAGCTCCAGCTGCTGTTTCAAGGCCTTTGAAACAGGCACTGACCGCCAGCCGCAAAGATCCAACTGGCCGTGGGGCTGTCTCCGAAGGCACGAGACCAACTGGCCCTGGGAGCTGCTCCAACAGCCCCCAAACAGCACTGAGAGCCAGCCGCAAAGATCCAGCTGGCTCTGCGGGCTGTTCCAACAGCCTCGAAACAGCGCTGGGAGCCGCTGGGAAGATCCACTTCCACAGGACTCGCCCTGGCCACGGAGCAGTCACGCCGAGCAGGACGGCGGTGCACTAAACGTCCCCCGCAAAACGCCGCCGGTGTCGAGGCAAGTGATTTGCCGACGTCAGCGGGGTGTGCTGGCGGCGGGAAATCACCTGCCTCGACACCGGTTACAAGGCGTTTTGCCGCGGAGCGAAGCGAAGCAATCAAACACAGCCGGGTGGGCGGCCCAGCACGGGGAACCGCGCCGCCCACCCGGTGTCAAACGGGCGTGCTGCGCAACGCCCTCAGGCGGGGGCGCTTGCACGCCGGTGGGACCGGCACGCTGTCGGCGCGGACGAGTAGTTCCCGGATGGGACCTTCGTGGCCGGCGCGGTCGACGACGATGGCGTGGACGCCGAGCCAGACGTCTCCTTCGTGCGGGATGGGCTGGGCCCAGTTGACTCTGAGCAGGCGGATCCGGATGGGGCCGATGCCGTAGCAGTAGTCCGATTCGGCGAACTCGTACACCGGCCAGGCTGGGCCACTGGGCCGCAGCCGGTGGTCGCGGACGCGCGGCGCCCGGGGCCGTGGCAGCCCGGCGGATCGCTGCCGGCGGTGGCAACGGACGAGGTCAGTCACGCGCGTCGGACTCATCCTCCTCAGCTGGCGGCCGCCGCAGGATGGTCCCGCCGGGCCGGCTCAATCCGAAACGGTGGGTGACCGCGCTGGCCCGGGTCGACGCCGCGAACACATCGTCCGCGAACGGTTCGTCCCGGTAGACCAACGGGTTCGCCCGGCGCGTGCTGTCGGCCGCGCCGGGCTCACTCGAATCGGGGTGCTCCGGGCCGATGTTGGGTATCGACATACTCGTCACCTCTCGCTCGGACGCCCCCGCCAGGGAGCCTCGCGTCGAGGCCGCAGACGTCGCTCCGCAGCCGACCCGTCACCTAAAGATGTCACCCTGAGTGACACCCCTAGGAACCAGTACGTGCGTTATCATGCTCAGAATCTCGTGACTACGCAAGGCCAGATGCACGTGCATTTGCATCAGCGCCCAGTTTAGGCACGCAGAGACCACCGATTCCCGGATCGATGGGCGATCCGGGGCAAATCTAGGGAGCTTGGAATGACCTATGTGGTCAACGGCATGCCTGCCGGCGAGCTGCAGGGCGTGACCTGGCAGAAGAGCCGGCGCAGCAACCCAAGTGGCAACTGCGTGGAGTGCGCCGTCCTGCCGGGTGGCGATGTTGCCGTGCGTAACTCCCGCGATCCCGAGGGTGCGGCACTGATCTACACCCGGGCCGAGATCGAGGCGTTCCTCGGCGGCGTCCGCGACGGAGACTTCGACAACCTCATCGCCTGACCCTCAGGCAGTCGTCACGGGTCCGGCCGCGCGACGTCGCGGCCGGCCCCTTCGCGCTGATCAGGCCGGGCGGCCGACCTCGTTCAGCAGCTTGCCGAGGATGTCCGGCGTGTGGTTCGGCGGTTCCGCGTCGATGCAGACGCGCTCCATCGCCATGGCGTAGTGGTCCACGTCCTCGCGCTTGTCCAGGTAGATGGCGCTGGTCAGCTGTTCGACATAGACCACGTCGGGCAGCTCCGGCTCGGGGAACCGCAGGATCGCGAACGGGCCGCCGGCCGCCGCGTGGCCGCCCGCCTGGAACGGGATGATCTGCAACCGGACGCCGGGCAGTTTCGACGCCTCGATGAGCGCCTCGATCTGGGCGCGCATCACCTCGACGCCACCGATCGGGCGCCGCAGCACCGCCTCGTCGATCACCGCCCACAGTTGCGGGCCACCCGAACGGGTGAGGATCTGCTGCCGCTGGAGACGAACGTCGACCCGCCGGTTGATCTCGTCGGCGCTGGCGCCGGCATGACCCAACATGATCACGGCACGGGCGTAGTCGGGCGTCTGGAGCAGACCGGGAACGAACTGGATCTCGTACGTCCGGATCAGCGACGCCGCGGCCTCGAGACCGAGGTACGCCTGGAACCAGCCGGGAAGGACGTCGCTGAAATGCTGCCACCAGCCGGGATTGTTGGCCTGGCGGGCGAGATTGATCAACGCGTCCCGCTCGGCCGAGTCGCTCACGCCGTACATGGTCAGCAGGTCCGCGACGTCACGTTCCTTGAAACTGACGCGGCCCAGCTCCATCCGGCTGATCTTCGACCCGGACGCACGGATCTCGTAACCCGCGGCCTCCCGGGTGATCCCCCTCGACTCCCGCAGCTTACGAAGCTGGGAGCCGAGCAGGATGCGCAGCACGGTCGGGCCGCCTCCCGGCGCCTCCTCCTGCGAACCCGCGCTCACCTGACTCCTTGTCGCTGCTCTGTGACTGCCGGCGCAGCCCTACGCATCCTAGAGCGGAGATCCTTCTCGCGGAACCGGTGGGATCGCGCCCTCACGATCATCCGTTCATTGCGGATGCACGTGCATCCGGCCTTGCGAACGCACTTGATGACGAGCATGATAGCTGACAGACACGTACCAACCGCTGACGGAGCGTGCCGAAAACTTCGCCTGCTCAGCCGGTTGCAGTGTTGCTCATGAACACCGGAGCACCGCCTCGACACCTTGGAGGCAATCCCCATGCCGAACCTGACGGCGTCCACGCCCACCGTGACTCCGCCCTACCGTGACCCGGCAGAGGTGGCCCCGGCCGAGAGCTATCGGCCAGCGGATCCGGTGTGGGTCTATCGGGACGGCTGGCGCGCCGGTGTCATCGAGGCGGCCTCTCCCCGCGCGGTCACGGTCACGTACCGTCCGGAGAACCATCGGGGCACCGGGGTCGACACCTTCACGGCGCCCTACGTCACGTCGCGGGCCGATGCCGACCCGGCCCTCGACCAGCGCGCTCTACGCCTGGTGCGCCGGAACCCGCTGCGATGACCGGCGCCGTCACGGTCTCGGCGGTGGTCGGGCTGCTCAGCCTCTTCGCCGGGGTCGCCCTCGGGTGGTATCTCCGTCGCACCAACGACTGGTGCCCGACATGCGGCGAGCAGCTCTCCTGCGGCGCCTGCAAGATGCCGATCAACTGGCCGGAGCAGCAACAGAGCACCGCGCAACGCTCGCCCGTGTAGCTTTACCCGCATGACAGCGGTGAACGAGGAACAGCAGCTGTCGTGCCGCGTTCGCGATGCCGCGCTGTCCCGGGCCTTCGAGTTCCTCGGCCGCCGGTGGAATGCCGCGGTGCTGGGCAAACTCCACGACGGCCCGGTCGGTTTCCGGGAGCTGTCCCGGGCCATCGACGGCATCAGCGACTCGGTCCTCTCGAACCGCCTGTCCAGCCTGGTGTCGGCCGGCCTGATCATCCGGGCCGTCGACGAGGGGCCACCGGTCTCCGTCTCCTACACCCTCACCGAGGCCGGGCGCGCCCTGATGCCGGCCCTGGATCAGATCGCCCTCTGGGCGAACGAGCACCTGCCGTAGAGCGCCCCTGTCTCGGTGAATCGCCTACGTAGGCACGCCACAAGACTGGGATCTTCATTTTCGGGCGCAGCCGCTCACGCACGTCGCCCCGTAGACGTCGTGATCCGGACCCGCCAGCTTCCCGGGCACAACCACTCACGCACCCCCGGCAGGCTCACGTTTCAGACACCCCACCAGCCAGCGCCACCCGCCCGGGATTCCGGCTTTTCGGGCGTAGCCGCTCACGCACCCCGCGCGGTAGAGCTCCCGCCTGGCACGCGCCACCGGCCAGCAAAAGGTCCTTGGGGCTCGCGTTCTGGACGCGCCAGCGGCCAGCGAGACGCGCCGGGCCCTCGGCGGGAGCAGCGGTCTGTACCCACCACCCCGCTGCGACCCGGATTTTCGGTTCTTGGTGATGATCTTCACTGCGACTTTCTGATCGCAAGTCACTAGTTTTTCAGAAGTGGATACTTTTTCGAGAGCTGGCCTGACCGCTGACGCGCGGGCGCTGCTGTTCAGTGAGGCGCGGACGGCGAGCGCGTTCGCGGCGACGCCGGTGACTGACGAGGAACTGTCGAACCTCTGGGATCTCGCCAAATGGCCGCCGACCGCGGCGAACACGCAACCGCTGCGGGTGCTGTTCGTGCGCAGCGCGGAAGGCAAGGCACGCCTCGTCCCGCATCTCGCCGAGGGCAACCGGCCCAAGTCGCTGAGCGCCCCCGCGGTGGCCGTGCTGGCGCTGGACACGTCGTTCCACGAGTTCGTGCCAGAGGTGTTTCCGCACAACCCGGGGCTGAAGGACGTCTACGAGGCGAACGAGGCTCTGCGTCTGGCGGCCGGCAACCTGAGCGCCGGGCTCCAGATCGGCTACTTCATCCTCGCGGCGCGGGCGGTCGGCCTGGCCGCCGGCCCGATGACCGGCTTCGACAAGGCGGGCGTGGACGCCGAGTTCTTCCCCGGCGGGCGCTACCGGTCGCTGGTCGTCGTCAACCTGGGTCACCCGGGCGAGAACGCGTGGCGCGACCGGCTGCCCCGCCTGCCCCACGAGACCACGGTCCAGTGGGCGTGAATCGGTGAGAAGCGGCCCGGTTCGCCACCGGGCCGTTCTCGTCAGCGCCAGCGGTCGCCGGTGAGGCGCTCGTAGACCTCGACGTACCGGTTGCGGGTGGCCTCGACCACCTCGTCCGGGATCTCCGGGCCCGGCGCCGTCCGGTTCCAGTCGGTGAGCTGCCCCGACCAGTCCCGCAGGAACTGCTTGTCCAGGTAACGCGGCACGCTGCCCGGTTTCCACTCGTCGGCGCCCCAGAACCGGGATGAGTCCGGCGTGAGCACCTCGTCGCCGAGTTTCAGCGTCCCGTTCGCGTACCCGACCTCGATCTTGGTGTCGGCGATGACGATGCCCTTGGCGGCGGCGATCTCCGACCCGCGGCGGTACACCTCGAGCGTGACGCGGCGCAGCTCCTCGGCCAGCTCCTTGCCCACCCGGTCGACCGTCTGCTCGAACGTGAGCGGCTCGTCGTGGCCGCCGCCGACCGGCTCCTTCGTGCTCGGCGTGAAGATCGGCTCCGGCAGCCGGGACGACTCGACCAGCCCCTCCGGCAGCACGTTGCCGGAGATCGTCCGGTCGCGCTCGTAGTCCCTGAGCCCCGACCCGGCCAGGTAGCCGCGCGCGATGCACTCGACCATGACCATTTCCAGGCGCTCGCACCGGATGGCCCGCCCACTCCACTCCGCCGGCACGTCGGTGGCCGAGATGACGTGGTTCGGGATGACATCGGAGAGCTGGTCGAACCACCAGAGGGAGAGCTGGGTGAGGATCTTGCCCTTGTCCGGGATCGGCGTGGGCAGGATGACGTCGTAGATCGAGATCCGGTCGGAGGTGACCAGGATCAGGTCGTCGCCGTCGGCGTAGACGTCCCGGACCTTGCCGGAGTGCAGGAGCTCCACTTGTTCCCCTCGGTGGGTGGTGGGTGAGGTGCGCTTTCACGCTATCGAATCGGGCCGGCCACGACCGCGCCTGCTGGGAAGGGCGGCCACAGGTCACAGTTCACGGTCACACCGTCCGGATACGGCGATGCCGCCCGGCCGGGATCGGCTGGGCGGCATCGTCGGGGAGGTCAGGCGGGCTGTTCGGCGGGGCGGCCCAGCAGGAACGCCAGGTTGAGGGTCCGCCCCTTCAAGCGGATCAGGGCGATCCCGCCGGCCACCGCCGCGACCGTGGTGACCGCGCCGGCCAGGAGGAGGGCGCCGCGCGCGCCCATCGAGTCGCAGAGCCAGCCGATGGCGGGGGCGCCGACGATGCCGGACAGGGACGAGACGATGCCGACCGTGGCCAGGACGCGGCCGCGCATCTCCTCGCGGGTGTCGAGCTGGATGCGGGTGGAGACGACGGTGTCGAAGACGACGGCGCCGGCGGCGATGGGCAGGATCAGGGCGGCGAAGCCGAGGATGTTCGGGGCCAGGCCGGAGCAGAATTGCAGGGCGCTCATCAGGAAGCCGGTGCCGAGCAGGACGCGCAGGGTGGAGCGGCCGCTGCCGGCGAGCAGGAGGCCGCCGGCGACCGCGCCGACCGCGAAGACCGTCGACAGCAGACCGTACGATCCGGACGAACCGCCCAGCGGCCCGGAGACCATGGCGGCCATCGAGACCTGGTAGTTGCGGCCGAGGGAGCCGAGCACGAACGACAGCGCCAGGACGATCAGGATGACCGGCTGGCCGAGCAGGTAGCGGAATCCGGCCAGCACGCCGCCCTGGCCGGCGGGAGCGGAGGCGAGGGTGCGCATGTCGCCGAGGCGCATGGCGAACAGGGCGAGGATCACGCCGAGGTACGAGACCGCGTTGATCAGGAAGAGGGCGGACGGGCCGGTGATGCCGATCAGCACGCCGCCGAGGGCCATGCCGCCGATGCGGCCGGCCGAGCTGAGGACCGAGCCGAGCGCCAGGGCGGAGGCCAGGGCGTCCTTCGGCACGAGGGCCGAGCCGAAGCGGCCGAGCACCGGGCCTTCGAAGGAGCCGATCACGCCGGAGGCCAGCGCGACGCCGTAGATCAGCCAGTTGCCGCTGGTGAAGCCGCCCGGGAAGAGGGAGGGAAGGATCAGGGCGAGGGCGAGCAGAGCGCGGGTGGCCTGGAAGGCGATCAGCAGCGGCCGGGCCGGGAGGCGGTCGGCGAGCGCGCCGCCCCAGCTGCCGAGCAGCAGCACCGGCAGAGATTGCAGCATGACGACCGCGCCCATCGCGGTGGCCGAGCCGGTCGCCGACAGGATCAGCCAGTTCAGCGCCAGCACCTGCATCCAGGTGCCGCTGACCGAGACCAGGTCGGCGGCCGCCCACAGGCGGTAGTTGCGCTCTCGGAGCGGCGCGAACATCGGAGCCAAGGCGGCGGCACCCCCACAAGGAAAGTGGCGCCGTCTCTCGGCGCCACCTCCTTCTTCGGGCCGGCCTCGCGTTCCGCTTCGGCCTGGGCCCGCGGAACTCCGCAATCGCAACCTGCATGGTTGCGGTCCTCAGGAAGACCTTTCCCGGTACGGGTGAAGCGCGCCCATTACGCTCCGTGCCATGACCGAGGTTCCCGCGCAGTCCACCAGGGCTCGCTCCATCTTTCAGACGGCCGGCGCCCTGGCCGTGGCCGTCCTTTCCGCGCTCACCTGGTTCGGCTGGCTGGGCTGGGACCACGAGTACCAGGCCGACGGCAGTGGCCCGTACGAGGCGTGGCAGGTGGCGGGCTGTGTCCTGACCCTGATCGTGATCATGTTCGGCGCCGTGCAGCTGGGTGTGCTGCCGTTGTCCGCGGCGGCCGCCATGACGCTGGCGTTCACCGCGGCGTTCAGCGTGACGGCCTCGGCGGACGAGACCGGCCTGTGGGCGGTCGGCGCGCTGATGATCTTCATTTCGCTGGCGTCGGCGTCGGTCCTGGTCGGGTTCGTCTCCCTGCACCTGCGGCGTCGGCGGCTCAGGGGGCGTACGAGCTGAGCGTCCCGTCGAGCACCTGGTGGATCCGCCCGCCGGCGACGATGACCTCTCCGGCGTAGGTGGGCCCGGCCACCGTCCCGTCGGCGGCCTTGCGCACCTGCCCGCCGCTGTAGAGCAGCCCACCGGCCCGTACCGGCTGAGCCGTCTCGGTGGTCGACCGTACGGTCCAGAGCCGTTTCCCGTCGGTCACCCGGAACGCCTCGATGCCCTTGTCGAACACCCGGTAGAGGCGGTTCCCGTCGACCGCGATCATGGACGGGAACAGCGGCGCCGTCCACGCGGGTTGCCCGTCGGCGACCCGGACGGCGCTGAGCAGCTGGGTCTTCTCGTCTCTGACGTAGAACCGGGTGCCGTCGGGGTCGGCGGCCTCGGCGGTCCAGTCGGCCTTGCGGGTCCATCGCACCCGCCCGGTGACGATGTCCACACCGGTGCTCTCGTTCTGGGCGGCCTCGCTGCCGTCGGTCCGGCGAAGAAGGATCGTCCCGTTCGCGGACACGCCGGAGGACAGGTGCTTCGCCCTGGTCCAGAGGGTGCGGCCGTCGCGGGCCGAGAACGCCACGACCTTGTCCTCGTCCGAGGGCGATCCGCCGGACACCACGATGACGCCCTTGTCGACGGAGCTGTCGACCACCGGGATGTCGGTGCCCTGTCGCCAGCGGGGCAGTCCGCTGCGCAGGTCGAGGGCGACGATCTGCCCGTCCGGGTCGCTCTGTGAGTTGCAGCCGTTGTTGGTCAGGATGACGAGCCCGTCGACGATGCCGAGCCGGGGTGTCCCGTTGTCGCCGGGGTCGTCCCAGTCGTACCGCCACAGCAGCCGCCCGGTGTCGGCCGTGTAGGCCGAGACGCCGAGTTGGTCGGTGGTGACGACGCGACCTCCGGACAGCAGGGGCGCCGAGTAGCCGGAGCAGCTGGTGTCGCTGGACCGCAGCTTGACCTGCCACTTCTTGCCGGCCCGGCGGATGCTGCCGGCGTTGATCACGTCTTCCGCCGGGTTGTAGTGACTGTTCTCGGCGTCGTAGCCGGGGTGGTCCCAGACCGGTGCGGCGGCCGCGGCCGCGGGGCTCGCTGCCGCGCCGGCGGCGAGGGTGACGGAGAGAAACCAGGCAAGCATGTACCCAAGGTATGCGGACCAACCTGCCTGAAGAGCAGGAATGGGACGGACCCGGGTGGGTCGTCCCATTCCTGATCCCCCGCTGGTTCAGCCGGCCAGCAGCTTGAGCATCTGCTGGACCTGGTCGGTACGCGACTGCTTGACCCGTTCGGCGAAGGCCTTGGCCTGCTCGTTGCCACCCTTGGAGAGTTCGAGCTGGGCGAATTCGACGGCGTTGTGCTGGTGACCGAGGAAGAGGTTGAGGAAGGCGGTCTCGAACTGCGCCTTCTTCATGGTCTTCAGCGCCGCGATCTCCTTCTCGCTGGTGGCCGGCAGACCACCGTGATCGGCGTGCAGGCTGGTCCGCTCGTCGAGGGTGGCGGGCTTACCCCACTCGGTGAGCCAGTTCGTCATCATCTTGATCTCGTCGGCCTGGGTGACCTGGACAGCCTCGGCCAGCTCGACGACCTCGGGGCGGGTGGCGCGCTCGGCGGCGATCTGCGCCATCTGCTGCCCCTGCTGCTGGTTGTCGATCAGCATCTGGAGGAACATCACGTCGGTGTCGTTGAAGGTCGACCCGGCGGTGATCTCGGAGACGTTCTTGACGTTCTGCGCCGGGGCCGTGGCGGCCGGCGCGGCCTCCGGCTTGTCGGCCGCGGTGCCGCACGCCCCGAGCAGGAGCGGCGCGGCCGCGATGACCAGGGCGGCTACGTGACGGGCCTTCACAGCGGCAGCCAGAGGGCGAGCGTCCAGATGCCGGGTTCCCAGCTGCGGATCGACGAGTGCGCCTGGCGGCACTGGTAGGAGACGCCCTCGTAGGTCACCACGTCACCGATCTTGTACGACACCCCGGGCGCCCACGCGGTCCCGTTCCCGGGGGCGGTCGTCCTGGTCGGGGCGGTCGTGGCCGGGGCGGTCGTCGGCGCGGTGGTGGGCGCCTTGGTGGGAGCGGTCGTCGGCGCGGCGGTGGTCGGCGCGGTGGTCGGCGTCGTGGTCGGCGTCGTCGAGCCGGAGCCGCCGATGTTGACGTCCACGCAGTTGTAGAAGGCGTTGACGGTGTCCCCGATGTTCCACACCGCGAGGACGGTCTTGCGGCCCGAGAACCGGCTCAGGTCGACGGTGTGCGAGACGGTGGCCGCGGGGATGGCGTTCTTGTCGTCGAACGTGGCGACCGCGGCGCCGTCCACGTAGTACACCCAGGTGGCGGTCCGGTGCCGGGCGGTCAGCACCCAGTTGAAGGTCACCGATTTTCCGACGGTGGTGGCCGGCCAGTTCCGGGACTCGTCGTTCAGGACCGTGAAGTTGGCGTTTCCGCCGTTGCACTGCTTGGACCCCTTCGGGGCCTCGACGCTCTGCGGCTCGAACTGGATGGCGCCACAGTTCGTGACCGTGCCGGCCGCGCAGAGCGCCTGCCGGCTCGGGGGCGAGGAGACGTAGCCGTGTGCCAGGGCGGGCGACGACGCGACCGCCAGGGTGGAGGCGACCATCCCGAGGGTGGCCAGCGGGTAGGCGATCTTCCTGCGCATGTCAGCTCTCCATCGGTTCGACCCGGCAGTTACCGGCCGAACATTAGGAGGGGCTGCCATAACGGAGCCTTAACAGAACCGTCAAACCCCTTTAAAAGCGTGTTCTAACGACGTTTGCGCTGGTCAGCCGGCTCCAGAACGGGCGCGTGGAGCAGGAAGCCGATGCGGGCGCCGCCCAGCGGGCTACGGTCGATGACCAATTGACCACGGACCGTCTCCGCGGTCCGGCGCACGATGTCCAGGCCCAGACCGGTGGAGCCGGCGCCGCTCACGCCACGCCGCACGGCGGTCTCCGGGTCCGGGATGCCGGGGCCGGCGTCGTCGACGAGCAGGCCGCTGGCCGAGACGCTGACCCGGAACGCGGTGCCGTCCGGGGTGTGCGAGAAGACGTTGCCGAGCAGCGCGTCGACCACCAGGATCACGTCACCGGCCGGCATCGGGATCATCACCGGCTCGTGGCCGCCGACCACCTCCCACGGGCGCTCCTGGTCCTCGGCCAGCACCGACCAGAAGGCCAGCCGGTCGGCCAGCACCTCGACCAGGTCGCACTGCTGGGAGCCGCGCTTCTCGATGCTGCCCAGCCGGGCGCCGGTGATGATCGCCTCCAGCTCCTCGTCGAGCAGGTCGCACGCCTGCCGCATCCGCTCCGCGATCGGGCCGGGCGGCATGGCCTCCACGTCGAGACGGAGGCCGGTCAGGGGCGTACGCAATCGGTGTGAGAGATCCGCGGCGAGCTCGCGCTCCCGGTCGAGCAGGCGCCGTAGATCGTCGGCCATGCCGTTGAAGGCGGTGGCGGCGTCGCGCAGCTCGCGCGGGCCGATCGGGGTGATCCGCTCGTTGAGTTCGCCGCCGCCGAGGCGGCGGCTGGCCGCCGCGAGCCCGCGGGTGGCCCGGACCAGCTGGCTGCCGAGCCGGTCGGCGAAGAGGATCGAGCCGCCGACCAGGACGACGGCGAGCGCGCCCAGGTAGAGCCAGGCCGTGCCGACGCCACGCCGGGTGTCCGCCTCCGGGATGAAGACCTCGACCACCACGGTCCGGCCGTCGGTCAGCACGGTCGGCTGGAGGTAGGCGACGCCGCCGTCGCTGTCCGAGGTGGCGGCCCGGCGTTCCTGCGCGGCCCGCTGCACGGTGGCGTCACTGAGATGGCTGGCGCCGATCGGCTCGACGCCGGGCAGGTGGACCGCCAGGTTTCCGGCGCTGCCCGCGGCGGTGCTGGCCACCGCGTTGGTGAGGGAGACCAGGTCGCTGTCGACACCGAGCACGGTGACCATCGAGGTGGCCTGCTGCCGGGCGTCCGAGATGGCCCGGTCGTACGCGATCTGCCGGGTGGCCACCGCGAGCGGCACCAGGAAGGCGAGAGCCACCATCGAGGTGATGGCCAGCGCCAGCCGGTTGAGCGCCCATCTCATTGCGGATCGACCATCATGACGCCCACCCCTCGGACGGTGTGCAGGAAGCGCGGTTTCGCGGCGGTCTCGCCGAGTTTGCGGCGCAGCCACGAGATGTGGACGTCGATGGTCTGCTCCTCGCCGATCCGGGCCTGCTGCCACACCTGGTTCATCAGCTCGCGCCGGCTGATCACCTGGCCGACCCGCTCGGCAAGGTACGCGAGAACGTCGAACTCGCGCCGGGTCAGCTGCAACGGCTCGCCACGCAGTTCCACCCGGCGCTGCCGCGGCTTGATCACCAGTTCACCCACGGTGATGGTGTTGGGCTGCTGCTCGATGGTGGTCCGGGCCCGGCGCAGCACCGCGGAGATGCGGGCCAGGATGTGCCCACCGGAGAACGGCTTGGTCACGTAGTCGTCGGCGCCGGCCGAGAGGAGCGCGATGATGTCCGCCTCGGAGCGCCGGGCGGTGGCGACGATCACCGGTACGTCGGACACGGTCCGCATCATCCGCAGCGCGTCGGTGCCGTCGATATCGGGCAGTCCAAGGTCGAGAATCACCAGGTCCGGCCGCTCCTGGGTGACGATCTTCAGCGCCTGCGCAGCCTGACCGACCGGGCGCACCACGTGCCCGGCCTCGGTCAGCGCACGGGTCAGCGCGGCCGTGATGATGCGGTCGTCCTCGACCAACAGGATCATCGCCATGGCGACAACCATAAGACCGGGTGAGAAGATGGCCGCGTGCGATCTTCCAGGTGGGTGCCGATAGCGGGTTGGTGCCTGGCCACCGCGACCAGCATCGTGCTCGGATCGGTGGCGCTGTCCCCGGTGCTGACCGCGGCCCGCGCCGACAACGGCGCGCTGCCGGACATCGATCAGTTACCGGCGCCCGCCGCGGTCTCCGAGACCAGCGACGCGCCGCCGCCGGTGGCGGAGACGACCGCACCGGCCCGGACCACCCGGCCCACCACGTCGGCGAAGCCCGGCCGGACCCGGCCCTCGCCGAGCCGGACCACCGGCGCCACGACCGCGCCGGCCACCACGACGAAGCCGGCGACGACCACCGAGAACGGGTGGACCGTCACCACCAGTGACGGCGTGAAGACCTATGTCCGGACCTTCACCACCGAGGGCGGCACGGCGGTCGTCAGGATGACCAGTGAGGGCATCGTCTCCCTGGTCACCGCCACGCCCGCGGACGGTTACCGGGTGGAGAAGACCGGCTCCGACGTCAACCTGGCGGTCTACTTCAACGAGACGAACCACAGCTTCATCATTCACGCACAGTGGTTCAACGGCGCGCCGTTCGTCGAGGTCAGCGAAGTAGGCGGCTGACCGCAAGGGTTTTCCCCGATTCGCTGACGCCGGTCGATATCTAACGTCTCACCTCAAGTCACCTCGGTGTGACCCGCCGTCCCGTCCCGGGACGGTCGAGGCCCGCCCGCCATCCCCGGGGCGGGAGAGGAGAAGGCGTGAAATCCCGTACCCCCGTCGTCATCGCGCTGACCGCCGCCACCGCGGCGGCGTCCGCGATGGTGGCGGTCGCCGGACCGGCGACCGCCCTGCCGCCCACCGATCCGGCCGCCGTCGCGGCCCGGGCGGCGGGCACCGCGTCGGCCCTCGTCGCCGATCGCCCATCGATCCTGCAGGCCAGTGACGGTGAGGCGTTCGTGCAGCACCAGGTGATCACCACGGACAATCTGCAGTACGTACCCTTCGACCGCACCTACAAGGGGCTGCCGGTCATCGGCGGTGACTTCGTCGTGGTCACCGACACGGCCGGGCAGACGAAGTACACGTCGGTCGCACAGACCCGGCCGATCGGCGAGCTCTCGGTCACCCCGAAGCTCTCCGCGGCCGAGTCGGTGACCGTCGCGAAGGGCGAGCTCAAGACGGTGGCGAACGTCGAGCGCACCCGCCTGGTCGTGGTCAACACCACCGACGCACCGGCGCTGGCCTGGGAGTCCACCATCAACGGCACCCGGGTCGACGACCACGGCAAGCTGGGTGTCAGCCGGCTCACCGTGGACGTCGACGCGAACTCCGGCGCGGTCCTGCGCACCCACGAGCACGTCACCGGGGTGAGCGGCACCGGCACCGGCTGGATCACCGGCTCGGTCACCCTGGACACCACGCTGTCCGGCTCGACGTACAGCCTGCGTGACCCCTCGCTGACCACGCTGACCTGCCAGGACTCGTCGACCAACACGGTGTTCAGCGGCGCCGACAACGTGTGGGGCAACGGCACCGGCAGCAACAAGGAGACCGGCTGCGTGGACGCGTTCTACGCGGCGCAGAAGCAGAAGGCGATGCTCTCCAGCTGGCTGGGCCGTACCGGCTTCACCAGCAGCGGCGGCGCCTGGCCGATCCGCGTCGGCCTGAACGACACGAACGCCTACTACGACGGCAGCCAGGTCCAGATCGGCAAGAACAGCGCCGGCCAGTGGATCGCGTCGCTCGACGTGGTGGGTCACGAGATCGGCCACGGCATCGACGACAACACACCGGGCGGCATCTCCGGCAACGGCACCCAGGAGTTCGTCGGCGACGTCTTCGGCGCGGCCACCGAGGCCTTCGCGGCCAACCCGAACGACCCGGCCGACTACCAGGTCGGCGAGGAGGTCAACCTGGTCGGCAGCGGCCCGATCCGGTACATGTACAACCCGTCGCTCGCCGGTGACGACAACTGCTACTCCAGCAGCACCCCGAGCCAGGAGGTGCACGCCGCGGCCGGTCCCGGCAACCACTGGTTCTACCTGCTCGCCGAGGGCACCAACCCGACCAACGGGCAGCCGGCCAGCACCCGGTGCAGCGGCACCGGCGCCCTGACCGGTGTCGGCATCCAGACCGCCACCAAGATCTTCTACAACGCGATGCTGATGAAGACCTCCAGCTCGTCCTACCTGAAGTACCGCACCTGGACGCTGACCTCGGCCAAGGCCCTGGACAGCACCTGTGGCCTGTTCAACAAGACCAAGGCCGCGTGGGACGCGGTCAGCGTTCCGGCGCAGAGCGCCGACCCGACCTGCACCACCGGCACGCCCACCACGTCACCGACCGCGTCGCCCACCACCTCGCCGGCGAGCTGCACCGGGACCAACGCCACCGATGTCTCGATCCCGGACGCCGGCTCGGCGGTCTACAGCAACATCACGATCAGCGGCTGCGCCCGCAACGCGTCGTCCACCTCGACGATCGCGGTGAACGTCGTCCACACGTACCGGGGTGACGTGAAGCTCGACCTGGTCGCGCCGGACGGCTCCACCTACGCCCTGAAGGCGACGTCCAGCTCCGACAGCACCGACAACATCAGCGCCACCTACACCGCGAACCTGTCGGGCGAGGCGGCGAACGGCACCTGGCGTCTCAAGGCGCAGGACGTGTACTCCTCGGACACCGGGTACATCAACACCTGGACTCTCACGCTCTGAGAGCCCGGTTCCGCCGGCGCCGCGGGCGCGGCGCCGGCGGAACGATCACCAGCTGATCACGTTCATCACGCAGATCTGCCGCTCAGGCCGGGAGGGCCATAAGGTGCCTCCTAGATGTACGGACAGGAGGCCCCCCGGTGACTTACAGCGTGTACGGAACGGCGGCCGGGCGGTCCACCGGAGTGCTGGCCGACGTGTGGGGCCGCTCCCTGGTCCGCGACGTGACACTCACCGTCGGGGCGGCCGCGGCGGTTGGCCTGGCCGCGCAGATCTCCCTCCCGGTTCCCGGTTCCCCGGTCCCGATCACCGGGCAGACCTTCGCCGTCCTGCTCGTGGGCGCCTCGCTCGGCGCGACCCGCGGCGCCGCCGGCATGCTGCTGTACGTGGTGGCCGGCGCCCTGGGCGTCCCGTGGTTCGCGGACGGCGCCTCCGGCTGGCCCTCGGCCACCGCCGGCTACCTGATCGGGTTCGTCCTGGCGGCTGCCCTGGCCGGCCAGCTCGCGGCCCTCGGCGGGGACCGCCGCCCGCTCCACACGATCGGGCTGATGGCCGCCGGCAACGCGCTGATCTACCTGGTCGGGGTGCCGTGGCTGGCGTTCTCCACGGGCATCGGCCTGACCACCGCGGTGAGCCTGGGCCTCACCCCGTACCTGCTGGGTGACGTGCTGAAGATGCTGCTGGCGGCGGCCCTTCTGCCGGGCGCCTGGGCGCTGGTCCACCGGCACGTCGACACCGGCGACCGCTACTGACGAGCGATACACACAGGCTGTGCACACAGCCTGTGGATAACTCGAACAGATGTGCGAATCCGGTCAGCGGATCACTCTGGGTAGCCCGATCCGGGTGCACACACCGGGTGACGAATGCACCAGCGGGGCGCCGTGCGGCATCGGCAGACCGGCCGCCGTGGTCAGATCCTGTTCCAGGTCGAGCACCCGTGCCCGGTGCAGCACCCACCGCGGATGCCACACGTCGACGCTGGTCAGGCGGCCGGCGACCACGGTGTAGAGACGGTATTGGGTGGTCAGGAAATGGTCGGTCCGGCCCAGTTCGGCGTCCGGGAACCGCTCGCCGGCACGGACCCGGATCCGGTACCCGGCACCGCGCGGCTCGTAGTGACGACTGCCGCGATACTCGGTCACGTCACCGTCGGTGCGCAGCGACATCCGGGACCACCGGTAGGGCAGGTTGAGGCCGGCACGGGCGGTCACCACGGCCGGTAGCCGGGCGGCGTCGAGCGAGAAGAAATAGATCCCGGCGCCGCCGTCCGGACCGCGTACGTACGTGCGCAGGTTGGTCTCCGGGAAGGTGGAGAGCCAGGGCAGGGCGGGCAGCCAGGGTGGGCGGATCTCGTCCATCAGGAACGGGAGCATGCCCACCCAGACCAGGCCGTCCTCGGCGTCCGGCGTGAGCCCGGCCGGGAGCAGCGGGCTCACCACCTCGGCCGGGTAACGCCAGTGCAGAAACGTCATCCGGCGCCACCACTGGATCATCATGGCGGTGCGGACCTCGGCCATCGGCGGGGCGAGCACGATCGACCACCTCCCGCCTCGAGTGTCCCCGGTCGACCGCGTGAAACGGACCGGGAAACGCTCAGATGTCCAGAGCCTCCTCGATCCGCCGCAGTTGGTGCCGGGCCAGGGCCAGATTGGCGCGTTCCTTGTTCAGCGCCAGGTAGAGGAACAGGCCCTGCCCGGAACGGCCGGTCAACGGACGGATCAGGTGGTATTGGGAGTCCAGTGTGATCAGGATGTCCTCGATCTTCTCGTGCAGGCTCAACATCTCCATGGTGCGCAGCTTCGCCCGTACCACCTCGGTGTTCGCGGCCGACGCCACCTGGAGATCGAAGTCCCTGCCCCCGCCGGCGATGCCCAGCGCCATACCGCTGGATCGGTCGACCAGGGCGACGCCGATGGCGCCGTCGATCTGCATCGCGTCCTTGAGGGCTACGTCCATGTCCGGCATCTCGGGTGTCCTCCCACTTCCTCGGGTCTGGGCCTGAGCGTGATGGACACCGGCGGTGACCGGTCGCACACGATGTGCGCCTCGGCCGCATCCGGTCATGGGATCTTTCAGGTGCACGGCGGCCGAGTTGCGGTTTTCTTCAAGTCAGAAACTGCTCATGACTTCACGTTGCGGTCCGTCGTGGTCACGCTCACGGATCGAAAACCCTTGGGGGTACGCCGTAACCGCACCCGATTCTTCGCAGTTGGGCGTCGGTAGAGCCGGGGTCTAGGCGGAGGGGACGCATGGTGTCGGTGCCGCTGTACCAGGCGAAGGCCGAGATGTTCCGCACTCTCGGCCACCCGGTCCGGATCCGGGTGCTGGAACTTCTCCAGGACGGCCCGAAGCCGGTCCGCGACCTGCTGGCCGAAATCGACGTGGAGGCGTCGAACCTCTCCCAGCAGCTCGCGGTCCTGCGCCGGGCCGGCATCGTGACGTCGTTCCGCGACGGGGCCCTGGTCATGTACATGCTCAGCACCCCGGACGTCGCCGACCTGCTCGCCGCCGGCCGGCGCATCCTGGGCGCGGTCCTCACCGACCGCGACGGCCTCCTGGTGGAGCTCCGCGCCCAGGGCTCGACCAGCTGACGCGGCGCTCCCGGGTCACTCGACGATCCCGGTGATCCCGGTCGGTGGCAGGGTGAGCCACCACGAATCGGTCAGCTTCCCGTAGAGCAGTACCGCGCCGATCGCCACGGGCAGGGCCGCCACCAGGGTTATCGCTGCGATTCGGCGCTTCCAGACGTACGCCGGAGGGTCTGCCGGAAGGACCACCGGTGACGCCGGGATGATCTCCGGGCCGGGCGCCGCGGGCAGCGGGATCATCGCGCCGGACGCGTGCCAGACCTGGCGCAACCGGGCCGCGAAGCCCGCCATGCTGTCGACCGCCGGAACCGGCGTGAGCACCTCGTCGAAGAGCCGCGACAGACCGGGCCAGGCCGAGACGATCCGGTCGGCGCGGTCGATGTCACCGGGCCAGTCGGCACCGGTCAGCACCCGGAAGAGCAGCGCGCCGAGCGCCGTCACGTCGTCGCGGGGCGCCGGCATGGTGCGCCCGAGCGGCGCCGCGAAGCCGGTGAGCATCGGTTCGCCGGACGCTCCGATCAGGACGCACTCCGGGCGGATCCGGCCGTGCACCATCTGCGGGCGCATCGCGTGCGTACGGGCCAGCGCGTCGGCCAGCACGATCGCGTGGTGCAGGGCCTCGGCCGGTGACGGGGGCCGGTCGCGCAGCACGTCGTCCAGGGTGCGGCCGTCGATGAGGTCGAGCGCCAGCCAGGGCCGTCCGGTCGCGGTGATCCCGCCGGAGCGGACCGGGACGATCGCGGCGGTGGCACCCAGGCCGACCGAGGCGGCGACATGCGCGGCGAACGCGGACTCCTCGGCGCGGCCCCGGACGAAACGGTGGAAGAGCTGCAACGCCACCCGGCGGCCGGCCCGTTCGTCCCAGGCCTGGTAGAGATCAGCCTCGGCGCCGGTACTCATCCGCTGCAACCGGGTATAACCGGCCGGGGTGTCGATCCCCGCCACGTATCGCCCTCCCCTGACCGATCTCGAATGAGAATCTCACCCCACCGAATCGGCGGCGGCAGTGCCCCCAGCGGGGGCGCGGGGTCGGATGTGGGGTGGCGCCGGCTGCGGGCCGGCGTGGCGTTCGCGAGTTCGCTGCCGCCGAAGTGAGGTGTGGCCGGTCCGCGGGCGTCGTTGGCCGCGGACCGGTGATCTGGCGGTCGAGGGGTCAGATGCCCTGGTAGCCGGCGATGGTAGCGGCCAGGATGTCCGGGCCGGGACGCTGCCACAGCTCCTCGTTCATGACCTCGACCTCGATCGGGCCGGTGTAGCCCGCCTTGGCCACCGCGTCGTGGAAGGCGCGCATGTCGACGCAGCCGGCACCGGGCAGGCCACGGCCGGTCAGGACGCCCGCGGGGAGCGGGGTGATCCAGTCGGCCAGCTGGTAGATGGCGATCCGGTCGCCGGCCGCCTCGATCTTCGGCAGCACGGTGTCGTCCCACCACAGGTGGTACGTGTCGACGGTGACGCCGACCTGGCCGACCGGGTGCTGTTCGGCGATCGACATGGCTTGGTCCCAGGTGTTGATGACACAGCGGTCGGCCGCGTACATCGGGTGGAGCGGCTCGATCGCCAGGGTGACTCCGGCGGCGGCCGCGTACGGCACCAGCTGGGCGATCGCGTCGGCGACGTGCGCGCGGGCGCCGGCGATGTCCTTCGAGCCCTCGGGCAGGCCGCCGGAGACCAGGACGAGAACCGGGGTGGCCAGCTCGACGGCCTCGTCGATGGCCCGGCGGTTCTCGTCGTACCAGCCGTCGAGCTGGAAGAAGCCGCTGCGGCAGAGCGTCGTGACGGTCAGGCCGGCGTCGCGGACCAGGGCGGCGGAGCGTTCGAGGCCGTACTCCGCGACCGGCTCCCGCCACAGCGCGACCTTGTCGACGCCCGCGTCCACACAGCCTTTGACCAGGTCGGTCAGCGCCCAGTGCTTCGCGGTGATCTGGTTGAAGGAGAAGCGGCTCATCCCACGGTCACCTCGAAGAACCTGTTGGCCCGGCGTGCGGCCAGGTCCGGGTCGGGAAGCAGGCCGGCGGCGTCGGCGAGCTCGATCAGTGTGGCGAAGTGCGGCACCGAGCGGCCGGACTGGAGGCCGCCGACCATGGTGAAGTGGTCCTGGTGGCCGGCCAGCCAGGCGAGGAAGACGATGCCGGTCTTGTAGTAGAACGTCGGCTTCTCGAAGATGTGCCGGGACAGCGGCACGGTGGGCGCGAAGATCCGGTCGTACTCCTCCAGGTCGCCCCGGTCCAGGGCGGCGAAGGCGGCCGCCGCGGCGGGCGCGATGGCCGCGAAGATGCCGAGAAGCGCGTCCGAGTAGCCCTGGTCGTCGCCGCGGATCAGCTGCGGGTAGTTGAAGTCGTCGCCGGTGTAGAGGCGCACTCCGGAGGGCAGGCGGCGGCGCAGCCCGATCTCGTGGTCGGCGTCCAGCAGCGAGATCTTGATGCCGTCGACCTTCGCCGGGTTGCTGTTGATCAGCTCCAGCACGGTCTCGGTGGCCTTGTCCACGTCGGACGAACCCCAGTAGCCCTCGAGCGCCGGATCGAACGCCGTGCCCAGCCAGTGCAGGACCACCGGCTCGTCCGACCGGCTCAGCAGGTGACCGTAGAGGCGGAGGTAGTCGTCGGCGTCCTGTGCGGTGGCGGCCATGTGGCGGCTGCACATCAGCACCGGCACGGCGCCGGCGGTGAGGACGTCGGCGAGCTGCTCCTCGTACGCCGAAAGCACTTGATCGAGAGACGCCGGACCCGGCGCCAGCTGATCGGTCGCGACCCCCGCGACGATCTTGCCACCGGCCGAGGCCGCCTCCGCGGCACTGCGCCGGATCAGCTCCCTGGTCGCGGCGTAGTCGAGGCCCATGCCGCGCTGCGCGGTGTCCATGGCCTCGGCGACACCGAGGCCGTGCGACCAGAGATGGTGGCGGAACGCCAGGGTCCGCTCCCAGTCCAGGACCGCGGGGGCGCCGGGCGCGTTCTCCGCGCGCGGGTCCGCGACGACGTGGGCGGCCGCGTACGCGATCCGGCTGCCCGGCGCACCGGCCGGCTTCTCCCAGGTCTTCGTGGAGAGCGTCAGTCGCCGCCCGTCGGGAAGGTTGACGATGCTCACAGCGTGATCCGCCGTCCCTCACGGGCCGACTGGAGGCCGGCCTCGGCGAGCGCGACACCGCGGGCGCCGGAGGTGAAGTCCCAGTGGAACGTCTCGCCCGCGACGACGTGCCGCAGGAACGCCTCCCACTGCACCTTGAAGCCGTTGTCGAACTCCTCGTTGTCCGGCACCTCGGTCCACTCGTCGCGGAACGACTTCCCGGTCAGCGGCAGGTCCGGGTTCCACACCGGCTTCGGTGTGGTGGCCCGGTGCTGGATCTTGCAGCCGCGCAGCCCGGCGACCGCGCTGCCGTGGGTGCCGTCGACCTGGAACTCGACCAGTTCGTCGCGGTTGACCCGGACCGTCCACGAGGAGTTGAGCTGGGCGATGACGCCGCCCTCCAGCTCGAAGATCGCGTACGCCGCGTCGTCGGCGTCGGCCGGGTACTCCTCGCCGCGCTCGTCGACCCGCCGGGTGATGTGGGTCGCGGTGGTGCACTGGACCGCCCGGACGTTCCCGAACAGCTCCTCGAGGACGTAGTTCCAGTGCGGGAACATGTCCATCACGATGCCACCGCCGTCGGCGAGCCGGTAGTTCCAGGACGGCCGCTGAGCCACCTGCCAGTCGCCCTCGAAGACCCAGTAGCCGAATTCGCCGCGCACCGACAGGATCTGGCCGAAGAAGCCGCCGTCGATGAGGCGCTTGAGCTTGCGCAGGCCGGGCAGGAACAGCTTGTCCTGCACGACGCCGTTCTTGATGTTCGCGGCGACGGCCAGCTCGGCCAGCTCCAGCGACGCGGCGGAGCTCTCGGCCAGCGGCTTCTCGGTGTAGACGTGCTTGCCGGCGGCGATGGCCTGACGGATCGCCTTCTCCCGCTGGGCGGTCACCTGGGCGTCGAAGTAGATCTCCACGTCCGGGCGGGCCAGGGCCGCGTCCAGATCGGTGGTCCACTCGGTGAGGCCGTGCCGGGCGGCGATGGCGGCCAGTTTGTCGGGGTCGCGGCCGACCAGGATCGGCTCGGGCCAGATGTGCCCGCCACCGGCCAGCGGCACGCCACCCTGCTCGCGGATGGCGAGAAGCGAACGAACCAGGTGTTGCCGGTAGCCCATCCGCCCGGTGACCCCGTTGACGATGATGCCGATCGATCTGCGCGCTGCCATGTGGAACCCTCCGCCGGTCATGAGGAAAGCGCTTTCCTGCTGCTGGCAGCGTAGGCGGCTTCCGCCGTTACGACAAGTGCGAGTTGATCTCCCTGAGCGGCGGCAGGGGCCCCTACCGGGCGGTCGTCCCACGGGAAACGGCAGGTGGATGACGGTTCGGCGAATTTCACTCGACGGGATTCACACGCTTTGACACCACCCGTGGGGATACCTAATCTCGGCGCGGCATCACACCGAACCCCCCGACCCGAGGGCGAAGCCGCATGAGTACGAGTGAGGACTCCGGCAGCGTCGAGGAGCTGCGGCAGGTCGAACAGGCGGTCCGCTGGCTCGGCGAAGCGGACCGGGACGTCTTCGCGCTGTGGCGGGAGGAGGTGCGGGGACGCATCGGCCGCGGGCAGGTGGCGGATCGGCTGGAGACCAGCCGGGCCGACGCGGACGTACGGATCCAGCGGATGCGTACATCTCTGGAGTGGTGCCGCACGCTCGTCGCGGCACTGGAGGCGTCGCCGCGGTGCCGAGGGCTCGCGGTGCCGGTCAGCGCCTGGGACGGAGCGCCGGATCCACAGTGGCGGGACCGGTTCGGGCGGCACATCCGGGAATGCCGGACCTGTCGCGGACGGCTGCGGGGCGAGGAGTCGATCGAGCGGCTCCTCGCCGCCGACGTGTCGCCTGCGGTCACCCCGCGCGAGGACCCGGACGTCGTTTCGCGAAAGAGCCCGGACGTCGTTCCGGGAGGAGCCCGGGGCCGGTCCACGGCGCCGGAGCCGCGGCGGGGACGGCGGACACTCGTCGCCGGGTTGGCGGCGATCGTGCTGGTGGGGGCGGGCGCTTCGGCGTACACCCGGCTCTCGGAACGGCCCGGACCGATCGCCGAGGCCGCCGATGTGGCAGCCGGAGCGACCACCGTTTCGCCCGCGCCGTCCGCGGCCACCGAGTCGGCCGCGCTCTCCGTGATCGACGCCCCGGGCACCTACACGTTCGCGGCGGCGAAGGCCTACTGCGCCGGCGTCGGCACCGATGCCGTCTGGAGGCTGCCGACCCGGGCCGAATCGCTGTCGATCGCCGCCCCCGGCCCGTTCTTCTGGACGTCGACCCCCTACGCGGCGACCGGCGCCGGGCGGAAGGCCTGGGCGGTCAGCGGACCGATCAGCCGGGGCGCGACCCAGTCGGCCCGGCACCGTGTGCGCTGCACCCGATCGGCGACACCCATGGTGACCGGCCTTCGGATCGCGGCCGGGCAGGCCACCGATCCCGAGACCGGTCTGACCTGGCAGCGGGGCTTCGCGCCGGCGGCCATGGCCGCCTCGGCGGCAACGGGCTACTGCGCGGAACTCACTCTGGGTAGCCGGTCCTGGCGCCTTCCGACGCTACCGGAGCTGGCCACCACGGTCGACGACACCCGGACGGTGCCGGCCGTCGACGCGAAGACCTTCCCCGGTACGCCGGCGAGCGGCTGGTTCTGGGCCGCTCCCGAGTCAGGCAGACGCTGGATGCTCACCTATCGGGACGGTTCCACCGATTCCGGCCGGGCGCGGACCGGTCACGTGCGTTGCGTCTCCTGATTCAACCGATCAAGCAGACGTACGCCGACCGCGCCGACATCCGCAGCCGTCCACTCCAGAGCATGCCCGGCCGCCGTGACCTCGGTCAACGCGTAACCGGGCACGTCCGCGTCCCGCCAACCGCCGGCGAACCAGACGCCCTCCTGCTCGGCCATCGCCAGCACCGCCTCGTTGAGGACCGCCGCCGGATAGGGCAGCCAGAACCGGAACTGATGGGTGTGCGGCGGCTCCGGGAACACCCGGGCCCCCGGCAGCGCGGACAGTGCGCCGGCGATCACCCGGGCGTGTGCCACGTACTCGGGGATCCGGGGCAGCTCACGGTCCAGGCCGGCGAGCGCGGACAGCGCGACCGGCCACTGCTGGAAGAGGTGGCCGCCGTACCGGTGGCGCCAGGTGCGGGCGAACTCGGTCAGGTCGGCGGTGCCGGCCAGAGCGGCGCCGCTGATCCCGCCGAGCGTCTTGTAGAACGACACGTAGACGCTGTCCGCCAGGGCCGCAATCTCCCGGATCGAACGCCCCAGGTAGGGGGCCGACTCCCAGATCCGGGCGCCGTCGAAGTGCACCCGGGCGCCGATGCCGCGGGCCGCCTTCGTCGCCTCCACCAGCTCCGGCCAGGTGGGTAGCACGAAACCGGCGTCGCGCAGCGGCAGCTCGATGACGACCGTACTGACCGGCTCGGCGAGACTGACGATCTCGGCGGCGGTCGGGTTCCGGGGCGCATCGGTCGAGCGGATCCCGCGCAGGCCGGTGAGATCGGCGTACGCGTGCCGCTCGTGCACCTCCTGGTGGCCGAGCGGATGCAGGGCGACGGCCGGGACGCCGATCCGTTCGGCGCCGTAGCGCAGCGCCACCTGCTGGGCCATCGTCCCGGTCGGGAAGAGCACGGCGTCCTGCGTGCCGAGCAGCGCGGCCACCCGCTTCTCCAGGTCGGTGACCGGGCCGCCACCGTAGAAGTCGGGCAGGCCGTCCAGGTCGGCGGCGGTCTCGAAGGCGGCGACGTGGTCGCGCATGGTCAGCGGTCTGGCCCCGGAGAGGATGCGGTCGCAGCCTCGCATGGCGGTCTGGCGCCGCTGGATCAAGGAGTCCGGCATCAGCGGATGATCGCACGCCGCGCGTTTTTGTCGGACCCGGTCGTTACTGTTCGCGCCATGCGGAGCTTCGAGTTCGTCGCGGGCACGTCGGCGAAATTCTGGGAGATCGACCGGGACGGCTGCGACGTCACCGTCCGATTCGGACGCGTCGGCACAGCGGGCCAGACCAGCGTCAAGACACTGGCCGACGAGTCGGCCGCGGCGGCCCACGAGACCCGGCTGATCAACGAGAAGCTCGCCAAGGGTTATGTGGAGGCGAGCCCGGCCGTCGTCTCCGAGGACGCGTTCGTCTTCCCATCGAGCTGGTATCGATACCGTTCCGCCCGCCGGGGCAGCGCGGGAGTGACCCGGTTCGTGCCGTCACCGAAGGCGCGTGCCGCGGTGGACGGCGACACCGCCCGCTCCCAGGACCGCATCCGGCAGTTCCTGTCCTCGCCGAGCACCCCGGACCCGATCAAGATCGAAACGCGGGCCTGGCTGGACGGTTCGCCGGAGGCCACCCCGCTCGGCGCGGCCGGCGTCCCGGCGATCAACCAGCTGAGCCGCTGGGATTCCACCGACTGGGCGCACCTCTACGCCGACGTGTGGATCGCCGAGCACGGGCTGCGCTTCGCCGCCGAGGCCGCGATCAACCTGATGGCACTGACGATCAAGGACGCCTTCGTGCCACGGGGAGCAGCGAACACCGACAAGATCGGTGTGTGCTTCAAGGACCCCGGCGATGTCAGCCACACCGGGGTGGCCGACGCGCCGATGCTGATCCTGCTCCGCGTCCGGCATGCCCTCGCCGGCGCCTCCGAGCAGGAGTTCGCCGAGGTCAAAGCCGCGGTCGAGCCGTTCCGGCAGAAGCACGCCTACGCCCGGACGGCGACCACCGTCCTGTTCCCGGACGAGCGCGCCTGGTTCCAGGAGGACGCGGCGGCCGCCGTCGCCGCCTTCGACGCCTACCTCGCGGCCCTGCTGCTCACCGCCGCGAGCACCCCGGACGACGTGGCGACGCTGCTTCCGCAAGCGGCCGATTACACGATGACCAGCACGTTGCACATGCTCTCCACCCTGGTCGACGGGGTCGGCCCGGCCGCCGCGCCGGCCCTGTTCCATTGGTTCGACAACGGCTACACCGACGCCGAGACGCGCCGCCGCCTGCTGTCGGTGCTGGCCGTCCTCCCCGGTGACGAGGTCACCCGGGGGCTGATCGAGCGGGTCGACACGAAATACGTGGCGCCGGCCCTGGTGGAGCACGCCGATCGCCGTCCGGCACGGGCGCTGCGGCTGCTCGCCGAGGCCGCCGGCAAGCGCGAGGTCGCCGACCTGCTCCGCGCCCACGTGCTGAAACACCGCGACCTCGCGGCCGGGATCGCGACGGAGCTGAGCCCCGACGCGGCCGGCCGCATCGAGCTGATCCTCGCCGAGGAGGCCGCCGCCGTCCCACCCGCGCCGCTCTCCGCCGTCCCACCGGTGCTCGCCGACCCGCCGTGGAAACGCGCCACGAAACCCGTCAAGCCGGTCGTCGTCACCGGCCTGACCTGTGACGACCCGGCTGCCCTCGACTGGCCGGAGGGCGAGCACGAGCGGTGGGCCAAAACCCAGATCCATCGGTACGGCGGGGACCGCGAGTGGGAGAGCTACGCGAGCCAGGTCAGCACCACCCACCTGAGCGCCCGTGAGGCGGCCCTGCTGTTCCTCGACGCGCCGGAGGAGACCGCCCGGCAGGCGATGGCCGCGTGGGACCCGAGCGACACCTGGTCCGCCGGGACGTACATGCGTCCCGTCGCCGCCCGCTTCGGGCTCGACACGCTGCCGCTGCTGCTGCGGCTGGCCCGGCGGGCGCCGACCGAGATGGCGTCGCTGATGCCACCGTTCCGCGACCCGGCGATCGCCGTCCTGGCGGCGGACTGGCTGGCCCGGCTCAAGAGCGTCCGAGCGGACGCGCTGGAGTGGCTGCTACGGCACCCGTCCACGGCCGCCCGCGCGCTGATCCCGCCGGCTCTCGGCAAAGCCGGCAAGGCCCGCCAGCAGGCCGAGAACGCGCTGCTCACCCTGCACACCCACGGCCACTCCGAGGCGGTGCGCACGGCCGCCGGAGGCTATGGCACGGAGGCCGCCGCCGCGATCGAGACACTGCTCGCCACCGATCCGCTCAGCCTCGTCACCACCAAGGTCCCGGCGGCCCCGGCCTGGGCGGACCCGAATCTCCTCCACCCGGTGCTGCTGCGCGACGGCGCCGGATCGCTGCCCGGCGAGGCGGTCACCAACCTGGTCACCGTCCTGGCGATGTCCCGCCTCGACACGCCGTACCCGGCGGTCGACCGGGTCCGGGCGGCCTGCGAGCCGGAGAGCCTGGCCGCGTTCGCGTGGAGCCTCTTCGAGCGGTGGCAGGCGTCCGGTGCCCTCTCGAAGGAGAACTGGGTGCTCGACGCGCTCGGCCTGCTCGGTGACGACGAGACGGTCCGCCGGCTCGCACCGCTGATCCTGGCCTGGCCCGGCGACGGTGGGCACGCCAAGGCGGTCACCGGCCTCCAGGTGCTCGCCGGCATCGGCAGCGACGTGGCCCTCATGCACCTGCACGGCATCGCGCAGCGCGCCAAGTTCACCGGCCTCAAGAACGCCGCCCGGCAGAAGATGGACGAGGTCGCCGCCGGGCTGGGGCTCACCGCCGAACAGCTGGCCGACCGGCTCGTGCCCGACCTCGGGCTGGACGCGGACGGCAGCCTGCGCCTCGACTACGGTTCCCGGCAGTTCACGGTGGGCTTCGACGAGCAGTTGCGGCCGTTCGTGACGGACGCCGACGGCAAGCGGCTCAAAGCCCTGCCCAAGCCCGGGGCGCGCGACGACGCGGAGCTGGCGCCGGCCGCCTACAAGCGGTTCGCCGCGCTGAAGAAGGACGTCCGGACGATCGCGGCCGACCAGGTCCGCCGACTGGAACGGGCCATGGTCACGAACCGGCGGTGGAGCGCGGCCGACTTCCGGCGGCTCTTCATCGATCACCCGCTGATCTGGCACATCGTCCGCCGCCTGGTGTGGGTGACGTTCGACGCCGACGGGGCGCCGACCGGATCGTTCCGGGTCGCCGAGGACCGCTCCCTCTCCACCGTGGACGACGAGGCGACCACGCCGCCCGACGACGCCGTGATCGGGCTGGCGCATCCGCTGCACCTCGGCGACGCCGTGGCGGCCTGGGGCGAGGTGTTCGCCGACTACGAGATCCTCCAACCGTTCCCGCAGCTGGCGCGGCCGGTCCACACCCTCACCGACCAGGAGCGCACCGGCACTCGGCTGGCCCGGTTCGAACGCCTCAAGGTCCCGACCACGAAGGTGCTCGGGCTGGAACGCCGCGGCTGGCGCCGGGAGGCCCCACAGGACGCGGGTGTGCAGGGCGCCATCGAGTTCGTCGTCGCGCCCGGCCTGGAGATGGTCGTCGAGCTGAATCCGGGCATCGCGATCGGCGCGCTCGACGTCTTCCCGGACCAGGAACTGGAGCACGTCTACCTGCACGACGGCACGTCGAACCGGTGGCGCGACGAAGGCCGCCTCACCCTCGACCGCCTCGACCCGGTCGTCGCCTCCGAGATCCTCCGCGACCTGGAGGAGTTGACAAGGCCGTAGCGACGATCGGAGCTCGCCCCGGCCCCGCCGGGCCGTAGAGGACGGCCGGGCGGCCAAGACCAGGCCCGGCGGTAGAGGAGTTGACCAGGCCGTAGCGACGATCGGTGCGAGCCACTGCCCAGCCGGGCCGTTGCGGACGGCTGGGCCGGGCGGTGGAGGCCAGGCCCAGCGGTAAAGGCCGGGCCTGGCGGTGGAGGGTGGGCCGGGGTCAGGCGGCGGGGGCCAGGTCGTCCTCCGGGCTCTCCGGGTAGTGGGCGCCCAGCTCGACGAAGATGTCGGCGTTGCAGCGGAAGGCGAGCTGGGCCTCGGCCACCATGACCCCGGCCTGGTCCTCGGTCAGGTCCAGGGCGTCGAGCCGGGCCCGGTAGGCGAGCTTGTAGGCGCGCGGGTCGGGGATCCGCTCGAAGCGGTAGAACGACGTGCCCGCCTCGCCCAGGCCGTAGAGGTTGGCCAGGGTGCGGCCGATCATCTGGCCACCGCTGAGGTCGCCCAGGTAGCGGACGTAGTGGTGGGCGATGAAGTGGGTGGGCGAGGTGGCCGCGTGCTCACGGAGGCGTTCGGCGTAGCGGCGGGTGGAGTCGAGGACGGTGATGGCCGATTCCCAGTCCGGGCCGTAGAGGTGGGCCAGGTCCGCTTCCAGGGAAGGCACCCGGGTCAGCGCGGGATCGGCGAAACCCGCGACCAGCTCGGCGACCGAACCGGCGCCCGCGCGATCGGCAGCGGCACCCGAGCGGTCGACAGCGGCGCCCGCGCGATCGGAAACGGTGCCCGAGCGGTCGCTAGCGGCGCCCGCGTGATCGGAAACGGCATCCGCGCGATCGGCGGCGGGGCCGGATGACGAACCGGTCAGGGACCGCATGTGGGCGGCGGCGGCTTCCAACTCGCGATAGATGATCAGGTACTGGGCGGTCAACGCGGCGTACCCGGTCATCGGCACCGAGCCGGCCAGCAGGCGGGAGATGAAGCTGCGGGTCTCGGCTTCACGGTGCTCGACCATGGTGGCGCGGCGGAGGCGGGTGGAGAAGTCGGTCATCTCGGCTTGTCCTTCCTGATCATCGAACACTGCGGCGCGGCGGAAGCATGGGGTCGCGACACGACTTCGATGTCGTCTCGATCATCCTCATTGAGAGGCGGCGGGGTCCAGACCTGATGAGCCGGTCTTCAGGCGCTTGCGGGACCTCCCTCGGCGGACAAACCGGAATTCAAGGCACAAGGCGCCAGCCACGCCAGCAGGGTCACCCGGTCCACAGCCAGGTCCAGGCGGCATGAGCCAGGCCGGGCAGCATGAGCCGAGACAGGCGGCATGAGCCGAGACAGGCGGGGTTCGTCGGATTGAGACGGCGGTCGGGACGCCCGGAGGACCGGGTTGCTCCTTACGATGGGGCGGGCCGGCCGGGGGTTGTTGCGGAATCCCCGGCCGGTTCCTCACACATGAAGCCGGGCGGGACGTCTCGGAGTAAGCACCGCGCTTTCGTACTCGGATCGGGCTTCGCGCCGTGGCCGCCGGACCGTCTCGGAGTGAGCACCGCGCTGTCGTACTCGGATCGGGCTTTGTGTCTTGGCTGCCGGAGCGCCTTGCGAGGTGTTCGCCGGGAGCCGCTCAGCGACGTGCGCCCGCACCGGGTCGAGGTGTTCGGCCGTCTGCGGACCGGGACACCGCTGATGGCGCCGCGACGCGGAACGGGACGTCGAGTGCGGCGAAGAACCGCTTGGCGCACTCGATCCGGGCCGGGTCGGTGTCGCCGCCGGCCGCGATCACCAGGCAGTCGTCGTCGAGGGCCACCAGCCAGCCGGGGTGGTAGTCGCCGAGTGGAGTGGGGATCGTGTAGTCGCCGGGCAGCCGGGCGTAGACGGCGACGTCCTCGCGGGTCTCCAGCTCGTGGACCAGGGCGAGGTCGGTGGTGGCGTGGTCGTAGATGTTCTTGGCCAGTCTCGGGCCGGCGTGGGCGAGGTCGATCCGGGGCCGGATGTCGGTGAAGATCTCACGGCGGCCGGGGAGGACGTCGTAAGCAAGCCCTCGCAGCAGCAATACCGACATTTCCTGGCTTATCAGGGTCGCGGCGGCGTCCGCGAAGCCGGCGGGGTCGTCACGGTACCGGCCGAAGGTCTCCGCGCGGACTCCGGCGAGGACGGCCCCGGCCGTCCGCCGCGTGATCCCGGTTCGACCGGCGAGATCACCCAGCAGATCCCGCGGTTCGTTCTGAATCGGGTACATCCGCGTTTCCCGATCAGCTCGCACCTCGATCCGCCGTGGATCGACACGAAGCGAAGTGTCGAGCGCGGCGACACAACGGGCGATCAACTCGTCGGAGCCGAAATCGACCCGGTAGACGGCCCGGCGACTGATCCGCTCCACCGCCGCCCGGAACTCCGGCCGGTGGAAGTTGGCGTTGCGCGTGAGCCGGGTGAGGCGACGGCCGTCGGCCACGGTCCCGAACCCGGACTCCTTCTGCAATCCGGCCACGAACGACGCGTACGACTCGTCGGTCACCACGGTCAGCTCGTTGATCTCGTGCACGACGGCCGGATCGTCCATCCGTTCGCCGTTGCGGTCCACCGCGAGCCGCAGCCCCCGGCCCACCTCCTGCCGCCGGGACACGATGTTGTCGCTGCTCTTGAGCATGCCCATGACGAAGACGTTGGGGTTGTCCCACCCTTCGCGCAGTGCGGAGTGAGAGAAGATGAACCGGACCGGCTCCTCCGGCGACAGCAGCCGCTCCCGATCCCGAAGAATCAGGCTATATGCGTCTATGTCGGTGGAGGTCGGGTCGACCCATCGCCGGGTACGCCGGTCGATCGCGAAGTAGCCCTGATGGGTCCGCTCCACCGGGATCGACGCCAGGTGGCGCCGGTAGTCGCCGTCCGGCTCGGCCGCGACCAGATCCTGATACTCGTCGACGAAGATCCGGGCGTACTCCCCCAGTTCGTCGTCGGCCGAGTAGTCCCGGTAGCGGCTGACCCGGTCGATGAAGAGCAACGACAGCACCTTGATCCCGCGCGCCCAGAGCTCCCGCTCCTTGTCCAGGTGGGCCCGGATCACCTCACGGATCTGCACCCGCCGGATCGCGGTGACCGGCGCCGACGACGGCGACTCCAGGCCGATCACGGTGATCTTCTTGACCAGCCTTTCCCGGTACGCCGCCCGCGCGTCGAGCCGGTGCACCAGATCGTGGAGGACCCGGTGGGTGGCCGAGTACCGCAGCACCATCAGGGGGTCGAACCGGCTCAGTGACGCGAGCGACCGCGCCGACCCGATCCGCTGCGGCTCGTCGATGATCACCACCGGTCGCGCCGCGCTGATCACGTCGATCGGCCGCCGGGAGCGGAACGCGTCGAGCTCGTCGTAGATGCGCCGGTTGTCCCGGGCCGCCGAGTTGAACGCCTGGACGTTGATGATCATCACCTGTACGCCGGCGCCGTCCCGGAACCGCTCCAGTTCGTGCAGCTCCGAGGAGTCGTACACGAAATGTCGCGGCCGCGTTCCGTACGCCTGCCGGAAGTGCTCGCCGGTGACCTCGAACGACCGGCGCACCCCCTCGCGGATCGCCACCCCGGGCACCACCACGATGAACTTCGCCCAGCCGTACCGCCGGTGCAGTTCCATGATCGTCTTGATGTAGACGTAGGTCTTGCCGGTGCCGGTCTCCATCTCGACGTCGAGGTTCGGGGTGCCGTCCGCGGCCGCGTCGCTGCGGGCCGGCGCCGTGGAGAGCGGCAGCCCGGCCCGCTTCTGCACGGCCCGGATGTTCTCCAGCAGCCGCTCCGGGGCCAGGCGCAGCGGCGCGTTGCGGTTACCCGGATCCCGTCGCGGCTGCCCGGCGAAGCAGTCCACCACGGCGGCCACCGCCTCGGTCTGGTACGCCTGCACCTTGAACTGGAGCCGCACCGCTCACAGGACCTTCACGTCGGTGGCCGGCGACACCGCGGCGAACACCTGGCCGGCGTTGATCCGGTCGGCGTCCCCGGCGAACGCCGAGTCCCGGAAGACCGCCCACCGCGGACGCCGCTCGGCGACCGCCCGGACCACCGCCGGGCTGACCGTGGCGGCGAAACAGGCGACCAGCTCACCGGCGACCAGGATCTCGCGCCCGTCGACCGTCGCCGCCGTGATCGGCGTGGCCGGGTCCAGGCCTTCGTCCAGCAGCACCTGGAGCAGCAGATCCTCCCCGGTGCGCCCGGGCCGGATACGGTCGGTGTGCGCGTCCAGGCCGGCCTGGTCGAGCGTGTCCGGTGGCACCCGCGCATCGGTGAGACCCGACGTGTCCCAGCGCAGCACCCGGAATCCGAGGTCGAGGTCCGTCCCGGGGTTCCGGGCGCGGATCTCGGCGGCCACGTTGCGGATCCGGGTCAGGCCGATCTCGAAGATGGACGCCAGCCCGGCCTCGGCGACCGGCAACGGTTCCGGGATCTGCACGCTGATGAAACGCCGGTTGCCGCCGTCCGCCAGGTTCTGTTCCAGGACGGCGTGCGCGGTGGTGCCGCTGCCGCTGAAGAAGTCGAGCACGATGTCGCCGTCGCCCGGGTCGCCGGCCAGCTGGAGGATGCGCCGGACCAGCTCGACCGGCTTGACCGAGTTGAGGACGTTCGCCGTGTTCTCGAACGGGACGTAGCGCAGCAGTGCCCGTTTGGCGTCCTGGGTGTGCCCGACCTCGTCGTACGGCCACAGCGTCTGCGGGGTCCGTCCGGCCGCCACCTCGGAGAGGAACCGCTTGACCGCGGGCACATTGTCGCCGTCCGCGCCCCACCAGATCCGTCCGTCCGCGTCCAGCTCGTCGAACCGCTGCCGGGAGATGCGCCAGTAGCTGCCCCGGGGCGGCCCGTCGATGACCCGGCCGGACGGGGTGGTGATCGGGTAGACGCCGGCGTCGTACCGGTTGCGGGCCGACATGTTCTCGGCCTTCCACGGTCCGCGCGGGTCGTCGTCGGGGTTGCGGTAGCGCGCCTCCATGGCCTCGGTGCGGGCCAGTGGCCGGGGCTGCCAGCGTTCCCGGTTCCGTGCGAAGACCAGGATGTAGTCGTGGTCCTCGGAGAACCAGCGGGCCGAGTTCTTCGGGGCGTACACCTTCTGCCAGATGATCTGCGCGACGAAGTTCTGCTCGCCGAAGATCTCCGTACCGATCTTCTTGAGGTTGTCGATCTCGTGGTCGTCGATCGAGATGAAGATGACCCCGTCGTCGGCCAGCAGGTTGCGGGCCAGGGCCAGCCGCGGGTACATCATGGTCAGCCAGTTCGAGTGGAACCGCCCGCCCCACTCGGGATTGGCGACCAGCGGCACGCCACCCGCGCCGACCTGCCCGGATCCGGTCAGATAGCCGGCCCGGGTCTGCGAGAAGTCGTCGTCGTAGATGAAGTCGTTGCCGGTGTTGTAGGGCGGGTCGATGTAGATCAGCTTGATCCGCCCGAGGTACGGCTCCTGCAACAGCCGCAGCACGTCGAGGTTGTCGCCCTCGATGAACAGGTTGCCGGTGGTGTCGAAATCCACCGACTCGGAGCGGACGGGGCGCAATGTCCCGGATGCCGGTTCACGCGCCTCACGCTGCGCCCGCTGCTTGCCCGGCCACTCCAGCCGGTAGCGCTCCCGCTCACCCTCGACCACGTGGTCACCGAGCCGCCGCCGCAACTGATCGAAGTCGATGGCCCGGGTCGCTCGGCCGTCCGCGCCGACCACCTCGGTGACGACCATGGGAAACAGCTCGGCGAGCCGGTCGGCGTCGTGCGCCGCCGGGTCCACACTGTCGCGGCTCAGGCTGTCCACAGGACCCGGAGCCTACTCGCCCAAGCGGTAAAAACCGGACCTTACACCGCCATTTTTCGTACGCGGGGGACAAAGCCCATCAGGAGGGCGATTCCCCAGAGCATCGATACCGTTCCGTTCTATGCGATGATCTCCGGACTCTTCATTCGATTCACGGGTGTGAAGCGGACGCTGCCGAAGGGCAACTACGCCGTGCTGGCCCGGATCAGCACCGGCATCACCCACACGCTCGGCGGCCGGACCGTCAAGGTCTCCGGTGCCTCTAAGCTGACCATCGACGCCCGCCAGGGCCGGCTGGTGAACCTCGGTCTGAGCCCGGCCCCGTCCGGTCTGAGCCGAACCCAGGGCGCTCGTATCTGTGCCGAGGGCGCACCCTTCGGCGGGATCGAGCTCTACGTCAACGGCGCCGACTCGCTTTACGTCATCCCGAGCGCGTCGAAGTACCTCAGCTACGCGGCTCTCGGCTACTGGAACGGCTACGACGCGATCGGTGGCTACGCGGTCCTGCACCAGACCACCAAGGGCGTGCCGAGCACGACGGCCCGGGTGTTCAGCACCGCCAAGCTCGGCGCGGTCACGGTCGACTCGCGGCGCGGACCGTCCGCCGGAACCAGTGCCCAGGTCGACGCACAAGCGGTCGGCGGCGGCTGCGGTGACTACATGATGGCCAGTCTCGGCAGCAGCGACCGGCCGAGCACCTCGAAGCTCTACCTGAGCCCTGGCAAGTGGGACATCCGCACCTCCGGCTCCGGAACCGCCACCAACGGCGAGGGCAGGTACGTCAACCACTTCACCACGAACCGCACCATCGCGGCAGGGAAGGCGTACTTCGTCCGCTTCTTCGGCGCGGCCTGGGGCCCGGGCACCCGGCTGCCCGCCACCTATCAGGGCCGGATCGTCTACGAGCTCAACGACATGCTCCAGGACCCGAACTTCCCCGGCGTGGGCAGCACCTACGGCAGCGAGCGCACCGTCAAGGTGAAGGCCTCCCTCAAGCTCGGCGGCAAGACGCTCAAGACCTTCACCCCGACTTCGGACAGATCCGCGATCGACTTCCGGGTCAAGAAGGCCGGCTGGTACACGCTGACCAGCACCGGCACCCGTTACGAGCCGGGCTTCGTCTTCCCGGCCGGGATGCTGTCGACGGCGACCAGCGTCGTCTTCCGGTTCTACGCCAAGAAGAACACCAGTGGCCTGACCCAGACGATGGCCGTGCAGCACGTGCCGGCCGGCCTGAACGGCTACAACCAGGCCAAGCCGGGCAGCACCACGAACGTGGCGCTCCGGCTGAGCCGCTACCTGAAGTACGGCGACATGAAGAAGGGCGCGAACCCGAAGCTCAAGTCGCTGAGCACGAAGATCTCCACCGACGGCGGGCGGACCTGGCGTTCCGTCGGAGTTCGGAAGATCGGCGGGGTCTGGCACGCGATCGTCCCGAACCCGGCGTCCGGCGCGGTCTCGCTGCGCACCCGGGCCACCTACACCAACGGTGGGTACACCGAGGCGACCGTCTTCCGCGCGTACGCCATCGGTTGATCTTTCAAAGGCGGCCCGGTCTCACCGGCCGGGCCGCCCCACCACGATCCGGATCAGCGCTCCGATGGCGTAGCCGAGGAGCAGCACCCCGATGCCGGAGGCGGTCACCCGCGCCGGGGCCACCTCCGAGACCAGCCCGGCGATCAGGCCGGCCAGCCCGGCGAGGCAGACCGCGACACCCAGCACCCGCAGCGCGGGATCCTTCAGCACCGGCGCGAGCGGCAGGAAGTGCAGGCCGACGATCACGCCGACCAGCACCGGAATGTATTCCGACCGGTGGATGACGGCCAGCAGCACGGCGCCGAAGCCGGCCGCCGCCAGCTCTCCGGCGAAGATCACCAGATACCTGCGGTCGGTGCTCGTGTTCCGCTCCACCGGGCCCTCCCGGTGGGCCCGGAGCACCACCAGCGCGCCGATGCCGGCCACCAGGATCGAGGTCAGGCTGCCCACCACGAGGTAGGTGCCCAGGGGCGGCCGGCTGTCCGGCACGCTGAACCAGATCATCGCGAAGACGCCCAGGTAGAGCGCGGTCAGACCGGCCTGTCGCCGTTCGGCCAGCGATGCCGTCACAGTGGTTCCCCTTCACGGACCGGGACGGCCACCGGTCGGCGGCCCATGGCATCTTACGAACGGTGACGCCATCCGGTTCGCCCGTGGTTGATGTGGAGGATCGGCGCTCGTCCGAACGTCGATGATCGGCCACCCGTCCGGGTGTGAATTCCCGGTGATCTCGAAGTGGGACGTGAAAAGCCGGGAATCTGTCCGCCAGACGAGGGCATGGCGCAGTACTTCGATTTAGTCATCCGATGCCCGGCGTGTATCGCCGACGGGCGGGACGGCGGATTGCCCGGTTACTGGTATCACCATCAGTGCGGCGGTGGACTCCAGATCGGCGACGACGCCAACTACCAATGCAAGAGCTGCTATCAGCGCCACCATGTGCGCAATTGGCGGTATGCCTGCGAGCAGCACGAATCGGATTTCCGGGCGACCACCTCGGCCCACCTGGCCAATGCCGTGTCGACGGCCGGCCAGCTCACCAGCGTCGCCGGCCGCCGTTGGCTGATGACCTTCCTGGAAAACCTCGGCGACTGGTGATCACCTATCACCGCCTCTACTTCCGGTGCCCGGCATGCGTCGGCAGCGGCATGCGAAGCACCGTGGCCAGTTACTGGTACCACGACTGCGGCGGGCCTCTGGAGCTCGGCAGCAATGCGTGGATCCGCTGTGCGAGCTGCTGGGAGGCGGCCCATGTGTCGCATTGGCGCTATTCGTGCGGCAACCACAGCGGCGACTACCGCGCCACCAGTTCCGCGCTGTTCGCCAGCTCGATGAGCATGTCCGCCGCCCTCGTACAGGCCGGCGGCCGCCGCTGGCTGATGAGCGTGCTGACCAACCTCGCGGACTGGTGACGGCGATACCGAAAGGGGCAGTGCATTGCGAGTGGCCGAACCCGGCGTCGTCCTGACCGCCGTACCGGAGGAGCCGCGGCATCGCGGCATGCATCTCGCCGTGGTGGCGTCCGACGTCGCCCCGCGACTCGGTGTCTCCGACCGGCCCGACGACCGCGCACCCCGGTACGTCCGGCTGGTGAATCCGTCCACCGGAGCGGCCGGATACGCCCGCCTGCACACCGGCGAGCACCTCGCGCCGGGCATCGTGGCGGTGCAGGGATACATCCTCGACAACGCCGGCATCGTCGCCGGTGACAGCGTCCGGGTGGAGCGGTGGGATCCGGAACGGGATGCCCGGCCGGCGACCGAGGTGACGCTGGCCCGGGTCGCCGGTCTCCCGGCTGGGCGGGTGCAGGCCGGCGGGGTACGGGTACGCCTCACCGACTCCGGGCTCACCTTCCTGCCCGGCCACCGCTTCTCACTGCCGGCCGGCGGGGCGGACCTGACCTTCGAGGTGATCGCCGCCGACCCGCCCGGTGTGCCGGTCCGGTGCACCCCGGAGACCGTGCTGACCCTCCAGGACGCGATCGGCCCGGACACCGCCGACCGCACCACCGGCCGCCCGGAGGCCGGGGAGGACGTCTTCGCGGACATCGGCGGCCTGGACGCCGCGATCCGGCGCATCACCGAGCTGGTCATCTGGCCGGCGGAGCAGCCGGAGCTGTTCACCCGGCTCGGCATCGGCGCGGCCCGCGGCATCATCCTGCACGGCCCGCCGGGCACCGGTAAGACGCTGCTCGCCCGGGCCGTGGCCAAGCGGATGGGCGCGCACTTCTTCCTGATCAACGGCCCCGAGGTGATGTCCAAGTTCTACGGTGAGGCCGAGCGCCGACTGCGCGAGGTGTTCGCCGAGGCGGCCGAGAAGCAGCCGAGCGTGGTCTTCATCGACGAGCTGGACTCGATCGCGCCGTCCCGGGACCGGGTCTCCGGCGACCTGGAGGTCCGCCTGGTCAGCCAGCTGCTCACGCTGCTGGACGGGTTGCACGGCCGCGGCCAGGTAGTGGTCATCGGCGCCACGAACCGGCCGGCGGCGATCGACCCGGCCCTGCGCCGGCCGGGCCGCTTCGACCACGAGGTGGAGATCGCCGCACCGGATCAGGCCGGGCGCCGCGACATCCTGCGGGTGCACAGCCGTGGCACCCCGCTGGCCGCCGGCGTGGACCTCGACGACCTGGCCGAACGGACCGTCGGGTTCGTCGGCGCGGACCTGGCCAGCCTGGTGCAGGAGGCGGCGTTCGCGGCGGCCCGGCGCCTGATGCGCACCGGGCTGGACCCGGCGTCGTTGAGCCGCGCCGAGGTGGGCCCGGACGACTTCGCCGAAGGGCTGCGGACCGTGCAGCCGTCGGCGTTCCGTGAGCTGCGCCCGGCGCTCACCGGACCGGACTGGGACGATCTGACCGGTCTGGAGACGGCGAAACAGGCCCTGCTCCAGCTCGTCGACTGGCCACTCACCCGACGGGACCGGCTGGCCGGGCTGGGCGTGGCGCGGCCCGGCGCGCTGCTGCTCACCGGACCGCCGCTGGGCGGCAAGACCAGCCTGGTCGGTGCGCTGGCCCGGCGGATGTCGGCGACGCTGCTGCGCCTGCCGGCGATCGAGCTGCTCACCCCGTGGGCGGGCGAGGCCGAGCGGATGATCCGCGACACCTTCGTGAAGGCCCGGCAGACGTCGCCGAGCATCGTGCTCATCGACGACCTCGACCGGCTCACCGCCGGCGATCCCGACCTGGTCCGCCGCCTGCTCGCCCAGGTGGACAACGAGATGACCCAACTGACGTACGCCACCGCGGCCTCGGTGATCGTGACGGCCCGTACCGGGGGCCTGCCTCCGGCGGTCCGGCACGACCCGCTCTTCTCCGACGCCGTCGAGCTGGGCCTGCCGTCGGCCACCGAGATCCGTACGGTCGTGCAGCACCGCCTCGCCCCGTACCTGGACGGCGAGGTGACCGCCGACGAGCTGGCCGCCGAACTCCGCGACCGCTCGATCGGCGAGGCGCTGCGGGTCTGCGACGACGCGCTGACCGGCGCGCTGTGGGACGAACCGGATCACCCGGTCGTCCGCAAACGACACCTCATCACGGCTCTCGACCGTGCCACCCATACCCGTAACACCAGTCCGGAGGAGGACGAGCTCAGTGTCTGACATCCCCAACGGAGGTCGCCGTCAGGCCGTGCCACGGCAGACCATGGAATCGCCGAGGCAGGTGAACCTCCAGTTCCTCGACGACACCTGGGAGCGGCTGCTCAACGCGCTGGAGCGGCTGGAGCAGGTGAGCGAGGGCTACCGCAATCTGACCGCCACCCGGCTCGACCAGCACCCGGACCGGGACCGGATCACCGAATCGGAGCTGGACGTCCGTTGGGAGGTCCACCTCCAGATCAAGAGCCTGGAGCGGATCGTCAAGCCGGTCGTCGAGGACGCGCAGTGGATGACCGACGACTTCCTGCGCTGGTTCGGCGGCCGGGCCCGGCGGCCGCTCGCGGTCACCGACGAGTACGCCGTACCGGTCCTGCACTGCATCATGGACCACCCGTACGAGCTGCCGGATCTCGACGAGGTCGTGCCCACCGAGACCGACATCCTGGACGCCGCCGAGGCGCTCGGCCGTGGCCTGCACGAGTCCGACAAGATCGAGGAGCGGTTCCTCGCCGACTCCCGGCTGGAGGCCACCCGGCATCTGCACACCCGTGCCCGCAGCCGCAGCAGCGGTCTGGTCCGGCTCAGCGAACTCAACCGGAAGCTGGCCGTGCATCTGGCCTATCAGATCGACCACCCGCAGCCCGCGAAGGAGGAACCCCGATGAGCCAGTACGACACGCAGGTTCCGGAAGCCGAGTGGTTCAGCCTGGTGATGCGCTGCCCGGCCTGCCTGTCCGAGCGGAAGGAACCCGGCCCGGCGGCACAGTGGTTCCACGCCTCCGACGACGGTTTCGTGCAGGTGGGCAGCAGTGCCCAGTACCGGTGCACGAGCTGCCGGTGCGTCGAGCACGTGAAGAGCTGGCGGTACGCGTGCGAGGCGCACCAGACCGACTTCCGCCCCACCTCGTCCGCGCACCTGGCGAACGCGCTGTCCACCGCCGGGCAGATCACCAGCGTGGCCGGCCGGCAGTGGATGCAGCGGTTCCTGGAGAACCTGGGCGAGTGGTGAGAACGGCGAAGGAGCCGGTGCGGTCACGCCACCGGCTCCTTCGTGGTCGCGGGGTCAGGCGGGCTCGGCGTAGAGCCGGTCGTCGCCGCCCTCGCCGCTGCGGTGGTCGCCGAGAGGAAGGCCACCACTCGGGCGGGATCGCGGTCGGCACGCCTAGAATGTGCCGGCGCCCGAAGACTGATTGACCAGGGGAGATCCGCAGTGAAGCTGGCCAGTGAGGTCTCCGCCGACAAGCTGCGGGGCGGCTTCTACTCACCGGCCGGGCTCGTGCGGGTGTGCCTGGAGCGGGTCTCCGCGCTGGTGACCGGCACCGATGCCCTCCGGGTGCTGGAGCCCAGCGCCGGTGACGGGGCGTTCCTGCGCGGCATCGCCGGGCACCCGCTTCGCGAGCGGGTCGGTGATGTGGTGGCCGTCGAGATCCTGGAGCCGGAGGCGGCCGCGTGCCGGGACAGCGGCGCGGCCCTCGGCGAGAGCCTGCACGTGCACCACGGCAGCTTTCTGGACGACTACGTCCGGTTGGCGCCGTCCTTCGATGTGGTGGTGGGCAATCCGCCCTTCGTCCGCTTCCAGTTCGTCGACGCCGACGAGCGGCGCAAGGCGGAGGCGGTCGCCACGCACCTCGGCGTGACTCTCAAGGGCGTCTCCAACCTGTGGATCCCGATCCTGCTGAAGGCCATCTCCTGCCTGCGTGAGGGCGGGGTGTTCGCCTTCATCCTGCCCGCCGAGTTCCTCACCGGGATCTCCGCCTCGATGGTCCGGGACTGGCTGCTCACCCACACCACCGAGCTGCAGATCGACCTGTTCCCGCCGAACTCCTTCCCGGGGGTGCTCCAGGAGGTCGTGGTGCTCAGCGGGCGGCGGCGCGACGCCTCCGCCGAGACGGCGACCCTCAGCGTGTTCGACCACAGTGGAGATCGCCCGGCCTGGAGTCATCAGGTTCGGCCGGGCGCGCCCACGTGGACGAACTTCCTGCTGACTCCGGCCCAGGCGGACGCGTACACGGGCGCCTCGCAGTTGCCGGGCTGCATCGGCCTCGGCAGCGCGGTGCGGTTCAGCGTCGCCACGGTGACCGGCGCGAACGACTTCTTCTCGGTGGACGAGGCGACCGTGGAGAAGTACGAGCTGGCGCCCTGGGCCAGGCCGCTGCTGCCCCGCATCCGCAACGCGCCCGGCCTGGTCTTCACCCAGGAGGATCACGACCTGATCCGCAGCGGGGGCAGCAAGGGTCATCTCCTGGACTTCTCCTCCACCGCACCGGACCCGATGGAGGCGCCCGGCCCCACCGGCTACCTGGGCCTGGGCGAGGAGGATCTGCTGCACGAGCGGTACAAGTGCCGGATCCGTAGCCCGTGGTACCGGGTGCCCGTGGTCGCGCCCGCCGAGCTGCTGCTCTCCAAGCGCTCGCACCTGTTCCCCCGGGTCGTCCTCAACACCGTGTCGGCGATCACCACCGACACGATCTACCAGGGGCGGCTCACCACGGCGTACGCGCGGCGCGGCCCGGCGGTGGCGGCGTCGTTCCACAACTCGCTGACCATCCTGAGTGCCGAGATCGAGGGCCGCAGTTTCGGCGGCGGGGTGCTGGAGCTGGTGCCCAGCGAGGTGGCCCGGCTGCGGACCTTCGTGGCCGACGAGCTCGCCGACGAGCTGGAGCGGCTGGACGGCATCTCCCGGTCCACCGATCCGGACAAGGACAGCCTGCTGGTCGAGGAGACGGACCGGCGGCTGGCGAAGGTGGTGGACGGCCTGGACGACTCGGTTCTCGCCACTCTCGCGGACGCACGTCGTACGCTTCTCCAGCGCCGTCTTGACCGGAACCGGTCAGTCGCGATCTGAGCCCGGGAGGTCCGTTGACCGAGCTGCCCTCGGAGGCGCTGCGTTCCCTCGTCGACAGGTTCACCGTCGGCGAGCCCCAGTACGTGGCACCCCGGCAGAGGTATCTCGAATCCGACGCGCGCAGCGAGTTCATCGACCCGCTGTTGCGTGAGCTGGGCTGGGACGTGGAGAACCGGGCCGGCCTGGCGCCGTCCGTCAAGGACGTGGTCCGGGAGCAGAGCCGCCAGTCGGCCGCCGGCAAACCCGACTACACGCTGCGACGGAACGGGACCGGCGTCCTCTACGTCGAGGCGAAGAAGCCGTCGGTGGACATCACGACGGACATGGCGAGCGTCTTCCAGGCGCGGGCGTACGGCTACACGGCCGGCCACCCGATCGTGGTGCTGACCAACTTCCGTGATCTCTGCGTCTACGACACCACCGTGCCGGCCGGGAAGACCGACGGCCCGACCGTGTGCCGGCTGCACCACTGGCGTTACTCGGACTTCGTCGGCGACTGGGCCGCCATCGGTTCGGTTCTCGGCCGCGACGCGGTGCTGGACCCGAAGTGGTCGACCCGGTTCGGCGTCGCCGGCGTCCAGCGCGTCCCCGCGGACGAGGCGTTCGTGGACCAGCTGAACCGGTGGCGGGTCGCCCTCGGCGACGACATCGTCGGCCGCCGCCCGGACATCGCCGTCCCGCTGCTCAACGATCTGGTGCAGCGCCTGCTGAACCGGCTGATCTTCGTGCGCATGTGCGAGGACCGCGGCATAGAGGGTGCGGAGGTTCTGCGGAAGGCGTTCAGCGGGCCGCGGACCGATATCGTCCAGTTGTTCAGCAGGCTGGACAAGCGGTACAACACCGGTCTGTTCGAGTCGTCGTCGCCGGACCGGGATCCCGCCCTCCAGGTCGACAGTGGACTGCTGCGCGGCATCGTCGAGAACCTGTACGCGCCGTATTCACCGTTCAGTTTCGCGGTGCTGGACGCGAACTTCCTCGGCCTGGTCTACGAGGCGTCGCTGGCCGAGCACCTGACGATCGGCCGGACCGGCGCACCGCGCGTCGCGCTGAACAAGAAGCTGGAGTACGCGCGGCGCGAGGTGGTCACCACACCCGAGGACGTGGTCGCCACGGTCGTCCGGGACGCCGTCGCCGAGCTTGCGCCGGAGAACACCGAGCCGAAGGTGCTGGATTTCGCCACCGGTTCGGGCCGGTTCCTGCTGCACGCCTTCGACGTGCTGGCCGACCGGCACGCCCGGCGGCTGGCCGAGGCCCGTTCCACGCAGGTCTACAAGACCGGCGACGACGAGTGGCGACTGCGCTTCACCGAGAAGCGCCGGTTCCTCGCGGAGAACTTCTTCGGCATCGACGTCGACTACAACGCCGTCGAGGTGGCCCGGTTCGGGCTGCTCGTACGCCTGCTGGAGGACGAGTCGAGCGCCTCCCTCCCGCCCGGCGACCGGATACTGCCCGACCTGACGGCCAACATCGTGCACGGCAACACGCTGGTCCGGGAGCTGCCCGGCGCCTCCGAGGAGCAGCTGGCGCACACCCGGCCGCTCAACCTCGAGGATCACCGGCTGCCGGCCGGGTTCGACCTCGTCGTCGGCAACCCTCCGTACATGAAGACGGAGGAGATGCGCGCTTTCGATCTGCCCGAGTTCGATTACCTGCGGCGCAACTACCGCCTGCTGCACAAGCAGTTCGACAAGTACTTCGCCTTCGTCGAGTTCGGGCTGGACCGGCTGCGCCCGGGCGGCTGCCTGGGTGTGGTGATCCCGAACAAGTGGATGACCCTGGTGACCGGGGAGAAGCTGCGGGAACGCCTGCGTGACGACGTGCGCCCGGTCCGGCTGGCCAACTTCCGCAACACGCAGATCTTCCCGGGCAAGTCGATCTACGTGTGCGCCCTGGTCGCGCGGCGCGGCCACCGGGACGGCTTCACCTACAGCGAGCCGGGCTCGGTCGGGGAGTACGCGCGACCGGACCCGGAGGGTGTCCTGGTCACCGACGGCATGCTGCCGGCCGACCCGTGCGCCGCGTGGGTGCTGGCCGCGGACGACCGGGAGGCTCGTGTGCTGGCCGCGCTCCGGCGCCGGTCGATTCCGCTCGCCGAGCTGGCCGACGCCCGCAACGGCGTGCAGACCAGCCGGAACCGGGTGTACGTGCTGGACCGTCCGGTGGTCGAGAACGACCTGGTGAGTTTCGTCAAGAACGGGCGGACGTGGACGGTCGAGCTGGGCATCACCCGGCCGTACCTGGAGGACTCGCGTACCGTCCGGTCCTACCACGCGGTGCTGCCCGACGCGCGCATCATCTTCCCGTACCGCGGCCTCGACCTCATCCCGGTCGCGGAGATGCGGTCCGCGTACCCGTTGGCCTGGAAGTATCTGTCGGCGCAGAGCGAGAGCATGCGCGGGCGGAACATGGACGAGAGCACCCGGCAGCAGACCTTCTACGCGTACGGCCGCAAGCAGGCCACCGACTACTGCGCCCGGTCCCCGAAGATCATCTATTCGGTGAACCAGAAGGGCGACAAGTACGGGCTGGACGAGACCGGCGTCGTCTACTCCTCGGGCGGCACGGCCGGTGAGGTGGCCCTCTACCCGCGCGACACCGGCATCTCGCTGGACTTCCTCCTGGCGCTGCTCGATCAGGCGCCGGTCGAGTTCTTCCTGCGCAAGCGGGGCAGTCCGTTCCGCGGCGGCTACTTCGCCCGGGGCACGGATGTCATCCCCGACGTACCGGTCCCGGCCCTGGATCTGACGGACCAGGAGGATCGCGCCTTCCACGACTCGGTGACGGCCAAGATGGCCGATCTCCGGAAACTGCACCGGGATCTGGCCGACGTGGCCGACCGCGAGCGGACCGCGACTCTCGGGAAGATCGCCGCCGGCAAACGTGAGATGGATCAGTTGTTCTGGAAGCGATGGGGTCTGACCGAGGCGGACGTCCGTCCGCTGGGAGACCGGTGATCCGGTCTCCCAGCGGGGGCGGGATCAGGCCCTGGCCCACTTCTGGTTGGCGGTGCCGCCGCAGTCCCAGAGCTGGAGCGGGGCGCCGTTGGTGTTGTTCCATCCGGTGATGTCGACGCACCGGTTCGCCGAGATGTTCACCAGGTCACCGGCGCCGGACAGGGTGAACCGCTGGACCGGGTTGCCGTTGCAGGTGACCAGCTGGATCGGGGTGCCGTTGGCCAGCGCGCCGCCGGCCGGGTCCATGCACTTGCCCATGGCGCGCAGGGTGCCGTCGCTCGCGAAGGTCCACTGCTGGGCGGCGCTGCCGTTGCAGTCGTACATCTGCAGCCGGGCGCCGTCGACGGCGTTGGCGCCGGGGATGTCGATGCAGCGGCCGTTGAAGTTGCTCTTCAGCGCGTTGCCGGTGGCCGGCGGCGGCGTGGTCGAGTCGTTCCAGGCCGAGACGCGCACGTAGTCGACCAGCATGGTCTGCGGGAACGAGGTGCTCGCGTCCGGGCTGCCCGGCCAGTTACCGCCGACCGCGACGTTCAGGATCATGAAGAACGGGTGGTCGAAGACCCACTGGCGGCCGCCGAGCGAGGCCGGGGTGACGCGGAAGTACTCGGCGCCGTCCAGGTACCAGACGATCAGATTCGGAGACCATTCGACCGCGTACGAGTGGAAGGCGTCGCCGAGCGGGGCGCCCAGGGTCCGGCTGCCCCCGATCGAGGCGCCGCCGGAGTAGCCGGGCCCGTGGATGGTGCCGTAGAGCTTGTTCGGCTCCTTGCCGACGTTCTCCATGATGTCGATCTCGCCGGACTGCGGCCAGCCGACGCTGCCCAGGTTGTCGCCGAGCATCCAGAACGCGGGCCAGATGCCCTGCCCCTTCGGGACCTTGATGCTGGCCTCGAACCGACCGTACTTCTGCGTGAACTTTCCGGACGTGAGGATCCGGCCCGACGTGTACTGACAGGTGCCGTACCAGCACTGATAGTAGGCCGGATTTTCCTTACGGGCGGTGATCGCCAGGTGACCCTGGCCGTCCTGGCGGACGTTGCTGGTGGAGTTGGTGTAGTACTGCAGCTCGCTGTTGCCGAAGCCGCCACCGCCGACGTCGAAGTTCCACTTCGATCCGTCGATCGCCGCTCCGGCCGCGCCGTTGAACTCGTCCGACCAGGTCACCGGGCCGATGGCGGCGTCCGCCGTGTCTCCGCGTGACGTGATGGTCAGCGTTCCGGCGAGGGTGAGCGCGACGGTCGCCGCGCCGAGGAGGGCTCGTAACTTCCGCATGGGGATCCTCCGGGGGAGAGGGAAGCTGAACTTTATTTGTAACAATCTTTAAAGTTCGATGACCGCCAGTCAATGACGACGGGTTCCGGAACCGTCGGATAACAGGAAACGCACAGCGACCTCCGATGAACCATCGACCGGCCCGTGCCGTGGAATCTCTCAGATAAGGTGTCACCCGCCGCATCGCCCACATCGAGGTTGGAGACAGGGTTGCCAAAGTCCGCGAAGCGCCGCACACCCCTGTGGGCGCGGCTGTGTGCCGGTGCCGGATGCGCACTCATGGTCGTCAGCGGAGGGACCATGGTCGGCGGCCAGGCCCTGGTCGCCAAGTACACCGGCGGTTTCACCAACAACGACCTGCTCGACAACGGCGCGGCGCAGGCGGCGCCGGCCGACAAGGAGATCAAGGGCCCGCTGACGATCCTGCTGGTCGGCATCGACCCGCGGAAGCCCTCGACGCCGCCGCTGTCCGACTCGATCCTGATCGCGCACATCCCCGCGGACATGAGCACGGCCTACCTGTTCTCCATGCCCCGCGACCTGTACGTGGACATCCCGGCCGACGCGAAGTCCGGCGTCCGCGCGCACAGCGGGAAGATCAACTCGGCGATGGCGCTGGGCAGCCAGGTGAACGGCAAGATCGACGTCGTCAACGGCTTCCAGCTGCTCTCCAAGACGGTCCGCAACTACACCGGCATCGACAAGTTCGACGCCGCGGCGATCATCAACTTCGGCGGCTTCAAGAAGATGGTCGAGGCGCTCGGCGGCGTCTCCATGGTCATCGACATGGACGTGAAGTCGGAGCACCTGACACCCGAGGGCAAGCAGCGGCCGCGCAAGTCGAGCTGCCCTGTCACCAGTGACTGTCCGCATCCGTACACGGGGCCGCAGGCGTCCTACAAGAAGAGCAGCAAGCCGGTCCGGCTCCAGCCGTGGCAGGCGCTCGACTACGTGCGGCAGCGCTACCCCAACGCCGGCGTCCCGATGAGCGACTACGACCGGCAGCGCCACCAGCAGCAGTTCATCAAGGCCATGGCCAAGGAGGCGATGAGCAAGTCGGTCATCACCGACGTCAAGAAGCTCACCAAGATCCTCGACGCGGCCGGTGAGTCGCTGACCTTCGCGGGCGGCGGGAACGACCCACTCGAGTGGGCGTTCGCGCTCAAGGGCGTGAACGTCGACGACATGACCACGATCAAGCTCCCCGGCGGCGGCAAGTTCGAGTCCGACGGCGACTACCTGGGCGAGGAGTTCCGGCCGGCGACGACGGCCGACGACTTCTTCAAGGCCGTCCGGGAGGACCGGGTCGCCTCGTTCCTGCTGGACAACCCCGGCCTGGTGAACAAGGACAGCTGACCCGCGGGCCGTTGCATCGATGTGTTTCCCTGTGTGATCCCGGTCTCGCTATCACGAGGTGAACCCATATGCGACGATCCACCAGATTTGGAGCCGTTCTCTTCACATCCCTGCTCGGCGGCCTGGTCGTGGCCGTGCCGGCGGAGGCCGCCGCGGCCGGTAACGCCCGGGTCTCCGGGACCCGGGTGCTCTACACCGCCGCGAAAGGCGCGCAGAACCGGGTCGTGGTGACCCGGTCCGGCAACCGGATCACGGTCGACGACCGGGTCGCGGTCAAGGCCGGCGCCGGCTGCAAGGCCGTCAAGGGCGACCGGACCAGGGTCGTCTGCCGCACCACGACCGCACCGACCCGGATCCGGATCGCCACCGGCGACCGCGTCGACACGATCGTCAACCGGACCGGTCTCGGCATGACCGCCGACGGCGGGACCGGCGGCGACACGATCCGCGGCGGGCCGGGAGCGGACATCCTCCGCGGCGGCTCCGGAGCCGACCGGATCCACGGATACGGCGGCGACGACCTGATCTACGGCGGGACCGGCGGCGACAGCTTGAACGGCGGCGCCGGCCGGGACGGCATCCTCGGCGAACGCGGCAACGACGTCCTTCTCGGCTCCAGCGGCGACGACTTCCTCAGCGGTGAGCTCGGCTCCGACCGGATCGACGGCGGCTCCGGGAACGACTCGCTCCGCGGGGACGAGCCGGGCCTGGGCGAACCCACCGCCGACGTCATCCGCGGCGGGCCGGGCCGCGACTCGGTGATCTACTCGACCTACCGCAACGGCGTCACGGTCGACCTCGACGGTTCGGCCCGCGACGACGGCCAGGCCGGTGAGCACGACACGGTCGGCGCCGACGTGGAGGACGTCTACACCGGCGACGGCGACGACCGGCTGACCGGCAACGCGTCCGCCAACCGGTTCGACTCCGGCATGGGCGACGACGTGCTCCGCGGTGGCGCGGGCGACGACGTGCTGATCGGCCTGGAGGGCCGGGACCGGATCTACGGCGAGGCCGGCGACGACGAGATCGGCGAGTGGGACCTCGACGCGGACCTGCTGGACGGCGGCAGCCACGTGACCCTCGGCGACCGGTGCATCGTCTCCGGCCCGGACACCACGGTCGGCTGCGAGCGCTGACGCACGACGAGACGGGGTGGCTTCCGCGGAAGCCACCCCGTCCTTCACTCACCCGTCAATGTCACCGGGCTGCTTCCCCAGCCGTCCAGATCAGCAGCGTCAGCGCGTTGACCAGCAGAGTCAAGCTCAAGATCACCGCGATCAGATTCTCCGTGTACGGGTCGAGGCGCCCCACGGTGACCAGGATGGTCAGAGCGTTGTCGCCGACGGTGGCTCCCGCCACCACGGCATTGATGATTTGATGGCGCACGAGCGTCCTCCTGGACGTTCCGAGACGGCCGCCGCCTCCTACCTCCAACAGCCGGACGCGGTGGTCGTCTCACCCTCGGGTCCTCGGCCGAGAACCCTCTTCATGGATGAGGGACGCACGGGTCGCATGACAAGGGCGACCGGCGGTCGATCGGCGAAGCGGGGTCGCACGGCGGTCATACGGACGTCAGGACGACCGAGACCCGGCCGCACTCCGCCGCAAGGCTCTCGAAGACCGCCTCCGCCTTCGACGTACCAGAGTCCTGCCCGGCACGCAGCGAGCGGTTGAGCAGAGTGAGCAGGCTGTCGATGCCGGTCAGGACGGTACGCCCCGGCACGAGCGCCGACTCTGCGTACGATCGCGCACGATCGGTCATCCCTTTCAAGCACAGCAGCGCCCGCGGCTGATCGTCCTGGTGCTCGCTGACCAGCGTCTCCTCGACGATCGCCCGGGTGACGCGCTCCGCGGCGACGATCAGGGTGCCGGTCTCGCCGGTGGGCAGCCGGAACCGCACCCCGTCGGTCAGCGGCTGCACCTCGAGGTGGTAGTGCTCCAGGAGACTCGTCAGGATGTCGATCACCGTTGGTACGTCCTCCGCCTGGCTCAGATCGGTGAAGTAGTTGCCATAGGTGGGCGCGGCCGGATCATCGGCGACCGGTTTGTCGGCCAGACCCACCGGTAACGTGGCCTGCAGCGCCTGCTGGCGGCGTTCGGCGGAGTCCAGCGCGGCACGTGCGGCGTCGATCTCGTCGCCGGTCAGCTCCAGTCCCCCGGCCGTCAGGAGATCCCGCAGATCCTCGGGCTCGTCTTCGCCGGACAGGGTGATTAGCCGTTCCCGGTGCAGGGCCTCGACGTGCAGATCGAGAAGCGGGGTCAGCCATGCCGGCACGCCCGATGAGATCTCCTCAGAGAGCTGGCGCAGCCGCTGAGTACGGAGGCCGGACTTCCGATGCCGCGCGACGTGGTCGGCTGCTCCCAGCACGTTGCTCAACTGGTCGCACAGTTGTTCCACGTCGGCGAGATGCAACTCGACCCGGCGCACCTGCTTGGTGATCCGATTCCGGCGGCTCCATCGCCGCTCCCGCTCGAAGCGGGTGCCGGCCTCCACCCGTCCCTTGATCTCGGCGAACGGCACGCCGTGCCGCCACAGGTAGGCGACGATCGCCCGCAACACGACGTTCACGTCACGGAGGCCGTCCGAGTCGCGCAGCAGACCGGCCACGGTGCTGTCCTCGCCATGCTCGTGATCCGTAAGGACGGAGTCCGGAAGACGCTTGAGTACGGCGCTCGGGTCGCGCCGCCGAAGCTCGCGGAGCAGTTCCTCCTCGGCGGCGATCCGGGCGTCATACCCCTCGGCCCGCATCGGCGAGAGCAGGCGGGCGACCGACCCGGTGGTCTCCCGCTCGAGTTCGCCGTTCGTCCAGTCGGGTTCCCAGGGCGACATCGAGATCCAGCTGAGCCGCCGTACCGGATCGCTGGTGGCCGCCACCGCGATCAGATCCAGCTCACTCGCTCCGCTGACCGCCATGTCGGCGAGCCGCTGCAGGATGGGGGCGGTCGGCAGCGGCAGGTTGTTGACGGCGATCGCGACACCCAACGGGGACGCGCGCCATCCGCGTGCGCCGATTTCCTCCACCAGGCCCCGCTGGATCAGAGTGCGCAGTACGTCCTCGGCGCGCGGTAGGTCGCGCGGCGCGAGATGCGCCAGGAGGGTGGCGTCGATGACCTTCCCCGCCCGGGCGAGATGCATCTCCAGCGGCTTGCTCCGGCCCTGTGCGGTCATGTCTTGCAGGACGAGGGACGCCATGGCATCGCCGGCCATCCGGCTCGCCACCTCGGTGCCGCCATGGCGGGGGAAGACGTACTGCTTCCAGAGGCCGTCGACGGTGCTGAGCGTCGTCGCGTCCATCTCGTCGTTCGGGCGAAGTTTCTTCTGCAGGTAGTCGGCGTCCTCGGTCAGCACCCACGCGTCGCCGGCCTTGCTCAGGCCGAGGCGGCCGGCTCGCCCGATGCGATTCTTCACGTCACCGAGCCCCAACGACCGCAGCTCCCCCGCGGACCCGCCGGTACTCACCGTGGAGCTTGCGAGAACGACCACGTCGACCGGCAGGTTGAGGCCGACGCTGAGGGTGTCCGTCGTCACCAGCACCCGCAGCAGGCCATCCCGGAACTCGTCCTGAACGATCTCCCGCAGCGGGCGCGTGAGCTGCCGGGTGTGGTAGGCACAGCCGGTCATCAGCGCGATCTCGACGTCCCTGCGGGCTTCGTGCGCGGCGGTACGACTCAGCCGCCGCTGCCGTTCCTCGACCTGCTCGCTGGTCAGCGACTCGTCGCGGTACCGGCCGAACCGCCACGGGTTGGTCCGGGTCCGCCGGACCGCGACGAATTCCCGGTCCATGGCTTCCTGGATCGCCGTGGCCAGGGAGACCGCGCTGGTTCGCGAGCGTGTGTAGACGAGTACGCGAAGATCCGGGTCCTCCTTGAGTTTGTGCAGGACCACCGCGGGCGCCAGGGCGTTGCCGCCGCTTCGGGCGCGGGCGACGATCGAGTGGGCGGCGCCCCCACCCTGCCTCCAGTCCGACAGCACCTTCGACTTCAGGTCGAGCTGTCCCTCCTCGATCAAGCCGCTCGTCGCGTCGTCTCCCCCGCTGCTGCCCGGGCCGGTGTCGCGGAGTTTGCGCCACGTGAAGCCGTCGTAGGCGCGGACGTCGAGGGAGACCGGGCGCTCCTCGGTGTGCCGGTGCCTCTCCTGGTCGACGTCGAGCCACTTCGCCAGCCGCGTGCGGCTGGCTGGTGACAACACGGCGCTGATGCCGATGATGGGGAGTGCCGGGTAGTTGAGACGGACCTTCGTCAGCATCGACTCCAGCCGTGGGCCACGCTCTTCGTCGTCGAGGTACTGCAGCTCGTCGACGACCAGGACGCCGCAGCCCCGGAGCGGGTCCTGGCCGCTGCTGAGATACGCGTCGAGGGTCTCGTAGATCATCACGGCGACCTCGTATCGCCCCGAGGCGAGGTCCTCCACGTTCTCCGGGTAGTCGCGACTCCCACCCAGGACCCGGAACTGCAGACCTGCATCCCTGAACCAGTCGGTCAACTCGTCGACGACATCACCGACGAGCGCCTTGAGCGGAAGCGCGATGACCGCCCGGCGGTTGTTGCGGTGGCCGGGTTCGCTCCGGCCGACCACGTACCCGGCCGCGAGCTGACCCAGCAGTGACTTGCCGCTCCCGGTGACCGAGCTAAGCAGCAGGTTCTCGCCCGATCCCATAGCCTTGGCCAGCACCGGAACGGTCTCGGACTGATAGGTGGTCAGCCGCGGGGTGCCGGTGAGCCGGGCCAGCCTGCGCCGGGTTGCGGCAGCCAGAACGGGTGGCAGCATCTGATCGAGAATGCTGAGCGAATCGACCGGACCGATCTGCCGTGGCACCGACTCGATCGAACCGCCGATCCGTTCGGCGATGTCCCGGGCCGCCAACCGCTCACCCCGAGACCCGTTCCGTCCCGCTCGGGTCCGGCGAAGTGCCCATTCCTTGCGGCCCCGATTGCTCTCCGTGTTGGGATAGATGCCTTGGTTCGGCTCGTGGGTCGTGCTGCCGACCGATTCCCGACCGTTGAGCCCGGCGAGCACCAGCTCGTACCAGCACCAGATGGACTCCTGCCTGATCCGCACGTCGGTGTCGGCCGAGGAGTCCGGCCGGAAGCCGAACTCCTCGGCCATCTCCACCAGCTCGCCCACGATGAGCGCATGCATCAGATGGCCGTGAGCGGCAACGCCCTCGGCTACCTGCCACACCTCCTTGAAGGCGCCGGCACTCTTCGGATGACGTTCGAGCAGCGCGTCCCTGCCCCGGATCACGCGCGGGTGCTCGGCGGTGACACCGGAGCCCACCCGGAAGAACTCGCACTCCGCGAGCGCCGTCAGGTGCCCACGCACCGAATTGGTCTGGCGAGCCAGGATCAGGCGGGTGATCTCCCGCGCCAGGTTCAATCCGCCCAACAGGGACTCCCAGGCGCTGTCCCACGTTCTGTCTTCCGCAGCCGCCGCATCGGGCAAACTCGCGATGTCGTTCGTCATGTCCTACCCCTTCGCGCAAGCCCGGACCGATGAGACGCCGGGATATGTCCCTGTCTGCCGGTCGCACGGGTCGCACAGCAACTCCCGAGAAGGGCCTTCTTGACGCACGGGGGTCGCACAGGGGCCGCAAGCCGGTAACTCCGAGGGGTACGGCACGACGTGTCGCGATCGTTCAGCCGGGAAGATGGCGCGGAGGGCAACACACGGCCAATAGGACTATCAGGACGTACAACGATGGCGGTACGCCGAAAGCCGGCCGTGACCAGCGGGATCGTTGGTCACGGCCGGCTTTCGGAGGCGAACCGGCTACTTCGTGAAGGTGGCACCCACCCTTCGCGTACGTCGGCGCGTCGATCTGCACGGTCACGGCCGTGCCGCGTTGATGTGGCCGTCGTCAGTGCTCGCAGGCGACCCGGGTGTCGTCGTCGCCGGGCGCCACGCAGGTGTCGCCCGCCGTGCCGTTGTCGCCGCCGTCCAGCAGGTCCGCCTTCTCGTCGTGCCCGGCGTCCAGATGGTCGTCGCCGCCCCGGCCGTAGATCTGGTCGGCGCCGTTGAAGCCGATCAGCGTGTCGGCGCCGTCGGTGCCGTAGAGCCGGTCGTCCCCATGACCGCCGCCCAGCGACTCGGCGCTGATGATGGTGTCGCCCTCGCCGCTGCGGCCGTCGTCACCCCGCACGCCGTCGGAGTCGGCGCTGATCCCCTTCGTCCGGTGGGTGTAGTAGACCCGGTCGGTGCCGTTACCGGCGGAGATCCAGTCCGCGTCCGCGGCGGTGGTCTCCTCGCCCTGCATGTGCCAGTCGTCGCCGTCGCCGCCGTACTCCCGGTCGTTGCCGGTGCCGCCGTCCAGCCGGTCGTCGCCGGCGCCGGCCACGAGCAGGTCGTAGCCGCTTTCGCCGTAGAGCATGTCGAAGCCGCCCTGGCCGTAGAGGCGGTCCGCGCCGGTTCCGCCCTGGAGCAGGTCCGTGTCGGGGCCGCCGATCAGGGTGTCCTTCCCGGAGCCGCCCAGGGCCACCATCGGCACGTCGCTGCGGTTGGTGACCCGGTCGTCGCCGGAGCCGAGGTACACGCTCACGCCCTGGTACGCCTTGGGCGTACACCGGACTCTGGTCTTGTCGCCCTTGACCGCCTTGCAGCCCTTGCCGGCCCGGATGGCGACCCGGTCGTCGATGGTGATGGTGCGGCCGGTTCGGGTGACCACGACGACGTTCCGCCGGCTCGGCCCGGCTTTGTAAACGATCTGCCCGGGGTCGCCCGGCTCGGCGTACCGCACGTCCACCACTCCGGTGGTCGCGGCCTGCGCCGGCGCGGCGAAGACTCCGACCGCCGCCGTGGCGCCGGCCATGGCCGCTGCCGCCCTGCTCAGCCAGGTGTTCCCGGACATCCGCGTCCCCCTTCAAGATCGATGCCCGGATGGTAGACCCCGGTCGCCACACGATCACGCATGGAGATTTAAGGATGTTTAAGGTCGCCACACTCTTTACTTTTACTGTTAACAGTCCTAAAGATTGGAGAATCCCCAGATCACTCGAAAGGACGCCGATGAAGCGCTCCCGATCGGTAATCCTCGCAACGGTCACGGCGCTGGTCGCCGGGGGCGCGGCGACCTGGTTCTCGGGCGAGGCCTCGGCCGCCGCGGCCTGCGCGCCCGCGTGGAGTCCGACCGCCGTGTACGTCAACGGCAACGTGGTCTCGCAGAACAGCCACAACTACACGGCCAAGTGGTGGACGCAGAACGAGTCCCCGGCCGTCCGCAGTGGTCAGTGGGACGTCTGGGCGGACAACGGCGTCTGTGGAGGCGGCACCACGCCGCCCACGACGACGCCGCCGACCACCACGCCGCCCACCACGACCCCGCCCACGACCACCCCGCCGACGACCACTCCCCCCACCACGACCCCGCCCAACGGCTCGCTGCCGAAGCACTTCCTCACCGGCTACTGGCAGAACTTCGACAACGGCGCCGCGCCGCTCAAGCTGGCCGACGTCCCGGCCACGTACGACCTGATCGCGGTCGCCTTCGCGGACGCCACCGCCACCCAGGGCGCGGTCACCTTCAACCTCGACCCGGGCCTGGCCACCGCGGTCGGCGGCTACACCACCGCCCAGTTCAAGGCGGACATCGCCACCCTGCACGCGCGCGGCAAGAAGGTGGTCATCTCGGTCGGCGGCGAGAAGGGCACGGTCGCCGTCAACAGCGCGGCCGCGGCCACCGCGTTCGCCGACTCGGTCCACTCGCTGATCCAGACGTACGGGTTCGACGGCGTCGACATCGACCTGGAGAACGGGCTCAACCCGACCTACATGGCGAGCGCGCTGCGCAGCCTGCGGGCCAAGGTCGGCGCGAACCTGATCATCACGATGGCGCCGCAGACCATCGACATGCAGAACCCGCAGTCGTCGTACTTCAAGCTGGCGCTCGACATCAAGGACATCCTGACCGTCGTCTTCACCCAGTACTACAACTCCGGCGCGATGCTGGGCTGCGACAACAACGCCGCGTACGGCCAGGGCACGGTCAACTTCCTGACCGCGCTGGCCTGCATCCCGCTGCAGAACGGGCTGCGCCCGGACCAGATCGCCCTCGGCCTGCCGGCCAGCACCCGGGCCGCCGGTGGCGGCTACGTCGCCCCGTCGGTCGTCAACAACGCCCTCGACTGCCTGGCCAAGGCCACCAACTGCGGCACCTTCAAGCCGCCGGCCACCTACCCGGGCATCCGCGGCGCGATGACGTGGTCGATCAACTGGGACGTCACCAACGGCAACGCGTGGGCCAACACCATCGACCCGCACCTCGCCACCCTTCCCTGATCTCTCACCCCCTCCCAGGAAGCATCCCCATGAAGCTGAGCAGGAAAATCGCTCTCGTGACCTCGGTCGGGGCGGTCGGCGCGGCCGCCGCGATCCTCCCGATGGCCACCTCGAACGCGGCCGTCGCGTGCGCCCCGGCGTGGAGCGCCTCCGCGGTCTACGTGAAGGACAACGTGGCCTCGCAGAACGGCCACAACTACACCGCCAAGTGGTGGACCCAGAACGAATCCCCGGCCACCAACAGCAGCCAGTGGGCCGTCTGGATCGACAACGGCGTCTGCGGGGGCACCACCAACCCGACCACACCGCCGACGACCAACCCCACCACACCCCCTTCGACCGGTACGAAGATGGCCGCCGCGCCGTACATCTACCCGGGCTGGGGCAACCCGCCGGCCCCGTCCACGGTCGTCAACGCCACCGGGATCAAGGCGTTCACCATGGCGTTCGTCCTGGCCAGCAACGGCTGCAACCCGGCCTGGGACGGCTCCAGCGGACTCACCGGCGGCGCGCACGCCAGCACCATCGCGGCGATCCGGGCGGCCGGCGCCGACGTGGTCCCGTCGATCGGCGGGTGGAGCGGCAACAAGCTCGGCCCGAACTGCTCCACCCCGGAGGCGCTGGCCGGCGCGTACCAGAAGGTGATCGACACCTTCCAGCTCAAGGCGATCGACGTCGACATCGAGAACACCGACGAGTTCGAGAACTACGCGGTGGCCGACCGGATCGTGGACGCGCTGAAGATCGTCAAGCAGCGCAACCCGGGCGTGAAGACCATCCTCACCTTCGGCACCACGACGACCGGCCCGAACGCGCACGGCGTACGGCTGATCCAGCAGGCCAAGGCGAAGGGCGCGAACATCGACGTCTTCACCCAGATGCCGTTCGACTTCAGCGGCCACTCCGACATGTACGCCGCGACCGTCGGCGCCACCGAGGGCCTGAAGAACGTGCTCAAGTCGACGTTCGGGTACACCGACGCGCAGGCGTACTCGCACATGGGCATCTCCGGCATGAACGGTCTCTCCGACCAGCAGGAGGTCACCTCGGTGGAGACCTGGACCCGGATCCGTGACTACGCCACGAGCAAGGGCCTGGCCCGCTTCGCGTTCTGGGCGGTCAACCGGGACCGCGGCTGCGCCGGCGGCGGCGTGGTCAGCAACTGCTCCGGCATCGCCCAGGCGGACTGGGCGTTCACCCGGGTGAGCGCCGGATTCTGAGGTAGCGGCAACGGCCGAGGGCCGGCATCCCACACGGGATGCCGGCCCTCGTCGTTCCCGTCACTCGCAGCTGACCAGGGTGTCCGGGTCGCTGGTGAGCACGCAGTCGTCGTTGTCGGGGCCGCCGTCCAGGGAGTCGACCGTCCCGTCCTGCGCGCCGTCGAGGTGGTCGTCACCGGCGTTGCCGAAGAGCCGGTCGGCGCCGGGGCCGCCGAGCAGCACCTCGTTACCGCTGCCGCCGCGGATGACGTCGTCGCCCGCGCCGCCGTCGAGCCGGTTCACGCCGGCGTAGTCCTCGATCAGGTCGTCGCCGCCGTTGCCGAGGATCACGTCGTTGCCGGCCAGACCGGACAGGTGGTCGGCGCCGGCCGTGCCGGAGAGCCGGTCGTCGCCGAGGCCGCCGACGAGGTACTCGGCACTGATGATGGTGTCGCCCTCGCCGCTGCGGCCGTCGTCGCCCGTCACCCCGTCGGCGTCGGCGCTGAGTGCCTTCTGCCGGCCGGAGTAGGAGACCATGTCCGACCCGGCGCCGCCGGAGAGCCGGTCCGCGTCCGTCGCGGTGGTCTCGTAGCCCTGGCTGAGGGTGTCGTCGCCGTCCCCGCCGTACTCCAGGTCGTTGCCGTTGCCGCCGTCGAGGTAGTCGTTCCCGGCGCCGGCCGCGAGCGTGTCGTGCCCGGTGTCCCCGACCAGGAAGTCGTCACCGCCGTTGCTGTAGAGACGGTCCGACCCGGTGCCCCCGAACAGCGAGTCCGGCCCGGTGCCGCCGACCAGGGTGTCCCGACCGGGTCCGGCCTTGACGAAGATGCCCAGGCCGCTCTGGTCGGTGATGCGGTCGTCGCCCGCGCCGAGGGTGAAGGCGAGCCCACCGAGGTCCGCCGGGATGGCGCAGCGGACCCGGGTCCGGTCACCCTTGACCGCCTTGCAGCCCTTGCCGGCCCGCAGGGTCACCCGGTCGTCGATGGTGAGCGTGCGCCCGGACCGGCTGACCACGACCGCGTTCCGTTTGCCCGAGCCGGCCTTGAAGGTCAGGTAGGGCGCCTCGGCGGCCTTGCTGTAGGTCACCGACACGATGCCGGTGGAGGCGGCCTGGGCGGGCGCCGCGAAGACACCCACCGCCGCCGTGGCGCTGAGCAGAGCCACTCCGGCCCTGCCCAGCGAAGAAGACCTCGACATGTTCATCCTCCCCCGTTCGAAGATCGTCGACCGGGCCCGGATCACTTCTCGCAGTTGACCCGGCTGTCCAGGCGGGTGCCGTGACAGTCGTCGCCGTAGGCGCCGTTGACGCCGCCGTCGAGCAGGTCGGCGACCTGCTTCAGGCTGTCCTCGCCGTCCAGGCTGTCGTCCCCGGCCCCGCCGTACAGCTTGTCCTTGCCGTCCCCGCCGACGAGCCAGTCGTTGCCGGCTCCGCCGTTGATCACGTCGTTGCCGTCGTTGCCCATGAACGAGCCGGCCCCCGCGTTCCCGCCGATCCGGTCGTTGCCCTCCCCGCCGAACAGGGATTCCACGTCGGCGCCGATCGTGTCGCGCTCGCCGGACTGCCCGTCGTCACCGCGGACGCCGTCGGCGTCGATCGACAGCGACCGGGTGTAGGAGGCGTAGGTGACCAGGTCGTCGCCCGGCCCGCCGTACAGCGTGTCGGCCGCGACGCCGCCGGCCGGCTCGTCGCCGCCGAGCGAGTCGTTGCCGTCGCCGCCGCTCAGGTAGTCGGCGCCCGTCTCGCCACGGAGGATGTCGTCGTCCTCGCCGCCGTAGAGACGGTCGTTGCCGGAGCCGCCGAACAGGTGGTCGTCGCCGGTGCGGCCGGCGACGACGTCGTTGCCGGACCCGGCCCAGACGCTGTCGTTGCCACCCCCGCCGTCGATGTTGTCGTTGCCGGCCTCTCCGGAGATCTGGTCCCGGCGCGTGCCACCGATGATGCGGTCGTTACCGGTTCCAGCGTAGGCGGTCATCGGCACGTCCGAGTCGTTGACGATCTCGTCGCTGCGGCCGTAGGTCCAGACGGTGACCCGTCCCGGCGTCTTCGCCGTCGTGCAGTGCACCGCCCGCTTGTCGCTCTTGTCCGCCTTGCAACCCTTCCCGGCCTTGAGCGGGGCGAATTCGTCGTAGATGGTGATCCGGTTCCCGGAACGGAGCACCACCACCCGGCTCCGCTTACCGGACGCCGCCTTGAACTGCACCTTGGTCGCGGACGTCACCGAGGCGACGCCGACGGAGGCGGCCTGCGCGGGCGCGGCGAGAGCGGTGACCGACACGGCGGCGATCAGGCCGACCGTCGCGAGGCGCGGGATCGAGGGCATGGCTCCCCTTCCAAGATCTTCCAAAATCACAGAACGGTACGGTAGCGACCGCCCGCAAGCACAGAAAGATCACCGTCGTCGATCGTCACCGCATGCCGGAACCCCGGAATCGACCGGCTCACCCGGTACGGCCGTTCGCCGTACCCCGGGATCGGGATTTTGTAGTGTGATCACGGGGTATGAACGGTGATCTTGTCCCCGATCGAGATTCTGGCGGCCAACGAGGTCCTGCTGTGCGCGATCGTCCTCGGCCTCGGACATCTCGTCGGCAGTATCCGGATCCGTGGCGTGGCTCTCGGGGTCGCCGCGGTGTTCTTCGTCGGTCTCGGCATCGGCGCGCTGGACGAGCGGCTACGCCTGCCGGACTTCGCCGACGAGTTCGGCCTGGCCCTGTTCGTCTACCTGATCGGTCTCGCCAGCGGCCCGACCTTCTTCGCGGCGCTGCGCCGGCGCGGTCTGCGTGACAACGCCTTCGTCGCCGCGGTCCTGACCGTCGCGGCGCTGATCGCGGTCGGCGCGGCGGCCGTCTTCCACCTGAATCCCGCCACTGCCGCCGGCGTCTTCGCGGGCGCGCTGGTCAACGTGCCGGCGCTGGGCAGCGCCCAGGAGGCGCTACGCGCCATCGACCCGGCCGAGGGGGGACGGCTCGCCAACGACGCGGCGGTCGGCATGAGCCTCACCTATGGGTACGGCGTCATCGCCATGATCGGCGCCCTGATCACCTACATGATCTTCGTCCGGGTCGACTTCGGGCGTGAGGCCGCCGAGAACACCCGCCTCGCTCCCGCCCCGAAAAGGCTGGTCGAACGCACGCTGCTCGTCACCCGGGGGGCCGGCACCGGTATCCGCGACCTCACCGAACAACTCGACCAGGACGGCGAGGCCCTTCTGGTACGCCTACGGCGCGGCGACCGCATGCACCTGGCCGCGACCGTGCCCGCCCTGCGTGAAGGCGACCTGCTGTCGATCGTCGGCACCCGCGACGCCACCCGGGACCTCGTCGCCCGGCTCGGCGAGAACGTCACACCGTCGCTGTCGCTGGACCGCGGCACCCTGGACTTCCGGCGGATCACCGTCTCCGACCCGGATCTGGCCGGCATGGCCGTCGCCGAACTCGACCTGCCGCGCCGCCACCACGCGATGATCACCCGGGTCCGGCGGGGCGACCACGACCTCATCGCCACCCCCACCACCCGGCTGCAACTCGGCGACCGGGTCCGGGTGGTGGCCGCCCGGGACCGCATGCCGGAGGTGACGGCCCTGCTGGGCGACTCCGACCAGTCGCTGACCAGGGTCGACTTCACCGGCCTCACCCTCGGCCTCGCGCTGGGCCTGCTCCTGGGCACCATCGCGATACCGCTCACCGGGAACGCCACGCTGCGCCTGGGACTGGCCGGTGGCCCGCTCATCGCCGGCCTGGTCCTGGGGCGCGCCGGGCGGACCGGCCCGATCACCTGGCACCAGCCCCGCTCCACGATCCTGGTGCTGCGGCAGCTGGGCGTGGCACTGTTCTTCGCCGGGGTCGGTCTGAAATCCGGCGGCGTGCTCGTACGCGGCTTCTCCGACGGCGATGCCTGGAAGATCATCGCCGCCGGAGCCCTGGTCGCGGCCGGCACCGCGGTCGTCTGCATCGCCGTCGGCCGGTTGCTGCGCATGCCACTGTCCTGGCTGATGGGCGTCATGGCCGGTATCGACACCAACCCCGCCGTGCTCACCTTCGCCGAGGACCGGACGAAGAACGAACTGCCGGCCCTCGCCTACGCCATGGTGTTCCCGATCGCGATGGTCCTGAAGGTCCTCATCGCCCAGTTGATGATCGTCCTGCTCTGAGCGGCGACCCGCTCGTGGGGACCCGCCAGATCCGGACCTTGTCGTCCGCGCCGGCGCTGATCAGGCGCTTGCCGTTCGGGGTGATCCGCACCGACCAGACCGCCCCGCGGTGCCCGGTCAGAGGCACGCCCACGAGCTTCCCCGTCCCGCTGTTCCACACCCGTACGACCCCGTCGTCGCCCCCGGTGGCCAGCAACCTGCCGTTCGGGCCGAACCGCATGGCCCGCACCGGTCCGGTGTGGCCGGCGAGCGGCTTGCCGACCGGGCGACGGGTCACCGTGTTCCACAGCTGCACGGTGTTGTCGCCACCGGAGGAGGTGGCCAGCAGCTTGCGAACGCGGCTGAAGGTCAGCGCGTAGACGGGCCCGGACGAGCTGACCAGCGGTTTGCCCGCCGACTCGCCGGTGGCCGGATCCCACAGCCGCACCTTGTCGTCGCCACCGGAGGCGGCGAAGAGCCTGCCGTCGGGGCTGAAGCTGATCGCGTACACCGGGCCCGGCTTCACCTCGAGCACCTCGCTGACCGGCCGGCCGGTGCGGGTGTCCCACAACCGCACGACATCGCCGGCGCCGGAGGTCGCGAGCCGGTCGCCGTCCTCGCTGAACACGACCAGGTGCACGCCGCCGGGGTTGGCGGCGATGGTGCGGACCGGTTCCCCGGTGACCGGATTCCACAGCCGCACCGTGCCGTCGTCACCCGCGGTGGCCATCAGCCGGGCGGGCTTGCTGAACGCCACCGAGCGCACGGGCCCGGCGTGATCGGTCAGCGGCGGCAGGGCCCGCTGCCCGGTGGCGGCGTCCCACAGCGAGACGTCATGATCGCCGGCGATCGCCAGCCGCCTGCCGTCGGCGCTGTAGGCCACGGAGTGGATCGGCCCGGTGTGGCCGATGATCGGCGCACCGACCGGGCGCCCGGTCCGCGAGCTCCACTGCCGCACCGTCCCGCGACTCACGGTCGCGAACACGTGCCCGCCGGGGCGCATGGCGATCTGCCCGTCCTCGCCGGGCACGACGTTCCGCTTGTCGACCTTCGCGGCGAGGTCGGCATCAGGAGCGAACGCGGGTCGCGCTTCGGCACGCATGGGGGCGACGACGAGGAGCATCAGCAACCCCGTCAAAGCCACCACAGCGGCCGCGAGGTTACTCCAAGTACCTGAACGGTCTCTCTTGGTAGTCACGCCTGAACCGTACCGGCATGATTTAGGGCTTTTATGGTTTTTATTGCCTTTCATCCGGCCGGGTGCGTAACCCCACGTGCGGATGAACCTGATTCAGGTGCGGCACTCCGGCCCGGGCTGAGGCGCGGGTACGTCGTCACCGACGAAGGTGATCGGCTGCTCCAGTTCGAGCGCACGGCTCGCCGGGAAGCCCCACCAGCTCACCCGGAACCGCAGGGCGTCGAGTTCCCCGCGGACGCCCTCGGCCAGCGGCGGCCGGCAATGCATGTCGAGCGACCAGAAGACGGTGGCCTCATCGCCCGGGCCCAGGGTCACCTGCTGCCGTGGCGTCGCGTTCGCGTCCTCGCCGGGGTGACCCGCGATGAAGGTGACCTGCTGCCGGGACAGCCAGTCGTCCGAGTCGGCCGCGTCCAGGCCGTGCACGGTGAACGGCAGACGCCCGCTGTTCCGGATGCTGAAAGTGGCGGTGACCGTATCGACCGGCTTGCCCTTCACCAGCATGCGGGTGTTCGCGACGCCGTCGTTCGCCCACGTCATGCCGTCCCCGGCGGCGATGAGGCCGCCTTCGCCGAGCTGCGGCCGGCCCCACCAGACGATGGCGGCCGCGGCGCCGGCGACCAGCAACACCGAGGCCGTCAGCGCCCGTTTCCACCGGGGCCGCCTCGGCGCTGCCGTGACGCTGTCTTCTCCCACCAGCTCATTCCCATCGTCGTTCCGACCGGCGGGGGTGATCATCCCCGCCGGCCGGGCCGGACGGCATGGGCCGGACAGACGTTCAGAACCGGGTCAGCGGGTCAACTTCTGCTTCTTGACCTTCACCTCGGACTGGTTGCCGTCCTTGTCGACGGCGGCGTAGAAGGCGTACAACGTACCCTTCTTGAGGCCTTTGATCGTGACCTGCCAGGTGTTCTTCGCGGTCGGGCGCACCGGGCCCGCCCTGTCGGTGACCCGGACGGTCACGGTGTACGAGCCGGGATTGAAGAACTGATGCCGCTCCGACGTCTCGTCACCGTCGAGGTAGGTGAAGTCGCCGTCCCCCCAGTCGACGAACTGGCGGATGTCCTGCCGCGCCGAGACGTCGTCGGAGACCTCCAGCGCGGTCAGGGTGGCGCTCTGACCGTCCCAGAGCTTGGTGAAGTCGAGCCGGTAGCGCCCGACGGGCGCGGTGACATCCGCACCGTCGGAGGCCATCGCGGGCGTGCCGGCCGTCAGCGCCGCGGTGGCACTCGGAGGTGGCGCGCGGTCAGCGGCGGCGCAGCTGCTCGGCGAGCATGCGGAGGAACTCGGGGTCGTCGTCCGGCCCGATCGGGCGGAGAGCGTTCACGGCGAGGAGCGGCGCCGACGCGGCACGACCACCGAGGAACCAGACCACCGGACCGCTGATCGGGACGAGCAGGATGATCACGGCCCACGCGGCACGCGGGAACGACCGGACCCGCGACCGGTCGGTGCGCAGGCAGTCGATCAGGGCCAGCACGCTGAGCGCGACGACGGCGAGCAGAAGGAACATGTGCAGTCGGGTCATGCCCCATACGGTGGCGGCCGTAGGAGGCAGAGCCGGTCCACGTACGGTGCCGATCGGTTGCCGCCTGCGTGAGCACACGGCGGCCGGCCGGAATCCTCGGTGAGGATTCCGGCCGGCCGGGGGG
>NZ_JAGFNS010000011.1:0-168848 GCF_017592555.1 Actinoplanes flavus | reverse complement strand
GGGTGGGCGGGGGCGCGGGCGGGGCGCGCCCCCCCCCCCCCGCGCTCCCCCCCCCCCCCCCCCCCCCCCCCCCCCCCCGGGGGGTGGGGGTCAGAGGATGGTGGTGAAGCTGCTCCAGTTGTTGCCGATGGTGTAGTGGCTGCCGATGTGGCCGTCGCCCTTGCCGGTGTAGAGGTAGATGTCGGCGTCGTTGTTGTTGTAGGCGATGATGTCGTTGTTGCCGTCGTTGTTGAGGTCGCCGGCGCCGATGATGGTGCGCATGACGCTCCAGTTGCTGCCGACCACGCCGTAGGTGGACAGGTCGGTGCCGTCACCGGTGTAGAGGTAGAGGTTGTGGTCGGTGGCGGAGCGGGCCAGGACGTCGGGCTTGCCGTCGCCGGTGAAGTCGCCGGGGGACATGATCAGGTCCATGTTGCCCCAGCCGCTGCCGATCTCGCGGCTGTCGATGAAGCCGCCCTTGCCGTTGCCGCGGTAGAGCAGCAGGTCGTTGGTGGCGGTGTTGCGGGCGATGATGTCGGGGTTGCCGTCGCCGTCGAAGTCGCCGGGGGCGGTGAGCTGGTCGAGGTTGGCCCAGTTGTTGCCGATCTTGACGGGTGCGGCCGGGGTGGCGGCGCCCTTGCCGTGGAACAGGTAGAGGTTGTTGTCGGTCTTGTTGCGGCCGATCAGGTCTTCGACGCCGTCGCCGTCGAAGTCGCCGGGACGCAGGATGGCGTCGAAGTTGGACCAGTTGTTGCCGATCTGGACGGGGCTGGTGACGGTGTTGGTGCCGTTGCCCTTGTACATGATCAGGTCGGCGGTGCCGGCCTGCAGGCCGATGACGTCGGAGACGCCGTCGCCGCTGTAGTCGCCGAAGCCGCCGGAGGCGGCGCCGAGGCCGTACGCGGTGGTGTAGCCGACGATGCTGGAGTCGCTGGTGGAGTAGCTGCGGGAGGCGACCCGGTCGCTGGAGTTGCCCTCGATGGTGTTGACGGTGGACCCGGACACCGAGGTGACGATGCCGACGTGGTCGATCTTCGGGTCGGAGTCGTTGTCGAAGACCACCGCGTCACCGGGCTGGGGGGTGTAGGAGCCGCGGGGGTGCCAGGTGCCGTGGCTCTGCCCGTAGTTCTTGAACGAGGCGGCGAACCCGTTGACGTCCTTCATGTACGAGGTGACGCCGGCCTCCCTCCACACGTATTTGGCGAACGCGGCGCACCAGGCGTAGTCGCTGGTGCCGCCGCCCCATCCGGGTCGGCCGCTGCCGCCGCAGGATGGCCAGCCGAACACCACACCGCCGTAGTAGCTGCAGTTCGTGCCGTACTCGTAGTTGCGGGAGGTGTCGGCGAGTTCCCGCTTGGCGATGGAGACGATCGACGATCCGGACAGGGCGGCCTGCGCCGGGCCGGCAGTGACGGCCAGCGATCCCGCCGCGACCGCTCCCGCGGCGGCGACACCGGCGGCGACGGCACGGAACCGGAGGTTGGTGAATTTCATCTGCGCGTTTCCTTAAAGGGGTTCGAGGGGTGTTTTCGGGCGCGGTGGGACGGCGCCGCATTTCGTTTTTCGGGCGCTGATCGAAGGGGGTCAGAGCAGTGACTGCAAGGTCCAGCCGACGGTGTCCGGACCGGCGGCCAGTGCCCCGGTGCAGAGTCGGGCACCCACGGCGCGGGCCTTGTCGTCGCTGTCGGCCATCAGCAGGATTCCCACGTCGAGCCGGCAGCGGTGGACGCCGGAGCCGGTCTGCGGCGGGTCGGTTCCGGGGTGGTCGGCGGGCCGGATCCGGATGTGCTGGATCCGGTCGTCGTCGGTGGCCTGTGACCAGATACGTGCTGCCAGATCGCCTGCCAGCAGCTGTTTCGCGGCTTCGCCGTGCCAGCGGACCGGGCCGGCCAGCCGGTAGCCGCACAGCCGCATCCAGACCGTGTCGAGGTCGTTCAGCCCCATTCCGAGCCGCCCGCCAGGACCATCACGGCCGGGCCGCCGCCGGCGGCGGACTCGGCGCCGGCCGGCGCCGGGGAGGCCACCAGGGTGACGACCGTCGACACCAGGATCAGACCGGCCGTCGTGACCGTCTTGGTAATCGCCTTACGCATGACAGACTCCTCTTGCATGAAGCATTCGATGAATTGTCGAGAACCGTTTCTCACCGGCCCGGCGGATCATTTTTCGCTCCGCCGTGTTCCTTGCTGAAAACAACAATGCGGCACCGGCCGGAGAAGGTCGAGAGTTCCGGCCGGGCCCGAAGGTGCCTGGCACCTTAGGGACAGCGACCGTCGATGGATCTTGCCCGCCCGCGACCTTGATCCACATACTTGACCGCGCGCTAGCCATCACTCGGGGGAGGGGCGAGAGCCTTGTTGGGTGCCATAGGACTGTCCGCCGACGCAGAGTCCGTCTACCTGGCCATGCTGGCGGCGCCGCAGCTCGATCTGCCGCAGCTGGCCGCCCACATGAGCCTCACCCGGGACGCCGTCCGGGCCGCACTCGACGAACTCATCGATCTGGCCCTCGTCACCGCCACCGGTGACGGTGGCAGGCTGCGGACGGTCGGGCCGACCGTCGGTCTGGCCTCGTTGATCGCCCGCGCCGAGGCCGAGGTGGCGGAGCGGCAACGCCAGCTGGAGGCGACCCGGACCGCGGTGATGTCCCTGGCCACCGCGCACGAACAGAGCCGCGACCGGGAACAGGTCACCAAGTGGGAGGGCGTGGAGGCGGTCCGCGGCCGTCTCGAGGAACTGACCATGGCGACCACCGTCGAGTGCGTGTCGCTCAACCCGAACAGCGCGCAGAAGCCGGAGAGCAAGAAGGCCAGCAAACCGCTCAACCAGCAGCTACTCGAACGCGGCGTGGCCATCCGGGCCATCTACCAGGACAGTCACCGGCACAACCCGTTGCTCCAGGAGTACGCCACCTGGATGACCGACCTGGGTGGGGAGATCCGGACGGCGCCGACCGTGCCGATGCTGATGATCGTGTACGACCGGCGCGTCGCGCTGCTGCCCATCGATCCGTACGACAGCAGCAAGGGCGCCCAGGAGGTGCACGCCCCCGGCATCGTCACCGCCGTTTACGGCCTGTTCGCCCAGATCTGGTCGACGGCGACCCCGTTGGGCCGTACGCCTGAGCGCGACGAGGCCGGCCTGGATCCGCAGTTGCGTGAACTGGCCCGGCTCCTCGCCGCCGGCAGCACCGACGAGATGGCCGCCCGCAAGATGGGCGTCTCGGCCCGTACGATCAAACGCCGGTCCGCCGAGCTGATGGAGCTTCTCGACGCCCGCAGCCGGTTCCAGGCCGGAGTGATCGCGGCGCAGCGCGGCTGGATCGACACCAGCGACACGTCCACGCGCCGGGCCGACACCGCGCTCGCGCCGCATCCGGCATAGCGCACCACCCCACCTCGTCGACGTCACTCCATGAATGGGCGGGACCACGCCGGGTAATCGGGCAGGATCGCATCGTCAATCACCTGGAGGTTCGCCATGACGGCGACGAAGCAGGACCAGGACGTGGTCGACCTGCTCATCAGCCAGCACAACGAGATCAAGGACCTGTTCGCGGAAGTGAAGAGCACCACGGGTGATGACCGTGAGCGCGCCTTCCATCGACTCGTACGGTTACTCGCCGTCCACGAGAGCGCGGAGGAACTGGTCGTGCATCCGGCTTCCCGGCAACACAGCAGCGGCGCGGTGGCCGACGCGTGCATGCGCGAGGAGGGCGACGCGAAGCGGGAGTTGACCAACCTGTACGCGCTGGGCACCGACGCACCCGCCTTCGATGAGGTCTTCGCCGAGTTCGAGCGGGCCGTGATCGCCCACGCCACGCACGAGGAACAGCAGGAGTTCCCCATCCTGCGGCGCAACGCCGACCCGGCGAAGCTGCGCCGCATGGCGGGCGCCGTGCGCGCCGCCGAGGCCGTCTCGCCGACCCGCCCACACGCGGGCGTCGGCGAGAGCGCGAAGACGATGATGCTGGCCGGGCCGCCGATGGCGCTCTTCGACCGGATGCGCGACGCCGTCCGGGACTGGCACAAGGCGAACGAGCCCTAGAGGAACGGCCCGGCTCCGCATCGTGCGGAGGCCGGGCCGTTCGCACGGGCCGGGTCAGCGGGACGCGCGGTCCGCGGCGGTGAGCAGCGCCGACTCGATGACGTCGAGGAGGATCCGCGGGGTGCCGGGCGTGTTCTCGACGGTCGTCACGGTCTTGGCGGTGTGGTCGCTGTAGGTGACCACGACCGTGTAGGTGAACCGATCGCAGCAGGGATCGGCCGGCAGGTACGCCGACCTCAGGGCGCGGAACGGGCGGCTCGCCGTCATGGTCAGCACGTCTGCCGCGTTGCGGCCCGTGGTGGTGCGGTCGACGGTGAAGTGCTCGACCACACCCGCCAGGCCGCCCGAGCGTTGCACCAGCACCAGTTCCGTCCGCGGTTCAGCGGCGGCCGCCGACGCGGGCCGGGTGGTGACGGCGATGCTCAGGAGTGTCGCCAGCATGAGTACGGCTGCGATGCCGTGCCGGAAGAAGCGAATGTTCGAGAAGTTCATCGGGTTCTCCATCTTTTCATTTCATCGTCATACGAACACGAATAATGACTCGACGGAGTCGTTCAGATGTCGAATACGCTGCCGGTGGCACGCAGAAGAAGGCAATTGTTACCGAAGACCGCACGGTACGACGTCATTCTTCCCGACCAGAAGCCGACAGCGGTGGCGAGCACCGGCCGATACTCCCGCGTACACATTCCGGGGACGTCCGGCAGAGCCGCGAAATCGCCGTCGACGGCACTCAGGTCACGACAGGCGGCCGCGGCCGACCGGTGGCTCCCGCCGTCGGTCCCGCACCGCAGCAGCGCGGTCCGGATGGGCTGTTCCGGCTCGTCAACGAACTGAACGGTGATCAGCAGAGCGGTGCCCGACCGGTCGTCACCGGCCTGCGCCAGCGCCGGAGCCGGCGTCGCGACAGCCGCTGCGGCCGCACACAATGACGCGATGATGACACCGAATCGACGTACCGATTTCATTTTTCCTCCTCGTGGAAGGGAATGATGCGATCTCGATGCGTTCTCGTGGAAACGGCATCGGCGGATCGCTTGCCGTGGTCGCCCACACGCTAATTCTGCGACTCGGCCCGAGTCAACTCCCGGTCAATTGAGCAACGACGATAGGGCCGCCCGGACGGGCGGCCCTATCGGAGGTTTTCGTGGTCAGGAGGTCTGGGCCGAGAGGAGGATCTGCGTCCAGCCGCCCTCGTCCACCGGGTCTTCGACGTTGTAGTCCAGGTCCGTGCCGGACAGGTCGAAGGGGTTCGCGTCGAAGTAGTGGTACATCGCGCCGGCGCTGGTCCGGCCGTAGTAGATGCCCGAGCCCGGCGAGAGCAGGTGGGTGAAGGAGCCCCACCGGTCGGCCAGCGTGGCGCCGGCCCAGGTGCCGTCCGCGGCGATCTTGTAGGACCGCAGCTCGCCGGTGTTGCTCACCCCGAGCAGCCAGTCGTCGCCGGTCGCGGTCAGGTTCTTCAGCGTGAACCCGGTGCCGATCTCCTTGCGCATGCCCACCTGGCCGGACGTCGGCTTGGTGCCGGAGACCACGTACTGGAGCAGCTTGCCGTCGGCGATGCCGTACAGGTGGCCGTGACCGTCATAGGTGAGCATGTCGTGCGTCCAGCCGCCGCCGAGCGCGACCGGGGCGCTGAACTTGAGCGACGTGCTGTTGGTGGAGATGTCCACCCGGTGGAGGACGCCCTCCGGCGAGGTCACCAGCAGGGTGTTGAAGTTCAGCGTGGCCAGCGCGACCGGTACGAAGCCGAGCGTCTCGGTGGAGGAGACGGTGTGGGTGCGGTTCCCGGTCGGCATGTCGATGACCGAGTAGGTGAGCCGGCCGTCGTTGAGCACGCCGTAGATCGAGGCCGCTCCGGCCGGCGGCTTGACGACCTGGAGCGCGTCGACGATCCGCTGCCCGTCCGCCGCCTGCGGCTGGTACGCGTCCGGTGTCGCGGAGACCTGCACACCCTGCGCCACCTCACCGATCGGCCGGGTCTTCCATGAACCGTCGGAGTAGAGCCGCAGCATCTTGTCCAGGAACGCGCTCGTCGCGTAGGCCGGGTTGAGCCGCTCGGACTCCGATCCCCAGGAGGCCCGCTGCTGGAACAGGCCCACACTGTCCCGGTCGCCGTAGGTCAGGTTCTCGATGGTGCTTTCGACGATGGTGGTGGTGACCGCGATGACCGCGGCCCGCTCGGGCAGGCCACGCCGTTCCGCCTCGGCGACCACGGCTCGTGCGCAGGAGACCCGGTAGGCGGTCATGTAGCCGTCGAGTTTGCCGGTCAGTTTCGCGTTCAGGTCCGCGGCGATCTCGGCGTCGGCCGCCGTCGGTCCGCCGGAGACGCAGGGGTTGGAGGTGGCGGCGGCCGCTGGGGCGCCGATCGCGAGGCTGCCGGCCAGCGCGGCGGTCAGAGTCCAGATCAGTCGACGGGTCTTCATCTGCGGTCATCTCCGGGAGGGAATGTGAACGACGGTCGAGGGGGGCCGGGGGCCCGGGGGGGGGGGGCGCGGGCCCCGCGGGGGGGGGGGGGGGGGGGGGGGGGGGGGGGGGGGGGCCCCCCCCCCCGGCGAGGGGGGTGGAGAGGATCAGGCGCCGGGCGGCGAGACGTAACCGGAGATCGGGAGGTTGTCCGAACCGGACCGGGCGTTGGCCGGGTTGACCGTGTACGTGGTGACCTTGTTCGACTGGTTGCCGCCGACGATGGTGATCCGGCCGTCGCTGTGCACCTTGGTGATGATCTGGACGTGGCCGCCGCCCGCGTTGGCCGGGCTTCCGTAGATCACCCAGTCACCGACCTTGGGGTTGCCGTTGCCGCTGCCGGAGCGGTACTTGAACAGACCCTTGTCGACACCCCAGTCACCCAGGCCGCGGGCGAAGTTGGTGCTCGGCAGCCCGGTGACACCGGCCTCCCGCCAGACCCACTTGGCGAACATCGCGCACCAGGCGATGTCACCGCAGCCGGCGCCGTACTTCTGGCAGTCGGTCTCCGTCGTGCCCAGCTCACCGATCGCGATCCTGGCGATGTTGGCGCCCAGGGTGTTCTCCGGCGCCTTCACGGTGCAGGTGGCGGGCTGCGCGGAGAGCAGGGTCTGGGTCCAGCCGCGGGAGCTCACCGGGTCGTCCAGGTGGTAGGTGATGTCACCACCGTGGTTGTTGTTCGGGTTCTGGTCCTCGTACCAGTACATCGACCCGTCGGGCATCTTGCCGAAGTAGAGACCGCCACCGGGCGAGAGCAGGTCGCTGAAGGCGCTCCACCCGCTGCTGAGCAGTTCGATCCGGGTCCAGCCGCCGGAGGCGTCGATCTTGTAGTTGAGCAGTTCCCCGCTGGACGTGGTGCCGGCGAGCGTGTCGTCGCCCACCGCGGTCAGGGTCTTCAGGGTGAAACCGGTGCCGATCTCCTTGCGCATGCCCACCTGGCCGGAGGTCGGCTTGGTCCCGGAGACCACGTACTGCAGCAGCGTGCCGTCGGCGATCCCGTACAGGTGGCCGTGGCCGTCGTAGGCGAGTTGGTCATGGGTCCAGCCACCGCCGAGCGCGACCGGGGTGTTGAACGTCAGCGACGTGTTGTTGGTGGAGATGTCGACGCGGTACAGCTGACCGCCGGTCGACGTGATCAGCAGGGTGTTGAAGTTCAGCGTGGCCAGCGCCTTCGGCGTGAACCCGAGCGTCGCGGCGGACGTGACGACCTTGATCACGTTGCCGTTGTCCGGGTCGAGCACCGTGTAGGTGAGGCGGCCGTCGGCCAGCGTGCCGTAAACGGACACGTTGCTGCTGCAGGCGGCGTCGGCGAAGACCGGGGTGCTCGTGGCGGCGGTGGTCACGGCCACCGAGCCGAGCATCAGCGGGGCGGCCAACAGGACACTGGCGAGACGCGTACGCATGTTCATTTCGAAGAACCTTTCCGGGGGATGTGAGCAGGCTTTATCAGGCGCGATTCATTTCGCGCCGAAGTCGAATCGTCAGAAGTGGCCCGATTACGGGCCGGAATTGGCGAACAAAGAACTCGGCCGAATCTCCGCGAGCATCCACCGCTCCAGCGATGGTGAGCTCCGCAGCGCTCGCTCGACGAGCTCGGACGCGATGGTCGCGGGCGACTGTCCGGTGGTCGGCTTGGTGAACATCCCGACCTCGAGACAGGACTCCGGCCCTGCTCGCACCGAGATGTGTTCGACCGGATCACCAGCACGAACGTGCGCCCAGAGGATGTCGCGAAGCACCGCCGCGGTGAGCGTGACGTCCGCTCCCGCCCGGTGGACCAGAGTCACGTGCGTCAAGGTCACGGCGCTCAGTCCCAGACCAGCGTCTGGAGGGCGGTCGAAGCGGCGCCGTCGGCAGCGGCCATGAAAAGGGTGGCGAGAGTGATCGAAAAACGCATGGGAGTACCCTTCTTTCTATTCTGAGAAGGCGGATTCTTTCGCTTCCCGCTGCCGTTCGGCGCGTTCGCTGTGAATAGATTGCCCGCCGTCTCGGAGTAACGGAAGGGTTCATGCCGGGCCGCAAGCTGCCATGGCCGGTTGCGGCCTGACGGCGGCCCGTCATGGCCGGTTGCGGCCGGGTGGCAGCCTGGGGAGCGACCCTTGCCCGGCCGGAAACCCCATGACAAGATCATCAATGCATAGATTTCAGTGCATTTTGTCTACGGGGGCACATACATGCTGGCTGTGCTGGGTTTACAAGCCTCGTCCGAGCGCGTCTACCGCGCGATGCTCGCCCGGCCGGAGTCCGGCGTCATGGACCTTGCGGACGCTCTGGGGATGACCGAGACCGACGTCCGCGAGGCCCTGGATCAACTCTTCGAACTGTCCCTGATCCGGGCCTCCGCCGACCGCCCGGACGGGCTGCACGTGATCAGTCCCGAGGTCGGCCTCCAGCAGGCGCTCGCGCGGCAGCAGGCCGAGCTGGCCCGACGGCAGCAGCAGGTGGTCGAGTGCCAGTCGGCGGTCATGCAGCTGATCGACGACTTCGGGGCCGCCCGCCAGGACACCGCCGGCTCCACCGTCCGGGCCTTCGTCGGCATGGACGCGGTCCGCGACAAGCTGGACCAGCTGGGCCGCGAGGCACAGTTCGAAATACTGACCTTCATGCCCGGCGGCGCACAGTCACCGGCGGCCCTGGAGCACGCCCAGCGCAACGACCTGTCACTGCTGCGGCGCGGCGTCCGGCTGCGCGGCATCGGGCTGGACAGCATCCGCAACGACGCCGCGACGCTCGCGCACGCACAGTTCCTCACCGACAACGGCGGCGACTTCCGCACCACACCGACCCTGCCGCCACGCATGATCCTGGCTGATCGACGTGCCGCCCTGGTGCCGATCGATCCACACAACTCACGCAAGGGCGTACTGGAACTGACCGGCTCGGGCATCGTGATGCCGATGCTGGCGCTCTTCGATCAGATCTGGGAACTGGCCACACCGTTCGGCGCCACCAACGATCCGGACCGCGAAGGCCTGACGAAACAGGAGCAGGTGCTCCTGCAACTGCTGGCACAGGGCCTGACCGACGAGGCCGCCGCCACCCGGCTGGGCGTCTCACAGCGCACCGCCCGCCGGATGATGTCCGGCCTGATGGAACGGCTGGAGGCCCGCAGCAGGTTCGAAGCCGGCCTGAAGGCCGCCCAGCGCGGCTGGCTCTGACGACCGTTCGGGTCGAGGTCCGCGGCTCTCTCCCGCCCCTTTTCCGGTACGCGTGACCTCGCCCCGCCCTGCCCGGGCCGTCCCGTCCGCGCCACGCGCGCTCACCGGGTGGTCCCGCCCGTGCCGCGCCCGCCGGGCTCAGATCGGTGCCCGGGCAGGCCGGCGCGGGCGCTCCCGCACCCACCTGCCGCCGCTCCCGGCCGCACCCCGCCGTCTGCGCTCTGGAGGTCCGCGGTGTCCCGGTCTCGGGCGGCGCGGCCTCGCGCCGATGGTCGGCGGCTCACTCTCCCCCGTCGGCGGAATGGAGCTGGAAGTCGACGACGACGCAACCGACCTGTCCGTCATCGGTGCGGCCGATCCAGACGGGGTAGACCCCGTCGCCCCGGCCGGCACGGAAGGCGATGAGGTTCGGCTCGGGCGGCGTACCCGGTAGTTCGACGGCGAAATGGTCCTCGAGGGGTTCGAACACGTCCTCGTCCAGCCGATCGTCGATCACCGTCCGAGTCGCATCCATGAAAGCGACGGTGCCGGTATCCACGCCGACCCCGTAGAACTGGCCCTCGCCGAGCAGCCCCGGGTCCTCGTCGGGCTGGAGGGCCATTTCCCACTCACGGGGCGGGATGTCCAGGAACGTCACCCTGGCCGCGGCGACACCGGCCCCGTGTCGGGTGCGCAGAGTCGACAGCGTGACCGGGAACTCGCCCGGTGGCACAGCGACGGTCCGCGGGGTCACTTCGATACAGCCGGGGTCCGAGACCACCAGCTGCCCCGACGTGATCCGCAGCATGCCGGCGTCGACGGGCTCGACGACGGCCGGCCCATCCGGGGTGTCGCACGCACCCGGGCTGAACAGTTGCTCGATGCCGGTGGCGCGCAGCGGTCCCGACCCGTCGTCCACCGACACGTCGTTCAGGACCACGGTGGTGGCGGGCTCGTGGCCCTGCTGGGCGAGGAACGGCGCGAACACCTGCCAGTCGCCGAATTCCGGTACGGGACAGAGAAAGCTCTCGACGGGCGCCGCGAACCGCCGCACGGGGACGCCCGACGCTCCTCCCGGCCGGGCGAACTCGGATCTCACCTCGACCTGCCCGTCGGCCGAGACGGTCGTGGTCTCCTGAACATCCCACTTCCCGGAGGAGTGCTGCCGCTCGTCGGAGAACTGCCATCGGGTGTTCCGGTGAGCCAGCAGCATCCCCGTGCCGTGCGGCTGGAGGTCGATCATCTGCATGCGCCAGGACCTGTCGTCGAACAGGTACACCCGCCACATCCGGCGGGGCCAGTACTCGATCAGTGCCAGCGGTCGCTCCCGCGCCGACAGCAGAACCGCGTAATCCCTCCCGGCAGCATGCTTGCGTGCCGCGAGCGCGCTCGACATCGGGTCCGGGTGGGTCATCCCCTTGTGGCAGCCCCACATTTCGCCGTACGACACATCCAGACTCTCGAAGATCACAGCCGCACATCTCCCCGTGGCAGAGCAGTGGCGCTCGACGGGTGACCCCGCCGCAACGCCCTGCCCTTCGAAGCTTCGTCGCGCCACCAGTCTGCCACCGGGGTGTGACACATAGGACTGCGAAGCACTCGGATCCGCGGGCAGCGCCGCAGTCCGGTCCGTGACATCCACCACCTCGGTGCACCCCGTGAGCCTGCGATGGGTATGTTTTTGAACTGACTGGTCAGTTTAAAAAGGGGGTTGCCATGGCGGTGCTCACCGCGAGCGGGGCGGGCGTGCGGCACCATCGCCGCTGGCTCGTCCGCAATCTCGACCTGCGGGTCGACGCCGGCGAGACCGTCGCGGTGATCGGTCCACCGGGCAGCGGCCGAACCAGCACCCTGCTCGCGCTGGCGCGACGGCTGCGGCTCACCACCGGAAGAATCGAGATCGGGGGCACGGCGGCGCTCGCTCACGTGCCCGGCGTGGAGGAGCCCGAACCCGTCTTCACGGTCCGGGAACATGTCGAAGAGCGACTGGCCCTGCTCGGCCGCCCTCGACGCGCCGCCGCCACGGCCCCGTTGTACGGCCTCCACCCTGACCTGCGGGGACGGGATCTGTCGCCCTACCAGCGGCACCTTCTCGGGCTGGCGCTGGCCATGCTGACCGACCCGGCGGTGATCGCACTCGACGGTGTCGACGCCGGGCTCGACCGCGCGGAGCAGAACGCTCTCTGGAGCCTGCTCGCCGAGATCGCCGCCGGCGGGGCCGCGGTGCTGGTCACGGCCCGCGAGGTCGACCCGGCCCTGGTGAACCATGTGGTGCTCCTCGACGATCCCCGCACCGGCACCCCGGGCCGCCCGCTGGTCACCTCGACCGCCGGGCCTTCCGCCGAGGTGGAGCCGGTCGAGGAGTCCGCGGGACGCGAGTCCGCCGAGGCCGAACCGGCGACGGAGAGCCCGGCGAAGGCCGAGAGCGCCGGATCGACCGGGGAGGCGTCACCCGTACCCCGGAGGGAGCGGGAAGAGGGACCACCGGAGGGCCCGGAGGATGAGCGGCGGCCGTCCGCCGGCACCACGTCCGAGGATGTCGAGGAAGAGGTGTGATGCGGGGCTTTCCGACGCTGTCGCTGGCCGCGATGGAGCTGCGGCGATTTCTGCGCGGACGGCTGACCGCCGCCGCGCTGGCGGTGCTCGCGGTGATTCCGTTGCTGTACGGGGCGTTGTACCTGTACGCGTTCTGGGACCCCTACGGTCGGCTGAACCACATTCCGGCGGCGCTGGTGGTGGAGGATCAGCCGGCGCGCACCTCCGAGGGGAAGACCGTGCACGCCGGGAAGGATCTCGCCGACGAGCTGGTGGAACGGGAGATCTTCGACTGGCACGTGGTGAGCGCGCAGGACGCCGAGGAGGGCCTGCGCGACGGCAGCTACCAGATCGGACTGCGCATACCCGCGGACTTCTCCGCCTCTCTGGCGGCCGCCCCGGAGTCGGACCGAGAACCGCGGAACGCCCAGCTGAAAGCGGTCAGCGACGACGCCACCAACTACCTCTCCGGGGTCTTCGCCCGCACCGCTTTCGACGAGGTCCGGGCGGCCGCGTCGGCGAGCGCGTCGACCGAGTACTTCGACCGGATGCTGATCGGATTCACCGATCTGAAGGAGGAGACCGGCAAGGCCGCGAACGGCGCCGCCGATCTGCGTGACGGCGCCCGGAAGGCCACCTCCGGTGCGGGGCGGCTGGCGGACCGCCTGGACTCGGCGGACGACGGCGCGGGGCGGCTGGCTTCCGGACTGCGTCAGGCCGGCTCCGGTGCGGACGGCCTGGCTGACGGTCTGCAGGAGTTGAAGAAGGGCTCGGCCCAGGTGGCGTCCGGCACCGCCGAGGCGGCGCGCGGCACCCGGAAGCTGGCCGACAAGGTCGACGCGGCGGCCGACACGTACGGCCCGTTCCTGACGGAGAACGCGAAGGAGATCGAAGCCGGGGCGAAACTGGTGGCCCGGGGCGCCGACAAGCTCGCGAACCACGTCGGGGACATCGAGGAAGCCTCGGATCGGGCCGTCACCGAAGCCCGCAAACTGCGCAAGTACCTCGACGGGTTGCCGAGTGAGACACCCGGGCTGGCCGACGCGCAAGCCCTCGCCGACCGGCTGGTGAGCGACGCCGAGCAGGTGCGACGCCAGATCGACGCGGTGGGTTCGGACGAACTGCGGCGCCGCCTCCGGGAGGTGGCCGACATGGCGCGCGACCTGGCGAAGAACGCTCCGCATCTGGCGGCCGACATCACGAAGGCCCGGGCCCAGGTGAACCGGCTCGCCGACGGCATGGACGAACTGGCGGCCGGTTCACGGAAGGTGAGCCAGGGCAACGCCGAGGCCGCGAAGGGCGCGACCGAGCTGCGCGGCGGCATCTTCCGGCTGGCGAGCGGGGCCCGGCAGTTGGACGGCGGCCTGACGAAACTGTCCAAGGGCGGTCACGAACTGGCCACCGGTCTCGGTGAGTTGCGCGGCGGGGCGGGTCAGCTGGCCGACGGCCTGGCCGACGGCGCCGCCGAGATTCCCGGCTACGACGACGCCGCGCACCGGGCCGACGTGCTCGCCGACCCGGTCTCGCTGGACCGTGACGTCCGGCATCCGGCCGGCACCTATGGGGTCGGATTCGCGCCGTACTTCCTGGCCCTGGCCCTCTGGGTCGGCGCAATGATCAACTACATGCTGTTGCGGCCGCTGAACCGGCGCTACCTGATGTCCGGCGCACCACCGCTGCGGGTGGCCCTCGCGGGACTGCTCCCCGGGGTGGTGATGGGCGCCGTCCAGGCCGGCCTGCTCTACGCCGTGGTGCATTTCGTGCTCGGGCTCACGCCGGTACACGCCGCAGCGACCCTGGCGCTGATGTTCGGCACGGCCGCCGTCTTCGCCGGGATCATGCAGCTGATCGGCGCGGCACTGGGACCGGCCGGGCGGGTCATGGCGCTGGCGCTGCTGATGGTGCAGCTCACCTCGTCCGGGGGCACCTATCCGGTCCAGACGTCACCGGGCTTCTTCCAGGCCGTCCATCCACTGCTGCCGATGACGTACGTGGTCGAGGCGATCCGGCAAGCCGTCGACGGAGGCACCGCCGCGATCGTGACACACGACGCGCTGGTCCTGGCCGTCTTCGGTGTCGCCGCGCTGCTGCTGACCGTGCTGCTGGCCGCCCGCAAACGCCGGATGCGCACCGCGGACCTGCACCCGGAGCTGGTCCTCTAGGGTTCTACTCGTGGAGACGGACGGGCGGAGCCGCCGACGCGAGGACACCCGGCAGCGACTGTACGAGGCCGCTGTCGAACTCATCGCCGAGCAGGGCTTCTCGGCTACCACCGTGGACGACATCGCGCTGCGGGCGAAGGTGGCGAAGGGGACCGTCTACTACAACTTCAAGTCGAAGACGGATCTCTTCGAAGAGCTGCTGCGGCACGGGGTGGGCCTGCTCACCGAGCAGTTCCGGCTGGCGGTGGAGGGGTTGCCGCCGCGGGAGGCGCTGCGTGCGCTGATCCGGGCTCAGCTGGAGTACATCCGGCGCTACCAGGCGTTCGCTCAGCTGCTGCTCTCCGAGATGTGGCGCACCAACCGGGAGTGGCAGCAGACCCTGATCCTCCTGCGTGAGCAGGCGATCGGGGTGATCGCGCGGACCGTGCAGGAGGGCGTCGACTCCGGTGACCTCCCGGCCGAGCTGGACGTGCGGGTGGCGTCGGCGGCCCTCTTCGGGGTGGGGCTCGTGGTGGCCGTCGACTGGCTGATGTTCCAGCCCGACCGGGCGATCGAGGACGTCGAGGAATCACTGCTGGCGATCGTGCGCCGGGTGGCGTAGGGCGGCCGCCCGGCGACCGAATCACCCAGTGAAGCCGTACCCCGTACCCCTGATCCAGATCTTGATTTGCCGAGTGTCGACCTGAACCGTGGTCTCCGTCGCACGAGGCTCCGCGTGCTCAGTGCATGAACAGCGGGGTGTCCCGCTGCCGCAGGTATTCGCAGTTGATCCCGGTGTCGACGCCGGAGTCGTCGGCGAACAGGACGCAGTTGTCACCGACGGCGGAACCGTCGGCGCCGCCGTCCACGTAATCGCTGCCGTCACCCGATCCGACGTCCAGGTAGTCGTCGCCGGCCTCGCCGAACAGCTGGTCGCGGCCCATGCCGCCCTCGACGGCGTCGTCACCCGCGCCGACGCGGATCACGTCGTCGCCCCATTGACCGTCGATCTTGTTGGCCGCGGCGTTGCCGGTGAGGCGGTCGCCACCGTGGCCACCACGCAGGTTCTCGACGTCCCGCCCGACCGAATCACGCTCACCGGCCTGGCCGTCGTCCCCGGTGGCGCCGTCCAGGTCGACGGTGACCGGCTTCGTACGCTCGAAGTAGTCGACGAGATCCTCACCGGGGCCGCCGAGCAGTACGTCCGCGCCGGTGTCGGCGGTGAGCCGGTCGTTGCCGGCGCTGCCGTCGAGCCGGTTCCGTCCCGATCCGCCGATCAGCTCGTCGTCGCCGCCGTAGCCGAGGATCGTGTCGTCACCGAGGCCGCCCTGCAGCTCGTCGGCACCCGCGGTGCCGTAGAGGCGGTCGTTCCCGGAGCCGCCGATGATCGCGTCGATGCCGATGAGGGTGTCGCGTTCGCCCTTGCCGCCGTCGTCGCCCTTCACCCCGTCGGAGTCCGCGGTGACGGGCTCGACCCGGTTGCTGTAATCGGCCTTGTCCCGCCCGGCGCCGCCGGAGATCAGGTCATGGTCGGAGTGTGGCTGCGGGAATCCGTCGAGATCCCGGTCCCACTCCTGGTAGAAGTAGTCGTCGCCGGCGCCGCCGTACTCCCGGTCGTCCCCGACGTGCCCGACCAGCTCGTCGTTGCCGACGCCGCCGGAGAGCGCGTCATCACCCCAGTCACCGAAGAGTCTGTCGTCGCCGGCCTCACCGTAGATCCGGTCGGCGTCGGGGCCACCGTCCAGGCGGTCCGCGCCGGCCCCGCCGTAGATCCGGTTCACTCCGGGGCCTCCGATCAGGCGGTCGGCGCGTGGGCCACCGACCAGGACGTCGGCACCGGCCCCGCCGTTGGCGGACATCGGCAGGTCGGTCCGGTTCGTCACGGAGTCGTTCCCGCCGCCCACATACACCAGCACCCGGGTGGGCTTCTTCGACGTGCCGCACCGGATCCTGGTCTTGTCGCCCTTGACCGCCCGGCAGCCCTTACCCGCTTTGACGGCCACCCGGTCGTCGACCGTGACGGTGTTGCCGGACCGGGTCACCACGACCCGGTTCGCCTTGCCCGTTCCGGCGACGTACTTCACCTGCGTACCGCCTACAACGGACACCACACCAGAGGCGGCGGCCTGCACCGGAGCGCCGAGGGCGCCGACCGCCGCGGTGGTGACGACAATGGCGGTTCCCGCACCGAGAAGCCTGCCGAACCGAGACACCTGAGATCCCCCGCGCGAGCCGTGACCGCATCGAACCGGATCATCATAAGCGTCACGACGTAACGGTGTCGTCCTGGGCCGGGTCCGGCCGCCTGGGCGGGTTCGCAGCGGCGCGCGAACGACCCCGAGCGGTTGCATCGACAGTCGGAAATATTTACGTAATAATGTTTACAGAAACGCGTTTCATGTCGCCCTCGCAGTAGATCGAACGACTCCGTACGAGAGGACGTTCTCCGTGACAATGAATGCAGGTTTCGCGGATCGAGCGCCGTCACGCAGCCGGCGCCTCCTGGTCCTCCTCACCGCGGCCGTCACCGCACTCGTCGGCAGCGCGGTCGTCCAGCAGCAGCCCGCACACGCCGCATGGAACCTCGTGTGGGCCGACGAGTTCAACGGGTCCGGCGCGCCCAACAGCGCCAACTGGAACTACAACGTCGGCAACGGCCTCAACCCCGGCCTCAATGCCTTCGACGGCTGGGGCAACGGCGAGTGGGAGTGGTACCGCCCCGAGAACTGCACACAGTCCGGCGGCAACCTCGTGATGCGCGCCAACTGGCTCACGACACCCATCACCGTCAACGGCCGCAACTTCTACCAGACGTCGTGCCGCATGACGACGGACACGAAGCGCTCCTTCCAGTACGGCCGCATCGAGGCGCGCATGGCGCTCCCGACCGCCACCGGCTCGTGGCCGGCCTTCTGGATGCTCGGTGACGCGTGCGACGAGACGTCGACCGGCGCCTACAACCCCGCGCAGACCTACTACGACCGCCTGCCCACCAACTGGGCCAGTTGCGGCGAGGTCGACATCATGGAACACGCGAATGCGAACGCGACCGTGACGAACAACATCTTCTGGGATCTCCGGACCGGCGTGTTCCCGTGGACAGCGGGCCAGAACGCCAACTACGTCGCGAACCCCGCCGTCAACAACGCCGCGGCCTTCCACGTCTATGCGATCGAGTGGACCGCCTCGCAGATCCGCTGGTACGTCGACGGTGCGCAAACGCACGTCATCGACACCACACCGGCGACCCTGGAGGAGTTCCGCAAGCCGTTCCACCTCATCTTCAACCTGGCGCTGGGCGGCACGTACCCCGGGCAGAACCCCGTGCAGAGCCAGTTCCCGCTCACCGCGTCGATCGACTACGTGCGCTACTACCAGGACGGGGGCACGACGCCGCCGCCCACGGGCGGACCCGCGACGCAGATCAACGGGCCGGGCGGCAAGTGCGTGGACGTATCCGGAAACGACACGGGCGGCAATGGCGCGGCTGTGCAGCTGTGGACGTGCCAGGGGGCCTCTCTATCGAAGGACCAGCAGTGGAGTCGCGACGGCCAGACCCTGCGGACCTTGGGCCGGTGTCTCGACGTCACCAGCGCGGGCACGGCCAACGGCACGAAGGTGCAGCTCTGGGACTGCAACGGCAGCGGTGCGCAGAACTGGGTCCAGGAAGGTGACCGGTTGCGCAACCCGAACTCCAACAGGTGCCTGGACTCCCCGGCAGGCTCGACGGCGGACGGCGCGCGACTACAGATCTGGGACTGCAACGGCAGCGGCGCACAGTACTTCGTGAAGGCCGCATGACGGCCGGTCGAGGGGCACGCTGACGGTCAGGGCGCGGGAGCGGACAGGCTCCCGCGCCCTTCCCGTGTTCGGGTACGTGGATGCCGGTCTTCACACGCCGCGGTCGCTGCCCCTTCGCGGCCGGCCTCGACGGCGAACGTGATCCGGTTCGCATCGCCGGCTTCGGCTCCCGGTCATCCCTTAGGACAGGTCGTCCTGCGTCCGATCAGTGACGGCGTCGAATTCAGAGGGGGAAAGGCGGCGTCGTGCGACTCGGTAGATCAGGTGTGGGAAGGCGACTCGGCGGGGCGTTCTCCGTACTCGCGCTGCTGATGATCGTCGCCGCGGGCTCGGGCTGGTGGGCGATGGCGCGCCAGGATGACGTACAGAGGCAGCTGGAGCAGTTGGAGCAGGTACGCCGGGACGCGGAGCTGATCAATTTCCAGCTGGCGGACATCTCCGGCTGGCAGGGCCTGGTCGTCTCCGACGTCGCGGCCTACGGCCCGAAGAAGGCGCTGGGCCCGGAGGGCTTCAACCGTCAGGCGTTCCTCGAGGCGAAAGACGAGCTGTACAAGAGCCTGACCGAGGCCCACACCGACTACATGACGACCCAGGAGCGGGAGGTGTTCGCGAAGCTCGAGCCGGCTTGGGACGACTTCTTCGGCTGGGACGAGAAGATCATCGCCTGGATCGGCGACGGCAGCCGGTCCGGCCTGGTCAAGGCTATGGACGCCACCAATGACGGCCCGGCGGCAGAATCGTACGGCGTGGTCGCCGACACCGCGGACGCCCTGAGCAAGTCGGTGGATAAGCGCATCGGCGAGGCCCGCCAGGAGAGCCAGGACGCCAAGCGCCTGGGCCAGTACGCCATGGCCGGCGCGCTGCTCGTCGCGCTCGGCTTGGCGGTCGTACTCAGCATCGTGGTCACCCGGTCCGTCGTCCGGCCGCTGTCGGCCGTCGTCGACGCCCTCGGCAAGCTGGCCAAGGGCGACCTGACCGTCAGCGTCGACTTCCGGCGCAAGGACGAACTCGGGCGGCTCGGTACCGCGCTGAACGAGACCGTCGCCTCGTTGCGCGACACGGTAGGTGCGCTCACCGGACATGCCGACTCGCTGGCCGGAGCCTCCGTCGACCTGTCCCGGACCTCCGAGCAGATCGCCTCGTCCGCCAACGAGACCAGCGCGCAGGCCCAGGAGGTGACGCGGTCGGCCTCGCAGGTGTCGGAGAACGTCGACACCGTGGCCGTGGGCAGCGACGAGATGGGCGCGGCGATACGCGAGATCGCGCACAACGCCGGTGAGGCGGCCGCTGTGGCGGCCGAGGCCGTCAGCGTCGCCCAGTCGACCAACCAGACGGTCGGCAAGCTCGGCACCTCCTCCGCGGAGGTCGGCAACGTCGTCAAGCTGATCACCGCGATCGCCGAGCAGACCAACCTGCTCGCGCTCAACGCGACCATCGAGGCGGCCCGCGCGGGTGAGTCCGGCAAGGGTTTCGCGGTCGTCGCCAGCGAGGTCAAGGACCTCGCCCAGGAGACCGCGAAGGCGACCGAGGACATCTCGCAGCGGGTGGAGGCGATCCAGGTCGACACCGCGAAAGCGGTGGAGGCCATCGAGCAGATCGCCGAGATCATCGACCGCATCAGCAAGTATCAGACGCTGATCGCCGCCGCGGTCGAGGAGCAGACCGCGACCACGGGCGAAATGGCCCGCAACGTCACGGAGGCCGCCGCGAGCAGCCGCGACATCGCCACCACGATCGCGGCGGTGGCGCAGGCCGCGGAGATCACCCAGACCGGCGTGAGCAGCTCCCAGCAGGCCGCCTCCGACCTCGCGCGAATGGGCGGCGAACTGCGGGCCCTCGTGTCCCGCTTCCAGTTGGGCTGACACACGGCAACGGGCCGGCACCTTCAACGGTCCGGCCCGTCTCGCCGCCGGCGTCGAGAAGGCCGGGTCGAAGGCCCGCTGTCATTGCCGGCCACCTGTCACCAGGGCTGGAACGTCTCGCAGGAGATCAGGGTGACGGTCTCGTATCGGCCGTTGCACACGTCGTTGTTCGCGCCGCCGTCGAGCAACCCGACACCGTAGTAGACGAAGAGAACGTCGTCGCCTGCTTCCCCATAGAGCTTGTTGTCGCCGTCGCCGCCGCGCAGGTCGTCGTTACCGCTACCCCCGAGGATGGTGTCGTTGCCGCCGAAGCCGTCGATCTCGTTGGCCGCCGCATTGCCGACCAGGCGGTCGTTGCCCGCTCCGCCGGTGAGGCGTTCGACGTCGGCGCCGACGGTGTCGTGCTCACCGGCCACGCCGTCGTCACCGGACACGCCGTTCAGGGAGACGGTGAGGGGCTTCCGGTAACCCTGGTACTCGACCACGTCCCGGCCGGTGCCACCGAGCAGCACGTCGGCGGAGACCTTGCGGTCGTCGGGGTCACCGTGCAGCTGGTCGTCGCCGGCGCCACCCTCGATGCGGTCCACGCCGTACCAGGCCGTGAGGAAGTCGTTGCCGTTGTTGCCATACAGCTTGTCGTTGCCGTTGTCCCCGAAGAGGTCGTCGTCGCCGTTGCCGCCGTGGATCACGTCGTTGCCGGCGCGGTCGGGCGCGGTGACGCAGTCGCTGTCGCCGAGGACCTGGTCGTTGCCGTCACCGGCGGAGACGTAATCCGATCCGTCACCCGCGTAGATGAGGTCGTTGCCGCCCTGGCCGTAGATCCTGTCGTTGCCGGCTGACTCGGCGCAGAGGTCTTCGCCGTGCAGGACATCGGACTTCGGGCCACCGACGAGGCTGTCGTTGCCCCCGCCGCCGTACGCCTCCATCCTGAGGTCGCTCTTGTTGATCACCGAGTCGTTCCGGTCGTAGAGCCGGACGATCACCTTGGCGGGTGTCTTCGTGGTCCTGCAGCGGACCCGGGTCCTGTCGCCCTTGACCTGCTTGCAGTTCTTGCCGGGCTTCACAGCCACCCGATCGTCGATCGTGACGGTCCGCCCGGAACGGGTGATCACGATCTTGTTCTTGGCGTTGTGATCCGCCGAGAACGAGACCGTCACGGCGCCCGCGGACACCCATCCGTAGCTCGATGCCGCAGCGGGGCCGGCAACGGCCGTGGCGGCAATGGTGGTGGCGACCACGAGAAGAAGTGCCGACCAGACTCTGCGCGACATCGAAAGACTCCCCTATCCAAGTATCCGGTGCATCATAGGGGCCAACACTGCCCCGCGGCTGGCGTGACCGCCTGACTGCTCAGGTCACCAGGCAAGGCCTGCACCCGGTCTCGCAGGGCCGAGCTTGGTGAGGATGCGGGCCACGTACGTCTCCTGGCCGATCACCAACGCCGCGGCGATCTCGACGGTCGCCGCTGCGCCGAGGTAACCGCAGCGTGGGTCCCGGCCGCGGCCCGGCACACCCGCAAACGCATCAAGGAAAAGGCCGCGAAGAACCGGCCCGAAGGACGCGGCGAAAAGAAGCACCTTCGGAGAATCGACCCGCCACCAAGAAGCCAGCCGCAGGTCACGCGCCCGCCGCAGCCCACGGCGTCACGTACGGCAGCGTTCCGGACAATGCCCGCCGTTCGGCTGCCGGTCGGACGCTCGCTGAGAGGTACAGGCCGCCGCGTAGGGGCAGATGCCCTCAAGGCAGCCGGGCATCGACTACTCCGAACACCGCTTTAGGTCGGTTCTCCACCTCGAAGTTCCTGAAGCTGCCAGTCACCCACAAGGGTTGACACCGCCAGAGTTGGCGCTGCGAGGTCCGGGCGCATCCCGGTCATACGCTCACTACGCGGCGGCCGTCCAGCGAGGTACTCCTGAGTCCACACGGCCCAGGGCGGATCCTCACCGGACGGCCGCCGTTATGCATCGTCAATCTAACGCGGGACCCCGCCAGCCACCTCTACTACGTTCTGAATACGGCTCACCGTATCGCCGAATCCGGAATTGTCAGCGTTTCCGAACCTGCGTTGCGTCATTGCCGTGGTCCTTGTCGTAGAGATTAATGTAGACCTCGGTGACGGCCGAGTAGAGGCCGTCGGGTACACCGTCACCGTTGTCATCCAAATTGTTGCCATTGATGAGAATATCGCCCAGCGTGTAGGTGTAGTTGCTTGCCGGGCAACGAACGGTGGTGGTGCGGTAGTCGACCAGCCTGTTCAACATCCAGCTATCGACAGTGGCATACGCGCATTCACCGCCTCTGACGTACTGCGAGATGTCCGTCAGCATCACCGAGCGATTGAGCCACTTGACGTTGCCGGAAATGGTGGAGACGATGGTGCCGTTGGAGTGCTTCACGGTCACACTGAACGTCGTGTCGCTCGCAAATGCCGGGCTGGCTGTGATCGCAAGGGCCGCGGCCGTGACGGTTGATGCCGCCGTTAATGCCGCGGCGAATCTGCGTGAATTCATGATGGTCTCCCCGATTGCAGTAGTTGATTCAGCTCCGCCGATATCAGCGCGAGACAGACGGTCACAGGCCAAGATCTCCTGTGCAATGCCCTAAGCGGTCCCGGCATGCTGACGCGTTCCTCACCTGGCCAACTGGCAACGGCGAACGCCGAGGCCGCGCATGTACATGCTCCCGCCAATAGGCTGGAATCAAAAGTATCCGTATCCGCCGAGCACCGATCCGTTAGCCTCCCCGTAGGCACGCACCGGCTGGGCATAGGTAAAAGTATCCCCGAAGCAAACGGAGAACGAGGTTGACGCGAGGCCCGACGACTTGCAATACCCCGCACGCAAAAATTCGTTGCCGCTAGGAAGCGTAACGAGCAGACGGGCATTCGCGTCTGTGGAGAATGCGCTAGATCGCATGTTGTGCACGATCACTGCCGCCTGAACCTTGGTGCCATCCACCAGCGACCTGATTCCGCACGCCCGCGCATTTACGCTGCTGGCAACCTCAGCGGTTGGACCGCACCGCCAATTCTGAGGGAGTGAAAATGTGCTGCCATAGGGCCTCCAAACGCCGACCCCGTCGGCGGCGACAGCGGGGCCGGCGGCTACTGCACTCATCGCGGCCACAGCAGCGACGCCAACCACTGTCGAGGCGGCCAATCTTTTAAGCTTCATCGAAAACTCTCCCGTTGCATCCGATGGATCTGTCGACCGAAGATCAACTTCCATGGATAGATAAAGCCGGTATTGATGCTTCGCTATCGCAGAACTGCGAGGGTTCCCTGTACTGGAACTCGATTCACCACGCTCGCTGTCGCTTGGCACGAATTGGGGAGAGAGATCAACAAGACCCTGACCCGGACCACTGACGCACCGCCGCCCCGCAAGATCAGGGTGGCGGCAGCGCCCGCGGTCGTTCATCTCGTGCGCAGGCGTCAGCGCGCTGCTCGCCGCCATCTCATCCGACGGCGCACGTTCCGAGGATGTCCGGGGCGCGGGATCGAGAGCTAGCTGGCGTCTTCGTTGCCCTAGTCCGGTGGTCGCGGTCCCGGCGGGTTGGGCGTCCGGAGCCTGGGCAGGGCTATTGCGTTCTCCCGGCGCGGGGCGCTGAACAGGAATTTCGTGGGGTGAGTGGCCTCTGTGGAGGCAGTGGTAGCGGGTGAAGCCCTCAAGGTGATCATGGAGTTCTTGACGCTGCACGACCACCGAGGAACTCCACCCGCCGATGGCATCATCTCTGATCCGCGTACTGACCGTGACAACCCCTGGCTCCGACACGCCCGCACCGCCGGTCACCGATAGTGAACGCGGCGGGCTCGTCGAAGCCCTGGGCCGGGTCCGGACCCACGAAACCCCCACGGGACCCGGTATCCCCTCGTGGCGTTGCTGACCGTCGCGGTCTGCGCGGTCCTGGCCGGTGCCACCTCGTTCGCCGCGATTGCCGACTGGCTCTACGACCTCGACGAGCCCGACCAGGCCCGGCTCGGGTTCACTCGGGGTGTGCCGGCGGGCACGACGATGTGGCGGCTGCTGACCCGCCTCGACGCCGGCGTGCTCAGCGCTGTCCTGGCCGGCTGGCTGCGGTCGCGGACACCGTCGGCGCCCATCCGGCCGCGCCGCTATCGGACCGTGATCGCCGTCGACGGCAAGACGCTGCGGGGCGCCCGGCTGCCCGAGGGCCGCCAGGTGCATCTGCTGTCCGCGCTGGACACCAGCACCGGCATCGTCCTGGCCCAGGTCACCGTCGAGGCGAAGAGCAATGAGATTCCGGCCTTCACGCCCCTGCTCGCCGCTGTCGAGAAGGTTCTGGGCAGTCTGACCGGGATCCTGTTCGTCGCCGACGCGATGCATACCCAGACCGATCACGCCGAGCAGATCACCAGCCGTGGAGCACACCTTCTCCTACAGGCGAAGGGAAACCAGCCCACCCTTCATGCCCAGCTCAAGACCCTGCCATGGGCGCAGATCCCGGTCGGTGACCGCACCCGCGACCGCGGGCACGGCCGCAAGGAGACCCGCACGGTCAAGGCCGTCACCCTGCACACCCCGGGTGGGATCGCCTTCCCGCATGCCCAGCAGGCCGCCCGGATCATCCGGACCCGCACCGTGGACGGCAACACCAGCCGGGAGACCACCTACCTGGTCACGTCCCTGACCGCCCCCGATGCTCAGCCCTCTGATCTGCAGAAATGGGCGAGGGCGGAATGGTTGATCGAGAACCAGGTCCATAACGTCAGAGATATCACGTTCCGTGAAGATCTTCATCAGGCCCGGACCGGTACCGGACCCGCTGTCATGGCCACCCTTCGTAACACCGCGATCGGCTGGCACCGTATCAACGGCGACACCAACATCGCCCGCGCCAACCGCCGCGCCGACCGCCGCTCACGCGACCTCATCGACGCCGTGACCAGCCGTTACACCAGCACGCAATGACCCTGGGAGCCTGGGATGGCGGCTTGCTGGTGCGTCGTCGTCATCTGTCCGCTTGTTGCCCGGTGCCTTGCGGATGATTCCGCGGAGACCGGTGCGGGGCGACCGAGTGACACCCCATCGGCAGCGACGGCGCGAACGGGGACCGCCGACATCCGTAGACCTCGCCAGCGGGCGACAACCTTGCCCTCAGGGTAGTAACTCACCGTAGTCGAGAGAGGCGGCGGTCGTGGGGCTGGTTCGCGTCCTGAAAAGCCCAGCTCAACGGCCGGATCTACTATGGACGAGCCAGCTGTTCGACACGCGATCACCACCCGATCACCACGCACCCACCATGTGGGACGATCGGGGTCGAAACTGGGAAAGAAGAAGGCCGTGACCCTTGTTTCCGCAGGTCACGACCTTGATCACTTGCGCGCCCGAAGGGACTCGAACCCCTAACCTTCTGATCCGTAGTCAAATGACTAGTGGTCGCGGGTACACTTTGTAGCCTCCGGATTCAAACCTGTTTCCGAAGACATATTAGCAGCTCAGAGCGACTCTGTGTTTCCGCAGGTCCGAGCCGAGTGCATAAGCCAAGCGTCTTGCTGATCGATAGCCGCCACTTGAACGTGCTGATGCGGTCGCGCCCGTGCTGAAACGGTCGCAGACATCCGATCACCACCGGATCACCACGCGACACCGTCACGCAGGGTAGGACCTGCTTCAATCGGGCTGCTCAGGGCGAATTACCAACGCCCCTGCTATCGCGGCTACTGCGTCGCGGCACCCGCCGTAGCGACATGCGATCACCTGGGGATTACCATCCTCGTCGCGACCGCGACCCATCCCGCCGAAGTCCGTTGCTGGCAGCGACCGCGAAGGGAAAGCATCTGATCCGTAGCTACAGTCCGCCTACAATCTTCGTCGCCGCCGCCCTCGGGTCTCCGTAGAAGATCGGGTCGACGTGTTCCATGATCTCTGCGCTGACATCGAGAAAGTTCCGCTTATTTTCGATGGGTATCAATGCCCGCCTAGCACCATTGTCTTTCGCCACCTGTAATGGCTCGGTGAGGGAGCGCAAAGGCTTGATGTTTCCTTGCACGCTCATGTCGCCGAGGATAAGCAATGCAGGGCTTACCGGCGCCTTACGCAAGGCCGAATAGGCCGCAACGAAGAAAGCGACGCCGAGCTCGGTTTCGACGCGGTTGGCGAGAAGGTCGATAACCTCGACATGAAGGTCAGAGACGTCCAGGTCTCGAGCGATGCCTACGTCGTTCTTACGGGCCTGCAGGAAGCTGAACGCACGCTGCACCGACTCCTTGGTGGTGCCCGCGATGCCGCCCGCCAGTTTTAACTTGCCCGTACCGTTGGAGACGGAGACTTCAACCCGATATAGCCCCACCGTTCCATCGGCCGTGACACCTGCGCTGTAGACGGTTCCGGGCGCCAAAGGGTCGGCGGATATCAGATCACGCCCGCCTTGCTCGGGGACTCCGACGAATTTTTCCTCTCCAGTTTCCTGCACGGTGTAGCTGAACGAAGTGTGGTAGTACTCGAAGGACCCCATCTTCTTGAGCTGTTCCTTCACCCGGCGTCTGCCCTCCAGAGCGAGCTCCAGAATCTCGGCAAGCTCATCGTGAGTGGCTTCCCCGTCCGGATAAAGGATCTTCATGAAGCCAGAAACCGACTTTCGTACCGCCTTGCGATCTCGTGCGTTGAGATGTGCGCCTAGCGCGAAGTGTCGATCCACCGCCTCGGTAAAGTTATGTTTCCGAAGCTCACGAAGCGCCTCGGCCAGGTAGTCGACGACGAACCCGTAGCCATCGGTGAAGAGTTCGTTCCGCATCTTCGGCACCTCCCAGCCGGGGAGGTAGAAGTGAATGCGGTCGATGAACGCCATGTCGTCACGGATGATGGCCGGCATCGGCGCGAAGAGGTGGGACGATTGGACCATCACGTCGACGGGCTGCCCGGTGTTGCCGAACAGGGCGATGCTGGCATCCCCGGATACCGCTTCCTGGCCGCGCTGGAACGTACCCGACTCGCAGTAGGTCTTCATGGTGGTGATGACTTCCTTGGGCATTTTCTGCAGATCGGCGACCTCATCGAAGCCTACGACGTCCCAGATCTGCACCATGCCTTTCTGCCGTCCCGACATGTGCCCGAAAAGGTTCGCAACGGTCGTGCCGCCGGTCAGCAGAGCCGCGTAGGGCGAGACCTCCTGAACGATGTAGCTCTTGCCAGTGCCTCTCGGCCCGAGCTCCACGAGGTTGAAGTTCCGCTCGGCGAACGGGATGAGTCGGACAAGGAAAAGCAGCTTCAGTCGACGGGACATCTCGTCCGGTTCATAGCCGCAGCTGCGCACGAGCAGATCAAGCCACTCTTCGCTGGTGAACTGACGGCGGACGCGGCGATACTCTTCCAGATCGAAGGTTGCGATTTGGATCGGCGTGAGCCGCTCGATCCAGAACGGGTTCTTGCCGCGTGACTCCTCGTCGTACTCGAAGCGCATGTCAATTTGCGCCCAGACTCCACCCGTCAGAAGCCGCTCATATTCGCGGACGTAGCGCTCGGGAATGTGGATATGCTTATGCCCGAAATTGGCCGCCTCGGCCCAGTAGTCCGAGTCGACGAGTCTGACCTTTACCTTGTCGATGAAGGTGTGCCGTCCCTGCTCCTTGACGGTGGCCTGCGCCTTCATCGACTCGTCAGGCCGGATGTAGTTGTTGGCCAGGGTGTCGTTGACAACCTGCAGCCCCATCTGAATGGTCAGCTCGTCTGCGGAGGCGGCGTACTTGCCGAGGAGGTATTCAAGCACGAAGACGGGCACATTGGCACCCACCTTGACCTTTCGCACAAGATCCTTGCGGACTACCTTGCCGGCAAAGAGCCTGTTAGCCTTCTCGCCCAACGCCTCGCGAGTGCTGGAAACCGCATTGCTCATGACACTCCAAGCCGGACCGGGATGTCGGAGGGTGATCGGTATAGCTCCGCATCCGTCTCTGGATCCTGCACAACTATCCGCAGGCTCCCCACTGCGTCGTCAACGAGCCTGAACGCAAGGGTGCACCTCTGTCCCGGCTCGAGGCGCACCCGTTGCGCGGCAACGTCGAACTTCGCGTCGACCACCATGCCGACAACTCCGACCTGCTGACCGTCAGCTATGAGCACAGGCCGGACCACGACCTCCTCTGCCACTTCCGGAAGCAACTGGTGCTGGCCACCGAGAGCCAGTGTGACGGTGAAGATTCGGTTCGTCACCTCATTAGGCGCGCCTTCCACGGCCACCGGCGCGGTGGCGCTGGACGCCTCGACCGGCGCCGGGGCGCGAACCGTGACGACCGGAATGACGAGCTCCTGTAGTGAAGGACCGCCGTGGTGGAAGGCGAGGTCGCCGCCGGCCTTGAAAACGCCGGCGCCGGCGGGGAACACCAGATCCAGATCGGAGGTGTAGCCGAGCGTGGCGGCCGAGATGCGTACGGTTCCCGGCGGATTGGCGCCGCCCCGACCGACCCAGCACCGACGGTGAAGGTCAACCGTGTCGCCTCCAGGGGCATCTATTCGCATCGACTCGTCGCGGTCCGTGGCGAAGAAGAGGTGACCGTGGTCCGCCGTGACCACAGCATGCCGGATTCCGGCGTTCGCAAGCCTCCGAATCGCGCGGGCAAGGTTGTCGATGACCGTGTCCATGACCTGCCGGGCGTGGAAAGCAAAGCCGTTCTCACCCGCGTGGTCGATTTCTTGGGATCGGACGATCACCACCTGTGCGCCTTCGACCTTCTTGGTGAGTCTCGAAACCGGCAGGCTGAGCACGTCGTTGAGCGCGAGATCGACCAGGTCGGGAATGCGGGCCTTGGCGAATCTCCCGCGGGCGGCACGGTCGGCAAGAAACGTGCCGTCGATCTGGGCACCGAGGCGGCCACCCTTATCGGCCAGCGAGAAGCTCGCCGCTGCCCCGGGTTGGAGCGCGGCCATCCCGACCGGCGTGATGCTCGGCAACGCCCCTACCGCCGGACGGACGGACACTTCGGACTTATCCGGTAGGCGCTCAGCCAACTCGAGTCCCATCTCGAATCGCATGGCGTCCACGAGGAGATACGCCACAGGCTTGGGCTGACTCGCCACAACCTCGCTGAAGACCCTCGTCTGGTGCAGTGCCCGCGGCACCGCCCAGCCAGACCCGGCCAGCGCCTTGGTGAACCGATCCGCCATGCGATGGCAGGTGTCCTCGTACGCGCGCCGAACCACAGCGAGTGGCTGCTCCTGCACGTCATCGAGCTCGGTGATCCACGCTTCTAGCCGTCGCTGCGCCTGATCCAGCCGGTGCCACCCGCCGGCGGCGGTGTACCGCCCGAACCATGCGCCCACGTCCCCGTTGGCCGCTTTGATCTCAGCGCCCACCCGGATGGCCACCTGGCCGAGCTCAGCCATGCGACGGATGGCTTCCCACTGTGCCTTGCGTGCCACGTCGACGTGCAGCCAGTAGCAGTCAGCTCGCTGCGAGACGAGGGTAAGTGCCGCCTCGAACCGACCATCGGCGACAAGGTCACCGCAGTGCTTAAGCAGAACCCGTTCCTCGAACCGGAAAGTGTCAATCGTTCCGAGAGCCTCGGCGGGAATCGCGGCCGACGACAGCCCCAGTTCGCGCTCGACCAGGTCCGCCAGCGCCGGATACACCTGGGCATGGCCGGAACGCAGTAACACCGCCAGCTCACGAACCGCTCGATCCGCATCCGGTGTAGGCGGAACGGGCACGCCGTCCAGCGCGGGCGGCGAAGCACAGCTGAGATCGGCACGGAATTCACCGGCCAGGACGTATCTCAGGGTGATGCTCCGCAACTTGCTCGGGTGGCCGTCACCGGGCAGCCTCAACCCCAGCCACGATTGCACAAGCGCTATCAACTCCCCCGTCGCCGACTTACCCGCGATTTCACTGTCGCGGGAATCGTCCGCAAGCCAATCGGCCAGGACGGTGTCATCACCATGGGACCTGGCGAAAATACTCTTGAGAACCGAAGCACTCCCCGCGCCCTCGTCCGCGGCGATCTTCCTGAAGTCCTCATAACTCAAGCGCCGGTCGGCCGCGACCATCGAATCGACAACACCGATCGTGTGCCGCTTCAGCAGAAGCTCCTTGGCGAGTTGCGCCAGCCGGGGCTCCCAATGCATCCCGGCCCTCTCCAACTCCATCAGCACCGAGCCGCCAGTATCGCGGTCGCAGCCGGGCAGATAGATGACCGCCGGCTCGGGGGAATCTTCCCTCACATACGGCTCGACGGCGAAGCGCACCTCGAACATCGAACCGGCGTACTCGGCGAGGCGAACCACCTTCCCGTACAGAGTGACCGGAACCGCCTCGCCGGTCCGGGGTCCGCCGCGCAGCTCGGCGATGAACGGAGCGAACTCGGTACCCGCGTCATACCAGATCACGACTCCGCGCTTCGTGACCTCCTCGGCGAGCTTCTTCGCGATGTAGTCGTACAACGAATCCATCAACGTCCTCCCCGCGACGCGCCGGCGGCCGTACGCCGGCGGCCTACACGGGACCTGGTGGCGGTCGGGGCATCGACCAGGCTACGCAATGCGGCCTTGACCGCGTCCGAGGTACGCTCCGCGACTATCTCGCTAATCGACCGGGTAGGTACGGGCCGCGCCACCCATCTGCCGTCCAGCCCTTGCACCCAGAAGACGTCCTCCAGTTCGTGCGCGATGGCCAGGCTCCGGTCGGTCGCGCACTTCGGCACCACTCGCTCAGGCCAGACACGCATCGCGAGGTGCGCCCAGTCGTACCTGCCCGCGCACAGCGCGTCCCACGTGGCCTTCAGCTCCTTCTGCCACTGCCGATGGTGCGGCACGAGACGCCACAGCGGCGCGAAGTTGATGATCACGCCGTCGTCGAGGTCGGGGTTCCACAGCGGTGCCACCCGCTTGACCTCGTCGAGAAGTCCACGGAGCTCGCTGACGAAGGACTCCTGCTCAGCGATCGCCTTGCGCTGCGCTGCGGTGGCGCGCTCTCCAGCTTCCTGCTCCAGCGCCTCCAGGCGGCGCTCCTCGTGACGGAGCTTGGGTACGACGTACTCGTTCTGCACCCGGAACATCGTGTCGCTGGTGAACGCGTGAATGTAGAGCCACACCGAGTAGCTCGCCGAGGGAGTTGCCACCTGCCAGTAGATCGGCGCCTTCCGCCGGCTCTTCGAGTACATTTTGATGTGCAGCGGAAAGAACTCTCGCGCCAGCCACCGGCGCAGGTCCTCCGGCACTACTACACCGACCCGCTCGGCTCCGGTCGCGACATGGGAGGTGATGTCTGCGGGATGCCCCGGGTCCTCGACCAGGATGCCGGGCGGTGGAGCAGGCCGTTCCTCACCGGCCGGCCACATACCCGGCGACTGCTTCGGCAACGGATCAAAGGGTTCAGGTTCCGGCGGTGCCGATCGCTCGCCAGTCACCAACCGAAGGTCGAACCGCCCGAACGCCACGCCGGCCAACCATGACAGGATGAGGGCGAGCGAAGCTTCCGTCTTGGCAGAGTCGGCATCGCTGCCTTCCTCGGCGCTCTCGTCGTTCCGGGATCCGCTCCCAGGCAGCGCACGCTCAGACCACGTTGCAAGATCGCCATCTTTGTGCGGTTCGAGGCCGTACAGGGTATATAGGATATCATCGATTTCGCGCTGCGTGCTCTGTATCCGGGCCTCGACGCCACTTCGATCGAAGGTCGAATCTCTCTCTGCTAATCCCGGCGGCAGCGCGAACGCATGAGACGTCTCATGCAAGGAGTCGAGTCGGCGCTTCAGTGACCACGCTTGGTGCGCAAGCCTCACCAATTCGCCTCGCACGGAATCGCCCGCCTCAGGAATGGGCGTTCGCTGGATAACACCTACTTCATAGGAACCGAATGCCATCTGAAGCTCGACGAGATATCGGTACGGACTGCTCGTCATGACTGCCAGCAATGCAAGCAAGCCTGATGGATCATTATTTTTGACAAAAGCACTCGGGCCTTTATCCGCGAAGATGCAACCGGCAGGCATCACTCGAACACCCAGCCCGCTTTGAGTGCGGCGTGGCCACGTTAAGCCCGGCAGAAAGTAGTGTGATGCGCCACGTCCGTAACGGCCAATGGCTTGGATCCCTACCTGGTCTGCGCGGGAGTATCCGATGAGAAGCGGAAGATCTGAATAAAATCGCGAGTGAGTTCCCCCTTTCGCGAACGCAAACCACCGCTCACCCACCCGGGCCGGCGAAATTTCCCACCATGCGCGCAAGAAACGGAAGTCGTCTGCGGTGGCCACTCCTTGCTTGACAACCCTGCCTTCCGTTTCAAAAGGAGGGAATTTTCGGAAAGCTGCATATGCCTGCCTGGTTGCCCAGTAGGCGAACGGACTGTTGGGCAAGTCGAAGAATCTCTTCGGGTCCTGCTCGTAGATGACCTCTTGATAGCCATCGGCTTCTCCGGTCCTATACGCATTCAGAGCGAGAAGCAGCTTCTCGGACTTCGCACCCGCCTCGGCATCAAGTACCTTGAGGAAAATCGTCATGTGGCGGCCTCCAGGCAATAGGCGGCGGTTTCGACCATCGCGTCGAGCACTCCACTCCCAAGGTCGGCCACGACCACTGGGGGCGCGGCCTGCAAAATGACCTCCTCGCGCCACGCTTGGAAGTTGGATAGGAAGAATCCGGTGCGAGACGTTATGGCGCCCAGGCGACCGCGATCCCGCAGGAGCGCAATCCCGCGTTCAACGAATGCGGCGTATACGTCATTCTTGGTTCTCGGGTAGGATCGGTCAAAAGTGCTTTTCGCTCTGGCGCTGCAGTCACCGAAGGGCGGATTCATAAGTATTACGTCGTATCTATACTGGGCAATGGATAACAGCCCAAGGCCCTGCGCGCTGTCCTCGGCGAAGAGACGCTGACGAGTATTGACCTGGGTCTTCAGTTCGGCTGCATAGCGGGCCAGGGCTTCCTGAAGGCGGCCCTCCGCTGGGGTAAAAAGGTCGCTGTCGTAACCCTCGGCAAGCGGCTGCGCTCGCCGCGACTCCACCTTCAGCAGCAGGCCGAGGTCGCCGGCGAGCGCGAGCGCGTCGACCAGCTCAGCGAACGCGAGGCGTAGCTGGTCGTCGTCGAGCTGGGTGAGAAATTCCTTGGCGACGTTTTCGTCCGCCACCAGCGGTTCGGCCAGGACGATGTTGGAGCGGCGGATCTGTGGCCGCTGAGCACGGTCAATCACAAGATCGCCGTAAGCACGCTGGGCGCGCATCCATAGCGCCAGCTGGGCAATCTGGGCGCATCGTGGATCAATGTCGACACCGTGCAGGTTGTGTGCCAGCACCAATCCCGGGATGGCAGCGCGCAGAGCCTTCAGATCCGCGTAGTCGTCGGCCAGCGTGGTCCCGGTCGCCTCGAACGGTGGGCTTTCCGGGTCGCTGTACGCCTCCTCGTAGATGGTCAGGAGCAGGTCGAAGGCGTACAAGAGGAAATGGCCGCTGCCGCAGGCGGGGTCAAGGATTCGCAGGTCGCGGGGGTCTTTCTTGGGTCGCGGGTCGAATCTTTCACCCGGGCATCGAACCATGTACTCGCAGCGGTCAACGAGCTCCGTCCGGGTGTCGCGCATCTCGTACCATATGCGGCCGAGCGTGTTGTCGGTGAGGAATTGAACAACGTAGCGCGGCGTGAAGAACTGGTTGCGGATGGCCAGCTCGCGGCTGTTCCGCGGCGCCTGGCTCTCGCTGCGCATCTTGCTGCGTTCGTCGGCGCTGTTGAAGAACTGGTAGACCCAGCCGATCGTCTCGTCCTCCGCCCAGACACCGGCGAGGGCGGTGCCGTTCAGGATGGTCAGCAATTCCTCGAACGTCGCTCGGCGAGGCCACAGCGCGGACGCCGGGTCGCGCCGGTCGAAAAGCACCTTAACCTCGGTCGACAATTCGTCGAAGAGCGACTCGATGTAGAGGCGGTAACCGGCGCTGTCTGGCAAGAGAGGCAGGCTCGGCGCCAAACCGCAGAACTCGCGATATCCGGCCGACTGCTCACCCTTGGTGATGCATTCCTGCACCAGACCGCGCGCCTCAAGCATCTTCAGTGCGACAAATCGGTTGAACGTCGTGAACGCCGCGTCGCGGATGTAGTCCGCGACCGACTCCGCTGCGGTCATCCCCGCTGTCTGCTTGTGTACCAGGGCCGAAAGGATCTTCTCGCGGATCGCGACCTGGCGAGGGTTGAGGTGCGGACTCGCGGCAGCGGCGATGCTGCCGTCACGACGTACGTCAAAGTCGCCATCCAGCTGCGCCGTGAAGTCCTCGTCGAGAAGCCGCCGGGCGGCCCGCGTTGCGGCCTCGATAGCGCTGCGCGTCTGCTTGTCCACTGGGCCGTCCTCACCGCCGCCGTGCGGCGCGTCGCTGCGGGGGCTGGTTGTCCCGCCGGAGCTGTTCCAGGTAGTCGATATTGCGCTGAATCTGCTCGCTCAAGTACTGATCGACGCTGTGGGCGAGGGCCGCCCTGAGATCGCGTTCGGCCAGGTCCAGGTAGGTGTGAAAATCTCGCCACGCGCGCGCCTTGGTGGCCCGGGCGACCTCCGGTTTCGTCGCCATGTCGCGGCATCGCTTCGCCAGACCGATGTTGGAGTCCCCTCGAAGCTGCAGCAGTGACGGGTTGCTGCGCCACTCGGGATGTTCCAGCATCTGGCGTTCGATCAAGTCGAGGGCGCTCTCGTCGTCCTTCGCCTTGCTCATCGCCACGACGATGCGGCGCAGTTCGCGCTCCTCCAGCCGGCCGCGTGCCGCGCGGGACAGGAGGTCCACGATGATCGGCCGATCGTGCTCTGACCCGCCGATGGCCTCGGCGAGTTGAAGCAAAACCGGCGGCGGCAGCGCGCCGATCTCGTCCCGATGTCGGCGCACCCATGCTGCGACGGCGGCCGGGTCGCGCCGTGCCTGGTGAATCTCGGCGAAAAGCTGTATCGCGCGGAAGTTGAGGGGGTCATTCTCGAGCACTCCTTCGACGCGTACCCTTGCCCGCTCGATCTCGCCCAGCGCGAGCGCCTGCTCCGCGGAGCGGAGCTCTTGCAGTGCGGCGTGCCTGGGGTGGGCCGGCAGCGTGCAGACCACCCGGATGTCGTCGGCGTCGAAGCGCGGCGGCGGGTTGCCCTCCTCCCGCATGGACCGGAGGATAGTCGGGATCCCCTGCCCTTCGCCCTGCGCCAGTTGCATCCGCGAGAAGAACCAAGCCAGGGCCTGGTTGCGCCACTTCGGCGGCGCCTCGCCCCGGCGCAGCGCCGCCAGGTCCACTCCGCTGGGGAGCGGCCCGGGCGATGCGATCTCTATGCGGTCGGAGAAGACGGTCAGTCGGGTCGGATCCGTCTGCTCGTAGTCGCGATGCGCCAGCGCGTTACCCATCGCCTCGTAGAGCGCCCTTTGGGGATATTTGATGACGTTTGGTGACGTGGGGTCAGTTTTGTCGAATGCGGTGTAGGACTGGATGTCAAGCAGTTCCTGCAGCCGCCGGGCCTGCTCAAAAAGGTTGCCGTCCAGCTCATGTCGTTCGGCGTGGGGATCCGAGCGATCGGTTCCCGGATAGATGGAGAAGAAGCTGACCGCCCCGGGGATGAAGCGGTGCGTGTTTCGGCCGAACAGCAACATGGCGAAGTTCCGCGGTCGCAGGACCCCGGTCAAGGGTTCCGCCGCGAGCAAGGGCGGGACAAACGCGCTCAGGGAGTAGTCGGGAGAAAGGTAGGGCTGTAGGCCCTGCTCAGCAGAGAACGCGCCCATGCGCTGCAGCGCATCGCGCAGCGCGATGAGATCGAGGTCAGCCTCGGTAGCGCCGTTGCACGGCCGTCGATCCCACGGCTCCAGAGCACCCTTGCGTACGAGGAGTTCGCGGAGCACCCCGTTACGTGCCTCGATCGTGGAGTGGCTGACCCGCACGAAATGTTTCGCACCGTCGCTGCGGCGGCGAAAGGTGTGGGCGGTGCCGGTGGCCGGCTGGACGAACACGAGGATCCGCCGCTGCGGATCCTCCGTAGCCAACTGCTCGACAAGTGGCGTTATGGGCGGAGAAACCCGTTCACGGCAACGGGTCATGACCGTTCCCTCCACTTCTCGCATCCGGCTCGCGGGGAGTCCGGCACGCGCCAGGGTGGGAAATCCGTGTTCGTCCCTGGTCTCCGCGACGCCGCAGACGACATAGCCACCGCCGAGGTTCTGCAGATCGTTGGCGAACGCGCTGAGGGTCGCGACGACGTCGTCGATGTCGGCGACGTTCTCTTTCCATTCGGTCTGTTCGTTCTCTCGGCGCGCCAGCTCGTTCAGATCGATGAGGGGACGGGTCACGACACCACGACTTTCTTGCCCGCCCCGATCAGGCGAGCGCACTCGTCGCGCAGGCCGGAGAGAGCCGCATCCAGCTGTTCTTCGGTCTCGATGCCGCCGGCGAAGTAGGACTGCACCTGGACCGCCGCGAGTCGTTCACCCTCCACGATTTCCTGCAGACGCCGGATCGCCGTTCGAAGCCGCGCCTCGCAAGCATCACGTTCCGACCGGAGAAGCGAGAGCGATGCGGTACGCGGCAGCGGCTGCTGCCCGGCCAACAACGGCGCCGCGATCTCGCCCCGGATCTCCTCGTCCGTGACCTCTCCCCACTCAGGCTGGCTCGTGAGCTGATCGAGTGCCCGGCGATAGGTATCGATGCGGGCCTGCTGAGCGTCGTCGAAGCGACGCGTGTACTCGAGCTCGATCGCGCGCGCATGCTGCTGGATGGCGGGAAGATCACGGTAGAAGGTTTCCCGTTCCAGCAGATCGCGGAGCTCGACCGCCCTGGACTCCAGCTCAGGTCCGACACCGGCCTCCTCCTTCAGGGCCGGCCAGGCGATCTCGATGGCCTGGCGAGCTCGCCCTAGGTCGTGTAGGCGCGTCTCGGTGAGACTCTGGCCGAGTTCGCGTGCGCGTTTGACGGCGTCCTTGATGCCCCGGTGGCTCGCGTTGAAGGTGCTGATCGCGTTCTCGTCCGATTCACGACCGATGGCCCTGAGTTGACCGAGGGACTCCACGAGCATCGCGGCTCCGGGCAATCGGTGATCGTTAAGGACATCGCGAGCCGCCTCGACGACCTCCTCGCAGTCCCTTGCCTCTTGGCGTAGCTCCTCGGCGATGGTCGCGGCGGTGAGCTCGCTGACATCCTTGCCGAACGTGTCCTTGAACGCGTCGCTGGCCTGTACGAGTTGAATGAATTCGACGCCCTTGCGCGGCCGGAACGACGCCTGCCGAAAGAGATTGTTGTTCGCGAAGGTGTCCTTAGCTTCGACACCGGTCACCGTGTCAATGGAACGTCCGCGGCTGGTGGCGTCGACTTTCTCGGCCCGCATTAGCGAGAGCACCAGCAGACGCACGACCTCGAAGTCCCAGCCGAACGGTTCCTTGGTGAACTCGTCGGTGAGGTAACGTCCAGTCGCCGTCTCGCCGTACGTCGCACGCTCGTCGATCCGGTCTAGGACTTCCTTCAGCGGACCACTGTCGACCCGGAACACCGTCTTGCCACCCTCATCCCGCAGGAGCCCCAGATGGCTGAAGACGGGTGGCAAACCCTGGAGGTTGTGCGCGGTGAAGATGGCGTCGGTGCCCTTGCGTACATCGTTCGGCTTGGCCGCCGCCTCCTGGAACCGGTCGAAGATATCGGGGAGGACCTGTCCGAGGATAATGGCCGCGGTCCGTCCGACGTCCACTCCCCGGTCGCTCGGAGAACGGTCGTGGCCCCTGAAGAACACCCGGCCGGTGAGGCACGCTTCCCGCAGGCGGCGGCGCAGTTCACCCTGGTGCCGACGCTGCCGCTGCCGTTCCTCGGCAATGAGAGTCGGAGCGTCCTCGCCCCTGGTCTCACGCTCCTTGCGGAGCAGCATCTCCTGGGATCGGTACAGCTCGACGATCTCGTGGTCGATAGCGGCGGTGAGCGCCACTGCCCAGAAGACCTGCTTGCGCTCCTGCTGGCTTCGGGTGCGCAGGTCCGCGCAGAGCGACTCGAAATCAGCCCCTTCATCGGTGAGGTGGAACTGGAAAATCATGTCACCGCCGACGACCTCTCGGCCGTGAATGGCCAGCCCAGCCTTGAACGCCTTGGTGTCGAGCAATGGATGAGTCGGCTGCGGCTGCCAGAACTCAGTGAGCACCTTGGAGTACAGGCGATGAGCATCGCCCGGTTTCGGCAGGATGCCGTTGCGGACTGTTTCCCAGTCATCCTCGGCAGGGGTCGGGATGCGGTACCCATCGTCTCCGTGGCGGATCTTGTGCGTCTCTTCGAGCTCCCGCAACGCCTCCAGCACTGACGCCAACGGTGAGTCGGCATCGACGCTAGGCACCAAGGCTGCGGCTATGTTCTCGGCATTGCGGTGGACGCTCTTCACGTACTGCAGCAGGCAGATGACCTTGGCCACGGGCTGCGCAAGCGGGTGTTTCAACTCGCGCGGAATGGCTGCGATCTTCGCTCGGATCTCCGAGCCGATGTTGTTCTCCACGAGGTCGTACACCTGATCCAGGCGGACGAGAACACCGACCGGCTGATCGGCGAGATTGACCGAGGGGTTGATCAGCAATTGCTGGGCCAGCTTGATGATCGTCCGGTTGGCGCCCCCGACGTGTCGGCTCGCTCCGCCCTGCGTTCGCAGTCCGGAAACAACCTGAATGATGAGATCGATCTGGTACGGCAGTAACGGATACAGGTCGACGAACGCATCCCGGCTCAGATCTGGCAGCCTGATGTCGGCACTGAGCCTAGTGTGCTCGGCGAGACGACCCCGATGCTCGTCGAAGAGGGAACCGAGTTGCGCCTGCGCAGCGGCGTTTTTCGCCAATACCCGGCGGCTGGTCACCTCGGAGATATCCGACGGCTCTAGATGGACCTGCAGCGGGAACCGATCCATGAGCCGGGCCAACTCGATCTTCGTGTCGTCCAAGCCGCTGACGAGCTCGCCGAGTCGTTCCTGGGACGTGACGACGAGCCATTGCCGGCCTCGGCCACGGATGCCGAAGTTCTGCACGATCGCCTGGAGGTCGAGCATCTTCTGGACGTCACGCGCGACGAACTGTCCAACCTCGTCGACGACGAACATCAGAGTGTGGCCTGGCCTATGGCGCCTCATCAGCTCGTTGGCGCGCTCCGCCAACTTGCCCGGGGTGATGTCGGCCTTATCCTTGACCGCCTTCACCCAGGAGTCGGCCAACGGGTACGTGTCCGGGTCGAGGCTGTGCAATACCCGGCTCGCTTGGCTCAGCGCGAAGGCGACCTTGCCCTTCTCCCTGGCCCATTCCCGCCCGTTGAAGATGCGGGAATACTCCACCTCGAAGCGTTCGCGCTGGCCGCTCTCCTCGAGGGCTATCTCGAGCTCGGAGAGATCCAGGTCCTTGGCGTATCCGAGGCTCTGGAGGAAGAGACCGTACATGATCTCGGTGAGAGTCTGGTTGCCGCTACGGATGCCCCGGTCCGTCGAGACATCGAAGATCACCGCATGGGTGGGTATCCGTTCGTTGATCGCCTTCAACAACACATGTATCCGATTGTCGTCGCCCGTGCGTTGCAGAAACAGGTCGGCGGCACGCTCCCCGGCGAGCGTCCGGTTCGCGATGGACAGGCCGAGGATCTTCGCGAAGCTCGACTTGCCGGAGCCGAAGAAGCCGGAAACCCAGACGGCTATGCCTTCGTGCGGCTTGTTCGGCGTCTGCTGATACTCGTCGAAGATCCTTGTGTAGTGGCTCCGGATCGCATCAGTGACGACGTACTCGTTTATCTCCCCACGGACGATCTGGTCGTCGGTGTGGTCGACCTTGATGACCTCTTCGATGCGCCGCGTGATTGGATTGGCGAAGAGGTCTCTGATGGACTGCGTGGTCATCGCGGAGAGGTCCTTCTCAGAAGATCTTCGGACGGTAGTTGTGCTCAGCGTCGAGCACACCCATGAATTTCAGCCCCGCGGCACCGTCCTTGTGGCCTGGGTAGAACAGAACCGTCGGCACGTGCACCCGTCCGGTAAGCTGCTCGAGCAGCGAAAACGTCCGATACATGGGAAACAGAGCGCCCGTGCGGAGAATGAACACGACGTCGCGCATGGGATCCGGATCGTCCGGCATCCGCTTGGCGACGTGGTCCACGAGCGGCGAGTAGCCTGCCAGCACCTCACTCACCGTCTCCACCATCGTCACGACACCCTGATCCCGTTCCGCGGCGAACCACTCGTCCAGCGGATACTGCGATCGCATGGCGTCTTCTAGGCATTCGGCGAGAGAGATGCGCAGGACCCGTTTACCGCGCTGCGCCAGGCGCGTCTCGAGCATCGTCACCTGGCGGCGGAGTCGAAACTCTTCTGCGGGGTCATACCAGAACAGCGCATACGGCATGTCGTGGTAAGCACTGATGCGCGACCGAGGATCCGACATCTGAAGGATCGGCTCAAGATCATGGGAGAGTCGGTGCTCAAAATCGCTCATGCCACCATCCTCTCCGCATAACCGAGGGGGTCAACGCAAGGCAGCGACAACTGGACGATGCTGCCCGCGACTTGGTAGTGCAGTCTGTGGAACTGATGCAGTCGAAGAACCTCCGCTTCGACGTCGGAAGGCCGCATCAGGAACATCCGCCAGTCCTCCGAACCCATGATCAAGCGGGGGTTTCGGGTCTCCTCCCGCAATGCATGGAGCAGATAGATAAAGCTCCGCTCCGGCAGGGGAAAAGTAGTGAACTCCTTAACCGCGCCGCCACGCAGCAACCCGAAGTCCGCCGAGATCTTCAACAAGCCGGCGGACACCCGCCTGATGGTCGTTGTCGACCATGGATGCTCGATCTGGGCACCTCGGCCGACAATGCCGGCAACAAACGGCACCACGTCGTCCAAACGAGTGCGAACGATGCCGTTCTCGTACGCGGGAAAGAGCCAGTTGAGCAGGAAGTCGCGCACCAAGAACTCGTCACGCGTCATGTGCCAGAGCAGCAGCGGCTTCCACTCCTCCAAACTGCACCCACTCTTGGCGAGTTGCACGAGGGGCTTGTCGCGTACCGACGGTTCGAACCGACGACTGAGCACCTTGGCGACGTCACGCAACCAGGTCGTACTCTTCGCTGCGATCGGGTTGCCCGCCCGAAAGCGCTCAAGATTCTCCTGCTTCGACCGGCTGAGGTCCCATTCTTGGAACGCGACATAGGTCTCGCCGATGAGCGCACCTTTGATGATTGTGAAGGATGAAGCTACCTTGGCCCTGGAGACGGAAGTCATGCCTCGGCGCTCCTCGCGTACGGAACCGCTGGCGCACCCGGTTCGCCTCGGGTAAAGCCCAGCGCCAGCAGCCTCAACTCTTCGGCTTGACCGGAGAAAATCCAAGGGAGAGCCACAGCCCGCCCCTCCGCCGAACGCCGCAGCCGCGTGCACCGCTCTAGATCGTCCTCCGTCACCAGGTCGAACGAGCGCAGGATAGACGCGAGATCGGCGCTACTGCCGCCCAACTTCTCGAGTCGCTGGAAGAAGGGAATCCAGGCACCTGCGTTGTCGAGCCAATGCTCCCAGCGTGCTTCGAACTCCTCCTCTACGGAGGTCGGCAGTCGCCACAGCGTGACGCACGCCGGCGGATTAAAGATCTCTTCACATCGGTGTGCCGCCACAGAGAACACCGAACGAGCCTGAGCAAAACGGTGAGTCCGGGGAAAACCTCGCCGCAGCACTGCTGTGCCGTAACTGCCGAGCAAGCCGGTGGTGTTCCACCACCGGGCCGTGTCCATCTCGCCATAACGTGCTACGACCAGCCGAAGTCTCAGCAGGTTGTCCATGTCTAACGCTTGATCCATTATATGCGGTTCCGTCCGTTTCCCTGGCGATCCGAAGCTTCAACCGGCCCCTCGGAACCTCCGGCCCGAACCCACTCGTCCACCTCTGACAGCTTGAACTTCCAGAGACGGCCGATCCTGTGAGCTGGGAGATTCCGCGCCTCGATCCATCGGTATATGGAATCTCTTGCGACGCCGAGGTGCCTTGCAACGCCATCGACGGAGACCCACGGTTCAGTGGCCACTGGTGCTCACCCCCTCGCCCCGTCGATTCGGATCTACGCTGGCCCCTGTCGAGCCATGCGTGTTTAACCAAGAGAAAGTCGGAAAGAGCGTACAACGGATCGCCGCAGCTTATGGGTCGCCGTCAAGCACCTTGTTGGTCTTGGGGCAATCCATGCCGGCTATGCCGCGCCCGATTCGTCCGACTCGGCGCTGCCGTCTTCAACCGCGGCTGACCCGCCGGTCTAGGAAGGTGGCGTAGCGAACGCCACCATAAGCGGCATTCCGCGCGTCACACTCCGAGTGCTGGCAGCCAGATCGTCATCCCGAGCTCGTGAAACCGCCCTGGATCAGCGCCGATGGCCTGCCAGTTCCGCTGGGTGAACTGGAGCTCATCCTCGGGGCGCGGGTGCTGCTTGCACAGTGCCGCATGGATTCGGGAAGTCCCGCGAGAGGCATGACCACCACGCCGACGACGGCGAACGCCTCGAACAGGACCAGCGCGTACTGCTGCACCTCGCCGGCGGGCCTTCGAACGGTGTGCTCGTTCACCCAGCGGCCAGCGGGATTAGCGAGGTACTTCACCTGCACCTTGCTGCCGCCCGGGAGTTCCAGGTCCCAGTGGGCCTGCACCCGGCTCGCGGCGAGTTCGCCGCCGAGCAGGGCCTCTGGACCAGGTGTTCGCTTAACTCGGCGAGCGGGTCCCGGTTCGATACCGGCAGGCACAGTGCGTCCAGGAGCGCGTAGCGCGCCACCCGGTAGCTGTCGAGGGCCGCGATCAAGGAATCGAATCGCCGCGGGTCCACCGGTGCGCTCACCCGAGGTTCACGATCTGTGCATGCTTGGTGATCTGGGCGTGGACGAGAGCAACGCTCTCGGCCAGCAGCCGTCCAGACTTGGTGGAGAGGTCAAGCGGCCGTTCCTGGTCGTTGATCACGACGACGGCAGCAGTCGCTGTCGCCAGCAAGACGGTCCCGCCGCGGGCAAGGTGCTCCCGTAGCAGGGCGTTGATTCGCGTACTCGTTCGCTGGCTCGGGCCGGGACTGCGGTAGTTGCCAGACAACCTGCGGTGCAGATTGTCGCTCTCACCGATGTACATCTGTGGAACCGGCCCGGTGAAGGTCAGCCGGTAAAGGCCGGGCGAGGCGGCCAGACGGGGAAAGGCCGGTTTGTCGGCTGCGTCCAGCAGCACGACGCCGGAATCGACCCACTGCAGTTTCGCCCGGATGTCGACCGGCGGTTCCGACAAACCCGGGACAGTACGGGGCGGCGACGGCTCGACGTTGCGCACTCCTCCGGGAGGGGTATGAGTCGGCACTGCGCTGAAGCGGACCCGGCGCCGATCGAGATACACCTGCTGCACCCGATAACCGGCGACGCACCAAGCCTGGGCCTGTGAATGATCTGCGTTCGCCCACCACTGCCGCAGCTCGGCCGAGCGCGGCAGCCCTCCGACCAGTGCGGCGATCTCATCGAAGCTGAACTCCACCTCGCGTTGCCCGCGCTTGGCGGCGGTGGTCAGCGCGAACGTCAGCGGCTGGTACTTACCTGGCATCGAAGGGCCTCCCGCCCGCAGTTTCGCGGGCGGGACCGGCAGCAGACAACCGCCCGGACGGTCAACGCTCGATCCTCAACGCGCGTCTCCCGGACACGACTGCTCGGCAACGACGACCGTCTCCGCCACACAGTTGTCGTCCGACATGACGTCAAGCTCGTCAATCTGCGTCACGACGGCTGAGTTGGTCGAGGTGGGCCACCACATCGGCACGCCGTACCCGCCGTAGACGGCCGATCATGATGCTGTTCAGTTCACCGGTCCTGATCAGCTCGTAGACCGTCGTCCGGCCGACCCTCAGCAGGTCAGCTACCTCACCGACGGTCAGCACGAACGATTCCGGGGTCACCTGGCCCGGCGCCGCGCGGTCGCAGGCGGGGATGATGGCCACGGGATCGGCTGGTCGAGCCAGCAGCGCCGCGATCCGCAGCCGCTGGTCGAGGGTCATCGATACGGCGTCATCCGCGAGTCGTCGTATCGCCTGCTCGACATCGCTGCTGGCCACACCGCCAATCTAACCGCGCAAGCTCCCGTCACCGACCGTCGTACCTCCATCGTGGAAGGAAGACGCGGTCCGTGACGTGAAACGCCTCCGGACGCTCAACGCGCTGGATCGGTTCTTCATCCAGCGCTGATCCGGCGCAACGCCCCACCGGTGATGATCAGCCCGCCGCAGGCGTCGCCTACGGCCAGCACGATGCCGACCAGTGGAAGCAACGCTGCCGCAGACGCGCCAAGGGTGAGCACGACGACCGCCAACCCGATGATCACCATTCCCAACCGCAACCAGGCGAGACTGACCGCAGCACGAGCAAGGCCCTCCCACCGGGCCGCTCGGTCGGCGTGGCCGTCATGCCGTGCCCGCCGACGCCAGTGACTCCGGATGAAGCCGGTGTCGTCGAGCTTCTGCCGCAACGTGGTGTTGGCCGCCCTACGGGTCGGTTTGAGGGTCGCACCACCGACGATTAGCGTCATTCCTCGCCTTTGTGACGCAGCGCCCGGTTAGCGTTGGTGGCCACCACACCAGAGACGATTCGGTGCTGCACCACTGGCGCCATCGTTCGTGCTCCCGTCGGTCACGGCGACGTTGAGCCACCGCGACGACCGCGATCGTCGCCGACCGCACATGTCTCCCAGGACGGCGATCGGTTCATCCACTGCGAGTTCGGCGGACGGCCGCACCGGTGACGACGAACCCGGCGAGCGCGTCACCGACTGCGAGGAACATGCCGAATACTCCTGTCGCGGAGACGCCGACGGTCAGCGCGAAGATCGCCAAGACGATGAGGACCGCAGCCAGCCGCAGCCACGTTAGGTTGAGCGTGCCGCGAGCGAGACCTTGGCCGCGCCCGCCTCGCAGCAAGGCGATCACCGCGAGTATCGCGAGAATGGCACCAACCGCAGCCGATGCCCCCATCGCGATGAACGGTCCAGCCTGTACGGCGGTGAAATCGCCGTCCCGGTACCACCGCCAGGCCGTAGCGCCCATTGCGGCGAGCCCGATCTCTGCCAGCGCGAACACGATAATCATGACTGCGATTAGCGCGTTGCTCGCCCGCTCGGTCCGCGCCGCGGTCATGCGGTGCCCGCCGGCGGCCAATGACCCCGGAAGAAGCCGGTGTCGTCGAACTTCTGCCGCAAGGTGCTGTTGGCGGAAGTACAGGCACTTTTCAGCGTCTCGCAGCCGACGATCAACGCTATCGAGGCCGTCACCGCCGCCCCGGCCGCGATGAACGGTGCCGCGGGCACGCCGAAGATCGTGGCGCTGGAGGCGAGCGCACCGATGATGCCGACCGCCAGTGCCGCGAGCGCCCCCAGCAGTCCGGTCCAGAACAGGAACACGCCGGTGCGAACCTGTTCCAGTGCCGTGGACAGGCCGTCAGTGAGGACCGTCTTGACCTTCTCCAGGGCGGCCTTCTGCAACGGCAGCATCTGCCGGTACGCGTCGGCGGCGTCGCCGGCCCAGTTGTCGTCGACGGTGAGCAGCCCGGCGTCGGCGGCCTGAACCTGCCCGCTGACCGGGACACCGACCCGGTCGCTCCAGGCTTGCGCGGTCGTCGACAGCGCCGACAGCGAGCCCATGTTCGACAGGATCGTCGCCAGGTTGTCCCAGATGCGGCGCATGAACGCGCAGAAGTCGTCCCAGCCCTGACGGACCTTCCCCTGCGCGGGCGGGGGAACGTATGCCAGCTTGTCGTTGATCGAGTTCTGCAGTTCGACGGTCTTGGTGTCGATGCGGTCGATGGTCGAATGGATGCGTTCGAGCAGGACGGCCTCGGTGCTACTCACGGACATCCCACACTCCCTCCAGATCTCGGGCGGCGCGTTCGTCGTTCGTCTCGTACTCGTAGGCGACCTTGTCGAGCTTGGCGCTCAGCCCGCTGTACACCCCGCTCGCCTCCTCCAGCAACGTCACGACCTTCAGCTGCAGTTCGGCGTAGGTGTCGAGCAGGCCACTCGGCAGCGACGCCCAGGACAGTTCGTGTGCGCTCAGGGTCAGCAGGCTCGCCTCGTGCGCGGCCTGTCGGGTCACCGCTGCCACCTGCTCCCACGAGGCGGCGTCGCGGTGCAGCGCGTCCAGGGCGGCTTTGAGCGTCATCAGCCGGCCAGCCCGAACCGGCGGGCGAACCCGAACGGGTCCCGCATCACCGTCTGTGCGTGGCCGAGCGGGCTGTCGGCGATCAGGCGCGGCACGCCGTTGGCGGCGACCTGCTCGTATGCCGCCCGGAACGCCGTGGTGAGCTGCCGGGTGAGGTTCGCATCGTGCGCGTCACGCAGCCACCTGCGGTCGAATCGCACCGACGTGACGTCACCGCCGCCGGTCAGCTCCACCGTCACCTCGCGGTGCGGGCTGTGCCCGGTGTGGGTCGCGTTCAAGGTCTGGTCCAACCGGCTGGTCACCTCGTCGAGGCCCTGCTCGATCGACTCGACCACCTCGAGCAGCGCCATCAGCGCCGCCTCCCGTTCGGCGGCGGGCAGCGTGGCCGAGTCGATGGAGTCCAGCCGCTGCTGGAGGCCGGCCGCCGACGACACCGGCTCCGGGCTGACAGGCTCGGCGTACGCCTCGCCCCAGGCGTTCAGGCGTCGCATCGCAGCGTCCCGGACCGCCTCCACCACGGCGCCGCCCAGGTGCTCATCGGCCAGCCGCGATCGCCAGTAGGCTGCTACGGCCACGTTCGCGACGCGGCCGTGCTCGTCCAGTGTCACCGTGACCGAGCCGGTCGCGTCCGATCCCGGTTCACCCGGCACCTTCGCGGCGGACCAGGCCCGCCGCCGCAGTGCCTCACCCTCGTCGCGCAGCCCGGCCAGGGCCCGCATACGGTCATCGAACATCGGTCATCCCCGTCCCGGCCACCCGCACACTTCGAACTGTCTCAATTTCGGGTACGCCGTGTGCGCCTGGCGGGTTCAACCATCCGGTGAGGGGTCAGCCGTCACGGGAGTCGTGTCGCCGACACGAGGCGCCCAGACTCACCGGTGCGACGGCAGAGCGGATCGGTGACGGGGCGTTCGATCGCCTGGTGGGCGGTTGTGGGCAACTGGTGAGGTTCGAGGGCGGCCGGTGGATACGCCGCGACCTTCCCGGCGGGGCGTGCCCGTCGATTGCGATCTAGCGTGCCGCGGTCGGGCCGTCGTTCGTGGCGGTGACGTACGTGCCGCGGCCGACGACAGTGATCACGAGGCCGCGTTCGCGTAGCAGTTGGATGGCCTTGCGGGCGGTGCCCCGGGCAACGCCGTACTCCTGGACCAGCTGGCTCTCCGACGGGATCAACCGATTCGGCAGAAGGACACCCGCATCGATTCGCGCCGCGATGGCGTCCGCCACCTGCACGTAGAGCGGGGTAGGGCCTTCGTGGTCGATCACGGCCTGACCATCGCACTCAACAGAGAGCCATGACCATCGCGGGGGAACCATGGTGAGCCCACCGCCCAGACCGTCAGGGGCCTGACCTGGAGAAGCACGCAGCACAACCACCAGCCCTCCCGCTATTCAGAAAAATAGATCCCGAATATTGGGATGTGGTGATCGGCCGTTCGAAGTGCGAACGAACACCCCGATCACCCAATTGACGGTCTCTGAGCCGCGGAAACGTGGGTTTTGACCTTGCCCCCACACGCGCCCCACACGATCCACAGAGGCCAGACAAAAAGAGGCCCCTGAGCTGCGTTTCGGCAGTTCAGGGGCCTCTTGATCTTGCGCGCCCGAAGGGACTCGAACCCCTAACCTTCTGATCCGTAGTCAGATGCTCTATCCATTGAGCTACGGGCGCTCTCTCAGTGCTCAGTCAGCCTACAACACCGACTTTTGCGCGGAGACTCCGGGATTCGAACCCGGGAGGGGCTTTAAAACCCCAACCGCATTAGCAGTGCGGCGCCATAGACCAGACTAGGCGAAGTCTCCCCGGTGACCCGAGGGCCACCGAGGCTTGACAATACCGGACCCGCTCAGCGCCGCACAAAGAGGTTGCCATCTGGCACGCCAAGGATCTTCGCGAGTGGCTACGAACAGGCGAAACGTCGCGGATGAGGCTAGGCTTCGTGCGATGGAGGAGAACACGCGCCGGGAGGCTCCGCGGGCTCGAGGTCCGCGAAGCCCGTTCGGCACGCCCGAGCAGAAGCCCTCCGGCGAGGAGCCGGCCGCGGCCCCCGCGCGCCGGGGAGCGCCGCCGGCGGTCACCTTCCAACCCCCGCGATCCGGCCCGAGTGCCGAAGGTCACTCTTCAAACCCCCCTTCTGGTACGGGGACCGGCGCCCGCCGCAAGACCCCTCCCGCCGCGGTGCCGCCCCAGCCGGCACGCGCCACCGAACCATCCGGCGGCGAGGAGCAGGCAGCCGAGCCCACGCCGGAGGCCTCGCAGCCGGCCACGCCGGGTCCGGCTCCGGCCCGCGCGCCCGCGAAACGGGCCCCGGCGAAGAAGGCAGCACCGCCACGAAAGGCCGCCCCCACCGGAGAGACCGTGCCTCCGGCAAAGGCAACAAAAGCGGCGAAGGCGACGAAAACGGGAAGGGCGACGAAAGCGGAGGGGGCGACGAAGGTGGAGAAGGCAGCCCCGCCGCGAAAGGCAGGCCCGGCGGTGAAGGACGCGGCGCCCGCATCCGGGCAGCTTTCACCGCGCGAGAACACTCCGGCAGACGCGACACGGGTCCCGTCACCTGACCACGACTCGGCCGGGAAGGACGGGCCGCTGGTGGAAGAGGCCCCGCCCGCAAGGAAGGCGCCGGCCAAGAAGGCGGCCACGAAGCGAGCCGCGGCCAAGGCGGTCCCACCCGTCGACTTGACCGTTCGGACGCCGGCCAAACGCCCGGCGTCGGCGCAGCCCGCGCTGCCGCCGCGAGAGCCGGCAACCGCACTCGCGAACCCGACGGCGCAGAACGCCCAGCCAGGGCCGTCCGCGCCCGAAAGAGATGAACCGGCCACGACCGAGCAAGCCTCGGCTGAGCGGCCGACGAGCGAGCCGGCCGCAAGCAGACCGACCGCGAGCGGACCCGCCGGAAGCGAAGTGCCTGGACCGCGCCTGACCGTGGTGCAACCGACGTCACCCCCGGGCGGCGAGGCAGCCGCTGGAGGCGACGCGGTGGAGGGGCTCGGCTCGCTCACCGAGGAGCTGCTGGCCGACCCGGCCCGCACGCCGGAGATCCTCGCCCACACGGCGGTCCAGCACATCGGCCCCCGAGCCCGGGCCTGGGCGGCGCAGACGAGGGCGTCCTATCCGACGGCCACGACCGAGGCGATCGCCCGTCTGGCCGTTCAGCGGTTCACCCGCTCGGCGGGGGTTCGGGGCGGCCTCGGTGCACTGGCCGGCCCGTACGCCCCGATCGCTCTTGTCGCGACGACCGTGATCACGCACGCGGAGCTGGTGTTGCACCTGGCCGCGGTCTACGGCCTGGATCCCGCGGATCCGCGCCGGGCCGGCGATCTGCTGGCGCTGGCGACCCCGGGCCGGGCCGCGATCGCGCTCTGGGCCGCGCTGAAGCTGACTCGCCTGCCGGGCGTGGGCCTGCTCACCGCCGTGCTGGGCGCCCGCGCCTCGGCCGAGATGGTGGCGGTGCGGGCGCGCCGGTTCTATGCGGAGTATTCGAGCCAGGACAGCCAGGAGTCGGGCAGCAGCTCGTAGCCGACGAACGCGGTGATGTCGAGGAGGCTGTGCGCCACGATGAGCGGCATCACCCGTTTCGTCCGCAGGTAGAACAGCGCGAAGACCACGCCCATCACGGCGTTGCCGAGGAAGGCTCCGAAGCCCTGGTAGAGGTGGTAGGAGCCGCGGAGTACGGCGGACGCGGCGATGATCCACGCCGGTGACAGGGCGAGCGCCCGGAGCCGGGTGATCAGGTAGCCGACGACGATGACCTCTTCGAGGACGGCGTTCTGCATGGCGGCGAGGACCAGTACGGGCACCGACCACCAGTACGGCTGGAGCCCGGACGGCACGATCTGCGCGTTGATGCCGAGCTGCAGGGCCCCGTACACCAGAAGGAGGCCGGGCAGCCCGATACCGGCGGCGAGTCCGGCGCCCCAGCCGAGGTCGTGGGCGGGCCGCCGGTAGTCGATGCCGAGTTCCCGGGCGGCCGCTCCGAAGGAGCCCGCGAGCAGGAACAGCGCGAGCGCGACCGGCACCAGGGCGAAGAAGATGCCGAGCAGCTGGTACGTCAGGTCGAGGTAGGGCCGTGGCGACACCGAGGCGTTGAGTGTGGCGGTCTGCTGGGCCAGCGGCCGGTCGGCGGTGAGTTTCGCGGTCAGCGACACCACGGAGTAGACGGCCGACTGTCCGAGCGACAGCAGCAACACGATGGCGATCTCGGTCCCGTAGCGCGGACGGGTGGTCAGCTGCTGTTCTTCCACGGTCACCCGCCAACTCTAGGCCAGGCACAAATTGGCCCAATTCGGCAAGCGACGCGCCGTGGAGGGTGGTGAGTCGCACTTCTCGTGCGTCGTGTTCCCGACTGCGCTGACCACCCTGAATGGCATGGGAGACCTCGCAAGCTTGCTCAAGGAGAGCTGGAGCCTGGTCGAGGAACATCAGGACAAGGTGGCCGGCTATTTCTACGCGCGCATCTTCCTGAGGTACCCGGACCTGCGCGATCTGTTCCCGGTGCAGATGGATGTGCAGCGGGCCCGTCTGCTGGGAGCGATCGTGACCGCCGTGCAGACGCTGGAGGATCCGGAGCGGTTCGACGAGTACCTGCGAGCCCTGGGCCGGGACCACCGCAAGTTCCACGTGGAACCGGAGCACTACGAGGTGGTGGGCGGCGCCTTGATCGAGTCGATGCGGGCGTTCGCCGGCGAGGCCTGGAGCATCGAGTACGACCAGGCCTGGGCCGACGCGTACGCGGTGATCGCCTCGAAGATGCTGGCCGGCGCCGACGCCGACCCGAACCCGCCGTACTGGTACGGCGAGGTGGTGGGGCACGAGCGCCGGTCCCGCGACATCGCGGTGTTCACCGTGCTGCCGTTGCAGCCGTTGGAGTACCGGGCCGGCCAGTACCTGAGCCTCGAGTGCCCGCGTTATCAGCCGCGGCTGTGGCGCACCTACTCACCGGCGAACGCGCCGCGCCGGGACAACACGCTGGATTTCCACGTCCGTGCGGTGGGCGCCGGCTGGGTGTCCAGCGCGCTGGTCCGGCGGATGCAGGTGGGCGACATGGTGAAGCTGGCCGCGCCGATGGGTTCGATGACCCTGGACCGCAGGTCGACCCGGGACGCGGTCTTCGTGGCCGGTGGCACCGGGCTCGCCCCGATCAAGTCGCTGCTCGAGGAGCTGACCCGGTACAACCGGACCCGCTGGGTGCACGTCTTCTTCGGCGCGCGGACCCGGGAGGACCTGTACGACCTGGCCGACCTGAACCGGCTGGCCGCCCGCTACCCGTGGCTGTCGGTGGTGACCGCGTGCAGCGAGGACCCGACCTTCCCCGGCGAGCAGGGCTACATCTCGGACGTGGTGGCGAAGTACGGCCCGTGGAAGGAGCACGACTTCTTCGTCTCCGGGTCGGGGCGGATGGTGAAGGCCACCTTGAAGCGCCTCGCCGAGCTACAGGTGCCCTCTGTCCGGATAAAGTACGACAGCTTCACCGACTGAGCGAGCCGGGCTAGTAATCCCAGGGTCGGCCGGTCTGCTGGTACTGGGCGACCGGCACGAGCTTGGCGTCGGCCTTCATCCGGTCCACGTAGAGCCGACCCTCCAGGTGGTCGATCTCGTGGCTGATCAGCCGGGCCAGGGCCCGCTCGAACGTGGTGACCACCCGGGTCCCGTCGAACCGGGCGTGCTCCACGTCGATCCGTAGCGGGCGCGGCACCAGGCCCCGGTAGTCGAAGAACGACAGGCAGCCCTCGTACTGCTCGTCGGTCTCGCCGGACTCGCCGACGACCCGGGGGTTGAGCAGGACGACCGGTTCGGTGTCGCGCTCCGGCGGCCGGACGACGGCGGCGGCCACCGGAACCCCGATCTGGGGCGCGGCGAGACCCACGCCCTTGCTGAACTCGTGCAGGTCCTCGAGCCGCCCGAGCGAGGTGAGCAGCCGGGTGACCGCGGTCCGGGCGGCCGCCCCCTCGCGGGGCAGCTGGAAGTGGCGGGCCCGCTGCCGGAGCAGGTCGGATCCGCGCTGGATGATGCCGATGCCACGCATCCGGTGCGAGGCACGGGGCAGAGCCGGCTCGGGCGGGCCGGTCTCCTCGTAGAGCGGGGCGTCGGCGCCACGGAACCGCCATTCCAGCCGGTACCGGGCGTTGAGCAGGGGCGCGTCGGTTGACCACTCGAAAATGGCGCGACCTCCCTCGGTGCGGCGTTCCAACGGGGTGCGGACGGGCACCTCGGCGGCGAGGGACGCCTCCACACCCCAGACCTGGGGTTCGAAGCTCTCCGGGAAGTTCAGCCGGACGGTCAGCGACCGGGTCGGCAGGCGGACGGCACGCTGGAACCACTGGCCCCACTTCTCTTCGCCGACCGTGTACGCGTACTCGATGGTGGTCCGTTCGCCGGGGTAGAGCGGGAACTGGCCGCGCGAGTTCGCGAACATGAGCCAGATCTCCTTGGACGCGTCCCGGTCCAGCTTGACCCGCCACAGCATGGGCTCGGCGGCGTCGCCCTCACCCGCGAACGCCCGCACGTCCATCTCGTCGAAGGTGAGCGGGTTCTCCCGGTGGTGGCGGTTGGAGCCGGCCGGGTCGTGCGGGTAGCGGTCCACGGAGATCTTCGCGAGGTACCGGGTGACCGGTTCGACGCCGGCGTTGTAGAGGGAGCGCCGCACCCGGCAGCGGTAGGCGCCGTCGGTGTAGACCAGGTCGGCGATCTCGCGTTCGACAATCAGCCCGGTGCCCGGCGGCAGCCACTGGACCGGCACGGGCGGATCGCGGTGCAGGCCGGCGTTGCGGGCGTTGCGCAGTTCGTCGTACTCCTGGAAACGCTGCCAGATGGCGCCGCCGGCGCCGAGGACGGCCTCGGCCCGGCGGGCGAAGTCCTCGGTGGGTTTGTGGCGGCGGCCCTCGACGTGGCTGACGTAGGAGGGATCGAACCCCATGCGCGCGGCCAGCTGCTTCTTGGTCATCCCGCGCTCGACCCGCCACTGCGCAAGGGCTGAGACGAACTTGTCTGCGGCCCTTTCGATGGGCGAGGTGGTCATCACGGATGTCCCCTTCGCGACGGCACGTTCAGTGTCGCCGGGACCGCGTGTCTGCAAGGAGCTAGTAGCGTTTTGCCGACAGATACCTTGACGAATCCGGCAGCGCCACCACGCTACGTAAAGTAATCATGGCAGAGGGTATTCGTCCGAATGATCCCCTTGGGCCGGTGTGGTTAGGCTACCCTTAACCGGGTACCGTGGGTCCGTCGCGAGCCCCCGTCGCTCCACAAGAGCCGGCTCGCCCCCTTCTGCAAGATCATCCGCGAGGAGAGTGCGGTGCCTCAGCGACGAGTGCCGCGGGCCGGCGGCCGCCCGTGACCAGCCCCACGCTCGAACTCCGGCAGCTCCGGCCACCACTGCTGGCGCCGGTCAACGCGACGCTGCGCGCCATGTTCGGCACCAGCACCGAGGTCCCCGGCCTGGCGCCCGACCTGGTGGTGCGCGACCTGGCCGGCTGGACGCCGACCGCGCGCCTGGCCGACGTACACCTGGACACCCTGCTCGACGCGGCCCGCCGCCGCTGGAACGCGCAGGCACACGCCGCCGCCGCGCTCGCCTGGAAGGCCTACACCTACTGGCTGGCCCTCCCGGCCGTCCTCGGCTGGGCCTCGGCGCGCCGTGTGCCGCTGCTGACCTCCACCGACGCGGTCATGCACTTCGACGACCCGCGCCCGCTGGTCACCCTCGGCATGCGCCCGGACATCCCGGTCGCGGTCCTGCCGCACGACCCGCTGGCGCTCTCCGGCCTCCCGCAGGTCAAGGTCGTCGCCGACGAGGACGCGCTGCTCGCCGAATTCCGCCGCGCCCTCCTCGACCAGCATCTCGAACCGCTGCTCGACGCCATCCACGGCCGGGTCCGGCTGGGCCGGCGCCCGCTGCTCGGCTCGCTCGCCTCCGGCATCGCCTACGGCGTCCTGCGCTCCGCCGACGCCGTCCCCGGCTCGTCCGCCGCCACCATCGACCGGCTGCTCGGCGCGCTCGGCATCCGCGACCTGATCGACCTCGAGCCCGCCGCGAACGGCCGGCTCGACGTCCGCCGCAAAACCTGCTGCCTGGCCTTCACCCTGCCGCAGCCCAAGGTCTGCCCGGGCTGCTGCATCAAAACCGATTAGAGGTACGGGCTACGCGTACCGCCGTGGGCAGACGGCAAGGCCGTAGAGCACCGGCCTGTGCCGCCCGCGCCGGGCGTAGATCGGTGGTCACCCTTCGCCCGGTCGCTGCGGTCACCGGCGAAGATCCGGAAGCGGGCGTACACCGCACCTTGTCTTGTCGCCCTTGGGCGGCACCGTCCCGACGTGCTCCCGGTGTGGGTCAGAAGGGTTCGCCGCCGGTGAGGACGGTGTCCGGGTCGTCGACCAGGTCGCTGACGTCCCACACCCAGGCGCCGCCGGTCCACGTCGGACGGAAACCCAGCAGGTCGGACATGGTGCGCAGGAGTTCGATGTCGCGGCTCTGCGGGGTCAGCACCACCACGCCGGCCTTCCAGAACCGGAGGTCGGCGAGGGTCATCTCGCGCCGCTCGTCGGTGATCTCCGGGATCGGGTTGCCCTGCTTGATCGAGGCGACCAGGCCGCTGGTCGGGCGCCACGGCGGCGAGAACATCGCGGTCCGGTCGCTCGGGTCCTGCGGGTTCTGGTTCGGCAGCAGCGCGTACGCTCCGGCGATCCGCAGGTCCTGGCCGGTGGTGGCGGTCCAGCGCAGCGGGTCCGGGTAGCTGCTGTCCGGCAGCGGCAGGGTGACCATGGTGTGCCGGTCGTCGACGTAGTCGCGCCAGGCGCCGGTGGTGACGAACTCGGGCACCGGGTCCATCCGCACCGTGGCCATCGGCCGGGGGATCAGCGGCACCAGTGCCATCGCCACCGCGGTGATCATCGCGACCCGGATCGGCCCGCGCGAGGCCGGCTGGCCGCACATCATGTCGGCGGCCCGCTGGACGCCGAAGGCCAGCACGATGCCGACGATCGGCGCGATCGCCATCGCCCAGCGGGTCGGCACCGCGGAGTCGAGCACCGGGAGGCGGTGCAGCAGCGCCCAGATGCCGGGGATGCCGGTGTCCACCCCGTTGAGCACGATGCGCGGGCCGAGCGACATGGCCGCGAAGAGGATCGCGATCCCGCCGAGGGTCAGCACCGCCCGGGACCGGCGCAGCCAGACGAGCAGGCCGAGGAAGAGGACGATCAGGCCCCAGCCGAAGAAGGCGTTCTCCTCCGCGGCGTTCTGCGTGAGGCGCGACGCGATGGCCGTGTCGCCGGCCATCGAGTGCCGGGAGTAGGCGGCGAACGAGCCCAGGTCGGCCCCGAAGTTCCGGACGAACTCGGCCAGGCCCTGGTAGCTCTGCGGGCCGAAGAACTGGACGCTGAGCGGGTAGGCCAGCACCGCGAGGGTGACCGCCGCGGTGACCCCGAGCGACCGCACGAACGGCAGGACCTCGCCCCGGTGAGCGCGCCGCCGGACCACCGCCATGACCGCGCAGAACAGGCCGAGGCCGACCGCGGTCATGAAGAGGATCTCGAGGTTGATGAACGCCTGCCAGATCAGCAGGCCGGCCAGGATCAGCCCGTTGCGCAGCGCGCGGCCGCGAACCCGGAGCTCCAGCGTCCGCCAGATGATCAGCGGGACGAGGAACTGGGAGACGATGTTCGGGTGGCCGCCGGCGTGCGACACCATGCTCGGCGCGAAGGTGCAGAAGAGCGCACCCACCCAGGCGGCCAGCCGCGAGGTGACGAACCGGCGGGAGAGCACGAGATACCACGACGCGCCGGTAAATGCCAATGCGCCGGTGAGAAATACGTTGAACGCCACATGCGGACCGAACAGAAGAGTGATCGGCGTCAGTGGCAACGAAACGGCCAACACCGAGGTGTTGGCCATCATGTTCACCCCGTCGGGGTAATTCATGCGGTCGGAGAAGAACGGATAGACGCCATCCGTGAGCACCCGGGCACCGTGCGCCAGCATCCACTCGAAGAAAGCTTGATCCTGCGGATCATCACGCAGTTCATGATCAAGATTGAGCCACAACGGCAGGGTCAGCATGACCGCGAAGACGACGAAAGTGCCGACGGCCACGACGTCACGCCACGTGAACAGGTGCCGCCACCGCAGGCGTACGACCTGGTCATCTGCGGTTTCCCGGACAGCGGGCGGGGCGGTGGGAGCGACCACCGTGCCACTTGAACCGAGGGCTATCAGCTCCGCGTCCAGGTCGTCGTCGGTGGCCACTCGGCCTCGCGACAGAACGTTCTCGGCGGTCGACTGGCCTGTCGAGTCAAAACCCGTAATCGTCATAGCATCGGCGAGCCTAACCGAGGTTTCCAAGAAGCCAGCGGTGTGCGGCCCAGGCGTGATAGAGCCGATATGTACGCGTGTTTTCCGCGTGTCCAACCGTGTACTTCCCGTGGGGTAACCCATCCGAGTACCCAGCTCACCTATGTCTCAATCAGGCCAAAAAATCAGTGCTGACCAGCACTCAACTTTCGGTTAGGCGCTTCAGATGGTTAACTTCGCTGGTCCCGCTGTCAGCTCAGATCGGCAAGATGAGGGAACCTCACCTATGGCAGACATCACTGGAGACCAGCGGATCCAGTCCGAAGTGCTCGAAGGCCTCGCCATGGCGGTGAACCACCGGCGGTGGTTCGTCGAGCTCGCGCTCCCGTACCTGGGGGACAACCCGATCGAGATCGGCAGCGGCCTCGGTGACTACGCGATCGAGTGGGCGGAACACCTGCCGAAGTTCACCGCGACCGAGGCAGACCCCGACCGGCTCGTCCTGCTCAAGGAGCGGATGGCGGAGTTCTCCAACATCGACGTGAAGCAGATGCTGCTTCCGGCACAGGACGCCGCCGCTGAGTACAGCGCGGCCGTCTCGTACAACGTGCTGGAGCACATCGAGGATCACGTCGGCGCGCTCCGCAGCATGAAGGAACTGGTCCGCCCCGGCGGCCGCGTGATCATCATCGTGCCGGCCTTCATGTTCGCGATGAGCCAGGTGGACATCGCCACCGGGCACATCCGCCGCTACACCAAGAAGACGCTGGGGGCCGCCTTCACCGAGGCCGGTCTGGAGATCGAGAAGATCCACTACGCGAATGCGCTGGGTCTGCTCGGCTACTACACCGCGACCAGCATCTTCAAGCTGGCCCCCAAGGAGGGGCCGATGGTCAAGATCTACGACAGCCTGGTGCTGCCGGTGACCAAGGCCGCCGAGCAGATCGTCCGGCCGCCGTTCGGGCAGTCGGTCTTCTGCGTGGGCCGTTCGCCCCGCTGACCGGGCAGACACGTGAGGCCGCCGGCGCTGCCGGCGGCCTCGTCCGTACGGTGGCTCAGCCGCGCACCTGATAGGTGGGGCGGACCGTGGCCCGGGCCACCGTGTGGAAGGCCAGGTTGAAGCCGACGTAGGCCGGGGACGCGTCCGGCGTCACCTCGAGCCGGTCGACGTCGATGGCGTGCACCGCGAACACGTACCGGTGGGGGCGGTCGCCGGGCGGCGGCGCGGAACCGCCGTAGTCGCGCGAGCCGTAGTCGTTGCGCACGCAGAAGGCGCCCTCCGGCAGCGGATCCACACCCCGGTCCAGGGACGTGACCGTGACCGGCAGGTTCACCAGCACCCAGTGCCAGAACCCGCTTCCGGTCGGCGCGTCCGGGTCGAAGCAGGTGACCACGAAGCCACGCGTCTCGTCCGGGAAACCGGACCAGGCCAGTTGGGGCGACAGGTTCTTCCCGCCCACGCTGGTGTGCACGTAGAGCTCGTCGAGGGGCTGCCCGTCCGTCATGTCCGTGCTGGTCACCGTGAAGGACGGGACCGATGGCAGGAGATCGTACGGGTCGGGCGCCAGGGCGCGGTCGTCAAGACTCATTGGTTGGCCTCCGGCGGCGTGGTGAGTAACTGATCAGGTTTTCCCACGATGGGCAGAGACTAACCGTTCGACGTGTCGGGCGCCTTTCGTCCGCATTGCCGCACGCCGTCACACGAACGGGTAAACGCACAGGTGGTGCGCATGCCCCGAGCCTTCGCAGGTCATGCTTCTGTCAGACATCCGACCGGGTGTGTGCGGCCGAGATCCCCGCGCCCGGTTGCGATCGGCTGCCGTGAGGCAACGGTGGCCACAGCGAGTCGGCACCCGTCAGACCGGCGGGTGCTGACTGCTGTACGGGCCCGGATCGTCGCCGTCAGCCCAGCCGCGCGACACTGAGCCCCCGGTAGACCTTGCGGTACACCACCCCGGTACGGCGGTTCCCCGCGTCGATCATCATCCCGTCGCCCATGTAGATGCCCACATGCCCACGGCCGACCACCAGGTCGCCGGGGCGGGCCACTGAGCGGGAGACGGACCGGGCACGGCGTGCCTGGGCGCCGGACGAGTGCGGCAGACGGTAACCGGCCCGGGCGTACGCGCGTTTGGTGAACCCGGAGCAGTCGAAGCCGTACGGGCCCTCGCCGCCGCGGACGTAGCGCTTGCCCACCTGGGACCGGGCGTACGCGACCACCGCGCGCATACTCCCCCGGTCATCGGCGGTCCGCAGCCGCCGTTCGGTGGCGCCGCGGAAGCCGGTGGAAACGGCGACCGGTCGCTGCCGCACGGCGCCACGCTTGAGGACCGGCCGCGGCACCCGAACCCGATCGGTGCGCGTTTCCCGGGCCACGGCGGCCGGGCGGTGTCCCCCCGACGTGGAGCGGAGCCGGTTGACCGGGCGTGCCACCACCACTCGCGGGAGCGTTCGCGAGGCGCGCTGGGCGCTCACGCGGCGGTGCAGGAGGCCGGCGCGCACGGGCCCGGGCACGGCGCTCGCGTCCAACCGGATCTCGCGTGAGACGGCGGCCACGAACTGCTCGAGGTCGAGCTGTCGGGTGTGGAGTCCGCGCTGCGGGCGCTCCCCGGGTTCCGGTGTGGCCGGCAGGCCGCGTGGTGCGGTGACCGTCTCCGGGCCGTGTTCGACGGAGTCTAGGGCCGGCGCGATGACGGCCAGCACGAGCGCGCCGACGGTCAGCACCCGGCGGGTGGACGTACCGTGCAGTGTTGCCTCCGAAATCGGCCCGGGGCACTCACGCGAATCCCATCCGCACGTGGCCGATACCGCTGGTCACGTATGTGCCGCCGTCGAAGGTGGGCAATGGGAACCCGGACAACCATGCGTATTCCGTGGACCATGCCAACACACCATCGAATCTCCCGGGGCGGGATTCACATAATTAATCCCCCGTCACAAACTTGTGAACGCCGGGTTCAGCTCGGGTCCGGCAGGTCCACTCGTACGCCCGGAGTGGACCGCCCACCGCCGAGAGTGGCCGCACTGAGCCGCGCGCCCACCGGCACGTCGAAGGGCAGGACACCGGCCACGGTCTGGCCCGGACCGATCCGGTCGAGCAGCGCCGGACTGCGATCGTTGAGAAACACCGCGGCCTGTTCCGCGACGGCGTAGGCTTCGCCGTTGGCGTCATGAACGCGCTGCGCGCCGCTGTCGAACAGCTCCGGTTCCCGGCCGTTGTTCGTCACGATGACGTCGAGCAGGCAGAACTGACCGGTGGCCCGCTGCTCCAGGCCGCTCGGGCCGACCGAGGGCACGCCGCACCGCAGTCCGGTGGTGGAGACGGTGAACTGAGCGATCGGGCGTTCCCCCGGGAGGACGCCGTGGACCGTCGCCGCCGGGCTGGTCGCCACCGCCCACGCTCCGAAGGCGACCAGCGCGGCCGAGACGGCGGTGCCGCCGGCGATCCAGGCCCGGCTACGCCACCGGTGGGAGCCCGCGTCCCAGTCGTCCTCGATCGACGGCAGATCCCGGGCCGGAGCGGAACGATGTGGTGCGTACGTCACGTGTCCCCCAGTGGTTCGGATACGGGCGCGGCCGGGGACCGGCCGCGCTGTCCGTCCATGCTGGGATCGCCGGGCCGCGACACGCTGACGACTCGCCGCATATCGCAACTAATCGGTCATACAGCTCCAGAGTCAGTCACTCGTACGGGTGATCAGCGTTGCAGCAGAATCTTCCCGAAATGGTCGCCGGACTCCATCAGCTCATGCGCCCGCGCCGCCTCGGCCAGCGGAAACGTGCTGTTGATGACCGGCTTCACCAGCCCGGCGGCGACCAGCGGCCACACCTGGTCCCGGACACCCGCCACGATCCGCGCCTTGTCCGCCGCCGGCCGGGCCCGCAGCGACGTCGACGACACCCGGCCCCGCTTCGCCATCAACAGCCCGAGATCCAGCTCGGCACTCCGGCCGCCCTGCATCCCGATCACCGTGATCCGGCCCTCCGGCGCGAGCACCTCCACGTTGCGGGCCAGGTACTTCGCGCCGATGATGTCGAGCACCACGTCCGCGCCCCGGCCGCCGGTGTGGTCCAGCACCGCCCGTACGAAATCGTGGTTCTGATAGTCGACGGTCAGCGCCGCACCCAGCGCACGCAGCCGCTCGTGCTTCTCCGCCCGGGCCGTCACCAGCACCGACGCGCCCAGCGCCACACCCAGCTGCACCGCGAAGGTGCCGATCCCGCTGCCGCCGCCGTGCACCAGCAGCGTCTCACCGGGACGGAGCCGGTCCCGGTCCACCACGTTGGACCAGACCGTGCAGGCCACCTCCGGCAACGCCGCCGCCTCCACCAGCGACAACCCGGCCGGAACCGGCAGCAGTTGCCCCACCGGGACGGCCACCCGCTCGGCGTAGCCACCACCGGCGAGCAGCGCGCACACCCGCTCGCCCACGTGATGCCCGGTCACGCCCGGCCCGAGCGCACTGATCACCCCCGAGCACTCCAGCCCCGGAAACGCCGGCGCGCCCGGTGGCGGCGGATAGAACCCCTGCCGTTGCAGCACATCGGCCCGGTTCACCGCGGACGCCGTCACATCGACGACGACCTCCCCCTCGCCGGCCTCCGGATCCGGCACCTCAGCCCAGACGAGACCCTTGTCCTCGATCACGATCGCGTGCATGCGGCCGACTCTGCCCCACCGGTACGACAAGAACCAGAGGCGGGTGGCAGACTGGAGCGGCACTACGGGAGGGCTCGCCTAGTGGCCGATGGCGCCGGTCTTGAAAACCGGTAAGGGGAAACTCTTCGTGGGTTCGAATCCCACGCCCTCCGCTCTGTCACCAACCGCGTAAGCCCATGCTGACCTGCGCGAACGCCGAAGGGCGAGGGCGCCGTTCGGTAGATCCCGGTCTCACTGCGACCCGCTCGATCTCCGCCGTCGCGGCAGATGCGCGGCAACGCGCCGGTGTCCACTTCACCCATGCACCCTGCCCGCACATTGTGACCCGGCGCACACCAGCACGATACCTGCCGCCTGCCTCCCTGGCCCTGACCGCTCTGGCCATCCTCGCGATATGCGCCGCCGAACCCAGCGCCGACGACGAGCATGGAGACTTTCCTCCACCGTCCATCGAACTCCCGCCATACACACGAGTCGGGTCAGGCGCTCCGCCTACCAGCAGATCCTCGCGATCCTGGGCGACGCGACCGCCGGCATGCTAGCCAAAGACGTCTGCCTCGCCTCGACATCAGCCGCTGATGAAGCACCTTGAAGGCACCCGCGCGAACCTGAACGCCTGGTCAACCGCGAGTTTGTAACGGGTAAGCAGCCGGAATATTCGCCCAGATCCAGGATCGAACTTGACCTCCCGGAACGCCCTTTGAGAAGTACCAAACTGACCACGCATCCACAGGTTTGCATCGGATTGCTACGGTGTGTCCGTACGGATGGGGTTCTTAACCCCATCAAAATGAGGCATGGGCTTGATTCCCCCCATCAGCCTCCTGATAGAAGGTCGTGGCTTGAAATCCGTTATCGGCACCCGCTGGCCTGTCGCGATTCTCGCGACCGGTCTCAGCGTCGTATTGTCCGTTGGTCCAGCCTGGGCCGACCCCACTGTTTCGCCTTCTCCCAGTCAGTCAGGATCGAACCAGGACCCCTGGGAATCACCGGTTTCGGAGGACCCCACCACTTTCCCGGAGAACCCCAATGACTGGACTCCTCCTGCGGATTGGGAAACGCCCGATGAGTCTACCGATATTCCGCTACCGGACGCGCCAGTCGAACCCTCTCCTTCTATATCGTCAAAACCACCTAAGCTGCCGACCGCTCTACCGACCGACCCCCAAGAGCTCGGAGACCCAGCCTGCACGGGCTACTGGTCTGTCGTCAAATACAGAAAACACCCGGCGCGTATGGGCAAAGTTGGGCCGAACTTTTCTAGCTACTTTGGCAACGGCGGATCACAAACACTTACGGCAGGCGTCACCGGCACGCTGACCGCCACCGCCACCATGACCTTGGAGGGTTCGCTCAGTGCCGTCTCCCTCGTGTCTGCTAAGGCTGTTGCCGGTGGCAACTTGGCCACTGCGGCGGCGGTCACCGCGTCGCTGACCGAGACACAAGACGTGCCCAAAAAGTACTGGGGAAATGCCTTCTGGGGCGCGACAATGCAGCCTGTTGCTTTTAACTCGAAGTACTATGGCGCGAACACTTGCAGGGTACTCAAAGACGTTACATACACTGTTTGGTACCCATTCAAACCAGCGAAAAGTGTTGGATGGTGTAAGTGGGTTTCGAAAGAATCCTTGGGATCCAGGCCGAAGCAGTGCAACGCCCGCGGAAACTTGCCGCTGTGACCGGCACCTGGCGGACAGCAATCGCCCTAAGCGTAGTCGTCCTGGGACTGGCGGGGTGCGACAGCCCAGGAACCGAAACGTTGCCTCCAGTATCTCCTCTTCCATCTGGACCTGCGAAGTCGACTGTTCCGAACGAGACCACATCAGTCGAGCCTAGCGAGGTAGGCTCGCCCACATGGACCCCTTCTTTAAGACCAAAAAGTGACACCCTGTACCTCGGGCAGGGAGAACTCCCGAATTCGGTGATAGACAAAACTACAGCATCGGAATCGGGGAAACTCCTCATTCGAGCCGAGTGCCGTGGAGGGGCTTTGGTCAGCACCATCGAAGTGGAGCTGAGGAAGAGAGAAGCCACTTTCCGTTGTAACGGCAAGCTGGAGGAGAAAGACCTCGGGGCAGTGACCAAAGGTCAGACCTTGGCGATGCACCACAGCGGGGATCCAGGGGTCCAGTTCGCCGTCGAGCTGGTGGTCAAGAGCCGCGCCTGACTAGGCATCTAACCAGTCCCTATGTCGTTCTGGCAGCTGAACAGGTATAGAAGTTCTAGAAGGTCGAACGTCGGCGGGCGCCCTGCTCTCACCACTGAGGACAGAGCGTCCGCCGGGTGCTCACGACCGTACATTCGAGGGGTTTCCGACGGACGGCCTCGGGCCGCGGCATTGGGAGCGGCGGTCACTCCGTCGGCGGGTTGAGGATCATCTGTGGGCCGGCGCCGCTGACCGCGAGACGGTCGCTCGGGTTGACCAGCTTGCAGCGTTGCAGCGACAGGCAGCCGCAGCCGATGCAGCCGCTGAGCTGGTCACGGAGCCGTTCCAGGACGCCGATCCGCTCCTGGAGGCGGTAGCGCCAGCGGGCCGAGAGCCGGGACCAGTCGGCTTTCGTGGGGGTGCGGTTCTCCGGCAGGGAGGCGAGCGCCTCGCGGATCTCGTCGAGCGAGACCCCGACCTGCTGGGCGATCTTGATGAAGGCGACGCGGCGCAGTTCGGCCCGGTCGTACCGTCGCTGGTTGCCGCTGGTGCGGGAGGCGTGGATCAGGCCCTCCCGCTCGTAGAAGCGCAACGCGGACGGGGCCACACCGCTGCGGGCGGAGAGTTCCCCGATGGTCAGGTGCTCCATCCCACTCCCTTGAGTTGAAGTGAACTTCAAGTTGCAGTCTATGCACATGAAGCTGCTCAGCCGAGTGACCGCCGACGTCAAGCACACTCCCAGCGCGCACTCCACGCTGGACGTCCTGTGGGTTCTCTACGATCGTGTGTTACGCATCACCCCGAAGACCGTCGACGCGCCGGACCGGGACCGCCTCCTGCTCTCCAAGGGCCACGGGCCGGCCGCCTACTACGCGGTGCTGGCCGCCAAGGGGTTCATCCCCGAGGAGTGGCTCGACGACATGGGCGGGTGGGACAGCCCGCTCGGCCACCACCCGGACCGGACGCTGATCCCGGGCGTCGAGATCGGCACCGGCTCGCTGGGCCACGGGCTCGGCCTGGCCGTCGGCACCGCGCTCGGGCTGCGGGCACAGGGGTTCCTGGACACCCGGACGTTCGTGCTGCTCGGCGACGCGGAACTGGACGAGGGATCGAATCACGAGGCGATCGCGTACGCGGCCGCGATCCGCCTGCCGATCACCGCGATCGTCATCGACAACCGGTCCGCCACCCACGGGTGGCCGGGCGGAATCCCGGTCCGGTTCCCGAACTGGGAGGTGTCCGTGGTGAACGGGCGTGATCACGACGAGATCGAGCGGGCCCTGCGGGTCGTCTCGGACCGGCCGCACCTGGTGGTGGCGTCGGTATGAGGGAGACGTTCATCGACACGACCACCGCGATCCTGGACGAGGACCCGCGTACCGCTCTGGTGGTCGCGGACATCTCGGCGGCGTCGTTCACCGCGGCGCGGCGCCGGCACCCGGACCGGGTCTTCAACGTCGGCATCCGGGAGCAGCTGATGGCCGGGATGGGCGGCGGGCTGGCGCTCACCGGGATGCGGCCCTACCTGCATTCGTACGCGCCGTTTCTGATCGACCGGGCGTACGAGCAGATCAAGCTCGATCTCGGGCACCAGGAGACGGGCGCCGTGCTGGTCAGCATCGGGGCTTCGTACGACGCCGCGGCCGAGGGCTACACCCATCAGTCGCCGGGTGACGTGGCGCTGCTGGACACCCTCGACGGCTGGACCGTGCACGTGCCCGGGCACCGCGACGAGGTGGCCGCGCTGTTGTGGGCGGCCGCCCGGCACGACGACCGCGTCTACGTGCGCCTCTCCACGCAGGAGAACGGCCACGCCTACCCGGACGCCGCCGGCCTGCGGGTGCTGCGCCGGGGCGGGCCGCTGGTGGTGGCGGTCGGGCCGATGCTGGACCCGGTGCTGGAGGCGACCGCCGGGATGGACGTGACGGTGGCGTACACGAACACGCCCCGGCCGCTGGACACCGACGGGCTGCGGGCGCTGGTCGAGGGTGCGGTCGTGGTGGTCGAGCCGTACCTGGCCGGCACCTCGGCGTACCTGGTCGGCCAGGCGCTGAACGGGCTGCCGCACCGGGCACTGCACCTGGGCGTGGGCCGGGCCGAGATCCGCCGCTACGGCGACTGGCGCGACCACGCCCGCGAGCACGGCCTGGATCCGGCCGGGCTGCGCCGTTCGATCAGTGGATTCCTGCTCGAAATCTAGACCAGGGCCGGCTTGCAGACGAAGGTGTCGCGGAGCAGCTGCTCGACGCGCCACACCGTCTCCGGGTCGCCGAGCCGCATCCGCAGCCGCTCCCGGACCCCGTCCATCGCGGTGAAGGCCAGCTCGATGCCCGGCTTGGACAGGTCGAGCCGCCAGGTCACGTTGCTCACCTGGCGCAGGTGGGCGTTCAGGTGCAGGCGGGTCCGGTGCAGCGGCCGGGTGTCCTGGGTGACGACCATCCGGCGCCGGGTCAGCAGCAGGAACCAGTCGCCGGAGAGCGGCGCTCCCGGGCGGACGCACCGGGCCGCCAGGATGGCGGGGTCGTCCGGCTCCACACAGTTCCGGAAGATCGGAAGGTGGTGGTGGGCGCCCGGGAGGGCCGCGGCATGAAACGTACTGGCGAACACGTCCATGCAAGTGTTAACGGAAGATGAATGAGCAAGGAGTCGGCCGTTGCCACTGAATATGGAATTACAGCGGTAGCTCCGATTTAATGCTGATCATTCTGGGATAGTGGTGCGATGCAATGGCGCGTCAAACCGGCCCTCCCGGCCGCCAAACTGATCACCGCGGTCGCCGTGCTCGCGCTCGCCGCCGGGTTCGCCGGAGATGACCCGGGCCGCTGGGCGGCCGCCGGGATCACCGCGGCGGTCCTGGTCCTCTGGGCGGTCCGCGATCTGATGGTTCGGGTCCGCCTCGCGGCGGACGGCGAGGGCATCACGGTGGTCACCGGAGTCGCCCGCCGCCGGCATGTGCCCTGGGCCAAGATCGAGAGGGTACGGGTGGATCGCACCCACCGGCGAATGCTGCGCGGCGTTCTCCTGGAGATCGACGCCGGTGACGCCATCTACATGCTCGGCGCCAACGAGCTGGGCGCCGACCCGGACGACGTGGCCGCCCGGCTGGAGGATCTGCGCGCCGTCAGCTGAGCAGCGAGGCGGTCCGGGCGATCGCGGCGGCCACGATCAGCACCAGGATGACCGCACAGCCGGCGGCCTGCTTGACGGACCGGTGCGGTTGGTGGGAGTAGGCCAGGACGAAGGCCGTGGCGCCACCGGCCACCAGACCGCCGAGGTGTCCGGCGATCGAGATGTTCGGGATGAAGAACGTGTAGATCAGATTCATGATCAGCAGCGACATCATGGCGCTGTTGTCCTTCACCAGCCGGCGATTGATCACGATAGCCGCGATGACCAGGCCGAACGTGGCTGTGGAGGCGCCGGCGGACGCCTGGTTGGCGGGCTGGAAGACGTAGGCCGCCACGTTGCCGCCGAACCCGGCCAGCAGGTAGAGCGCGGCGAACCGCATCGGGCCGAGCTGGGCCTCCAGATAGCGGCCGACCTGGGCCACCAACATCATGTTGAGCAGCAGGTGCACCACGCCGTAGTGCAGGAACATGGCGGTGACCAGGCGGTACCACTCGCCCTCGGCGACACCGTGGATCTCGCCGCCGTAGATGGCATGGCCGAGCACCTCACCGAAGGCGGTGAGCGGGGTGCCGTTGCCGAGCAGGCCGTTGAAGCCGCCACCGCCACCACCGATGATCGCCTGCGGGCCACCGAGGACCGCCGAGGCGATCATGACGAGCGAGTTGACCGCGATGATGGCGGTCGTGACGTAGCCCAGCTGGCCGGCGCGACTGCCTCCGAAGGCGGTGCGCGCCGACCGCTGGCTGCGACGGCCCTCCTTGACGCACTCGGGGCATTGATGGCCCACGACCGCGTCGTTCATGCAGCTGGTGCAAATCGGACGATCACAACGACTGCAACTGAGCAGGGTCTCCCGGGACGGGTGGCGGTAACACACCGGTGCCGTCGACGGAGCCTCACTCATGGCACAAAGGTACCTTGAGCGCTCAGTCGCGCGAGATCTCCACCCGCTGGATGACGACGTCCTCACGGGGACGGTCGCCGGGGCCGGTCGGAGTGTTCGCGATCGAGTCGACGACCTTGGCCGACTGCTCGTCGGCCACCTGGCCGAAGATCGTGTGCCGGCGGTTCAGGTGCGGCGTCGGCGCGACCGTGATGAAGAACTGCGAACCGTTGGTGCCCGGTCCCGCGTTCGCCATGGCGAGCAGGTACGGCCGGTCGAAGAAGAGCTCCGGGTGGAACTCGTCGCCGAACTGGTAGCCGGGGCCGCCGCGGCCGGTGCCGGTCGGGTCACCCATCTGGACCATGAACCCGGCGATGACCCGGTGCGAGATGGTGCCGTCGTAGTACGGCCCACTCCCCGGCTGATTGGTACGCGGGTCCTTGTATTCCTTGGTGCCTTCGGCCAGCTCCACGAAGTTGCGGACGGTCGCCGGGGCGTGATCCGGGAAGAGCTGGAGCCGGATCGCGCCGTGATTGGTGTGCAGGGTGGCGTAAAGGTTCTCGGCCACGGGTACTCCCGTCTGCGGTGATGGGACTGTTCTCGTGCAATTCGGATCCTCCCCCATGTCGTGGATCCGGCCGCGCGGGGGTACCCGAGAAGGCACCATGGCTGGAGAGACCACAGGAGGTGGGCACTGGTGTTCGCAACGATTCGCCGTCGGAGCCGCAGGGCGCGGATGCGCAACGAGCTCGGGCAGAGTGTGGATCACTTCAAGCGCGCGGCCACGATCGCGGCACACGAGACCAGCGCGACCGTCGCACCCACGATCAATGCCGCCCGAGACCGGGTCCAGCCGGCCGCCACGGCCGCGCGGGACGCCGCCACACAGAGCTGGGACAGCGCGCTCGCCGCGCTCGTCGCCGCGTCGGAGAACGTCCGGCATGCCGGTAAGACCGCCAAGAAGTCCAGCCGCAAGGAGATGAAACAGGCCCGCAAGCTGCAGAAGAAGGCCGACAAGGCGGTCGGGCACAAGCAGCGTGGCCGGGGCGGCCGCCTGGCCGGGTACGCGTTGCTCGGCACCGCGATCGGGCTCAGCGCCGCGTACCTCGTCCGCCGTCGCCGTGAGGCGCAGTGGGCGGAGTACGAGCCCGGCCCGCATTCCGGCGGGGCCGACGACGCCGCTTTCGAGCCGATGGAGCCGACCGTCTACACGACGTCCAACGGCACCGTGTCGGATCAGACCAAGCAGACCCCTCGGTAATCGGCTACGACTTGGCGGCCCGGACCGGATCCAACGCCGGTCCGGCCGGCAGGTAGGCGATGAACTGGGCCGGAACGCGTACCGGGTTGGCGCCCGAGTACCCGAGCCGGCCCAGCAGTTCACGGCTCGCCAGCGGATAGAACCGGCCCGCGTCGGTGACCAGGCTGACCGTGCCGCTGCCGGCCGGGGCGTCCGGTGATCCGGCCGCCTCGACCAGCGCGCCCCTGCCACGGGCGATGTGCACGAGGTCGACCCGGGCGCCGGTGCCGGGCGCGCTGCCGGCCGGGTAGGTGCTGTTCACCCGCAGGCTGTCCCCGGTCGCGGCGATGCACGCGCTCTTCGGCGCCTCGGCCAGCGCCGGCACGGTGGCCGGCAGGCCGTCGGCGAATCGGCTCGTCCCGGTGGGTGAATCGGGCAGCTCCAGGAACTCGGCGCCCACGGTGATCGGCGCCGACGCGTTGTGGACGGCGGCCAGCAGCCGCGCCTGCATGACGGTCAGCGGCGCGATGCCGTCCGACAGCACCAGCGCGAAGGTCTTGCCGTCCGCGGTGAGCACCTGTCCCACCTTGCGACCGGTGATCGCCACCGAGGCTCGCTTGAAGTTCGGGATGACCGGTGCGTCCAGGTCGGGACCGGCCGGGACGGCGTCGACCCAGGCCGCGGAGACCTGCCAGGGGCGGGTGCCGTACCACCCGAGGGCCCGCTGGACGGTGTCCACCCGGGCGGCCGGGATCAGGAACCGCTTGCCGCCGTGCACCAGATGCGTACGCCCGGCGGTGTCCCGGACCAGCAGCCCGGCCGTCGGAGCGGTGCCACCCGCCGGGGCCGCGCCGATCAGCAGGGTGCTGCGCGGCCGCCCGCCGGCCGTGTCGGTGCAGACCGACCAGGTGCCGGTGAGCAGGTCCCCGGAGGGGGGCAGGGCGTCCGGCGCGTTCGGGATGCCGAGCGGCGCGCCGAGCGGCACCTTCGCCAGCTCGTCGGCCGCGACGGTCTTCAGCTGCGGCGGGTTGCCGGTGGCCAGCAGCAGGCCGGAGGTGTAGTTGAGCACCGGGTGCAGCCGGCCGTCGGCGGGCAGGTAGACGTATCTCGCTCCGGTCTTCTTCTCGACCAGCACCGAGGTGGCGTCGGTGGCCTTCGCCATGGTGTGGCCGGTGAACAGCCCGTACGCCGCGAAACCGCCCACCGCGAGCGTCGCGGCCAGAAGCCCGATCAGGGCCGTGACACCGGCACGGCGCAGCGGCGAACGATGCGGGTCCGGGTCATGCGACACCAGCGCCGCCACCACACGCTGCACCGAGTACTGATACGAGTGCAGCTCATCCTGACGCGACGGCACCCCGACACTCTAGGGGTTCCGGTGGATTCTCGTGGGGTCAGAGCCAGCCGTTGCGGCGCAGAGCCCGGTAGAGCAGCACGGTGACGCCGGACAGCAGGGCGATCAGGGCCGGGTAGCCGTACCGCCAGTCGGTCTCCGGCATGTAGTCGAAGTTCATGCCGTAGACCCCGGCGAACGCGGTCCAGACCGTGGCGATCGCGGCCCACGAGGCGATCTTGCGCATGTCGTTGTTCTGGTCGACGGTCACCTGGGCGAGGCGGGCCTGCAGGATCGAGTTGAGCAGGTCGTCGTAGGAGGAGACCTGCTCGACCGTACGCGTCAAATGGTCTTGGACGTCCCGGAAGTAGCGCCGGATCTCCTTGGGCACCACGCCCTGGCTCGACGTGATCGAGGCGAGCGGCCGTTGCAGCGGCACCACCGCCCGGCGAAACTCCACGAGCTCTCGTTTGAGCTGGTAGACCTGCTGGATCGGGGCGCTGCGCTCGCGGGAGAAGACGCCCTCCTCGATGATGTCCAGGTCGGCCTCGACCTCGTCGGCCACCTCGAGGTAGTGGTCGACGACCCGGTCGGTCACCGCGTAGGCCACCGCCCACGGGCCCTGCTCCAGCAGCACCGCCCGCTGGCTCTCCAGGTCGGCCCGGACCGGCGCCATCTCGGACGCGTCCCCGTGCCGGACCGTGATCACGAACTGCTCGCCGATGAAGATCATCATCTGGCCGGTCTCGACCACCTGGGAGCTTTCGGTCAGCTCGGTGTGCGGCACGTACCGGGCGGTACGCAGCACCAGGAAGTGCACGTCACCGAACTGCTCCAGCTTGGGCCGCTGCTCCGCCTTGACCGCGTCCTCCACGGCCAGCTCGTGCAGGCCGTAGGTGTGGGCGATGGCGGCCATCTCCGCCTCGGACGGCTCGTGCAGGCCCAGCCAGACGAAGGCGCCGTCACGCCGGCAGGCCTCGGCCAGCGCCTGGACCGGAGTGAACTCGCCGGGCATCCGGCGGCCGGCCGCGTACACCCCGCAGTCCACCACCGAGGTCGGCTCGCCGGTGTCCGCGGCGCCGGGCTCGGTGTGCTCGCCGTTGTTCAGCAGCCCGCGCATCCGGGCCGCCCAGGCCGCGCCCAGAGGTCGGCCACGGGTCCAACTGCGTTCCGTCATGCCAACCTCCCCCGGGACGACAAACCAACCGAGGGTACCCACGCCGGGTGGACGGCAGCCCACCCGGCGTACGGGTACGTCAGCCGCGTACCTCTTCGATCGCCTCGGCGATCCGGCGCACGCCCTCGTCGATCTGGTCGACGGTGACCGCGGAGTAGGCCAGCCGCAGCGAGCTCTTACCACCCTCGAGCAGGAAGTCGCTGCCCTTCACGACCGCGACACCCTTCTTCATCGCGGCCGGGAACAGCTTGTCCACGTCGACGTCCGACGGCAGGTCGACCCAGAGGAAGTAACCACCGTCCGGCTCGGTGAAAGTGGCGCCGGGGATGTGCTTGCGGATCGACTCGGCCAGCACCCGGGCCCGTTCGCCCAGCGCCGCGCTGACCGTCCGGACCGACTTCTCGATGTCGCCGGAGACACAGAACTGGTGCACGATCGCCTCGGACACCATGCCCGGAGAGATGTAGAGGTTGGTGGCCTTCTTCGCGATCGCGTCGATCAGCGCGGCCGGGCCGACCAGGTAGCCGACGCGGACGCCCGGGCAGACCGTCTTGGTGAAGCTGGAGGCGTGCACGACCAGGCTGTTCGAGTCCAGCGACAGCATCGAGGGCAGCGGCTCGCCACGGAACCGGATGTCCACGTACGGGTCGTCCTCGAAGATGATGAACTCGTACTGCTCGGCCAGGGCGAGCAGGACGCGCCGCTTCTCCTCGGAGAGCGTGACACCGGCCGGGTTCTGGTAGTTCGGGATGATGTGCGCCAGCTTCGGCCGCACCCCGGACTCGAGCAGCTCGCGCAGCTCCTCCACGTCGATGCCGTCCGGCTGGACCGTCACCTGGTGCACCTTGGCGCCCAGGTTCTGGAGGTTGAGCAGCGTCCGGTCGTACGTCGGCTTCTCCACCACCACGTCGTCGCCCGGCTTCACCAGGTGACCGAAGAGGAAGGCGTCCGCCTGGAGCGAGCCGTTCGTGACGATGACCTGGTCCGGGGAGACGTTGTGCTTGTCGGCGATCCACTTCCGCAGCGGGAGGTAGCCGACGGAGGTGCCGTACGCGGTCACACCGGCCGGGTCGGCGTCGAAGGCACGCGCGGCCGCGGCCTTCAGGCCCTCCACGTCGACGATGTCCAGGGAAGGGGCTCCACGGGCGAAGGAGATCAGCTGCTCAGCAGTCATGCCCATCAGCTTAGAAGCCGGGTCTATACCATTTCCCCAGCGCCCCTTGCGAGTCCTACGGATGGGACACCTGCCGCTATCCTCGCTGGGCACCCCTCACATCGCTGGAAGGAACCACCCCATGATCGGTCTGGTACTCGCCGCCGGGGCCGGGCGCAGACTTCGCCCGTACACCGACACGCTTCCGAAGGCGCTGGTCCCCGTCGACGGGGAAACCACGATCATGGACATCTCGCTCCGGAACCTGGCGGCCGCCGGCCTCAAGGACGTGACCATCGTCGTCGGCTACTGCGCCGGCGCGGTCGAGGAGCGCGTCGAGGGCTTCGAGCAGAAGTACGGCGTGAAGATCTCCCTGGTGCACAACGACAAGGCCGAGGAGTGGAACAACGCCTACTCCCTGTGGCTGGCCCGGGACCACTTCGCCCAGGGCGCGCTCATGGTGAACGGCGACACCGTCCACCCGGTCAGCGTGGAGCACACCCTGCTGGCCGCGCGCGGTTCGAGCATCCTCCTCGCTGTCGACACAGTGAAGAAGCTGGCTGACGAGGAGATGAAGACCGTCTTCAATGAAGATGGCCAGCTCACCAAAATCACGAAGCTGATGGACCCGGCCGAGGCGTACGGGGAGTACATCGGCGCCAACATCATCGAGCCGGCCGCGGCCGGCAAGCTGGCCGACGCGCTGAAGGCGACCTTCGAGCGCGACCCCAACCAGTTCTACGAGGACGGCTTCCAGCTGTACGCGGACCGCGGCGGCGAGGTCCGGGCCGCGCAGATCGGCGACGTGCCCTGGGTCGAGGTGGACAACCACGAGGACCTGGCGAAGGCCCGGGACATCGCATGCCGCTACTAGCCCGTAGCGTCCAGACCCCGCTGCACATCGAAGTGCGGCGGGGCGCGGTCGCCGACCTCGGCAAGATCCTCGCCGACGGCCGGATCTCCTCCGGTGGCGAGGTCGCCGTGGTGGTCGGGCCGGGCCTGGGCGAGAAGGTCGTCGACCTGCTCCGCCCGTCGCTCACCTCGGCCGAGATCTTCGTGACCGGCGGCGGCACCCTCGACGCGGCGCTGGAACTCTCCGGCAAGCTGCGCTCCGGCCACTTCGACGCGGTCGTCGGCATCGGCGGCGGCAAGACCGTCGACACCGCCAAGTACGCGGCGAGCCGCTGGGGCCTGCCGATGGTCTCGGTCGCGACCAGCCTCGCCAACGACGGCATCGCCTCGCCGGTGGCCAGCCTGATCAACGACGGCATCAAGGGGTCCTACGGGGTGCACATCCCGTTCGGCGTCGTCGTCGACCTCGACTTCGTGGAGAACGGGCCGGAGCTGGTCAACCGGGCCGGCATCGGCGACGTGATCAGCAACATCAGCGCGCTCGCCGACTGGGAACTCGCCCGCCAGGTCCGCGGCGAACCCGTCGACGGCCTGGCCGCCTCCCTCGCCCGGATGGGCGCCGAGGCGGTGCTGACCATGCCCGGCGACATGTCCGACGACGCGTTCGTCACGGTGCTGGCCGAGGCGCTGATCTCCAGCGGCCTGGCGATGGCGGTGTGCGGCAGCAGCCGGCCGTCCAGCGGCGGCTGCCACGAGATCATGCACGCCATCGACTCGCTCTTCCCGGCCACCGCCTCACACGGTGAACTCGCCGGGCTCGGTGCGCTGTTCTGCACCTTCCTGCGCGGCGACGAGCGGCGGCTCAAGCAGATGTCCGACTGCCTGCTGCGGCACCAGCTCCCGCGTACGCCGTCCGACGTCGGCCTCGACGTCGAACAGTTCGTCCAGGCCATCGACTTCGCGCCACGGACCCGGCCGGACCGCTACACCATCCTGGAACACCTCGCCATGACGCCGGAGCAGACCCGGCAGAAGCTGGCCGAATACAACGATGCCCTCGCGACCCTCTGAATCCGGCCACGGCGCCGGTCACCCTCCCGTCGAGGGTGGCCGGCCGCCGACGGCCCGGCCCGCACCGGTCAACCCCACGCGGATCGACAGCCCGGGCCCGATGCCCGCCGCCGGGCCTTCCGGGCCGTCCGGCAAACCCGTCACCGGTACGCCCACAGCCGCCGACTACTACGCGGTCAACCGTGGCGGTGGCCTCTTCAGCGAGGCGATCAGCCAGCGGATCGGCGCGCGGATCGCGGTCAGCGCACACAAACGCCGGCTCACGCCGACCGTGCTGACCATCCTCAACCTGGGGCTCGGCTGCCTCACGTCGTTCATCGTCATCGCGGCCGCCGGCCCGGTCGCCGACGGCCGCGTCTGGGCCGCGCCGGTCGGCCTGCTCGCGCTGATCGGCTGGCAGATGGCGTACGCGTTCGACTGCTCCGACGGCCAGCTGGCCCGGGTCACCGGCCAGAGCAGCCCCGCCGGCGGCCGGCTGGACGTGCTCTGCGACGTGGCCGTCCAGGCCTCGCTGGTGGCCGCGCTGTCCGCGACCGCCGCCGCCCAGGAACCCGACACCCCCGCGTGGCTGCTCGCCGCCTTCGCCGCCACCTGGATGGTCAACCTGGTCACCTCGGTCATGCAGACCGGCAGCCAGGCCGCCAGCATGGTGACAAGCAGGTCGCTGCCGATCCGTGCGGCCAAACTGGTCCGCGACTACGGCGCGGTCATCGCCCTGGCCGGCGTGGTGCTCACGGTGGCCCCCCAGTTCGCGGTGTGGTTCGTCGCCCTCTTCACCCTGATCAACGGCGGCTTCCTGGCAGCAAGCATCGCCTTCGCCGGCCGCGAGTCCCTGAAGGCCTGACCAAGCCGCCCCCCGCCCCGCCCCGCCCCGCCCCCCACCGCGTCCCGCCCGCACACCGCATCCCACCCGCACACCGCATCCCACCCGCACACCGCGCTCCGCCCGCACACCGCGCTCCGCCCGCGCACCGCAACCCACCCGCGCACCGTGCTCCGCCCGCGCACCGTGCTCCACCCGCGCACCGTGCTCCACCCGCGCACCGTGCTCCGCCCGCGCACCGTGCTCCGCCCGCACACCGTGCTCCGCCCGCACACCGTGCTCCGCCTGCGCACCGCACCCAACCGCGCACCGCAACCCGCCGCACGAGCCAGATCTTGGACGATTTCCCACCGAACGGGTGGAAGAACGCCCAAGATCGCGCCGTCTAGGCCGGTGAGCGAGACAGGGGCACCCGCCGGCCCCGCACACGCCAGATCTTGGACGAATTCCCACCGGACGAGGTGGAAGAACGCCCAAGATCGCCAGAGGGCGGCGTGAGGGGACGGCGCAAGCCAGATCTTGGACGATTTCCCACCGAACGGGGTGAAGGAACGTCCAAGATCGCGCCGTGCGGGGCGATGAGCGAGACAAGGGCACCCGCCGGCCCCGCACACGCCAGATCTTGGACGAATTCCCACCGAACGGGGTGGAAGAACGCCCAAGATCGCGCCGTAAAGGCCGGTGAGCGAGACAGGGGCACCCGCCGGCCCCGCACACGCCAGACCTTGGACGAATTCCCACCGGACGAGGTGGAAAAACGCCCAAGATCGCCAGAGGGCGGCGCGCGAGGAGACGGCGCGCGAAGAGGCAGCGCGCGAGGAAACGGCGCGCGAAGAGGCAGCGCGCGAGGAAACGGCGCGCGAGGAAACGGCGCACGTGAAGACGGCGCGCGAGGGGGTGGCGGGCGAGGGGGTGGGCGTCGTACCGGGGGTGGGGCTATTTGTGGGCGTGGTGGGACATGTCCTCGTAGATGGAGATCAGGCGAGGTGTGAGGACGTCGGGGTGGAAGTGCTGCTGGTAGCGGGCGCGGGCGGCGACCGCCGCGGCGGGGGCGCCGGCGCGGGCCAGGGGCAGGGCGGCGGCCAGGGCGACCGGGTCGGGTTCGGCCAGCCAGCCGGCGGCGTCGGGACCGGTGCCGACCATGTAGGGGATGCCGCCCACCGCAGTGCCGAGGACGGCACGGCCGGTGGACATCGCCTCCAGGATCACCGTGGGCAGGACGTCTTCCCAGGTGGGGACGGCGATCACCACGGCTGAGTCGCGGCGGGCCGCGGTCATCCCGGCCCGGTCCAGCGGGCCCAGGTAGGTGACGTCCGACCGATCACGATCAGCCTGTTCGGCCAACGGGCGGAGTTCGCCGTCGCCGGCGATGCGCAGGGTGCCGAGGCTGCCGTCCGGGTGCCGGCGCCAGGCGTCGAGGAGCAGGCCGAGGCCCTTCTCGGGGGAGAGCCGCGCGCCGTAGAGGAAGCCTTCGCCCAGTGGTGCGGGGGCGCCGGGGTCGGGCAGGCCGTTCGGTTTGATCACGATGCGGTCGTCCGGGATGCCGTAGTCGGCCAGGTGCGCGGCGATCTTGTCGGTGAGGGCGATGTAGCGGTCCACCGAGCGCCAGGTCGGCCGGTGCACGGCCAGCGTGGTCGCCATGATCGCGCTCTGCGCCGCCGAGCCGCGGTAGCAGCGGTTCTTGACCGCCGGCCAGCCGAGCACCTTGCCGCGGCAGTCCTGGCAGTTGTGCCCGTCCCGGAAGTACAGCCCGGACGAGCAGACCTGCCGGTAGTTGTGCACGGTCTGGACCACCGGGACGCCGTGCGCGTGGGCGGTCCGGATGACCCACGGCGAGAGCAGCGGGTACGGGTTGTGCAGGTGCAGCGCGTCCGGCTTCTCCGCCGCCAGCAGGGCGGCCAGGTCGCGCTGGGCCTCGGCCCCGTAGATCGGCGAGATCGGGAGCAGCGCCTTCCGCGCCACGGACAGCGAGCCGATCGAGTCGGAACTGCGCTGGAACGGCACCACGTCGACGCCGGCCGCCCGGAGCTGACCGATCTCCGTGTCGACGATGACGTTCTCGCCGGAGGGGATCGCCTCGCGGTACCGGTTGTGCGCTACCACCACCTTCATGCCGGCAAACGCTACCGTGAGGGAATGCCCGAACTCCCCGAGGTCGAGGCGCTCGCGGCATACCTGCGCGGGCGGGCGGTCGGCCACGCCGTGCAGCGCTTCGAAGTCGCCTCGTTCAGTGCCCTGAAGACCTATGACCCGGCGCCCACCGCGCTCGCCGGCATGCCGCTCACCACGGCGGGCCGGCACGGCAAGTTCCTCGACGTCGGCCTCGGTGACGACCTGCATCTGATCGTCCACCTGGCCCGGGCCGGCTGGCTGCACTACCGGGACTCGTTCAAGTCGCCGGCCCCGCTCAAGCCGGGCAGCGGGCCGATCGCGGTCCGGGTGCGGCTGGACGACGGCTCCGGGTTCGACCTGACCGAGGCCGGCACCCAGAAGTCCCTGGCCGTCTATCTGGTGCGTGACCCGGCCGAGGTGCCCGGCGTGGCCCGGCTCGGCCCGGACGCGCTGGCCGTCTCCCGCGACGAGTTCGCCGAGCGGATCCGCGGCCGCAACGGGCAGATCAAGGGCGTCCTGGTCGATCAGGAGGTGCTCGCCGGAATCGGGAACGCCTACTCCGACGAGATCCTGCACGCGGCCAAGTTGTCCCCTTTCGCACTTACCGGAAAGCTGACCGACGATCAGATGGACGCTCTCTACGCCGCCATGCGCGAGATCGAGACGGACGCGGTCGAGCGGTCGGTGGGGCAGAAGGCGGCCGAGCTCAAGGGCGAGAAGCGGGCCGGGATGCGGGTCCACGCGCGGACCGGCCTGCCCTGCCCGGTCTGCGGCGACACGGTCCGGGAGGTGTCGTTCGCCGACAAGAGCCTGCAATACTGCGCGACCTGCCAGACCGGCGGAAAACCGCTGGCTGATCGACGGCTCTCCAAACTGGTGCGGTGATCCTGCCACGAAATCATCACCGTGCGTACATGTAAGGATTGCGGCCGCAACGTCACCTTCTCTCCGGCCGATCCATCGGTATAGTGGCCCGGTCCATGGCAACCGTTGTGACGCGAACGGGTAGCGGCGGACCCGCCGACGATCCCAAGGTCGTGGCGGTGCGTAATCTTTTTCCGGATGCGGGAGGACGTAGGCGAAGTGACTACTAGCCTGCATCGCCCATCTACCGACCACAGCAGCCGGAGCAAACCCGTGCGGTACGAAAGCTTCGAGTGGCAGGAGCAGCCACCGAGCAACGGGGTGCCCCGCAACGCATGGAGCCGCACGAGCCGCCGCCTGTCCCGTTGGCACCGGCCCTACACGCTGGCTCTGATCGTGCTCGACCTGCTCTCGGTCGTCGGCGCGAGTTACATTGCCAGCTTCCTCGAGAAGTCGCGGGCCGGCTTCTCGACCTCCGAGTCGTTCCTCCTCTACGCCTACATCGTGCTGCCCCTCGGCTGGCTGCTGCTGCTCTGGACCAACGGCACCTACGACCGCCGTTACCTGGGCCTGGGCAGCGAGGAGTTCAAGCGCGTCGTCCGCGCGTCGGTCACCGTCGTGGCCTGCGTGTCGCTGCTGGCGTTCGCCACCAAGGCCGACCTGTCCCGCGGGACCGTCGCCACCGTGTCGCTGAGCGCCCTGCTGCTGATCCTCATCTGCCGGGTGACCGCCCGGCAGTTCCTGCACTTCGCCCGGCGCAGCACCGGGCACGGCGCGCACCGGATGGTCCTGGTCGGCACGCTGCCCGAGGCGCTCGAGGTCTACACCGCGGTCACCCGCAGCCCGGCGGCCGGCCTGATCCCGGTCGCCATCCACCTCACCGACGGCTACGCGGCCGCCCGCGGCATCGAGACGCCGGTCCCGGTCTACGCCGGACGGGACGTGCTGTCCCTGGTCCGCGAGGTCGGCGCCGACACGATCGCGGTCTGCGGTTCGGCCAGCGCCGAGCCCGGTGAGCTGCGCCGCCTGGCCTGGCAGCTGGAGGGCACCGGCGTCGACCTGGTGGTCGCGCCGCAGCTCACCGACATCGCCGGGCCGCGTGTGCACATCCGCCCGATCGAGGGCCTGCCGCTGCTGCACGTCGAGGAGCCGACGCTCTCCGGCCCCGGCTGGCTGGTCAAGAACCTGATGGACCGGGTCGCGGCGGGTCTCGGCCTGCTGCTGATCAGCCCGATTCTCGCTTTCATCGCGCTCGGCATCCGCCTCTCCGACCCCGGGCCGGTCTTCTTCCGGCAGACCCGCGTCGGCCACGACGGCCGCACCTTCCGGGTGTGGAAGTTCCGGACCATGTACGTGGACGCCGAGGAGCGCAAGGCCACGCTGGACGAACTCAACGAGTCCGACGGCATGCTCTTCAAGATGAAGCAGGACCCGCGCATCTTCACCTTCGGCGCGAAGCTGCGGGCCACCTCGATGGACGAACTGCCCCAGCTGATCAACGTGCTCAAGGGTGAGATGTCCCTGGTCGGGCCGCGCCCGCTGCCCGCGGACGACGGCGACTACCTCGGTGACGTGCGCCGGCGCCTGCTGGTCCGCCCGGGCATGACCGGCCTGTGGCAGGTGAGCGGCCGCTCCGACCTGTCCTGGGACGAGGCGGTCCGGCTGGACCTCTACTACGTCGACAACTGGTCTCTCACCTACGACCTGAGCATCCTCTGGCGCACCATCTGGGTGGTCCTGAAGCGCAAGGGCGCCTACTGAACCGTCAAGAGCAACACCACGATGTCGTAGCCGGGTGGTGGGTGCGGACCGTCGCTCCCGCCGAGGGCCCGGCACGGCTCGCTGGCCGCTGACGCGTCCATGACGCGAGCCGCGCCGTGCGACGTGCGTGAGTGGTCGCGCTCCACAACCCCGTGTCCGTCATGAAAGCCATACTGCCACCGGGGTACGACACTTCTTCGGGGATGGCGCGGCGGGCGTCCAGGCGTCAGGATCTGTCCCGTGGCGGGTCAGATCGGTAGCGCGGTGGCGGTCGTCGCCGTGCTGGCCGCGCTCGCCGCCGCGGTGGTCGCGGTGCTGCGCCTGCGGGCCCGGCGGGGGATCGCCACGGCCATGCAGCGGGCCACCTACGACGTGCTGCACACGGCGTCGCTGGCGGCCGAACCGCTACGGGCGGGTCTGAGCACGACGACCGCCGGGAAGGCGATCCGGCATCTGCGGGTGCTGGTCGGGGCGGTCGGGCTGGCGATCATCGACGGGACGGACTGCCTGGCCTTCGACGGGCGGGGTGGACACCACACCGACCAGTTCACGGTGGCGGCCCGGCGCGCCACGAGATCGCAGCGCTCCGTCGTACTCAATGGGTCTGATCTGGTGTGTGACCGGGTGGATTGTGTGGTTCGCGGCGCTGTGGTGGCGCCTCTGACCGGGCCCGCCGGCCAGGCGGACGCCGCGCTGGTCGCGGTGGCCGACGAGCCGCCGGCGCCGGGCCTGGTGCAGGCGACGCTGGAGACCGCCCGCTGGGCCGGATCGCAGCTGGCGCTGGCCGAACTCGACTCGTCGCGGGAGCGGCTGGCCAGAGCCGAGGTGCGTGCGCTGCGTGCCCAGATCAGCCCGCATTTCATCTACAACGCGCTGACCGCGATCGCCTCGTTCGTGCGCACCGACCCGGAGCGGGCCCGGGAGCTGATCCTGGAGTTCGCCGAGTTCACGCGTTACTCGTTCCGGGCGCACGGTGAGTTCACGACGCTCGCCGAGGAGCTGCGCAGCATCGACCGCTATCTGACCATCGAGCGGGCCCGGTTCGGTGACCGGCTCCAGGTGCGGTTGCAGATCGCGCCCGAGGTGCTGCCGGTCGGTCTGCCGTTCCTGTGCCTGCAACCGCTGGTGGAGAACGCGGTCCGGCACGGCCTGTCCCGGAAGCCCGGCGTCGGTATGGTGAGCATCGAGGCGCGGGACGCGGGCGCCGAGTGTCACATCACGGTCGAGGACGACGGGGTCGGCATGGATCCGGCGGTCTTCGCGCGGGACGGTTCGGAGAGCGAGGACGGGCAGCACGTCGGCCTGGTCAATGTGGACGAGCGGCTGCGTTCGGTGTTCGGCGACCACAACGGCCTGATCGTGGAGACGGCCCCCGGAGCGGGTACGAAGGTGAGCATGCGGGTGCCGAAGTTCCATCCACAGGTCCGGGCCTCGACATGAGCGAGCTTGCGAGCGAACCATCAGGCTCAGCGGAGGTGCCGGCATGAGCCTCGTGGTGCTGGCGGTCGACGACGAGCCCCCGGCGCTGGACGAGCTGGCGTACCTGTTGAACGCGGACGGCCGGGTGGCGCACGTGCACCGGGCCGGCGACGCCACCGAGGCGCTGCGGGTGCTGCGTGACACCGAGGTGGACGCGGTCTTCCTGGACATCCGGATGCCCGGCCTGGACGGCATGGAGCTGGCCCGGATCCTGCGGCGGTTCGCCCAGCCCCCGGCCATCGTGTTCGTGACGGCGTACGACGACGGCGCCGTGGACGCCTTCGACCTGGGTGTCACCGACTACGTGCGCAAACCGGTCCGGGCCGAGCGGCTCGGCGAGTCGCTGCGCCGGGTGGCCGGTCTGCGGTCGGCGCCACCGCCCCCACCGGACGAGCCGGCCATCCCGGTCGAGCTGGCCGGCACCACCCGGATGCTGCCGCGCTCGTCGGTGCGCTGGGTGGAGGCGCAGGGCGACTATGCCCGCCTGCACACCGGGGACGCCTCGCATCTGGTCCGGGTCTCGCTCGCCACTCTGGCCGAGCGCTGGGCGAACGCGGGTTTCGTCCGTATCCACCGCTCCTATCTGGTGCAGCTGCGCCTGGTCACCGAGCTGCGGCTGACCGGTTCCGGCTATGTGGTGGCGGTGGACGGTGTGGAGTTGCCGGTCAGCCGACGGCACACCCGGGAGCTGAAGGACCGGCTGATCCGCGCCGCGAAGCACGACTGGACCCGTTAATCCACACGGTTATCCACAGGTCCACAGCTTTCTCCACAGGGTTATCCACAGGCTCCTGTGGTATCTCACCAATTCCTGCCAATCACTGTCCGGCCAGGGCCGTGCCGGCACTCCCGGTTGAAAGATCCATCTCCACAAGTTGTTCACAACTCCACCGCCTGGTCTGCCCAGGTGGTCAATAAGCTGCTGGTCACCGGCCGGTGGGCCACGGGGGCGCACCGACCGGGACCAGGGCTATTGGGATGGGGTGACGGCGGCGTGGAGACGGTCGAACGGCGGGTTCTCGTGGTGGAGGACGAGCGGGCGATCGCCGATGCCGTGGCCGCGCGGCTGCGTGCCGAGGGCTTCCTGGTGCAGGTCGTGGGCGACGGGCCGAGTGCGGTCGCGGCGGCCCGGCAGTCCCCGCCGGACGTGATCGTCCTGGACGTCATGCTGCCCGGCTTCGACGGCCTGGAGGTGTGCCGCCGGATCCAGGCGGAACGGCCGGTCCCGGTGCTGATGCTGACCGCCCGCGGCGACGAGACGGACCTGCTGGTCGGGCTCGCGGTCGGCGCCGACGACTACATGGCCAAGCCGTTCTCGATGCGGGAGCTGGCGGCCCGGGTGCACGCCCTGCTGCGGCGGGCCGAGAAGGCGCAGGTCGCCGCTCGTCCACAGCCCCCGACACTGCGGTTCGGCGACGTCGAGATCAACCAGGCGGAACGACGGGTGCTGCGTGGCGGCGCCGAGGTGCATCTGACCCCGACCGAATTCGATCTGCTGGTGCATCTGGCCGGGCGACCCCGTACGGTCCTGCCCCGGGAACGGCTCCTTGCCGAGGTGTGGGGCTGGGCGGACACTTCGGGTACGCGTACGGTCGACAGCCACATCAAGGGCCTCCGCCGGAAACTGGGCGCCGATCTGATCCGCACCGTGCACGGGGTGGGGTACGCCCTGGAGGTGGACAAGTGATCACCCGCCTGATGGTGTTCGTCCACAACCTGGTCGCGCCGGTCTTCGCCTACCTTCCCCGGCCGCTCGACCCGGTCCGGTCGATCAAGGCGAAGCTCTCCCTGGCCCTGGGGTTCGCCGGCGGCACCGGCCTGCTGGTGTTCCTGTGGAGCATCGACTTCTACCGGGTCGACGTGCTGTGGATCGCCATCGCGGCAGCGCTCGGCCTGGTCACCCTCCAGGTGATGGCGCACGGCGCGACGGTGCCGCTGCGCGAGATGACGGTGGCTGCCCGGGAGATGGCGCGCGGCGACTACACGCACCGGATCGAGACCCGGTCACAGGACGAGGTGGGCGAGCTGGCCACCGCGTTCAACCAGATGGCCGCCGACCTGGCCGCCGCGGACCGGCAACGGCGTGAGCTGATCGCGAACGTCTCGCACGAGTTGCGTACGCCGATCACCGCGCTGCGGGGCCTGCTGGAGAACATCGTCGACGGGGTGGCCGAGGCCGAGCCGGAGACGATGAAGACCGCCCTGGCGCAGACCGAGCGGCTCAGCCGGCTGGTCGCCGACCTGCTGGACCTGTCCCGGCTGGACGCCGGGGTGGTGCCGATGGACCGCGATCTGATCGACGTGCCGGCCTTCCTCGGGGAGGTGGTCCGGGAGGCGACGGTGAACGCCGAGGGCACCGGCCACGACGTGCGCTTCGAGGTGTCCGCGCCCCGGCTGCTGATGCACGGCGACCGGGAACGGTTGCACCAGGTCTTCGCGAACCTGCTGGACAACGCGGCCCGGCACAGCCCACGCGGCGGACTGGTGACGGTCCGCGCCGAGCGCCACGGCGATCACGTGGTGCTCGCCGTCACCGATCAGGGTGACGGCATCCCGCCCGCCGAGCGCGAGCGGGTCTTCGAACGCTTCACCCGGGGCGAGCGGGCCACCGGCGGCGGCACCGGGCTCGGCCTGGCGATCGCCCGCTGGGTGGTGCAGCTGCACCGCGGCACGATCGCCGTCGTCGAGCCCGACGACCGGCGCGGCTGCCACATCCAGGTACGACTCCCGCTGCAAGCGCTCTGAGGAGTGAACATGTCGACGGCCACCAACCAACCAGCTATCGGACAATTAGGACAACTCAACGGGCCCTGGCCGCCGTACACCGTGCTCGGCCGCCGCTGGCCCGGACCGGGACGCCCGGCCTCGGCCGCCACCGCCGTGGCGATCCTCGCCGCCTCCGTCGTGGCCGCGCTCAGCGTCCCGCTGGACCGGGCCGGTCTCGGCTGGTTCATCACCGCGCTGGCCGGCACCGCGGCCCTCGTCCTGGCCCGGATCGTCCGGGTGCCCGAGGCGATCCCGGCCGCCGTCCGGCGCGACGTCGACCACGGCCCGCGGGACCGCTTCCTCTGGGGCACGGCCACCGTGGTCCTGCTGGCGACCGGCACCTTCCGGGCGGCCGGCTGGCTGTTCGTGCTCTGCCTGCTGACGGCGACGCTGACCGGCGCGCTGGCGATCACCAACGGGCGGTCGCTGCGGTCGGTGGCGATGACCTACCTGGTGGCGCCGGCGGCCGCCACCCGTGGCGGCCTGTGGATCCTGCGCGGTGTGGCCCGGATGCGCGGCCGGGGCTCGGCGGGCGTCCCGATCCGGGTGCTGGCCACCACCGCGGTCTCGATCGCCCTGCTCACCGTCTTCGGCGCGCTCTTCATCTCAGCCGACGCCAAGTTCGCCCGGGTCTTCGAGGCGGCGATCCCGGAGATCCACGCGATCACGATCTTCCGGTGGGCGTTCGTGGGCGGTGTCACGGCGGTCCTGCTGACCGCCGCCGCCTTCCTGCGCGCCGCCCCGCCGGCGGCCGGCGACCTGGACCGCACCGAGGGCCGCAAGGTGAACCGTCTGGAGTGGGCGGTGCCGCTCAGCCTCCTGGTGCTGCTGTTCGCGGCGTTCGTGGCGGTCCAGCTGACCGTGCTGTTCGGCGGCAGCCGGCACGTGGTGGAGACCGACGGCCTCACCTACGCCGAATACGCCCGCAGCGGCTTCTGGCAGCTCTGCGTGGTGATCGCCCTGACCCTGGTGGTGCTGGCCGGGGTGGCCCGGTGGGCGCCGCGCACCGAGCGGACCGACCGGATCCTGCTGCGCGTGGTGCTCGGCGCCCTGGCCGCGCTCACCCTGGTCATCGTGGCCTCGGCGCTGCACCGGATGTACGTCTACACCGACACGTACGGGCTGACCCGGCTGCGCCTGCTGGTGGCCTGCTGCGAGGCGTGGTTCGGGGTGGTCCTGGTGATGGTGCTGGTGGCCGGGATCCGGATCCGGGCGCCGTGGCTGCCCCGGGTCGCGATCGCCGCCGGCGTGCTGGCCCTGCTCGGGTTGTCGGTGGCCAACCCGGACGGCCTGATCGCCGAGAACCACGTGCACCGGTACGAGGAGACCCAGCGGATCGACCTGCCCTATCTGTCCGACCTGTCGCCGGACGCGGTGCCGGCCCTCGCCGGGCTGCGGAACGAGGCGTACCGGTCCTGCCTGCTGATGGTGATCGGCGAGCGCACCGAGGCGGACGACTGGCGCGGCTGGAACCTGGCCCGGGAGGCGGCCCGCGAGGTGATCGCCGAGCACCCCGCGGACAACCCCACCTGGTGCTGGGAACAGGTGAACCGGTATTGACATTCAGCGCGGGACGGACAGACTGCCGAACATGGCCGCCGATCCGTCCCCGCGCTCCCGGACCCGGGTGGTGCTGGCCGACGCCGCGGCCCGGCGTGGCACGGCCGACCGGGCCGGCACCGACCTGACCGAGCAGACCCCGATCGGGGAGGCGCTGGTCAAGGGTCTGATGCGGGCCCAGTTGGCGCTCGCGCTGCGGCTCGCCCTGGTGGTCGCGGCCGGCCTCGGCACACTGCCGCTGCTGTTCGCCGTGGCTCCGGCGGTGGGCGGTTACCGGGTCTTCGGCGTGCACCTGCCGTGGGTTCTGCTCGGGCTGCTGTCGTTCCCGTTCCTGGTCGGGGTGGGCGCCGCCTACGTCCGCTGGGCGGAGCGCAACGAGCAGGACTTCGCGGCGCTGATCCGCAGGCCGGAGCGGTGAACCCGTACCTGGCGCCCGGCCTGATCCTGGTCGTGCTGCTGACCGTGGCGATCGGCGCGTACGGCCTGCGTTTCGCCCGGACCACCTCGGACTTCCTGGTCGCGTCCCGGTCGGTGAGCCCGTCCTGGAACGCGGCCGCGATCAGCGGTGAGTACCTGTCCGCCGCGTCCTTCCTCGGCGTCGCCGGCCTGGTCCTGCGCTACGGCGTCGACGTCCTCTGGTACCCGGTCGGATTCGCCGCCGGCTACCTGGCCCTGCTGCTGTTCGTGGCGGCGCCGCTGCGCCGCTCCGGGGCGTTCACCCTGCCCGACTTCTGCCAGGTCCGGCTCCGGTCGCGGCCGTTGCGGCGGCTGGCGACCGCCTTCGTGCTGTTCATCGGCTGCCTGTACCTGCTGCCGCAGTTGCAGGGCGCGGGGCTGACGTTCAGCACGCTGACCGGCGGCTCCTACGCCTGGGGCGCGCTGGTGGTGAGCGTGGTGGTGACCGCGAACGTGGCGTTCGGCGGGATGCGGGCGATCACCTTCGTGCAGGCGTTCCAGTACTGGCTGAAGCTGACGGCGCTGGCCGTACCGATGATCTTTTTGATCTTGCAGTGGCAGTCGGACGGCCGCCCGGAGGTGACCCCACCCGCCGGCGCCGTCTTCCCGGTCGCCACCACCGTCGTGGTGGAGCAGGACGCGGTCCTGAACGGTGTCCGCCCGGTCGAGGCGGGCGAGACGCTGCACTTCGCGGCGGGCGACCCGGTGCCGACGGTGAGCACCGTGGACGCCGAGTTCGGGGACCAGTGGCTGCTGCCCGGCAAGACCGGCCTCTTCGCCACCTATTCCCTGATCCTGGCCACCTTCCTCGGCACCATGGGCCTGCCGCACGTGCTGGTGCGGTTCTACACGAATCCGGACGGCGCGTCGGCCCGCCGCACCACGCTCGTGGTGCTCGCCATGGTCGGCCTGTTCTATCTGCTGCCCACCCTGTACGGGGTGCTCGGCCGGATCTACACCCCGCAACTGCTGATGACCGGCAACACCGACGCCGTGGTGCTCCTGCTGCCCGAGGCGGCGCTCGGCGGCGGCCACCTGGGCCGGCTGCTCGGCGCGCTGGTCACCGCGGGCGCTCTGGCGGCCTTCCTGTCCACGTCGTCCGGCCTGCTCACCAGCGTCGCCGGGGTGATCTTCACGGACGTGCTCAGATCCGGCCGCAGCGGCTCGATCCGCGACTTCCGGCTGGCCACCGTGCTGGCCGCGCTGGTCCCCACCACCCTGGCCCTGTACGTGTCCGACATGGACGTCTCCCGCGTCGTCGGCCTGGCCTTCGCGGTGGCCGCCTCCAGCTTCTGCCCCCTGCTGGTGCTCGGCATCTGGTGGCGCGGGCTGACCGACGCCGGTGCGATCGCCGGGCTGGTCACCGGCGGTGGCGCGGCCATGGCGGCGGTGCTCGTGACGGTGCTCGGCCCGCCGCTGCCCAGTTCCTTCGCCGAGTTCGTGGGCCAGCCGGCGGCGTGGACCGTGCCGCTGGCGTTCCTGGTCATGGTCGGTGTGTCGCTGCTGACCGGCCGTCGTGTGCCACCGGACGTGGGCGCCACGATGCTGCGGTTGCACGCCCCCGAATCCCTGCGTACCTGATTTAAGGATCTTTAAGGTAAGACGCCCGTCCGGACGGTGAACCCCGCTCGTAGATCCGGTCATGACACGTACCTACCGGCGGCCCGGTCGAGACGGGCGCAAGCGCAACATCGTGATCGGCGTGGCGGTGGCCGTTCTGGTCGGCGGCGGCCTGGCGGTCGGCACCGGACTGAGCAGCGCCTCGACCTTCTGCGACGGCCTGGACGAGCGGATCCGCGAGAATCAGCAGTTCATGGCCCAGCAGCGGGCCAACCCGAACGCGCAGACCGAGGCGATCCTGGCGAACCGGCAGGCGGTCATCGATCTGATCAACGTGCAGAAGGCGCAGGGCGGCTGTGGCGGCGCCCAGGCCCAGGCCCCGGCCGCCCCGGCTACGAAGCCGGCCACCACCGCCCCGGCCGCGAAGCCGACCACCGCCGCTCCGGCCGCTCCGGCCGCGAAGCCGACCACGGCCGCGCCCGCCGCTCCGGCCGGAAACGGTGAGGTCGTCTGCCCGGGCTCGACCGTGACCCTCTCCGGTGAGGGCGGCGCGCCCGCCGCGTCCAGCGGCACCCACCCGGTCGGCACCGTCCTGCGGGTCCGGAACCTGGACAACAACAAGAGCATCACGGTGACCGTGACGAGCGTTTCCGGCAGCTGCGTGCTGCTCAACAACGCCGCCTTCGAGCAGGTCCGGGAGCCCGGGAAGTTCCTGATCAGGCGAGCCGTCATCGAGCGGGTGGGCTGACCGCCCGACTGTTCGGCGACACCGCGGCCGGAACGCTACGTGCGTTCCGGCCGCAGTCCGTCCCGGCGGACGAAGATCCGGCGGCGCTGCAACGCGTTGCCGGCCGGGCCGAGCACGTAGCCGTCTATCCACATCCACCCGTCGTAGGTGACCCGTGAGTCGACCCGGATGATCCGCAGGTCAAGGGCCCGGTCGCCGGAGAACTGCACGCTCGCCTCGGGACCGACGTGGACGATGTCACCCGGGCGCAGCACCACCTGAGTCATGCCTAGAAAATAGTTGTTGATCAATAAATCCGGATAGCGGCGTGCGCAATCTGTAAACGGGAGAATGATCGGATGAATCCCGACGCGCCGGGTGGCCGCATCCACTCCACCGATCCGTTCGCCGTTCCGGAGGCGGAGAAATCACAGGTACGACGACTGCGTGGCCGGTTCGCGTCGACCGTGACGCTGTGGACGGCGCCCGGACCGGCCGGGCTGACCGTCTCGTCCGCGGTGGTCGCCGACGGGGATCCCGGCCGGATGCTCGGGCTGATCGACGAGGAGAGCGAGTTCTGGGCGGCGGCCTCCGCGGCCGGCCGGTTCGCGGTGACGCCGCTCGACCCGGGCGACCGGCAGCTGGCCGACCGGTTCGCCGGGCTCCTCCCCGCGCCGGGCGGCCTGTTCGCGAGCGGGGAGTGGCGCCCGACCGAGTTCGGGCCGGTCCCCGCACACGCCGCCACCTGGGCCGGCTGCCGGCTCACCGAGAGCCGTCCGTGCGGGTGGGCGCTGCTACTCGACGGGGTGATCGAACGTGTCGAGACCGGGAGCGCGGGATCACCTCTGATCCACTATCGGGGCAGGTACACCGAACTGGCTTGATTGCCGCTCAGCGCAGTCAGGCCGCCACTCAGCGCAGACCTCGACCGGCGGCCGGTGACACGGCTCACTCCTTCGTACGGTGCCGGAAAGTCCGCCCCCACGAAGGTGGTGAAAACCCGTGCCGGCATCCGCCGAGAGATATCTCGAAGTGCAGAACTCCGAGGAGTTCGCTCAACTGCGCCACCGCTTGCGCAGCTTCATCTTCCCGACGACGGTCGCGTTCATCGTCTGGTACGCGCTGTATGTGCTGCTCTCCGCGTACGCGCGGGATTTCATGGCCATCAAGCTGGTCGGCAACATCAACGTCGCGCTGGTCTTCGGCGTCCTCCAGTTCGTCTCCACGTTCGTGATCGCCTGGTACTACTCGCGGTACGCGGCGCGGAAGCTGGACCCGCTGGCCGACAAGATCCTGCACGACATCGACGAGAAGCCCACGGCCGCCGCCACCGCCGAGGGGAGCCAGGACTGATGGCCGCTCCACAGCTCCTGGCCGCCGAGGCCGCGTCCAGCTCCCGGTCGCTGACCATCACGCTGTTCCTGATCTTCGTGGCGATCACCCTGGGGATCACCGTCTGGGCCAGCCGGCAGACCAAGACCGCCACCGACTTCTACGCGGGTGGCCGTCAGTTCTCCGGGTTCCAGAACGGCATGGCCATCGGTGGCGACTACATGTCGGCGGCGTCCTTCCTCGGCATCGCCGGCATCATCGCCCTGTACGGCTACGACGGCTTCCTCTACTCGATCGGCTTCCTGGTCGCCTGGCTGGTGGCGCTGCTGCTGGTCGCCGAGTTCCTGCGCAACTCGGGCCGCTACACGATGGCCGACGTGCTGGCCTTCCGGATGCGCCAGCGCCCGGTCCGTACCGCGGCCAGCGTCTCCACCATCGTGGTGTCGGTCTTCTACCTGATCGCCCAGATGGTCGGCGCCGGTGCGCTGGTGTCGCTGCTGCTGGGTATCAAGCCGGGCGCCACCTTCCTGGGGATGGACGCCGACACCGCCAAGGTCGCCACGATCATCCTGGTCGGCGCCCTGATGATCATCTACGTGACGGTCGGCGGCATGAAGGGCACCACCTACGTCCAGATCGTCAAGGCGTTCATGCTGATGGGCGGCGCCCTGGTCATGGTGATCATGGTGCTGGCGCACTACAAGTTCAACCTGTCGGCGCTGCTCGGTGACGCGGCCGCGCAATCCGGCAAGGGTGACGCCTTCCTCGAACCCGGGCTCCGGTACGGGGTGGAGACGGCCGGCGACGCGGCGAAGACCTTCTACAGCAAGATGGACCTGCTCTCGCTGGGCCTCGCGCTGGTGCTCGGCACGGCCGGCCTGCCGCACATCCTGACCCGCTTCTACACCGTTCCGACCAGCCGGATCGCGCGCAAGAGCGTGCTCTGGGCGATCGGCATCATCGGCACGTTCTACCTGTTCACCCTGGCCCTGGGCTTCGGCGCGGCGGCCCTGGTGGGCGGCAAGAACATCACCGCCCAGGACAAGGCGGGCAACACCGCCGCCCCGCAGCTCGCCCAGCAACTCGGCATCGACTATCTGGGCGGCGACACCGGCGGCGCGATCATGCTGGCCGTCATCGCGGCCGTCGCCTTCGCCACCATCCTGGCCGTGGTCGCCGGCCTCACCCTGGCCTCGTCGTCGAGCCTCGCGCACGACTTCTACGCCAGCGTGATCAAGCGGGGCACCGCTTCCGAACGGCAGGAGGTCAGCGTCGCCCGGATCGCCGCCCTGATCATCGGCGCCGTCGCGATCGCCCTGTCGATCTTCGCGCAGAGCCTGAACGTGGCGTTCCTGGTGGCGCTGGCGTTCGCGGTGGCGGCGTCGGCGAACCTGCCGGCGATCCTCTACAGCCTGTTCTGGCGGAGGTTCAACACGGCGGGCGCACTCTGGTCCATCTACGGCGGCCTCACCACCGCGGTGGTCCTGGTGTTCTTCTCGCCGGTCGTCTCCGGCTCGCCCACCGCGATGTTCCCGGACCAGGACTGGCACTGGTTCCCGCTGTCCAACCCCGGCATCATCTCCATCCCGCTCGGCTTCTTCTTCGGCTGGCTCGGCACGGTCATCAGCAAGGAGACCGACCCGGAGAAGTACGCGGAGCTGGAGGTCCGGTCGCTGACCGGGCACGGCGCGCACTGAGGGTCGTTCGCGACCCACGTTGACCCGGGATCGGCGCGCAGGAAGGCAACACGTCTCCACCGTCGCGAACGATCCTCAGTTGACTTCATCCCAGTGCACGGGCCGGCGTAGTCGCCAACGCCGGCCCGTGACCGTGCCGTCACTCTCCTCCCACCTTCGTGCCGAAGGTTCTCGGAGTCACGGATCAGCGGTCCGGACTCCGTAACCTTGGTGTCATGTCAGCCACCACCTCCCCCAGCGGCAACCCTTCTGGACGAGCGTCCGTGCCCGGCCGACCCGATTCCCGGGACCGGCCCGCACGAGGTGGATCCGGACCCGCCGCACCGGGTGGTCCGCGCGGCCCGGTCCGTCCCGACCGGGGCCGCTCCTACCGCGGCCGCCGCCCGCAGCCCCGCTGGGGCCGGATCGCCCTGGTGGTGGGCGGAGTGATCGTGGTGTTCGCCCTGATCGCCGGTGTCACGGCGTGGGGCTACGTCTCCGGTCTGGACGACGATCTGAAGCGCACCAACGCCTTCTCCGACATCACCACGGACCGGCCGGCCAAGACGGTCGAGGGCGCCTTCAACATCCTGCTGGTCGGCAGCGACTCCCGGGACCCGGACGCCAAGCAGGACCAGGCGAACCAGTGGCGCGCCGACACGCTGATCCTCATGCACGTGCCGGCCGACCACAAATCCGCGCAGCTCATCTCGATCCCGCGGGACCTGTGGGTGGTCATCCCGAGTGAGAACAACGCGCCGTGCGGTTCCGGCAGCCGAGCCAAGATCAACGCGGCGTTCGCCTTCGGGGGCCTGCCCCGCGCGGTCCGCACCGTCGAGTGCATGACCGACGTGCGCATCGACCACGTGATGGCGATCGACTTCGGCGGCTTCAAGGAGGTCACCGACGCGCTCGGCGGTGTCGACCTGTACGTGGAGCAGGACACCAAGTCGATCCACAAGCCGTTCCGGCAGTTCAAGAAGGGCATGATGCACATGAACGGTGCGCAGGCCCTGGACTGGATCCGGCAGCGCAAGCAGTTCGCCCGCGGCGACTTCGCCCGCATGCAGCACCAGCAGGATTTCCTGAAGGCGATCATGGACAAGGCGGCGAGCAGCGGCACGCTGAGCAACCCGGCGAAGCTGAACGCGTTCCTGAACTCGGCGACGGCCGCCGTCACGGTCGACGAGAACTTCTCGCTCAAGGACATGGTGCTCCAGTTCCGCAACCTGCGCGGGGAGAACCTGACGTTCCTGACCAGCCCGAACAAGGGCGGTCAGACGATCGACGGCCAGTCGGTGGTGGTCTCCGACCGGGAGAAGGCGCTCAGCCTCTACCAGGCGGTCGTCGACGACAAGGTGGACGAGTGGCTCAAGGCCAACCCGGTGAAGAAGTAGGCGCCGGCTGTCCGACGGCTATGACTTCAAGCTGAAACCCGAATGAACTTCAACCGACGCGGATTCTGTCCGTAAGGTTATGCAGCCCCCCGATCTCGCCAGGAGTGCTGCATGACCGTCGCCGTAGACCGGCCCACCGAGGTTCCGGCGGCGCCACCCACGGCCCGCCGGAAACGCCGTTCGCCGCTCTGGGCGCGGCTCACCACGACGTTCGGCGTGGTGCTGCTGGTGGCGAGCGGCGGCGGTCTGGTCGGCGGCCGGATGGTGGTCAAGCAGACCACCTCGTCGATCGCGGTCGACGACCTCACCGGTGACGCGGCGAAGACCCTCGAGGAGGGCGGCGGGTCGACCATCGAGGGCCCCATCGACATGCTCCTGATGGGCGTCGACGCCCGGGAGCGCTGGGCCGACGACGCCCTGCACTCCGACACGATCATCATCCTGCACATCCCGGCCACCCACGATCAGGCGTACCTCATCTCGGTCCCCCGGGACACCGAGGTCGAGGTCCCGGCGTTCGCCCGGAGCCGGTACGAGGGCGGCACGGTCAAGGCCACCGAGGCGTTCTACTGGGGCGCGCAGAACGGCGCCGGGATGGCCGGCGGCTCACAGCTGCTGGCCAAGACGCTGAAGAACATGACCGGGATCAGCTTCGACGGCGCCTCGATCATCAACTTCGGCGGCTTCAAGAGCGTGATCGACGAGCTCGGCGGCGTGGAGATGTGCGTCGACCAGCAGGTCACCTCGAAACACATGGTCCTGGTCGACGGCAAGCCGATGTACCTGGCCGAGGCCCGGGAGGCCGGCGAGTCCGGCAAGCCGGTCGTGCACAAGGTCGGCTGCCGGGAGATGGCGGGCTGGGAGGCGCTCGACTACGCCCGCCAGCGGTACGGGCTGAAGAACGGCGACTACGACCGGCAGCGGCACCAGCAGCAGCTGATCAAGGCGATCGCCAAGAAGGCCTCGGAGGGCGGGGTCCTGAGCAACCCGCTGCGGATCAACTCACTGATCAAGGCGGCCGGCAAGGCGTTCACCCTGGACACCGGCCAGATCGAGCTCACCGACTTCGTCCTCGGGCTGAAGAACGTCGCGGCCAACGACCTGGTGCTGCTGCGTACCAACGACGGCACCTTCTCCGGCAACAGCAGCGGGCGGGAGGTCTTCAACGAGACCAGCCTGAAGATGTTCCAGGCGGTCAAGAACGACACCCTCGCCGAGTTCGTGCTCGACCATCCGGACGTCATCGCCAACGAGAAATGACCCCGGGGCTAGGCTGTCACCCGTGTTCGGACCTCAGGTTCCCAGCGTCACCGCTGATCAAGTCGCTCCCGGCGCCTACCTGCTCGACGTTCGCGAGCCGGACGAGTGGACGGCCGGCCATGCGCCCGGCGCACACCACCTGCCGATGATGGAGGTGCCCGCCCGGATGGCCGAGGTGCCGTCCGACGGCGAGGTCGTGGTGGTCTGCCGGGCCGGTGGACGCTCCGGGCAAGTCGTGGCCTACCTGATGAACAACGGCTGGGACAACGTGCGCAACCTCGACGGCGGCATGCAGACGTGGGCCGCCCTCGGCAAGGACATGGTGAGCGAGGACGGGCAGCCGGCCCGCGTCCTGTGACCGGGTACCGTCCCCTCGTCTTCGCACATCGAGGGGGCGCCGACGCGCTGCCCGAGCACACGCTCGGGGCCTATCTGCGCGCTCTGGACGAGGGTGCCGACGGCCTGGAGTGCGATGTCCGCCTCACCCGGGACGGTCACCTGGTCTGCGTGCACGACAGCCGGCTCGACCGGACCAGCAACGGCCGGGGCCGGGTCAGCTCGAAGACCCTGGCCGAGCTGGACGCGCTGAACTTCGGCTCCTGGCATCCCGGCTACCCGGCCGACGCCGAGCTGCCCGACCTGACCCGGCTGCTGACCCTCGAGCGGTTGCTCGACGCGGTCCACTCCAGCGGGCGGCGGGTCCGGCTTCTGATCGAGACCAAACACCCTTCCCGGTACGGCGCGGAGGTCGAGCGCCGGCTCGTGCGGATGCTGCGTCACCACGGTCTGGCCGAGCCGAAGCCGGACGCCGACGTGCAGGTGACGGTGATGTCGTTCGCGGCGCTCGCGCTGCGCCGCATCCGTGCGCAGGCGCCCGCCCTGCCCACCGTCTATCTACTGGAACTGGTGCCGCCGGGGGTCGGTCGCGGCCGTCTGCCGTTCGGCGCGCAGACCGCCGGGCCCGGTGTCGACCTGGTTCGGGCACGGCCCACCCTGCTGCCGGCGATCAAGGCGGCGGGACATCAGGCGTACGTCTGGACGGTCAACGAGCCGGCCGATCTCGAGTTGGTCCTGGAGCACCGCGTGGATGGCGTGATCACCGACCGTCCCCGGTTCGTGTTGGACCACCTCGCCCGGATGTGACGTGCACCACCAGATGCCGCTCAACCGCAGGGTTCGCTTAGGTTCATCTGCCCAAAAGCCGCCGAGCGAGGCAAACTCGCAGGCATGCCGGACCGTCCCGACTACACGGCGCTGACCCGGGGTCAGCTCGCGGTCCTCGGCCGTGTCGAATCCGGCGACGCCGGTCTGTCCGTGTTGCAGCAGCTGGTCCGGCTCGCCGGGGAGACACTGGGCGCCCGCGGCGCCGCCTTCGCCGAGTCCGCCGACGACCACGGCCGGATCATCGCGGCCACCGGGGTGTGGGCCGCCGTCGTGGGCCGCCGGGTGACCCATCCGGGCGACCAGCGGCTCGACGGCGAACTCCTTCACCTGATCGAGCGCGGCGACCCGCGGTCGATGCTCGGCGCCCGCTGCCCCGGCCGGGAGACACCGGTCGGCTCCCTGCACGTCTACCTCGACGGCGAGCCCGGCCCCGAGCACCGGGACGTGCTGGAGCTGCTGGCCGGCCTGATCAGCCGCCTCTACCGGAAGGGCTCCGGCCTGCCGGCACACGGCGCTCCGGCCCCCGAGGAGGTGCGCCGGGACGCGGACCGCGACCTCTGGGTCGCGGTCACCAGCCACGAACTGCGCACCCCGGTCACCGTGATCAAGGGGTACGCGGACACGCTCACCAACCACTGGGAGACCCTGGGCGAGCCGGGGCGGCGCGAGGCGGTCCGGGTGATCGGGGCGCGCGCCGGTGAGCTGGCCCGGCTCGTGGACCGGCTGCTCTCCGCCGCCAGCGAGGAGGACGGCTCGGTGGGCGCCTCCCCGGCCGGCCCGTTCGACCTGGTGGAGGCGCTTCGTGAGGCGGCCGGCGAGTTGCCCGCCGACCTGCGGCAGCGGCTGCTGCTGGGGCATCTGCCGACGGATCTGCCGAAGGCGTACGGGAACCGGGACTCGATCGCGACCATCCTCACCGAGCTGGCCACCAACGCCGAGAAGTATTCGGATCCGGACGGCACGGTGGAGGTGTGCGCCGGAGCCGACGACGACACGCTGCGGTTCCGGGTCGCCGACCGGGGCGCCGGGATCGCGCCGGAGCACGTCGAACACGCCTTCGACCGGTACTGGCAGGCAGACCCGGGGCCGCACCGGCCGGGCGCGGGACTCGGCCTCTACCTGGTCCGGCGGCTGGTGGAACGGCAGAACGGCTGGGTCTCGCTGCGCCCGCGGGAGGGCGGCGGCACGGTGGCCGAGGTACGCCTGCCCCGGGCGTGACACTTTTCAGCGACACACCGGGGTGGCCCACGTCACCGGTTCGCGGGAGGGGCGCTTACGCTGGTTCCCCGTGAGCAAGCGTCGCAAGTCCCGCGAAACCGCACCGAAGACGAAGGTGCGCGACATCTTCGTCGCCCGGCCCTTCGAGGGCCTGGCCGACGAGCCGGAATGGGTCGCCCTGCGTGAGCTGGTCCCGGCCGCCTCCGCACCGCTGACCCTGAAACCGGAGATCGTCGAGGAGTACGGCGACCGCTCGGTGACCCTCTCCACCGTGCTGCCGATGGCGTGGCCGGCCATGTCCCGCCGGGACGGCAAGGTCCTGATCGGTCTGCAACGGCACGTCCAGTCCGGTGACGTCTCCCGCGACCTGGCCGTCGCCGTCCTGAACGCGCTGTCCACCGAGCCGGGCAACACGGTCTCCGTGCCGGCCCTGCCCGGCGAGGGCCTGCGCCTGCAGGATCTGCTCGTCGACGGGTCGCTCGAGATCACCATGCACGACGGTTTCGAGTACTGGCTGGACGCCGACCAGATGCAGGACGCCACCGTGAAGGCGTCGCTGGAGCGGGCCAACGCCTCGATCTACCCGACCGTGCGGATGGCCGCGGCCAAGGCCGCCTACTGGTGCCGCGTGGCGCCGGACAAGAGCCACATCCGCTGGGTGCTGAGCGAGCCGGAGGACCGGGCGCTGGACACCCTGGCCCGGCTGTCCGCCGCCGGGGAGCTGCTGCTCGGCGAGGACACCAAGTTCGCCGGCATGTTCCGGGCGCACGGCCTGCTGGTTCCGGTGTGGGACCTCCCGGGCGAGCCGGAGGGCGCCGACTTCGAGGCGGCGCTGGCCGACTTCGCCAAGCGGTACGCCGACACCCTCTCCGTCGACGGCCCCCTGGACGCCGCGGCTCGCCGCGCCAAACAGGGCCTGATCGGCCGCCAGCTGACGCTGCGTTGAATTGCCTCGCTCCGCTCGGCTGCAGTGCGCCCCTTGAGCTCGTGTCGAGGGCGCCGAAATCGACCACGCTTCGCTAGCCGATTTCGGGGCCCTCGACACGAGCGGGCGCACTGCGACTCTGGTTGCCCTCTTCACCGCAGGGCTGCGTGGGTGGATATCGGCAGGCGGCGGCTTGCGCCGGTCGACAGTCTGGTTCTGATCTTTAGAGCGGGTCTCGTTCGATGGGGCAGCTCATGCATCTCGGGCCGCCTCGGCCGGAGCCGAGTTCGCTGCCGCTGATCCGGACCACCTCGATGCCGGCGCGTTCGAGCTGGGCGTTGGTTTCGACGTTGCGTTCGTAGGCGACGCAGAGCCGCGGCGCGATGGCCAGGGTGTTGTTGCCGTCGTCCCACTGTTCGCGTTCGGCGGTGACCGGGTCGAGACCGGTATCGATCACCCGGAGCCGGTCGATGCCCATCGCCTCGGCGGCGGCCTCCAGGAACGGCCGGGGCGGAGCGACCTTCAGCTCGGTGACGGTCCAGGCCTCCAGGGTGTGTGCGATGTTGGGGTACATCACGACGGCGTCGACGTCCACCATGGTGCAGACGGTGTCCAGATGCATGGTGGCGCGTTCCTGAGCGATCGGGACAGCCAGCACGGTGTGCGCGAGGCCGGCCGCGATGACCCGCTGGGCGAGGCGTTCGGCGCCGGCCGGGGTGGTCCGCTCGCCGACGCCGATGGCCAGCACCCGCGGCGCCAGGACCAGCACGTCGCCGCCCTCGACGTGTTCCAGCGAGGGGTCGAAGAGCAGCTCGGTGCCGGCGAACCGCGGATGATGCCGGTAGATGGCGTGGGTGAGGGTGGTCTCGCGGCGGCGCGCCGGCATGGCCAGGCTGGTGACCGCCACCCGGTCCCCGATCCAGACCGACGAGTCGCGGGTGAACAGCAGATTGGGCAGCGGGTCGATGACGAAGTCCAGCCGGTTCATCATCTCGTAGACCAGACCGCCTCCACCGGACTTGATCTCCTCGTGCGCGAGCCCGGCGATCAGCACCTCGGCCAGCCGCGCGGGTTCCAGATCGGCGAGATAGTCGGCCACCGTGGCGCGCAGCGCGTCGCCGAGGCGGCGGTCGGCGAGCACGCCGGCGGTCAGCTCGGCACGGGCCTCCGGCAGGGTCAGCGTCTCGGCGATCAGGTCACCCAGATGAAGGACCTCGACGCCGCGGCTCCGGAGCGCCTCCGCGAAGGCGTCGTGCTCCTCCTGGGCACGGCTCACCCAGGGGATGCCGTCGAAGAGCAACGAGTCGTTGTTGCGCGGGGTCAGTCTCGCCAGTTCCGATCCTGGCCGGTGCAGCAGTACGGTACGGAGGCGACTGACTTCACTGTCCACGTACACACGGCCGACGTTAGCCGGTACCGAGCGCGATCGGGCCGTGACGTTCTGACTAGATCTTGGGACAGTCATGCATCCGGCCGGGCGGAGCGATAGCTTGAGAAGGTGCGACGATGCACCATGCGAAAGAAGACGTTGTCGTGAATATGTCATTCATCCACACTCATTCTCTTTCTTTCCCGCCCTGTGACCCTGTTCTGTAGGGGAACGAGCACGTACGGTAGTTGGAAAAGAGAGCCCGACTGACCTTTTGCCGGAGGTCTGCAGTGACTGTCTTCCCCGCCCGCCCCGCGCTGCCCATGTCGTCCCAAACCCTCGCCACCGTCGACCGGACCTCGTCCCTGCTGGAGGACACGCAGCGGATGACCACGCCGGCCGAGTGGGCCCGCCGTCGCCGCGCCGAACGTGGCGCCCGCCGCATCGAGGCCGCCGGAGCACGCGCTCTCACCCGCCTCGACCGCCTCGGGCCGAACTGGCACATCGTCGACTGGCCGCGGACCGACCTGACCAACGCGTACTACGAACCGAACCCGGCCGACGAGCGTGCCGGATTCCTCGCCATCGGACCCGGCGGTGTCTACGCCGTCACGGTGGCCGACCACGGCCGCTCCCGCGTGCTGATCGCCGGTGACGTCGTCCAGATCAACGGGAAGCGCCCGGAGTATGTGGCCGAGGCCCGTCGTGACGCGCGCCGTGCCGCCAAGGCGATCTCCGCCGTCGTGGGTCTCAACGTCCCGGTGACGGCCGTGCTGACGTTCGTCGGCTCCGGTGTGATCAGCGTCCACGGCCTGCCGAAGGACTGCCTGGTCTCCACCGACAAGGAGCTCGACCGCCTCCTGATCGCCGGGGGCGGGAAGATCTCCCCGGCCACCGCGGCCAAGCTGACCGCCGTCGCCCAGCACCCGGGCACCTGGTCGAACGCGCCCTGGCGCCCGAACCACGACTACTCTTCGTACGGCAACGGACAGACGGCCGCTGACAAGCGGCTGAGCCGCCGGTAACGTTCGCTGCGACGCCGTCGCTGACCGACGTTCCGCGCCGGTCAGCGACGTCCACACGAACGAGGAGGAGCCGGTGGCGCATGTTGAGCTCTCCCTCTCGGGAGCGTTCGTACCCCAGGCCCGCACACCGTCCGAGGCCGAGTTCGTCACCAGCGTCGAGCGCTGGTCGATGACGGTCGCGGTGGCCGCCGAGCCGTGCCTGGTGATCGACGTCAACGGCTCGATACTCGCGGTGTCGCCGTCCGGCAGTGAACTGCTCGGCCTGGGCAAACCGGCCGACGCGATCGGTCAACGGCTCAACGCCGCGCTGCACCTCATCGACTTCACGGCCGGCGGTGGCCGTCTGGAGGAGCCCGAGGCGGAGAACATCCCGCCGCTGCTGGCGCTGCGCAGTGAACGGCTGGCCCGGGGCCTCATGCGGGTCGTGCCGGGTGACGGTGTGCCCGCGCTCACCGTCGACGCCGTCTCCACGCCACTCCAGGCGGGTGACCGGATCGGCGGGACACTGACCTTCCTGTCCCCGGTACGCTACTGACGTCCCTTTTGTCCGCGCCGGTGTGGTGTTCAACGCACTTGGCGGGCATTGGACGTTACAGATCCGCAACGTAGTCTGCCAACATGCTCGATCTAGACCTGTTACCGGGTGAATACGCGGTGTGTCGGCTTCCGGCCGGCTCGACCCTGCCCGCCTCGCTCACCGCAGGTCCGGACGACAAGAGCGTCATCTCGGTGACCTGGGGCGTCGACGAGCTCTCGGTGATCTGCCCGAACGACCGGGTGCCCGAGAACGCGGTCGCCGACACGGCCTGGCGGTGTCTGCGCGTCGCCGACCTCAACCTGGCCATGACCGGGGTGCTCGCGTCGCTGGTCGGGCCGCTGGCCGAGGCCCGGGTCAACATCGTGACCTTCTCGACGTACGACACGGACTATCTGCTGGTCCCGACCGTGCGGCTGACCGAAGCGATCAACACGCTCGCCGCGGCGGGTCATCGGATCGCCAGCTGACCTCTCGGCTCATACCATGAGCGCGTGTCCCCCCGCACAGGTCACCTTCCCCTGGTGGTGGGAGCGCTGCTGCTGAGCGCCTCCTGTGGCGCCCCGCCCGAGGCGCTGCCCACCAGCCCTTCCCTGCCCCGGTTGAGCGCTGCCCCTCCGGCGTCCGGCGCGGCCCCGGCCACCCTGCCGACCACCCTGCCGACGACGATGCCGACGTACACACCGCCGACCACCGTCTACACCACGACTCCGGTCCGGACGACGGTGCCGACCACCGCCACCCCCAGCCCGAGCCCGACGCGGTCACACGCGCCCCGGTGCACCGGCGAGCCGACCGCGGCACAGATCGTCACCGAGCTCAAGGAGAGCCCGGCGGTGCCGGACAAGGAGCTGACCGTCACCGACGGGCCGTACTGCGCGGGCACGTGGGCCTTCGCCACGGCCGGCCTGGTCGGCGCCGAGTCCGCCGAGCCGCTGTCGGTCGTCACCACCGGCAAGGGCGCGACCCTCGCGATCGTCACCGCCGGCACCGACGTGTGCAACCCCCGGGTGAAGGCGGAGGCGCCGGCCGGGATCCGGGTGCTCGCCTGCGGTGAGTGATTAGACTTCCGGGAATGCCTGTCCGTTTCGCATACCTCGGCCCGGAGGGCACCTTCACCGAGGCCGCTCTGCGCACCATCCCCGCCGCCGAGCAGGGCGAGCGCACCCCGGCCCGGAGCGTGCCCGAGGCGCTCGAGGCGGTGCGCAGCGGCGCGGCGGACGCGGCACTCGTTCCCCTGGAGAATTCGGTCGGCGGGGCGGTCCCGGTCACCCTGGACGAGCTGATCACCGGCAGCCCGCTGATGATCACGCGCGAGGTGCTGCTGCCGGTCGAGTTCGTGCTCGGAGCGCGGACGGCGGCGCCGCTCGCCGCGATCCGGTCGATCGCCGCGCACCCGCAGGCGTCCGCCCAGTGCCGGCACTGGCTCCAGGCGAACGTGCCGGACGCGGTCGTCGTCGACGTGCTGTCCAACGCGGCGGCCGCGATCAGCGCCGCCACCGGGGAGTACGACGCGGCCATCTGCGCCCCGATCGGGGTGGGCCGCAACGGGCTCACGGTGCTGGCCGAGAAGATCGCCGACCGGGCCGAGGCGGTCACCCGTTTCGCGCTGCTCACCCGGCCCGGCCCACCGGCCGCCCCGACCGGGGACGACGTCACCTCCCTGGCCGTGTCGATCCGCCACGATCAGGTGGGGGCGCTGCTCGCGGTGCTGACCGAGCTGGCGGTGCGGGGCATCAACCTGTCCCGGATCGAGTCGCGGCCGACCGGGGAGCAGCTCGGGACGTACGTGTTCTTCCTCGACTGCACCGGGCACGTGGCCGAGCCGCGTCTCGGCGAAGCACTGCAGGGGCTCCGCCGGATCTGCGCCGAGGTCCGTTTCCTCGGCAGCTACCCGAAGCACCGCCTCCAGCCCGAGGCGCCGGTGGCCGCCCCGCCCGGCCTCTCCGACGACGACTTCGCCGACTCGGCGGCCTGGCTGGAGCGGCTGCGCTCGGGGAGCTGACCCGGCCGGTCAGGCCCAGCCGAGCTCGTGAAGCCGCTGGTCGTCGATGCCGAAGTGGTGGGCGATCTCGTGCACCACGGTGATCGCGACCTCGTCCACCACGTCCTCCTCGGTGTCGCACACCTTGAGGGTGGGCAGCCGGAAGATGGTGATCCGGTCGGGCAGCGCACCGGCGTAGTCCCAGCCGCGTTCGGTGAGGGCGACCCCCTCGTACACCCCGAGCAGGTCGTCACCGCCGCCCGGGGGAAGGTCCTCCACCAGGAAGACCACGTTGTTCATCAACGACATCAACTCGACGGGGACCTCATCGAGGGCCTCGCCCACCAACTCCTCGAAGCGTTCTGGACTCATCTCGACCGGCACGAGCCCATTGTGCCCGGGTTTCCGGATTTCCGGCGCGACCGGTGCCCGGCCGCGCCGGAGTGCCTCAGGACAGCTTGGCGACCAGGCTGATCTCCGCGCCCGGGCTGAGCAGGCGCGAGATCGGGCAGTTCTCCTTGGCGCCCTGCGCCAGCTCCTGGAACTTGGCGTCGTCGATCCCCGGGACGTCGCCGACCGTCTCCAGGTCGATGCGGGAGACGCCGAACCCGGCGTCGGTCTTGTCCAAGTGGACCTTCGCGACGGTCTCCACCGAGGTGGGCGTGAAGCCCGCGTCGGCGAGGCCCTTCGAGAAGGCCATCGAGAAGCAGCCGGCGTGCGCGGCCGCGATCAACTCCTCGGGGTTGGTCCCCTCGCCCTCCTCGAAGCGCGACTTGAAGGAGTAGGCGCCCTGGAGGCCGCCCTTGCCGGTCTTGACAGTGCCGGAACCCTCGACGAGGTTCCCTTCCCAGCGGGCAGAAGAAGAACGAATAGGCATGTCCCCGACGCTATCCGATATCCGGCTCGTTGGTTCGCAGACCGGGCTGGGGTCATGATGGATCCCATGTCGCAGGAATCGGTCATCTCGTTCGGCGCCCCCGAGCGGCGAAGCTTCCTCCGTGACCTCGGGAGGGACCATCGGCTTCCGGTTCTGACCGCGGTGCTCGCCGCGGCGGCGGCATTCGGCTCGCTGATCTCCGAGTGGCAGACCACCGATCTGGAAGGGCTGGCGTACGGCGACGGCTCCCTGCCCGGTCAGCGTGTCGTGCGTACCGAACTGGTCGACATGGGCGCGGCCGGCGGCGGCTACCTGATCGGGCTGTTCCTGCTGACGATCACGGTCGTGCTGACCCTTTTCGGTCCGGCCGAGGGCCGCCGCTACGCCCGGCTCGCCGGTCTGGCCACCGGGGGCCTGCTGTTCGCGATGCTGGTGACGCTGGTTCCGGTGATCGGGGACACCAGCCTCATCATCCCGAAGTACTTCCTCGTCGACCTGGCCGACGAGAACCTGACGATCGCCCCCGGCCGCGGCCTGTGGTGCGCGTTCGCCGCCGTGGTCCTGGCGATGGCCGCGCTGCGCCTGCCCGAGCCCCGCCCGCGCGAGATCACCGAACCGGCCCCGGTGGAGAGCGGCCCGGACGACCTCGACCTGAGCATCGCCCCGACCGCACCGTTCGCGTCGCTGCCCGGTGAGCTGGACCAGCCACACCGATCGTGACACCCGGGGATATCCGGGTGATGATCGGGCCGGGACGCCGGTACGCTCGACAACCGTGATTGACCTGCGTCTGCTTCGTGACGACCCCGACCTGATCCGCGCCAGCCAGCGGCTGCGCGGAGAGTCCACCGAGCTCGTGGACGACCTGCTGCGTGCCGACGAGGAGCGCCGGGCCGCCACACAGCGGTTCGAGACGGTCCGGGCGGAGCAGAAGTCCATCGGCAAGGAGGTCGCCAAGGCTTCCGGGGACGAGCGGGCCGCGCTGCTCGCGCGTACCAAGGAATTGGCCGTTGAGGTGAAGGCGGCCGAAGCCGCCGCCGGCGAGGCCGACCAGGCACTGCGCCGCGCTCACCTCGCCGTGCCGAACGTGACCGTAGGCGCCCCGCCCGGCGGCGAGGACGACTTCGTCGTGCTGCGCGAGGTCGGCGACAAGCCGCAGATCGCCGCACCGCGGGACCATCTGGAGATCGGTGAGGCGCTGCGGGCCATCGACACCGAGCGCGGGGCCAAGGTGTCCGGGTCGCGGTTCTACTTCCTCACCGGTGTGGGCGCCCTGCTCCAGCTCGGGATGCTGCAACTGGCCATCCAGCAGGCGGTCGAGCACGGTTTCACGCCGTCGATCACGCCCACCCTGGTGCGGCCGGAGTCGATGGAGGGCACCGGCTTCCTCGGCTCGCACGCCAGCGAGGTCTACCGGCTCGAAGCGGACGACCTCTACCTGGTCGGCACCTCGGAGGTGGCGCTCGCGGCGTACCACTCGAACGAGATCATCGACCTGAGCGGCGGGCCGTCGCGGTTCGCCGGCTGGTCGACGTGCTACCGGCGGGAGGCCGGCTCACACGGCAAGGACGTGCGCGGCATCCTGCGGGTCCACCAGTTCGACAAGGTGGAGATGTTCTCGTTCTGCCGTCCCGAGGAGGCGGAGGCCGAGCACCTGCGGCTGCTCGCCATGGAGGAGGAGATGCTGGCCAAGGTCGAGATCCCGTATCGGGTGATCGACGTGGCCGCCGGTGACCTCGGGTCGAGCGCGGTCCGCAAGTACGACTGCGAGGCGTGGGTGCCGTCGCAGGGCCGGTACCGCGAGGTCACCTCGACGTCGAACTGCACCACCTTCCAGGCGCGGCGGCTCAACGTCCGATACCGGGACGCGGACGGCAAGCCGCAGATCGCCGCCACGCTGAACGGGACGCTCGCCACCACCCGCTGGCTCATCCCGATCCTGGAGAACCACCAGCAGCCGGACGGCTCGGTGCGGGTGCCGAAGGCGCTGCAGCCCTTCCTCGGCCGTGAGGTCCTGGAACCGGCCCGGTAACGACCTTGTCATCGATCGGCTACCGGATGTCATGGCAGCTGGTAGCCGATCAGGTGTACCGTTCTCCTTCCGCCCTCCGCGGGGGTCAGCCGACCCTCGGAGGTTCCGATGAAGCCCGGGCTCCCCAAGCTGATCGCCACGGATCTGGACGGCACCCTGGTCCGCAGTGACAACACCGTCTCGGCCTACACGCACGAGATCCTCGACCGGGTCCGCGCCGCCGGCATCCGGATCGTCGCCGCCACCGGCCGCGGCCCCCGCCTCACCTCCCTCACCCGCAACGACATCCGGGTCGCCGACTTCCTCGTGCTCGCCCAGGGTGGCTGGGTGCTCGACCTGGAGGACTCCCGCTACCTGCGGCAGGCGCGCCTGCCCGGCCCGGCGCTCGGCCGGGTGCTCGACTCGCTGGAGTCGGTGGCCGGGCCGCTGTCGGTGATGTTCGAGGCGTTGGAGCACGACGACGCCCCGCTCTGGGGCGACTACGACCCGACCTGGCGTTTCCCGGTGACCGTGGAGTCCCGGTCACGTGCCGAGTGCCTCGACAGCGAAGTGATCAAGGCGTTCGCCCGGTCGTTCGAGCTGGGCGTCGACGAACTGCTCGCGATCGCCCACCGGGTCGTGCCGCCGGCCCTGGCCACGGTCACCCAGGCCGGCCTCGACTACGTGGAGATCTGTCCGCCCTCGGTGGACAAGGGCACCGGCCTGTCGGTGGTCGCCGAGTCGATCGGGGTCGACCCGTCCGATGTGCTGGTCTTCGGCGACATGCCCAACGACCTGCCGATGTTCGCCTGGGCCGGCTGGGGGCGGGTGGCGGTCGCCAATGCACACCCGTCACTGCTGGCGGTGGCCGACGATGTGACCCTCACCAATGACGAGGACGGCGTGGCGCACTATCTGGACCGGCTATTGTCCAGGTGATGGCAGACTTCCGGCTCGTCGCCACCGACATCGACGGCACCCTGATCACCAGCGACCGCAGCCTGTCCCCCGGCACCCGGGAGGTGCTGGAGCGGATCCCGGTCCCGGTGGTCCTGGTCACCGGCCGCCCGTTGCGCTGGCTCCGCCAGCTCTACGACCAGTTGTCGGCGCCGCTGCCCGCGATCTGCGCGAACGGCGCGGTCATCTACGACCCGGACACCGACGAGGTGCTGCGTGCCGATCCGCTGCCCGGCGAGCTGCTGATCGACGTCGTGAAACGCCTGCGCGACACGGTTCCGGACGTCTCCCTCGCCGTCGAGATCGAGGACGGCCGCGCCTTCCTGCACGAGGACACGTGGACCATCCGGTGGGAGCACGACGACCGGGTCCGGGTGATCGCCTCCCCGGAGGAGCTGACCGCGGCCCCCGCCGTGAAGCTGCTGGCCCGCTCCGCCACCGCCGACCCCGACGACTTCCTGGAACTCGTCAGCCGCACCCTGGGCGACCGGGCCGAGGCGACCCGGTCGTCGTCGTCGGCGCTCGTCGAGATCTCCGCGGCCGGCGTCACCAAGGCCGCCGGGCTGGCCTGGCTCTGTGAGCGGCACGGCATCACCGCCGACCAGGTCGTCGCCTTCGGCGACATGCCCAACGACATTCCGCTGCTGAGCTGGGCGGGCCGGGGCGTCGCGGTGGGCAATGCGCATCCCGCGCTGCGCGCGATCGCCGACGAGGTGACCGGCACCAACGACGAGGACGGCGTCGCGCGCTATTTGCGCACTCTTTTCAACCTCTGAAGGGTACGGGGGGTCGGCCGCCTCCGGTGCTCCACGCGATCATCTGCCGCCTCACGCCTGTGCCGCCCCCGACGGGCTGAGCTCCGTGGTCCAGCTGGCCGTGGGAGCTGTTTCGAGGGGACTTGAGACAGCCCTGAGAGCCAGCCGCGAAGATCCAGCCGGCCGTCAAGAAGGCTGTCTCCGGGAGCGCGAGACAGCGCTGGGAGCCAGCCGCGAAGATCCAGCCGGCCGTCAAGGCTGTCTCAGGGAGTGCGAGGCAGCGCTGGGCGCCAGCCGGGGAGATCCGCGCGGGCGCGAGCCGCGGCGGGGAGGGGCGGCGGGGAGGGTGAGTGGGCAGGGACCGGCGAGGGTGAGCCCCCACTCACGCCCGGAAGGCGCGGCATGGTCTGGAGTCGCACGGGGCCGCGCGGAACATTCGGAACAGTCCGAATTTTACGGAACGGGCGGCCCCGTACGATAAAGGGGTTTTTAGAGGTATTGGCCGGTGCGGCCGTGCACGTTCTCCTGGCCGGGAGCGGCGGCGCCCGGAATGAGGCCGCCCATCGGCAGGGCCGGGCGGCCCGGGACACCACCGCGCATCTGCTCGAGCTGCAGGCGGGCGGCCATCTGCTGGGCGACGAGAGCCGCCTGGATGCCGTGGAAGAGGCCTTCCAGCCAGCCGACCAGCTGGGCCTGGGCGATACGCAGCTCCGCCTCGCTGGGCGGGGTCTCGCCCTCGAACGGCAGGGACAGGCGCTCCAGCTCCTCGCGCAACTCGGGGGCGAGACCGTCCTCGAGCTCGGCGATCGACCTCTGGTGGATCTCCCGCAGCCGGCCTCGGCTCGCCTCGTCGAGCGGAGCCGCCCGCACCTCCTCGAGCAGCTGCTTGATCATGCTGCCGATTCGCATGACCTTGGCGGGCTGCTCGATGAGGTTGCCGGGTTCCTCGGGCGTGAGCGAGCCGTCGGGCTCGACCGTACCCATCGGGCGGCCGTCCGGGCCCACGACGATGACGGAGCCGTCTTCCTTGTGCTCAGTGGTACGGGTGTCGTCGGTCATGCGCCCATCTTCGCTCACCGGTTCGAGATCGTCAGGGGCGCAGTTCGGCTACCGCGCACTTGATGCTGCCGCCGCCGCGCTTGAGCTCGGAGAGATCCACGTGAACGGGGAGGTAACCGGCTTCGCGGACCTTGTGGCCCATCGCGACGGCCTCCGTGTTGAGAATCACGTGCCGCCCGTCGCTGACCAGGTTGAGGCCGAACGCCTCGGCGTCGGCACGGTCGGCGATGACGGCGTCCGGGAAGAGCTGGCGCAGCACCTGCTGGGACGCCTCAGAGAAGGCGCCGGGGTAGTAGGTGACGTGCCGGTCGTCGAGGGCGGCGAGCGCGGTGTCCAGGTGGTAGAACGCCGGGTCGACCAGCTTCAGCGAGATCACCGGGCGGCCCAGGACCTCCTGCGCCTCGGCGTGCGCGGCCGGGTCGGTGCGGAAGCCGTAGCCGGCCAGGACGATGCCGCCGTACGCCGCGGGCAGGTACGCGAAGTCGCCCTCGCCCTCGTTGACGTGCTCCGGGGAGATGAAGTTCCAGCCCTCGTTCGCCAGGTAGAACGCCTGGTGGGCGGCGGCCTCGGCGGACCGCTGGGGGTACAGGAAGCGGGCGCCGTAGACGGTCCCGTCGACGGAGAAGGCGCCGTTGGCGGAGAAGACCATGTCCGGCAGGCCGGGCTCCGGGTCGAGCACGTGCACGACGTGGCCCAGGTCGGCGAGGGTGGTACGGAGCTGGTCCCACTGCTTGACGGCGAGACGGCTGTCGACCGCGACGGTGGTGTCCATCCAGGGGTTGATGGCGTACTCGACCGTGAAATGCTCGGGGGGACACATGAGGTATGTCCTGTTTCGCGGCAAGCGCTCCGTGTAGCTCATGAGGTTAAAGGGTAGGTAGGCTAAGTTGCAGCAAACAGCCATGAATCTTGCTTCTCGGAGGCGAATCGTTGCAGATGGACGCCGTCGACCAGCGAATCATTGCGCTCCTCATCGCGGACGCCCGCTCTTCGTACGCTGAGATCGGCGCAAAGGTGTCGTTGTCGGCACCCGCGGTGAAGAGGCGCGTCGATCGACTGCGCGCCGACGGAGTCATCAAGGGATTCACCGCCGTCATCGAACCCGCCGCCGTGGGCTGGACCACCGAGGCGTTCGTCGAGCTGTTCTGCACCGGGCGCACCACACCGGCGCAGATCACCGTGGCCACCCGCAGGCATCCCGAGGTGGTCGGCGCCTACACCGTCTCCGGGCAGGCGGACGCGCTGGTGCACCTGCGCGCCGCCGACATCGGGCACCTCGAACAGGCGCTGGAGCGACTCCGGGCCGAGCCGTTCGTGACCTCGACCCGGAGCATGGTGGTGCTGTCGCGGCTGGTGGAGACGCCGACCGCGGTTCCGCTATAGGTACATGCCGGGGCGGTGCTCGTCGTCGGACTTGCCCGCCGCCGGCTTGTCACCCTCACCGAAGAACCGCTTGCCGCCGAACTCGCCGTGCAGCCGGTCGTCCAGCTCGTCGGCGAGACCGGTCATCACCTGCACCGCCAGCATGAGGTGGATCGCCTGGAAGTTGCGGCCGAACACCGGGATCGACGCCCAGACGGTGTCCTGCGCGCAGTAGAGGCGGCCGATCGGCATCCGGTTGGTGAGCTCGGACAGCTTCACGTAGAGCTGCTCGGTCGGCTCGACCTCGGTGAGGATCGGGGAGAAGACGTCGACCAGGGGCGGGTTGTCCCGGACCCGTACGAAGACCATCGCCGAGCCGGCCCGGATGCCGATGTCACCGTCGGCGTCGACCTGGAGCTGGTCGACGGTGGTCTTCGACATGGTGGCCACGACCGTGCGGACCCGCTCCTCCAGCGGCACCACGTCACCGGCCACCTCGGCCAGGACGGCGTCGAGAGCCTCGTCGTCGTCGTCCACGCTCAGCCCGGCCTCGATGCTGGGCTCGTGACGGGCGGTGCCGAGCGGTGTGGACTCGATCGGCTCGTCGTCCTCGTCGTGCACCAGGTAGACCAGGAAGGCCGGGTGCGGGGCGCCGTGCACGTCCCGCAGGGTGCGGGTGACGACGGTGGCGACCTGGGCGGCCCGGTCCTGCGACGAGCGCAGCCCGAACGACTCGCCCGAGCCCGGCAGCACGCCCGGCGGCGACCAGCCGAGCGCGACCAGGTCGGCGACGGCGGCGCGATCCATCCGGAACTCCTGCGGCAGCGCCGCGTTGCCGACCGCGAGCGCCTCGATGACGCCCTCCGGCAGCACCCGGATGCTGACCGAATAGACGGCCGTGCCGGTGCCCGAGGCGGTGGGGTCGAGCGTCAGGTCGATGTGCGCGCCCGGCTCCAGGGTCGGCAGCAGCCCGGCCAGCGCGGCGGCGAACTCCCGCCACGCCTGGGTGACCTTCGCCTTCAGGTCGGCCGTGGTCGGCTCGTCGAGCAAACCGCCTTCGTACGCCTCGCCCGCGGCGCCTTCTGCCGTCATGATCGCACCTCCGTTCCCGTCACCCTATCGAGCGATACGGGTCCAGGGTGGACCGCCTCTACTCTCCCGGGGAGGCGCGGCGCAACGCCAGCGCGCTGATCCGCTGAGCGGCGTCGGCCGGGTCGGCGCCCCCGGCCACGGCGAGCCCCAGCAGGTACGCCGAGACCGGCGCCCCCGGCCGCAGGACGTTGTGCGCGACATCCCGGGCCACGTCGAGCACCTCCCTGGTCGGCACCTCGACGTCACCGAGCCCGAGCTCAGCGGCCACCTCGGTCACCCACTGGTCGAGTTCGCTCATTGGGCCCATTCCTCCGCGGTGCGCAGATCGTCGTCGGTGTCGCAATCGAACCACGGGGGCGGGCCGGGCCGGCGCCAGGACACCTCGGCGACGCGGGAGTGATCGAGCAGCGCCCGGACCGGGGCGCCGTGCAGACCGCCCCGGGCCTCGGCCACCCGGTCGAGGGCGGCGCGCAGACCGGCCGTACGCCAGACCCCGCACAGCAGTTGCAGATGCCCGTCGGTGTCCCGGTAGACCGCGCCCTCCATCGGCGCCGACTCCAGGGTCAGCCGCAGCACGTCGACCGCCTCGCCGGTCAGAAGGGGCAGATCGGCGGCGAGCAGGGCGGTGTACGTGACCTGCTCCGGCACCAGGGCGAGCCCCGCCGCGGCCGCCGCGACCGGTCCGCCACCGGGCGGTTCCTCCCGGGTGACGTGCACCGGAACCGGAAAGTCCGGCGCTATCCGGCCCACCACGACACGGGGGTCGGCGTCGTGCACCGCCGCCAGCACCCGGGTGAGCATCGACTGGCCGGCGACCGCGAGGGCCGGTTTGTCGGCACCGCCCATCCGCCGTGCCGCACCACCGGCCAAGACCACCGCCGCGAATCCCCCCACGTGAGTACCGTATCCCGACCACGTGCCGGACGTGACCACGCGCTCGGTTCGACGCCTTCCGGGGACCCCGTAAGCTCCCGCTATGGCCAGGAGCACGACCCGTCGCACGGTGGTCACCATCGATGTCAGCGTGTCGCCGGCCGCCCGCCGCCGCCAGGACCACCTGACGGCCGAGGAGCCGCTGGAGATCCGGGTTCGCAAGAAGCCGCTCGCGGTGACCATGCGCACCCCCGGCCACGACATCGACCTGGCGATGGGCTTCCTGCTCAGCGAGGGCGTGATCAGCCGGGCCGGGGATGTGACGACCGCCCAGTTGTGCGCCGGCACAGACACGCCGAACACCTACAACGTGGTGGACGTCGTGCTCGATCCGAGCGTGCCGCCGCCGGTCACCGATCCGAGCCGCAACTTCTACACGACCAGTTCCTGCGGGGTCTGCGGCAAGGCCAGCATCGACGCGGTACGCGTACGGTCGCACTTCGACGTGGCCGCCGACCCGATGCGGATCCCGGCCCGGTTGCTCGCCGGCCTGCCGGAGAAGTTGCGCGCCGCCCAGCGCACCTTCGACCGCACCGGCGGCCTGCACGCCGCCGGGCTCTTCACCGCCGCGGGCGATCTGGTGGTGCTGCGTGAGGACGTGGGCAGGCACAACGCGGTGGACAAGGTGCTCGGGTGGGCGTTGCGGGAGGGCCGGCTGCCGTTGACCGGGCATCTGCTGCTGGTGTCCGGGCGGGCCAGTTTCGAGCTCACCCAGAAGGCGTGGACGGCCGGGCTGCCGATGCTGGCCGCGGTGTCGGCGCCGAGCACGCTCGCCGCGGAGCTGGCCGAGGAAGCCGGGATGACACTTGTCGGTTTCCTCCGCGAACCGCGGATGAACGTCTACACGGGTGCGCATCGCGTCACGTTCTGACCTGACCGGTCAGTCGCCACGACGGTTCACCAGGACCGGAGGGACTCCGCAGGTCAGGATCTCGAACAGCATCCGGGCCAGCTGGTGGCCGGGCTCCGCGCTGAGGGCCCGGTCCACCGCCACCCGGGCCAGCGCGCCCCGGCCCAGCCGCCAGGCGGCGAACCCGAGCAGGCAGGCCGGAGTCGCCACGAACGCCGTCTCGACCCGGCGCACCACGTCGGTCCAGAGCCGGACCCGCCACTCCTGAGGGCCGGTCCGGTCGAGCGCGTAGTCCTCCACACCGCGGTCCACCAGCAGCGACCCCAGCCAGGCGACCTCGTCGTCGGTCAGGGCGGCGCCGGACCGGTACCGCTTCTCGGCGTCCCGGACCGCCAGACGGCCGGCCCGCCGGATCCGCCGGACGTCGTCGAGCAGCTCGGGAAAACGGATCCGGGCCCGTTCGGTGGCCGCCGCCATGGCCTTGCGGGCCGGCCCGCGCACCGCCGCGACCTGGGCCACCAGGTGCTCCCGGCTGGGCAGGGCGACCTGGCCGAGGTAGGTGGCCGAGGCCGCGATCACGCTGTCCGGCGGCGGGCAGGGCGACCCCTGCGGCGGGCAGCAGCCCGGGTCCTCGCACAGGTACGACCACCAGCGGCCGTCGTCGACCCGGAGCACGTCGTCGATCCGGACGCCGGCGGCCCGCAGCGCCTCGGCGACGGACAGCACGACCGGGGTGACCCGCCGGGGCGGCCCGTAGCCGACGATCACCATCGCGTCGGGGCGCTGCCGGGACACCGCCGCGGCCACCTGCCGGGCGGTCTCCGCGCACCGATCCGGCGGCGGCAGGTCGAGGCACGCGCCGAAGTCGAGCTCACGGCCGCGCAGGCCGACCAGGGCGAGGTCGTCGCGCGGGTGGTAGCCGAGCAGGAACGGCAGTGCCGCGAGGAGATCGGAGGGGGTACGCAGGACGAGCGAGCAGTCGGGTGTCATGCCCGGCAGCGTGCTCGCATTCGGCGGCCGGTGGGATGCCCTGTGGACGACACGCCGGCCTGTCCACAGGCGCCGATCGTGAAAGCCCAGCTAGGAGCGGAACGGCAATTCGTGCAGTTGCAGACCCTCCTGCTGCCAGGGGTGGGTGTGCCGGTCCAGGTCCATGGTCAACTCGATCGACGAGACCACGTCGTAGCCGGCCGCGTGCAGACTGCGGATCGCCTCCACGTTGCGGGACTCGGGCGAGATGGTGAGGGCGGTCATGCTGCGGCGCTTGGCCTCGCCCGCGACGTGTTGCAGCAGGCGGCGGCCCACCCCCTTGTGCCGGTGGGTGATCGTCACGACGACCGGGTCGACCTCACCGGCCCGGCCCCGCATGATCAGCCCCACCATCCCGATCACCCCGTCGTCGGCGTGGTCGGCCACCCACAGTCCGGAGAGGTCGAGCCTGGTCAGGTACTCCTCGAAGCCGGCGCCGCCGTCGTCGCGGTGTTCGCCGTACATCTCGTTGTGCTGTCTGGTGAGCTCGGTCCACAGGCGCCTGCCAGTGGAGTGGTCACTCGGACGGTACGAGCGCACGACGACAGGGGTCATGACGTCATCTTGCCTCCGAATGGAGACTTACGTCACCAGAAGCGCAAGATAGCCGGGTGGACCTGGCGTATCTGCGCGCGCACCCTGAGCACCTCCCGACATTTCTGACCCACCAGAGGATCCGTGAGACACCGGTCGCTCAAGGTGTCTCCCGTCTCACCCTCGACGACGGAACGTCCCTGTTCGCGAAGTCCTGGCCGTCCGGTCCGGCGCCCGACGGCATGTTCGCGGCGGAGGCGGCCGGACTGGCCTGGCTGCGCTCCTCGGAGACGGTTCCGGTGCCGGAGGTCCTGGTCGCCCTGCCCGACCTGCTCGCCACCGAGTGGGTCCAGCCCGGCGAGCCCACCCGGCCGGCGGCGGAGACGTTCGGCCGCTCGCTCGCCCGCCTGCATCGCAGCGGCGCCGACGCCTTCGGCGCCGCCTGGCCCGGCTGGATCGGCCCACTGCCGCTGGACAACACCCTCGACACCGGCACATGGGCCTCCTGGTTCGCGAGCCGGCGCCTGCTTCCCTACCTCAAGACCTCGGCCGATCGCGGCGCCCTCTCCGAGACCGACGTCACCCTCATCGAGCAGATCATCAAAACCCTCGAGGGGTACGGGGTGAGCGAACCGCCCGCACGAATCCACGGTGACCTGTGGCCGGGCAACCTGCTGTGGGCCGCCGACGGCCGTGCCTGGCTCGTCGACCCGGCGGCGCACGGCGGCCACCGGGAGACCGACCTGGCGACACTGTCCCTGTTCGGTGGGGTGCCGTACCTGGACGTCATCGTGGCCGCCTACCGGGAGGAGTGGCCACTGGCCGACGGCTGGCAGGCCCGGGTGCCGCTGCATCAACTGCACCTGCTGCTGGTGCACACCGCGGCCTTCGGTGGCGGGTACCGATCCGCGGTGCGGGCCGCCGCCACGGCCGTACTGCGCTCCTGAGCGCTTCGCTGCGTTGATCCATCGGGCGAAAGACCCGGAACGGAGAGGCACCTTGCCCATAGGGCGATATGGCTAGCGGCAGGATGGGTGTCGAGCGGCTAAATTCGACAGGTGCGCATCTCCAGGAGATCAGCCGAGCCGGCCCGGTGGCGACCGTGACCGGGCTCGTCGACCGGTTCGGCCGCGTCGCGACCGATCTGCGCGTCTCGCTGACCGACCGGTGCAACCTGCGCTGCACGTATTGCATGCCGGCGGAGGGCCTCGCCTGGATGCCGCAGCAGCAGCAACTCTCCGACGACGAGGTGAAGCGGCTCGTCCGGATCGCGGTCGAGCGCCTCGGCGTCACCGAGGTGCGGTTCACCGGCGGCGAGCCGCTGATCCGGCGCGGCCTGGTGGACATCGTGGCGGAGACGGCGCGGCTCGACCCGCGCCCCCGACTCTCGGTCACCACGAACGGGATCGGCCTGGACCGGACCGCCGTCGCGCTGCGTGACGCCGGCCTCGATCGGGTGAACGTCTCGCTGGACACGCTCGACCCGGCCCGGTTCAACAAGCTCACCCTGCGCGACCGGCACGCCGACGTGCTGGCGGGCCTGCGGGCGGCGGCCGATGCCGGGCTCACTCCGGTGAAGATCAATACGGTGCTGATGCGCGGGGTCAACGAGGACGAGGCTCCGGCGCTGCTGCGGTTCGCCCTCGATCACGGCTATCAGTTGCGCTTCATCGAGCAGATGCCGCTCGACGCCCAGCATCAGTGGGACCGGCACGAGATGGTCACCGCCGAGGAGATCCTCGCTGCTCTCGAGCCCTTCGATCTCCAGCCTGACAATGTTTCACGTGGAACGGCGCCGGCCGAGACCTGGCTGGTCCCCGGCCACGTCGACGCCGCCGGTGAACCGGCCCGGGTCGGCGTGATCGCCAGCGTGACCCGCCCGTTCTGCGGCGACTGCGACCGGACCCGCCTCACCGCCGACGGCCAGGTCCGCAACTGCCTGTTCGCCACCGAGGAGAGCGACCTGCGCGGCCTTCTGCGGGGCGGGGCCTCCGACGAGGAGATCGGTACGGCCTGGCGAACCGCCATGTGGGGCAAACGCGCCGGGCACGGCATCGACGACCCGTCCTTCCTCCAGCCCGCCCGTCCCATGTCCGCGATCGGAGGCTGAACCGGTGCTCACGGTCCGCTACTTCGCCGGCGCCCGCGCGGCCGCCAACGGCACGTCCAGCGAGTCGGTCTCGGCCGCAGATCTGGATGAACTGATCCAGCTTCTGGTCGACCGGCATGGTGAGAGGCTGGCCCTGGTCCTGAAGGCGGCCAGCTTCCTGGTGGACGGCCTCAGCTGTCACGACCGCTCGGCCGCGCTGCCCGAGGGCGTCACCGTCGACATCCTCCCGCCATTCGCGGGCGGCTGACGCACCTTCTCGCGACCGTTCGCCAACTCCCGACGGGTCTCGCCCCACCTCCCGCGGTCCGCTGACGCACTTGCTCGCAGCCGCTGACGGGCCGCGGCCTCCACCTTCCGCAGTCCACTGACGCACTTGCTCGCAGCCGCTGACGGGCCTCGCCCCACCTCCCGCGGTCCGCTGACGCACTTGCTCGCAACTGCTGACGGGCCGCGGCCTCCACCTTCCGCAGTCCACTGACGCACCTTCTCGCCACCGCCGCAAGCGACTCCCCTGGCCGGCGCCTCCCACAAGCGGCCGACGCCACTCCTCGCCACCGCCCGCAGGCGACCGACGCACCTTCTCGCGGCCGTTCGCGGACGACCGACGTGCCTTGCCACCACCTTCCGCAAGCCTTGACGCGCACTTGCTCGCCACCGCCCGCAAGCGGCTGACGCGCCTTCTCACCGCCTCCCGCCGGGCGACCGACGCGCCTTTTGGGGCGATCTTGGACGTTTTGCCACCGTCTTCGGTGGTCGAACGTTCAAGGTCGCTGCGGGTCAGGTCGGTGACTGCGCTGGTCGGCGGGTTTTGTCGTACCCCTGGGGCAGCATGTTGGGTGTGGCTGACGGGGAGGCTGAGATGCGGGTTGAGGTCGCTAGTCGACGACGGCGGCTGGAGTCGGTGCGGGCTGCTTTCCCCGGGGCCACCGTTGTCGACGTGACATCGCGCGGGCCGGAGCCGTGGGTGCGGCTGAGCCCGTTCTACCCACACGGCGGGATTCCGGTGCCGCTCACATCGGGGGTGGTCGGGGCCTCGGTCGAGGGGATCTGGCAGGCGCTGAAGGTGTTCGACAGCGCGGATGTCGATCCGGGGAAGCTGGCCGTCACCTCGATGACCGGGATCAAATGGACCGTGCGCCGCTACGGGCCGGTTCGTGGCCATCGTGCCGGGCTGACCGGTCAGGAGTTGCTGGACTATCCGACCGCCCGGCAACGGATCTACCTGCCGACCTATCGGTGGGTGCTCGAGCACCGGGTCCCGGATCTCGTCGACCGGCTGCGTGGTCTGGCCGTGGGCGGCATCGTGCTGCTCGACTACACGACCAACGGCGACCCGTCCGACACCAGCAGCCCGCTGTCGCATGCCGCCCTGCTGGCCCGCTACCTGACCGGCCGGTGGCCAGGTTCGGAGCCGGCATGAGGGTGATGCGCTTCGCATCGGCCGCTGTCGCGGTGTTCGGGAGGTGGGACGGTTCGGCCCGGCCGGCGACCGCTGAGGCGCCGGTGAAAACCTCGATCGTTCGCGGCTCCAGGGGCTCGGGCTAGTCGGGGAAACTGGGTCGGGCAAGCTGGAGGGCACGGTCGCGGGTGCGGGCCGGCTGGGGAGGGTTCGAGTTGGTGCTGTTCATCGCGATGGTCCTGCTGATCGTCGGTTTGATCCACTTCTACCTGTGGAAGAGGCTGGTCCGTGATCCACTGCGGCCCGGCCCGGCCCGGCGGGTGGGGACGGTTCTGGCGGTGGCGCTCTTCGTGCTGTTCCCGGTGACGATGGGCGGGGTGCGGGCCGGCTACCTCAAGTGGTTGGCCTGGCCCGGCTATCTGTGGATCGCCGTGATGTTCTACCTGCTCATCACGTTGCTCGTGCTGGAGATCCCACGGTTGGTGGCGCTGCGGTTGTGGGCGCGTCCCTCCGCAGATGGCAGCGACCGTGCGTCCCACTTCGCTCGGACCACCGCCGCGGCCCCTTCAGGCAGTTCGACAGCCGGACCCCGTCCCACCGGCGAGCCAGCCCTCAGTAGCGCGACCAGAGGAAACGGGAGCACGCCGACAACCGGCGAACACCGCGGCGAGCCAGCCCTGAGCGGCGCAACGAACGGACACGCCAACACGCAAACGCCCGGCGAACACCACGGTGAACCCGCACTAAGCGGCGCAACAAGCGGTCACGCCAGCGCGCCGACGGCAAGCGAACATCGCGGCGAACCCGCGCTGAGTGGCCGGGCAAGCGGGCACGGCGGCGGTGAGCCGGCGCTGAACGGCGGCGGGGCGGCGGCCTTTGACACGGTCGACGCGGCCGGCGCCGTCCCCGAGAGCAGCACCGTCGCAGAGAGCGGCACCGTCGCAGCGAACGGTGCCGTCGCAGAGAGCGGTGCCGCCGCAGAGAGCGGTGCCGTCGCAGAGAGCGGTGGCACCGGTGACAACGGCGCTCTCGGTGAGAACGGTGCCACCGACGCGCGGACCGGTCTCGGTGGTGGCGGGAACGGGGAGGCGGCGGACGGGGGCGCGGGCCAGGGGCCTGGAATGGACCGGCGGTTGCTGCTGGCCCGGGGGACGGCGATCTTCGCCGGGCTCACCGCGGCGAGCATCACCGGTTACGGCGTGAAGACCGCGACCGGGGGACCGCGGATCGACCGTGTCCAGCTGCCGATCGCCAAGTTGCCACGGTCCATGGACGGGACACGGTTGGCCGTGGTCTCCGACATCCACATCGGGCCGCTCACCGGGGTGGAGCACGCACGGCGCATCACCCGGGTGATCAATTCGGTGAACGCGGACCTGGTGTGCGTGGTGGGCGACCTGGTCGACGGCAGTGTGGCCGAGTTGGGCCGGTTCGCGGCGCCGCTGGGTGGGATCGAGTCGCGGCACGGGGCGTTCTTCGTGACCGGGAACCACGAGTACTACTCGGGCGCCGAGGAGTGGGTCGAGGAGGTGGCCCGCCTCGGTATCCGGCCGCTGCGCAACGAACGGGTCGAGATCAACGGACTGGATCTGGCCGGTGTGAACGATCTCACCGGTGAGGAGCAGGGCGACGGCCCGGACTTCGCCCGCGCGCTGGGCGACCGGGACACCACCCGGCCGGTGGTGTTGATGGCCCACCAGCCGGTGGCCGCGAAGAAGGCGGCACCCTACGGGGTGGACCTCCAGGTCTCCGGGCACACGCACGGCGGCCAGATGGCCCCGTTCAACATGCTCGTGAGATTGCAGCAGCCGGTAGTCTCCGGCTTCGGGAAGGTGGACGGCGTGCCGGTGTATGTGACCAACGGCGCGGGCTTCTGGGGTCCTCCGGTGCGGGTCGGCGCGCCCCCGCAGGTCACGGTCATCGAATTGCGTGTGGCGTAACCCATCAAGATCGGTAAGTGTGTTTGAGCGTGGCGAAGCTTGGCGGAACCGAGGGCCGTGACAGGATGCGGAACGTGGCGGTCAGCACGGATACATATGTGGCGGACCTGCACATTCACTCCCGCTACTCGCGGGCCTGCAGCCGTGATCTGACCCTGCCCAACCTGGCCTGGTGGGCCCGGCGCAAGGGCATCGCCCTGCTCGGCACCGGCGACTTCACCCACCCGGCCTGGTTCGAGCATCTGCGGGAGAGCCTGGAGCCGGCCGAGCCGGGCCTGTTCCGGCTGGCCGATGAGAAGCCGGTGACGAAGCGGCTGCCGGGTTCGCTGCGCGGCACCGATCCGGCCCGGTTCATGCTGAGCGTCGAGATCTCCACGATCTACAAGCGGGACGACAAGACCCGCAAGGTCCACCATCTGCTCTACGCTCCCGACTTCGCATCGGTCGCGAAGATCAACACGGCGCTGGCCCGGATCGGTAACCTGACCGCGGACGGCCGCCCGATTCTGGGCCTGGACTCGCGGAACCTTCTGGAGATCACCCTGGAGGCCGGCGGCTATCTGGTCCCGGCACACATCTGGACGCCGTGGTTCTCCGCCCTGGGGTCGAAGTCCGGTTTCGACGCGATCGCGGACTGCTACGCCGACCTGGCCGACCACGTCACCGCGGTGGAGACCGGCCTCTCCTCGGACCCGGAGATGAACTGGCGGGTCTCCAGCCTGGACCGCTACCGCCTGGTCTCGAACTCGGACGCGCACTCACCGGCCGCCCTGGCCCGTGAGGCCACCCTGTTCTCCGGCACCCCCGACTACTTCGCGGTGAGGGACGGCGTCGGCCAGGCCGGGACGCTCGAGTTCTTCCCGGAGGAGGGCAAGTACCACGCCGACGGCCACCGGGCCTGCGGGGTGAACTGGGAACCGGAGCGGACCCGGCAGGCCGGCGGCCGCTGCCCGGAGTGCGGGCGCCAGCTGACCGTCGGCGTGCTGAGCCGGATCGAGGACCTGGCCGACCGTCCGCTGGGCTTCCGGAAGGACGACCACGTCGAGCACCTGATCCAGCTGCACGAGATCCTCGGCGAGATCCACGGTGTCGGCCCGAAGTCGAAGACGGTGGAGTCCCAGCTCAACCATCTGGTGGCCACGCTCGGGGCGGAGCTCGACATCCTGCGCAAGGTGCCGGTGGACGAGATCGGCAAGGCGGGCGGCGACGAGCTGCGCGAGGCGATCACCCGGCTTCGGAGCGGTGACGTGCGGCGGGTGCCGGGCTACGACGGCGAGTACGGCGTGATCACCCTCTTCGACTCCGGTGAGCTGCGCAACCGCAACAGCGCCCCGCAGGTGGAGACGCTGTTCGACGTCCCGGTGGAGACGCCGAAGGCGCGGCCCGAGCCGGCCCCGGCGAAACCGAAGGCCAAACCGGTCAAGGAGAAGCCGGCCCCGCCGCCGTTGGCCCCGCCGCCCAGCCCGCACGAGCCGTTCGAGCCGATGCTGGCCGGGATGGAGGAGGTCGGCACCGGCCTGCTGGACCGGCTGGACGCGATGCAGCGGGTGGCCGCGTCGGCTCCGGGTGGTCCGCTGCTGATCGTGGCCGGCCCGGGCACCGGCAAGACGCGCACCCTGACGCACCGCATCGCGTACCTCTGTGCCGAACTGGGCGTCTTCCCGGAGCGCTGCCTGGCCATCACGTTCACCCGGCGGGCCGCGGCCGAGTTGAGGGAGCGGCTCGAGGCGCTGCTCGGTGACGTGGCCGAGGACATCACGGTGGGCACGTTCCACTCGCTGGGCCTGACCGTGCTGAAGGAGAACGCGAAGGCGGCCGGGCTGGGCTCGGGCTGGCGCATCGCCGACGACCACGAGCAGGCGCGGGCCCGGGAGCAGGCCGGCGAGGACGACGCGGCGTACCGGAAGCTGCTGCGCCAGCAGGACCTGGTCGACCTGGACGATCTGATCAGCGTGCCGGTGGCGCTGCTGCGGGAGGACCAGGCGCTGGTCGAGAAGTACCGCAAGCGCTGGCAGTGGATCTTCGTGGACGAGTATCAGGACGTCGACGAGCTCCAGTACGAGCTGCTGCGCCTGCTCAGCCCGGCGAACGGCAACCTGTGCGCGATCGGCGACCCGGACCAGGCGATCTACTCGTTCCGGGGTGCCGACGTTCAGTACTTCCTGCGGTTCAACGCCGACTTCGTGGACGCCCGCCTGGTCCGGTTGACCCGCAACTACCGGTCGTCGGCGCCGATCCTGGCCGCCGCGGTGCAGGCCATCGCCCCGACGACGCTGGTCCGCGGCCGCCGGCTGGACCCGGCCCGGCTCGACCCGGAGGCCGCGCTGGTGGGCCGCTATGCCGCCCGCGGTGTCGCGGACGAGGCCGACTTCGTCGTCCGTACGATCGATGAGCTCGTCGGTGGTCTCTCGCACCGCTCGCTGGACTCGGGCCGGGTGGATTCCCGTGCCGCCGCGGCCGGGAATCTGTCGTTCTCCGACATCGCGGTGCTGTACCGCACCGACGCCCAGTCCGGCCCGATCATGGAGGCTCTGTCCCGGGCCGGCATCCCGGTGCAGAAGCGGTCGCACAACCGGCTGCGGGACCGGGCCGGGGTGGCCGAGATCGCCCGGGAGCTACGGCACGCCGGTGGGTCCGGTGGTTCGCTCGCGACCCGGGTGAAGCTGGCCGGCCAGATGCTGGCGCAGCGGTTCGCCGCCCCGACGCTGGACGGTGGACAGCCGGCTCCCGAGGACGTCTGGACGGCCACCGAGCTGCTGATGCCGCTGGCCCACCGGGTGGGTGAGGATCTGCCGCTGTTCCTGCAGCAGCTGGCGACGGGCGCCGAGGTGGACGCGCTGGACCCGCGGGCGGAGGCGGTGAACCTGCTGACCCTGCACGCGGCGAAGGGCCTGGAGTTCCCGGTGGTCTTCCTGGTCGGCTGTGAGGACGGTCTGCTGCCGCTGCGCTGGCCGGGTTCGACGCCGTCGGAGGAGGAGACGGCCGAGGAGCGCCGGCTGTTCTTCGTGGGCCTGACCCGCGCCCAGGACCGGCTGTATGTGAGTCATGCGGCGAAACGGTCACGGCACGGCAGTGAGCGGGAGCAGAGTCCCACCCCGTTCCTCGATGTGATCGATTCCGGACTTTTCGAGAAGCTGGGTGAGGCGACCCCGGCCCGTCCGAAGGATCGTCAGCTCAGACTGCTGTAAGCCCGGCGAGCGCTCCGGCGAGCAGGGCCGGCCCGAACGGGATCGGCCGTGCTCGCCCGCGCACCAGCAACCAGGTGGCGACCGCGCCGTTGAGCAGGTGGGCGGTGCCGAGACCGACGGCCACCGCCGGCCAGCCCGCGAACCCGAGCAGGAACGCCAGTGCCGCGCCCAGTTTCACGTCGCCGAGGCCGAGTCCGCGCCCGGGCAGCATCGCGATCGCCAGGTATCCGGCGCCGACCAGCGTGCCGGCGGCCAGGGCCGGACCGATCCGGCCGGGCGCCAGCAGGGCGAGCGGTGTCCCGGCGCCGAGGGCGAGTGTGCCGACCAGCCGGTCGGGCAGGCGCAGGCAGCCCAGGTCGATCGCCGCGAGCAGCACACCGGGGATCGCGGCGAGCAGGTGGACCGGCAGTTGGGGCACCGGTCCGAGCAGGACCGCCAGCAGGCCGCCGACCACCGACAGCGTCACGGCCGGGCCGATTCCGCTCGCACAGCAGGCCGGTCCGGCGTGGACCCAGCCGGCCGCCCCGGGTGGGAACGGCCGGTCACAGCGGGCGCACGCCGGCCGTGCCGGTTCTCCGAAGGGGACGGTCAGCCGGTACGCGACGCGCGGCAGGAACGCCCCCGCCGCCGCCCCGAACAGCATCGACAAGATCACCAACTGTGATGACACGAACGTGAAAGGTAGCCGATTGTCCGCCGCACGCTACGGTGGCAGGCAGCGTAGACCGCTTCTGGAGGGACCCCCGATGTCGCAGAACGGGCCGTACCCTGGTCAGCCATGGCTGGGTGGGAGCCCCGAGGAGCCGTACTCGGAACCCGCCGACCCGTGGAGCGCGAGCGAGCAGCCGTGGAGCCAGCCGCAGATCCCGCAACAGCAGCCGCCGCAGTCCGGCTGGAAACCGCCGGCCGAGTGGAAGCCGCCACCGGCCCGGCGCGGTTTCGCGATGGGTGCGCTGGTCGCCGTGCTGAGTGTCCTGATCGGTGGTGGGCTGGCCACCGGCGCCTGGTTCCTGCTGGGCCGCGACGACAAGGCGAAGACGCCGGTGGCGGCGACCACGACCGCGCCGGCCGGGCACGGGGCGCGACCGCAGACCAGTGAGGACGCCCGGTTCGCGGCGAAGGGCCAGTGCGTCCGCAACGAGGGCACCGACAACGAGCCGGAGCTGCGTGTGGTGGTCTGCACCGCGAACACCTATCAGGTGCTGAAGCGGATCGACGGCAAGACCACGGGCGAGAAGGACGCGGTCGGCAAATGCTCCAAGGTGACCGGCTACACGAAGTGGTACTACTACGACACCGAATACGACGACGTCGACTTCGTGCTCTGCCTCAAGGAGTATTCCACGGTCTAGGGAAAAGGCTAGAAAGCTCTAGATGGTGATATCGAGCCGACTCTAGCGTTCGCGCTAGACGGCCCGATACGGTGCTACGCGTGGATCCGGTGCGAAATCCGTACGCTCCGGGCGCCGGTCAGCGCCCACCCGAGCTCGCGGGCCGCGGCCGCGAGCTGGACGCCTTCGACGTCGTCCTGGAGCGGGTGGCCCGCGGCCGTCCCGAGCGCAGCCTGGTCCTGACCGGCCTGCGCGGCGTGGGCAAGACGGTGCTGCTCAACACGCTGCGCTCGGCCGCGATCGGCCGCCTCTGGGGCACCGGCAAGATCGAGGCCCGGCCGGACCAGTCGTTGCGCCGCCCGGTCTCCGGCGCGCTGCACATGGCGATCCGCGAGCTGGCCCCGCACCACCGCGACCCGGACCGGGTGGACGAGGTGCTCGGCGTGCTCAAGGCGTTCGCGCTGCGGGCCAACGAGACCAACGCGAAGATCCGGGACCGCTGGGCGCCCGGCATCGACGTGCCGCCGGCCCGCGGCCGTGCCGACTCCGGCGACATCGAGATCGACCTGGTCGAGCTGTTCACCGACGCCGCCTCGCTGGCCACCGATGTCGGCACCGGGATCGCCCTGTTCATCGACGAGATGCAGGACCTCAGCGCCACCGACGTGTCGGCGCTCTGCGCGGCCTGCCACGAGCTGTCCCAGCTGGGCGCGCCGCTGATCGTGGTGGGCGCCGGGCTGCCGCACCTGCCGGCCGTGCTGTCCGCCGCCAAGTCCTACTCCGAGCGGCTGTTCCGGTACGCACGCATCGACCGGCTGGACCGCGACGCCGCCGATCTGGCGCTGGGAGTTCCGGCCGAGCGGGAGGGCGTGGACTACGACCAGGAGGCGCTGGACCTGCTCTACGAGAAGTCCGGCGGGTATCCGTACTTCGTCCAGGCGTACGGGAAGGCGACCTGGGATCACGCGCCGCAGTCGCCGATCACCGCCGACGACGTCCGGGTGGCCGCGCCCGAGGCCGAGGGCGAGCTGGCGGTCGGCTTCTTCGGCTCCCGGTTCGAGCGGGCCACCCCGGCCGAGCGGGAGTACATGCGGGCCATGGCGGCGCTCTCCGACGACCCCGGCAACGACATGGACGCCGCGGTGCCGACGTCGGACATCGCCACCTCCCTGGGCCGTAAGCCGGCCAGCCTCTCGCCGGCCCGCGACGCACTGATCAAAAAGGGACTCATCTACTCCGGCGAACGGGGGACGGTGGCGTTCACCGTCCCGCACTTCGGCCGCTACCTCAGGACACAGCCGGTGTAGTCGCCCGGTTACGGGTATAACCGGGGACATGAGGCCCGTACGCACCGCAGCCCGAGCCATGCTGGCATCGATCTTCGTGTTCGACGGCATCCGTGCCCTGGCCCGACCGGAGGAACGGGCCGAGGCGGTCCGCCCGTTCACCGACCGGGTGACGCCGATGCTGGAGCGCACGGATCCGCGCCTGCCCACCGATCCGGTCACCCTGGTGCGGGCCAAGGCGGCCGCCGACGTGCTGGCCGGCCTCGCCCTGGCCACCGGGCGGTTCACCCGGCTCTCCGCCGCCGTGCTGGCGGTCGGCCTGATCCCGCACACCGCGACCGACAAGGGCGACCGCGATCACCTGCTGCGCAATCTCGGTCTGCTCGGCGGGCTGCTGCTCGCCGCCGCCGACACCGAGGGCCGGCCGGGTCTGCGCTACCGCACCACTCACGCGGTGGACCGCAGCCAGCGGTCGGTGCGCCGGGCCGTGCGCACCGCGAAACGGGAGGCGAGGATCGCCGCGGCGGCCGCCGCCACAGCGCGCAGATTGCCCGGATAACAACCTTCTCGCGGCGTTTGCGTTAAAGCGGACAAGGGACCGCGCGGTCGGTCTGCGCCTTCTAAGCTCGCTTCCGCTCGGCTACGACGTGCCGCCGATCCCGACCGCTTCGCCCTTCGTGCGAGCGGCGGGTCGACCGGCAGGCCATGCCGTGCCCGGTAACGAGACGGGGGTCGCGCCATGCCGGCGAAGCGAAGAGGGGCGCACAACGCTGCGCGCATGGGGTCCGGGCTGGTCGTTCTCGGCGGCCTGCTCACGCTCGCGGTCATCTCTTTCTACCTTCAGCGGTACGCGCTGAGCACTCTCGCCGTGGAACACGCCGCCATCCGGGGGTGGCTCGACGGCGCGGACCTGTACGCCTACCGCGCCCCCAACCAGGCCGGCGCCGCGCTGCCACCCGCACTGGCCATGCTGCTCGCGCCGCTGACCCTGCTGCCGCTGCGTGTCGCCGGCTGGCTGCTGGCCGTGGCCGGGGTGGCGGCTCTCCTGCTGACCACGCTGGTCGTCGCCGGCCCGGTGGCCCGCCGCCACGGTCGCCGCCGCACCCCGTTCGTCCTGGCCGTGGCCGCCCTGGCGCTGCTCGCCGAGCCGGTCCGGGCCACCATCGGCCTCGGCCGCCCGGAGTTGCTGATCCTCGCCCTCCTGGCCGCCGACCTGATCGCCCTGCGCCGCGCCGACCGCGCCCGGCACCGCATCCTGGCCGACCTGCCCGGCCCGCGCCGCCGCCGCTCCCTCGACCGCGGACCGCACTGGTTCCCGGACAGGTTCCGCCGTCTGCACCGAGTCTGGACCACCGGCTCGTGGGCGGGCGTGGGCAGCGGTCTGGCCGCCGCGCTCTGCGCCGTACCGCTGCTCTTCATCGTCTTCCTGCTGCTCACCAAGCAGCGCCGGGCCGCCGTAACAGCCCTGTTCACCGCCGCGGTGGTCACCCTGGCCGCGCTGGCGGTGGCTCCCGACGAGACCCTTTCCTGGTACGGCACGGTCATGTGGGAGTTGGACCGCCCCGCCCCGGTCAGCGCCCCGGACAATCAGTCACTGGCCGGTGTGATGGCCCGCCTCTACGGGTTCCCGGCGCCACCGGTGCTGGTCTGGTTCGCCTTCGGGATGCTGCTGCTCGCCGTAGGCCTCATCCGGGCCCGCTCGGCCCACACCGACGGTGACGAGGTGGCGGCCTTCACCCTGGTCGGCCTGACCGGCGCCATCACCGGCCCGGTGTCCACCTCGGCCGAGACGCTCTGGCTGCTCCCGGCCGTCCTGGTGCTCGCCGACACCGGCATGCGCCGCCGCATGGGTGGCCGGCTGCCCCGTTCCAGCCGCCTCGCCGGTGTCGCCTTCCTGGCCGGGGCCCTGCTCGTCTACCTGGCCCTGCTGGCGCCCCCGTCCTGGTCGCTGACCTGGAACGTCCCGGCCTTCGCCCTGATCCTGCTGGTCAACACCCTGCCGTGGCGGCATGGCGCCCCGTCCCTGCCGACCCCGCGCCCGGGCCGGGCCTCCCGCCCCGCGGCCATCCCCCTGCCACGCGGCGGCTGACCGCATCAAGCCGGCCGGCTCCCGGGGCTGCCGCAAGGTCATCGAGGCAGCCCTCACTACCAGCCGGGCCACGGTTTGCGAGCCTGAGCCGCGATCTCAGCCCGGCGGGCGCGGCACAGGCTCGCGTGGCACCCGGCTCGCGGTGCGCTCCGGGACTGCCATGGTTCGTCGAGGGCTGGCACTCCCGTACGAAATCATGGGTTTTAGGGGCAGTTGACCCATTCTTCGGTGCCGTCGTGGAAGACCTGGCGTTTCCAGATCGGGAGGCGGGCCTTGGCCTCGTCGACCAGGCGGGCGCACGCGGCGAAGGCGGCCGCGCGATGTGCGGTGCTGACCGAGGCGACCAGGGCGACGTCGCCGATCTGGAGAGTTCCGATGCGGTGTGAGACGGCGACCGCGTAGACCGCCGGGTCAGCGGCGATCTCTGACGCCACCTCGCGGAGGATGGCGGCGGCGGTGGGGTGACCCTCGTACTCCAGGAGGGTGACGCCGCGGCCGTGGTCATGATCGCGAACCACGCCCTGGAAGGAGACCACCGCACCGGCCCGTGGGTCGGCGACGTCGGCCTCGTGCGCGGCCAGGTCGAGCGGCGCGTCGATCACCTCGGCCCGGATGACGCCGCCTGAACCGGTGGGAGTGGGGTTCTCGGTGGTCACGGGCGCTCCCCGGGCGTCAGCGGAAGGGGCAGGAATCCGATGGTGTCGCCGGCGGCGGCCTGGGTGCCGGGGCGGACGACGGCGAAGCCGTGGGCGTTGGCGAGGCCGCGCAGCATGGCCGAGCCGACGTGGCCGACCGGGGTGGCGGTCCGGCCGGTGACGTCGAGCGCGGCGAGGGCCAGGTGGGTGAAGTCGCCGCGGCCGGCGATCCGCGTGCCCGCGGTGACCTGCGGCAGCGGGGGCAGAGCGCGGCCGCGCAGGCCGGCCAGCAGCGGCGCGACCAGGGTGACCAGGGCGATGATCGCGGATTGCGGGTTTCCGGGGAGGCCGGCGAGGAAGCGCGGGCGGCCGTCCGGGCCGGGCACCCGGGCCAGCAGCATCGGGAAGCCGGGGCGCACCGCGACGGTGTTGACGATGTACTCGGCGCCCAGCTCGGCGAGAGCGGGGTGCAGGTGGTCGACCGGGCCGTGCATGGTGCCGCCGGTGGTGCAGACCAGGTCGGCGGTGTCGAGGGCGGACCGGATGGCGTCGAGGTGGGCGTCGAGCGTGTCCTTGACCGGGCCGGTGACCGTGTCCACGCCGGCGCCGTAGCGGCGCAGCCAGGACGGCACCTGCGGGCCGAGCGAGTCGCGCACCCGGCCGCTGCCGGGCGGGCCCGCGGTGAGTAGTTCGTCGCCGAAGACCAGGAGCGCGGCACGCGGGATCGGCCGGACCCGGAGGGTCTCGTAGCCGCAGGTGGCGGCGACACCGATGACCGCCGGGTCGATCGCCGTGCCGGCCGGCAGCAGCTCCTCGCCGCGGTGTGCCTCCTCGCCGGGCAGGCGCCAGTCGGGGACGGCCCGCGGTTCGCCGGTGACCAGGCCGTCCGGGCCGGTCGCCGAGTCCTCGATCCGGATCAGGGCGGTGGCGCCCTCCGGCACCATGGCGCCGGTGGCGATCTCGACGGTGTCGCCGTCCGTGGTGAGCGGGGGCGGGGCGCCGCCGGCCAGGACCCGGCCGACCGGCCGCCAGGGCGCCGGGCCGCGCACCGCCCAGCCGTCGATGCTCGAGGTGGGGAAGGCCGGCAGGTCGGTGAGGGCGCGCAGCGGCTCGGCCAGGGTCCGGCCGTCGGCCTCGCTCAGCGGAATCTCCTCGGCGCTGCCGCCCACCGCCGCCTGCCCCGCCGCGAAGGCGAGGGCTCGGGCCAGTTCCCAGTCCACAGGGGTCGACTCGGTCACCGGCGAAGCCTATCGCTCAGTGGTCGCCTCCCCGGATCTGGTCCACGGTGTGCGCGAGCAGCGGCCCGAGCACGGCCAGCCCGTCCTTGGCGCCACCGGTCGAGCCGGGGAGATTGATGATCAGGGTGCGGCCGGCCACCCCGGCGAGCCCGCGGGAGAGGGCGGCCGCGGGGACCCGGTCGCGGCTGTGGGCGCGGATCGCCTCGGCGATGCCGGGAATCTCGAAGTCGAGCAGCCCGCGGGTGGCCTCGGGCGTCCGGTCGGTCGGTGTGACGCCGGTGCCGCCGCTGGTCAGGACCACGTCGACGCCGTCGGCGACGGCGGCGCGGAGCGCTTCGGCGACCGGGTCACCATCCGGTACGACGACCGGCTCGCCCACCTCACAGCCGAGCTCGCGCAGCCCGGTGACGAGCCGGGGGCCGCTGGTGTCGGCGTAGACCCCGGCCGCGGCCCGGTTGGAGGCGACGATCACGCGGGCCCGGATGGTCACGGCCGGTCCTCCGGGCGGATCCACTCGCCGGTCTTGCCGCCCTCTTTGCGCAGCACCCGGACCGATTCGATGCTGGCCGCCGGATCCACCGCCTTGATCATGTCGATGAGCGCGAGACCGGCCGTCGCGACGGCGGTGAGCGCCTCCATCTCGACGCCGGTCCGGTCGGCGGTCTTGGTGATCGCGGTGATCTCGACCGTGGTGTCGGTGGGCTCCAGTTCGACCTTCACACCGTGCAACCCGATCGGGTGGCAGAGCGGAATCAGATCGGGTGTCCGTTTCGCACCCATGATTCCGGCCAGCCGGGCCACCGCGAGCGCATCCCCCTTGGGCAGACCGTCGCGGCGCAGCAGGTCGATGACCTCAGCGGTGGTACGGACCCGGCCGGCCGCGACGGCACGGCGGTCGCTCACGGTTTTGCCGGAAACGTCGACCATCCGGGCGGCGCCGGTCTCGTCGACGTGGGTGAGTTGGCTTTCCTGGGGCATACCGGAAGCCTAGTTCGTTTGCACTTCACATCTTGTCCACACTGCTCAGGCGGCATCCGGCCGTTAACGAAATAGAATTCATCACGATCGGACGACGCGATTCTCATCGCAAAGAGTTTCCATTCAGAAACTGTCCGTGATGGCGTGGCAGCCGATTATCGCATACTGCGCATACCGACACGATCTACTGGAAATCAACGCTAGACGCGCCTAACTTATCCCCTGTCAGGACGACAGCGGACAAAGTGGAGGAAACGCCATGTACGGCGAAAAAGAGTGGGGCTGAAAAGCGCCTGATGCGCGGACAGACGGTTATCAATTAGGTTGAGCCTGGAGCGACGATCCGGTCGCGCTCGGCTACGACAAGGACTTCATGACTCGCACACGAGGCGACGAACACGTGACCGATCAGCGGCTTCGGCTGCTCATCGGTCTCGTCGTCGTTCTGGGGGTCTGCGCCACCGCGGGCTTCCTGGCGTACGCGCTGAGCCTCCCCGGTCCACCACCGCACCCCCTGGTCCTGGCCGTCTTCGGCGCCGGCCTGATCATCGCCAACCGGGTCCGGGTGCACGTCCGCGTCAAGTCCAGCGTCGACAGCAACACCTGGGGCGAGGTCCCGGTCCTGATCGGACTGACGTTGATCCCGGCGCCCTGGGTGGTGTTCTGCACCATCGCCGCGATCACCGTGATCCGCTGCCTGAGCTGGCTCGGCCCGCAGAAGACGGCGTTCGGCATCGCCAAGGGCGCCCTCACCACCGGCGCGGCGGCGGCCGTCTTCCTGGCCTTCGACGTGCAGCCGAATCTGGTCCAGCCACACTTCCCGGTGCTGCCGATCGTGGCGGCGCTGATCGCCTTCATCGTGGTCGACCACCTCGCCTTCGTGCCGGCGCTGTCGTTCGCGACCGGCGGCAGCCTCTGGCAGGTCGCGCTGCACGACTGGACCACCAAGCTCATCCTGCATCTCGGTGAGCTGGCGGCCACCCTGATCGTCGTCGGTGTGCTGGCCACCGGCACGAACCCGCTGCTCCTGCTGGTCGTTCCGCTCGTTGTGGTGTGCATGCACCTGTGGCAGTCCCGCAGCGTCCGAACCCGGGAGGAACGGGAGTCCTGGCAGCGCCTGGCCAAGGCGACCGACGAACTCAACGCGGTGGACCTCACCCAGGTGCTGCACTCGGCGACGACCCGGGCCGCGCAGATCTTCTCGGCCGTGGAGGCGGCCATCGACCTGGCCGCACGGACCGTGCGGGCCACCGAGACACACGTCCTCGCCGACGGCCCGCTGCTGGTCACCACGCCTTCGCCACCCGACGAGACCACCGTCGACCTGGTGGCGCACGACGGCAGTGTCCGGGTCGGGGTGCTGCGCCTGCGGTTCGGCGGGCGGGTCCGGCTCACCGAGGTCGAGCAGTACAAGCTGCGGACCTTCGCGTCGGCGGTGTGCACCGCCATCCGGAACGCCCAGGCGTACGCCGAACTCGCCCGCATCGCCGCGGAGAACGCGCACGCCGCCGCACACGACCCGCTCACCGGCCTGGCCAACCGCCGCCGCCTGTACGAACACGCCGACCGCCTCTTCCGGTCCACCGCCCACACCGGCCTCTTCGCCCTGCTGCTGATCGACCTCAACCACTTCAAGGAGGTCAACGACACGCTCGGGCACGCCGCCGGTGACGAGGTGCTGCGCCAGGTGGCCGCCCGGCTGCGGGACGCGGCCGCTCCCGACGACCTGGTCGCCCGGCTCGGCGGTGACGAGTTCGCGGTGCTGCTCACCGCTCTGCCGACGCCCGCACTGGCCGGGCACCGGGCCACCGGCATGCTCGCCGCCCTGGACGCCGGCATCGAGGTCGAGGGCATGCAGCTGACCGTCGAGGCGGCCGGCGGCATCGCCCTGGCCGCCGGCACCGGCAGCGTCGAGGAGTTGATGCGCCGCGCCGACATCGCCATGTACCAGGCGAAACGCGCCGGCGAGCCGACCGTCGTCTACGCGCACGCCCGGGACACCGCCGACCTGGACCGGCTGGTGCTCACCGGCGAGTTGCGGCGCGCGGTGGCCGAACACGAGTTCACCGTCGACTTCCAGCCGATCGTCGACCTGGGCAGCGGCGAGGTGGTCGCGGCCGAGGCGCTGGCCCGGTGGCGGCACCCCCAGCAGGGCAACCTCACCCCGGTGCAGTTCCTCGAGACGGTCGAGCGGTCCGGGCAGCTGCCGGCGTTCGCCGACGCGGTGCTGGAGCAGTCGCTGCTCGCCGTCCAGACCTGGCGGGAAGCGGGCTTCGACCTGCCGGTCGCCGTGAACGTGTCGCCGCGCAGCCTGCTCGACCCGCGATTCCCGGCGGCCGTGCTGGCCCGGCTGTCCCGGCACGACGTCCCGGCGAACCGGCTGATCCTCGAACTCACCGAAACCCTCACCGTGAGTCAGCTCGACGTGGTCGAACGGACCCTCGCCGAGCTGCGCAACGCCGGCGTCAAGCTGGCCATCGACGACTTCGGCACCGGTGTCTCGTCGCTCTCCGTGCTCTCCCGGATCCCCGTGCACCAACTCAAGATCGACCGGGAGTTCGTGGCCGGGGTGGAAACCTCGGCGGAGGCGGCCGCGGTCATCCGTACCACCGTCGACCTGGCCCGCAACCTGCACCTCACGGTCGTCGCCGAGGGTGTCGAGAGCGAACCGCAGCGGCACGCCCTCTGGCAGCTCGGCTGCACCGCCGGGCAGGGACACCTGTTCGCCCGGCCGTACTCGGCGGTCCGCTTCCTCAGCGTGCTGCGCCGCGGATCGGGCGGGCGGCCGGGCGTGCTGGCGGTGGCCCTGCACGACGCGGGATCGGTGGTCCGGCTGCCTGTGCGCCGTCTGCCAAACTTGCCCGCGTGACCAAGCCGTCCGATCGGGCCGTCGATCTGCTCCTGTACACGATCTCCGCGGTCTTCGCGCTGGTCACCGCCTTCACGTCGACGCTCCTGCCACACCGGGCGTGGGGCGCGATCGCCGCCTGCGGCTATCTGGCCGCGGCCCTGCTCGTGTACGTGGTGGGCCGCCGCGACATCCTGACCTGGGCCACCTGGGCGGCGGTGGCGATGCTCCCGCTCGTCGTGCAGGCGGTGCAGCGGGCCGGTGGGCGTACCGACCGGGCCCAGGAAGAGGTGGCCGTCGTCGAGCACATGGGCGCATCGCTGCTGCACACCGGCACGCCCTACCTGAGCCGCGCCGAGATCGCCGCCATCCCGCTCGACGAACGCCTGCTCGGCTACCGCCCCTACCAGCCCGGCATGTCCCTTTTCGGTCTGCCGCGCGCCATCGCCGGTGAACACTGGTGGACCGACGCCCGCGTCTGGTTCGCGATCGTCACGGTGGCCGCGCTGGTTGCCGCCGTCACCCTTCTGCGTCCGTCAAACCCATCGATGGTACGAGCGATGCAGGCGGCCACCGTCCTCCCCGTGACGGCGCTGACCCTCGCCACCGGTGGTGACGACATCCCCGTACTGGCGCTGTGCCTGCTGGCCCTCGCCCTGTTCGCCAGCGGCCGCCCCGGATGGGCCGGAGTCGCCGTCGGTGCGGCCGCCGGCCTCAAACTCTTCGCGCTCCCGGTGGTGGCCGTCCTCGCGGTGCTGTCCATCGCCACCGGCACCTGGCGGCGCCTGCTGCCCGGCGCCCTCGGCATCCCGGTGCTCGCCGTGCTCCCGCCGCTCCTGGTCGACCCCGACGCCCTCATCGAGAACGTCTTCCGCTTCACCCTCGGGCACGGCCTCGTGACGAGCCCCGCACAGTCCCCGTTCCCCGGCTACCTGATCTCCCAGGCGCTGCCCGGAGGCCGCTACGTCGCCGCCGGACTGCTCGTGGCCGCGGCCGCCGTCATCGGGGTGCTCCTGGTGCGCCGCCCGCCGCGCACCGCCGCCACCGCCGCCCTCTTCTGCGGATACGGACTTCTCGCCGCGATCCTGTTGATGCCGACCACACGGTTCGGCTACCTGCTGTACCCGGTCGCCCTACTGCTCTGGGCGCCCACCCTGCGGGTGTTCTCCCGTCGTACTCAGCAAGCACACAGCTTCTTCGGCCCCACGGCATGACACAGCCTTGTACCGTCATTGAAATGCATATGACCTGTCCCAAGTGTCACGGCGAGATGCGGGTCTACGAGCGCAGCGGCGTCACGATCGACCAGTGCACCGAGTGCCGCGGAATCTTCCTCGACCGTGGCGAGCTCGAAAAGCTCTTCGCGGCCGAAGCCACCTACAACAACCGGCCGGGCACCGGAGCGCCGGTTCCCCCGCCGCCCGCGCCGCCGGCCCACCACCAGCCGGGTTACGCGCCCCCGCCGCCCCCGCCGCAGCCCGCCTACGGCGCGCCGGCCGCCCACTACCCGCCCGCCGCGCCGATGTACGGGCACCGCGGTCACTACCGGCGCGGCCACCACGGCCACTACCGTCGGCGCGGCTTCCTGCACGACCTGTTCGACTGAGTTTGATTGCTCCGCTTCGCTCCGCGGCAAGCTGGGCCTGATTGCTCGGCTTCGCTCCGCGGCAAAACGCCTTGTAACCGGTGACGAGGCAGGTGATTTCCCGCCGCCAGCACACCCCGCTGGCGTCGGCAAATCACTTGCCTCGTCACCGGCGGCGTTTTGCGGGGGTGCCCGTCACACCACCACCCTGCTCAACGTGACCGCTCCCCAACGATGACAAGTCACGCGGATACGGATCTCCCCTGCCGGCTCTCAGCGCTGCCTCGAGGCCGGCGAAACAATCCCCAGAGCCAGCCGAGCACATCGCCGTCCTGCTCAAGGTGACCGCTCCCCGGTCAGGACGCGTCGCGTAAGGGTGGATCTTTCCGGCTGGCTTCAGCGCTGCCTCAAGGCCGTTGAAACAGCCTCCAAGGCCAGCCGAGTGCACCGCCGCCCCGCCCAGGGCGACCGTTCCCCAACAACGACAAGTTGCGCGGGTACGGATCTTTCCGGCTGGCTCTCAGCGCAGCCCCAAGGCCGTTGGAACAGCCCCCGGAGCCAGCCGAGTGCACCGCCCCCGGCCCAGGGCGATCGCTTCCCAGCAACGACAGCACGTAGGTGTGGCTCTTTCTGGCTGGCTGGTCAGGGCTGTCACGGGCGTTGGAACGGCTCTCAGAGCCAGCTGAGGGCACCGCCGTCCTGCTCGCGGTGACCGCTCTCCGGCCAGGACGCGTCGCGTGAGTGTGGATCTTTCCGGCTGGCTGGTGGGGCTCTTTGAGGGTGTTGAGACGGCTCCCCGGGCCGGCTGGATCTTCTGGGGGCCGGCGTGCGTCGTGGGGGTGTGCTGCTCCGTGGTCGGAGGGTGCCGGGGTATTGGGGATGTGTTGGCGCGGGGGTTGTGTCACGGTGTGGGCCATGTCTGGGGATCGACCGGTGGATGTGGCGGCGCGGCTCGTGCGGGAGCGGTTTCCGGGGGTGCTTGCGGCCTTTCTCGGCGGCAGTTCGGTGACCGGGCGACGAACGCCGTGGTCGGATCTGGACATCGTCGTGGTTCTGGACGGGCCACCGGCCCCGTTTCGGGAGACGCTGCGGTTCGAGGGCTGGGTGGTCGAGCTGTTCGTCCAGACGGAGACTTCGATCGAGTACTACTGGGGTTCCGATGCCGAGCGGCGGCGGACTCCGCTGCTGCGGATGGTGGCCGACGGCGTGATCCTGGCCGGTGGTGACGGCGCGGCGACGGCTTTTCAGGAGCGGGCGGCCGCACTGCTGGCGGCCGGCCCGGTGGCGCCGGACGCCGCGACGATCGACTACCAGCGGTACCTGTTGACCGATCTGGTGGACGACCTGCGCGGCTGTACCGAGCCGGTGGAACTCGCCTATCTGGCGGCGACCCTGATGCTGGCGGCCTCCGACTTCCTTCTCCTGGCCGAGAATCGGTGGTCGGCACGCGGCAAGTGGCTGCCCCGGCGCATCGGCGAGGTGGATCCGGACCTCCCCGGGAGGCTGGCGGCCGGCCAGCGGGCGGTGGCCGTGGACGGCGACCGGGAGCCGCTCATCGCCGCCGTACTGGCTGTCCTCGACTTCGCGGGCGGACCTCTTCAAGAGGGTTTCGTGCTGTCCGGCAAAGATCCCGGCCGGAACGCAGAGTGACGGCTCCGAAGCGCCACGGCTCCATAATGCGCGTTTTGCCCGGCCACAAGTCGCCCAATTTTCGCTCGCCGAATTGTCACCACGGTGGCGTTGATCACTCTTAGTAATTACAAGGCGAAGTCGTACCACTACTTAAGAGTGAACTATTTCGATAAGCTTCTCTTTTCGTGTGCGTTACGAAGTTACTGGAATACGCAACGTCGCGGATCTTGGGTATTGTCTCCTCGCCCCACACTGTCGCGGCGAACGGAGGAAGAACCGTGACTGGAACCACCGATCACTCCCTGCGGAACGACCTGGAAGACGTCTACGGCCGGTATGAGGAGATGCGTTCCGGAGTGGACGAGCTCCAGCGCAGCCTGGCCACCATGCAGGTGAGTGCCGAGTCCGAGGACGGCACCGTCCAGGCCACCGTCGACGCTGACGGCCGGCTCGTCGACCTCCGTCTCGACCAGCAGGCCTGCCGGGAATGGAACGTGGAAACTCTGGCCCGCGTCATCGTGGAAACGGTCCAGCACGCCTCTACTGGCAAATCCCGCGAGATCGAAACTCTGGTGACCAATCACCGCAGCCCGGACAGCGAGGACTAATCAGAACCCCGACCGTCAGAAGCGCGGCGCACGTCTCCACCCCGGACGAATTACGCGCCGCGCCCGGTCACTTTCCTCTTCGGGCGGCACGACGCCGTACCGATGAAGGTGGCGTTTTTAGATCGCCATGTCGACGAAGCGCGACAGGTGCAGCTGAGCGGCCACCGTCACGGTGTCGGTGGGGCCGTTACGGTGCTTGGCCACGATGAAGTCGGCCTCGCCCGCGCGGGGCGACTCCTTGTCGTAGTAGTCGTCGCGGTGCAGCAGGATGACCACGTCGGCGTCCTGCTCGATGGAGCCGGACTCACGCAGGTCGGACAGCTGGGGCCGCTTGTCGGTGCGCTGCTCGGGGCCACGGTTCAGCTGGCTGACCGCGATCACCGGGCACTCGATCTCCTTGGCCAGCAGCTTCAGGCCACGGGACAGCTCCGAGACCTCCTGCTGACGGCTCTCGGTCTTCTTCGGCGAGGACATCAGCTGGAGATAGTCGATCACCAGGAGCCGCAGGTTGTGGCGCTGCTTGAGGCGGCGCGCCTTGGCCCGGATCTCCATGAGGTTCATGTTCGGCGTGTCGTCCACGAAGATCGGCGCCTGACTGATCTCGCCCATCCGGCGGGCCAGCTTGGTCCAGTCGTCGTCGGAGAGCTGGCCGGAACGCAGCGTGTGCAGCGGCACCCGCGCCTCGGCGGAGAGCAGGCGCATCACCATCTCAATCTTGCTCATTTCGAGCGAGAAGATGGCGCTCGCACAGCCGCTCTGAATCGCCGCGTTCCGGGCGAAGTCCATGCTCACGGTCGACTTACCGAGACCGGGACGGCCGGCCACGATGATCAGCTGACCGGCATGCAGGCCGTTGAGCAGGCGGTCCAGGTCCTGGAAGCCGGTGGGCACACCGGTCATCACGCCACCGGCGGCGCCGACCGCCTCGATCTCGTCGAGGGTGGGCTGGAGCATGTCGCCGAGGGCCGCGAAGTCCTCGCTGACCCGTTTCTCGGTCACGTCGTAGATGGCCTGCTGGGCCAGGTCGACGATGTCGTCCACATCACGCCCGCCGTGGCCGTTCGCGCCGTAGCCCAGCTGGACGATCTTGGTGCCAGCCTCGACGAGGCGGCGAAGGATGGCCCGCTCGGAGACGATCCGGGCGTAATAGGCCGCGTTCGCCGCGGTGGGGACGCTCTCGATCAGGGTGTGCAGGTACGGCACACCGCCGATGCGCTGGAGGTCACCGGAGTCGGCGAGGGCAGCGGCGACGGTCAGGGCGTCGGCGGGCTCACCACGCCCGTACAGATCGAGGATGACGTCGTAGATCGTGGCGTGGACCGGGCGGTAGAAGTCGGTGACCTTGAGGATCTCCACGACGTCCGCGATCGCGTCCTTGGAGAGCAGCATGCCGCCGAGGACACCCTGCTCAGCGGCCACGTCCTGGGGTGGGGCCTTGTCGTAGCTGTTGCCGCCACCGTCCTGTGGCCCCTTGCCGTTCCCGCCGCCGCCCCCGTTGAAGGAGCCGCCACCGCCTTGGGAGGGCGGCCGTGACTCCGGTCTCGCGTCGTCGGTGATCGACACCCCGGACTCCCCCTCCACTCGGCCATGGCCGCTCTCACGATCGAACCGCCTCGGTCCTTCTCTTTCGACTGATCCGTCACCGGATTCAGTGGTTCGCTCCGATCAAAGTCCCACGTGAGGCTGGACCACTGTACGAATCACCCAGCCACCCACCCAACTGCGCCGGTGGACGAGTCTCTGGACAACCTGTGGACAGCACCGGTGACTCCTGTGGGTAGCCCTGTGCACACCATGTGGACAACTCGCGGGCGCGACGGACCCGAGCAGGGGATTTGCAGTTCTGACCTGTGGAGGGCAAAAAAGGTTCTGGATCTGCGGAAATACCGGCTCGGGTGAGCAAGCCGTCGCACTGAGGCGTTGCGGTTCCGTCTCGCGCACGTCACCCTTTCCAGGTGGACCAACGGGAGTGGGACTACGGCACCCGCATGTCGCGCAGTCGGCGCGCTGCGGGGTCTTGGCCCACCCGGGAACCGGAGATCGCGGAGCCGGAGCCCCGTTGGGCCTCTCTGACCGACACCGGCAGCATGGCTCCCAGCGACGAGGCGCTGACCTGGCAGCGGCGCGCCGACGACTGGGCACAGCAGGCCGAGATCGAGCCCTACCAGGGTGGCGGCGGCCATGCCGTGGAGCCGGCCAACCGCTGGTCCTCCGAGGTGACCCCCACCGGGCGGCCGACCTTCCCCGCCGACGGCGTCGGCTGGCGCACCGAGACCGCCGAGTGGCGGGCCACCGGGGCGCGCTGGCGGCAGACCACCGAGTGGCGGTCGGCCACCGGATCGCACGTCTGGCGCTCCACCACCGAGACCTGGCAGGACGAGGAGGAGCGGCGAGCCGCCGCGGAGCGCGAGAAACCCTCCATACCCGGTACGGCGTGGCCCACCCCCGAGCCGGAGGCCGAGACGCCGTCCTGGCGCCGGAGCGACCCCGACACGTCCTCGTCCTGGCGCCAGAGCGATCCGGACACCTCGTCGTCCTGGCGGCGCACCGACGCCCCCGCCGTGACCAGCCCGGTGGAGCAGACCTGGTCGAAGAGCACCCCCTCGTGGCAGCAGCCGTCGGCGCAGACACCGAGCTGGCAGCAGCCGCAACAGCCGCAGACGCCGAGCTGGCAGCAGCCCTCCGCCCCGGCGCCGTCGTGGCAGCAGCCCCAGCAGCAGACCCCGTCCTGGCAGCAGCCGTCCACGCAGACGCCCTCCTGGCAGGAACCCCAGCAGACCCCGTCCTGGCAGCAGCCCTCCACTCAGTTGCCGTCCCGCCGGCGCGGCGCGGAGACCGGCGCCCCCTCGTGGACCCGTTCCGACAACCCGCCGCCGGGAGAGAACACCACCGGCGTGCCCCGCTGGGAGCGGACCGAGGCGCCCGGCTGGCAGCGGTCGGCCGCCGAGGACGCCCGTCACCTGGTCCGTGAGGACGACCGGGCGGCCTGGCGCCGGGAGTCCGGCCCCACCGAGCGGCCCACCCGGGTCGGCCGCCGCCGGGCCGCCGAGACCGGCGCCGCCCCGGCCGGTGGCACCGGCTGGACGAACGGCGCCGACACCGACAACTGGGCCGGCCACACCGACACCGGCAGCATCCCGGTCGTCTCCGACCAGGCACTCTCCCCGGACGCGACCACCTGGGGCACCCGGTCCGCGCCGCCGTCGCGCCGTGAGCGCGGCCGGTATGCCGAACCCCCACCGCCTCCGCCGGAGCAGCCGCCGGCCCCGCGCTCCCAGCCGGAGCCCCGGCCGGGCAAGCCGCGCTACAACGCCAACGCGACGAACTGGCGCGAGGACACCGCATCCTGGGACGCGGAGCAGGACACCAGCAACTGGACCCGGGATCCGGACACCGGCCAGTGGAGCCGTGGTGAGGAGGACCCACGGGTCCTCGCCTGGCGGGCCGAGGCGGCTCGTCGCGAGGCGATGAAGAAGGACGAGCCAGCCGGTGACGGCGGGCGCCGCCCGCGGCGTGCCGAGCCGGCCGGTGGGGTGCCCGGCGGGCCGCTGCCGAGCAGCTCCGTCCCGGATCCCTCGGAGGCCGGTGCGACCTGGCCGACGAGCGCCATGCCCGGCAGCCGTCCACGCAGCGCCCTGCCCGGGCCGATGAGCCCGGTCGACGACACTCAGGCGGGCCGGCGACGGCGTGTCGAGGAGCCGCCGTACCCCACCGGCAGCACGGGCCGGCGACGGGCTGCTGAGCCGCCCGTGGACGAGCCGATCGGCCCGGAGGCACGGCGGGCCCCGCAGGATCCCCGGCGCGAACCCGACGACTATCCACCGCCCGGTGGCCGGCCGGGCCCACGGCCGCCGCAGTGGTCGGATCCCGGTGGGCAGGCGCCGCGCCGGTCCGCGTACCGGGACGAGCCCTATGGTGGCCGGCGTGAGCTTCCGGCCGGCAGCTCGGGTCCGTCCTACCCGGCGCCGGGGCCGGGTTATCCACAGCGCTCCGAGCCTTCGTACCCGCAGCAGTCCGGGCCGTCCTGGTCCGAGCCCTCGCGCCCGGAGCCCTCGCGCCCCGAACCGCCGTCCTGGTCCGAGCCGTCGCGCCCAGAGCCGCCGTCCTGGTCCGATCCGTCGTGGTCGGTGCAGGAACAGCCGCAGCGTGGCCTTCCCCCGCGCGGCGGAGCACCGCAGCAACGGCCCGCCTACGGCACCCCGGCGGGTGCGCTTCCGGCCGGACCGTCCGCCCCGGAGCAACCCACCTACGGGGGTGCGCCTCGCGAGCTGCCGCCCGGCCGGTCCGGTTACGGCAGCCCCGCCTCCGCGCCGACGTCGAGCGGGCTGTCCTGGCTGGAACAGGAACGGCAGCGGCTCCAGGAACCCCAGGGACCGGCGTACGGCGGCGGCACGTCCTGGCTGGAGCAGGAGCGGCAGCGGTCAGCAAGCGCCCCGACCTCCAGCGGCCCCGCCTGGCTGGACCAGGAGCGCCAGCGATCGGCCAGCGCCCCGACCTCCAGCGGGCCGGCCTGGCTGGAGCAGGAACGACAGCGATCGGCCAGCGCCCCGACCTCCAGCGGCCCCGCCTGGCTGGAGCAGGAGCGGCAGCGGCCGGCGCCGCAGCAGGGCCCGGCCTACGGCAGCGCCCGCGCCCTGCCGGCCGGCAGTGATGCCGGGCCGCGCTGGACCGATCCCGCGGCTAGCGGCGGCCCGCGGGCGCTGCCGGCCGGCGGCGGCACGCCGTCCTGGTCGGAGCAGCAGAAGCCGGCGTACGGCGGTGGCGACCTGTCCGGTCGCTGGCCGGACCCGCTGGCGGACCAGTCCGGCCGGGGTGGCTACGGCGACCAGGGCGCCGGTGGTGGTTTCGGTGAGCGCCCGCCCATGGCGGACTGGCTCGCCGCCGAACGCGCCAACCGGCGCGGGGCAGACTATCGAGGGAGCGCCGGGCAGGACGGTGAGACCGACTGGCGCCAGGAGCTGTCCCGCCAAAATGATCTCGCCGAGGGCGAGTCTCGCCGTTACGACACGTCGGACTTTCCTCCCTTTCGGCCAAGCGGTTCGGCCACGGTTGCCGGAGCGTCGAATCTGGCCCTGAGCGCCACGTCAGTGATCTCGACGGCCCCAGGGGGTGCCGCCCCTACCGGGGAGGACACTTCGTGGCCGCCACGGCGTTCCACGGGCGCTTTCCAGGGCACCGGATCGTACGAGCGGCGCCCGATGAGTGGCGATCTCCTCGCCGGCCCGTCGCCCGACTTGCTGAACCCGGATGACGACGAGGAAGAGGAGAAGGTCAGCAGCCCGCTGGCCGCGGTCGGTTACACCGTCGTGTGGTACGGCGTACCGGTCGTGCTCTTCGTCCTGGCGATGTTCCTGCTGAACAGCGGGCAGCGTTCGACCGCGCTGGACACGCTGGCCGGCGCCGCGCCCGAGTTCGGGATCGCGCTCGTGCTGAGCATGCTGGTGGCCTTCGGCCTGCGGTCGGCGACGACGGCCTGGAAGTCGCCGAGTATCGGCCTGGCGGCGGCCGTGGTGGGTGGCGGTCTGGCCACCGTGCTGAGTTCAGCCATCACCGGCAACAGTCTCAGCTGACCGGCGGGACGGCCGGGAAACGCGAAAGGCGCCCCGGGCGAGCCCGGAGCGCCTTCGGCGTATTACAGCGACTACTTGGCGGCCACCACGTTCACCGGGAACGTCGCGGTCACCTCGGGGTGCAGCTTGACCTGCACGTTGTACGAGCCGGTGGTCTTGATGTGACCCGGGAGCTCGAGACGACGCCGGTCGAGAGCCGGACCGCCGGCGGCCTTGACCGCGTCGACGATCTCGGCCGGGGTGATCGAGCCGAAGAGGCGGCCACCGTTGCCGGAGCGCGCCTTCAGCGTGACCTTGAGGCCGGCGAGCTGGCCCTTGACCTCGTTGGCCTGGCCCAGGTCACGGATCTCACGAGCCTCGCGGGCCCGCTTGATCACGACGACCTGCTTCTCGGCGCCCTTGGTCCACTGGATCGCGAACCCCTGCGGGAGCAGGTAGTTGCGGCCGTAACCGTTCTTCACCTCGACGATGTCGCCGGGGGTGCCGAGGCCGGACACTTCCTGAGTGAGGATGATCTTCATCTCGGTGCCCCCTCTCAGCGCGCCGTGGCCGTGTACGGCAGGAGCGCCATCTCACGGGCGTTCTTGACCGCGCGGGCGATCTGCCGCTGCTGCTGGGAGGTCACACCGGTGACGCGGCGGGCACGGATCTTGCCGCGGTCGGAGATGAACTTCCGCAGGAGCGCGGTGTCCTTGTAGTCGATGTAGGTGATCCCGTCCTTGTCGAGCGGGTTCACCTTCTTCTTCGGCTTGCGAAGCGCCGCAGCCTTAGCCATTGCTCAAACTCCTGTTAGTGATCCTGGAAAGCCCGGAGGCTCAGAAGGGAGGCTCGTCGTCGAACGAGGAGTTGCCGCCGCCACCGCCGGAGCGGTTGCCGCCGGCCGGAGCAGCCGTGGCCCAGGGGTCGTCGAAGTCGTTGCTGTTGCCACGACCGCCGCCGCTGTTGCCGCCGAACTGCCGGTTGCCACCACCGCCGGAGGAACCGAAACCGCCCCCTCCGCCGCCGGACCTGCTCGCCTTCTGCACCTTCGCCGTGGCGTAGCGCAGGGACGGGCCGATCTCGTCGACCTCGAGCTCGTAGACGGTGCGCTTCTCGCCCTCTTTGGTCTCGTAAGACCGCTGGCGCAGCCGGCCCTGCACGATCACCCGAGCGCCACGTGTCAGCGACTCGGCGACGTGCTCGGCGGCGTCACGCCAGATGTTGCACGCGAGGAAGAGTGGCTCGCCGTCTTTCCATTCGCCCGTTTGCCGATCCAAGGTCCGCGGCGTCGAAGCGATGCGGAACTTGGCGACCGCCGCACCCGAAGGGGTGAAGCGGAGCTCAGGGTCGTCGGTCAGGTTGCCGACGACCGTGATGGTGGTTTCTCCTGCCATGAACTTCTCCTCGCCGCTTTCAGTCGTTGCCGCAAAGGGTCTCAGGACCCTCTGACAAAAACGCCTCAGCGGGTCTCGGGACGGATGACCTTGGTACGCAGGATGGACTCGTTCAGCCGCAGCTGACGGTCCAGCTCGGCCACGGCCTCGGGCGTCGCCTGCAGGTCGACGACCGCGTAGATGCCTTCAGCCTTCTTGTTGATCTCGAACGAGAGCCGGCGACGGCCCCAGATGTCGAGCTTCTCCACCGAGCCACCCGCGGTCCTGATCACGTTCAGGTACTGGTCGAGCGACGGGGCGACGGTGCGCTCCTCGAGCGAAGGGTCGAGGATCACCATGAGTTCGTAATGACGCAAGACTTTCTCACCTCCTGTGGGCTATGCGGCCACGGTATTTCCGTGGCAGGAGGTCTTGTGTCGAACGCAGAAGGAAAGCCGTGGGAGAGAAGCGCCCACGGCGGACACACTGCGAACCGAGCCAGCATACCCACGCGGGCCGCCACGCCAAAAACGACGGCCCCGTCCGGGTGGACGGGGCCGTCGACGGGAGCCGCGGGGCGCCCGTCCCGATTCGTTGGGTGGGACCTGGGGAGGAACGACCACACCGATGAGGTTGGGCGCGCACGCCCCGCGGAGCTTGCAAGGACGAGCTTAGACCATATTTGTACGAGATGCACGTTGTGACGCGATTGCCCGAATCGCAGCGGTCGCCACGCCCAGAACGCAGACCAGGGCGGTCAGCCCCAGCAGGCCGATCGGGTGCCCCTCGTCGATCCGGCCCACCGCGGCGACCGGCTCGGCGGCCGCGAAACTGCCCGCCCCGGTCGTCTCGGTGACCGGCACCCCCGCCTCGGCCATCGTGGGCGGGGCGACGTCCTCCCCGGCCGTGGGCAGCGGCGCGGTGGCGGCGCCGGGCAGGAGCGTCCGGCGGTCTCCAGGCGGCATGCCGGCGAACGCGGGCGTGCCGATCCCCGTACCGTTGATGATCTTGTCTTTGATCCGTGGCGCGACGCCGCCGCCCTGCGGCAGGGCCTGTGCCGCGACGGGCACGTCCCGCATCGCGGTGACCGGCCTCGCGCCGGACGGGTGTCGGATCCCCGCGTGCGCGGACTTCGGCGAGGTCCGGTCGGGGCGCGAATGGGGCGCCAGCGCGTCCGGCAGGGTCGAACCGGAGGTACGGGAGCCCGCGGCTGATCCCGGTCCGGCCGGTTTCGCCATCGTCACCGCGGCGCCGTTCCCGTCGGACGGGACCGGAACCGGGTTGGACTGGTCCGTGGAATCCGCCGGCGTGGTCGCCGTGACCAGCATCGGAACCGGATTCTCATCGAGGTCGCAGTCCGGCGTGAGCAGCACCGCGGTGGTGCCGCGCCGGAACACGACCTCGGCCACACCGTCCGCCGGGATGGTGCCCTTCGGCGAGCCGGCCAGCTTGAGCTGCGCGTCGTGCCCGGTCTGGTTGACCACCCGGACGACACTGCTGGCCGGCACCGTCATCGACTCGACGCTCGGCTTCGACCCGCAGGACAGGCCGAGCACCCCACCGCCGGCGAAGCTGACCTGACGATCGTTCCCCTCGACCTGTTCGGCGCTCGCCGTCCCGTTCGTGAGCAGCGGCACGCCGAAGATCAACGCACTCAATCCCAGCGCCGCCATCCGGTATCGGAACTGCCGCGACATGCACCATCCCCCAGTCCACCGCCGGGCGTTCCCGGCATTCGTCAAGCGTGATCAATGAGCTAACGAGGGGCGGCGGAGCCCGGTGACGCGGAGGGAGAGCGTCGTACCCGCGTCGTAGGCTCGTTCCATGCGCATCGGAGCCCATGTCGATTCCGCCGACCCGCTGGCCGAGGCCGCCGCCCGCGGGGCCGACGCCGTGCAGTTCTTCCTGACCGACCCGCAGAAGTACAACTCGCCCAAACCACGCGAGGACGCGGAGCGGATCCGGGCCTCCGAGGTGGAGGTGTTCGTGCATGCGCCGTACATCGTGAACGTCGCCTCACCGAACAACCGCATCCGCATCCCCAGCCGCAAACTGCTGATGGCGCACGCCCGCGCCGCGGCCGAGCTGGGCGCGAAGGGTCTGATCGTGCACGGCGGGCACGTCGGCGCCGGCGCCGATCTCGCCGCCGGCTTCGCGAACTGGCGGAAGGCCTTCGAGTATGCGGAGAGCGAAGGCGGCCTTCCGCTCCCGGTGCTGATCGAGAACACCGCGGGCGGGGACAACGCGTGCGCCCGCCGCTTCGACGATCTGGCCCGCCTGTGGGACGAGGTCGGCCGCTTCGGGGCCGGGTTCTGCCTGGACACCTGCCATGCGTTCGCGGGCGGGGAGGACCTGACCGGCATCGTCGACCGGATCAAGTCGATCACCGGGCGGATCGACCTGATCCACGCCAACGATTCGAAGGGTGGATTCGACTCCGGCCAGGACCGGCACGACAACATCGGCAATGGGAAGATCGACCCCGAGTTGGTGGTGGCCGCGATCCGGGCCTCCGGCGCTCCCGCCATTGTGGAGACGCCGGGCGGGGTGGAGGGGCAGACCGCCGACATCGCCCTTCTGCGCGAGCGGGCGGGCAGCTGACGTAGGGCCACCGGGAGGGTCATGACCGAGCAGCCGCAACCGAAGTCGTCCGTGGCCGCCGCGGAGACTTCCGCGCGCCGTGGGCCGCGGCGGTTGCTCGGGCTCCTGCCGCCACGGCGCGCGGCCACACCGGCGAGCAAAAAGGACAAACCTCACAACGGTACGCCGACGTCGCCCCGTCCGGAGAAGACCGCCCCCGACGCGAAGTCCGGGACTCCGGCGAAGACCGGGGTTCTGGAGAAGACCGCGCCCGACGCGAAGTCCGGGACTCCGGAGAAGAAGGCGGACGGCCCGGCGGCCGTGACGTCGCCGACGGCGAAGGACGCCCGCCCACCCGGTGCGCCACCGGATCCGTGGAGCGCCTTCGCCGCGATCCCGGAGCAGCCACCCGGCATCCTCCGGCGGGCACTGCGGGCGCTGAGCCGATCCGTCATCCACGAGTACGCGCTCGTCGTCTACGCCGCCTGCCTGCTCGCCGTGATGATGACCTGGCCCACCCTGCGCTACCCGATGCACACGCTGCCGCAGGACCTCGGCGACCCGACCCGGCAGGCGTGGCGCGTCGCCTGGGCCGGGCACGCGGTGATCGACGACCCGGCCCGGCTGTGGCAGTCGAACGCCTACTACCCGCAGAAGGACAGCTTCGCCTTCGGTGACAGCCTGTTCGGGTACGCGTTCGCCGGGATGATCGGCGACGGCCCGGGTGCCGCGATCCTGCGGTACAACATCCTCTTCGTGGTCGCCCACGCGCTGCTGCTGATCGGCGCCTACGCACTGGTCCGCCAGCTCGGCGCCCGGCCCACCGGGGCGGCGGTGGCGGCGGTCGCGTTCGCCTACGCGCCGTGGCGGCTGGCGCAGGAAGGCCATCTCAACATCATCTCGGCGGGCGCCATCCCGCTGGCGCTGGCCATGCTGGCGCGCGGACACGGCTATTCACTCCGGTACGGTTTCCGGCCCGGGCGCCGGAGCGCCGCCTGGGCCGTCGGTGGGTGGCTGGTCGCGATCTGGCAACTCACCCTCGGCTTCTCCCTGGGCATTCCCTTCGCGTACGTGCTGGGCCTGATCCTGATCACGCTGGTCGTCACCGGGTCGATGAGCAGCTTCCGTCAGTCCCGGCGGGAGAAGCGTGCCGTGGCAGTGCCCGGACGGCGCTGGGGTCTGCGGCGTGGCAGGCGCACGGCGTTGCCCGGCCCGGCCGCCAAGGCGTCCACGGCTCCCGGCAAGACGACCGGCTCGGGGACGGACAAGGCAGGCCTGGAGGCGGACGCGGCCGACCCTAAGGCAGACAAGGCAGGCCTGGGAGCAGACAAGGCAGGCCTGGGAGCAGACAGGACAACCCCGGAAGCCGGCAAACCGAACCCGGAAGCGACCAAGACGGCTTCGGAGGCGGCGAGCAAGGCAAGCAAGGCGTCGGGCAAAGCGGGCGAAGCGGCGAGCAAGGTTAGCGAGGCGGCAGGCACGTCGGCCATACCGGCGACCCCGGCCGACGCATCCGTGGAAGCGGCATCGAAGGCCGACGGGCCCGAGCCGGAGGTGCGGCCGGTGGCGGCTCCGCTGCGGCCGGACCAGACCGGGCCGGAGACGCGACCGGTGACCGATCCGCCGGCGCCCAGCCGACCGAAGTCCGAGGTTCAGCTGGCCGCTTCGATGGAGGTGTCACCGGGACCGCGTACCGATGTGCTGGCGAGCCCACCCCGGCGCCGATGGATCAGTCTCGGTCGTTACCTGGCGGGTCCGCCCAGGCCGGAGCGGAAACCGGTCATCGGCTGGCTGCTCACCAACATCAACATCCTGGGCGCGACGATCTTCCTGTCCATCGGCGTTCTGATGGCCGTGCCGTACATCCGGCTCAAGGACACCGGCTCACGGATCGAGGAGATCACCTTCTTCTCGCCACCGCTGCGGAGCCTGCTGATCGGCCCGGCCGAGTCCCGCGTCTGGGGCGCCGCGCACGCGACCCCACGGGCCTCGCTCGGGTGGGCCGCCGAGATGTCCCTGCTTCCCGGCTTCGCGCTGTACGCCCTCGCCCTGGCCGGTCTGTTCCTCTCGGTGTGGCGGCTGCGGCACCGCGCGCTGCTGATCGCCGGTCTCGTGGTCACGGTGATCCTCACCCTGGGGACCAGCTTCTTCGGCGGCCGCTGGACGTACCTTCCGCTGTTCGGCCACTTCCCGGCCTCGTTCGACCTGCGCATCCCGGGCCGCCTGATGCTCTGGGTGACCCTGCTGCTGGCGATCCTGGCGGCGGGCGCGGTGGACGATTTCGTCCGCCGGATCGAGCACTGGGCCGCCCAGCGGATCCCACCGTGGCCCGGGCCGTGGCTGCGCCTGGCCAGCCTGATCCCGCTGATCCTGGTGGCGCTGGAGGGCTGGAACACCACGGCACACCCGCAGGTGGCCGCGCAACCGGACGCTCTGCGTACCGTCACCGGCCCGATGCTGGTCCTGCCCACCGCCGACCTGACCGATCAGACCGTGCAGCTGTGGACCACCTCGCGGTTCCAGCAGATCGCCAACGGTGGCGGCGGTTTCGACACGGCTCAGCAGAACGAGTTGCGCGCCAAGGCGGCCGGCTTCCCGGACGCGACAAGCATCGAGTACCTGGAGTCGATCGGCGTCCGGAAGGTTCTGCTGCTGCGTGACCAGGTGGCTGGCACCTCCTGGGAGGACGCCGTCGACCTGCCGGTGGACGCGTTGCAGATCCGCCGGGAGGATCTCCCGGACGCCGTCGTCTTCTACCTCAACTGACCGACGGGGCTGGGCTCGTCCGGGAGGACCGGCGCCTCCTGGGACGGACCCACCCGGAAGTAGCCGCGGAACCCGGTGAGCCAGGAGGCCTCCGGACCGTCGAGTCGGCCGGCGTCCGGGTCGGCGCCGCCGTAGGAGCGCCGGACGTCGTCCAGTTCCGGCCGCCAGATCTCGCGGGCCACCAGGAAGAACAGCACCGCCACGGTGACCAGGCGGAAGGTGGAGGCCAGAACGAAGGTGCCCTCCGGGATGACGGTCTTGCCGCCGGCGCCGATCAGCTCGGCGTAGAAGGCGGCCAGGTAACCGATCTCGGCGAGGGTCCATGCGAGGACCGCGCCCCACTTGGGACGGGCCAGGGCGATCAGCGGGAGCAGCCAGAGCACGTACTGCTGGGACCACACCTTGCTGAAGATCAGGAAGGCGGCGACCACGAGGAACGCGAGCTGGCTGATCCGCGGACGGCGCGGGGCGAGCAGGCCCAGCAGGAGAATGCCCAAACAGGAGAGACCGAAGAGCGCGTACGAGAGGTAGTTGAGGGTCGGGATGTGGTCGCTGAGCCACTGGAACAGGCCCTGGTCACCCACCGTGCCCGCGTTCCATTTCCCGTCCAGGTAACGCCCGATGTACCAGAACGTGCCCCAGTCGACCGGCCGCTCCGAGTTGAGCCGGAAGAACCGCAGCCAGCTCTCGTGCCAGAAGACCATGACCGGCAGGTTGACCAGCAGCCAGGTCAGACCGGTGGTGAGGAACGCCTGGACGAACGGCCGCAACCGCCCGGTACGCAGTGCCACGATGAGGATCGGCCCGAGAATGAACAGCGGCCACAGTTTGGCCGCCGCGCCCAACCCGAAGAGCACCCCGGCCAGGCCCGGGCGTCGTCGCGCCCAGAGGTACAGACCGAGCGCGAACAGTCCGATGGCCAGGAAGTCCCAGTTGATCGTGGCGGTGAGCAACACGATCGGGGAGACCGCGAGGATCGCCGCGTCCCATGGCCGGCGCCGGCGCAACGCGAGGACCACGGCGACGCTGATCACCGCGAACAGGCAGAGCACCAGCGCGTTGACGTTGTAGAACCAGCTGCCCTGGTTGATGTTCGGGTGGTTCACGCCGTACTCGTGCACCGGCAACCCGAGCAGGCCCATGAAGTAGCCGGTGACCACCGGGTATTCGACCGGATGGTCGACGTAGGGCACCTTGCCCTCGTTCAGGCCCTCGGCGTAGTAGAGCGCCAGCACGTCGGTGTAGCAGTACCGGGTGTACTGGACGTTGTTCTGCCAGTTGCCGTCCATGCAGGGCGATTTCTGCACCCAGGAGAGCGCCAGAACCAGGCAGGCCAGCGCCATCACGATGCGCCGCGCGGTCCAGAACCGGCCGGGCCGGGAGTCCGGTGGCACGGCGTGTGCGCCGAGTGGGCCGCCGATGGCTTGGGAGAGTCCCCGTACGAAACCGTCCGAGGTGGCACTCGCGACGTCAGGCCGATCGGTGGGCGGTTGGGCGCTCATGTCTTGGCATCATGCCGCATCAGCGGCGGCGAGGGGTGACAGGCCACGGTGGCGTCCCGATCTTCCCAGGCGCCCCATAGGAAACGGCGCCCACCTCGTCGAGGTGGGCGCCGTCGTCAACGATCCGGGGCGTCAGTCGCCGTCGTCGTTGCCGTTCCCGTTGTTGCCGTTGTTGTTGCCGTCGTTGTTCCCGGTGTTGTTGCCGCCCGGGCCGGTGGGGCCGCCGGGGCCGGCGGGGCCACCGGTGATCTGGCACAACGGGTTGTCCGGGAAGGTCTGGCAGAACTGGCTGTTCTGGTCGGTCGTCGGAACCTCGACCGGGGCGGTACCGTTGGCGTACTCGCTGTCCGGGTTACCGGTCGGGATGCGCTCGGGGAAGTCCTTCTTCTCCCACTTCATCGCCTCCGCCGTGGTCTCGATGAACTCTTCCCAGATCGCGGCCGGGGTGCCGGAGCCGAACATCGGGCCGCCGTCGGCCTCTTTCAGCGAGACGCGGTCACCGGAGCCTCCGACCCATACGGTCGCGGCCAGCTGCGGAATGCCGCCGACGAACCAGGTGTCACCGTTGAGGCTCTTGCCGTTGACCTCGACCTCCCAGGTGCCACTCTTGGCGACCGACTCACGACCGCTGATCGTGTTGCCGGCGTGCTCCGGGATCTTGGACATGACGCCGAGCAGGTCGGACATCTTGTCCGCGGCGAAGACCCGGTTGCCGCCCTTGTCCGCGCTGTGAATGATCTTCTCGGTGCCGGTCTTCGGGTCGCGCTGCTTGATCGTCTTGATGAAGTGCGCCTTGTGGTGCACACCCTCGTTCACGATGGTGGCGACACCCTCGGCGTGCTCGAGCGGAATCACCCGGTACTGACCGAACGCGACCTCGTTGTCGAAGTTGTTCTTCCACGTGGCCGGCTTGGTGCTGTTCAGGTCGATCTTCTTGCCGTCGTCGTTCCACATGGTCCCGACACCGGCGGCGTTGGCGGCCGCGATCACCTTGTCCTGGCCGATGCCTTCCGCGATCCAGTAGAACGGGAAGTTGTACGACTTGACGGTCGCCGTCTCCAGGTCGCAGTACTCGATCTTGCCGCCACAGACGGAGTTGTCATCCGCTCCGGCGTTGCTGATCTTGCCACCGCCGACCTTCTCCTTCTTGCCGTTCCAGATCGTCTTGAAGGAGATGTCCTCCTTCAGACCGGCCGCCAGGGTGTAGATCTTGAAGGTCGAGCCCGGGGACTGCCCACCGTTCGCCGGAACGCCACTGCCGTCACCGGACATGTAGCCGGCGTAGTCGATGCCGTTCGGGTCGTCACCGCCGTAGTACCCGAGGACCTCACCGTTGGTCGGGTCGATACCGATCACGGCGGCCTGGTACTTCCGGGAACGGAGGGGGTACATCGGCGAGGACTTGCTCGCCTTCGAGCCGGCCGCCTCCGCAGCCTTCTGCACCTTCGGGTTGATCGTGGTGGTGATCGTGAAGCCGCCCTTGTTCAGGGCCTCTTCCTTGATGCCGAGCTGCTTCAGCTCGTACTGCACGTGCCGCAGCACCATGCCGACCGGCTTCTGGTCGGCGCTCTTCTTGTTGCTGGCCTTGGCGATCGGCTTGACCGTCGGGTACTTCCGGGCGTCGAACACCTCCTTCGAGATCGCCTTCATCTCGTACATGTTCGCGAGGGTGTACTCCCACCGGTCCTTGGCGTCTTTTAGGTTGTAGTTCGGGTCGTAGCCCGCGTGCGTGTCGGTCGGGTAGGGCTGCTTGATGATCGAAGCGAGCACCGCCGCCTCGTACGCGTTGATCGCGTTCTTGGCGCCTTGCTTGACCGACTTGCCGAAGTAGCCCTGAGCCGCCGCCTCGACGCCGTACCGTCCCTCACCGAGGTCGATGAAGTTCAGGTACATGCCCATGATCTCTTTTTTGTCGTACTCCGACTCGAGCTTCCGGGCGAGCACCGCCTCGCGCAGCTTGCGGCTGTAACTGATCTCATTCTCGTCAGCGACGTGCCGCGCGTACTGCTGGGTGATGGTCGAGGCACCCTGCCGGTCGCCGCCGGTGAAGTTGTTCCACGCGGCGCGGGCGATGCCCTTCATGTCGATGCCGTTGTGCGTCCAGAAGTTCTTGTCCTCGGCGGCCGCGACAGCGTCCATCATGACTTGGCTGATCTGGTGGTACGGCACGTTGATCCGGGGTTCGCCCTCCTTGGCGAGGACGTTCTTGCCGGTGGCGTCGTAGATGATGTTCATCTGCGCCTCCGCCTCCGGCGTTTTGAGCTTCACGTCGTCGAAGAAGTAGGTGCCGCCGACGATGCCGACGCCCAGCATGATGACCAGCACGGCAGCGGCCGCCGTCAGAATGTTGGCGCGCCGGTACTTCTTGTCGGACTTGCTACGGGGCCGCTTGCCACCGGACCCACCGGAGCCGCCGGATCCACCGCCACCACCGCCGGGAGGCCCACCGCCACCCGGCGGCACGGAGGCACGGCCACCGATGGACGCGGAGCCCACCGAGGCACGGCCACCGACCGAAGCGGCGCCCACCGAGGCGCGGCCACCGACCGCGGCACGGCCGGGGGCGGCGGAGCCGACGGACGCCCGGCCGGCGGAGGCGCCGCCCACCGACGCCCGCCCCGGCTGACCGCCTACCGAGGCGGCACCGGATGGACGCCGGTAAGCGTCCGGGCCGGGCCGAGCCTCGTCGGCTGGCTGGTCGTCAGGCGTGGAAGCAGCGGACGGCCCGGGCACTCTGACCCGGGCTCGTGCGGACTGCGGATCGCCGTACGCGTTCATTCCCTCACACCTACCGGTCGCGGGGGCGCGGTCGGGAGGCCCGGACGAGCCGTCCCCACACTGCGCCACGAGCGGGCGTCATGGGCTGCGGTCCCGGCAGCCCCCTTGTCTTGTGTCTGCGAGGACCGTACGCCGGTCCCAAACCCGTACACGTTAGCCAGATCGGCCCGGTTCATCTCTGGACCTCCCCGTTGTGTGACGAGTCACCTGTCCGGCGGGATCCCCCACCACCGGACGAGACCATAGCGCCGGAATGCAACGTCTCCTCGACGGCGAGCCCGTCGCGACCGAGGACGAACCGTTCCACCAGGTGATTCCACGCACAGGCGCGGCACACCTCCACGACGAAGACCTGAAACTCACGCAGCGTCATCGCGAGGACGGGCAGTTCAGCCAGTTTGCGGGCCTGCCCGGCGGACTGCTTGAGCTCGTCGCCATAGACGTAGTGCACGAGCGTCAGGTTTTCCCGGCGGCAGATCGGGCAACGCTCGTCGATGGGCTCACCATGGTACGTAGCCGCGTTTCTCAAGTAAGGAGACGCGTCGCAGACTTCGAGCGTGCCGACACGGCCGCTCCGAACGTCACGCAGGACCGCCCGCTTCTGTAGCGAGTAGTCGACAACCTGCCGCTGCGTGCGCATGGCGAAGAGAGTACGCGGTCGGCGCTTTTCCGGCGAACGTCATCACGCAGCGTGGCACGGCGACTGCACAGGATGCCCGAGTTGCGCCGTCGCCCGTCCCGATCTACGGTGACGATGTATCGGGCCGATACATCGGGACGCACTTGTGGGGAGGGGCCAATGCTGGAAATGGCGATCCTCGGCCTCCTGCAGGAGGCGCCGATGCATGGGTACGAGCTCCGCAAGGAACTCGCCACCAAACTCGGCACGCTCCGCGCCGCGATCAGTTACGGCACTCTTTACCCCACCTTGAAGCGGCTGAAGCTTGCCGGCTGGATCGGTGAGGCGGAGGCCAACAACGACATCATCCCCCCGATGACCAGCAAGCGGGGGCGGGTTGTCTACAAGATCACGGCCGAGGGCAAGGAGCATTTCGCCGATCTCCTCACCCAGGCCGGCCCGGAGACGTACGACGACGCGGGTTTCGGGGTCCACTTCACCTTCTTCTCCCGGACCGATCGCGCCACCCGGTTGCGCATCCTGGAGGGCCGCCGGCGCCGCATCGAGGAGCGCCGCGAGGGGCTGCGCGAGGTGCTCGCCCGCGCCGCCGACCGCCTCGACGCGTACACGCTCGAGTTGCAGCGGCACGGCCTGGACGCGTGCGAGCGCGAGGTCCGCTGGCTGGAGGAGCTGATCACCAACGAGCGCTCCGGCCGTACCCCCGCTTTTCGAAATCGTGCCGGTCTCGCCGGCGCTCTGAACCCCGATCCCCCGGAAACACCGAGTCCGCAACCGGACCGGCCGTGATGAACAACAAGGAGGCAAACGCGATGGGTTCCGTCCGCGTCGCCATCGTCGGTGTGGGTAACTGCGCCTCGTCCCTCGTGCAGGGCGTGGAGTACTACAAGAACGCCGACCCCAACGACCGCGTCCCGGGTCTCATGCACGTGACCTTCGGCGACTATCACGTATCGGACGTGAAGTTCGTCGCGGCGTTCGATGTGGACGCCAAGAAGGTCGGCATGGACCTCAGCGAGGCGATCGTCGCCAGTGAGAACAACACCATCAAGCTGACCGACGTGCCGCCGAGCGGCGTGACCGTTCAGCGTGGTCCGACCTTCGACGGTCTCGGCACCTACTACCGCGAGATCATCGAGGAGTCCTCGGCCGAGCCGGTCGACGTCGCGCAGGCTCTGCGGGACGCCGAGGTCGACGTCGTCGTCTCCTACCTGCCGGTGGGCTCCGAGGAGGCCGACAAGTTCTACGCGCAGGCCGCGATCGACGCCGGTTGCGCCTTCGTGAACGCTCTGCCGGTCTTCATCGCCTCCGACCCGGTCTGGGCGAAGAAGTTCGAGGACGCGGGCCTGCCGATCGTCGGTGACGACATCAAGAGCCAGGTCGGCGCCACCATCGTGCACCGCGCGCTGGCGAAGCTGTTCGAGGACCGCGGTGTCGAGCTGCTGCGCACGTACCAGCTCAACTTCGGCGGCAACATGGACTTCATGAACATGCTGGAGCGCAACCGCCTGGTCTCGAAGAAGATCTCGAAGACCCAGTCGGTGACCTCCCAGATCCCGCACGAGATGGTCAAGAGCGACGTGCACATCGGCCCGTCCGACCACGTGCCGTGGCTCGACGACCGGAAGTGGGCCTACATCCGCCTGGAGGGCCGCTCCTTCGGTGACACCCCGCTGAACGCCGAGCTCAAGCTCGAGGTGTGGGACTCGCCGAACTCGGCCGGCGTGATCATCGACGCGGTCCGCGCGGCGAAGATCGCCAAGGACCGTGGCATCGGTGGCCCGATCCTCTCGGCGTCCTCCTACTTCATGAAGTCCCCGCCGGTGCAGTACAGCGACCACGACGCCCACGCGGCCGTCGAGGCCTTCATCAAGGGCGACATCGAGCGCTGACGCGCGTCACCCGAGCGAAGCGCAAGCTGAGCGGCAAAGGCCGGCCCACGTCGTGGGCCGGCCTTTCGCACACCCGGATTCGGTACGGCGTCAGCTCCAGGCCTTCTGCAGCGCGACCCGGGCCTCGATCTCGAGCAGGATCCGTTTGCGGTCGAGGCCGCCGCCGAAGCCGACCATCTTGCCGCCGGCTCCGACCACCCGGTGGCAGGGGACGATCACCGGGATCGGATTGTGGTTGCAGGCCGTGCCGACCGCGCGGGCCGCACCCGGATCACCCAGCGCCGTGGCGATCGCCCCGTAGGTGATCATCTCGCCGTAGGGGATCTTCGCGATCTCCCCCCAGACGGCCCGCTCGAACTCCGACCCACCGCGCAGCTCGAACGGCACGGTGAAGTCGGTCAGCGCGCCGGAGAAATAGTCCCGCAGCTGCTCGACCGCCGGATGCTCCGTGGACGGCCCCGGCCGGGCGGCGAAACGCACACCCACCACGGCCGGGCCGTCGACGGTCACCCCGAGCGGCCCGATCGGCGTCTCGATGACGAACATGCCCCCAGTCTGCCCCGGGGGTACGACAGGCTACTTGACCTTGACGCCGTCGACGGCCGTCGCGGCGTTGCGGGCGGCGCTACCGGAGTAGACGGCCTGCCACACACCGCTCTTGGTGGCGGTGAACTTCTTGCTGTAGACGCCCTTACCGTTGGTGGTGGCGGTGCCCTTGTAGGTGAAGGTGGTCGCGCCGGCCGGCTTGAAGTAGACCTTGACCTGGGCGCCGGCGAGCACCTTGCCGTTGACCTTGAGGGTGCCCTTGGCGGTCAGCTTCCTGCCCTTGACGACCGGCTCGGGCGCGGCGTTCAGGGTCAGCTTGGAGGGCCGCTTCAGGTAGATCTTCTTGCTCACGACGTTGGTGAGCTCGGGCTCGCTGCCCGCCTTCATCTGGGCGCCGTAGACGTCGACGGTGTAGCGGCCGGCCGCGTCCTTGCCGCACATCTTGAACGTGCCCTTGTAGGTGGCCGTCGAGCCGACCTGAGCGAACTGGCCACCGTTGACGGTCTTGCCGCTCGGGGCCTGGATGTCGGCGCCCACACCGGCGATCTCGTAGCCGGCGGTCGGGATCGGCGCGCTGGTGACGGCGGTGATGGTGAACTTCTGGCAGCCGGCGCCGGAGCCCAGCACGAAGACGCTCTTGCTGATCGAGACCGACTTGACGGTGATGTCGAGGGTGGCGGCCTGCGCGGGCGACGCGACGGCCACCAGACCCGCGGCGGGGACGACGGCCAGCAGGGCGGCGAAGACGCGGGAGCGTACGGAGGTCATGGTTTGTCCCTGGGGGTTGGAGGGGCCGTTCAGGGGGATGATCACTGCGGTTCAGGACGCTACCGTATCGACGCAACCTCGTTTTCACAGGACATGCAAAGAATCCGATGCTCCCGGCGTCTGTCCCGGTGGAGGTGACCGGTGAAGCAGTCACTGGAAGACGAGTTCACCGCGTTCGTCGCGGCGCGGGGGCAGGCGCTGCTCCGGATCGCGCACGCGATGACCGGTGATCAGCACGCCGCCCAGGACCTGGTCCAGGGCGCGCTGGCCAAGGCGTACGCCCGATGGCCGCGCATCCACGGCGACGCCGAGGCGTACGTACGAAAGATCATTTACAACGACCGGGTGTCCGCCTGGCGGCGTCCCGCACGCCGTAACGAGGTGACCGTCGCCGACGTGCCGGACCGGGCCGCCGATTCCCGCCACGACCAGGACGTCACCGATCAGGTCATGGTCCGCGAGGCGCTGCTGTCGCTGCCCGCCCGGCAGCGGGCCGTCCTGGTGATGCGCTACCTCGAGGACCGCTCGCTGGAGGAGACCGCCGAAGTGCTGGGCTGCCGCCCGGGCACGGTGGCCAGTCAGGCGTCGCGGGCGCTGAGCAGACTACGGGGCCTGGTCGGCGACCAGCCGCTGTCGATGGGAGGGGCCCGATGACGAGGCTGGAGGACATCGTGGGAGAGACCGTCCGGGATCTGGCCGGCAACGCGCCCGCGCCGCACGATCTGGTCGCGGTGGCCCGCGCCCGTGGCCGTCGCCTGCGCCGTCGTCGCCGGGTCACGATCGGCGCGGCCACGCTCGCGCTGGCCGTTGTCGCGGCCGTGCCGTTCGTGCTGATCCGGCCGGAACGCACGGCCCTTCCGGCGACGCCGACGCCCGCGCCCTCGGCGACGGTGTCCCAGCCGCCACGGACCGGTCACTGGTCGGAGCAGCCCTATCGGCTGCCGGGCGGCGCCATCGTCACGGCGCTCAGCCACAAGGATGTGGGCGGCGACAAGCCCTACGGGAAGACGCTGAAGGACGGCGACGTGGTGCTGGACCGGACCACCGGCCGGTATCGGGTGGTGCCCGGTCAGCACTTCACCGTCTATGGCGCTCCGGTCGGCCCGCACGCCGTCGTCTCGGACGACCACGAGAGCCTGACCTCGGTGGCGAGCGGAAAGAAGATCTTCACAGGTGGCTATCTGCTCGATCCGGAATGGTCCCCGGACGGCACACGCCTGCTGATCACGACCCGGGCCGGCGGCTATGCGATCTGGGACGCCACGACCGCCGAGCTGACCGAACATCCGGCCCATGCGGGCATGTCGTCCTGCTCGAGTACCTGCTTCTACACCTGGCTGCCGAACGGCCAGGAGATCGCGCTACCCCGCATGGACCAGCCGCGCGAGCTCGACAGCGACGTCGAAGACGTGGTCGTCTACTCCGCGGAGACCGGCATCGAGCTGCGAGTCCTTCCGATCACCGGGGTCCCGAACGGCTGGTCCCCGGACGGCCGGTACGCGCTCGTCCTGGACTCGCAGTACTGGGGCAACCCGGTGCGGGTGGTCGACGTTCGCACCGGAGCGACCGTCGCCACGGTGCGCGGCCGGGGACCGCGTTTCCTGCCGGACGGCCGGCTGCTCTCCGTCGACGACAACAAGGCGGCTCTCTACGACATCAGGGGCAACCGGCTCGAAAGCCGGAAGCTCCCCGCCGACTTCGCCGGCCGGAACCTGAGCATCGGCGTTCCGTAACCCGGAAGGTCAGGAGATGTGGCCCTGCTCCCGGGCCCACTTGAAGAGCTCCGCCTCGGCTTCGTCCCGGTCGAGCGGCCCCCGGTCGAGACGGAGCTCTTTCAGGAAGCGCCACGCCTGGCCGACGATCGGGCCCGGCGGCACCCCGAGCAGCTCCATGATCGCGTTGCCGTCCAGGTCGGGGCGGACCTTGGCGAGGTCCTCCTCGGCGGCGATCCGGTCGATCCGCTCCTCCAGGGCGTCGTAGTCCGCGGCCAGCTGGGCGGCCTTGCGCCGGTTGCGGGTGGTGACGTCGGAACGGGTCAGCTTGTGCAGCCGGGACAGCAGCGGGCCGGCGTCGGTCACGTACCGCCGGACGGCCGAATCGGTCCACTCGCCCCGCCCGTACCCGTAGAAACGAAGGTGGAGGGCGACCAGGCCGACCACCTCGCCGGTCACGTCCTTGGGGTATTTCAGGGCTTTCATCCGCTGTTTGGTGAGCCGCGCGCCGACCACCTCGTGGTGGTGGAAGCTGACCCGGCCGTCCCGCCCGACCGCCTTGGTGGCGGGCTTGCCGATGTCGTGCATGAGGGCGGCCATCCGGAGCACGAAGTCCGGGCCCTCGTCGCCCTCGAGCCGCATCGCGTTGCTCACCACGATCAGCGTGTGCTCGTAGACGTCCTTGTGCTGGGCGTGCTCGTCGATCTCCAGTTTCAGGCCGGAGATCTCGGGCAGGAAGCGGTCGGCCAGCCCGGTGTCGACGAGCAGCCGCAGGCCGGCGATCGGGTCGGCGCCGGACATCAGCTTGGTGAACTCGTCCCGGATCCGCTCCGCGGTGATGCGGTCGAGATCAGCGGACATGTCCGACATGGCGGTCACCACCGCCGGGTCCACGGTGAACCGCAGCTTCGCCGCGAACCGCGCCGCCCGCAGCATCCGCAGTGGATCGTCGCCGAAGGAGACCTGCGGCGCCGCCGGCGTCCGGATCACCTTCGCCGCGAGGTCCCGCAGCCCGCCGAACGGGTCGGTGAACTCGTGCCCCGGCACCGAGACGGCCATCGCGTTGATCGTGAAGTCACGCCGGGACAGGTCGTCCAGCAGCGACGTCCCGTAGGACACCACCGGATTGCGCGTCACCCCGTCATAGGCCTCGGCCCGGAACGTGGTGATCTCGATCCGCAGGCCGTTCTTCTGGATGCCGATCGTGCCGAACTCGCGCCCGGTCTCCCAGATCGCGTCGGCCCACCCGTTCACCAGGGTGAGGGTCTGCTCCGGATGGGCGTCGGTGCAGAAGTCGAGGTCGTCGCCGAGGCTGCCGAGCAGCGCGTCGCGGACCGAACCGCCGACCAGATGCAGCTCGTGACCTGCGGCGGCGAACCGCCGGCCGAGCTCGTCGGCGACGGGGGACACGCGGAGCAGCTCGGCTACCGCTTTCTGCTGGGCGGAATTCAGAACAGACATGGGGGTACCAGGGTATCCGTCGTGGCAGTGCGGAGTGTCGCCGGGCAGGATGACAGGATGCCCGTTTCCGAGGCGCTGCGACGCCTGGCCGAGACCCCCGCTTTCTGGACGGGTGAGCCGTTCGACACCGAGGGCCTGCCCGCCGAGGTGCACCTCTCGCTTCCGGTGGTGGGCGGCTATGCGCTGGTGCTCGACATCGAGCTGCCCTCCGGCGACCGCGCCCTCGGCCTGCGCCGGCCGTCGGCCAGCGAGCCGGTGCAACTGGGCTGGGCGGCCGCCTCGGGGCCGTACCCGGCGGCTCTGCGCTGGTGGGAGCTGGAACGCTTCGCCCGGGTGATCGCCCTGTCCGACCCGCTGCTGCCGCATCCCGGCCTGGTGGTGGCGTTGCTGTCGCCGTTCGCGCCGGCCGCCGCCGACGACGATCCGGCGGAGATCGCGGCGGTGCGCGAGGCCGCGTACCGGTCGCTGCACCGGGAGATCCCCTTCGACGAGCAGCTGGCGGCCCTGACGAGCGGTCCGGAGCAGGCCCCGCTGCCGCTGTTCACGAGCGAGCGCTGGTGGCCGGCGCGCCCGGTTCCGTCGCCGCAGCTTCTGGACGAGGCCGCGATCGCGTCCCTGAGCACCCCGGCTCAGGCGCGGCTCCAGGTCCGTGCCGGGCATCGCTTCCCGCACGAGGACCTTTCCGATCTGGTACGCCACGCGAGCGCTCTGCTGACCGAGATGCCGCATCAGGATGGGTACGCCGCGACGCGCTCGCTGGCCGGGCGGATCGTCGGCTCGGGTGACCTGGCGGCGGTGCCGGCCCTGCTGGCGGCGCTGACCGGGGCGGGCTGCGACCACCCGACCGTGCTCGATGCGCTCAGTGAGCCTCTCGTTCCGCTGGAGGCGTGCTGGATGGTGGAGACGCTGGCCGGGGCCGAGCCCGGCACCCTCCTCCGTCACCACGTGTGATGTCTGCCTTTATGGTGGCTCCATCATCGGTAGGGCTCGGGAGGCTCGGGTGAACGGCGGCCTGTACCGCAGCACGCATGCGACACCGGACGGACGACCGTCGGCGCAGGAGGGCGTCACCGTGGTCTCGGTGGACGCCCCGGCTTCGGAGCCGCAGCGGCAGTCCGCGCCCGCGGGTGGAAGCACCGCCGGTCAGAGCGCGATCATGGCGATCGGCAGCCTGGTGAGCCGGGTGATCGGGTTCGTCCGCAACGCGCTGATCGGCATGGTTCTCGGCCAGGCGGTCGGTAACGCCTACACCGGTGCCCAGTTCCTGCCCGGTCAGATCTACGAGCTGCTGCTCGGCGGCATCCTCTCCAGCGTGCTGATCCCGCTGCTGGTGCGGCGGCGCAAGGCCGAACCGGACGGCGGCCAGGAGTTCACCCAGCGGCTGCTGTCCTTCGCGGTGGTCATGCTCGGGATCGCAACCGTCCTGGTGGTGCTCGCGGCGCCACTGATCACAGCGATCCAGACGAGCGGCGACAACACCGACCAGGCCTTCCGTGAGCTGGTCACGAACTTCTCCTACCTGATCCTGCCGATCATCTTCTTCACCGGCCTGTCGGCGCTGATCGGCGCCGTACTGAACGTACGCGGTCATTTCGCGGCCCCGATGTGGGCACCGATCCTCAACAACATCGTGGTGATCGCGGTGTGTGGGGTGTTCCTGCTGGCCTTCGGGACGGACAAGGAACTGACCGCGGAGAACATCAGCACGGCCGAGCTGGTTCTGATCGGAGCCGGCACCCTGCTCGGCATGGTCGTGCAGGCGGTCGGCCTGCTGCCGGCCCTGCGCAAGGTCGGTTTCCGCTGGAAGTGGCGCTGGGCGCCGCGCGAGCTCGGGCTGCGCGAGATCGGCCACCTGGCCGGCTGGATGCTCTGCTACGTCGCCGCCAACCAGATCGCGGTCTTCGCGCTGGTCCGGGCCCTGAACAGCGCCGGCGGCGAGGACAACCCCGGCGCCCTGGCGTTCAACAACGTCTTCCTGCTGATGATGATGGCGCACGGGATCATCGGCGTCTCGGTGATCACCGCCCTGCTGCCGAAAATGAGCGCGGCCGCCGCCGAGGGCCGGCTCAACGAGGTCGTCGACGACCTGAGCCGCGGCATCAGGCTGGTGTCCGCGGCCCTGGCCCCGATCGTGGTGGCCTACGCCGTGCTGAGCGGGCCGATCGCCGTCTTCCTCTTTCAGGGCGGGCGCATCACCAACGCGGATGCGCTGGACATGGGCACGGTCCTGACCGTCGCGGCGTTCGCCGTGCTGCCGCTGTCGATCAGCTTCCTCTGCACCAACGTCTTCTACGCGCTGCAGGGCAACAAGACCGCCGCGCTGATCAACCTGCCGGTGGTCGCGGCCCGGATCACCGGGTATTTCGTGCTCGCGGCGATTCTCGACGCGTCCCTGACCGCGGCCGGGATGACCGCCGCCAACGGCATCTCCTACCTGCTGTCCGCCCTGATCTCGCTGGCCGTCCTGCGGCGCCGGATCGGTCGGCTGAACCTGGGCTCGGTGCTCGTAGCCCTGCTCAAGGTCGCGGTGGCCGCCGGTGTGGCGGCCGGGCTGGCGCTGCTCGTGGTGCAGCTGCTGCCCGGCTCGGGTGAGCCGGACGGCCGGGTCGAGGCGATCGTGCAGATCGCCGTCGGCGGTGCGGTCATCATGATCACCTACCTGGGCACGGCTCTGCTGCTGCGTGTTCACGAGGTGAGCCAGGTGGTCGGGATGGTCCGCCGGAAGATCGGTCGCTGATTCCGGAGATAAACGTCCTGAACAGGTGATTCGCGACTGATCAGACACTGAATCGGCCGATTCGTGTAGCCCGGCGCCGATGCCGCGCCGGGGGGACGACCTGCCAGACCATGGCCGAGTACGGGTATGGTCGGTGTCGGCATGTGCGCCGGAGCCTCGTGTCGTTCAGTGCCCGAGACTGCAGCACCCCGAGAAGCACACCGAGGAATGCACCACCGAGGGAGGACTGGTGACCCAGGTCGGCGAAGGCCACGAGACCGCGGCCGACGGAGCCGGGCCGGTCATGACCTTCGGTGCCCCCGCCGTCGGTGAGATCCTGGCCGAGCGCTACCAGCTGGAACAGCACGTCAACAACGACAGTGCGGGCCGGCAGGTCTGGCGGGGCATCGACGTCATCCTGCGCCGGGCGGTCGCGGTCGTTCTCCGGCATCCGGGCGGCGACTCCGCCACCGAGATGCTCCAGGCCGCCGTCGCGGCGAGCCGGGTGATCCACCCCAACCTGGTCGGCGTCTACGACGCGATCGACGAGCAGGAGCGGGCCTACGTGGTCCGGGAGTGGGTGGACGGCGAGTCGCTGCGCGATCTGATCGGCGCCGAGGGCCCGCTGGATCCGGCCCGGGCGATCGCCATCGCGCACTCGGTGGCCGACGCGCTCACCGCGGTGCATGCCACCGGCATGGTGCACGGCAACGTGCATCCCGGCAGCACCCTGATCGCCGACGACGGCCGGGTCGTGCTGGCCGACGCGCGGGCCGACGCGGCCGACAGCACCGAGTCGGACGTCCGTGCGGTCGGCGGCATCCTCTACTTCGCTCTCACCGGTCACTGGCCGCACACCGAGGTGGGCCGCTCCGGCCTGCCGGACGCGAATCGCGACAGCTCCGGCAATCCGGCGGCTCCGCGTCAGATCCGGGCCGGTGTCCCGGCGTACCTCGACGATCTGACCATGGACCTGCTGGACCGTCGCGTCGCCGCCCCGGCGTCCGACGCGCTCACCGCGGAGCTGGGCCGCCTGGACGCCGCCTCCGAGGAGGACGAGTTCGAGGACGTCGGTCCCCTGCGGTTCGTGCAGGGCGGCTCCTCGGGTTCCAGCGAGCCGGTCCGCAGCGCGCCGAAGATCCTGCTCGGGGTCGGCGCCCTGGTGGTCATCGCGATCATCGGCCTGATCTTCGGCATCAACGCGATCAACGACACCAGCTCCAACGCCGACAGCGGTCAGTCGACGACGGCCGACGGCGCCGCGGGGCAGGACGACACCCCCGACGCGACGCAGACCCAGGCGCCCGATCCGAAGCCGATCAAGCTGACCGCCGACATGGTGCGCATCGTCGACCCGCCGCCCGGTGACCGTGACGACGCCGACGAGGCCAAGCTGACCGTCGACGGCAACCAGGAGACGGCGTGGAAGCTGGCCTGGTATTCGCAGCCCAAGTTCGGTAACACCAAGAAGGGCATGGGTCTGCTGATCAACCTGGGCGAGGCGCGGTCGCTGTCCGAGGTGCAGGTCACCACCTCGGCGCCGGGTGTGGTGATGGACCTGCGGGTCGGCACCAGCGACTTCGGTGACAGCTCCAACGGCGACAAGAAGGTGCTCGAGCAGTTCAAGTCGCTCAGCGACGCCGAGGGCGGCCCGGCCAAGAGCACCGGCACCAAGCATGTGCTCTCCGTCGCCGACCCGACCCAGAAGTACCAGTACGTCATGGTCTTCCTGAGCGAGCTGCCGCGTAACGAGGAGACCCCGGGCTACCAGGTCAACGTCAACGAGATCGAGCTGTACGGATACTGAGACCTCACGGCGTGTCCCGCTGCACTAGATTGCTGACGTGACTTTCCGGGACGGATCCGACGCGACGCCGAGCGACGCCGAGCTGATCCGTGCCCACGTGGCCGGCGACCGGGAGGCGTTCGCCGAGCTGGTCCGCCGCCATCGGGACCGGCTCTGGGCGGTGGCCCTGCGGACCGTCGGCGACCGCGAGGAGGCCGCCGACGCGGTGCAGGACGCCCTGCTCAACGCGCATCGCAACGCGGCCCGGTTCCGCGGCGAGGCGGCCGTCACGACCTGGCTACACCGGATCGTGGTGAACGCCTGCCTCGACCGGATCCGCCGGCGGCAGGCACACCCGACCGTGCCGCTGCCGGAGGGCAACCGTGACGACGACCGCCCGTCCGCTCCGGAGCCGGCCGCACCCACGCCCGATCAGGACACGGTTCTCGTGGTGCGGGAGGCGCTGGCCGCCCTGCCGGCCGAGCAGCGGGCCGCGATCGTGCTGGTCGACGTCCAGGGGTACGGCGTGGCCGAGGCGGCCGCGATGCTCGGCGTGGCGGAGGGCACGGTGAAGAGCCGGTGCGCCCGCGGCCGGGCCAGGATGGCGGTGACCCTGGGGTACCTCCGGGGGAACCGGAACGACGGCGGAACCGTCCCATCCAGGTCGGAGGCGGCGAGACCGCTGCCGACCGGACCGGAACGGAGGGAACCACGGTGACGGGCGCCGAGTTCGACGGGGTCGACCTCGACCTTCTCGCCGACTATGTCGGTGGCGCCCTGGACGGCACCCCGGACCAGGAGCGCGTGGCCGGCCTGGTGTCCGCGGACCCGGCCTGGCGCAGGGCTTTCGAGATGCTGGAGCCCGGCATGATCGCGGTCGAGGCGGCGCTGCGGGAGTTCGAGCCCGAGCCGATGCCCGACGATCTGGCGGCGCGGCTGGACGCGATGTTCCGGGTTCCGGAGGAGACGTCGGGCGCTGCGGACGCCGTACCCGCCAAGGTCGTTGATTTTGAAGGGGTGCGGCGTGCGCGGGCACGACGGTGGGCCGCGCCGGTCGGAGTGGCGGCCGCCCTGCTCGCGTTCGCCGGATTCGGCGTGAGCCAGCTCTCCGGGACGAGCATGTCCGACGGCAGCGCGGAGAGCGCCGCGGGCGGAGCCGCCGACGCCCCGGCGATGGCCCGCATCCCGGCCGACAACGTCGTCTTCAGCGACACCGACTACACCAGCGGCACGCTGGCGGCGGCGAGCGCGAAACGGTCCCAGGTCGGCGTCCTGTCGGAGACCTCCGAGGCGACGGCCGCGCAGGACACCGGTGTCAGCCCGCTCGCCCGGCTGATCGACCCGTCCGGGCTGATCAGCTGCCTTGATGCGATCACCCGGAACAACGGCGGTGGCCAGATCTCGGTGGACCTGGTGGACTACGCCAGGTTCGACGGCGATCCGGCGATGATCGTCCGGTTCAGCGCGGCCAACGGCGTCTGGGTGTGGGCGGTCGGTCCGGAGTGTGGCGCACCCGGTGCTGGCGCGGACACGGTCGAGCAACTCCCGGTACGCTGACCGAACCCCCCTCGCGTGAGGTCCGACACGGGCCCGGCCGGGGAATGGCGAATGCCTAGCATGACGTTTTAGCGTGCAGTGTCGCCGACTGAAACGCGTGCGACGAAAACAGACTGAGGAGTCGGCAGTGGACGAGGTCCGCAATCTGATCATCATCGGTTCCGGACCGTCGGGCTACACCGCGGCGTTGTACGCGGCCCGAGCCAACCTGAACCCCCTGGTGATCGAGGGTGTGAACTCCGGCGGCGCCCTGATGACCACCACCGAGGTGGAGAACTTCCCGGGTCACCGGGACGGGATCATGGGCCCGGCGCTGATGGACAACATGCGCGCCCAGGCGGAGAAGTTCGGCGCCGAGTTCCTGACCGACGACGTCACCCGGGTCGAGCTGACCGACAAGCCGACCGAGGCCGGCACCGAGGGCCTCAAGACCGTCTGGGTCGGTGACCAGCAGTTCTTCGCCCGCGCCGTGATCCTGGCGACCGGCTCCGCGTGGCGGCCGATCGGCGTCCCCGGCGAGCAGGAGCTGCTCGGCCACGGCGTCTCCTCGTGTGCCACCTGTGACGGCTTCTTCTTCCGCGGCCACGACATCGTGGTGGTCGGCGGCGGCGACTCCGCCATGGAGGAGGCCACCTTCCTCACCCGGTTCGCCGAGACGGTGACCATCGTGCACCGCCGTGACACGTTCCGGGCCAGCAAGGTCATGCAGAAGCGTGCGCTGGACAACCCGAAGATCAAGATCGAGTGGAACTCGGTGGTCGAGGAGATCCTCGGCGAGGACGGCAAGGTCACCGGCGTGCGCCTGAAGAACGTGCAGTCCGGCGAGACCAAGGTCCTCGACGTCACCGGTGTCTTCGTGGCGATCGGCCACGACCCGCGCAGCGAGCTCTTCAAGGGCCAGATCGAGCTGGACGACGAGGGCTACGTGAAGGTGCAGTCGCCCAGCACCCGGACCAACGTCCCGGGCGTGTTCGCCGCCGGTGACCTGGTCGACCACACCTACCGGCAGGCCATCACCGCCTCCGGCACCGGCTGTGCCGCGGCGCTCGACGCCGAGCGCTTCATCGCTTCATTCGTAGAGCTGTAAGACCCGGGAGGTCCTCGTGGGAGCAACCAAGGTGGTCACCGACGCCACCTTCGCCGATGATGTGCTGCGTTCCGACAAGCCGGTGCTTGTGGACTTCTGGGCCGAGTGGTGCGTGCCCTGCAAGAAGGTCGACCCGCTGCTCGCCGAGATCGCTGCCGAGATGGGCGACAAGGTGGAGATCGTCAAGGTGAACATCGACGAGAATCCGCAGACCGCCATGGCGTACCAGGTCATGTCGGTGCCGACGCTGACCATCTTCAAGGACGGCGAGCGGATCAACTCGGTGGCCGGCGCCAAGCCCAAGAGCTTCCTGGTCAATTTCATCGAGTCGGCTCTCTGACGTTTCGAGCACAACGCCCCGCGCCCGTCCGGGCCGCGGGGCGTACTCTCCGGAGGGTCGTCCTTTCTCGTCCTAGGGAGTCGTGAGTGCGGTCCATCCGACGCGGAGACACCGGCCCAGCTGTTTCCGAGATTCGGTCGATCCTGGTCGGCCTGGAATTGCTCGACGAGGCTGAACCCGACGTCTTCGACGAGGCGCTGGAGACCGCGGTCCGCGCCTTCCAGCAGAACCGTGGCCTCGGCGTGGACGGCATGGTCGGCGACGAGACGTGGGGCGCCCTCGACGCGGCCCGCTGGCGGCTCGGCTCCCGCACCCTGTTCCACTCGGTGCCCGACGCGCTCGTCGGCGAGGACGTGCGGGCGCTCCAGGAGCGGCTGCTCGAAATGGGATACGACACCGGTCGCCCCGACGCCGTCTACGGCGCCCGGACAGCCCGCGCGGTAGCCCAGTTCCAGCGTGAGGTCGGCCTCGTCCCGGACGGCTCGTGCGGCCCGCAGACCATGAAGGCGCTGCGCCGGCTGGGCCGCAAGGTGGTCGGCGGCCGCCCGCAGTGGCTGCGCGAGGCCGAGGCGTTCCGGCAGTCCGGCCCCAACCTGGTCGGTAAGACCATCGTCATCGACCCGGGCCACGGCGGCGGTGACGACACCGGCGTCCTGGTGCCGGACGGACCGCTCCGGTGGAACGAGGCCGACCTGGTGTTCGACCTGGCCTCCCGCCTGGAGGGCCGGCTCTCCGCGGCCGGCATGCGCGTGCACCTGACCCGCGGTCCGTCGCCGGCCGCCCCGATGAGCGGCGCCGAACGGGCCGCCCTGGCCAACAGCCTCGGCGCCGACCTGCTGATCTCACTGCATCTGGACGGGCACCCGTCCGACGCGGCCGAAGGTGTGGCGACCTACCACTACGGCACCGGAAACGGGCTCAGCTCGACCGTCGGCGAGCGGCTCGCGGCCCTGGTGCAGCGGGAGATCGTGGTGCGCACCGGGATGCACGACTGCCGGACCCACGCGAAGACCTGGGACCTGCTGCGCCTCACCCGGATGCCGACGGTCCGGGTCGACCTCGGTTACCTGACCTCACCGAAGGACCGGGAACGGCTGATCGACCCGATGTTCCGGGAGCAGATCGTCGAGGCGCTGCTCGCCGCGGTCCAGCGGATGTACTTCCCGGTCGAACGGGACGTGCCGACCGGGTCGATCGACGTACGCCAGCTTCGTCTCGCCCTGGCCGACAAGAGCTAGGTGACTGGTGTTAAACGGCGCCTGTCACCCGTGCGATGAATATAGCTTTGTTTCGATTTTGGTTAGTTTGCTGGGATGACGTTGGGTAGGGCGTTGCAGGAGTCGGACTCCGCGGATCCGGTCAGGCGGTTCTGCGGGGCGGCTCTCCCCCCGAACTCGATCTATGTGTTCCTCGATCAGCACCGGGACAGACTGTTCCCCGATGATTTGTTCAGCGACCTGTTCGCGCTGGTAGGACGCCGGTCCGTGCCGCCGTCATTGGTCGCGACGGTG
>NZ_JAGFNS010000010.1:17544-294406 GCF_017592555.1 Actinoplanes flavus | reverse complement strand
TCGCCCGGCTCAAGCGCCACCGCGGCGTGGCCACCCGCTACGACAAGTTGGCCGTCCGATTCCAGGCCGTCCTAACCATCACGGTCATCTGCGAGTGGCTCTGACCGGCTTATGAAACACGCCTTAGGCCAGCAGGGCCTCGCGCATCTCCTTGCCCGGGTTGAAGCCGCCGACGACCCGGCTGGTGGCCGGATCCCGGACCTCGACGGTGTTGTTGCGGCGCATCTGCTCGCGGATCGGGGACGGCAGCGGCGGCGCGTCGGACATGGCGGCACGGATGTCGCGGGCGGCGGCGATGAGGCGGGCCGCGAGGGTGGCCGAGTCCGCGTCGGGAATCACGCCGCCGTACTCCCATCCGGCGGTGACCAGGTCGAGCAGCTCCAGGACGTGGGTCAGGACCGGGTTCGCGTCGAGGATCCGGACCAGCTGCTTGGCCTGGTCGCCGGCGACGGTCACGGCCGCGGTCGTCTGCACGTACGGATGGAAGGCGCCGGCCGGCACCGTGAGCAAGGGTGACCGCAGCCGCGTGCCGGCGCTCTGCCATGCCCAGCGGTAGTCGCGGCGCTCGACCGGGAAACCCTGGGCGGCCATCGCCGCGAACGCGGTGTCCGCGGACTCCCGCAGCACGAGGGTGGCGGTGACCAGCCCGTCGTCACCGTCGAGCAGCCGGGCCGCCTCGGTGGCCTGATCGGCGAACCGGGCCGGGGTCTGGCCACCGAACCGGGTGCGCAGCTCGCGCAGCAACTCCTGCTGGCGGCCGGGATCCGTCTGCGCCTGCCGTCCACCCGACCCGAACCGGAACCACCGCATGTCGCCTCGTCTCCGCCGCCTCGAGAATCGCGCAACATCGTAGTCGCCGGGACGGGACCGCCTGCGGGCGGATGCTGTCTATAATGACAACCGTTTCCACGAGGGTGTGGTGAGACCGCGCCGGAATGCCCCGTTTGCCGGCGGGGCAGTCCGGCGTTCCTCACACCGGGACCGGGCCCAGCTGGCCGGTGACGTCACCATGGGCGGCGCGGACCCAGCCCTTGCCGGCGACCCGCAGGTGGAGCGTGCGCAGGAGGTCCTCGCGCCGGCCGGCGGAGATCGGCCGCGACGCGGCGTGCCGCGCGATCAGCGCCAGCGGGGCGGCGTCGTCCAGATCCTCCGGCCGCGGCGGGCTGCCGGCCTGGCGGGCCCGGCGCAGACCGGCCTGCATGCCGAGGACCGCGATCGGGGCGACGCCCAGCTCCCGCTCCAGGTACTCCCGGTCCGGCTCGTCGGCCACCTTGTTGCCGACGACCGCCACCGCCTCGGCCACCCCGGCCGCCGCGGCCAGCTCCCGGTAGCGGCGCGCCACCGACACCGACTCCGGCGTCGGCTCGGCCACCACCACGATCACGTCGAACTGGGCGTGCAGCGAGTTCGCGAACGCGTCGGTCCCGGCGACCATGTCACAGACCACCCAGCCCTCGCCGGCCGGATCCAGGTGGGAGAGCAGATTCTCCAGGATGGCGAGATGTCCGTGGTAGCAGCCGGATCCGATGTCCCCGGGCTCGTAGGTCCCGACGTGCAGGACGTGCGCCCGGTCGTCGAGCCGCGCCGCGTGCCGCGCCAGGACCGGATCCGCCGGGTCGAGGGTGACCAGCCGCGACCCCGGGCCCGGCGGTGTCGTCGCCACGAAGTGTTCCACCCCGGCGATCCGGGTGTTGCCGCCGAGCAGATGGGTGCGCACCGACCGCACGTTGTCCGGGTGCGACAGCGCGTCCTCGGCGCGGGCGGTCACACCGAGAAGGGGCGCGAGGTGCACGTTGACGTCCGCGTCGACGGCCAGCACCCGGTGCCCGGCGGCCCGCAGGTGCTGGACGAACAGCGCCGCCAGGGTGCTCTTCCCACTACCGCCCTTGCCAGTGAAAGCGATTTTCATTTGCATGAAGGTAAGGATGGCACGGCGCGGTGGCAAGCACCGCCACTCCGCGATTCCGGTCCGGTACACCTACGTGAACCGCTGCGCGCCGGGAGGGGCCGGCGACACCAGGGCGCCGCGGTCGGCGTACCGGGAAAGGGTTTGACCGGTCCGTGGACGGGCGCCGAGGTCGACCACCAAGGCCGTGGCGAACGCGGCGCCGAACAGGCGCCAGCGCGAGACCGCGGCCGGCGCGGCCGCCGGGCGACGCGTGGCCGGAAAGGTCATCGGGACGGTCATCTGCGACATGCGAGGAAGCGTGACCCGCGACTTCGGGTCTGCCCCATGAGCCCGCTGTGGACTTGCTGACGGCCCGCGCGGACCGGTGGCGGTGCCATGGCAGGGTTATGAGCCGTGATGGGTGTTCTTCTGATGGCCGCGCTGACCGGAGCGCCCGTCGCCACGACCGGACCAGCCGAGACCGTGTGCCGGATCGAGGACGACCGGCTCGTGGAGATCTCCGGCCTGGTCAGCGACGGCAGCGGCTACGTGGTGGTCAACGACAGCTCCGACGACGCGGACCGGCGGCGGATCTTCTTCCTGGACGGGGACTGCGCGGTGACCCGGACGGTGAAGTACCCGTCGGAGCCACAGGACACCGAGGACCTGACCCGCGCCGCCGACGGGACGCTGTGGGTGGGCGACACCGGCGACAACGACAAGGAGCGGGACTCCGTCGCGCTGTGGCGGCTGGACCCGGGGTCGAAGAAGCCGACGATGTTCCGGCTGGCCTACCCGGACGGGCCGCACGACGCGGAGGCGCTGCTGGTGGGCGCGGACGGCGTACCGGTGATCGTGACGAAGGATCCGCTGACCGCCGGGGTGTACGTGCCGGACGGCGACCTGCGCGACGACGGGACCACGACGCTGCGCCGCGCCGGCGGCTGGGGCATCCCGATTGGCACCGGGACCAGCAACCCGTACGGGATCCGGGGCCGGGCCGTCGTGACCGGCGGCGCGGTCAGCCCGGACGGGCGGCGGGTGGCCCTGCGGACGTACGCGGACGCGTTCGAGTTCGACGTGCCGGACGGTGACGTGGTGCGGGCGATCACCGAGGGCACGCCCACGCCGGTGGCGCTGCCGGACGAGCCGCAGGGCGAGTCGATCGCCTACTCCTCGGACGGGACCGCCCTGCTGACGGTCTCCGAGGGCGAGGGTGGCGTGCCGCTGCAGCGCTATCCGACGGCGGCGCCGGTGTCGCCGTCACCGTCGCCCTCTCCGTCGCCGGCCGTGGTGGCCGCGCCCGCCCCGAACAGACGGTTACCGATCGGGGCGCTGATCGCCGGTCTCGCCTTCGCCGGGGCCGCCGGCACGCTGTTCGCCATGCGCCGCCGCCACCATTGATGATCGGTTTTCCCCTCCCCTGCGTACTCATTTCCGGAAGGGGGGAGAATCTTGCTCAGCAAACGGCGTGTCATCGCTCCCGAAGTCCTCCTCCGGGGTGCGGCCATGCATTTCCTACAGCATTCCACGATGGACATGGACCTTCTCGCCACCGAGCTGGCGATCAGCCGGGCGACGCTCTACCGGGCGGCCGGGAGCCGGGACACCCTGCTCGGCGAGGTGTTCTGGGCGATCGGGCGGATCCTGATCGAGGAGGCGTCCGGTGAGGTCACCGCGACCGGCCCGGACCGGGTCATCGGGATCTCCCGGCAGTTCGCCGAGCTGATCGACTCGGCCCAGCAGCTGCGCGCCTTCATCGCCGCCGAGCCGCGGACCGCGGCCCGGGTGCTGTTCACGACGGCCGCCGACATGAACTCCCGGGCGGTCGACGCCCAGCTCGCGATCTTCGTCGAGTCCGGGATCGAGGGCGAGCCCGGGGATCTGCGTCGGCGGGCCCTTCATGTACGTGCGCACCCTCGAGTCGGTGCTGTACGGCCCGCTGCTGGGCAGCGGGCCGATCGCCTTCGAGTCGGCCGAGCCGGCTCTGCGGGCGCTGCTCACACCGTGAAGTCGTCGCAGGTGCTGCGGTACTCGCTGACCGCCGTGCCGGCGCCCGGGCCGGGGCAGACGAACTGCCGGTAGCGGGTGTCGTCGTCGACGAACAGTTTCAGCCAGGCGACGCTGGTGGCGGCGATGGTGGCGTTCGGGGTGTTCGGCGCGAAGTGGCTGGCGTCGTTCAGCTCCAGATAGGCCTTGCCGGGGCCGGTCGGCAGGCTCTGGAAGAACGGTTCGGCGTGGCTGCGGACCGGGGCGATGGTGTCCGACTCCGCGCCGATGATCAGCGTCGGCACGGTGTCCCGGCTGAACGACTTGGTCAGGTTCCACGGGGTGAGCGGGATGGCGGCCCGTAGGCCGGGCCGGCTGCGGGCCGCCTCCAAGGCGCCGCCGCCGCCCATCGAGTGGCCCATCACCGCCACCCGGGAGGCGTCGATCCGGGTCCGGGCGCTGCTCCGGCCGGTCAGGAAGTCGGCGGCGGCGAGCAGCTGGCGGCCACGGCTGGCAGGCTGGTCGGAGGTGGTCAGCGTGTCGATGTTGAACACCACGAAACCCTGCGAGGCGATCCGCGGGGCCAGCCAGGCCATGCTGGACTTGCGGGCGGTGAAGCCGGGCGCGATGACCACCGCGCCGAACGTGCCGGCACCGGTGTCGGCCGGTACGTAGATGTCGCCGCCGCCGAAGCCGGTCACCGAGGCGCGGGCGACGGCGGTCTGCGAGATCGCGAACGGTCCACGCGCCGCCGCGATGCTGTTCGCACTCGGCGCGGGCCCCCGCCGGAAACTCTCGGTGGCGGCGTCGGCACGCGGGATGAGCGTGATCCCGGCGGCGCCGATCGCGACGGCCGCCGCAATTCCGAATAGGCGCGGAATCGTCTTGCCCAATGTTCTCTCCCCACTGACGAAACGATTGTCTGCGAGAAAAGCGTGACCCGGGAATTCGCCGTCGCCAACGGTTCCGCGATTGTTGAGACGGGGGTCCAGGCAAAGCGGTGGAATCGGGCATCACTGATGGACAGCAATTGGTCGCCCACCGTCAATGATCAGATCCGGGCCTGAGGCCGGGTCGGGCGACGGACCGGCCTGCGGTGGCCCGATGCGTCGTCGACGATCCGGGCAATCTCATATGATCGGGCTATAAGGCGCGGCACACGGATGGGGGTGCAGCGGTGGTCGGCATGCCTGTGCTCGACAGGGCCGTACTCGACGCCCCGGCCCGGCTCCATGCCGTCTCGCAAGCCCGCGAAACCTTCGCCGGCATGCCCGTCGGCTTCGATGCCATCGCCCGGATGACCGCCCGTCTGACCAACGCGCCCATCGGGATGATCTCTCTGCTCGGCAGCGCCGAAGAAGAACTCATCGGGCGGTACGGGGTTCCCGAGTGGTTCGCACCGGACCGGCATGGCGCACGCCACGCGCTCTGCGCCTACGTGGTCTGCGGCAACGAGGTGCTCGCGGTCGAGGAGCTGCCTGCGGGCGAGGGCGCGTCCGACGATCCGCTCCGGAGCAATCCGCTGCTCGCCGACGGCGGCATTCGTGCCTTCGCCGGGGCGCCACTGCGTGATGAGGCCGGCCGGCCGTTGGGTGCGGTGTCGGTCGCCGACACCGTGGCGCGTGCGTGGCATCCGGGCGAACTCGCGGTGCTCGCCGAGGTCGCCGAGATGCTCCGGTTCGAGCCGGACGGCGAGGCCGCCCGCGCCACGCTCGGCGAAGAGCCTCCGCCCTCCGGGCGGACCGGCCGGGCCTGGCCGTCGAGCATGCAGGCCGGTTTCGAGGGGGACCGTCGGTTCTTCGCCGCGCTCCTGGACAGCCTGCAGGTCGGCGTGGTGGTGGCCGACAGTACGGGCCGGCCGGTACTGGTCAACAAGATGGCGCGCGAGCGGAACAGGGTTCCTGCCGGGCTCTCTCCGGAGGAGGCCATCGCGACGATCTGTCGCCGGCTGCGCCACTCCGACGGCACTTCGTTCGAGCGACACGAAATGGTGTTCGTACGCGCGCTCGTCGACGAGAACGTGCAGCGAGCCGAATCGATCCTGCAGGGCACAGGGTTCCGGGACCACCACGTGGTCGCCTACGGCAAGGCGCTCCGCACCGACGAGGGCGAGCTGTTCGGCAGCGTCACGACGGTCCTCGACGTCACCGACCGGTGGCGCGCCGACCGGTTCCGCGACTGCAATCTGCGGATCGCCACCATGCTCAACCACGCTGACACCGTCGAAGAGGCCGGTCCGGAGCTGGTCGACGCGCTGGGCGAGGCCCTGGACTGGCCGTGCGTCGCGCTCTGGCTGGCCAACCCGGCCGAGCATGTGCTCGATCTCGTCGCGCACCACCTCGACTCCGGTATCGCGCTCGCCGCGCCGATTCCGGACCGGGTGGAGCGTGGTGGAAGCGTGACGGGTGAGTGCTGGCAGAGCGGCACGCTGCTGTGGGTGCCGCGATATGCCGAATCCCGGTACGCCCGCGGGCCCGGAGCTCAGGAGTTCAGCCCGGCCGGTGACGGGCCTCGTCCGTACACAGCGGTGGCGGTGCCGATCCGCGACGAGGCTTGCGTGGTCGGCGTGCTGACCTGCTTCGCCGACACGGTCGAACACGACAGGCCGTTGCTCACCGGCCTGCTCGAGGACATCGCCGAGCAGGTCGGCTACTTCCTCGCCCGGCACCACAGCATGGAACTGGCGATGCAGCTGGTCCGCACGAGGGACGACTTCATCGCCCTGGTCGGGCATGAGCTGCGCACGCCTCTGACGTCGATCACCACCTGCAGCGACCTGCTGCTGGAGGACGAGCAGTTGTCCGACGACGCACGTGAGCTGGTCGAGATCGTCAGCCGCAACGTCGGATCCGTGCATGCGATCATCGAGGACCTGCTCGACCTCGCCGCCCTGGAGTCGGGCCACCTGCGACCGCAGCTGCTGCCGGTCGACCTGGTCGCCGTCGTCTCCGCCGCGATCGCGGAGCTCGGCGATCAAGCGGGGACCCGGCTGCACACCGGCTTGCCGAGCACGGTCGTGCTGGCCGGCGACGCCCGGCGGTTGCGTCAGGTGGTGGACAACCTGCTTTCCAACGCCGTCAAGTACAGCCCTGACGGTGGTGACATCCATGTCGAGTTGGTCGCCGGGGAGGACTTCGCGGAGCTCGCCGTCACCGACAACGGCATCGGCATCCCCCCGGAGGACCGGGACCGGCTGTTCGACCGTTTCTACCGGGGCGGCAACGCCCGCCACAACATCCCCGGAACAGGGCTCGGGCTGACCCTGGTGCGAACCATCGTGCAGGCGCACTGCGGCACCGTGGCCCTGGATCCCACCAGGAAGAACGGGACCCGCATCCTCGTACGCCTACCGCTGCACGCCGCGGCGACGACGCCGGCCGATGGGCAGCCCGGTGTCGCGCTGCGCTACCCCCTGCGGGGAGCGTTCCGGCCGCTGGAGCCGATCCGGCGCGTGCCGGATCAGGATTGTGGCTGAGCCGCCCGCGCCGCTGCCGGCGCGCCCGCGTGAGGGTGACCGGCCGGACTCGAACCGCGCCGCCTCCAGGTCCACAGCCTGGCGCTCTGCCTGATGAGCTACGGCCACCATGCCGTCGCCGGACACGCCGGTGACGGTTCGTACCCGTGCCGGGACTCGAACCCGGGACAGCCGGTTTGTAGGACCGGTGCTCTCGCCGCTGAGCTACACGGGCATGCGTGTTCCGGCCTGGAATCGAACCAGGGACCTCCGTCTTGTCGAGGCGGCGCTCTACCGACTGAGCTACCGGAACGGGAGCGGGGACGGGATTTGAACCACGTGATCTCCGGCTTATGAGGCCGGCGAGGACGACCGAACTCCTCTACCCCGCAGTGCGCCGTCGGGGACTCGAACCCCGGACATGCCGCTTAAGAGGCGGCAGCTCTACCAGCTGAGCTAACGGCGCGTGTATCGACGTACGTGGACCCGGTCGGAGTCGAACCGACAACCTTCGCTGTGCAAAAGCGTTGCTCTACCAGTTGGAGCTACAGGCCCGAGGGTGTTCTGTGCTGGACACGAGCGGCTACGGGGAGTCGAACCCCGGTCTCCGCCATGGCAAGGCGGCGCACTGACCGTTGTGCTACAGCCGCGCTGTTGAGTGGAGAGAGAACAATTCTGGAACGAATCCAGGGCACGGTCGATCACCGCGGAAAACAGGAAAGCCGCCCGTCCCCCGAGTGCCGAGGTGGGCGGCTAGAACGCAGAGAACGCTGCGCTATCCACTCCACCGATCGGGGCCGTGACCTCGCCGATGCGGCCTCGCCGTCACGACGGGAACGGCGAATCCATATCGCTTGGCGCAGGTCGGCTGCGTCACCATGACGGTTCAACTCCCTTCGGCGATCGTGGTGTTGCGGGTTCTTCGCCCGCCTCACCGGCGTTGAGATCACTCTGCATCATGCCGGCGGAACGCGCGACGTATTTATGAGCCGTGTCATCGCGGACCGGGACCGGCTGGGCCGAGGCGGGCACCGCGCGGCAGTCGGTGACGTGGTAGTAGAACGGTCTCGCCCGGCGGTAACACGTGAGGGTGGTCCGGGGTCAGCGTCTCGCCTCCGGTATCCGCCTCGGCCCGAGGGTTCGTGGCGTCGCCGTAGAGGAACCAGCCGTTCCAGCCGGGATCGGCGGTCAGCCGCGGGGCGGGCACCCCGGAACCTTAATCGGTCAAGTTGGCGAGGACGCCTGCATTCAAGCTGCTGAATGCGTGTTCCAGCGGGCCCGTCGCCGACTGGAATCACCGCTCGGGATGGCCCGATTCATCTTCCCTCGGGTCACGATGTGCCTGGTGAAGCCGAGGATGGGGCCGGGATCCCGGCACGGCCGCTGAATTTTACGGCAGTCAATGTCCTGACCTGGACTTTCAGGAATACTTTCGATTTGCCCTGCCGTAGTTCCGTCGAAGAGACCTTTACTTTCGTCGATCCCGTCCATAGATTCTGCGGTATCAGGCACCACTGATATCAGCGAGCCGTTAACGCGAGGCGTGACGACAGGCCAACCCCCTCCTTTTAGATCTTGGGTGCGCTGCCGCGTCCATTCGGCTCGAGAGGAACGGAGACGCATGGACGACACCGCCGACCGGACCCGACCAACGTTCTCCCGGCGTTCGCTGATCGCCGCCGGCACACTGGGGGCCGCCGTACCCGCCATCGGCGGCGCGGCGGCCCTGCCGGACACCCCCGCGCGCGCGGCCCTCTCCGTCACCAGACGGGTGACGATCTACGCCGAGGCGCTGCCGGGTGGCCTCTTCGGCTACGGGTTACAGCCCGGACAGGCGACCGTGCCCGGTCCGGTGCTGGAGATCTACGAGGGGGACACGCTCGAGATCACGCTGGTCAACACCACGAACCAGCGCCTGTCCATCCATCCGCACGGGGTGGACTACAGCGTCGGATCCGACGGCAGTCCGCTGAACGACTCGTACAACGATCCGGGCGAGACACGCACCTACGTGTGGCGCTCACGGGAGATGGTCGCGGCCGCCGGGCGCCGCCTCATGCCGGGCAGCGCCGGTTACTGGCACTACCACGACCACGCCATGGGAACCGACCACGGCACCGCGGGTGTGGCCCGCGGCCTCTACGGTGCGCTGATCGTGCGCCGCCGCGGCGACATCCTGCCGGACAAGCAGTTCACCGTGGTCTTCCACGACATGACGATCAACAACCGGACGGCGCCCGCCACACCCCTGTTCGAGGCGAATCTCGGCCAGCGGGTGGAGTGGATCGCGATCGGGCACGGCAACCTGTTCCACACCTTCCACCTGCACGCGCATCGCTGGGTGGACAACCGCACCGGCATGCTGGAGAGCCTGAACGACCCCAGCCCGGCGATCGACAACAAGGATCTCAACCCGGGTAGCTCCTTCGGCTTCCAGGTGCTGGCCGGCGAGGGCGTCGGCCCCGGCGCGTGGATGTACCACTGCCACGTACAGAACCACTCCGACGGCGGCATGGCGGGGATCTTCCTGGTCCGCAACGCCGACGGCAGCATGCCGCCCGGCGCCGAGGAGGCCATCCACCGCTTCCAGGGTCACGCCCACGGCGCACCGGCGAGCCACACCGATCATCAGGGGGCGCACGGATGAGCACACGGGCATCACGACGAGGGCTCGCCGTCCTGACGGCGCTGACCCTGGTGGCGGGCATGACACCGGTCATGGTGAGCGCCGCACCGGCGGCGGCCGCCGCGGAGCCGATCTCGGTGATCGTCTTCCACGGCGCGGCGGCGGAGCAGGAGGACCCGGTCACCACCGCCGCGCAGACCATCCAGCAGCTCGGGCAGGCGGCCGGGATCACCGTCGAGGTCACCAGCGACCCCTCGGTGTTCACGGCCGCCGAACTGGCCGGGCACCGTGCGGTGGTGTTCCTGTCGGCCGGCGGCACGGCCCTGTCCCGCGATCAGGAGAGCGCGCTCACCGCGTACATGAAAGGGGGTGGGGGTTTCGTCGGCATCGCCGACGCGGCCAAGGCGCAGCTGGACTCGGCCTGGTTCACCGGCCTGATCGGCACCCGCCCGGCCGGTGCCGTCCCGGCCGCCGAACCGGTCGCCAAGGTCGGCGCCAGCGCCGAGAACCCGCCCAACGAGACCAAGGAGAAACTGGCCGACGGCGACACGAACACCAAATGGCTGGCCCGCAGCACCACCGGCTGGGTGAGTTACGAGCTGGCCGCCGCCAAGGCGATCACCGGGTACGCGCTCACCTCCGCCAACGACGCCGCGGGACGCGACCCGAAGGACTGGTCGCTGCAGACCTCACCGGACGGGCAGACCTGGACCGACGTGGACCGGCGCACCGCGCAGACGTTCCCCGACCGATTCCAGACCCGCCGCTTCGACCTGGCCGCACCGCAGAACGCCAGGTTCTTCCGGCTGAACATCACCGCCAACTCCGGTGAACCGCTCGTCCAGCTCGCCGAGCTGCGGCTGTTCACCGCCGACAGCACCGCCCCGGGCTCCCCCGCGGTCAACCGGTCCGTCGTCGACGTGCTCGACCGGCGGCATCCGGCCACCAAGGACCTGCCGGCCACCGTCACCCGGGCGGACCGCTGGTACAACTGGTCCCCCAACCCGATCGGCACGGTGCACACCCTCGCCCAGGTCGAGGAACGCCACTACAACCCGGGGACCAGCGCCAACGGGCCGTTCCATCCGGTGTCGTGGTGCCGCGACTACGAGGGCGGCCGGTCCTTCTACACCGGCATGGGCCACACCGCGGACAGCTACGCCGAAGCCGGCTTCCGGCAGCACCTGGCCGGCGCGCTGGGCTGGGCGACCGGCATGGTGCGCGGTGACTGCCAGGCGACCATCGCGGCCAACTACCGGACCGAGCGGCTGACCACGGCCAACCAGAGCGGGCAGCTCGACCAGATCGGCGAACCGCACGGGCTGACCATCGCCGGCGACGGCACGGTCTTCTACGTCGGCAAGGCGGCCTGCCCGAGTGGGCCGGTGGTCAGCTGGGACGACCCCAAGGTCGGGCTGGGCTGCGGCACCATCCACTCCTGGAAACCGGGCACCCGACAGGTCAAGCTGCTGACCACGCTGCCGGTGATGGGCAACCGGGGAAGCGGTTCGGAGCTGGTGAAGAACGAGGAGGGCCTGCTCGGCATCGTGCCCGACCCGGCGTTCGCCGAGAACGGCTGGCTCTACGTCTACTGGATGCCGCACGAGTCGATCGACCGGGCCAAGCGCGTCGGGCAGCGCACCGTCAGCCGGTTCACCTACGACCGCGAGACCCAGAGCATCGATCAGGCCACCCGCAAGGACCTGCTGCGATTCCCCGTGCAGATCCACAGCTGCTGCCACGCCGGCGGCGGCATGGCCTTCGACAAGCAGGGCAACCTGTACGTCGGGTCCGGCGACAGCAACTCGTCCGAGGGTTCGCAGGGCTACTCCGGCAACAACTGGACCCAGGAGTACGCCGGGCTGTCCTTCCAGGACGCGCGACGTACCTCCGGCAACACCAACGACCTGGCCGGGAAGATCATCCGCATTCACCCGGAGCCGGACGGGACGTACACGATCCCCGAGGGCAACCTGTTCCCGCCCGGTACCGAGAAGACCCGGCCGGAGATCTACGTGATGGGCGTCCGCAACATCGCCCGCCTGCAGATCGACCCGGAACGCGACTGGCTGACCGCCGGCTGGGTCGGCCCGGACGCCGCACAGCCGAACCCCGAACTGGGCCCGGCGAAGTACGAGACGGCCACCGTCATCACCTCGGCCGGCAACCAGGGCTGGCCCTACTGCATGGGCAACCGGCAGCCGTACCGGGACCGCAGCACCACCGACGCCACCGTGCTCACCGGCTGGTACGCCTGCGACAACCTGAAGAACACCTCACCGCGCAACACCGGACTGGTGGACATCCCGCCCGCCCGGGACAACATGATCTGGTACGCGCCGGGTGGCGGCGGCCCGGTCTTCCCGCCGCGCGCCGACGGCAGCGGCATCCCCACCTACCACGCCGCCGACGCCGTCTACACGCAGCCGTACCTGCGCGGCGGCGGCCAGGCGATCATGTCCGGGCCGACGTACCACCGCGACCGGGTCGACCCGGCCAGCACGGTCGCCTGGCCGGCCTACTGGGACGACAAGTGGTTCATCGGCGACCAGTCCAACTCCGCCAACCGGGTGGCGGTCACCGTCGACCCGGCCGGGGTCCCGCAGCAGAAGCCGCCGCTGTTCGGCGAGTCGCTGCGCGCGATCCTGCCCGGCGGCAACGCCGACAACCGGCTGATGAGCTGGATGGACGCCAAGTTCGGCCCGGACGGTGCGCTCTACCTGCTCGACTACGGCGGCGGCTTCTTCAGCCTGCACCCGGCCCAGAAGCTGCTGCGGGTGGTTTACACCGGCGGGGCGCCGACCCCGGCTCCGGCCGCGACGTCGGTGGCGGTGCAGAACAAACCTCTGACGTACGCCTTCAGCGGCTCCCGATCCGGTGGAGTCAGCCACCGGTGGGAGTTCGGCGACGGCGCCAGCTCGACGCTCGCCGACCCGCAACACGTCTACGGCGATCCCGGAAACTACACCGCCCGGCACACCGTGACCTATGCCGACGGCGAACAGGTCACCGTGACGACGACCGTGAACGCCGGATGCGCCGTGCCGGACGACCGGGCCACCGTGTTCCTGACCGACAGCGACACCGGGGTGCCCAACAAGGCGGCCGGCGGCGGCTGCACGATCAACGACCTGATCGACGACGAGAGCACCTGGGACAGCCACGACAACTTCGTACGCCATGTCACCGCGGTGGCCCGTGAGCTCCAGGACGACGGGCTGCTCACCGCCCGGCAGGCGGGCACGCTGACCCGCGCCGCGGCGGCGGCCCCGGTCGGCCGGCCCGGCCACACCGGATACGAGCCACTGTTCGACGGCACCGCGCGGTCCCTGCGGGACTGGGTCCAGGCGCCGTCCGGGTCGTTCGGCATCCAGCCGGACGGTTCGCTGCGCCCCTCCGGCGGCCTGGGCATGCTCTGGCACACCGGGGAGTTCGCGGACTTCTCGCTGCGGCTGCAGTTCCGCGACGTCGCGCCCGGCACCGGGCGCGGCAACAGCGGGGTGTTCACCCGGTTCCCGGACCCGCGGACCCCGCTGGACCAGCGGCCGCCGGGCAGCTGCGGCACGGTCGGCTCGGCACGCACCTCACCGGCCTGGGTGGCCATCTACTGCGGGCACGAGGTGCAGATCTACGACGGCGAGACCGGGGAGCCGCAGAAGACCGGCTCGATCTACAACTTCGATCCGGCGTCACTGGCGGAAGCCCGCGCCACACCGAAGAACGTGTGGAACGACTACGAGATCCGGGTCGTGGGGCAGCGCTACACCATCATCCGCGACGGTGTGGTGATCAACGAGTTCGACAACACGCCCGGCAAGACGTCGTCACGGGCCTCGGACCCGCCGACCGACCTGCGGCAGTTCCTGCGCGGGCACGTCGGGCTGCAGAACCACGGCGACAACGACCTGATCGAGTTCCGCAACATCCGCGTACGCAAGCTCTGAGCCGGTGGGACCGGCCGGTGTCCCGGCCGGTCCCCCATCGGGAAAGGTGCCAACCCTTGCGAACATCCGTGAGCCGGCGCGCCGGCGCGGCGCTGATCGGCCTGCTGCTCGCCGTGCTGCCGGTCGCCACGCCATCCGCGATGGCCGACGCGCAGACCCTGACCTGGACCACCGACGACGACATCACCCGCTACCGCAGCGCACCGGCCACCGCCGAGGCCGGCGCGACCACCATCGTCTTCGAGAACAGCACGGCCACCGGCAACACCACCGGGATGCCGCACACCCTGACCTTCGACACCAGCGCCGAGGGCTACAACCACGACGTCACCCTGAACATCCTGGCCAGCCCGTTCGACGTGAACAACGGCCGGCACCAGGCCACCGTCACCCTCACCCCGGGCCGGTACCGCTACTACTGCACCCTCCCGGGACACGGCACCATGGTCGGCGAACTCACCGTGACCGGCGGCGGCGAGGACACCACCGCGCCCACGGTGACCGGCAACGTGACCGGAACCCGCAACGCCGACGGACACTACGTCGGCTCCGCCACCGTCACGGTGACCGCCACCGACACCGGCTCCGGCGTGAACACCGTGGAATACCAGATCGACGACACCAGCTGGCGGCCGTACACCGCACCGGTCGCGGTCACCGCGGTCGGCGACCACGCGGTGCAGTTCCGTGCCACCGACAACGCCGGCAACGTCTCCCCCACCGGCTCGGTCTCGTTCCGTGTCGTGGCCGGCGACTCCACCCCGCCGACGACCGCCATCGCCCTGACCGGCGACCGGGACACCGCGGGACGCTATCTCGGCGCGGCGACCGCCACCGTCACCGCGACCGACACCGGGTCGGGTGTGGACCGGGTGGAGTACCAGCTCGACGGCGGCGCCTGGACGGCCTACACGACGCCGATGGTGATCAGCACCCTCGGCGCGCACATGCTGCACTCCCGGGCCGCGGACAAGGCCGGCAACGTGTCGGCCGAGCAGATGGCGCACTTCACCGTGGTGGAGCGGCCCGTGGAGGACACCACCCCACCGGTGGTCACCGCCGGCGTGACCGGCCAGCGCGATCCGGCGGGACACTACATCGGTACGGCGACCGTCACCGTCACCGCCACCGACACCGGTTCCGGGGTGGACACCGTGGAATACCGGCTCGACTCCGGCGCGTGGACGGCGTACACCTCGCCGGTCGCGGTGAGCGTGCCCGGAGCCCACACCGTCCGCTACCGGGCGACCGACAAGGCCGGCAACACCGCCGCCGAGCAGCAGGTGCCGTTCACCGTGGCCGGAACCGGCTCCGACGCCTGCCCGGACTCCGACACCCGGGACACCGTGATCATCGACGGCGCCGACACCCGGGTGGCCAACACCGACTCCGGCAACGGCTGCACCGTCAACGACCTGATCGCCGAGAACGGCGAGTACCCGAACCACGCCGCCTTCGTCCGGCACGTCGAATCCGTCACCGCCGGCCTGGTCACCGCGGGGAAGCTGACCGCACGGCAGGCCGGAGCGATCGTACGGGCCGCCGCACGATCCGGAGTCGGCTCATGACCCCCACCCGCACCTCGACGCCCGGGAGGGCACCCATGCGACGTACCGCCGCCCTGACCATCGCCGTCGTCACCGGTTCCCTGCTGCTCTGGCCGTCGGCCGCCAACGCCGGCCTGGTCACACACTGTGTCGGCACCGGCGGCGCGGTGACCGTTCCCAACGACCTGCTCGTTCCCGCCGGTGAATCGTGCGCCCTGACCGGCACCGTCATCACCGGCAACGTCACCGTGGCGGCCGGCGCCAACCTGGTGATCGACGGCGGCCGGACGGACGGGACGATACGCGTCGCCGCGGACGGCTACCTCGACGCCCGCGCCACCACGATCGGCGGCACCGTGGTCCTGGCGTCCGGCGGCTACGGCCTGTTCCTGAAGAACGCGGCGAGCGGGGCGGTCACCGTTCGCCCGAAGGGCACCGCGCCGATCGACGGCTTCCTCTTCACCGAGGGCGCGCGCATCACCGGCACGGTCAACGCCCAGGGCGGAGAGGTACGCCTCGGCGAGTCCACCGAGGTCACCGGCAACGTCACCAGCTCCGGCACCCACTACACCGACCTGCACGACTCCTTCGTCGACGGCACGCTGTCGGTGCTCAACAGCGGCACCGGGGCCGTCGTGTGCGGAAGCGCCGTACGCGGCAAGGCGACGTTCGCCGGCAACGTCGGCGGCGTCCAGCTCGGCCCGAACGGGGTCCTGGACAGTTGCGCGTCCGGCGGCTACTTCGGCGGTGACGTCAGCGTCGCCAACACCACCGGCGCGACGACCGTGGACGACACCATCATCGACGGGCAGCTGACCGTCCACAGCAACGACCCGGCCGCCGTGATCGCCGCGAACAATCGCATCCGCCGCGGGGTGGCCGGGGCGCCGCCCGCCGCGGCCGCGCTGCGCCAGGGCCAGGCGCCGGCGGTGACCGCCCCACGGCAGGACACGGTCGAGGAACGCGCCGAACAGCGCCGGACCACGGCCGTACGGGAGGCGGACGCGGCCGGCCGGGCGAACCTGTAACCGGTACCTCCCCAGCGGGCCGGGGGGGGGGGGGGGGGGGGGGGGGGGGGCCCCCCCCCCCCCCCCCCCCCCCCCGCCGCGGGTTTCCCCCTCCATCACCTGGTCGACACCGTCGGTGGCCTGCTCCTGGGTGGTGTCGTTACCGGCAGACGTGGTCGGCGAGGAACCGCTGCCACGGCACGGCCTCCGGGTCGCCGGTCGTGCTGACCTTCCAGCCGCCGGTGGGGTGCGGCCGCAGCGGGTACAACGGGACCTCGATCGTGTGCGGGCCGGTCAGGCGCCGGATGCGGACCGGGACCGGCTGGGCCGAGGCGGGCACCGCCCGGCAGTCGGTGACGTGGTAGTAGACCCTGATCTTCACGGTCTCGCCGGGCGGTAACACGTAAGGGCGGTCCGGGGTCAGCGTCTCGCCTCCGACACGCACCATCTCCAGGGCGGTGTCGTAGTAGAGGTCGCCGACCGTGACCCGTTCGACCGTCATGCCCGGCCGGTCCTTCTCCACCCCGACGATGGTCAGCGACATCTGGTTGTCGTTCGTGACGGCGAATTCCTGCGCGACGTGCTCGGTCGGCGCCGCGTGCCTGCGGTTGACCAGCGAATCCGTCTCGGCCCGAGGGTTCGTGGCGTCGCCGTAGACGAACCAGCCGTTCCAGCCGGGATCGGCGGTCAGCCGCGGGGCGAGCACCCCGGAACGGTCGGTCACCACCCCGGCGAGGGCCAGGGCGAGCAGCACGGCCGCGAGCAGGGCGAGGCGCCGGCGGGTACGCACGGGCAGCATCCCGGTCCGCGGATCCAGCCCGCGCCACACCTCATCGGTCAGCACGGCAGGAATGTATCAGCATCTTGGTACATTGTGGCGATGAGCTTCTGGCTGCTGATCGTCACCCTGCCGGTCGCCGCCGCGCTGTTCACCGCCGTGCTGACCGATCTCCCGGTGCGACGGGACGCGGTTCGCCGGTTCGCCGACCGTCAGAACCTCGTGGTCACCGCGGACAACGGCGCCCGGATCGTCGACTATCTGGCCACGGTCCGGCGCTGGCGCTCAGCCGGGCTGGCCGCCGCGCTCACCGCGTACACGATCATCGGTTTGCGCGACAACCGGCTCGGCGTGAGCGTGACGTTCCTGCTGGCCGGGTGGTTCGCCGGCGCGGTGGTCGCCGAGGCGCGGCTGGCGGCCCTGCCGCCGGGCCGGCCGGGCGCCGGACTGACCCCGCGCACCGCGGCCCGCTACCTGCCCGCCGCCCAGCGGTACGCACTGCCCGCGGTGATCCTGGCCTTCGCGGCGCTGGCGGCGGCCGGTGGCGCGCCATCGGGCCGGCTGGCGGCGCTGTCCGCCGCCGTCGCCGGCGTCGCGGCGCTGGTGGCCCTGACCGTACGCCGGATCCTGCTGCGCCCACAGCCCGTCGCGCCCGCCGGTGTGCTGGCCGCCGACGAGGCGATCCGGTCCCGGTCGCTGCACGCGGTGACCGCCGCCGGAACGACCCTGGTCGCCTACTGCGCCGCGGACCTGCTGCTGCGCGCGGTCGCCGTCCGGTCCGCGAACCTCGCGCTGCTGCTGATCCCCCTGGTCGCGATCGGGGTGCCGTGGTGGGGCCGGCGCCAGGGAACCGCCCGGCCACGACCGGCATGATCGTCACCATCGACCCGGACAGCACCGTCCCGCCGTACGACCAGATCCGGGAACAGCTGACCACGATGATCCAGGCGGGGGTGCTGGCCGCCGGGGTACGCCTGCCATCGATCCGCCAACTGGCAGCCGATCTGGGGCTGGCGCCGAACACGGTGGCCCGCTCCTACCGGGAACTGGAATCGGCCGGGCTCATCGTCACCCGGGTCGGCCGGGGCACCACCGTGTCGCAGCCTCCCACGCTGTCCGCGGCCGAGCGGCAACGGCTGCTGCGAGCCGCCGCCGCGTCCTACCTCGCCACCGCGGCCCGCCTGGGCCATTCCGTCGACGAGGCGATCGCGGCGCTGCGCCCCGGGGCGTGATGCCGCGTGAGCGCAATCCTGATCGACCGGCTGCAGCACCGTCGCGCGGCCTTTCTGGTCACGTGGCCGCCGGACCGTATATTGGCGGCCATGACGCTACTCGACACCGGCAGTCCGGACCGGTCGCGGCAGCCCGCCCCACCGCTGCGGGGCGGCCCCGGCCGGTGGATCGCCGAGGTCGGCGGGCGGGCGTTCCTGGTCGCGATCCTCGCGGCCGTGCTCGGCGGGCTGAGCGGGATCGCGCTCGGCTCCTGGCTGGCATGGCGGGACGTGGACCCGATGGCGCCGGACCGGGCCACCGCGATCCGGCTCGCGCCCACCGTCCTGCCGGGGGCGTTCGACGACCGGGTCGACCACTACGGACGGCACACCTTCTGGAATCCGTACAGCAAGAACACCCTGCACGGCGGCACCGGGGTACGGGTGGGCCGCGCCCACGTGACCGGCACCGTGCCCGCGCAAGCCGGCCCCGAGGAGGTCGCCGCCGCCGTCACCCGGCAGATGCGCGCGGGTGGATGGCAGGACGTGCACAGCACGATACAAACCTCGTCGTGGGTGACCGTCGAGGTGACCGGCACCCGCGACGGATACCTCGCCGCGGTGCAGTTCACCCCGGCCGACGAGGTCAATCCGGCCACCCTGGGGTTCGACCTGATGTGGGCCGAGCCGCCCGGCCAGCCGCGCTACACCGTCGCCGGCGGTCTGGCCGGCGCGCTGCTCGGCGCACTGCTCGGGTTCTTCACCTCACGGCGCTGGCGGCGGCACAGCCGGAGGATGCAGCGGGCGTACGTGGGTCTCTGTTCCGTCACGCTGCTGATGCTCACCCCCGCCTGCCTGGGCAACATCCCCACCGCGGCCGGCTCCCTGATGGCCAACACGCACCGCAACGGACCGGGTCCGTCGGTGTACTGGGGCGGTTTCGTGATCTACGGGGCGGAGCCGCTCGCCATCCTGTCCGTGCTGCCGATCCTGGCGATCGTCATCGGCTGCTTCCTGCCGCCCATCGCCTCCCGCCGAGGGCCGGAACCCGCCCGCCCGACCTCGATCGGGTAGGAGCGGATCGCGGCGGTCGCGTGCACTGTGGGCGGCCGACATCAGAGCGGCGACATGACCAGCTCGACGTGCCGGGCCGCCTCTACCGCCCGGCCAAGGTCCCCCTCATCGTCGAAGGCGCATGGCGGCGCCTGAGCGGCCATCGGCGAAGGACGTCATGAGGCGAACGTCTGGATGAAGTAGTGGAGGGTCGCCGGGGAGCCGGCATTGGGCTGGCCGACGGGGACGAAGCCTTTGCCGACGGCCACCCCGACGCCGGTGGTGCGATAGGCGCAGTTTCGCATCGTGGCGTTGTGGCCCGGGCTGTTCCGCCAGTAGTCGAGCGCGTGGCGGACTTCGGGCGCGGGTGCGCTGCCGGTGTAATAGCGGACGTAGGCGTTCTCGGTGCCGGCCCGGCCGACTTCCCGGGAGATCCGGGTGGCGGCGTCGCTGCCGTCGGAGCCGACGTGGCCCTGCCTGTTGGCGTCGCCCTTCTCCCACAGGCCGGGCGGCCCGGGATGCCGGGACAGGTCGTCGGCGTGCCTGCGGGCCACGCCGACCAACCGCGGATCGACCGTCAGCGCCGTGCCGCACGACTCGCGGTGGATCGCGTTGACCTCGTCGAGGACCTGCTGCTCGGCCGGGCTCAGCGGCGCCGACCCGTCGGGGACGATTCCCTGGTGCGGCAGCACGAAGTTGTATCCCATCGGTTCGTGCAGACCGCTGGCCGGACAACGCTGATTCTCACGGTAATAGGAACCGTCACGACCGGAAAAGAACATCCCATTGCACTTGCCACAGAAACGCCAGTCAGGCTGCGCGGTCGCCGACCCCGGCACATCGTGCGGCAGCACGAAGTTGAAACCCATCGGCTCATGCAGACCACTAGCCGGACAACGCTGATTCTCACGGTAATAGGAACCGTCACGACCGGAAAAGAACATCCCATTGCACTTGCCACAGAAACGCCAGTCAGGCTGCGCGGTCGCCGACCCCGGCACATCGTGCGGCAGCACGAAGTTGAAACCCATCGGCTCATGCAGACCACTGGCCGGACAACGCTGATTCTCACGGTAATAGGAACCGTCACGACCGGAAAAGAACATCCCATTGCACTTGCCACAGAAACGCCAGTCGGGCTGCGGCTGTTGCTGGAGCGCCGAGAATCCCAGCGCCTTCTCGGTGGTTCCCCCGGCGAGCCCGGCCAGGGCGGCGGTGGCGCCCAAGCCGGCGATGACGAGGCCGCGGCGCGTCAGCGACATGCCGGCATCGGCGCGTTGTCGGGCGTGTTCCATAGTCGCCTCGATTCCATGCTGTTGCCGTTCCAGCATCCCATGACAGGGCGCCGGAAAAGCGGCGAGTCATCCTAACGAGAGCCGGCCCGGAGGAAGGCCGCCGAGCCGCTTCGGGCAGGGGCGCGACCGTCGAGGAACGCCTTCGGGTCGCGATCGCCGACGCGGCACGCCCCAAGGCATCGGCCCCGAGGGGATCGCGGCCTCGTCCGGGTCTCCTACCCACCACACCCGCCGCCGCGCCGCCGACGGCCCGGAGTGACCGGCTCGAAGCGGCAGGCGAGGCTGGACGACCGAGGTCGACGACGGCCTCGTTCGGGACCTCGCGCAGGCCCGCCGGCTCCCGCCACCAGGCCCGATGCGCTCAATAACACTTTTCTCGAGAGTTTTCCTCCCCCATCTCCATTCCGGCGCAACCGGTCATTTGTTTTCGGCATATTGACGAACCGCAACGCCGAGGTAACAATTCACTCCACCGGAGAGCGCTCTCTGAGCGGTGCCGCATGCCATCCCGCCCCGCCGTACGTCTGTCCTCACGGGCGCGCGGCAACCCGTCCGACAGGCAGGTCCATGACACCCCCGACACTGACTTCCCCACCACCGCGGACACTCCGCCGCCGCGGGCGCATCGTGCTGAGCACCGTCCTCGCCGCGACCCTCGGCACCACCGTCGTCTCGGTCGCCACCGACGCCAGTGCCGCGGACACCCTGCTCTCGCAGGGCAAGCCGGCCACCGCCTCGTCCCTCGAGAGCGCCGCCTTCCCCGCGTCCGCCGCGGTCGACGGCAACACCGGCACCCGCTGGTCCAGCACGTTCGCCGACCCGCAGTGGCTGCAGGTCGACCTGGGCAGCACCCAGTCGATCAGCCAGGTCGTGCTGAACTGGGAGGCGGCCTACGCCTCCGCCTTCACCATTCAGACGTCGGACAACGGCAGCACCTGGACGAACATCAGCCCGGTCACGGTGGGCCAGAACGGCTCGCAGACCCTGAACGTCACCGGAAGCGGCCGGTACGTGCGGATGAACGGCACCACCCGCGCCACCCCGTACGGATATTCGCTCTGGGAGTTCCAGGTCTTCGGCGGAGGCGGAACCAACCCGTCGCTGCCCACCTCGGACACCCCCGACCTGGGCCCCAACGTGCGGATCTTCGAGCCGTCCACACCGGCGTCGACCATCCAGTCGGCGGTGGACCAGGCGTTCAACGCGCAGCTGCGCAGCCCGACCGCGCAGTTCGGCTCCCAGCGCCACGTGTTCCTGTTCAAGCCCGGCACGTACGGGCGGGTGTGGGCCAACGTCGGGTTCTACACCACCCTGGCCGGTCTCGGTCTCAACCCCGACGACGTGACGATCAACGGCGCCGTCAACGTCGACTCCGGCTGGAACTATGGCGACGAGTCCAACGCGACGCAGAACTTCTGGCGCAGCATGGAGAACCTGTCGATCGTGCCCGAGGGCGGCACCAACCGGTGGGCGGTCTCCCAGGCCGCCCCGATGCGCCGGGTGCACATCAAGGGCAACCTGACCTTGGCGCCGTCGAACCAGGACAACGGGCAGGGCTACTCCAGCGGCGGCTACCTGGCCGACTCGGTGGTCGACGGCGTCGTCTCCTCCGGTTCCCAGCAGCAGTGGTACACCCGGGACAGCCGGATCGCGCGCTGGGACGGCGGTGTCTGGAACATGGTGTACTCCGGGGTCCAGGGCGCCCCGGCGAACGCCTTCCCGAACCCGCCGCACACCACCCTGGCGACCACGCCGGTGACGCGGGAGAAGCCTTTCCTGTACGTCGACAGCGCCGGTCTCTACCGTGTCTTCGTACCCGCGCTGCGGCGCAACTCCGCGGGCGCCAACTGGCCGAACACGGCCGGCACGTCGATTCCGATGCGGGAGTTCTACGTCGCCAAGCCCGGTGACAGCGCCGCCCGGATCAACTCGGCACTGGCCCAGGGCCTGAACCTGTTCTTCACCCCGGGCACGTACACCCTCAACGACACCATCCGGGTCACCCGCGCCAACACCGTCGTCACCGGCATCGGCTTCCCGACGCTGATCCCGACCGGCGGGGTCGAGGCGCTGAACGTCGCCGACGTCGACGGGGTCAAGGTCAGCGGTCTGACCTTCGACGCGGGTACGACCAACAGCGCCACCCTGATGAGCGTCGGGCGCACCGGCGTGCACACCGACCACGCCGCGAACCCGATCAGCGTGCAGGACGTCTTCTTCCGGATCGGCAGCAGCGTCCAGGGCAAGGCCACCACCACCCTCGCCGTGCACAGCGACGACACGATCATCGACCACATCTGGGCCTGGCGGGCCGACCACGGCGGCGCGCCCACCGGCTGGACGGTCAACACCGGCGACACCGGCCTGCTCGTCAACGGCGACGACGTCCTGGCCACCGGCCTGTTCGTCGAGCACTACCAGAAGTACGAGGTGATCTGGAACGGCAACCGCGGGCGGACGATCTTCTTCCAGAACGAGAAGCCGTACGACGTACCCAACCAGGCCGCCTGGATCGGGCCCCGCGGGAACGGGTACGCCGCCTACAAGGTCGCCGACACCGTCACCGACCACGAGCTGTGGGGCGGCGGCTCCTACGCCTACTTCAACGTCAACCCGAGCGTGCGGGTGGACCGGGCGTTCGAGGTGCCGAACCGGTCGGGTGTCCGGCTCCGCAGTGTCCTGACCGTGTCGCTCGGTGACGTCGGCACCATCGCCAACGTCGTCAACGACGTCGGCGGCGCCGTCCCCAACCCGGCCGGCAACACCACGCCGCGCAACGTCGTGGCGTACCCCTGATCCGTTGAAGTCATGGCACCACTGAGGTGAACCCGGCGGCCACCGGTGCGACTCGCACCGGTGGCCGTCCCCCGTTTCGTACGTCAGGACTCGCAGTTGCGTTTCACGTCGCCGGCATCGGACGTGCACTTGTCGGAGCCGTCGCCGCCGTCGGAGGTGTCGTTGGCGGACACGCCGTCGTCCGCCGACAGGGTGTCGCTGCCGCTTCCGCCGAAGAGCTCGTCGCTGCCGAGTCCGCCGAAGAGCTCGTCGGCCCCGGATGCGCCGAGCAGCTCGTCGTCGCCGCCACCACCGAGCAGGTCGTCGTCGCCGACTCCTCCGACCAGGAGGTTGTCGGCGACATTGCCGGCGACGAGGTCGTCGCCCGAGCCGGTCTGCGCGTTCTCGACATCGGTGAGGAAGTTGTCTCCCTCACCGGTGACGCCGTCGTCGGCGATGCCGTTGAGGCTGATGTTCACGTCCGCGGTGCGATCCGCGTAGGTGCCGAGGTCGGATCCCGGTCCGCCGGAGAACCGGTCGGCGCCGTCCGCGACGTTCAGCGACCGTGCGGTGTCGCTTCCGTCCTCGCCGTTGAGCGTGTCGTTGCCGGTTCCGCCGATGAGTGTGTCGTTGCCGGCTCCACCGCAGATGACATCGTCACCGCCGAGCCCTTCCACCGTGTCGTTGCCGCCGAGCGCGGCGATGACGTCACGGTTCGCGGTGCCGCGGAGGGTGTCGATGCCGGCGGTGCCGGTGATGGTGGCGGTGAGGCCGGCACAGGTGACGACAGCCTGCGCGCCGGCGGTGGGGAGAAGCAGGCCCGCCCCGCTGAGCAGCGTGACGGCCGTCAGCGTACGGATCCTGGCTTGATGGCGGTTCATTGGTAGGTGTTCCCTCCTCATGGTGGTGTCCGTCGAAAAGAAGTCGTCGATAGGCCGGGTCAGCCGGCGGCCAGGGCGGCTCCGAAGTTGTCGTACGGCTCCGCCACGCCGGTCAGCCCGTTCTGGTCCCACACCTGGTTGCCGCCGGCGGCGAGCCCGGTCGCGCTGCCGTAGACCACGTTGACGGCACCCGCCTCGGAGGCGTCACCGATGTCCTCGCCCCAGGCCCCGACGGCCAGGTCGGTGCGGCCGTCGCCGTTGAAGTCACCGGTCGTCGCCGCGTCGCCGAAGACATCGCCCGTTTCCGGTACGCCGGCCAGTGCCCCCTGATCCCAGGACTGGTTCCGGTTCGCGGTGAGCCCGGAGGCGCTGCCGTAGATCACGTTCACCGCACCGGCGGCGTTGGGGGTTCCCACGTCCTCACCGGGCACCCCGACGGCCAGGTCCGCGTGGCCGTCGCCGTTGAAGTCACCGCTGGTCACCGTGGATCCGAAGAAGTCACCGTCGTCCGGGGTGCCCACCAGTGGCCCCTGATCCCAGAGCTGGTTGCCCGCCGTACCCAATCCGGAGACGCTGCCATAGATCACATTGACCGCGCCCGCGTTGCTGAGGTCGCCGAGGTACTCCTGCTCCACGCCGACGGCGAGGTCGGCACGGCCGTCACCGTTGAAGTCGCCGGCGGTCACCGCGGCGCCGAACCGGTCGAAGCGCTCGGCCGCGTCGACCAGTTCCTGCTGTGTCCACAGCTGGTTGCCGGCGGTGACGAGCCCGGCCGCGCTGCCGTAGATCACGTTGACCGCGCCCGCGTCGTGGATGGTGCCGACGTCGTCCGAGGGCACGCCGACGATCAGGTCGGCGCGGCGGTCGCCGTTGAGGTCACCGGCGGTCAGTTCGTCGCCGAACATGTCACCGGCTTCCACCGTGCCGTTCAGCGGACCCTGGTCCCACAACTGGTTGCCGGCCGCGCGCAGGCCCGCCGCGCTGCCGTAGATCACGTTGACCGCGCCCGCCGTCAGCACGTCACCGACGTCGTCCTGGTGCGCCGCGACGGCCAGGTCGGCGCGGCCGTCGCCGTTGAAGTCCGCGGCCGCCAGCGCGTGGCCGAAGTGATCGCCGCTCTCCACCGCACCGGCCAGCGTGCCCTGGTCCCACAGCTGGTCATCCGTGGTCTTCAAGCCGGCCGCGCTGCCGTAGACGACGCTGACCACGCCCGCGCCGAGCGCGTTGCCGACCGCCTCGCCGGGCACCCCGATGGCGAGGTCGGTACGGCCGTCGCCGTTGAAGTCGCCCGCCGCCACCGCGCTGCCGAAGTGGTCCCCGGCCTCCGCCGTACCGGCCAGGTGCCCCTGGTGAAGGAGCTGATTGCCGCTGCGGCCCAGGCCCACGGGGCTGCCGTAGATCACGTTCACCGCGCCGGCCGCGTTCTGGTCCTCGACGTCCTCGTCCGGCGCCCCGACGGCCAGATCGGCCCATCCGTCGCCGTTGAAGTCCGCGCGCACGCTGGCGGCGGCCGCGGTCACCGGCGCGGAACCCGGTGCCGCGGTGGCGGCTCCCGGCGCCGTCGCGCACGCCGCTGTCACGGCCAGGACGGCTACAGCCGCGCGCCCCCGTACGGCCGCCGGCAGGCGGAACGGTCGTCCCACCGTGGGAAGAAGGTGCTTCCCGCTCATCGATTTCCTCCTGTCTACGGCTGCGGACGCGCGGCGTGCCGCGCGCCACAGCGCGTGCCGCCAATGGAGTCTGTCGATGTGCCGACCGCTTAGCATCTGGCGAATGCCATACCCCCGGCCCTCCCGAGGCAGTAGCGGTCACCCCTCCGGTACGGCGTTCGTGGGGCGCGGCGCCGAGTTGCGGCGTCTGCGTGCCGCGTACGACCAGGCGTCCGCCGGCGCGTGGACCGTCGCCGAGGTCACCGGTGACCCGGGCATCGGCAAGTCGAGCGTGCTGGCCCGGTTTCTGGCACATGCCCGCGGCGCCGGCGCTCAGGTGTGTGCCGGGCAGGCCGTCGAGTCGGACGGGCACGTCCCGTACGGCCTGCTGGTCGACGCTCTCGGGGACGTGGTGAGCCGGCTGCGGGCCGCGCAGCTGGCGGCGGCGCGGGCCGACCTTCCGGTGCTGCGCGCCGTCTGGCCGCGGTTGCCGGGACCGGCGGATGCGCCGGAGCCGGTTCCGGCGGCGCAGCGCTACCGGGTGCACCGGGCCGCCCGGAACCTGCTCGCCGTGCTGGCCGCCGGGACAGGGAACGGGCCGTTGGTGGTGGCGCTGGACGACGTGCACTGGGCCGACGAGGGAACGACCGAGTTGCTCGGGCACCTGCTCAGGCATCCGCCGCCCGGACCGGTGCTGCTGGTGGCGGTGTACCGGCCACGGCAGTTGGCGAGCCGGTTACGCGGCGCTTTCGCCGACGCCGCCGTGACCGGGACGAGCGTACGCGTGGATCTGCCGCCACTGACCGAGGACGAGACCGCGGCGCTGCTGCCTGACCGGCTGTCCCCGCGGCGCCGGCGGCACCTGCATGTGGCCAGCGCCGGAAATCCGCTCTATCTCAAAGCGCTGTCAGCCGTTGCCGAGGTGGCGCCGCCCGAGCCGGTCAGGGGCCACCGCCCACCGGATCAGGCCGGCCTGCCGGACCCGGTCTGGTCGGCGCTCACCGCCGAACTGGCGACGTTGACACCGACCGAGCGGCTCGTCGCGGCCGCCGTCGCGGTGGCCGGCGCGGCGGCCGACATCGATCTGCTGTCCACCGTCGCCGAGTGCCCGGCGCCGGATGTCGTCGCCGCGCTCGACCGGCTCGCGGCCCGGGACGTGCTGCGGCCCGTCCCCGGGATCGCGACGTTCCCGTTCCGGCATCCGGTGGTGCACACCGTCACCTACGCGTCGGCGCCGGCCGGCTGGCGGACAGCCGCGCACGCCCGCGCCGCGGCGGCCCTCGCCGAGCGTGGCGCGGCGGGTACGGTCCGGGCGTACCACCTGGAACGCTGCGCCGGGGCCGGCGACGCCGCGGCCGTCACCACGCTGAGCGACGCCGCCGCGACGGTGCTGCCCGCGGGGCCGGCGACGGCGGCCCGGTGGCTGGCCACCGCGCTGCGCCTGCTGCCTGCCGGCGCCACCACCGACGCCGTCCGGTGGGAGCTGCTGGTGCGGCACGCCGAGGCGCAATCCCTGGCCGGGGACCTGTCCGGCGGCCGGGACAGCGTCCACACCTTGCTGTCGCTCCTGCCGCGGCACCCCGCGGACAAGCGCGCCCGGGTGGCCGTACTCGCCGCCACCGTGGAACGGTTGCTCGGCAACGCGATGGAGGCGGAGGCGCTCCTGGCCGCGGAGCTCGCCACCTGTCCCGAGGCGCGGGGCGCCGCCGGGGCGACGCTGCGGACCGGCCTGGCCACCTGCGCGGTGCTGCGCTCCGACCCCGCCGCGGCCGACCGGTGGACCGGGCAGGTGCTGCGCGACGCCCGACGAGACGCCCGGCCGGCCCGGCTGGCCGGCGCCTTGGCGCTCGCCGCGATGGCGGGTCACCTCACCGGCGCGTCCACCGTCGGCGCGGCGCGGCTCGACGAGGCGGCCCGGATCCTGGACGGTCTACCCGACGACGACCTGGTGGAGGTGCTGCAACCGCTCAGCTGGGTGGGTGCCGCCGAGATCGCCCATGAGCGGATCCCGGACGCCATCCGGCACCTGAACCGAGTCCTCGCGGTAGCCGACCGGCACCGGCCGGCACACGTGCTCACCGACCTGTACGGGCAGCTGGGCACCGCGTACGCGTTGATCGGCGACCGCGACCGGGCAACCGAGTGTTTCGACAACGAGTACGACGCCGCGCTGCTCACCGGCAGCGCGGCCCAGCGCGGAACCGCGGTCAAACACCAGAGCTGGCTCGCGCTGTGGCGTGGTGACCTACCGGCCGCGCTGCACCTGGGCGAGCGGGCACTCGCCGACGCCCGGGCGCAGCAGCACCCCCTGTCCTGGAGCTCGATGGCGATCTTCGCTCTCGCGCACCTGTTCGACGGCGACCCGGCGGCGGCGATCCGGCTCCTCGAGTCGGCCGGTGACCGGCCACACAAGCCGACCATCGATCCGGGGTCGCGGATCCGCTGGTGGGAGGTTCGGGCGGCGGCGTTCGCGGCGGCTGGAGACACCGATGCCGCCCGGAACGCCGCCGAACACGCGGGCCGGCTGGCCGCCGGTAGCAGTCTGCGCCGGAGCCGGGCGCACGCGGCCATGGCACGCGGGTACGCCCTGCTCGGCGACGACCCGGCCGGCGCCCTCGAGGCGGCCCGGGCCGCGGGCACACTCCTGGACCGGGCGGGCGACCTCATCGCCGCCGGACGTGCCCATCACCTCGCCGCGAATGCCCTGGCGGTGCTGCGCCGCCCGGCGCAGGCACGGGCCTGCTTCGCCGACGCCCGTTCCCGCTTCGTCACGGCACAGGCGCCGCTGCTGCACGACGCCACCCTCCGCGACGAACGGCGGATGAACGCGCGCCGCCCGCGGCCCGGCGATCGCCGCGCGCTGACCCCGCGGGAGTCGGAGGTGGCCGGGTTGGTCGCCGAAGGGTTGACCAACCGGCAGATCGCCGAGCGACTGTTCCTCAGCGTGGGCACGGTCGGGGTGCACGTCGGCCGGGTGTACGCCAAACTCGGGGTGGGGCGCCGTGCCGCGGTGGCCGCCCGGCTCGCGGCGCCACCGCACGCCGCTGACCAGGCCGATGGCCACCCGTAGGGCGCCGAGGGCGCTCCGGCGTCGGGGTCAGTGCACGTCCTGGTCGTGCGGGACGGGCGCTGTGCAGTCGCGTAGAGCGCTCCAGCCGAGCATTCCGGTGATCTGCTCGATCTGGTCGCCGACGGCCACACCGTCGGCGGTCACGTGGTAGTCGTGGATGGTGTAGTCGTGACCGCTGTTGCGCATCTTGAGGATGTTGATGGTCCGGCCGATCGCGGAGCAGTGCTCGATGTAGCGGATCTGGATGACGTTGTGGAACAGGAACATGAGCCCGGCCAGGGGTTCCTCCATGGGGCCGATGGTGCGGGTCTCGCTGGTCACCCAGAGTGTGGCTCCGGCGCTGCGGACCAGTCCGAGCAGGCTGCGCAGGTAGGCGGGGAAGCGCTCGGCCTCGCGGGCGGTGTTGGCCATCTCGGCGAGGCTGTCGATGACGATGCGGGTGGTGGCGCCTTCGGTGAGGTTGTGCCGGGCGACCGAGGCCAGCCCGTCGAGGTCGAGGTTGCCGACCGGCACGTGCGAGATCACGAGTTTGCTGTCGGCGTGGGCGGTGGTGAAGTCCCATCCGAGTCGGCCGGCCATGCTGATCAGTTCTTCGGCGGTGTCCTGGAAGGTGATGTAGAGGCAGCGTTCGCCGCGCGCGAGTCCTTCGGCGATGAAGTGCAGGCACCCCAGGGTCTTGCCGACGCCGGACGGGCCGAGGACGAGGGTGGCGTCGCTGTGCGGGATACCGCCGCCCATGAGGGCGTCGAGGCCGTGGATGCCGGTGGGTACCCGGCCCGGGTCGGGTTGGTGTTCGTCGGTCAGGAGGGATTCGATCCTCGGGTACACCTGGACCCCGTCGCGGGTGATGTGCACGGTGTGGGTGCCTTGCACGTGGGCGGTGCCACGCATCTTGACGACGCGCAGACCACGGCGGTCGATCGGCTCGCGGGGCCGGTAGGACAGTTCCAGGATCCCGTCGGCCAGGGCGAACTCGGCGCGGACCTCCGCCTCCTCGGCCGTGTACTCGCCGACCAGGAAGAGCACCGCCCCGCTGTGCGCGACTTTGCTGGTCAGGTCGTAGAGGGAACGGCGCAGGTCGTGGTCGCTGACGAAGTCGCGCAGCATCTTGGTGCTGTCGATGACCACGACGGCCGGTTGGTCGTCGAAGGCTTTGCGGATCACCTCGTCGACCATCGGGGCGAGGTCGTTCGAGGTGTTGTCGCACAGCAGGTCGCCGAGGTGGACGTACTCGACGTGCGAGCCGAGGTGCCCGGGGACGAAGAAGTCGAATTCGCGTAGATGCTCGATGAGCTTGGCGTGGGATTCGGACAGGGTGGTGTAGTAGACGGCTTTGTGTTCGGCGCTGGCGGCGGCGAAACAGATCTGCTGCGCCAGGATGGTCTTGCCGGATCCGGGGGGACCGGTGATGACGACCATCGAACCGCGCTCGAAGCCCCCGCCCAGCACCAGATCAAGATCGGCTTGCCCGGTCGACAATCGTGTCACTGTCCCTCACTCCCTTCCGCAGCAGGTCGTCCACCGCCGCGCGCAAGTCCCGGCTGCTGCACGGCTTGGCCAGCACACGGTCGGCTTCGGTCACCAGCCGCCAGTCCCCGCTGACGGCCACGACGGGGATCGCCGCGGTTCTCGGATCGGCCCGCAAGCGCCGGATGAGCTCGACGCCGTTCATGATCGGCATCATCACGTCGGTGACCACCAGGTCGGGAGGTGACGCCCGCACGGCCTCCAGGGCGGCGGCGCCGTCGTTGGCCTCGGTCACCTCGTGACCGGCCCGGCTCAGGATCCGGCGATGCAGGAACCGCAGATCCGGTTCGTCATCGACCACCAGGACCTTTGCCATCGAACCCATCCGCTCGTCGCGGTGACCCACGTGGTGTCGTGCGAGGCACTCGACCTGAACCCTATCGGGATATAAGACGGAAATGACCTACTCGTCGGGATCCGCTACGCGGTGCGGGCGAAGGCCGGGACGGTCTCACCGGGCCCGCGGCGGCACGGGGAACCGCAGGGAGATCCGGAGTCCACCGGCCAGGCCCGGCTCGGCGGTGATCTCGCCCCCGTGCGCGGCGACGACGGACCTGACGATCGACAGGCCGAGCCCGCTGCCGTCGACGGAGCCGGTACGCCCGGACAGGCGGTGGAAGGGTTCGAAGAGGCCGGGTATCTCGTCGGCGGCGACGACCGGACCGGTGTTGGCGACGGTGACCACGGATCCGGCGCAGGTCACCGTCACGTCCCCGTCCGGCACGTTGTAGGCGATCGCGTTCTGCAGCAGGTTCTGCACGGCGCGTTCGAGCAGCACCGGATCGCCGATCGCCGGGACCGGTGCCGCGGAGAACCGCAGGTCCACGCCGGCGGCGACGGCACCGGGCCGGGCGGCGTCCACCAGGCGGCCGGTCACCTCGGCGAGGTCGACGCGGTCGCGGGTGGTGAGCCGCTGCTCGGAGCCGGCGAGCACCAGCAGCCCTTCGATCAGCTTCTCGTGCCGGGCGTTCATCGCCAGCAGGGCCGTACCCAGCCGGCGCAGCTCGGCGGGCGGGTCGGGGTGGCTGAGCGCGACCTCGATCAGGGTCCGGTTGATGGTCAGCGGGGTACGCAGTTCGTGGGAGGCGTTCGCCACGAACCGGCGCTGGGCGCCGAACGCGGCGTCGAGGCGGGCGAGCATGTCGTCGAAGGTGTCGGCGAGTTGCCGCAGTTCGTCCTGCGGGCCGCTGAGGCCGATACGTTCGTGCAGGTTGCTCTCGGCCACCCGGCGGGCGGTCGCGGTGATCTCCTGCAGTGGTCGCAGGGTACGGCCGGCCGCGAGCCAGCCGAGCCAGACGCCGATGACGCCGACCCCGGCCAGGGCGAGGGCGCCCTGGCGCAGCAGGGAGGTCAGGGTCTGCTGGCGGAACTGCCCCTGCAGCTTCTCCGCGAGCCGCATGGTCTTCTCGGCCTGCCGCTGCTGTTCGGGTGTCCAGGTCGCATCGGGGCTGGTCGGCTGCGGTTCGGTGGCGGCGTCGCCGGACGGCTGCGCCACGCCGGTGTCGACGGCGGTGATCTCGATCCCGGGAATCGCCGCGACGACCGCGGTACGACCGAAGTTCGGGTTGCTCAGGGCAGACGCGAGCAGCAGGTAGGTGATGCCGAGCAGCACGGTGCCGACCAGCAGGAACAGTCCGCCGTACAGGGCGGTCAGGCGGGCCCGGATGGTCAGCCGGTGCGTCGTCACGGGATCTGGTATCCCACTCCGGTCACGGTGGTCACCGCCTGCGGCGGCCCGAGCTTGCGCCGTAGGGTCAGCATGGTGACCCGGACCACGCCGGTGAACGGGTCGGTGTGCTCGTCCCAGGCACGTTCCAGCAGCTGCTCGGTGCTCACCACCGCGCCGTCGGCGCGCAGCAACTCCTCGAGCACGGCGAACTCCTTGCGCGACAGCGCGACGTGATGGCCGTCGCGGTACACCTGACGGCGCGACGTGTCGAGCCGGATGCCGGCGCGTTCCAGCACCGGCGGGGCGGCCGGGCGGGCGCGCCGGCCCAGCGCCCGGACCCGGGCGACCAGCTCCGCGAACGCGAACGGCTTGGACAGGTAGTCGTCGGCGCCCAGCGAAAGGCCCTCGACCCGGTCGGTGAGGCCCCCGGAGGCGGTCAGCATCAGCATGCGCACGTCCCAGCCGGCGTTCACCACGGCCCGGCACACGTCGTCGCCGTGCACCACCGGCAGGTCCCGGTCGACGACGAGGACGTCGTAGCTGTTGACCGCGAGGCGCCGCAGTGCGGCCTCACCGTCGTAGGCGGTGTCCACGGCGAGAGCCTGCAGTCGCAGACCCTCGGCTATCGAGTCCGCCAGCACGACCTCGTCCTCTGCCACCAGTACACGCATCGGGCCATCCTGCCGCGCGAACCCGTTAGAACGCTGTTAGCGCCGGCACTAATGATCATTTAACGGGCGAACTGGTGTGGTGGTTCCCGACTCGAGGGAGGAACCACGATGACATTCGTCCACAGAACCCGGCTGTTCGTCGTACCGGTGCTGCTCGCGGCCGTGCTCGGCGGTTGCGCGGAGCAGAAGCGGGAACCGTCGGTGGCGTCGGCCGGCGGGAAACCGACGGCCGGCGCCGGTTCGGTCGCGCCACAGGCGCCGGACGCCGCGGCGCAGGGTCGCAGATTCGCGCAGTGCATGCGGGAGAACGGCGTCGACATGGAGGACCCCGGCCCGGACGGCATGATGCGCGGGCTCGAGGTGACCAAGGCGAACGAGGCGAAGCTGACGGCCGCGTCGACCAAGTGCCGCGAGTTCCTGCCCAACGGCGGGGAGCCCGGGAAGATGCCGGCCGAGGATGTCGCGAAGCGCCGCGCATACGCCGCATGCCTGCGAGAGAACGGAGTGCCGGAGTTCCCGGACCCGGATCCGGAGACCGGCGAGTTCAGCATCGGCAAGGACAAGGCCGGCGCACTCGAGAAGCTGGACGCGGCGGCGCCGAAGTGCCCGCAGCTCGGCGGAGGTGCCGCCATGCCGGGCATCAGGGTGGACGGATGACCCGCCGAACAACGGTGGCGCTGCTGGTCACGCTGGTGACGCTCGGCGCCGCGGGCACGGCCGCGGTGCTCCTCGGTCGCGACAAGGAACCGGAGCCCACCGCCGACGGCCCGAAGGCCACCACCACGGTGCGGCGCCAGACCCTCGCCGAACAGATCAAGATCAACGGCAGTCTCGGGTACGGCGACCCGGTGCCGATGAGGTCGGGCGCCACCGGCACCGTGACGTGGCTGCCGAAGGAGGCCGCCACGATCCGGCCCGGCGGAACCCTGGTACGCGTCGACAACCGGCCGGTGGTGCTGCTCGGCGGCGTCCTGCCGCTGTACCGCCCGCTGGCGCCCGGCACCGAGGGCCCCGACGTGCGGCAGTTCGAGCGCAACCTGCGCGCGTTCGGCTACGACGGCTTCACCGTCGACGACGAGTACACGGCGTCGACCGCCCAGGCCGTACGGGGCTGGCAGAAGCGGCTCGGCCTGCCACGAACCGGAACCGTCACCACGTCCTGGGCGGTCGTGGCGCCCGGCAGCATCCGGATCGCCGAGCTCAAGGTACGGATCGGTGATCCCGGGACCGGTGCGGTGCTCACCTACACCGGCACCGCTCCGGTGGTCACCGTCAAGGCCCCGGCCGCCGACGCCGCCTGGGCCGCACCCGGCGCGAAGGTGTCCGTGGCGCTGCCCGGCGGCAGGCGGGCGCCCGGCAAGGTCACACACGTCGGCGCGAAGGCGACCGGGGCGGAGGGGGAGGACCCGACGGTGCCGGTCACCATCTCGCTGACCGGCCGCCCGGACACCGGCGGCCCGCGCGAATCCCCGGTGGAGGTCACCTACACCGGCCGGCAGCGCGACGACGTGCTCACCGTGCCGGTGCCCGCCCTGCTCGCGCTGGCGGACGGCGGATACGGCCTCCAGGTCGTCGAGAACGGCACCTCCCGGTACCTGGCCGTGCGGGTCGGCATGTTCGCCGAGGGACGCGCCGAGGTCAGCGGCTCCGGCCTGGCCGAAGGCATGACCGTCGGGATGCCCGCATGATCCAGATGATCGACGTGGAGAAGACCTACCCGGGCGGTGTCACCGCGCTCGCCGGTGTCTCGGCCACCGTGGCCGCCGGCGAACTGGTCGGCGTCGTCGGGCCCTCGGGCTCCGGGAAGTCGACGATGCTGCACCTGCTCGGCGCGCTGGACCGCCCGTCCGCCGGCACCGTGCGCATCGACGGCCACGACGTGGCGGACCTGCCCGACCGGTCGCTGTCCGCCCTGCGGGCCCGCACCATCGGCTTCGTCTTCCAGCAGTTCCACCTCGCGCCGGGGGTGTCCGCGCTCGACAACGTCGCCGACGGGCTGCTCTACCGCGGCGTACGGCGGAGCGAGCGGCGCCGCCGCGCGGCCCTGGCCCTGCAACGGGTGGGCCTCGCCCATCGGGCGGGCCACCGGCCGCACGAGATGTCCGGCGGGGAACGGCAACGGGTGGCGATCGCCCGGGCGGTCGTCGGCGACCCGGCGGTGCTGCTCGCCGACGAGCCGACCGGCAACCTCGACTCGAACGCCAGCGCGGCGGTGATGGCGCTGCTGCACGGCCTGCACGCGGACGGCGCCACCGTCGTGGTGATCACGCACGATCAGAAGATCGCCGCGGGACTCCCCCGCCGCCTGACGATGCGCGACGGCCGGCTGGGTGAGTCGTGAGCGCGCCGACGAGGCCGGTACCCGCCCGGCTCGCCCCGGACGACGTGGTCCGGGTCGGGGCCGCCGGCCTGCGTACCCGGCCACTGCGGATCGTCCTGTCGGCGCTGGGCATCGCGATCGGCATCGCCGCGATGCTGGCCGTCGTCGGGATCTCCGCGTCCAGCCGCGCCGAACTGGACCGCACCCTGCGCGCCCTCGGCACCAACCTGCTGACGGTGGCGCCCGGCAACACCCTCGCCGGAGCGCCGGCGAAGCTGCCACCCGAATCGACCGCGATGGTACGGCGTATCGGCCCCGTGCAGAGCGTCACCGCCACCGGCCGGCTCGCGGCGAAGGTCTACCGCAACGAGCACATCCCCGCGGGGCAGAACGGCAGCATCTCCGTGCTGGCCGCACGGCCGGACCTGCTCGAACACGTCGGCGCCCGGCTGACCGCGGGACGCCGGCTCACCGAGGGGGCCGACGGGCCGACCGTCGTGCTCGGCGCCGGCGCGGCGCTTCGCCTCGGCATCGACGCACCCGGCCCCCGGGTCTGGTTGGGCGGCCGCTGGTTCGGCGTGGTGGGCATCCTGGCGCCGATCCCGCTCGCGCCCGAGCTGGACTCGGCGGCGCTCGTCGGCTGGTCGGCGGCCCAGCGCCTGCTCGACTTCGACGGATCACCGACCACCATCTACACCCGCACCACGGACGCGTCGGTCGAGCAGGTCCGCGCCGTACTCGCCGCGACGGTCAACCCGCAGGCCCCCAACGAGGTGAAGGTCTCCCGGCCGTCGGACGCGTTGTCGGCGGCCCGGGTGACCGACGACACGCTCAACGGGATGCTGCTGGGGCTGGGCGCGGTCGCCCTGATCGTCGGCGGGGTCGGCGTCGCCAACACGATGGTGATCTCCGTACTCGAACGCCGCGCCGAGATCGGCCTGCGCCGGGCCCTGGGCGCCACCCGCGGACAGGTCCGCCTGCAGTTCCTGTGCGAATCACTGCTGCTGGCCACTCTCGGCGGCGGCGCGGGCGTGCTGTTCGGCTCCCTCGCCACCGCCGGCTACGCCTGGTACCGGACGTGGCCCGCGGTGATACCCGGCTGGGCGCTCCTCGGCGGCCTCGCCGCCACCGTCGCGGTCGGCGCGGTGGCGGGCCTCTACCCCGCAGCGGCGGCGGCCCGCCTCGCACCCACCGAGGCACTGACCCACTGACGCCCGGCGGGCTGCCCGGCCGCAGCCCTCCGGGCACGCCGGTTCGGCAACCGGAACGCAACCGTGGGTTTCCTCAAGTAGGGCAACCGGGCGGCACCCGGTTGAGTCCCGGGCCTGCTCTGGCGGTCCTGGAATCTCTTTCACATGCCGGCCGATACGCGGCCGACCACCGGGGGAGATTCATTTTGCGACGTGCCAAGCTGCCGATGCTCGTGACAGCTCTGACCGCCGTGATCGCCGGAGCCACCGCTGTCGTGGCGCCGACGTCCGCCACTGCCGCGCCGCGTACCTGCACCACCGGTGACAACCTCGTCCCGACCTGCGGCGTGCTGTGGGGCGGCGCCGCGGGTGGTTTCACCAGCACCCCGCGTGACCAGGCTCTCAAGACCTGGGAGAAGGCTTCGGGCCGGACCGCGACGATCTTCCACCAGTACCACAAGGGTGACGAGGTCTTCCCGACCAAGTCCGAGATCGCGATGACCCAGGACCCGGCGAACCCGCGGGTGCTGCTGGAGAACTGGAAGGTCGCCGAGGGTTCGACCTGGGCGAAGGTCGCCGAGGGCGAGCAGGACGCCCGGATCGACGCGTTCGCCGAGCGGGCCAAGGCGTACGGCAAGCCGTTCTTCCTCGCGCTCAACCACGAGCCGGAGAACGACGTGATCGCGAAGAAGGGGTCCGGCTGGGAGGCCAAGGACTTCGCCGCCATGTACCGGCACACCATCCAGCGCCTCGAAGCGCAGGGCGTCGACAACGTCGTGAACGTGATGGCCTACATGGGCAACGAGAAGTGGATGGCCCAGTCCTGGTGGAAGGACCTCTACCCGGGCGACGACGTCGTCGACTGGATCGGCCTGGACTCCTACTCGTCGGTGGAGAAGGGCTACTACCACCACGGCGACTTCGCCAGCCTGCTCGACCGTAAGCCGAAGAACGGCGGTCAGGGCTTCTACGACTGGGCCGCCAGCAAGCACGCCGACAAGCCGTTCATGGTCGCCGAGTGGGGCGCCTACCACCGGGTCGGCAAGAACACCGACAAGTCCGCCCTGTACGACAACGTCGTCCCGGAGCTGAAGAAGCGCCCGCAGATCAAGGCGATCGTGCACTTCGACACCCGCAAGGACGACCAGGGCGACCGCGACATCAGCATCGACAGCACCAAGGCCAGCCTGGCCTCGTTCCAGAAGCTCGCCGCCGACCCCATCTTCAACGTCAAGATCGGCTGACCTGATCCTCCCCTGACACGAGAAGCGCCGCCCGGTCCGCCGGGCGGCGCTTCCGGCTTCCCGGTGGCGTGACGGCGCGCCGTCGGGTGTTCGTTCGTGCGGGCTACAGTCCGACCTTCTTGACGCCGTAGGTGGCCTGCGCGGTGGTGAATCCCTCGTACTTGAGCTGCTTGATCAGCCCGGACCGGGAGAACGAGCCGAAGTCCAGGTATTCCTCGGCCTTCTTGGCGGCCTGTTCGTTCCAGTCGGCCTTCTGCGCGTCCACGCCGAAGGTGGCGTCCTTGGTGGAGAAGCCCTCGAACTTGAGCTGCTTGATCAGCCCGGTCCGGGAGAAGGCGGCGTAGTCCAGGTAGTCGGCTGCCTTCTCGACGGCGTTCTCCTGGGCGACGGTCAGCTTCTTGGTGGGCTGGGTGGTCGCCTCCGCAACGGGCTTGCTGGTGACGTCGGCCGCGGGCTTGGTGGTGACGTCGGCCGCGGGCTCGGTGGCCGGTTGCTTCGTGGCCGTGGTCGTCGTCACCGCGGTCGTCGTCGCGGCGGCGTTGTCCTTCGCGGCGTCGTCGCCTGCGGCGGCCACCGCACCGATGCAACAGAGTCCGGCCAACCCGGCCACGACCGCGAGCACGACCTTTCCGGTGTTCTTCTTCGGCGGCGCGACCGGCGGCGGGAAACCCGCGTAACCGGGCGGAACGGGCTTACCGGGCGGAACGGGCTGACCGGGCACTCCGGGCGGCGGGTACCCGGCCGGCGGCGGTGCCCAGCCGGGCGGCGGCTGCGGGACGGGACGGTTGGGGTCGAACGGCTGCTCGTTCGCGGGCGGGCCGGAGTAAGACATCATCATCCCTACACGACGGAAACAGAACTCGCGAGATGCCGGACCGCCGTCCGTAGTCATCGCCGCGTCAAGATTTAAACGAATCAACAAATCAGTACGGGTGAGTCGTTCGGCCACTTCCCCGCTCTCACCGGTCAGGCCGATCCCGTCTTCGGGGAAGATCCACAACCGATCGGCGGCCGCCGGCAGCCGTCCGCCCATTGCCCTCGGTCCCGTGGCGAGCCGCCGGGCGTCTCCATCGGGGACAGAAGAGGAGAGATCGGCCCCGGCGGCGCGGCGCGGGGCCGATCTCGGTGGCTGGCCGGCCAAGGATTCTGCGCTCCTCGACCCCCGTGACCAGCGCCGCCCATCGCTGGGAAGTTCCGGCGCTGTCGAGCGTCCACCTCGGCGCGGTGGCGTGGGCGGAGTCTGGACGAATTTGGACGCGCGGGTGACGCGGCGCACCGTGGGGCCGGTCGAGACATCGGCCGGCCGCGCGGTGCGCGGCCGGTGTCACGGTCAGTTCTGGTCGGCCGCGTCGAGCTCGGCCAGGTGAAGGCGGATCTGGTCGGCCTCGGGCAGTCCGAGGTCGACGTAGTGGGTGAGGGCCTGCCGGTACTCGTCGCGGGCCCGCCCGGGGTCGGCGAGGGCGCGGTGGACGTCGCCGAGCCCGGCGTGGGCACGGGCCTGCTGATGACGGTTGCCGGTGACGCTGGCGATGGCGTGGGCGGCGGTGTGGTGGGTCAGTGCGTCGGCGGTCCGTCCGGCGGCGCGGGACACCTCGCCGAGCCCGTTGCACACCCATGCCTCGTTGTCCTGGTTGCCGGTCTCCTGGAAGACGGTCAGGGCCTGCCGGTAGTACTCGGTGGCCTCATCGAGCCGGTCGAGGCGGGTGTGCAGTGAGCCGAGGCTCTCCAGCGCGCCGGCTTCGGAGGTGCGGTCACCGATCTGCCGGTACAGCCGCAGGGCCTGTTCGAGGTGGTCGCCGGCCGGCTCGTACCGGCCCATGCGGACGGCGAGTTCGCCGAGGCCGTGCAGCGCCAGGGCCTCACCGCGCGGGTTGCCGGTCTGCCGGGACACGGTCAGCGACTGGCGGTAGTAGTCGGCGGCCTCGTCGAGGCGGCCCGCCCGTTCCATGACAGCGCCGAGCCCGCCCAGCGTGGTGGCCTCTCCGATGCGGTCGCCGTTGCGCCGGTCGAGCTCCAGGGCCTGCTGCTTGTAGGCGATGGCGTCCGGGTATCGGCCGGCCCGTTCCGCGATGAGGCCGATGTTGAAGAGAGCCCGGGCCTGCCCGGCCGTGTCGGCGGTCTGCCGGAACAGCTCGAGAGCCTGCCGGAGGTGGTCGTCGGCCGGGTCGGGCCGGCCCAGCCGCAGGTGGGCGATGGCAAGACCGCTCAGGGCGTGGGCCTGCCCCTTCAGGTCGCCGCTGTCGCGGGCGGCGCGGTGGGCGTGGCCGTGCACGGTCAGGGCGTCGTTGTGGTGGCCGCCTTGCAGGTAGCGGGACAGGGTGCGGGCCAGCCGGGTGGTGTGGTCGGGCCACCCGTGCGTGGCGGTGTGGTCGGCGACGGCGACCAGGGTGGGCCGTTCGGTGTCCAGCCAGTCGAGCGCGTCCGGGCGATCGGTCAGGGGCGGGACGGGGGTGCCGGCCGGGGAGACGTGCGGCCGGACGTTCGCCTCGCCGGGCAGCAGGATCTCCATCGCGGCCGCGGTGGTGGCCAGGTAGTAGTCGAACAGGCGGGTGAGGGCGGCGCGGCGTGCGGGTGGGGAGTCGTGGTCGTGGGCGCGCGCGGTGGCGTAGGCGCGGACCAGGTCGTGGAGGACGTACCGGCCGGCCGTGGCCTGCTGGATGAGGTGATCCCGGAACAGCGCGCCCAGGCAGGCTTCGGCGGTGTCGAGGGCGGTGTCCGTGAGGGCGGCCGCGGCGTACGCGTCGAAGTCCTGGCCGGGGTGCAGGGCGACCAGGCGCAGCAGACGCTGCTGGTCGGCGGGGAGGTGCCGATAGGACAGGTCGAGAGCCAGTTCGACGCCGGCCTCGAGGCGCCGGTCACGGTGGCGCTCGTCGAGCCGATCGGCGTGGTCGGTCAGTGTCCAGCCGGCGGTGTTGCGGATGTGGCCGGCGATGAGGCCCAGCGCCAGGGGTAGGTAGCCGCAGCGGCGCGCGATCCGGGCGATCGCGTCCGGATGCGGGCCGACGGGCTGCTCGGACACGGCGGCGGTCAGGAAGGCCGTCGCCTCGTCCGGGTCGAAGACGTCGACGGTGAGCCGGGCGGTGGGGTGCAGGTCGGCGAGGCTGCGCCGGCTGGTGACCAGGGTGACGCAGCCCGGCACGTCGGCCAGGAGCGGACGGACCTGGTCGGCGGTGGCGGCGTTGTCGAGCACGATCAGGGCCCGGGCGCCGGCGAGACGGTTGCGGTAGGCGGCGGCGCGGGCGGCCAGCCGGTGGGGTATCTGATGGCCGGGCATGCCGAGCAGCCGCAGGAATCCGTCGAGGACAGCCGCCGGGTCGGCCGGCGGCTGGGTGGGGTCGGGGTGGAAGCCGCGCAGATTGACGAACAGGACCCGGTCGAACTGTTCCTCCCGGAGGAGCTGTTGTCCGGCGTGGACGGCCAGCTGGGTCTTGCCGACCCCGGCCATGCCCTCGATCGCCGAGATCACCACCGCGCTGCCGGCCCCGGTGGCTTGCCGGACGGCGTCGCTCAGCCGCTTCAGCTCATCGGTCCGGCCGGTGAATCCCACCAGATCCTGCGGGAGGCTGTCCTGGACCCGAACCTGGGAGACCGCCTCGACCTCCCGGCCGATCACGCGCAGGGCCTGCCGCCACTGCGTCACGTACCCGGTGTCGTCGCGGAGGGCCTGGACCACGGCGACGACCAGGTCGGTGTTCAGCCGCCGCCGGCCGGATTGGAAGCAGTTCGCCACCGTCGACCGTCGCGCCAGCTCGCCGGCCGGCCGGCCCTGCGTGGTCCAGGCCGCGTTGACCCGCTCCTTGATCGTCTCGTACGAGGGGTCGCCGGCCCAGACCTTCAGCAGCCGTAACCGTTCGACGAGGTCGTCGACGGTGCCGGCCTCGGCGGGATCGGGCGGCGCGGCGAAGGTGTCCCGCGGCATGGCACCTCCCTGGAGATCGTCGAAGCGGGTTCGAGGTTAGTACTCCAGCCGGAACGCTCGTCAGTCCGGAGGTCCGGCGCCGGGTTCTTGACCGAGTGGATCATCGGGTACGAAGCTCACCCGGATGAAACGTGTCATGCCCGCGTTGAGCGGGACCGCGGCGACCGCCGCGACCATCTTCCTGGTGGCGCTCTGCCTGCGGCCCGCGATCACCGTGGTCGGGCCGTTGTTGCCGCAGATCAGCGTGGACGCCGGGCTCGGCGAGGCGGCGCAGGGACTGTTGGGGGCGCTGCCGTTGCTGGCGTTCGCGTTCGTGTCGCCGCAGGTGCACCGGATGGCCGGGCGGCTCGGGATGGAGCAGGCGGTGCTCGCGGCGCTGCTGGTGCTGGCGGCGGGTACGTTGGTGCGCTCCTACACCGGGCCGGGCGGGCTGTGGGTGGGCACGATGGTGATCGGGTGTGCGATCGCGGTCGGGAACGTGCTGGTTCCGGCCATCGTGAAACGTGACTACGCGTCGAACGTGTCGCGGGCCACCGGGTTCTATACGGCTTTCATCACGATCGGGGCGTCGGCGGCCTCGGCGGTGGCGGTGCCGGTCGCGGACGCCGTGGACTGGCGGTTGTCGCTGGCCGTGTGGGGCGGCCTGGCGCTGGCCGTGGCGGCGGCGTGGCTGCCCCGGGCGCGGGCCGCGCCCGTTCCGGAGGTGGTCGCGGCCGCCGGGTCGGCGGCGGTGTGGCGGCAGCCGCGGGCCTGGATGATCACCGCGTTCATGGGTCTGCAGTCGACGTGTTTCTACGTGCTGGTGACCTGGCTGCCGACGATCGAGATCGCGGCCGGGTTCCCGGAGCGGGTCGCGGGGTTGCACCTGTTCCTGTTCCAGGGGATGGGGATCCTGGGAGGGCTGGCGATCCCGCTGCTGCTGCGTGATCCCGGGACCCGCCGGCTGGGCGCGGTCGTGGCGAGCCTTCCGGTGATCGTCGCGCTGCTGGGGCTGCTGGCCGCGCCGGGGCTCGCCGTCGTGTGGGCGGGCATCGCCGGGCTCGGGCAGGGTGCCGCGCTGGTGACGGCGTTGACGCTGATCAGCCTGGGCGGGCGGACCGCGGCGGAGACCACCCGGCTGTCCGGGATGGCGCAGTCGCTGGGGTACCTCCTCGCGGCGGCCGGGCCGGTGGCGGCCGGCGTCCTCGCCGAGCGGACCGGCGCCTGGGACGCGACGTTGGTCATGGTCGTGGGGTTGGGCGTCCTGCAGGTCGGAGCGGGGGTCCTAGGATCCCGATCATGATGCGGGCGCTGGTTCTCACTGCTCCGGGCAAGGCCGAGGTGCGCCGGGTGCCGGAGCCGGTCGCCGCGCCCGGCCAGGTGGTCGTCGACGTCGAGCGGGCCGGCGTGTGCGGCACCGATGTGGAGTTGTTCACCGGCGAGATGAGTTACCTGCACAGCGGGGTGTCGTCGTACCCGTTACGGCCCGGGCACGAGTGGTCGGGGACGGTGCGCTCGGTCGGGGCGGGCGTCGGCGAGTCGTGGATCGGGCGGCGGGTCACCGGTGACACCATGATCGGCTGTGGTGGCTGCCGGCGATGCCTCGCGGGGCGGCATCACGTCTGCCCCGAACGGCATGAGCTGGGCATTCGCGACGGCCTGCCGGGGGCGCTGGCCGAGCGGATGGCGTTCCCGGCGGCCTACCTGCACCCGCTCCCGGACACGGTCGACGCGATGGCCGGCGCGATGGTCGAGCCGGCCGGCAACGCCCAGCGCTGCGTCGACGCCGCCGCTCTCGCCGCCGGGGAGCGGTTGCTGATCCTGGGAACCGGCACGATCGGCCTGCTCACCGCGATGCTGGCCCGGGCGCGTGGGCTGGAGGTGCATCTGCTCGGGCAGGAGCTGGGGTTCGCCCGGTCGCTGGGCTTCTCGCGGTCCTGGGATGCGGCGTCCCTGCCCGCGCTGTCCTGGGACGCGGTGGTCGACGCCACCAACGCGCCGTCGATGCCGGGGCTCGCGGTGTCGCTCGTCGAGCCGGGACGCCGGGTGGTCTACATCGGCCTGTCCGGAACACCCAGCATGATCGACACCCGGGACGCCGTGCTGAAGGACGTCACCGCGGTCGGGATCCTCGGCGCGTCGGCCGGTCTCGCGGACGCCGTCGCGGCCTTCGCGTCGGGCGCGATCGATCCGCGGCCGCTGGTCGCCGCGACGGTCGGTCTGGACGAGGCCGCGGCCGTGCTGTCGGGTTCGCGTCCGGCGGGCGCGGGGCCGGGGCCGAAGATCCACATCAACCCCCGGGACGGGTACGGGGGACGCGGCTCTCACCGGTGATCACCGCGACACGCGCGGCGCCCGGTTCCGTACGCCGCCGACTCGAAGGGATCAGGATGGACCGATGCCGCCACGCGTCCTCGTCTTCACCCGCACCGCCGATTTCCGGCACGACTCGATCCCGGCGGCGATCGCCGCGCTCACCGGGCGCGACGACCTCCGGGTGACCGCCTCCGAGGATCCGGCCGACGTCGCCGCCGGTGACCGTTTCGACGCCGTCGTCTTCGTCTCGACCTCGGGCGACGTGCTCGGCGAACGGGCCCGGGACGCCCTGCGCTCGTTCGTCGAGGGTGGCCGCGGTTTCGCCGGGGTGCACGCCGCCGCCACCACCGAGCCGTCCTGGGACTGGTGGCCGGATCTGCTCGGCGCCCGTTTCGCCGGCCATCCCGAAGGTGTGCAGCAGGCGACCGTCGACGTCGTGCCCACCGGTCACCCGTCGACCGCGCATCTGCCGCCGGCCTGGCGTTTCACCGACGAGTGGTACGCCTTCTCCGACGTCCGCCCCGGCTCCACGCTGCTGCTCGGCGTCGACGAGTCCACCTACGCCCCTGCGGAGTTCGGGATGCCGTCACCGCACCCGCAGGCGTGGTTCCGTGAGGTGGGCGCGGGCCGGTCCTGGTACACCGAGCTCGGCCACCGGACGGAGGCCTGGTCGGACGGCCTCTTCCTGGATCATGTCGTCCACGGCATCCGGTGGGCGGCGGCGTAGGGCGGGCTCACGGCTCGGTCAGCACCTGCACCGACCGCAGATCGCGGTGGGCGGCGTGCACCTCGGCGATCTCGGCGAGCGCGTCCCGGCCGAGGGCCCGGTACGCCCCGGTCAGCAGGGCCAGGCCGGCTTCCCGGTACTCGTCACGGTCCAGCCAGTGCAGCTCGCTGCCGACGGTGAGGGCGAACGCCGGCCGGCCCGCGGCGAGTTCGCTCTCGGCCTCGGCGATCCACTCGGCCGCCTTGGCCGGATCCTTGCCGAAGTCCTCCAGGCGCATCCCCGACGACGGCAGGTGCGGCTTGCCGCTGCGGGGTGGCAGGAACGGGAAGAGGGAGACCGCGGTCCGCCGGCGCAGCCCGGGCTCCCGGCGGGGCAGCCGGTCCCGCCGGAGCGCCTCGGCGTCGGCGTCGGCATACCAGTCGAGGGCCTCGATCAGGGGCGCGGCCCGTTCGGCGTCCTCCGGTTCGGCGCCGTAGTCGGCGAGAAACTGGTCGACCTCCTCGCGGAGCACGCCGAGCAGGGTCGGTGGCCGGGACGGCCAGGTCTCGGCGCTGTCGCGGGCGTAGTTGTGGGCGATGAGGTTCGGCAGGCCGGCGGGGTCGTCATACCAGAGGCCGTAGTGCAGCCCGTCCGAGCCACCGCCCATGACGGTGACGAATTCGGCGGGGTCGCGCCGGAAACGGGCGTGCAGCCGCTCGTCGAGCCCGTCGCGGCCGACCAGGTCGAGCCCGCCGTCACGGAAGTAGTCGGTGACGCCCCACGCCGAATGCCCCATTTCGAGGACGGCGGCCTGGTCGCTGGCCCAGAGCGCGGCGAAGACGGCCACGAACCGGGGCAGGCGTAGCCCGAACACCCGCTGGACCCGCTCGGCGACCAGCGGGAACCGCTCGGTCATGGTGGTCAGTGCCGCTTCCCGTGTCGTCATCAGCGGATCCTAGATCGGGGGTACGACAAGATGTCCGGGTGCAGCTGTCCGTACTGATCGCCCAGGTCCCCACCGTCTGGGACGTCGCCACCAATCTGTCCACCTACCGTGCGGTCCTGGCCGAGACCCGGCCCGGTGACGTGGTCCTGTTCCCGGAGGGCCTGCTCTCCGGCTATGCCGAGGACCTGTCGCCGTTGGACACGCTCGATCCCGCGGAGATCCGCGACGCCGTCGATCAGGCCGCCGCCCTGGCCCGGGAGAGGCGGGCGCACGTCTTCTGCGGATCCGTGCTGCCGGAGGAGCGCGGCTGGTCGAACGCCGCCCTGCACCTGTCCCCCGACGGTCCGCCGCACGTCTACCGCAAGATCAACCTGGCGATGAACGAGCGTGGCCGGATGACGCCGGGCGACCGTCTGGAGACGACGAGCGTGCACGGCGTCACCGCGGCGACGCAGCTGTGCCGGGAGATCCGTTTCCCGGAGCAGTGGCAGTATCTGGCCGCCGCCGGCGCGCGATTCCTCGTCTATCTGACCAATGCCGCGAACCCTCGCGAGCCGGACGGCGTCTGGCGTTCGCACCTGGTCAGCCGGGCCGCCGAGAACCAGCGTTTCGTCCTCTCCGCCAACATCCCCGATCCGGCGCAGCATTGCCCGAGCATGATCGTCTCACCGCGCGGGGAGGTGCTCGCCGAGCTCCCGATGGGCGAGAAGGGCCTGCTCCGGCACACTTTCGACCCGGACGAGTCGGGCGACTGGTATCTCCGCCAGCGCCGCCAGGACGTGATCTCGCTGACCTGTCACGCCTGAGGCCGCCCCCACCGGCGGCCGATCCCACACACGGCCGCCGGCCGGCCCCCTTGCGGTCCGGAGCTCGGCAAAACCCCGGCATCCCTTCATCGCACCGAAGTGCCGCGTCAATCAAAAACCCCCACTTATCTCTCACCCTGAGCGCAGCGAGACCTTCCCTCCTATTTCGTACGAGCGGCGACCAGAACCGTGGCCACCCCGCGAGGCGCCGCCCACTCCCGCCTGTGCCGCGCCCGCCGGGCTGAGCTGCCGGGCCGGGCTTCCGTTCGGACCGGTGGGGTCCACAATGAGCGGCATGCTCCGTCGATGGCGACCGCGATCGTCCGGCCAGGTGGTGACCGGCAGCGTCGTCTTCGGCGACGTCGTCCAGATCGCGGACGTCGGCGGCGATGTCACGGTCAGCCCGTCCCCACGGCCGTACCGGGTCACGCCCGCCACCGTCGGCGCCGCCGAACTCACCCCCGACCGGGCCCGCGCCCAGCCGAGCCGGCTGCTGCTGGCCCGCTACCAGGTCGTGCCGTTCACCGGCCGCACCCGCACCCTCGACGACCTCGACACGTGGATCTCCGGCCCCGATCCGGTGGCGGCCCGCCTGATCCACGCGGCCGGCGGCCAGGGCAAGACCCGTCTGGCCGCCGAGGTGGCGAACCAGTGCGCGGCGGCGGGCTGGACGGTGTGGACGGTCACCCACCACGCGACACCGGTACCCGGCTCCCGCGTCGATCTGCCCGGCGGCGCCCTGCTGGCCGTCGTCGACTACGCCGACCGCTGGCCCGTCTCAGCGCTACAGGCCCTGCTCACCCAGTTGGGGCAACTCCACGCCCGGGCCGGCACCACCGTACGGGTGCTGCTGCTCTCCCGCTCCTCCGGCCACTGGTGGCAGGCGGTCGCCAGACAGGCCGAGTCCGACGGCGCCGAAACCTCCTCGACCGCGCTCCCGGCCCTGGCGGCCGACAGTGACGACGACCGCCTCGCCCTGTTCACCACGGCCGCGGCCCACTTCGGTAGGGCGCTGCATCCTTCGTACCCCGGCCCGTGGCCCGCCCCCGATCTGACCGGTTCCGGATTCGCGCAGGTCCTGGCCGTGCACATGGCCGCCTTGGCGGCCGTCGACGCTCACCGCCACGGCAGCGAGCCGCCCACCCACCCGCACGCCGTCTCGGCCTACCTGCTCGGCCGCGAACAGGCCCACTGGCAGGAATTGCACGCCCGACGCGAAAGCCCGCCGACCACCGCGCCCACCGTCATGCAGCGCACCACCTACGTCGCCGTCCTGACCGGGCCGCTCCCCCGCCCCGACGCCCGGCAGGCCCTCGTCCAGCTCGCCCTGGCCGGCAACCCCTCCGCCGCCGACCAGCTCATCGACGACCACCGGATCTGCTATCCCCCGGCCGACCATCGCACCGTCCTGGAACCACTGCTACCGGACCGTCTTGCCGAGGACTTCCTGGCCCTGTCCACACCCGGCCACCATCTCGACGACGACCTCGGCCTTCTCACCGACGACTGGACCCTGACCGCCCCCGGCGCCCTCCTGGAAGGCGGGGATGCGACCGGACGGGTCGACAGCATGATCAGCACATTGACGGAAGCGGCTCACCGGTGGCCGCACCTCGCCGAGGAAGTGCTGTACCCCCTCGTACGCCGTCATCCCGAGCTGATCACTTCCACCGGCGGCGCCACCCTGGCCCGCCTCGTGTCGATCCCCACGATCGACGTGTCCGTCCTCGAGGCCCTCGAGCCGCATCTGCCACTCGACCGGCACATCGACTTCGATCTCGCCGCCGCCTCGATCAGCAGCCACCTGACCCGCCACCGCCTCGCCCACACCGACGATCCCTCGGCACGTGCCGCCCTCCACGCCGAACACTCGTGGCGACTGGACAACGCCGGGCGGCACGACGAGGCCCTGGCCGCCGCGGAGCAGGCCGCCGCCGGGTATCGCCGCCTCGCCGAGGAGAACCCGGCGCGACACGCGGCCGATCTCGGGGGCTCACTGGTCAATCTCAGCAACCAGATGGCGCGGCTGGGCCGCCCGGCAGAGGCCCTCACCGCGGCGGAGGACGGCGTCGCCATCTTCCGTGGTCTCGCCTCCGCCGAGGCCGGCACCCGCCTGCCCGACCTGGCCGCCGCACTGGATGTCCTCGGTAATCGCCTGACCGAGGTGGGCCTCCCCGAGAAGGCTCTCGCCGCGACGGAGGAAGCCGTCTCGGTCTACCGCCGGCTCGCCGACGACGACCCCGGCACCTACCTCTCCGACCTCGCCATGTCGATGAACAATCTCGGCAACCGCCTGTCCCGTCTGGGCCGTGCGGCGGAGGCGGTGTCACCGGCGGAGACGGCCACGGCACTCGCCCGCGAGCTGGCCACCATCCACCCGGCGACCCATCTGCCCCACCTCGCCCTGTGCCTCACCAACCTCGGCAGCACGCTCTTCGCGCTCGGCGACCGGGAGCGGGCCGTTTCCCTGTCACGTGAGGCGGCGGAGATCTACCGACGGCTCGCCGACGACAACCCCGGCGTCTACCACGAACCGCTGGCGCTCTCGCTCAACAATCTGGGGGCACATCTCGCGGCTCAGGGCCGGTCCGACGAGGCGGTGGTGGCGGCCGAGGAGGCGCTGGCCATCCGGCGGCGCCTGGCCGAGGTCCGCCCCGGCGCACACCTTCCCGGCCTGGCAGCATCGCTGGCCAACCTGGGGCTGTTCCTCTCGCGCCTGGGCGATCGCGAACGAGCGATCACGATGCTCGAGGAATCGACCGTCATTCGGCGGCGTCTCGCCGACAGCCATCCGGCCGTCCACCGCCAGGCTCTGGCCGTGTCGCTGAGCAATCTCAGCGTCCAGTACCTGGAGGCGGATCACGTGGAGGAATCGCTGGCGGCGGCGCGGGAAGCCGCGGCGATCCACCGTGACCTGGTCACCGCGAATCCCGTGCCGCATCTCCCCGACCTCGCGCACTCGTTGTGCAACCTCAGCAACGCACAGGTCCGGATCGGTCTGCGCCGATCGGCCCTGGCAACGGCGCGAGAGGCCACCGCGATCTCCCGGCGGTTGGCCGCCGACCACCCCGGTGCCCACTCACCGCTGCTCACGACCGCGTTGCACGTCCTCGGCCAGCGGCTCGGCGACCAGGGCGACTGGGCCGGGGCGATCGCCGTGACGGACGAGGCGACCGGCATCATCCGCGGGCTGGCACGGCGGAATCCCGAGGCCCACCTCGCCGATCTCGCGAAATCGTTGATGACGTACGCGGGCCTCTGCGCGACGGCGCAGGCGAATCTACGCCAGGCATTGAGCTGCGTGATCGAATCGCTGCGGATCTACCAGCCCTTGGCGGCACGGAACCCGGACGAGTTCGAGGCATTGTGGTTCCGGGCCGGACTGGTGTTCGCCGATGTCCTGGCCAAGCTCGGCGAGGAGGAGAAGGCGGCGATCGTTCGCGCGCGACTGAAGCGGATCGCCGGGCTGCCCGAGAACGGCTGAACCGGCACCCGCCCTGCCACGCTGTCTCAGGCGGCGTCGTCCGGGAGCGGGCGGCGGCCGGCGAAGCCGAGGTCGGCGCGGTGGTACCAGGTGATGTCGGCGTCGCCTTCGAGCCAGCACAGCAGAACCGGGACGCCGTCCAGGTCGGCCGGGAAGTCGACCAGCAGCGGGGCCACGCCCTTGAGTTCGGCGCCGGTCTCCTGGATCTCGGTCATCAGTTCGTTGAGGCGGGCCTCGGCGGCCTTGCGCTCCGGCAGCCCGCCCAGGCTGGTCGGCTCCCCGCCGGGGACCAGGGCGGCGGAGAGTTCCACCATGTCGGCGCGCAGGGTGATGACCTCGTCGAGGACCGGGCGCAGCCGGGCCAGTTCGGTACGTGCTTCCGCCACCGTGAACAACCCCATACCGCAGAGTCTGTCACCCAGGGGGGAACGGCTCGGCGAACACCCGCCGAGGAGATCTACTAGGTTGTGCATCCGTGCTGATCAGAGTGCGGGATGCCGCGATCCGGACGCTCCTGTCCCCCTGCGGGTGGATCGTCGGGGTGGCGATCTATCTGTTCGCCCGGTGGGCCCAGGCTCAGTACGACGCCCTCACCGTCGGCGCGTGCGACCTCGGCATCTTCTACCAGGCCGTACAGGGCTGGGCGAACGACGGCTGGCCGATGGTGCCGATCAAGGGGTACGTGCAGCTCGGCGACCACTTCTCACCGGCCTTCGCCCTGCTCGCGCCGCTGGTGTGGATCCACGACTCGGCGATCACCCTGGTGTACGCCCAGATCGTCCTGATCTGCCTGTCCGGCATCCCGATCTACCACATCTTCCGCCGCCGCCACGGCATCGCGGTCGGCACTGGGATGCTCATCGCGTACCTGTGCAGTCATGCCGTCTTCGGCACCGTCGCCTTCCCGGTGCACGAGGTGATGTTCGGCGCGTTGTTCCTGGCCTGGGGCCTGGAGCGGATGCTCGCCGGGAAGTGGACCCAGGCGACGATCCTGTTCGCGGCGCTGGTCACGGTCAAGGAGGACGGCGGCCTGCTGTGCGCCATGCTCGGCCTCTACGCGCTGCTCAACCGGCGGTGGAAGCACGGCGGGTTCCTGATCGCCTGGGGCGCCTCGTGGTTCCTGGTGACCCTCAAGTTCATCATCCCGAACCTGAACCCGGGCGGCTTCACCTACGCCAAGGACTACCAGGCGAGCCTGCACGCGGACGGGATCTTCGCCGGCATCCCGTACATGATCACGCACCCGCTCGAGATCCTGAACCTGATGACCGACCAGCCCGCCAAGCTCACCACCTGGGAGCAACTGTTCATCCCGGTCGGGTTCGCGGCGCTCGCCTCCCCGCTGATCCTGATGATCGCGCCGGTGATGCTGAGCCGGATGCTGTCGTCGCGCGACACCCAGTGGTCCTCCGAGCTCTACTACGACATGCCGCTCATCCCGATCATGTTCGCCGCGGTGGCCGACGGCTTCCGCCGGATCGGCAGCCTCGTCGACCGGGCCCGCGGCCTGGGCCCCGACCCGGATCTCGCGATGGCGCCCCGCAGCGCGCCCGTCGAGGAACCGAAACGGCCCTGGTACCAGTTCCGCACCGCGACCGTGATGGCCGCCATCGCCGCGCCGGTGTTCATCTTCTTCGCCGTCCAGGACCTTCGAGATCACAAGATCGTCGACTGGTACGAGGGGACGGCGGCTCCCTTCAACAACGCCACCGTGGTCGGCGAGGCCACCGACGCCCTCGAGCGCATCCCCGAGGGCGTCACCGTCCGGGCCACCAACAACCTGCTGATCCCGCTGCTGCCCACCAACGAGGTCACCCTGATCGGCTCGAACGTCGACAAGGGCGACTGGGCCGTCGTCGACACCTGGAACCCGAGCTGCCCGATCGGCCGCACCGAGATCCCCCAGATCATGAAACAGCTCGACCAGATGGGCTTCCGCCAGGTCTACAACGGCGGCCGCATCATCGTCCTCCAGCGCACCGCCCCCGCCACCCAGCCGATCCGCGGCACCGGCACCGCCAGTTGACGCCGGAGAAGTGTCGTAGGGGCGTGCCAGGATGGCGGACATGAAGCGGAGTGCGGTGCTGGACCGGCTGCTGGCCGAGGCGGAGGCCGACGCCGGCGTGCGCGGGGTGGTGCTGACCGGGTCGCACGCCCGCGGCATGGTCACCGCCCACTCCGACTGTGACGTCACCGTCGTGGTGGCCGGCCCGGCGCTGGCCCGGTGGCAGCGGGTGCGGTCGTCCGAGCTGGACCAGGCGGTCGTCACGGTCGAGGCGCTGGCCGACACGTCGATGCACTGGCCACGCTACGGCTACCGCGGCGCCCGGGTCCTGCTCGACCGGCTCGGCGGCGGCATCGCCGACCTGGTCGAGCGGCAGGCCACCCCCACCGACGCGGAGGCCCGCACCTGGTCACGCGACTTCCTGGACGCGTATGTGAACCAGCTCTACCGGGCGGTGAAGAGCCACCGCGACGGCGCGGCGGCGGCCGGCCTGCTGGACGAGCTGGAGAGCGTGCCGTGGCTGCTGTCGACGGTGTTCGCGCTGCACGGACGGTTGCGGCCGTACAACAAGTACCTGACCTGGGAGCTGGCCACCCACCCGCTGCCGGGCCGGTGGAACGCCGCTCTGGAACCGGGGCGGCTGCCCGGCCGCGCGCTGAGCCTCTTCCCGGCGGTCGCCGACCTGGCCCGCGCCCGGGGCCACGGCGACGTCCTCGACGGCTGGGGCGCCGACATCGCCCTGATCCTGCGGCAGGCTAGGAGGTCCGGTGTCAGCGGTCGTTGAGTCGCCGCGGGTGGTCACGGAAGGCCATCGGTTCCGGCATGCCCGGTCCACCCCGGCAAGGCGGGTCTGACATGAGCACGGTGACGAGGTCGTTCCCGGAGACGTTCGCGCAGCTGCTCAAGGCCCGGTTCCCGGTGCTCTACCTGGAGACCCACGAGGAACAGCGCGCCCTGCACAAGATCTCGCTGATCGCCGGAAACCCGGAACTGGTGCGGGTGCCCCGCCCGGTCTGGTCGTGGACGATCACCGGCGGGCTGATCCAGCCGGACGGGGAGGTCCGCTCGAACACCGGGCGGGTCATGGACGCGCTCAAGATCGTGCACCGGCTCGACGAACCGGGCGTGTTCGTCCTGCGTGATCTGCACCCGCTCACCGTGGACGGGCAGTACCCGCAGAACATGGAGGTGGTGCGCATGCTGCGGGACATCGCGCACGCCTTCCGGACCGGGCGGCACCCCCGGACGCTGGTGCTGCTGTCGCCGGTGCTGAGCCTGCCCGCCGAGCTGGCCAAGGACATCACCATCGTCGACTTCCCGCTGCCGGGCGAGGCCGAGCGGGGCGCGCTGCTGGACGCGATGATCCGCGCCAACAGCGCGAGCGGCCGGCTGCGGGTGGATCTCGACGAGACGGGGCGGGAGCGGTTCGTCGCGGCGGCGGCCGGGCTCACCATGCAGGAGGCGGAGAACGCGTACGCCCGGGCGATGGCCGACGACGCGGTGCTGGACGTCGGCGACGTCGACATCGTCCACGACGAGAAACGCCAGACCGTCCGGAAGTCGGGAGTTCTGGAGTTCATCACCGCCGGCACCGTGCTCGACGACGTCGGCGGGCTCGGCAACCTCAAGTCCTGGCTGGTCAAACGCAACGGCTCGTGGCTGCCCGAGGCCGCCGAGTACGGCCTGCCCGCCCCACGCGGCGTCCTGATCACCGGCGTGCCGGGGTGCGGCAAGTCGCTCACCGCCAAGGCCATGTCGACGGTGTGGGGCCTGCCGCTGCTGCGCTTCGACATCGGCCGGGTGTTCTCCGGGCTGGTCGGGTCCAGCGAGCACAACATGCGGACCGCGCTGCGGATCGCCGAGGCCGTCGCCCCGTGCGTGCTGTGGGTCGACGAGATCGAGAAGGGTTTCGCCGGCGGGACCGGCGACTCCGGCACCGGCGCCCGCGTCTTCGGCACCTTCCTCACCTGGATGCAGGAGAAGAGCCGGCCGGTGTTCGTGATCGCGACCGCCAACGACTTCGACGGGCTGCCACCGGAGTTGTTGCGCAAGGGCCGGTTCGACGAGACGTTCTTCGTCGACCTGCCGAGCCGCGCGGAACGGGTGGATGTGTGGCGGGTGCACCTGCTGCGGGCGCTGCGCCATCCCCGGGTGGCGGGCGAGCTGCCGGTCGGCGCCGACCTGCTGGACGAGCTGGCCGGGCTGACCACCGGCTACTCCGGCGCCGAGATCGAGCAGGCCGTCACGGTCGCCCTGTTCGACGCGTTCTCCGAACGCCGGCCATTGAGCCGCGACGATCTGGTGCGCGCCGTGATGAGCATCGTCCCGCTCAGCGTGACCCAGGCCGAGCGCATCGACGGTCTGCGCGCCTGGGCCCGCAACCGTGCCGTGTCCGCGACCAGCACCGATGACTGGGATCTGACCGACCGTCCCGGAGCACCGGGACGGTAGGGTGTCCGCACACCAACGAAGAACGGGGGGTTCTCGTGAGCGTGTCACTGTTGCTGGTCCCGTTGGCGATGGCCGGCGCGGCCGCCATTCAGGCCCGGGCCGCCGGGCAGTCCGACGGCGTCTGCGACGTCCGGACCCGGATGCGTGACGTCACCCTGCTGGGCGAGGCGCTGCGCGACACCGGCGCCACCGTCGTCACGTCCGGCGAGACGCTGACCGCCGTCTGGGGTGGGACGAAGGCGTCCGCCACGTTCACCCGCGACACCGAGGGCATCTGGGGCGCGCACTTCACCGGCGTCCAGCAGGAGCGGGCGGTCGAGCTGGTCACCGCGGTCGACGAGGCCTACGGTCGCCGGGTGCAGCGGGCGGTTCTGGAGCGGCTGCGCGACCAGGCGCCGGCGGCCGGGCTCCGGCTGGAGTCCGAGTCGGTCACCGACGGCGCCGTCCAGCTGGTCTTCGAGGTGGAGCGGGAGCGGGCATGAGCAGGCCACGGATCGTCGTCACCGTCAACGGCGACGGCACGGTCAGTGCCGAGACCCTCGACATCCTCGGTGACCGGTGCCTCGACTACATCGCCGTCCTCGAGGACCTGATCGGCGGGAAGGTAGAGTCCAGCGCCTTCACCGACGACTACACGCGCCAGCACCACACAGCACAGGAACAGCAGGTGAACCGTGACGTGGACCCCGCCTGACCAGGGTTTCCCACCGTCGAAGCCGCAAGGCCCGGCGCGGCTCTCGTGGCGGCTCGGCCACAGCGCCTGGGTGCTTCTGCCGATCCTCAGTTTCGGCTGCCTGAGCGCCGCCGGGTTCCTCTATGTCGGTGTCCGGGCGCGCCGCCATGCGTGGTCGATCGCCGGCATCGTCTACAGCGTCCTCGCCAACGCCGCGTTCTTCACCGGGCCGACCCTGCCGAAGGACGGGGTGGCCTCCGACCTCACCGTCGTGGCGCTGCTGATCGTCTGGATGATCTCGGTGGTCCACGCGCTGGTCATCAACAGCTCGTGGTTGCAATGGCGGGCCGGCCACCAGCCGTGGTACGCGCAACAGACCGCCGCGCCGTGGGCCGGTGTCCCGGCTCCCGGGCCGGTTCCGCCCCAGGTGCAGGGTCTCGTGCCTCCGCCGAGCCAGTACTACGGCGCCCAGCCGTCGACGCCCCAGCCGTATGCCGCTCCCCCGCAGGCGTCCGCGGCGCAGCAGGCGCATGCGGCGCCGTACGCCCCGATGGCGCCACAGTCTCCTTTCGCGCCGCCTGCTCCTCCCGTGCCGGATGTTCCTTCGGCGCCACCCGCTTCTTCGGCGCGGCTGGAGGTCAACAACGCCACCGTGGCGCAGCTCGCCATGCTGCCGGGTGTCGGTCCCGAACGGGCCGAGCGGGCCGTGGCCGCCCGCGACTCCCGGGGCGGATTCGCGTCGCTCGCCGAGTTCGCGGACGCCGCGTCGCTCGCCCCGCACGAGTTCGTCGCCGTCCGCGACCATCTCACCTGTGCTCCTCCCCCGGCCCCGCAGCACGACCACGACCAGCCGTTCGGGCGCATCGTCGATGTCTGAGACGCCGCTCGTGCGGGTGGCGCGTTTCCTCGACCGGACCACGGCCGAGGGCCCGGGCGAGCGGAGCGCGATCTGGGTGCAGGGTTGCTCCATCCGGTGCGCCGGCTGTTTCAACCCACACCTCTTCGGTCCGCGGGGCGGCACGCCCACCACCCCGGAGAGCCTGGTGGAGCGGGTGGTGGCGGCCGGCACCTCCGGCGTGACGCTGCTGGGCGGGGAGCCGTTCGAGCAGGCCGCGGGCTTGGCGGCGGTGGCGGCCGGGGTGCGGCGGGCCGGGCTCACCGTCATGACGTTCTCGGGGTACGAGTACGCGTACCTCCGATCGTCGGCGGACGAGCATGTGGCCGCCCTGCTCAGCGCGACCGATCTCCTGGTCGCGGGCCCGTTCCGGCAGGACCTGATCGATCGTGACCGGCCGTGGGTGGGCTCCACCAACCAGGAGTTCCTGCACCTGACCGGCCGTCTCGCCGACGTGACCGGGCCGGACCGCATCGAGGTGACCGTCTCCGCGACCGGCGACATCGCCGTCAACGGCTGGGCCGACTCCGACACCCTCGACGCCCTGCTCGCCGGCCTCCCCGCCGGCCGCGCCCGCCCGTCAGCACGCTGACCCGGCTCCGCTCTGCCTTTCGGCCGAGTCGGCTGCTCCGAAATCGTGCTGGAGACAGATCCTCGCCAGGCGCCGGCCCGCCTAGGGTCGGCGCCATGAAGATCAGCCAGGGCGTGGGGACGACGGCTCCGGTCGCGGGTTTCCTCTTGGGATTCCTCGACTTCGTCTGGATCAAGTACGTGCCGTTCCCGTTCGGCGGGCTCGGGAACTCGATCGCCGTCTGGGCCGTGGCCGCGTTCCTGCTCACGTTCCACTCTCGCTGGAGTCTGCCGCGCGCCGTCGCCGGGGCGGTGGTCTTCCTCGTCGTGGCCGTGCCGAGTTACTACGTGGCGGCGGCTCTGATCCAGAACGACGACTGGGCCAACGTCTACTCGTCGTACGCGCTTCTGTGGATGGTGCTCGGCGTGGTCGCCGGTGCCGTGTTCGGCGCGGGCGGCGGCATCGCCCGGACGCCTTCACGCTGGCGGATCCCGGCGCTCGCGCTACCCGCCGCGGTCCTGTTCGCCGAGGCCGTCCTCCAACTGTCGCGTCTCGGCGGTCCCGGCGTCGTGCTCTCGGAGACCCTCGGCTACGTCGCGATCCTGGTGGCGGCGGCGGCCGGGGTCACCCTCGTCGTCGCGCCGGCCTGGCGGGTACGCGCGCAGGTCCTGGCGTGCGCGGTGCCGCTGACCGCGGCCGGAGGCGTGCTGCTCGTCGCGAGCGGATTCCGCTGACCGACAGCGCGGCGGTCCATGAAACCCCGTAAACCACGTCGCCGCGGCCCGCTCTCCTTACCAGCCAGTGAACGCGGCGGGCGCCACCGCCCAGGTGTAGAGGGTGCTTCCCAGGTAGATCAGGGTGACGACGACACCGAGGGCGCCCTCCTTGAAGAATGTGTCCCGGTGCAGCGGGTCGGTCGCCCGCCGTGCCCGGGCGAGGGTCCACACGTTGTGGGCGAATCCGACGGCCGGGACGATCAGACATCCCCAGGCGAAGAGGGTGAGCTGAAGCCGTCCGGTGATCACCATCGTCGCGAGGAGCATCAGCGTCAGCAGGTAGCCGCCGGAGATCAGCCGGGTGGCCCGCTCAACGAGAACCCGCCGAGGGCTCACCGTGTCCGTCTGCCCCATCGGGTCCTCCCTCATCCTCCGCATGTGAGGGTGTACCGGCCCGGCAGGCACCCGGTTCGAGCCATCACGAAAACGGCCCGCCACCGCGAGAAGCAGGTGGCGGACCGTCGGGGGTGGGTGTGTCAGGCGGGGATGGGGCGGCGGCCTACGGAGAGGACGTCGAGGAGGAGGGCGGCCAGGGCGACCACGCCGAGCAGGGCCAGGCCGAGGGCGTACGACTGGAAGTGGCCGTAGATGGCGCCCATGAGCAGCGGCGGGATGAATCCGCCCAGGCCGCCGGCGGCGCCGACGATGCCGGTCACCGCGCCGACCTGGCTGGCCGGGGCCAACTGGGCTACCAGGGCGAAGGTGGCGCCGGAGCCGGCGCCCAGGGCGGCGGCCATCGTCAGGAAGGCGATGGTGCCGAGCGGGGCCAGGTCGGGGGTGAAGGCCTGCATGATCGCGCCGGCCACCACCACGCCCAGGGAGACCGCCAGGACGCGGCTGGGGGCGACCCGGTCGGAGAGCCAGCCGCCGACGGGGCGCATCGCGACCGCCAGGAGGACGAAGCCGGCCATCCGGTTCGCGGCGTCGGTCTGGGTGAGGCCGTAGGCGGTCTTCAGGTAGGCGGGCAGGTAGACGGAGAAGGCGACGTATCCGCCGAAGGCGACCGCGTACAGGGCGGAGGCCTGCCAGGTGACGCGGAGGCGCAGGGCCGAGCCGAGGCGGGCGCCCAGGGAGGTGGTGGGGACCGCCCGGTCGGGGGCGTCGCGCAGCACCAGCCAGGAGACGCCGGCGTAGACGGCCAGGACTCCTGCGGTGATGACGAACGGGGTGGCGGTGCCGTTGGCGTCGACCAGCTTGACGGTGGTGAGGGCGCTGATCGCGGTGCCGCCCATGCCGACGCCGAAGACGCCGACCGCGAAGCCGCGGCGCGACGGCGGGAACCAGGCGTTGACGAACGGGACGCCGACCGCGAAGGCGGTGCCGCCGATGCCCAGGAAGAAGCCGCCGACCAGGAGCGAGACGAGGGCGTCGTGGCCGAACAGTCCCAGGTAGAGGACCGGGACGATGGTGGTCAGGGAGATCAGCGGGAACATGATCCGGCCGCCGTAGCGGTCGGTGAGCGCGCCGACCGGGATGCGTCCGACGGAACCGACCACCACCGGTACGGCCACCAGCAGCGCCTGCTGGAAGGGGGTGAGGTCGAGCGCCGCCTGGAACCTGGTGGCGAGGGGGCTGAGCAGCGCCCAGGCCCAGAAGTTGACGGCGAAGCCGATCGTCGCCAGGGCTAGCATCAGTCCTGCCGGGCGAGGGCGGGCCTGGGGTGCGCTCATGATCCAACTCCGTGGTCCGGGGGTTCCGACAGCTCTCAGCCTTCCGGTCGGCAACCGCCGCGGACAGGGACCTTGGACCCGTTCGGAGTAGGCCCTGCTCCCCGGGCCGGTGGGTCAGCGCAGCACGGCGACCAGGAAGTCGGAGTCGGGGCCGAAGGGCCGGAGGTCCCAGGTTCCGAGCAGCAGGTCGGGGGTGAGGCCGGCGGTGGCCGCGTCGGTGAGGAACTCGTCGAACTCGTAGCCGCGCCCGGCCCCGAAGCCGATCACGGCCCGGCCGCCGTCGGCCAGGTGGGCGGCGAAGCGGCGCAGGATCTCGACCCGGGTGGACGGGCCGGCGAAGGTCATCACGTTGCCGGCGCAGACGATCACGTCGTACCGGTCGGGGAGGTCGAGTTCGCTGAGGTCGCCGACCTGCCAGTGGGGGCCGGGATGCTGCGCCCGCGCCTCGGCGATGAGTTCCGGGTCGAGGTCGACGCCGGTGACGTCGTGGCCGGACGCGGCGAGGTGGCCGCCGACCCGGCCGGTGCCGCAGCCGGCGTCCAGGATCCGGGCGCCGCGCGGGACCATGGCGTCGATCATGCGGGCTTCGCCGGCCAGGTCGTCGCCGCGGGCCGCCATCGCCCGGAACCGGTCGATGTACCACCGGGAGTGGCCCGGGTTCTCCGCGATCTTCTGCAGCCAGAGGTTGTCGGTGCTGGTCATGGTGCGGTGGCTACCTCTTCTATCCAGCCGAGGGCGGCGATCGCGGCCGGGAAGCCGCAGGTGGTGACGGCGGCAAGCGCGACGGCGCGGACCTCGTCGAGGCTCGCGCCGTGCTTCAGTGCCTTGCGAACGTTGGAGCGTACCGCGCCCTCGGCCTCGGCGCCGACCGCGATGGCCAGCTTGATCAACCGATCGGTACGGCCGTCGAACGGGTTGCGTTCCCGGATGGTGCGGGCCAGGTGGCCCTGCGCCTCGGCCACCTCCGGGAACCGTTCGAGGAACTGCTGGTAGATGCCGGGCAGGTAGTCGTCGCTCATGCTTTCACGGTAGGACGATCGGGCTGATCGGAAGGCTGAACGGCGGGCCGGACGGACGGCTGGGCGGATGGGCGGGCGGCGGAGACGGTCCGGACCGCGGACGGGGCGGGCTGCGGCGCGGGGGCGGGCCCACGGCGGCCGCGGTAGACGACGTAGGGCCGCCACAGGTAGGCGAGCGGCGCCGACCACACGTGCACGAGCCGGGTGAACGGCCACATCGCCAGGAACAGGAATCCGCCGATGGCGTGCAGCTGGAACACCAACGGCGCGCCGGTCATCAGTGACGGGTCGGGCTGGAGGTGGAAGATCTGCCGGAACCAGACGGCCAGCGTCTCCCGGTAGTCGTAGCCCTCACCGAACAGGTTGATCACGACGGTGCCGCTCATCCCGAGCACGACCATGGCGGCGAGCGCGGCGTACAGCACCTTGTCCATGGTCGTGGTGACCCGCCGGATGCGGCCGCTGACGAACCGCCGGGCGATCAGCAGCGTCAGGCCGGCGACCAGCATGACGCCGGTGACGACGCCGCCGGTGACCGACACGAGGTGGTAGACGTGCTCGGAGACGCCGAGGGCGTGGGTCCACGAGGCCGGGACGAGCAGGCCCATCGCGTGGCCGGCGATCACCCCGAAGGCGCCCAGGTGGAACAGCGGCGAGCCGAGCCGCAGCAGCCGGTTCTCCAGGATCTGGCTGGTGTGGGTGGTCCAGCCGAACTGGTCGTGCCGCCACCGCCAGATGTGCCCGCCGACGAACATGCCGACGCACACATAGGGGACGACGATCCAGACGAACGTGCTCATCGGCACACCTCCGCGTAGGGAGCGAGGTTGGGACCGCGGCCCACCGTGTCGAGACCGACGGTCTCGACCGGCGGGCCGTCGAAGGCCAGGGCGGTGAGGGCTTCCCGGTCCGCGTCGGTGAGCTGCGGCAACAGCTCGCAGACGACATCCAGGATCGATGCGTACGGCGTACGCGTCTCGTGCAGTGCGGCTCGCAGCAGTTCGATGCCCTGCCGGTGCTGGCGCAGCGGGGCCTCGCCGTCGCCGGGCCCGGCCGTGGCCGCGAATTCGAGCACGATCGGCAGCAGGTCGGGCAGTTCCCCGTCGGCGAGCCGCAGCCCGTGGGCGCGGTAGCGCTGTTTGAGCATGAGCAAAGCCATGCCCCGTTTGCGGGTGTCGCCGTGCAGGTAGTAGGTGAGGTAGAGCCCGGAGCGGCGGCGCAGGTCGAACGTCTGCACGTAGTGCCGCTGCACCTCGATCGGGCTGGTGGCGAGCAGCCAGTCGACGAAGTTCGCCAGGCCGTCGACGCCGGCCGCGGCGGCGCGCAGTTCGTCACCGGCCGCGAGCAGTTCCTCGTCGGGGTAGGTGAGCAGCAGCGACGCGAGCTGGAAGATCCGTGAGCGGTCCATCACTGCCCCCGACGGGTGCTGAGGATGACCGGCACCGGGCCGCCGCCCATGCCGGGGCCGCCGTCGCCGTCGAGCGAGCAGCCGCCCAGGTCCTCGAGGGCGGCGGCGGTCTTGGCGTGGGCGGCCGGGATGACGTACCGCTCGTCGTATTTGGCGATGGCGAGCAGCCGGTACATGGCCTCCACCTGGTCGGCGGTCATGCCGATGCCGTCCAGCAGTTCCCGCGCCACGGTGCCGTCAAGGGTGCGGGCCCGCATGTAGGCGCGCATGGCGGCCAGTTTCATCAGCACTCCCCCGGCCACCGCGGTGTCGCCGGCGGTGAACAGCGACGCCAGGTAGGCGACGGGGATCCGCAGGTCGTCGATGGTGTGGAAGATGTCGTCGGCGTCGGTGTCGTCGCGGCCGGCGGCGCCCGCGGCGTCCAGCACCGGCGAGAGCGGCGGCACATACCAGACCATCGGCAGGGTGCGGTATTCCGGGTGCAGCGGCAGGGCGATCCGGTATTCGCTGATCAGTTTCCAGACCGGGGAGGCCATGGCCGCCTCGATCCACTCCTCGGGGTGGCCGGCGTCGCGGGCGGCCTGCTGCACGGCCGGGTCGAAGGGGTCCAGGAAGACGCCGCGCTGGGCGTCCAGCAGCTCCTCGTCGGGCACGGTCGCCGCGGCGAGGACGGCGTCCTCGTCGTACCAGAGAATGCCGAGGTAGCGGAGGCGGCCGACGCAGGTCTCCGAGCAGATGGTGGGCTGACCGGCCTCGATGCGCGGGAAGCAGAAGGTGCACTTCTCGGCCTTGCCGGTGGCGTGGTTGACGTAGACCTTCTTGTACGGGCACGCCGACACGCACATCCGCCAGCCCCGGCAGCGGTCCTGGTCGACCAGGACGATGCCGTCCTCCTCGCGCTTGTACATGGCGCCGGACGGGCAGGCCGACACGCACGCCGGGTTGAGGCAGTGCTCGCAGATCCGCGGCAGGTGGAACATGAAGGTCTTCTCGAACTCGAACTTGACCTTGTCGGCCAGGCCGCGCAGGTTCGGGTCCTGGTCCATGGTGTCGCCGCCGAGGGAGTCCTCCCAGTTGGCGCCCCACTCGATCGACATGGGTTCGCCGGTCAGCTTCGAGTACGGCTTCTTGACCGGGGTGTCGGTGAGCCCGCCCGGCGCGCTGACCAGGATGTCCTTGTCGAAGGTGGCCGGCTCGTAATAGTCGTCGATGGCCGGCAGGTCCGGGTTGGCGAAGATCCGGCTCAGCCGTTTGGCCCGGCCGCCGGAGCGCAGAACCAGACGGCCCTTGCCGTCGAGTTTCCAGCCGCCCTTCCAGCGTTCCTGGTCCTCGTAGTGCTTGGGGTAGCCGATGCCCGGCTTGGTCTCGACGTTGTTGAACCAGACGTACTCGGTGCCCTCCCGGTTGGTCCACGTCTGCTTGCACGTGACCGAGCAGGTGTGGCAGCCGATGCACTTGTCCAGGTTCATCACCATGGCGACCTGTGCTCTGATGCGCATCAGTACTCCACCTCCTGCGTGCGGCGGCGGATCACGGTGATCTCGTCGCGCTGGCTGCCGATCGGGCCGTAGTAGTTGAAGGCGTAGGTGAGCTGGGCGTGCCCGCCGGCCAGGTGGGTGGGCTTGACCAGCAGCCGGGTCATCGAGTTGTGGTAGCCGCCGCGCCGGCCGGACTTCTCGGCCTTGGGGACGTTCACCGTGCGCTCGGGCGAGTGGTACTGGAAGACGGTGCCCTCGGGCATCCGGTGGCTGACCACGGCACGGGCCACGACGACGCCGTTGCGGTTGTGGGCCTCGATCCACTCGTTGTCGCGTACCCCGATCTTCTGGGCGTCCTGGACGCTCATCCAGATGACCGGGCCGCCGCGGGAGAGCGCGAGCATCAACTCGTTGTCGTGGTACATCGAGTGGATCGACCACTTGGCGTGCGGGGTCAGGAACCGGACGGTCACTCCCCCGTCCACGGCGTCGCCGGGTTTGCCGAAGTGGCGGGCCATGTTCAGCGGCGGCCGGAAGGCGGGCAGCTGCTCGCCCAGTTCGGCGACCCAGTCGTGTTCGACGAAGAAGTGCTGGCGGCCGGTGATGGTGTGCCACGGCTTGAGCCGCTCGACGTTGATGGTGAACGGCGAGTAGCGGCGGCCGCCCTTCTCCGAGCCGGACCACTCCGGGCTGGTGAAGACCGGCTGCGGCGCCTCCTGGGTCTCGGAGTAGGTGACCCGGTCGTTCTCGTGGCCCTCGATCAGGTCGGTGAACCGCTGCCCGGTGCGCTTCTCCAGTTCCTGGAAGCCGGCGTACGCGACCCGGCCGTTGGTGGTGCCGGAGAAGGAGAGGATCGCCTCGCACATCCGGTCGGCGGTGGCCAGCGACGGCCGCCCGTCGATCACCCCGTTCTGGTGCTTGAGGTAGTCGACCTCGGGTTTCACGTCGACCGTGATCGCCTTCGTGGTGGTGCCGAGCTTCTCCATGAGCGGGCCGACCGTACGCATCTTCTGTCCGATGAGGGTGTAGTCGCGCTCGATCTCGATGAGCTTCGGCATGGTCTTTCCGGGGACCGGGTCGCACTCGCCGAACTTCCAGTCGCGGACCCGGCCGCTGGGCATGGCCAGCTCGTCGGGGGTGTCGTGCTGCAACGGCGCCGCGAGGACGTCGGTGCGCACGCCGAGGTGGGTCACGGCCAGCTCACTGACCTTGTCGGCCAGGGCCAGGAACGCGTCGTAGTCGGTGTGCGCGTCGGCGGGCGGGTCGACGGCCGGGCTGAACGCGTGCACGAACGGGTGCATGTCGGTGGTGGAGATGTCGTGCTTCTCGTACCAGGTGGCGGCCGGCAGGACCACGTCGGCGTGCAGGCCGGTGTTGGTCATCCGGAAGTCGATCGCGGTGAGCAGGTCGAGTTTGCCGACCGGGGCCTCGTCACGCCACCTCACGTCGCGGGGCCGGTTCTCCGGGTCGCACTCGGTCGCCGTCTCCAGGGAGGAGACGCCGAGCAGGTGGCGCATGAAGTACTCGTTGCCCTTGCCGGACGATCCGAGCAGGTTGGCCCGCCACAGGGTCAGGCAACGGGGGAAGTTCGCCGGGTCGTCCGGGTCCTCGGCGACCGTGCCCAGAGTGCCGTTCTCCAGGTTCCGGAGCACGTAGTCCTGGACGGTCTCCCCCGCCGCCGCGGCCTGATCGGTCAGGTCGAGCGGGTTCCGGTTGAAGAACGGGTGCCCCGGGCTCCATCCCATCCGCTGCGCGGCGGCCACCGTGTCGGCGAACGCCATCCCGGCGAACCGCCCGGTGCCCAGCGGGGACGCCAGCTCGCCGGCCGGGACCCGCTCGTAGCGCCACTGGTCGGTGTGCAGGTACCAGAACGGGGTGGACGCCTGGTGCCGCATCGGCCGCTGCCAGTCGAAGGCGAAGCTCATGTGCTGCTGGCCGGTGACCGGGCGGGCCTTCTCCTGGCCGACGTAGTGTGCCCAGCCGCCGCCGTTGACGCCCTGGCAGCCGGTGAGCGTGACCAGGGAGATGAAGGCGCGGTAGGTCATGTCGGAGTGGAACCACTGGTTGGCGCCGGCCCCGAGGACGATCATCGACCGGCCGCGGCTGCGCTCGGCGTTGCGGGCGAACTCCCGGCCGATCTTGATGGCGAGCCGGGCCGGGACCCCGGTGATCCTCTCCTGCCAGGCCGGGGTGTTCGGGCTGTCGGCGTCGTCGTAGCCGGCCGGCCACTCGCCGGGCAGGTCGCCGCGACGGACCCCGTACTGGGCCATGACCAGGTCGAACACGGTGGTGACCAGATGTTCCCCGACTCGCCGGACCGGGACGCCGCGGCGGATCGTGGAGCCGCCCTCGGTGTCGCCGACGTCGAAACGGGCCAGTTCGACCTCGACCGCCTCGTCGCCGCCGGCGCTCAGGGCCGGGACGACGTCGCCGAGATCCAGGTTCCAGCGGCCCGGCTCGGCGTACCGGAAGCCCAGCGAGCCGTTCGGGACGACCAGCTCACCGGTGTTCTCGTCGATCAGGACCGTCTTGTGTTCCCCGTCGTCGAAGCCGAGATCCGCGGCGGTCAGGAAACGGTCGGCCTTACCGTCCACGATCGTCACCAGGAACGGCAGATCGGTGAAACTACGGACGTAGTCGGTGAAGTAGTCCACCTGCCGGTCGCGGAAGAACTCGGTCAGGACCACGTGGCCCATCGCCATGGCCAGCGCGCCGTCGGTGCCCGGGTGCGGCGCCAGCCAGTCGTCGGCGAACTTCACGTTGTCGGCGTAGTCCGGCGACACCGCCACGACCTTGGTGCCCTTGTAGCGGGCCTCGGCCAGGAAGTGCGCGTCCGGCGTACGGGTGACCGGGATGTTGGAACCCCACATCATCAGGTAGGTGGCGTTCCACCAGTCGCCGGCCTCCGGCACGTCGGTCTGGTCGCCCCAGATCTGCGGCGAGGCGATCGGCAGGTCGGCGTACCAGTCGTAGAAGCTCAGCAGGGTGCCGCCGAGCAGCGCGTGATAGCGGGTGCCGGCCGCGAACGACGCCATCGACATGGCCGGGATCGGCGAGAACCCGACCACCCGGTCCGGCCCGAACGTCTTCACCGTGTAGACGTGCGCGGCCGCCATCAGCTCGATCGCCTCGTCCCAGGACGCCCGCACGAAACCGCCGCGCCCCCGCTGGCTCTTGTAGGCCATCGCCTTCAGCGGCGTCTCCACGATCTCGGCCCACGCGGCCACCGGGTCACCCAGCCGCTGCCGCGCCTCCCGGAACATCTCGGCCAGAACACCACGGAGGTACGGGTGACGCACACGCGACGGCGAGTACTCGTACCAGGAGAAGGAGGCCCCACGAGGGCAGCCGCGCGGCTCGTAGTCGGGCGCGTCCGGCCCCGTCGTCGGATAGTCGGTGGCCTGGTGCTCCCAGGTGATCAGCCCGTCCTTGACGAACACGTTCCACGAGCAGGAGCCGGTGCAGTTGACGCCGTGGGTGGAGCGCACCACCTTGTCGTAGCGCCACCGGTCGCGGTAGAATGCGTCCCACTCGTTGCCGTCGACCTGGTGCAGCGTGCGCCCGTGGTCACCGATCGTCTCTCGGGTCAGGAAGCGTCGCGCGCCCAGCAGGGGGCCGGTCCCGGGGTCCAGTGACACGATCTTCGTCCTTCGGCCGTGATGGTGGCCGGGCGATCACCCGGCACGCCCCAACCCTGTCGAAACGTGAGGCCCTCCGCCTGAGCCTCCGGTCCCGGAAGGCCCGGGACCAAAGTCCCGGGCCTTCCGTGTTCAATGGCGGGATGACGCGCCCCGATCTCGCCGAGGTGGCCCGCCGCGCCGGGGTGTCGGCCGCGACCGCCTCCCGGGTGCTGTCCGGCCGCGGGCCCGCCTCCACGGCCAGCCGGGACGCGGTGCGCCGGGCCGCCGCCGAACTCGGGTACGTGCCGCATCCGGTGGCCCGCCGCCTGGCCCGGGGCGCCGGCACCCGGATCCTGTTCGCCGTCCGGGACCGCCGGGCCGGCATCCTGCACGACCCGTACGTCGCCCGGGCGGCCGCCGCGATGGCCGCCGCCGTCGATCCCGACGGGCTCGGCGTCAGCCTGCGCCGGCTGCCGCTGGCCGCGACCACCGCGCTGGAGGCCGTCGCCGCCGACCGCAGCGTCGCCGCCGTGGTGCTCGCCGGCCACGACCGGGGCCTGCTCGACCACCTGCCGGCCGGGTTGCGCGGCCGGACCGCGGCCATCGGCGCCGGCGGCACGGACGTGGACAGCGCCGCCGGGATCGGCGCCCTGCTGCGCCACCTGCACGACACCGGGCGGCGGCGGATCGCCCTGGTCAGCGGGCCGCGGTGGCTGGCCGCGTCCGGGGCGCCGCTGCGCGCCTACACCGAGCTGACCCGGGCCGCCGGGCTGCCGTCACGGGTGGTCACCGGGGACTTCACCGCCGAACGGGGCCGGGCCGCCGCGGCCACGGTGCTGCGCCGCTGGCCGGACACCGACGCGATCGCCACGGTCAGCGACGCCACCGCCCTCGGGGTGTTGCAGGGGCTGGCCGCGGCCGGGATCCGGGTGCCGCAGGACGTCGCGGTCACCGGGTTCGACGACATTCCGCTCGCGTCCGCGTACCCCGGATTGTCGACCGCCACCCACCCGGTCGAGCCGATCGCCCAGGCCGCGGCCCGCGCGGCTCTCGGCGCCCCCGCGCCGCGGCGTCTCTTCCCCAGCCGCCCGGTCCTGCGCGCCACCACCTGACCCTTGCGGTGAAAGCGTTTCCACCGGTTAGCGTCGGCGGCGTGCCAGAGATCCGCCCCTACCGGCCCGGCGACCGCCGCGCCCTCTACGACATCTGCGTCCGCACCGCCGACGCGGGCGGCGACGCCCGCGGCCACTACGCGACCGACGACCTGATGGGCGACCTGTTCGCCGGCCCCTACGCCCACCTGGAACCGCACCTGGCCTTCGTCGTCGACGACGGCGGGGAGGCGGTCGGCTACGTGGTCGGCACGTCGGACACCGCCCGGTTCGCGCAACGCTACCGGGACGAGTGGATCCCGCTGCTCGGCGACCGCTACCCGGTGCCGCCGCCCCCGCCGCGCACCCCCGACCAGGACATGCACTGGCTGCACCACCACCCGGAGCGGATGCTGGTGGCCGGCCTCGACGGCTTTCCCGCCCACCTGCACATCGACCTGCTGCCGCCCTATCAGGGCCGCGGGCTCGGCCGCCGTCTGATCGACACCTTCACCGGTACGGTCGGCGCGCCCGGCGTCCACGTCGGCATGGTGACCGCCAACACGAAGGCGCGCGGCTTCTACGACCGGCTCGGCTTCACCGTGCTCCCGGTCCCCGATCCCGGCCCGCTCACCTATCTAGGACTGTCCATCCCGTAGTTCGCGCGATAACGTGGTCCGACCGTTCCATGGCGATCACTGTGTGTCACGCGAGGCATGATGAGTAGACCTGTCCAGATCCAGTTGCCGACCGGCGAGATCGTCTGGGCCCGGCTCGACACCGCGGGCTCCGGGCCGTCCGACGTGTCCTCGGTCAACAAGGTGCTTCAGGTCGATGTGGACGAGTTCCGCAACACGATCCGGGGTGTGTCGCACAGCCTGCGCGCCGCCATCGACGACCTGGTGCCGGATCAGGTGCAGATCGAATTCGGCCTCGAACTGGCCGTGAAGACCGGCAAGATCACCAGCATGCTGGCCGAGGCGGGCGGCAAGGCCACCGTCAAGGTGGCTCTCAGCTGGTCCGGCAAGGCCCCCGCCGAGGCCGTCGTCACTCCCCTGCCGACGGCCGACGACGAGGACGCCTGAGCCTTGACGTCCGCCCGGGCCGAATCGCGGGACGTCCGCCGGTAAGCCCTGTGTCGTTGGCGAAACGAGCCTTCACCGAACAGGTGATGTCGGCGGCAGCGTGTCTCAGCGACGTACGAGGGACCGGGTGTCGAGCCCGACCCGGAACGGCTGCTCGGAGGTCAGGATCGCGCCGGTTTTCACGACGGCTTCTTCGACGTAGCGCTGGTCATCGAGACGGTTGAGCCGCAGTGTCAGCGAGTCCGGTGCCTCGTGCTCGACCAGGAGGTACCACCCGATGCCGGCGGCGGCATAGAGCTGCATCTTGAGCACCCGGTCCATGGCGGCGTTGCTCGGCGAGACGATCTCACCGACCAGAAGCACCCGAGAGGCGTCCGCGGTGACGTCCTCCTCATCCAGGTCCACTACGACCAGGTCGGGGGGAATCACGATGCGTCCGGTGTGCAACCGAACGTTGATCGCCTCATAGACGAAGAGCCCGGCCGGCTCGGCACCCTCCTCCAGCGCGTTCGCCAGACGACGGGAGAGTCGCTGACGGCTCATGCTCGGGGCGGGGCTGACCACCAGGCTCCCATCGATCAGCTCGATCCGGTTCGTCGTCTCACCGAGTGCGAAAAACTCGTCCTCAGTCTATGGACCGACGTGGTCGACCACTCCCACGCTCATCGACGACGTCACCCCCGGCAGCGGCTCATGAGAAGAAGCCTCCGTCCACGTTACGGCATCTCAGGCGGCACGGCGTCGTGGGAGAGCGGCGTCGCGCGTACCGGAAGGAAAGGCCACGGTGGGTGACGGAATCCCCCACCGTGACCAGGCAATCAGTCGCCGGAGAGGTCGCGGCCGATGCGCCAGGCGGCGATCGGCAGGGAGGCGGCCGTCCAGATGGAGACCCAGAGCAGGCCGCGGGTGGAGCCGCTGGCGGCGGCCAGGAAGGCGCTGAAGACCATGTCGCCTTCGAGCTGGTAGAGGATGCCTTCGACGAAGAGCAGCCAGCCCAGCCAGCCGGCGATGAGCCAGAGCGGCTTGCGGACGACGGTCGCGTTGGCCACGCCGAAGATCGCCAGCAGTGGGGAGACCGCGAGGGTGTGCAGGTAGCGGTCGGATTCGCCGGAGGCGACGACCGCGATGCCGCTGACCGCGACCAGGACCACGCCGAGGAGCACCGCGACCAGGGACTGTGCGGCCAGGATCCGGAGGCGGTGGGGTTCGCCGAGGAAGAGCAGCATGGCGGTGCGGTGCTGGTAGTGCTGGCAGGTGACCATGACGGCGATGCCGAAGGTGCCGATGCCGGCCATCAGGGCCCAGAACTCGTCGCTGAGGTAGCCGGCGCTGGCGGCCACGATCCCGAGCCCGATCAGGGCGAGCACCGAGGCGCGGACGGTGGCGGTGCGGTAAAGCTCGCTGCGCAGTACGGCGATCATTTGGCCTCCGCCACGCTCAGGAAGACGTCTTCGAGGTGCTGGGTCTCGGCGACGAGTTCGTAGATCGGGATCCGCTGTTCGAGGGCGATGTCGCCGGCCTGTTCGGGGCTGATCCCGGCCACGTAGAGGTTGCGGCCGTCGGTGGCGATCGAGGCGCCGGCCTGCTCGTACGCCGCGGCGAGCCGTTCGTGGTCGCCGCCGCGGACGCGCAGCTGGGTGCCGGCGCGCAATTCGTCGAGGGGGCCGGCGCGCAGCATCCGGCCCTCGCCGATGATGACCACGTCGTCGACGAGCAGTTCCAGTTCGCTGAGCAGGTGGCTGGAGATGAGCACGGTGCCGCCGGCGTACGCGTGGTCGCGCAGCAGCCCGCGCAGCCAGGCCATGCCGGGCGGGTCGAGGCCGTTCGCCGGCTCGTCGAGGATCAGCACGGACGGGTCGCCGAGCAGGGCGGTCGCGACGGCGAGGCGCTGGCGCATGCCGAGCGAGTACTCGCCGGAGCGTTTGCCGCCGGCGTCCTCGAGGCCGACGTAGTCGAGCAGCGCGACCGCCCGTTCCCGGGATGCGCCGCTCAGTTTCGCCTGGGTCATCATGTGGGCGTAGCCGGTCTGGCCGGGGTGGCTCAGTCCCTGTTCGAGGACGGCGCCGACCTGCCGTAGCGGGTTCTTCAGGTCCCGGTAGCGGCTGCCGTTGATCAGGGCCTGGCCGCGGGTGGGCCGGGTGAGGCCGAGCAGCATCCGCAGCGTGGTGCTCTTGCCGGAGCCGTTGAGCCCGAGCAGGCCGGTCACCCGGCCCGGGGCGGCGGTGAACGTCACGTCGCGGACGGCGTCCACCCGGCCGTAGGTCTTCGTCAACTCACGGGTCTCGATCATCGCGAAGATTATTAAGGACCCTGTCAAGTCACCTAGCGTCACGAATCGGTAACGACTGCTTTCAGGAAGGCGTCGACGATGTCGTCCAGGGTGGGCAGAGCGCCCTCCGTACCGGGGATCCGCGCGATCGTCGTGGTGTCGCGGATGGCGGCCAGCGCGAGCAGCAGCGCCTGCCGGAAGCCGGGGGTGCGAGCGTAGCCGGGCAGGGCCTGCTCCGCGACCCCGACGATCCGGTGCGTGACGGCGGTGAGCGTCGCGGCGGTCATGGCGGCGGTGCCCGGATGGGTGCGGGCGAGCACCAGCAGCTCGGCCACCACGGCCAGCACCGGTGACGAGTAGCTGTCCCACATCCGGCGCAGCAGCAGCTCGGCGCGCCGGCGCTCGGTGGCGCCCTCGACCGGCCGGGACGCCTCGTCGAGCAGCCGGGTGGCGAGCCGGTTGATGGCCGCGTCGATGAGCGCCGTCTTGGTCGGGAAGTAGTGCTGTTGCAGGCCCTGGCTGACGCCGGCGCGCTGGGCGACGCCGCGCGTGGTGGTGGCCGCGAACCCGGCCGTGGCCAGGCTCTCCAGGGTGGCGTCGAGCAGCGCCTCGACGGCCTGCTCGCGGCGCTCGGCCCGGGATGCCATGCGGAGATCGTAGCTTTTCAAGTCACGTGACTTGGTTTAGCCTCCCGGGCAGACTCGTCGAGGAGGAACCCATGGGCGCCGGACTGTCCCGCCTGAGCACCATCTACCGCCAGGGCGCCCTCGGGCGGCGGCCGGCCGTGCCGGCCGACTTCGCCGAACTGGAACGCCGCGCCGAGCGGGCCAGCAGCGCCAAGGCGTGGGCGTACGTGGCCGGCGGCGCCGGTGAGGGCCGGACCATGCGGCGCAACCGGGCCGCCTTCGAGCGCTGGGCCATCGTGCCGCGCATGCTGTCCGGCCATGTCGAGCGGGACCTGTCGGTGGAACTGCCCGGCGGCCGGCACGACACGCCGGTGCTGCTCGCCCCGGTCGGGGCGGGCGCGCTGATGGGCGCCGACAGCGACCTCGCGATCGCCCGGGCGGCGGCCGCCACCGGCACCGCCTACGTCTTCTCCAACCAGGGCTGCAACCCGATGGAGGACTGCGCCGCCGCGATGGGTGACGCGACCCGCTGGTTCCAGCTCTACTGGAGCAAGGACGAGCAACTGGTCGACAGCCTGATCGCGCGGGCCGAGGCGGCCGGGGCGGCGGCGCTGGTCGTCACCCTGGACACCACGGTGCTCGGCTGGCGGCCGCGGGACCTGAACCTGGGATCACTGCCGTTCAGCCGCGGTCAGGGCATCGCGCAGTACACCTCGGACCCCCGGTTCCGGGAGATCGTCGCCGGGCGGCCCGCGCAACCGGCCGGCCAGGTGACCCTCGGCGCGATCCGCACCCTGCTCGCGATGACCCGCAACCACCCCGGCCGGTTCTGGGGCAACCTGCGGTCGCCGGCGCCCCGGGCGGCGGTCGAGACGTTCCTCGACATCTACTCCAACCCCGGCCTGAGCTGGGACCATCTGGCCACGCTGCGGGGCCGCACCCGGCTGCCGATCGTGCTCAAGGGCATCCTGCACCCGGACGACGCGCGGCGCGCCTGCGACGCGGGCGTGGACGCGATCGTGGTGTCGAACCACGGTGGACGGCAGATCGACAACGCGATCGCCTCGCTGGACGCGCTGGTCACCATCCGGGCGGCGCTCGGCGCGGCGCCGACGCTGCTGCTGGACAGCGGCATCCGCACCGGCGCCGACGTCTTCACCGCGCTGGCGCTGGGCGCGAACGCCGTGCTGCTGGGCCGCCCCTACATGTACGGGCTCGCCCTCGCCGGCCAGAGCGGAGTCGAGGACGTGATCCGCAACGTGATCGCCGAACTGGACCTGACGATGGCGCTGGCCGGCGTCCCGGACATCGCGTCGATCAACCGGGACTGCCTGGTCGCAGCGTGACCCGGGACCTCCGGATCGCCCCGGCGCCGGCGGCCACGAACGCGGCCAGCGCCACCGGGATCCACAGCGCGGCGCTCAGGCCGACGACGGTGGCCGCCGCGCCGATGACGATCGGGCCGATCAGGAAGCCGAGGTAGCCGATGCTCACCACGGTCGACAGGGCACGCCCGGCCCGCGCCGGATCGATGCCGGCGGCGGCCGAGAAGAACTGCGGCGCCACACCGGACAGGCCCAGCCCGAGCAGCCCGAACCCGGCCACCCCGGCGGCCGGGCTCCCGGCCAGCAGCCCGGCGCCCAGCCCGGCCGCGGCGACCACCCCGCTGGCGCGGACCAGGGTGACCGGCCCGAACCGGGCGGCCAGCCGGTCACCGAAGACCCGGCCGGCGGTCATCATGATCGCAAAGGCGGCATAGCCGTAGGCGGCGAACGCCTCCGAACCGCCGAGCTCGTCACGCAGGTAGACGGCGCTCCAGTCGGCCGCCGCGCCCTCGCCGACCAGGGTGCACAGCACCACCACACCGAAGAACAGCAGCCACGGGTCGCGGCTCCGCTCCGCCACCGGGGCGGCGGGCGCCGGGGTGGACGGCAGCACCCGGCGGGCCGACCACGCCGCCCCGGCCAGCACCACGAGGCCGACGGTCAGCAGGGTGGCGCCCACACCGGCGCCGAGGTGGGCGGAAAGGCCGCCGAGCAGGGCGCCGGCGAACCCGCCGATGCTGTAGACGGCGTGGAACGACGTCATCACCGGCCGCTCCATGGCGCGCTCGACCTCGGCGGCATTGGCGTTCATCGCGATGTTGAGCGTGCCGTGCCCGGCGCCGAACGCGAACAGGGCGATCGACAGGGTCACCGGGCCGCCCGCGAACCCGGGCGGGATCAGCAGCAGACCCTCCAGGATCGCGGCCGGGACCAGCACCCGGGAGCTGCCGAACCGATCGGTGAGCCGGCCGATCAGCGTCATGCCGGCGATGCAGCCCGCCGCGAAGGCCAGCAGCGCGACGCTGAGCCGGCCGTCGGTCAGCCCGAGCTTCTCCTTGACCGCCGGGATCCGCGCGGTCCACACGCCGAGCGCCACCCCGAACAGCAGGAAGATCAGCGAGGTGGCGATCCGGCCACGGCGTACGCGATCCATGGCCAGCACAGTAGACGGACCCTCCGACAGAATCGCCGCATGCCGACCGGCCGGTCGCTGGCGCCGGTCACCGGCCGCGAGCGGGACGCGCCGCGGCTCACCTCGGCGATCCGCGGACGGGCCGCCCGGCTGTCACATTCCGGGTGATCCACATCGTCCTCCCCCCATGAGACTCTTCTCGATCGGCGCGGGGCCACCGCTGGTCCTGCTGCACGGTCTGGGTTCCACCCGGGCCGCCTGGACACCGGTGCTGGACCGGCTCGCCGCCACCCACACCGTCCACACCGTCGACCTGCCCGGATGCGGCGACTCGCCACCGCTGCCGGCGGGCGTCACGCCGACCCCGCGGCGCCTGGCCGAGGCGGTGGCCGGCCTGCTCGACCGGCACGGTGTCGGCACCGCGCACGTCGCCGGCCATTCGCTCGGCGGCTGGGTGGCGCTGGAACTGGCGGCGCTGCGCCCGGTCGCCTCACTGACCCTGCTGTCCCCGGCCGGCCTGTGGCGGCGGGGCAGCCCGGCCTACTGCACGGCCAGTCTGCTGCTCACCTGGGCCGGCTGCCGGTACGCCCACCGCCCCCTGACCGCGCTGGCCGGATCGGCGTGGGGCCGCCGCCTGCTGCTGTGGCAGTTCCACGCCGCCCCGGGGCGGATCGATCCCGAGGTTGCCCGGCGGGGCATCGCCGATCTGGGCCGCGGCCCCGGTTTCCGGTCCACGTTGCGGGCCACCCGGCGGATCCGGTACCGCGCCACCGAGCCGCTGACCATGCCGGTCACGCTGTCCTTCGGCGCGCGCGACCGGCTGCTGCTGGCCGGACAGTCCCGGCACACCGACCAGTTGCCGGCGCACACCCGCCGGGCCGACCTGCCCGGCGCCGGTCACGTGCCGATGGACGACACTCCCGAACGGGTCGTCGCGGCGATCCTGGACACGACCGGCGCCCGGCGGTGACCGCCGGCCCGGCCGCCGCCTGGACCGCGGCCCGCCCGCGCCTGGTCCGGGTCGCCTACGCCATCCTGGGTTCGGTCGCCGAGGCCGAGGACGTGGTGTCCGAGTGCTGGTTCCGGCTGGCCCGGGCCGGGCCGGTGCACGACGTCGAGGCGTGGGCCGTGGTGGCGGTGGCCCGGGCGGCGACCGACGTGCTGCGGTCCGCCCGGATGCGGCGGGAGACCTATCCGGGGCCGTGGCTGCCGGAACCGGTGGTGACCGCGGACCCGGCCGACCGGGTCACCCTGGACGAGCGGATCGGGTACGCGCTGCTGGTGGTCCTGGAGTCGCTGACCCCGGCCGAGCGCACCGCCTGGGTGCTGCACGACCTGTTCGGCCTCACCTTCGCGGAGGTGGCGGCGGCCGTGGGGCGGACCCCCGCGGCGGTCCGGCAGCTCGCGGTCCGGGCCCGGCGGCACGTGCGCGACCGTACCCCTCGTGTCGACACCGACCCGAACCAGCACCGCCGGGTGGTGGAACGCTTCCTGGCGGCCGCCGCCGGCGGCCGGCTCGGCGACCTGGTCGCCATGCTCGACCCGGACGCCGTGGTGACCAGCGACGGCGGCGGCCGGACGGGCACCGCACGCCGGCCGGTGCACGGCGCCACCCGGGCCGCCCGTTTTCTGCTGGGCCTGGCCGCGAGGGGCGAACCGCTCACGCCGGTCACCGTGAACGGCCTGCTCGGCATGGCGGTGCACCGCGACGGCCGGGTCGACACGGTGATCGCCTTCATGGTCGCCGCCGGCCGGATCCGGCGGGTCGACCTGATCCGGGCCCCGCGGAAGCTGGCCCGGATCGGGGTGCCGGAGCCCGGCCGGCCCTCGCGGCCCCCGGCGATTTGATCTTCGTACACTTGATCGACTAGTTTGCCTGTGTGATTACTGTGCGCATTGCCACCGCCGTTCTCGCCGGCGCTTCCTTGCTGGGTCTGGCCGCTTGCGGCGACGACAAGGCGGCCACCACCGCCGAGCCGGCCGCCCCGGCCGCGACCGCGACCCTTCCGGAGGCTCAGGCCACCACCGCGCCCGCCGCGGCCGCGCCCGCCGACAAGGTGATCTGCGAGGACGCCAACAAGGCGAGCGAGTCGTTCCGGAAGGCGCTGCTCACCATCATGAGCACCACCGGCGGCGACGTGCCGAAGAAGGACGCCGCGCTGATGCTGAGCGACTTCGCCGCCAACCTGGAGAAGGCGGCCGAGGGCTCGGACACCGCGGTCGGCACGGCCCTCAAGGCCAACGCCGCCGAGGCCGCGAAGGCCGCCAAGGCCGACGACCCGGTCAACGCCGCCGACAACCCGGAGTCGGCCAAGGCCGCCAAGGAGTTCAACGCCGCCTGCAAGGCCGTCGGCGTCAAGACCAACCTCTGACCGGTCCCTCACGATGTCCCGGCGTGCGCGGCACGCCGGGACATCGACGTCTCAGGGGTTGGCGAACAGCGGGGTGCTCAGGTAGCGCTCGCCGGTGTCCGGCAGCACGACCACGATGGTCTTGCCGACGTTCTCGGCCCGCCAGGCCAGCTCGCGGGCCGCGTGCAGGGCCGCGCCGCTGGAGACGCCGGCCAGGATGCCCTCGGTGCGGGCCAGCTGGCGCCCGGCCTCCCGGGCCTGCTCCACGTCGACCTTGACCACCTCGTCGTAGATGGTCGGGTCCAGCACCTCGGGCACGAACCCGGCGCCGATGCCCTGGATGCCGTGCGGGCCGGACGGGCCGCCGGACAGCACCGGCGACTCGGCCGGCTCGACCGCGTAGACGCGCAGCTCGGGCCGCTTCTCCTTGAGCACCTGGCCGACACCGGTGAGGGTGCCGCCGGTGCCGACACCGCCGACGAACAGGTCCACCTGGCCGTCGGTGTCGTTCCAGATCTCCAGGGCCGTGGTACGCCGGTGCATGTCCGGGTTCGCCGGGTTGTCGAACTGCATGGGCAGCCAGGCCCGCTGCTCCTCGGCGATCTCCAGCGCCTTGGCGACGGCGCCCTTCATGCCCTCGGCCGCCGGGGTGAGGACCAGCTTCGCACCGTACGCCGCGAGCAGCGCCCGCCGTTCGGCGCTCATGCTGTCCGGCATGGTGAGGGTGAGCCGGTAGCCGCGGGCGGCCGCCACCAGGGCCAGTCCGATGCCGGTGTTGCCGCTGGTGGCCTCCACGATGGCGGAGCCGGGGCGCAGTTCCTCGGTGGCCTCGGCGGCCTCCACCATGGCGAGGGCGATCCGGTCCTTGACGCTGCCGCCGGGGTTCGCGGACTCGAGCTTGGCGATCAGCTTCGCCGGCAGCCCTGGCTCGAAACGGGTCAACCGCACCATCGGGGTGCGGCCGATCAACTCGGTGACGTCGCTGTAGATCATTTCCTCGCTCCTGCGTTCTGTGGGAAAGAGTCGGGGACGATTTCTGCGGCCGGGGCCCGCAGCCGGGCACCGGCCGGAACGTCGGAGACGACCAGGGACATGGCGCCGATCTCGGCGTCCGCCCCGATCCGGACCGGGCCGAGCACCGTGGCGCCCACCCCCAGGGTGACCCGGTCACCCACCTCGGGGTGACGACGGCTGCCCTTGGCGTCCCGCGCCCAGCCGCGCCCGCCCAGGGTGACCTGGTGGTACATGGTGACGTCGTCGCCGATCCGGGCGGTCTCGCCGATCACCACACCGGCGCCGTGGTCGATGAACAGCCGCCGCCCGACGACCGCCCCCGGGTGGATCTCGATGCCGGTGACGAAACGCATCACCTGGGAGAGCAGGCGCGGCAGGAACGGGATGCGGGCGCGGTGCAGCAGGTGCGCCACGCGGTGACCCCAGAGCGCCCACAGGCCGGGGTAGAGCAGCACCTCGGCGACGCGGACGCCGTACAGGGCGGGGTCGCGCCGGCAGTAGGCGCGGATGTCTTCCAGCAAGGGGGGATCCTCGGTCGGAGCGTGCGTGGCGGAGGGCTCGGCTTCAGCGGCCGAGACAGCGCTCGTCGAAGACCCGGCGCACGTGCGGGCCCGCCATCGGCACGGCGAACCGGTATCCGGCCATCCGCCGCTGGGCCTCCCGCTCACTCATGGCGGCAAGGCTAACCGATCGCCCGGGCCGCCGGTCAGAGCCGAAGGTAGTGGCGAGGGTGACCTTCGGTCCTGGGCACGGGTCCCGTCCGGCGCCTAACGTCGGTCCCGTGAGCACCACCTCGACACGGCCGGCCCGCCGCACGATCCGGCAGTTCGTGCCGCCGCAGCACGGCGCGTGGGCGATGCTGCTGCTGCCCTATCTGGCCGGGCTGCTCGTCGCCGGGTTCCGCTGGCCGGACCTGCCGCTGCTGTGCGCCTGGCTGGCCGGCTACCTGCTGTCGTACTACGTGTTCCTGGCGGTCAAGTCGCGCCGGCCGGGCCGCTACCTGCCCCAGTTCCGGCTGTACGGGCTGGTCGCCGTCCCGGCCGGCGCGATCGTGCTGGCCGCCGAGCCGCGGCTGCTGTGGTTCGCGCCGGTCTACGCCGTCCTGCTGGCGGTCAACGCCTGGTACGCCTGGCGCCGCCGGGAACGGGCCCTGCTCAACGATCTGGCCTCGGTCGCGCAGAGCTGCCTCGTCATCGGCGTGGTCACGGTGATCGCCGGCGGCCGGCCCGCCGACACGTGGGCGGCGTCCGTGCTGGTGCTGCTCTACCTCACCGGCACGGTCCTCCACGTGAAGACGATGATCCGGGAGCGCGGCAGTCGCACGTACCGGACGGCCTCGGTCGGCTATCACCTGGCCGCGCTCGCCGCGGTGACCGTGATCAGCATTCCGGCCGCGTTGGTCTTCGCGCTCCTGACGGTCCGCGCGTGGGTGCTGCCCGGCCGGTCGCTGACACCGAAGCGGGTCGGTTTCGTGGAGATCGGCGCGAGCGTGCTGGTGCTGGCGGCCGTGGCTCTGGTGGGGCGGCCGCCGTTCGCGATCTGAGCCGGAGACGCTCTCAGCGCCGCTGAAACCCGGCCGATAGGAAGAGGACGACTGTCAAGCGGGGGCGGCGATGACGACCGGTTACGGGCTTTCCCTGGCCCGGAGCATGTTGTTCGCTCTCGTCTACGCCGCCGCGTGCTACATCGGCCGTAGATTCTGGCTGGGTGACCAGGTGAACCTGGTCTGGCCGGCCGCCGGTGTCGCCGTGGTCTGGTTCTGCGCCCACCGCCGGGCGCCCACCCGGCGCCTGGACATGCTGCTGCTCGCCCTGATCCTCGGCACGACGAACTGGCTGACCGGAGCCCCGGCGGCGGGCTCCGTGGTGGCCGCGTTCGTCGGCCTGATCGAGGTCACCGTCTTCCTCGGGCTGCTGCGCCGGTGGGGCCCGCACCTCTGGGGCACGGGCGGCGACGCCTCACTGCGCAGCCCGCGGGACCTGTGGATCCTGCTCGGGGCCGGGCTCGGCGCGACCCTCGTCGCCAAATCCGTCAATGTGCTGGGCCAGGGGCTGGTCTCCCCCGACGGGTTCCCGGTCCTCGTCTCGGCCATGTCGATGGCCCGGCACATGGCCGGCATCCTGATCATCGGAGCCGCCGGGATCTACGCCGGCGCCGCGGTCAGCCGGTTCCGGGCCGGGAACGGCTCGATCACCGGCAAGTGGCGCCGCCCCCGCCCCGTCTCGCTCTGGCGGATCGCCGAGGTCACCGGCATCGCCGTTCTCGGCATCGCCGCCTACCTGACCGTGTTCGCGTCCGACAGTCACCTGCCCCTGGCGTTCACCCTCCTCGGCTTCACCGTTCTGGTGGGCACCCGCCTCAGCACCCCCTGGGTGCTGGCGTACAACGCCGTGGTCTACGTCGTCGTGTCGTGGTGCACCCTGGCCGGTTCCGGCCCGTTCCCCCTGGTCGGCGTCCCGGTGGTGCGCGCGGGTGTCATGCAGCTCTTCGTCGCCCTGGTGGCCCTGGTCGGGCTGGTCCTGGCGCTGGGCCGCGACGAACGGCGCACGCTGCTGGACGCCCTGGCCCAGGAGAAGGCCGAGCTGGCCGCCCGGCAGGTGCAACTGGCCGCGCAGAAGGCGGAGATCACGCACCACGCCGACCTGCTCGCCGCGATCATCGACTCGATGGGCGACGGCCTCGCGGTGATCGGCCCGGACGAGCGGGTGACACTGCGCAACCCGGCCGTCGTCAAGCTGTTCGGTGACGGCGCCGGCTGGGCCGGCCTCCACCACGTCGACGGCACCCGGCACGCCGAGGGCGAGCCGGCCTACCTGCGGGAACTCGCCGCCGAGAGCGACCCCAAGGTGGACATGCTGGTCCACCACGAGGAGACGCCGGACAGCCGGGTGGTTCAGGTGACCGCCACGAACCTGCCGCACCCCGACGGCACCGTCAGCACGGTGGTGCTCTTCCACGATGTGACCGCCGAACGGCGGCACCGCGACGAGCTGATCAACTTCGCCGGCGTGGTGGCCCACGACCTGCTCAACCCGATCGCCAGCGTGGACGGGTGGACGATGGCGGTGCGGTACTCGCTGGACGGCGTACCCGATCATCCCGATCTCGCCGAGGCGCGCGGCGGCCTGGACCGCCTGGCCCAGGCCTCCGCGCGCATGCACGGCCTGATCGACGGTCTGCTGTCCTACGCGACGGCGCGGGAGGCGACGGTCGTCCCGGTCCGGGTGGACCTGGGCGAGGTGATCGCCGACATCGCCCTCGCCCGCGCGGACGCGGCGGTGGCGTCCGGCCGGCCGGAACCGCGCTTCAGCATCGGCGAGCTGCCGTCGGTCCAGGCGGATCCGGTGCTGGTCCGGCAGCTGATCGACAACCTGGTCGGCAACGCCGTCAAGTACACGGCGCCGGGCGTGGTCCCCGCTCTGCGGATCACCGCGGAGCAGGGCGAGACGATGGTCACCGTACGCATCGCCGACAACGGCATCGGCATCCCCGAGGGCCAGCACGAGGCGATCTTCGGCAACTTCCACCGGGCGCACGTCGGTGGCGGCTATCAGGGCACCGGGCTGGGGCTCGCGATCTGCCGGCGCATCGTGGAACGGCACGGCGGCACCATCACCGCCACCGACGATCCGGCGGGCGGCACCTGCTTCACCTTCACGCTGCCCAACGGTCTCGCCGCCGTCCCCGCGGCGGCCGCCGCACTAGGACAGTAGGGTCCGCACGCCGGACACATAGGTGTGCCGGTCGGTGCCGCCGAGCAGCACCTTCTGCAGGATGTAGCCCTGCACCAGCCCGAAGAACGCCGCGCCGGCGCCGGTGACGTCGGCGTCCGGCGGCAGCCGCCCGGCCGCCCGGGCCCGCTCGGCGATCAGCACGGCGCGGTCGCGGACCCGCCCGTAGATCTGTGTGACCAGCGCGCCGACCTCCGGATCGTGCACCGCCTCGCCCCACACCTGCACGGCGATCCGCACCGTGCCGTCGTGGTCGGCCGCGGCGTCGACCAGCTCCAGCAGGCGTTCCAGGATCTCCGGGATCGGTGGCATCGGGTCGAGGGCGAGCAGAGCGTCGAGCAGCCCGGTGGCCTGCGAGATCTTCTCCCCCGCGATGGCCGTGATCAGCTCGTTCTTGCTCTTGAAGTAGCGGTAGAAGGCCCCGACCGAGAGCTCGGCCTCCTTGATCACATCCTGCATGGACGTCTGGTGGAACCCGTTGCGCACGAAACACCGGGCGGCGGCGTCGAGGATCTGCCGGCGGCGGGCGGCGAGGTGGGCTTCGGAGACGCGAGGCACCCCAAAACCTTAAACAACCCCTTTCCCGGTACGCGTGACCCCGTCCCGCCGGACGGCGGCCGTCCCGCCCGGCCGGCGCGAGCCGGCTGCCACCGCGGCCTGTGCCGCGCCCGCCGGGCGTAGATCGGTGGCCGGGCGGATCAGGTACGGGCCGGCTCCGGATGGTCCGTGCCGCCGGGGACTCCGGTGAGGTGCGCCCGGCGGGTGAGCAGCCCCAGCGTGAGGGTGCTGCCGACCATGACCGCGCCGGCCAGCAGGAACGGCACGCCCAGGCCCAGCCGGTGTGCGATCGCGCCGCCGCCGATCGCGCCCAGCGGCAGCGAGCCGAAGCCGATCAGCCGGTAGATGCTGGTGACCCGGCCCATCAGGGCGTCCGGGGTGATGCTCTGCCGCAGCGAGCGGCCGACGATCGAGAACGACACCCCGCAGAACCCGGCCAGGAACTGGAAGACGCCGATCAGCCACACCGAGCCGGTGAGCGCGACACCGGCCGTGGCCAGCCCGGCCACCAGGCTGGCGGCGATCATCGTGGGGACCCGGCCCAGCAGCCGGACGGTGTGCGACACGGCGGCCGCGCCGGCCAGCCCGCCGACGCCCGCGCAGGTCAGCAGCAGACCGTAGGCGCCGCCGCTGAGGTGCAGCTTCTCGACCACGTAGAGGACCAGGGTGGCGTTGGCGGCGGCCACCCCGAGGTTCATGGCGGCCGCCCACACCGCCTGGGTCCGCAGGGTCGGCTCCCGCAGCAGATAGGTGAGCCCGTCCCGGGCCTCGGCGGTCAGCGACCGCCGGACCGCGGGCTCGGCGACCCGGCCGGGCACCCGCAGCCGGGTCAGGAAACCCCAGCTGGCGGCGAGCGTGCCGGCGACCGCCACGAAGGGGGCGAGCGGGTTCCAGGCGAACAGCACGCCGCCGGCGGCCGGGCCGGCGAAGTCCTCGCCGACCGACTGGGAGGCGGTCAGCCCGGCGTTGAGCTTCTCCAGCCCGGCGTCCCGGACCACGACCGGGGTGAGCGCCTGCACCGCGGTGTCGGCCGCGAGTTCGGCGGTGCCCAGCAGGAACGCCGCGACCAGCAGCATCGGCAGCGTGGCCTGGTCGACGGCGACCGCGCCGACCAGGACGAGCATGAGCGCCAGCCGGATCAGCTGGGTACGGCGCAGCAGCCGCACCCGGTCGAACCGGTCCACCACGGCGCCGACGTGGAAGCCGAACAGCAGGTGCGCCGCGGAGAGGGCAGCCGCGACGGCGGCGACGCTGACCGGGTTCCTCGTCACGTGCACGGCCAGCAGGGGCATGGCCGCGTAGCGGATGCCGTCGCCGAGGCTGGCCGCGGCCCCGGAGGCGAACAGGTAGGTGGACGGCTGCCACCTCATGACGCGACCCAGACGGGCGAGGGAGCGTACCCGGAGAAGGGGTTGATGTTGATCGTCCCGGTGTTGTTGACGGCGTAGCGGCGCAGCACCGCCACCGCCGCGTTCTCCACGATGAACACGCCGTTGACCGAGGGGGTGACGATGCTGGTGACGCGGGCGTGCTCGTCGGTGAAGGCGACCGGCAGCGGATCCGGGTCGACGAGCTCCTGCACGATGTACGGGTGATCGCCCGCCCCACCGCGCACCCCGGCGGCGAGGACCTCGGCCCACACCTCGGGCGACACCTCACGGCCGACGGTGACGCCCTTGCCGGCGTGGCCGCGGACCGGTTTCACGATGAGCCGGTCCTTCTCCCGTTCGGCCCACGGCAGCAGGTCGACCTCACGGCCGTCGAACAGGGTCCGGCGGGGTTCGAGGATCCGGGTCCACGGCACGTGTTCGGCCAGCCGGGCCCGCAGCGACCGCGGGATCCCGGTCGCGGCGGACAGCACCGCGAGCGCCGCCTTGGACGCCAGCACCTCGGCCCGGTAGCCGGTGAACAGGCCGACCCGGCCGCTCTCGGCGATCCGGAACAGGGTGTCGAGCACGGCGAACTCGTCGTCGGCGCCCGGTTCCGGTGACTCGAAGTAGCGGTAGACGACGCTGACCTCGCGGCCCTCGTGCCGGACGCCGTCGTCGGAGAGTTCCAGGTCCTCCAGCGCGCAGTGCACCGCGTCGATGCCGTGGCGGCGCAGTTCGCGGGCGAACAGCTCGTACTGCCAGTCGACCGGCCCGGCGGCCTGCTCGTGCCGCCAGTAGCAGATGGCCACCATGCCGTCGAACGCGCCGAAGCTCTTGGTGAGCCCGGCGAGCAGGCCGTGCATGGCCACGGCGGGCCGGGCCAGGGTCGCCGACGGCGGCAGGAAGGCGGTCTGCGCGCGGGTGATGATGTCGTGCAGGCCGAACAGCCCGGCCGGCGAGTCGCCGTTGATCTCGATGACGACCGTGCGGCCGTCGGAGGAGATGACGTCCGGGCGGGCCACCGTGGACCAGTTCTGGTGCGGCTGGCGGGTGAGGAACCGCAGCTCGGGCGCGGTGGCGCGGCACAGCCGGGCCATTCTCGACACGTCGCCGCCGCAGAGGTCGCGCAGCACCGCGTCGAGCCCTTCGAAGACGGTCTGGCAGGCCTGTTCGAGCTTGCGCACCCGCTCGGCGCTCTCGATCGGCGGTTGGAAGATCAACCGCTCCCTCGCGTACGGGGCGGACAGTTCCCGCAGCTCGGCGGTGGCGTCCCGGAACCGTTCGGCGGTCGGCGCGACGAAGCCGGTCATGATCCCTCCGTGAACTTGCGGATCAGCGCGTGGGTGGCGTCGGGTGCGTCCCAGATCGCCTGGTGGCTGGCGCCCGGCACGACGTGCAGCTCGCCGGTGCCCGCGGGCAGGCTGTCCACGGTCTCGGCGGCCACCTCGTACGGGATCAGCGGGTCGTACTCGCCGACCAGCACCATCACCGGGCGGCGGGCGGCGGCCAGGTCGGGCCGCAGGTCCAGGCCGGACAGTTGGGAGATGAACCCGGCGTTGATCTCCGGCGTGCTGATCCGGTCGCGGACCGCCCGCTGGTAGTCGTCGTCCGGCGCGCGGCGGATGGCGAGCGGCCCGCACACCTCGGCCCATTCGCGTTCCGCCTCCGGCGAGTGGTCGGTGAGCGAGCGGCGCATCACGTCGGCCGCCCGGTCGCCGCCGAGCACCCGGTGCCGTTCCACGATCTCGTCGTGGCTGGCCTGCCGGGCGCCGGTGCCGATCAGGATGGCGCCGGCGAGGGTCTCCGGGTGGCGCGACAGGAACCGCTGCACCACGAAACCGCCGAACGAGGTGCCCAGCAGGTACGGGTTCGGCAGTCCCAGGGTGTCGACGAGGGCGGCCAGGTCGTCGGCCCACACGTCGAGGTTCCAGTCGGCCGGTTCGCCGCGGTCGCTGCGGCCGTGCCCGCGCAGGTCGGGGACGATCACGTGGGCGTAGTCGGCGGCCGGCCGCATGGTCAGGCGCAGCATGGAGCCGTCGATGCCGGGGCCACCGTGCACGGCGATGATGTCGGGCCGCCGCGACCCGTCGTGCCACTCGTTCCCCAGGGTCGTCACGTGCAGGCGTACGTCTCCGGCCCGAACTCGCATGTGCAGTCCTTCCTCAGTCGGTGCGGGCCACGCTCAGCGCCAGGCCACGCGGGTACATCGTGGAGTCGGTGTCGGCGACGACCACACTGGACACATCCTCCAGCCGGAACCTCCGGAACACCTCCACGGCGGTGGTGAGCTGCGCCTTCGCCAGGTGGGTGCCGACGCACCAGCGCGGTCCGCCGCCGAACGGCAGGTACGCGCCGGCCGGCAGCCGGGCGCCCGTCCAGCGCCGCGGGCGGAACTCCTCGGGGTCCGGGAAGTGGCGCTCGTCGCGGTGGATCGCGTACGGGCTGATCATCAGGGCGGCGCCGGCCGGGAACCGCCACCGGCCGCTGACCTCCTCGCCGTGGGTGGCGCGGTGCATCAGCCAGGTCGGCGGGCGCAGCCGCAGCACCTCGTCGACGATGTGCGACGGCTCCCCGTCCGGCGCGTGGACGGCCAGCGCGTGCAGCAGCCAGCCGTTGGCGGCGGCCGGCACCAGGCGGGCGGCGATGGTGGCCGACACCAGGATGCGCACCAGCGGATCGGTGGGCACGCCGGCGTCGCGCAGGATCGCGATCAGGCCGCCGTCCGGCGGCCGGTTCACCAGCGCCCGCAGGGCCGCGTCCAGACGATGCTGGGCCCGGGTGGCGCGCCGGCGGCGGGCGGTGAACCGGTCCAGGAACCAGGGCAGCTCGAACGACGAGCGGACGATCGGGTTGAGCGCGCCGAGCAGGTCCGCGACCAGGGCGGAGAGGCCGTCGCGGGTGTGCCGGGCGGTGCCGGGGCCGACGCAGAGGCGCAGGAAGGCGTCGGTGCTCAGGTGCACCAGCGGCGGCATCGGGTCGCCGGTGCGGCCGGCGTCCGCCCAGGTGTCCATGAGGGTGGTGAGCTCGGCGTCGTACCACCGAAGGTGTTCCTCGACGAGGCCGCCGGAGAGGGCCGACAGCATGGCGCGGCGCGCGTGCATCCAGCTGTCGAGGGCGTCCTCGCCGCGGCGGCTGCCGGTGGGTCGCCAGGCCCGGTCGCGGTCCATCAGGAAGTCGCGGTTGGTGCGGCGCAGCACGTCGTGGGCGATCTCGCCGTCGCTGATCAGCACGGTTCCGGGGCTGAGCTCCACCACCGGCCCGTAGCGGCGGGCGGCGCGCAGGACGAAACCGGCGCGGTCCCGGTCGTAGTCCTCCAGCAGGTCGGCGCGGGACAGTCCGGCCTGCACCGGCGGTGCGACGCTCACCGGCCACCTCCCTCGGGGTGTTACGAGGGGGCCGGAACCGTTCGGGTGGTTCCGGCCCCCGTCATCGATCAGTGCCAGGGGTACGCGCCCGCGAGGGCCTTACGCGCGAAGCGCGCCTTGATTCGCTGGATCATGCAGAACACCTCCACTCCTCGTCGACAGTGATGTCCATGGCGGTACGGACCACCAGGTCTGGGGGGACGTCGCGCAGGCTGCTCACACCGAGCTGCCTCGCCACGTCCAGGAGTTCCTGCCGGAGCACGTCGATCACGTGGAACACGCCGTCCTCGCCGTCGGCGGCCAGGCCCCACACGTACGGGCGGCCGATGCACACGGCCGTCGCGCCCAGCGCCAGCGCCTTGATCACGTCGGCGCCGCTGCGGACGCCGCCGTCCATCAGCACGGGTATCCGCCCGGCCGTGGCGGCGACGATCGCGGGCAGGGCGTCGATCGCCGCGACCGTGTCGTCCAGCTGCCGGCCACCGTGGTTGGACACGATCAGCGCGGACACCCCGCGAGCGGCCAGTTCGCCCGCGTCGGCCGGGTGCAGCACCCCTTTGACGACCACCGGCAGGCCGGTGCTGTCCCGGATGAAGTCCAGCTGCTCCCAGGTGAGCGGCCAGCGCGGCAGCCGGGTGTCGGGTGGCACCCAGCCGTCGGAGAAGCCACTCTCGGAGTGGATGCCGAACCGCACCTCCGGCGGGGTGGCGAACCCGGCCCGCAGCATGGCGAGCCGCCGCGACGGATGGCTGTTGTCGACGGTGACGACCAGGGCGCGGGCGTCCAGGGACTCGGCGAGCCGGATCGTACGGGTGACGTCGTCCCGGCTGCCGTAGCAGTACAGCTGGAACCAGAACGGCCCCTGCCCGGCGATGTCGGTGAGGCTGTGGTGGCTGTCGTTGCTGACGATCGGCAGCACCCCGGCCCGGTCGGCGGCCCGGGAGACCGGCAGTTCGGCCTCCGGGTGGAACAGCCGCAGCGGGCTGGTCGGCGCCAGCAGCACCGGCAGGGTGGCCTCGAACCCCAGCACGTCGGCGCCGGTGTCCGGGTCGGCCACCCCGTTGAGCGGGCGCGGCCGCAGTTTCCAGCGGCGCAGGGCGGCCTCGTTGTGGCGGACGCCGTCGTCGCGGCCCGCGCCGCCGGACAGGTAGGCCCAGCGGGCGTCGTCCAGGACGGTCCGGGCGGCGCGCTCGAAGTCGTCGAGGTTCAGCAGGCGATCGGTGATCATGAGGCCACCGCCTCGGCCAGCGTACGGATCCCGGCGCTGTCGGGTTCGAGCCCGTAGCGGGACATCAGCCGGGTGACGTCGCGCAGCACGTAGGTGCGCAGCAGCCAGCGGTCGCGGGCGTCGTAGCGGGCCGCGAACGAGTCCCGGCCGTGCAGGCAGCGGCTGTTGGAGAAGGCCACCAGGCTGCCGGGGCCGAGCCGCACATGGTGGGCGACGCTTTCCGCGGACTCCAGGAAATCGGTGACCGCGGCCCGGCGACGGGGATTCTCCGCGACGATGGAACTGTGCCAGCGAATCGTCGGCCAATCGCCGGATCCACCGATCGGGACGACGTCGCCGATGATGCCGGCCTGCGCGAAACTCTCCGGGGCGGCGATCCGGAAATGCTGCTCGCGCAATTCGCGAACCGTCTCCGGACGGCATTTCCGAATGGCGTCGGCGATCCGGACGAGGCGGGTGGCCGGCCGCGGCTCCGGACTGCGCACCCCGTAGAGGACCACGAAATCCGGGCGGATGTCGTGGAAGGCCACCTCGGTGTGCAGCGACAGGTCCACCGCCGAGGACGCGTTCGACTGGGTGGCCGCGCCCTCCGGGCGGGGCCGGACGTCGTGGACGAGGTCGCCGTCCTTCTCCGCCCGGTACCCGTACTCGTGGCCGAGCCGCCGGGTCACCATGCCCAGCCAGGTCCAGCCCAGCACGGGCACGGCGGGCTCGTCGGCCGGCAGGCCGTGGACGACGACCGCGTCGGCGGCGCCGTCGCGCAACCGGTCCAGCGCGTCACGGACCCGCTCCGGCAAAAGCGTGTCGTTCAGCGCGGCGACCCGGAAATGCTCGCCGGTGTCCCGGCGGTCGGGGTGCCCGGAAACGCGGCCGACGACCCGTTCCCGTGCCCGCCGGGCCATTTCCGTGGCCTCGGAAACGGAGATCGATTCCGTCAGCACACCGTTCGGTGACGCGGTCACGCCCTCCACCTCCCTCGCATTTCCGTTGTCCCGTCGCCGAGAACGTTACGGATGCGAGGAATGGCTGGGCAATATCGGACGGCCGGGATAGGGGTTCTTGATCGAGAACCCCTATCCCGGCCGCCGGATTCTCGTCAGGGGCGCATTTCGTACGCGTCGACGAGGCCGAGGACGTGCTCCCAGACGGCCCGGGTGGTGTCCGCGTTCTCGACCGGCCGGCGGATGTGGGCCAGCGCCCAGGCCGCCTGCGCCTCGGTGGTGGCGGTCTTGCCGTGCAGCTCGGTGGCGTAGGCGGAGAAGTCACGCACCAGGATCCCGAAGATCGCGTCCACTCGCTGGTCGTCCAGGCCGGTCAGGGCGGCCTGCTCCAGGATCAGCTGTCCGTAGACGATCAGCGCGAACAGGTGGCCGACGGCGAGCAGGAAGTCCAGGTCCTTCTGCTGCTCCGCACTCGGGGCGTGCTCACGCAGCAGCGCGCAGAACCCGTCGGCCTGCTCCCGGAACCGGGCGACGTTCGGAATCGCGGCGGCGGCGTCGTACGCGGTCCGCCAGTCGTGGAAGCGGATGGCGCCGAGCCCGCGCGCCGGGCCCTGCCGGAACAGGAACTCGTCGTCGGCCGGGTCGTGCCGGGTCGCGACCGGCTCGTAGGTGGCCGGATCGAACAGGTAGTTCGGCATGAACTTGAGGATCAGCGCCAGGTTGACGTGCACCGTGCCCTCGAGTTTCGGCAGGCCGCGGATGTCCATGGCGGCCTTGTCGAAGTAGGTGTCCGCCTCGAAGCCCTTGGCCGCGATGACGTCCCACATCAGGTCGACGACCTTCTCGCCCTCGGTGGTGACCTTCATCTTCGTCATCGGGTTGAACAGCAGGTAGCGGCGGTCGTCCGGGCCGGCGCTGCGGAAGTAGTCGACGGCGCGGTCGCTGAACAGCTTCATGGCGACCAGGCGCAGGTACGCGTCGGCGAGCTCGCGGCGCACGTGCGGGAAGTTCGTGACCGGCTTGCCATAGAGCATCCGCCGGTGTGCGTGGGTGACCGCCTCGTACATGGCGTGTTCGCAGATACCGATCGCGGCCGTACACAGGTTGAACTTGCCGACGTTGACGGTGTTCAGCGCGGCGTCGAAGGCGGCCTTGCCGGTGTGCAGCACGTCCTCGGCACGGACCGGGTAGTCGGTGAGCTCGAACGTGCTCACGTACATCTGCTTGTTCACGACGTTCTTGATCAGGTGGTAGTTCTCGTGCCGGCTGTCGGCGGCGAAGAACACGTACCCGTCCGGGCCCTCGACGTCGGAACGGCGGCCGAAGACCGACACCAGCCCGGCCACGTTGCCGTTGCCGATGTAGTACTTGGTGCCGCTCGCGGTGAACCCGCCGTCACCGGTCGGCGTGAGGATCATGTCGGTGGCGTAGATGTCGGCGCCGTGGCCGCGCTCGGACAGCGCGAACGCCATCACGTGACCGTCGCCGAGCAGCTCGGCGGCCCGCTTCCGCTGGACCTCGTTGGCGCTCTGCCACACCGGGCCGAGACCGAGAACGGTCACCTGCCACGTGTACCAGTAGTCGAGCCCGTAGAAGCCGAGGATCTCGCTGAGCGCGGCGTTGCGGGCGGTGTCCCAGCGCTTGTCCGGGTCGCCGGCCGCGTCGGCGGACGGGGTCAGGAACGTCGCGAACAGGCCCTGCTTCGCCGAGAACTCCAGAAAGTCGGCATACCAGGTCCGGTCGATGTAGCTCTTGACCAGCGCGTTCTTCCCGCGTTCCTCGAAGAAGGCGACCAGTGCGCGCAGCAGCCGGCGGCTCTCCTCGTCCAGGTGCGCGGGGTCGTAGGTGGTGGGGTTGAGGAGCACAGGGGTTTCCTTTCAGAGTGCTCGGAGCGTGTGGAGGACGTCGTCGAGCCAGTCGAGCAGCATCCGCTCGTAGGCGATGCCGCCGCGCAGGACCACGTGCTGGAGCCGCTGCCCGACATCCAACGCGCCCGGATCCGGAAAATCTCGCTTTTCGCCATTCAGGTACGTCGCGAGCAGCGCCTCGTGCTCGGCCCGGTACCGCGTCACCTCGGCGAGCAGCTCGGCCCGCCCGGCCGCGTCGGTGAACGCGGCGCCCCGGATCTTCACGGCCAGCTCGTGCCGCACCGCCTCCGGCTGCACCGGCGCCCGCAGCCACTCGGCGAGCGTGCTCCGGCCGAGGCCGGTGACCGAGAAGCTGCGCTTGTCGGGCCGGCCGTCCTGGCCGACCTCCTCGGCCACCACCCAGCCGTCCGACTCCATCCGCCGCAGCACGCGGTAGATCTGCTGGTGCGTCGCGGTCCAGAACCGGCCGATCGAGCGCTCGAACCGCCCGGCCAGCTCATATCCGGACCCGGGCCGCTCGAGCAGGGAGACCAGGATCGCGTGTTCCAGCGCCATGCCCGCATCATGCTATGCAACGAGTTGCATAGCAAGCGGCCTCTCCGGGCCGGGTGGAGTCGGCTGGCAGCGCACGGTCAGCGAGGTCATCGGCGTTCCCGCCGCCTGAACGAACAGAGATATAGGTGTTTCGATATCTTGTGGCTGATGGCATGTTCCTGTTCTCCTACGGCCGGCCGTGAATCGGCCTCGACCTTAGGAGCCCCCATGAGACTCAGAACGGTGACGGCAGGACCTGCCCTAGCTGTTTTCGTCGCGGCGACGGTGGCGCTCGGCGCCCTGCCGGCGCCGGCGTCGACCGGCGTGCGGTCGTCCGGCTCATCGGTGCCGGCGGCCAGTGCCTCCCTGGCAGCCCCGCCGACCGTCGCTGTCGCCAATGTCAACGCCCACCTGCAACAACTGCAGACCTTCGCCACCAGCAACGGCGGCAACCGGGCCACCGGCACGGCGGGGCACACCGCGACGACGACATATCTGCAGCAGAAACTGCAGGCGGCCGGTTACACCGTCACCGTGCAGACCTGCACCACCTGCAACGGCTCCGCGAAGAACATCATCGCCGACTGGCCGGGCGGCGACACCGGCAACACCTACATGTTCGGAGCCCATTCCGACGGCGTGTCGGCCGGCCCGGGCATCAACGACGACGGCTCCGGCACGGCCACGCTCCTCGAAGCCGCGCTCCAACTGGCCGCGAACAACCCGACCATGACCAACCACCTCCGATTCGGCTGGTGGGCCGGTGAGGAGCAGGGACTGATCGGCTCCAAGTTCTACGTCAACTCGCTGACCACGGCCCAGAAGAGCGCGATCAAGGCGTACGGCACCTTCGACATGATCGCCTCCACCAACGGCGGCTACTTCGTGACCGGCACCGACGCCGTCGCCGTGAAGCTGCGCGAGTACTTCACCTCGATCAACGTACCCACCGAGACGTCGACCGAGTGCTGCAGCGACGACGGCTCGTTCCGCAACGCCGGCATCCCCTCGTCGATCAACTCCACCGGGGCCGGCTACACGAAGACCAGCGCCCAGGTGACAAAGTGGGGCGGCACCGCCGGGAAGGCCTACGACCCCTGCTACCACAAGGCCTGCGACACCTATCCGTCGAACATCAACACCACCTCGCTGGGCCGCTGGGCCAACGCCGAGCTGTACGCCGCGTGGACCCTCACCACGGGCACCTCGCCGGCGAACGACTTCTCGGTGTCACTCAGCCCGAACGCGGGCTCGGTGGCCCCGGGCTCCTCGGCCACGGCCACCGTGAACACCGCCACCACCTCCGGCAGCGCGCAGACCGTCGCGCTGACGAGCTCCGGTGCTCCGGCCGGCGTCTCGGTGAGCTTCAGCCCGGCGTCGGTCACCTCCGGTGGATCATCGACCATGACCGTCGCGACCACCACGGCCGCCGCGGCCGGCACCTACACCATCACGGTTACGGGAACGGGCTCGGCGGCCCACAGTGTTTCGTACACCCTGACGGTCACCGGGACCGGCGGGTGCACCGGCGCCGGCCAGAAGCTCGGCAACCCCGGCTTCGAAACCGCAACGGCACCGTGGACCGCCTCCACCGGCGTCATCGGCGCGAACACCGGCGACGGAGCACCGCGAACCGGCACCCGTGACGCATGGCTCAACGGCAACGGTTCGACGAACACCGAAACCCTGTCCCAGTCGGTGACCCTTCCCACCGGCTGCAGCACCTACACGCTGTCGTTCCACCTGAAGATCATCACAACGGAGACGACCACGACCACCCAGTACGACAAACTGACCGTGAAGGCCGGCAGCACCACGTTGCAGGTGTTCTCCAACCTCAACGCCAGCGCGTACACGTTGCGCTCGTACAACCTGGCCGCTTTCGCCGGGCAGACCGTCACCCTCACCTTCACCGGCGTCGAAGACTCCTCACTGAGGACCTCGTTCGTCATCGACGACACCGCGCTCACCGTCAGCTGACAGCAACCGGACGATGCCCTCCGGCATCGTCCGGTTCCCTGACCGGTCAGGCGAGGGTCGGGCGTCAAGGCCGGAAGCGGGTGGCGTCCGGAACGCAGAATGATGTGCCGACGGCGTCCCCGCCGGGCCGGCACTGACCATCGACAAGTGCCCTGCCCTGGAGGGGTCCACCGAGATCGACGTCGTAGGGAACCTGATCGTTGCCGGGACACGTCGCCGCGGCCGGCTGCATCGGCGCGACCGTGAACGTCACGACGACCTCCGACTCGCGTATGTCGATCCTCGGTGCCAGGACCTGACCCGTGATCCCACTGTTGCACTCCAACCGTGAAACCAGTGCGGTGAACCTCGTGGATGATGTCGCCAGGCTCTGGCCCGGCTCGAGGAACCAGACAGCAGCGGCTTCGCCGGGGGCGCTCGACTTCGCCGGTGAACTGGCTTCGGTCCGGAAGTCCCCACCGGAGCTTGCCGCGGATGGATGGGCCGAGGTCGTACAGGCTGACATCAGAGTCGCCGACACCAGGACCGAGGAGAGCCGAAGTCGCATCATCGTCACCGCCCTGAGACGTCATGGCGCCACCGCTGGTTCCGGGCCCATCCTGACGGTGACCGCCGCCGCTGATCACGGCGATCCTGCCGCCAGGGTTTTCCCGGTTCAATTCCGTGCCGGATATCTGGCACCAGGAACGCTCTTTTCATTTGAATCAACGACACCAAGAAGGCTCGAATATCGAACCATGGCGCGGATTCTAGAACAGGGTTCCGATGCCTGAGCCGGCCGAACCGGGACGCGGGGGCGGAACGGTGGAGATGAGGGGTGATGAGCGATCCAGCACAGCATCAAGATCGACGGCCGACGCCGCGGCCAGGCGGTAGGTTCCCTGAACACTGATCGCGCTCGTGAGTAGGCCGTCCGCGCTGACATGCTTGATCGGGCGCGGACCTCGGCGCGGCAGGTAGGTGAGCGTCTTCAGCATCTCGCCCGGGATCGCTCGTCCGCTGTGCACCATGGTGCCCTCCTCGCCGAGCACCACCTCGTTCGTGCAGGTCGCCGCCAGGAACCGCCAAGGGCGAAATCGTTCGTAGAACTCCTCCAGCCGATCACGGTCAGCGTCCACGATCTCCCGCACTCGCATCCGCCCGAAGACGAACAGGACCCGGCTGTGCACGCCGATGGGGTAGAGCAGGTCACCGGCAGCGACCTTCGCCCGCCGGAAACTCGGCTCGGACACATGCGGGCCGCCGAACATGACCTCGAGCGGCCGGTGCATGCCCAGCGCACGCCGCCAGCGGTCCTGCGGCCAGAAGACGGTGTACGCGTCACTCACCGGGGCACCGTAGCAAGCACCACCGACAGAATCGGAGACCCGCTCGGCTGGACGTGCCGAACTACGTTCCAAAAACGCCGGGCCGGCCACGAAATTCGGGTTGATCGGGGTGCCGCCCGTCAAACCGACCATTATCCGAAGCGACCTCGGATTGCGAATATGAACACGATCGAAAGTGACGCAACGTATTCAGATTGCGGCCCGGGGTGACATTTATCCGTGGCGGGACATCACTTATGGGGGATTCGCACTCGGTTCCAGAACTGATCAATAGGACGACTCGCCTGGCTGGCTAAGGTATCGCTGTGACCGACAGTGGTGATTCGGATATGCGCACCGATCAACAATGGACGCGCCCTCCCCGGGAGTCGATTGGTGCCCGATGGTCGAAGTGGGATCTTCTGACGAAACTCGCCGTTGTGAGCCTCGTGGTGGCTTCCGGTGGCGTGATCAGCTGGGTCGCCGACGGCTTCGCGATAGCCGATCGTTTCACCGCGAAAAGACCTGTCACCCCTTCCCCGTCGGCCATGCTGAACGTGGCGCCGGAGCCACCACCCGCAGCGTGCGGTCAGAACAACTCGCCGGACCGGTTCAGTGTCGTGATCTCCAGGGACGGCGAAGACGCGACCGGCCAATGCATCGGATACAGCGATGGCGAGGACCTGATGTTCGGCTCCGGAAAGGCCTTGCCCGAGGCGCAGAGCCGGATCTTCCGGTACAACCGCGAGGTCGAACGGATGGCGAAGGAGGGGTGGCCCAACCCCCGCGTGCGGCTGGTCATGATGACCGCGCTGACCACGAAGTTGAAACTACCGGCCGACGAGCGGTATCCGGCCGAGCGGGAGGCGATGGAAGGCATTGCGATCGCCCAGCACCTGGCTTTGAAAAACGGAAAGGACACGCCGTCCAGGCCGCTCCTGGAGGTGGTGGTGGCGAACGCCGGCCAGGGGGGAGAACATGTCGACATCCTCTTGCCGAAAATCAAAGAACTCGCCCAGAGTGACCCCACTGTCACCGCCGTCCTCGTCGCCATGGACAGCCGCACCTCAACGCGGACGGCAATGCAAGAGCTGCAGTCGTACGGGCTCCTGGTATTGACCTCCACTGGCGCCGCCGACCGTCTCGGCGAAGGGATGACACGCTTTCTCCAGCTACAGACCACGACCCGGGAGCAGTCTCGACTGATCCGTTCCTATGCGAAGCACCTCGGACTCGGCAGTATTATCAACATCTATACCATCGGCAACCCTCCGCCGACCCCGAAGAACGCGGACCTGTACGTGGACGATTTCCGCGCCGGGCTCCGCAAGGAATTCGGCGATGGCTACCAGGAGAGGCAATGGGGGGCCACCGGGTTCGATCTTCGGGATTGGTGCCACGATCGATATGACGGGATCGTTTTCTACGGCGGCCGGTACACCGAATTCGACGGATTCTTGAAAGAAGTCTACCGGACCTGCCGAAAGGGAAACCTGCCCATCCTGGTGGGCGCCGGAAACACCTCCCGATATGTCGTCGGCGATCCTGAGACCAACGGCCGGGACGTCGCCCCCAGTGACTATCCTTTCGTCTTCAGCAGCAACGGCGTCGCATCGGCCACCTGCAAACCGAAGAATCCCGGCAACCTGCAGTTCTTCCTGGAGGCCGTCAAGCAGGTGCTCGGTCGATGCCAGGACGCGACCGACGTCAAGCCGCTGGGCGTCCGGACGGGGCCCGCGTTCGACATCATCAACATCATGCTGGATTCCGTCGCCCGCCAAACCGTCGCCGGGGTCAAGGAGATCACCGGGGCCGGAATTCACACCGAAATCATGGAACGCAACAGGCAACAGGCGTTCGAGGGTGTCAGCGGCCCGATTCACTTCGACGACAATGGCGTCATCGACAGCGGCGGAGAGTCACTGATGTGCCTGCACAACATCAGAGAAGCGTATGTTCGCAACACTCGGGGCACTATCCCCTACGAGGTTGCGACCACCGGCGCGCACGGATCACCGATCGTAGGCAAAGACGACTGTCCGCATCCATAGCGCCAAAGCGGAAAGCAGCCTGCGAGACCTGGCGGCCTTGACGTCGTTGCCCGAAACGGCGGGCAGCCGAATGTTCGGGGGCAGCCAGGTGGGTTCAGATCGGCGGTGATCTCGACCGGCCGGGCGGGGACCCGTTCGTCCACGCGGGCACCGAACTGGCGGAGGCCGGTCAGAAGCATTCATCCACACCGGACGTCACGTCGACCTCCAGGTCACCGGCGAGCTCGATGGTGGCGCCGGTAGCCGGCCACGCCGTACTGCGTACGTCCTCGGTTTTGAGAGACCCGGCCTCGAGGCCGAACCGGCCCGCCGCGCCGGACACCCCCGGAACCGGTCCCGACCTTGAGCGAGATCTCGCCTGCGTTCATTCCGCGGCTGTCCTATCGGCCGCCGGCGGTCCGGGGGTTGCGCCGCCGGGCCAGCCGTCGTCGCAGGTCGTCGAGGTAGTAGTCCTTCACCGTGTCGCGCAGCCGCAGGGGCAGGCGCGGGTAGACGACCTTGGTGGTGGCGAGGAACGCGTCGAGGATCCGCTGCCGGCCCGGTGACCAGGTGTAGCCGAATCCGGCCCGGATCGGCTCCGGCAGCAGGCCGATGGTGACCAGGCGGTTCAGCGGCTTCGCGGGGCGCAGCACGGCCGGGATGTTCGTCGGTCTCATGAGCGCGGCCGCGATCTCCCGGGCCTGGTCGCTGACCTGGAGCGTGGTGACGGTGTGCTGCCAGTACGCGCCGAAGGTGGCACGGTCGGCGGGCCAGGCGTCCTCGGGGCAGCCGATCGAGGTGGCGAGCACCGCGTACTGGTGGAAGCACTCGTCCAGCTCGGCCGGGCTGAGCGGGCCGAAAATCCGCTGGTAGAGCAGGATCGCGGTGTCGTAGAGGGTGGCGTTGACCCAGACCTGGAGATCGGGGTCGTCGGCGTGGTAGCCGGGGCCGGTCACCCTGCGGTGCATCCCGGCCACGGCGCGGCTGATGGCGCGGCCCTCGTCGACGGTGCCGAAGAGCACGCCGAAGATGTAGCTCATCGTGGTGCGCAGCCGGTCGAGGGGGCGCTCGGCGAAGTCGCTGTGGTCGTACACGCCCGCGGCGACGCCCGGGTGTGCGATCTGCAGGAGCGTGGCGCGGCCGCCGCCGGCGAGCAGGAGCCCCTCTCGGCCACCCGCCGAATGACAGCGGCGTCATCGAAGAGACCGTCGTCCATGCCGTGACGGTAAACATAGATTAACTTCTTGTGAAGAGAGCCGAGCTCATCGCGCGATTTTTCCTCATCAAGGATCGCCTACTCGATTAACTTAACGACTCGATGATCTCCGCAGCTGGGGCCGGGCGGGCCGCCGCGAAACCGGTGCCGGCCCACAGGTTGAGCGCCCCCGGGTCACCCTGCTCGGCGGCCGCCGCCCGGATCGGCGCGGTCAGATGGTGTACGGCCGGATAGCCCACCGGAGCGACGGCCGAGTACTCGTCGGTGAACCTGTTACGCAGCGCCCGCGCCGGCTGCCCGGTGAACGCCCGGGTCACCACCGTCTCGTGGGCGCCCGCGGAAAGCATGGCGGCACGCTGCGCCGGCCGGGTGCCGGCCTCCTCCGCCAGCAGGAACACGGTGCCCGCCTGCACCGCGGCCGCACCCGCCGACAGCAGGCCGCGCACATCCCCGGCGGATCCGGCGCCACCGGCCACGATCACCGGCACATCCGTCACCGAACGAATCGCGGCCAGAATCTCCGGGGCCGTCGTGGCACCCCGATAGCCGGCCGGGCTGGTCGTGGAGGCGTGGCCGCCCGCCGTACCGGCCTGGGCGATCAGCAGGTCCGGGGCCACGGCCAACGCCGGTGCGGCTTCCGCCGCGGACGTCACGGTCACCGCGACGAGGCTTCCGGCAGCCTGCAACGCGGCCACCACGATCCGATCCGGTACGCCGAACGTGAAGCTGACCAGCGACGGCGCGTACGCGGTGGCGAGGTCCACCTTGGCGTCGAAGTGGTCGTCGTCGCGCAGGCGCAGCGGGGGCAGGTCCACCCCGTACCGGTCGGCCTCGGCCTGAAGCAGGCGACGGTAGCGCTCCAGGGCAGCGATGTCGGACGGTGGGCGCGACGGGACGAAGATGTTCAGCCCGTACCCGATCCCCGCGGACCGCACCGCGCGCAGCTCGTCCTCCACCGCCTCCGGGGTCTTGTACCCGGCCGCCAGAAGACCGAGAGCGCCGGCCCGCCCGGCGGCGATCACCAGAGCGGGGGTGGACGGGCCGCCGGCCATCGGGGCGACCAGCAGGGACGGGATCGGAGCACGCATCCGCCGACCCTATTACGCCTGCTCAACACCGGGCGAAGGCGTCGCGCAACGCCCACACGACAACGTCACGCAACGCCCACACGACAACGTCACGCAACGCCCACACAGCAACGCCCCGCGACAACGTCACGCAACGCCCACACAGCAACGCCCCGCGACAACGTCACGCAACGCCCACACAGCAACGCCCCGCGACAACGTCACGCAACGCCCACACGGCAACGTCACGCAACGTCCACGAGGCGGCCTGGCCGGCTCAGCGCGCCGAGAATCGGGCTGCTGTCGCTCGCCGGCTGATCCGCGGTCAGACCCGTACCAGGTCCGGGAAGGACTTCCCGGCGCGCAGATCGTCGATCAGCCCCGACACGGCGGCCGGTCCGCCCCGTGCACCGGCCCAGCGGCTGACCACGCAGGCGGCTTGCATGTAGGTGCGCTCGGTGGCCTGGTCGCGGCTCTCCTCGACCACCCGGACGGCCTCGTCGTAGGGCATCCGGCAGCGGTCGGCCTCTCCTTCAGCCCTCAGATACCGGACATCACCGGAGACCAGCACCGCCAGGCCCTCGTTGAACCAGTACGGCACCTGCCCGATGGCGTCACCCAGCCGCTGCCGCAGCTCGGTGTGCGCCAGCTCGTGCGCCGCGATGGTCTCGTCCGCGCCGGCTGGGGAGAGCATCAGGGCCCAGGTACGCAGGGCTCGCCCCTTCTCCGCGCCGCCACCGATGCGGTGGTAGCACTCGGTGGTCGCGCAGATCAGGACCCGTGGGCTCGATGTGCGGCCGCCGTAGAAGCCGGCGACACGCTGATTCGCCGCCTCGATCATCCGCCGGTAGGCGTCCCCCGCCGTGTCGTCGCCGACCTCGGCATAGACGCCGTCGCCCAGGGAGGTCAGGCCGTAGCACTGCGGACAGGCGACCGCCGTCACCGCGGGCGCGGCCACCGCCACCCCAGCGACCGACAGGCCGAGCACCCCGATGACGACCCCCGCGATGATCCATCGACGCCTGAGCATCCCGCGATGGTAGGCGCTACCCACAGCCCAGCGCCGCCGGGCCGTGGAACGTCCCACTCTCCACAAAGCGAAAGCCCCACTCACGGCCGCGACAGCGGCCCGCCGTCACCGCACGAGAGCGGCCCGCCGTCACCGCACGGAAGCGGCCCGCCGTCACCGCACGAGAGCGGCCCGCCGTCACCGCACGGGAGCGGCCCGCCGTCACTGGGCGGGGGCGGCCGCCTCCAGCGGGATGCGGATCGTCTCGATCCAGGACGGTGGGTCGTCGCCGCCCTCGCCGATCACTCCGGCGATGACCCGGACCTGGCCGGGCTGGACTTCCGGCCACGGGGTGTAGCCGTCCGTCAGGACGATGACGATGTGTGGTCGTTCCGGCCCTTTCAGCGCCTGCTCGATACCGACCCGCATGTCGGTGCCTCCACCCCCGGCCAGGACGACGTCACCGACCGTGGCGGCCCGGCGCACCGCGTGCACGTCGGCGTCACAGGCCAGCACGGCGACCCGGTTACGGCCGATGCCGACCGCCCGGAGCACCCCGGCGACCTCGCCCAGCACCGCGCGGAGTTCGTCGTCGCCCATCGAACCGGAGGTGTCGACGACCACCGCCACCCGCGGCATCGGGCGGCGCAGGCTGGGCAGCACCACACGGGGAACGGCCGCCCCACGCCGGGACGGGCGCTGATAGGTGTAGTCGACCGCCCCGGAAGCCCAGGACGCGGCCTCCCGGACGGCGCCGGTGAGTGCCCGCCGCCAGTCGACGGTGGGTTCCAGGATCTCGTCCGCCCAGCGGCGCCACCCCGCCGGGATCCGGCCCCGGGCCTTGGCCTGGGCCCGCAGCTCCTGCGCGGTCTGCCGGCGGATCGCGGCGGCCTCGACCGGGCTGACCCGGGCGGCGTCCGACGACTCCCAGGGCTGCGGCCGGCCGTGCGCGCCGGATCCGCACTCGTGGTGCCGGTGACCCGCCGGGATGCCGGGAAGGTACTGCTCGAACAGCTGCCCCTCGGGCAGGCCGAACATCTCCGGCCGCATGGCGCCCGACGGCAGCGACGACAGATCGTCGTTGATCTCGCAGTCCTGGGCGATGTTGACCCGCCGGTGATCGTGCCGGTATTCGGGTACGAGCAGCGCGGCTCGCGCGTGATGGTCGCGCAGCAGGTGGGCGACCTCGTGCACCCAGACGGCGGCGAGCTCGTGGACCGGCGTGGCCTCGACGAACCCCGGATTCACATAGCAGCGCCAGTGCCTGTCCACACCCATCGTGGGGACGTCGATGCTCGGCACCACGGTCAGGCTGTAGAGCGCGGACGCCAGATAGGGCTGGCTGCCGGCCGCTTTGAGCCGCGCGGCCAGCAGCTTCGTCCGGTCCAGCCGCCGCGCCGCCTCCCCGGCCCGCTCCCGCCCCGAGGATTCCCGCCCGGCCGGCTCACCGGTGTCTTCGCCCGTGCCGGACGCCACCGGACGACCCGCCGCCGGATGACCCAGCGCGGGAACAGCCGACGCGGGAACAACCTGCGCAGGAACAACCGGGTCAAGCCCGGGCACCACCCCGCCGGCCGGCGCCGGGGCGGCGGGGTTCGGGTCAGGCGCCACTCAGCATCCCGGAAGCGGTGAGGACGTCCAGGAAGGCGTCGATCGACGACGGGACCGGCCACTTCGGGTCCCGCATGCGGGCCAGGTCGAACGCGGCCCGGGCGGCCACATCGGGCACCCCGGCGTCGACGGCCTTCGCGAGCACGGTCCAGCCCGCCTCCCAGCGGTCCCGGGTCACCGAGGCCTCGATGGCGGCCACCACCGCGGTGAGCAACGCCAGCTGGCGGTCACCCCGGTCGGGCAGGGCGAACGCGGCCGGGTTGGCGAGCACCCGCTCCGGGTCGGGCAGGTCCAGCTCGTCCAGGTAGGTGGTCAGCTCCAGGCCGGGACCGTCACCGACCGCGCCGATGATCGCGGTGGCCAGCGCCTCCCGCCCGGCGCCGGCGCAGAAGTGGAAGACCAGCAGGCGCAAGGCCATGTCCCAGGTCCGTGGGGAGGGCCAGGCGCCGCCGCGCGCCTCGGCGTCGGTGGGCAGGTGGTGGGTGAGCCCGGGGCGGGCGGTCAGGAAGCCGGCGATCACACCGCGGGCCCGTGCCAGCGCGCTGGGCGCCCGGTCCAGCGACACGGCCGGCACTTCGATCCGTGGCCACACACCGGACAGTCCTCGCGCGACGACCCGTGGATCGTGCGCCCAGTGCAGGTGAACGAACCGGTTGGCCAGCGGCGGGCTGAGATGCCAGCCGTCGGCGGCGCTGGACGGCGGGTTCGCGGCGGCCACGATCCGCACCTCGTCGGGGAGGACGAGGCTGCCGACCCGCCGCTCCAGCACCACCCGGAGCAGGGCGGCCTGCACGGCCGGCGGCGCCGACGACAGTTCGTCGAAGAAGAGCAGGCCGCGTCCGTGCCGGGCGAGCCGGACCGCCCAGTCGGGTGGCGCCATCGGCACACCCTGAACGGCCGGGTCGTCGCCGACGATGGGCAGGCCGGCGAAGTCGGACGGCTCGTGCACGCTGGCGATGACCGTCTCCATCGGCGCGTCCAGGCCCTCGGCGAGCTGGGCGAGGGTCGCCGACTTGCCGATGCCCGGCTCGCCCCAGAGCAGCACCGGAAGGTTCGCGGCCACGCACAGGGCCAGCGCCGCGGCCCGGTGGTCGGTGACCGGCTCGGTCCGCGTGACCCTGATCTGGCGCAGCAGTTCGTCGGCGGCGTCGAGCCCGGTCGTCATGCCTTCTCCTTGAGGTAGTTGAGTACGGCGGCGCGGTCGGGTGTGAGGTCCCGTGGCCGGAGCCTTTCCAGGAACCGGATCGGCGAGACGCCCTGCGCCTCCATCCGAGGGCGGGCGCCCGCCTCGACCAGAGCGACGATCAGGTGTAGCGGCCAGCGCCAGAGCACCGCCTCGTACAGCGGGGTGACGCCCTGCCGGTCGCGCGCGTTCACGTCGAGGCCCGCGGCGAGGAGCCGGGCCAGCACCGCCGGGTCGCCGAAGGCGCCGAGCAGGTGCACGAGGGTCCGGCCGCCGCCGTCCCGCAGCCGTGGTTCGAGGCCGGCGTCGAGGGCCGCGACGACCACGCGCGAGCCGCCGAACTCCAGCCGGAGCCACAGGTCCTTGCGGTAGTCGCGCAGCGCCCTCGGCAGCCATTTCGCCTGCCCTCGCCAGGCCAGGTCGGCGGCGAAACAGCCGCTGATCTCACCGCCGAACGCCCGCAGGGACAGCTCCCGCTGCCGCTCGGCCTCGCTGTGCTCGGACAGCTCGAGCCGGCCGGCGCGGACGGCCACCCAGTGCCACACCCCGCGGCAACGGACCCGGAAAACCCGCTCCTCGGTGAACACGGCCGGCAGGACGGAGGTGTCGAGCTCGCCGGTCGCCGCGGGCGCCAGCGCCGCGCGGACCAGGGGATGGAGGTCGGCGGGATCGACCTGACCGGATCGAATCAGCGCCAGGTCGATCGGCGGCTGCAGCGCCTCGGCCAGCAGCCGCAGTTTCACCGCATCGGTGCCGGCGGCCGCTTTCGTCGACGTGGTGACCCGGAGCCGGTCCCCGGAACTCTCCAGGCGTACCTGGCTGGCATCCCACCGGCCCTGCACCTCCCACGACCGGTGGCCGAACTGCGCGGGGATCCGCCGCAGCTCCCGGGCGGCGAGCACCGGGTCGATCCCGCGCAGCAGCGCGACATGCCATGACTGCCACGAGCCGAACCCGCCATCGTCGAGCTCCCAGCCGGCCGCGGTCCATCGCTCGGCCAGGGCGGCCCTGTCGGTCGTCGGCTCGGTGGGCATGACGGTCGGCAGGTCGGCGGCCCGGCGGGCATCCCACAGCCACGGCGGAAGCGGGTGAACCGGGCGGCCCCCGAGGTCGTCGGCCCGCACCGCTTCGAGGCTCATTCTGTTCGCCCCGCATTGGACGTCCGGCGTCCGGACGAGCAGGACCATGGTGTCCGGCCCGATCGGCCCGTCACCGGCCAGCAGATAGGTCCGCCACCCTCTGACATGGACCGAGCCGCCGAGTGTCCGCGGAAGGTGCCATCGCAGCAGGTCCGGCGCGAACCCGGCGAGCAGATCGGCGACCGGCGCGGGATCGTCGACGGCGACGTCGAACAGCGCCGCCTCGCAGGCCGCCCGCCAGTCGCCGCGCTCGCGGGCCGCGGCGCACTCGGCGATCATCCAGCCGGGGACCGCATATCGCCGGACCCGCTCCCAATCGGACAGCTCCAGCGGATCGTGACGACGGCTCACCGGGACACCCCGGACCGATGACTCGTCCGGATCATTCCGGTGCCCTCCCCCGATCGGTTCTGCCAGGTGGCGAGGCCGACCGGAGTCGAACCGGCGTCCTCCCGGTTGATGCCGGGCGCGACGACCTCTGCGCTACGACCTCGCCGCGCCGGAGCATACGCGAGCCCTACGACATTTCCGCCGGCATTTGCGGGGCGTCAGGGCGGCGGGGCGGCCCACTCGGCCGGGTCGGTCAGGGAGAGCTGAGGGTACGCGCCGGCCGCGTTCAACGCCTGGAGCAGCTCAGCCGGAGCGGAGTGGACCAGCGCCTCGCACATCGGCGTCCAGCCCCGCCGGCTGACGGCGTTGACGTCGAGGCCCGCGGCGAGCAGCCGGGGCAGCAACTCGGTGTGGTCGAACAGGTGGATCCGGTGCAGCAGGGTCCGCCCTTGACCGTCGCGGAGGTGCGGGTCGAGCCCCGCGTCGAGCATGGCGAGCACCACCCGGCTGCCGCCGTGCTCCATCCGCCGCCACAGGTCGCGCCGGTGCTCGAGGAGGCCGCGTGGCACGGCGCCGTCCCCGCCGTACCACGCCGATTCGGCCCGGAAGCATCCGGCGAGTGACCCGCCGAAGGCGCGGAGCGCCTGTTCCCGCATCCGGTCGGCGTCGGTGTGCTCGAGCAGGTCGAGATCGTTGCCGCGAAGACCGACCCAGTGCCACCGCCCACCGCAGCGAACCCTGACCCGGACGTCGTGGGCGTGCCGCCGAGGCGGCACGGAACCGGCCGGAGCATCCGGGAACAGCGCCGCCCGGACCAGCGGATGCACCTCCCGAACCGCGATCCGCCCCCGCGCGACCAGGCCGATCTCCACCGGCCGCCGCAGCAGCACCGGATGCAGGGATGGTCGCGCCGGCGTCATCCCCGGCTGCGGTGGGTCCAGCAGGGACCTGGTGATCCCGTTCCGCTTCCCGGCCACCTCGAGCCGGACATGGCGCACCGGCGACCGCGGGTGACCGTCCGCCCGTACCGGAAAGGACCAGCCCCGGAATCGGTCGGCGATCCACCGCAGCGTGCGCGCGGCCGTCCACGGATCCATCCCGTCCAAGGTGGCCCGATCGGCCCGGGGCCAGGATCGGGCGTCCGCCTGGTCGATCAACCACCCGGCCGAGGCCCACAGATCGATCGTCCCGGCCCCGCGTGGTCGCGCGGTCGGGGCCACCGCCGGGAGATCGGCTGTGTCACCCGCCGCCGGCGCACGCAGCTCGGCGGATCGGCGGGCGTCCCACAGATGGGGCGGAAGCGGGAAGACCGGCCCCTCCTCCAGATCCCCGGCACGGGCCGCTTCGAGGGTGAGCCGCTGGGTCCCGGTCACCCACCGGGGCGAGCGCACCACGAGGACCCAGGTGTCCGGTGTGATCGGCCGATCGGGGGCCAGCAGGAACCGCATCCCGGTGGCGAGAGCGGCGTTTCCGCTGGACGACCGTGGCAGATGCCAGCGCAGCAGGTCGGGCGCGAAACCGGCGAGCAGGCCGGCGACCGGCCCGGCGTCGGTGAACGCGACGTCGATCCGGGCCGCGGCGCAGGCGGCCCGCCAGTCGCCGCGCTCCCGGGCCGCCGCGCACTCGGCGATCATCCAGTCGGGGACCGCGTAGCGGCGGACGAGCCGCCAGTCTCCCAGAGCAGAAATCGGTCCACCCCCGTGTCGTTGCTGAGGTGGCGGAGCCGACCGGATTCGAACCGGCGTCTTCCTGAATGTCTTCCCGGCGCGACGACCTCTGCGCTACGACTCCGCCGCGCCGGAGCATACGGCGACCCACCGACATTTTCGGCGGGTCCTCCCAGCGCGTCGAACCTCTGCGCTACGACTCCGTCGCGAACGCACCTCCGTGCCTCCTGAGGAAGTCGATCACGGCGAGCGCCTCCGCGGGCCGGGGTTCGGACCGCATCTGATCCTGGAGACCGATGGCTTCGAGAAGGGTGAGGTCCTTGTGGTTGTACGCCCGGCAACCGGGATCCGCCCCGGCCGCGACCAGCGCCTCGATCAGGCCGAGCGGCCAGCCCTGGGCGACACCGGTGGCGAGCGGCGTGTTGCCCTCCCGGTCGGGGGCGTCGACGTCGGCCCCCGCCGCCAGCAGCCGCGGCAGCAGACGCTCATGGTCGAAGGAGCGGAGCAGATGCATCAGGCCACGACCGCGCCCGTCGCGCAGACCGGGGTCCATCCCGGCGTCGAGCAGTTCGAAGACCACCCGGCTTCCACCGTGCACCATCCGAAGCCAAAGATCATCGCGTACGGCGCGCAGCCGTCGCGGCAGCCGCCCGGTATTCCCGGTCCACGCCTGTTCGACGGCGAAACACCCGGTCACCGCCCCGCCGAAGGCCCGCATGGCCCGTTCCCGCCGCCGCTCGGCACCGTCGTGGGAGAGCAGAACGAGACGCCCGTCGCGGCTCTCCACCGCATGCCACCGCCCGCCACACCGCACCCGGACCGCTTCCACCCGCGAGAAGGGATGAGACGCGGGCGCTCCTCGCGGCGATAAAGAGGATGAGGTGAGCGGAGCGGTTCCGGCAGGCGAGGGGCCGATCATCGGAAACAACGCCGACCGTACGATGGGATGCAGTTGAAACGGTGTGAGCAGTCCATTCCAGACCAGGTCGAGGTCGACCGGCGAGCGCAGCAGCGCGGGATGCAGGCGCGGCAGCAGGCGGATCGGCGCCGTTTGCTCCCACCAGTTCGCCTCGACCACCGTCGCCTGGACAGCGTCCCCGTCGACGTCGATCCGCAGCGCCCGCGACCGGTCGTACCACAACGCCCACGACGGCTCGCCGAACTGTGCGGCGAGCCGCCGGACCTCGAGGCGCAGCCGCAGCGGATCGATGGCCGCGGCCGTGCGGCGGAGCCGGTCGACGGCCCGGCCGAAAAAGGGGTCCTTGAAGTCGCCGTCCACGACGATCCCGGCCGCGTCCCACGCCGCCGGGGTGCCCCGGTCCAGCAGGACCCGCTCGGCCTGCCCCGGCCGGTCGGCGCGCCGCCCCAGTTGGGCCGGCGGGAGCCGGTCCCCGGCCGGCCCGAACCGCGGGACCCGCCGCTCGTCACCGCCGACCGCGGCCCGCAGCTCACCGGCCCGCCGGACGTCCCACTGCCACGGCGCGAGCCGGACGACCGTGGGCTCGTCGAGGTCACCCATCCGGGCGGCGCCGAGCCGCAGCCGCTGCGACCCGAGCACCGACGCGGGCGCGGTCAGCCGGAGCACGACGGTGTCCGGGCCGACCGGACCGTCCGGAGCCAGCACATACTCGAGACCGGTGGCCAGCGTGGTGTGCCCACCGAGTGCCCGCGGCAGATGCCAGCGCACCAGATCGGGAGCGAATCCGGCGAGCAGCTCCTCGGGAAGGCGCTCCGGCCCGGGGACGACGTCGATCTCACCGGCCACGCACGCGGCCTGCCAGTCGCCTTTCGCCCGTGCCGCGGCGCATTCCTCGATCATTCTCTCCGGTACGCCGTAGGCCCGGATCCGCCGCCACTGTGGAAGGTCGGTCACGCTTTCCCGCGGACGTACTCGACGGCGGCCAGAAAGTCGGGTGGGAGGTCCTCGAAGTAGTCCAGCACGTCGTCGACGTAGTCGATCACCGACATGTCGTCCTGGTTGGGCAGGTGCGGGTCGGCGCCGGCGTCCGCCAGAGCCCGGACCAGGTCGGCCGGCCACCGGTGCACCACCGCAAGGTAGAGCGGTGTGCTGCCCTCCAGGTCCTTGGCGTTGACGTCGAGCCCCTCGGCGACCAGCCGGGGCAGCAGGCGGGCGTGGTCGAAGGAGCGGACCCGGTGCATCAGGGTGCGGCCACGGCTGTCCCGCAGGTGCGGGTCCATCCCGGCGTCGAGCAGTTCGAGGACGACCCGAGTGCCGCCGTGGATCATGCGCAGCCACAGGTCCTTGCGGTGGGCACGGATCCGTTTCGGAAGGCGGCCGCCGGTGCCACGCCAGGCCTGCTCGGCCGCGAAGCAGCCGGTCACCGCACCACCGAAGGCCCGCATGGCGCGTTCCCGCTGCCGCTCCTCCGCACTGTGCGCCGGCAGCTCGAACCGGCCATCGCTCAGCTCGACCCGGTGCCACTCACCCCCGCAACGCACCCGAATGACATCCGCCCCAGCCGACGACCGAGACGAATCACCCACCGAAACAGCGGACGAACCGGCTCCCGAATCACCCGCCGCAGCGGCAGACGAAACGGCTTCCGAAACGCCCACCGAAACCGCGGACGAACCCGCTTCCGAAACACCCGCCGAGGCGGCAGACGAAACGGCTTCCGAATCACCCACCGAAACCGCGGACGAACCAGCTTCCGAAACACCCGCCGAGGCGGCAGACGAAACGGCTTCCGGAACACCCGCCGAGGCGACGGCCGCAACGCCCGAGGAGTAGGCCGGGAACAGCGCGGCCCGGACGAGCGGATGCAGGGCGGCGGGCGTGAGCCGGCCCGCCCGGACCAGGTCGAGGTCGGGCGAATACCGGGTCAGGTCGCGGTGCAGGCGCGGGGCGTGCCGCATCGGGTCGGACCAGCCGCGATCGGACTTCTTCCAAGCCACCCGGATCCGCTCGTCGCCGACCGTCACCCGCAGGTACCACCGATAGTCGGCCCACAGCGCCCAGGTGTTCTGCCCGTACTTGGCGGTGAGCTGCCGCGCGTCGAACGCCACCCGCAGCGAATCGACGGCCGGAAGGTCGCTCTGGCGCGCCCAGCCCTCCCCCTCGTCGTCGGTGACCAGGAGCCCGGCCGTGGTGAACGCCGCGGCCAGGGTGGGTGCCAGCCGCACCCGCTCGGCCAGCGCCGGTGCGTCGCCCCAGGTCCCGAGTTCGGCATCGGGCAGCGGGTCGCCGGCCGGCGTGAACCCGGGCATCCGCTCCGCCGAACCGCCCAGCGCGAACCGCAGCTCACCGGCGTGGCGGGCGTCCCACAGGTAGGTGGGCAGCGGAAGGTAGCTCTCCTGCCCGAGGTGGGCGCCACGCACCGCCGTCAGGGTGAGCCGCTGCGATCCGATCAGCGACACCGGCGAGTCGACCACCAGGGTGAGCGTGTCCTGATCGACCGGACCGTCCGGAACCAGTACGTACTGGCGCTGGTTGGCGAGCGTCGTATAGCCCCCGAGTGCCCGGGGCAGGTGCCAGCGCAGCAGGTCGGGCGCGAGATGGCGGGCCAGCTCGGCGCCCTCGTCGTCGAGGTCGACGTCGATCCGGGCGGCCGCACACGCGGCCCGCCAGTCGCCGCGGCCGCGAGCCTCGGTGGACTCGGCGATCATCCACTCCGGCACCGCGTAGCGACGGATCCGCGCCCACTCGGTCAGGGTCCCGCTCATCGCACCACCTCCACGCGCCCCGGCCGGCCCGGAGACGAACCGAACGAGCCCCTCATCCGGCCGCCGCCCCGGCCAGCCCCGAAAACGGACCGAACCACCCACTCATCCCGCCACCGCCCCGGCAACGTCCCGGAAGACGGGACGGTCCGGACGGCAGCCGGTCTTGTCCGGCCGGCCGGGTGCGATCGACCACAGTGCACAGTGGCCGGAGAACGGACAGGGCCGGACGACCCACTCCTCGCCCCGCCGCCCCGGCCGGCTGGGGAACAGACCGGACGAGGGGCTGTCCGGACAGCGGCTGATCTCGTCCAGCCGGCCGGCGGTGCTGTCTCAGCACCGCTGAGAGAGCGCTGGGAGCCAGCCGGGCAGCATGGTGGACGGACGGAGCGGGGGCGACGGGACCGGCTTCGGAAGGGCTGGTGCGTCAACGGTAGACGCTCACGATCGCGTTGATGTCCTCGTGCGGTGGGGTGCTGGTCTTCGGGGCCTGTCGTCGCATGCGCCTGGGCACGCCGCCGTTGAGGCCCAGGTGGTCGAGGTGGGCGCCGGCGGCGAGCAGGAGCCGGGCGCCGCGCCCGGTGACACCGGTGAACCGCACGTCGAGCCGCTTCAGGGCGCTGCCCGGCAGGGCCTCGGCGAGCAGGGCCGCGCCGGTGTCGCCGACCTCGTTGGCACGGCCGCCGAGGGCGCGCTCGGACGGCGGCCGGGCCAGGTCGAGGGCGGTCCACGTGCGCAGGGCGGCGGCGATCGGGGCGACGTCGGTGATGCCGTTGCCACCCAGTCCGAGGGTCATGTCGTACCCCGAGAGGTTTTCCGCCAAGGCGGCGGCACCCCGGTCGCCGAGGTGGTTGACGGCGAGGAACAGCTCGCGGACGCCGCCCTCACGGACGAATCGGGTGAGGACACCGACCGATTCCGGGCCGAGGCCGTTGCCGCCGAGGAAGAGGCGCTGCATGCCGGGCGGCCGGGCGGCGAGGGCGTCGGCGAGCGGTTCCAGGCCGGCGGCGGTGAGACCGGTGTTGACCAGGTCGAGCGTACGCAAGGTGGTGTTCTCGGAGAGTGCGGCGGCGAGCCGCGCCACGCCCCGGTCGCCGATCGGGTTGCGTTTGAGCCAGAGGGCGCGGACCGTGCCGTCGGCGGCGAGCTGGTCGGCGAGGGCGCCGGCGCCGTCCGCGTCGATCCGGTTGCAGCCGAGGTAGAGGGTGCTGATCCGGTGGCCGGGGGTGAGCGCTCCGGCGACCGCGCGGGCGCCGTCGGCACCGAGCCCGTTGGTGCCGAGCAGCAGGTGGGTGCGGTGTGGGGAGGCGGCCGCGACGGTGGTGACGCGGGCCGCCTGCTCCGGGCCGAGGCCCTGTTTGCACAGGTCGACGCGGCCGTCGGGGCGGAGCAGGCCGCGGGCGAACTCCTCGGGCGCGGTGATCGGCTCGGGCGCGGCGAGGCGGCCCAGGATGCCGTCGAAGTCGCCCGGGTCGGCCAGGCCGCGATCCGGATCGCTGATGGCCGGGCATCGAATGATCATGCCGACGCCTCCCCGCGGTGGTGGTCAGGCGGCGAAGCCGGCCGGATTCGAACCGGCGTCCTCCTGCTCGATGCCAAGGCGCGACGACCTCTGCGCTACGACTCCGCCGCGCCGGAGCATACGCGACCCCACCGACATTTCCGCGCGGGCCCGCTGGGCTGGGTGCTGATCGCCGGCATCAGGCCGCGTCAGAGCGGCGGCTCGCCGAAGGCGGAGCGGATCCGGTGGAAGTCGCGCAGCCGCGGCTCGGTGGCACCGGACACCCACCGGCTGACCGTCTTGGTGGACACCTCCAGGCGCCGGGCCGCCGCCTCCAGCGTCAGCCCGTCGGCCCGCAGCCGTCCCGCGAACCAGGCGGCGAACGACACCGGCGCCGGCACGGTCACCCGGGCTCCGTGGGCCGGCTGCCGCGGCGCCTTCGTCACGATGGGGGCGGCCGGCGCGGCCGACGAGCTGAGCACGTCGATCTCGGCGCCGGACGGGAAGATCCGCAGCGACACCTGGATGGAGGGACTCACCCCGGCGGCTTCGAGCAGCACGTCGGCGACCCGTTCGCAGAGGTGGCGCACGTCCTCGTCGGACACCGGCGTACCGGTGAGCTGCCGCCGCAGGAAGGCCCGGACGTCGGGCAGCGCCGACGGCCGGGCCGGGAACGCCTGCGCGACCACGGTGAGGGGAAGGATCTCGACATCCGGGGACGGCACGTACCGATGGTACGGAAACCCGCGATACCCGAACGAGTGACAACGGATCCGGTGGATCCACACCTACGCTGAACCGATGCTGCACGTCCTCTGGATGAACGGCGGGCTCAGTTGCGACGGCGAGTCGGTGGCGATCACCGCGGCCACTCAGCCGAGCATCGAGGATCTGGTGCTGGGCGCGCTGCCCGGGGTGCCGCCGATCGAGTTGCACTGGCCCTACCTGGACTTCCAGAACGGGCCGCCGTTCATGGAGTGGTTCCACCGGGCGGCCCGCGGGGAGCTGGAGCCGTTCGTCCTGGTGGTCGAGGGGTCGATCGCGGACGAGTCGAACAAGACGGCCGGCTACTGGTCCGGGTTCGGCAACGATCCGCGGACCGGGCAGCCGATCACCGCGGCCGACTGGCTGGACCGGCTGGCCCCGCGGGCGTCGGCGATCATGGCGGCGGGCACCTGCTCGGCGTACGGCGGGATCCACGGGATGGCCGGGAACCCGACCGGGGCGATGGGCGTCCCGGACCACCTGGGGTGGGACTGGCGGTCCAAGGACGGGGTGCCGGTGGTGTGCGTGCCCGGCTGCCCGACCCTGCCGGACAACCTCACCGACACGCTGATGCACCTGGTGACGCACGTGGCCGGCGACGGTCCGCCACTGGAGCTGGACGAGGAGCTGCGGCCGCGCCGGCTGTTCGAGTCGACCGTGCACTCCGGATGCGACCGGGCCTCCTTCTACGACCAGAGCGACTTCGCGGCCGGGCAGGGTTCGGCGTCGTGCCTCGTGAAGGTCGGCTGCTGGGGCCAGGTGGTGCGGTGCAACGTGGCGAAGCGGGGCTGGATCAACGGGGTGGGTGGCTGCCCCAACGTCGGCGGCATCTGCATCGGCTGCACGATGCCCGGGTTTCCGGACAAGTTCCGGCCGTTCGCCGAGGACCCGCCGGCGCCGGTGTTCGTGCCGCTGGAGCAGACGCTGCGGGGTTACACGCTGCGGGTCGCGGGCGAACAGCCGGTCACCCGAAAGACGCAAGCGCCGTGACAACCCCCGGACAGAACTGTCCGGTCGAGGCTGTGAACAGGGCGAACACGAGCCGTAGGGGCGGTCAGAGGTGGGTGGACAGCCTTGGGTCTGGCCGCGCGGCGCCGGGCTCGGGCAGCGTCAGGACCGCGCCGCAGTCCGGCGTCTCACGGATCCCTAGGAGCGACACAGTGTTCTGGCGACGAATCTCCGCGCACCGGGCTTTGGCGGCACACAATTCCGGCCGGTGGACCGGTGTCCACGTGCTCGACCGGCGTTCGGCGAAACGGCCGTCGCCGTGCGCCGTTCCGGGCCCGTACCGGGGGCCGGTCTTCCGCGAGCCGGAGAGCGCCTGGTGGGACACGCAGGAGGAGGCCGGGCCGGTCACCGTCGTGGTGCTCAACGACGGCGACGCCGCCCGGGTGCTGGACGGGATCGCCGAACTCGCGGAGGGGCGGCTGCTGCTGGTGGTCGGCTGGGCCGACGCCGACACCCTGATCACCGGCCTGTCCCGGCTGCTTCCCCGGCGCCGGATGATGGTCCTGCCGGCCCACCACGGCGCGGACTGGCTGCGCGGCAACGTCGCGATAGTGGCCGGGTCACTGTTCGACGGCGTGCTGCCGATCCTGGTCGCCCACACCGCCGCCCTGCCCGTCATCGCGGCGGATCTCAGCAGCCGGCTGCACGCCGACCGGGTCCTCCGGATCCGGCACACGCCGTTCGGCGCCGGCCTGCTGCCGGTCTGGCGCCGGGAGACGCTTCATCCGTACGCGGAAAGGTCTGTCAATTGATCGTCATCCGCCGCCGGACAGCCACGCATACCAGTCCGGTAGGCCGTCGCCCCGGGTGGCGGAGACCGTCAGGATCGTCGCGCCCGGGTTGACCGCGGTGACGTGCCGGCGGCAGGCGTCCACATCGAAGTCCACGTACGGCAGCAGGTCGGTCTTGTTGATGACGACCAGGTCGGCCACCGCGAACATGTACGGGTACTTGAGCGGTTTGTCCGCCCCCTCGGTGACCGACACGATCACCACGCGCGCGTGCTCCCCGAGGTCGAACAGCGACGGGCAGATCAGGTTGCCGACGTTCTCCACGAACAGCAGCGAGCCGGGCGGCGGGTCGAGGTCGTCCAGCGCCCGCCGGGTCATCGCGGCGTCCAGGTGACAGCCGGCCCCGGTGTTGACCTGCACCACCGGGGCGCCGGCCGCGCGGATCCGGTCGGCGTCGAGCGGGGTCCGCTGGTCTCCCTCGATCACCGCGACCGGGCGCCGCAGCTCCCGTACGGTCCGCTCCAGCAGCGTGGTCTTGCCGGAGCCCGGTGAGCTCATCAGGTTGATCGCCCGGATCCCGCGGCCGGTCAGCAGCTCTCGGTTGGCCCGCGCCAGGTCGTCGTTGCGGGCCAGCACCCGTTCCTCGAGGGTGACCGTGACGGCCGGTTCGTCGTAGCACACTCTCAGGCCACCTCCATCGACACGATGTGCAGCTCCCGGCCCGCGGTGACGGTGACGTCGGCGCTGCCGCACGGGCACAGCGGGATCATGTCGGGCAGCCGCTGATCGGTGCGGCAGGCGCGGCAGAACACCACGGCCGGGCGCAGGTCGAGGTCGAGGGCGGCGCCGTGCGCGGCGGTGCCGGTGGCGGCCAGATCCCAGCAGAGCAGCATGGCGTCCGGCAGGACCGCGGTGAGCGCTCCGATCCGGACGGTGACCCGCCGCACCGGCCGTCCGGCGGCTCGGGTGCAGACCGTGTCGACGATGTTCTCGGCGATCGCCAGCTCGTGCATGGAGCTCGTCTCCCGCGTTCGATGACGCTGTACCCCGGTCAGGTGGCGCGGATTGACAGTCTTGCACGGCCGGGAGAACGCTGTTAGCGGCGTCACACCAAAGTGAGGCCCGGAAAGGCGACATGAGCGAGCTCGTCGACATGGCCTGGGATCCGATCACCCGGATCGTCGGCAGCCTCGGCATCTACACGAAAATCGACTTCAAGCAACGAGTGGTCGCCGAGTGCCGGAGCACCAGCTCGATCTTCCGCGGCTACTCGGTCTTCATGAAGGGCAAGGACCCCCGCGACGCGCACTTCATCACCAGCCGGATCTGCGGGATCTGCGGTGACAACCACGCCACCTGCTCCTGTTACGCGCAGAACATGGCCTACGGGGTGAAGCCGCCGGCACTGGCCGAGTGGATCGTCAACCTGGGCGAGGCGGCCGAGTTCATGTTCGACCACAACATCTTCCAGGAGAACCTGGTCGGGGTGGACTACTGCGAGCGGATGGTCGCCGAGACCAACCCGGGCGTGCTGGAGCTGGCCGACCGGACCGCCGCGCCGCACGCCGGCGAGCACGGTTTCCGCACGGTCGGCGACATCATGCGCTCGCTGAACCCGTTCACCGGCGAGTTCTACCGGGAGGCACTCCAGGTCAGCCGCCTCACCCGAGAGATGTTCTGCCTCATGGAGGGCCGCCACCCGCATCCGTCCACACTGTTCCCCGGCGGGGTCGGCACGCCGGCGAGCACCCAGCTGATCACCGACTACCTGACCCGGCTGATGCGCTACGTCGAGTTCATGAAGAGGTCCGTGCCGATGCACGACGACCTGTTCGACTTCTTCTACACGGCGCTGCCCGGCTACGAGCACGTCGGCGAGCGCCGGGTGCTGCTGGCCTGCTGGGGATCCTTTCAAGATCCAGAACACTGCGATTTCCGGTACGCCGACATGGCCGCCTGGGGACGCAGGATGTTCGTCACCCCCGGGATCGTGGTCGACGGCAAACTGGTCACCACCGACCTCGTGAAGATCAACCTGGGGATCCGGATCCTGCTCGGCTCGTCCTACTACGACGACTGGGAGGACCAGGAGATGTTCGTGACGGCCGACCCGCTGGGCAACCCGGTGGACCGCCGCCACCCGTGGAACCAGCACACCAACCCGCGCCCGCAGAAACGCGACCTGGACGGCAGGTACAGCTGGGTGATGTCGCCGCGCTGGTTCAACGGCCGGGACTACCTCGCCCTGGACACCGGCGGCGGCCCGCTGGCCCGGCTCTGGAGCACCGCGCTGGCCGGGACCGTCGACTTCGGCTACGTGCGCGCCACCGGCAGCGGCGTGCGGATCAGCCTGCCCAAGACGGCGCTGAAAGGGCCGGTCGAGTTCGAGTGGCGGATCCCCCGCTGGAGCAACACCCTGGAACGCAACCGGGCCAGAACCTACTTCCAGGCGTACGCGGCCGCCTGCGCCCTGCACTTCGCGGAGCGGGCGCTCGCCGAGATCCGGGCCGGGCGGACCCGCACGTGGGAGCCCTACGAGGTGCCCGACGAGGGGATCGGCTGCGGCTTCTCGGAGGCGGTCCGCGGCGCCCTGTCGCACCACATGGTCATCCGGGACGGGCGGATCGCCAACTACCACCCGTACCCGCCCACCCCGTGGAACGGCAGCCCCCGCGACAGTTTCGGCACCCCCGGACCGTACGAGGACGCCGTCCAGGGCCAGCCGATCTTCGAGGAGAACGGCCGCGACGACTTCAAAGGCATCGACATCATGCGTACGGTGCGCAGCTTCGACCCGTGCCTGCCGTGCGGCGTGCACATGTACCTGGGCGGCGGAAAGAAGATCGAGGTGCTGCACTCCCCCACCCAGTCCGCCGGGGTCGGTGTGTCATGAGCCTGGACAGCGTGCGGGCGGTCGCCGACACCGTGCTCTACGAGGGCTACCTGCTCTACCCGTACCGGGCGGGGGCCGCCAAGAACCGGTCCCGCTGGCAGTTCGGGGTGCTCGGGCCGCCGGGGGCGGCGCCGGCCGCGTTCGCCGAGCCGCCGGAGATGTCGATGCAGTGCCTGCTCACCCCGGACGGGGCCGGCTGGGTCACGGTCCGCCTGCGGTTCCTGCAACTCCAGTCCCGCGAGGTGCAGCGGCGGCTCGCGGGCGGCGGCCACGAACCGGCCGAGCGTCTCCGGGTCGGCGACACCACCCTGCTGAGCTGGGACGAGGCCGTGGAACGGGAGATCACGCTGCCGGATCTGCCGGTGCACGGCGACGCCGAGTTCCCGGTCGAGGTGCCCGGCGGCGAGGACGTCGAACCGGTCCATGACGGCGACGGACGGCCGGTGGGGCGGGTGGTCCGCCGCCGGTGGCCACTGACCGCCCGCGTCCGCACCTCGGTACAGGCCGACGACGGGCTGCTGCGGCTCACCGTCTCCGTCACGAACGAGCACGCGGAGCCCGTACCGGAGAAGGAAAGCGCGACCCGGCACTCGCTGATCGCCGCGCACCTGATGGTGGAGGCACACGACGCGGAGTTCGTGTCGGTGCGCGAGCCGATCCCGGCGGCGCGCCGCTGCCGGCAGGACCGCTGCTGGCCGGTGCTGGCCGGACCGCCCGGGGAGACCCGGCTGCTGCTCGGCGCCCCGATCATCCTGTACGACCACCCGCGCCTGGCCGGGCACAGCCCCGGCGACCTGTTCGACGGATGCGAGATCGACGAACTGCTGACCTTGAGGGTGCGAACCATGACCGACCAGGAGAAGATCGAGGCCCGCGCCACCGACCCGCGCGCCGCCGCGATCGTCGACCGCTGCGACGCGCTCGGCGACGACGCGCTGCTCAGCCTGCACGGCACCCGCATCGACGCCGGGACGATCACGCACGGCACCCTGGTCCGGCTGCGCCCGGCCCGCCGCGCCGACGCCCAGGACCTGTTCCTGGCCGGCCGGATCGCCCTGGTCAACGAGGTGATCACGGACGTCGACGGCGGCACCCACGTGGCCGTCGTCCTGCTCGACGACCCGGCCGCCGACCTGCACGACGGCTACGGCCGCTTCCTGTACTTCGCCCCGGACGAGCTGGAGCCGGTGTCGTGATCCTGATCGCCGGCATCGGCAACGTGTTCCTGGGTGACGACGGGTTCGGGCCGGAGGTGGCGCGGCGGCTGGCCGCGGGCCCGCTGCCGGACGGGGTGCGGGTCGCCGACTACGGCATCCGTGGCCTGCACCTGGCCCACGACATCGACGGCCACGACACGCTGATCCTCGTCGACGCCCTGCCCCCGGGCACTCCGGGCGCCGTCGAGGTCCTCGAGGTGGACCCGGCCGACGTCGGCCCGGGCGGCTTCGACGGCCACGCCATGGACCCGCTCGCCGTGCTGGCCGCGGTGGCCCGGCTCGGCGGCGCCCTGCCCCGCACCTATGTGGTGGGTTGCCGGGTCGCCAACGTCGGCGAGCGCATCGGCCTCTCCGCCCCGGTGGCCGCCGCCGTCCCCGAGGCCGTCGCCACGGTCCGCGCCCTGATCAGCACAGCGACACAGGGGTGACCGGGGTGTGTCTCGGGATCCCCGGACGGGTGGTGGAGATTCTGGCGGGCGCGGCCGGGCAGCTGGCCACCGTCGACGTGGTCGGTGCGCGCCGGCCGGTCAACATCGGCATGCTGGAGACGCCGCCGGAGCCCGGTGACTGGGTGCTGATCCATCTCGGGTTCGCCGTGGAGATCATCGACGCGGAGCGGGCCGGGCAGGCGCTGCGCGGCCTGGAGCTGGTCGGGCGGGCCCGGACGGTCCGCCGCCGGTTCGCGGTGTCCGGGCTGGTGCAGGGCGTCGGGTTCCGGCCGTTCGCGTACACCACGGCGACCGGGCTGGGCCTGGCCGGATCGGTGACGAACACCGCCGACGGGGTGGCCGTCGAGGTGGAGGGCTGCCCGGACGCGGTCCACGAGTACGGGCTGCGGCTGCGCGAGGGCCCACCGCTCGCCGTGATCACCGCGGTCGAGGAACGGGAGCAGGAGGTACGCGGCACCGCCGGGTTCCGGATCGAGGCGTCCACCGGCGGCCCGGCCCGCACCCTGGCCGCGCCGGACGTGGCGATCTGCGACGACTGCCTCGGCGAGCTGCGTGATCCGGGCGGGCGGCGGCACCGGCACCCGTTCATCTCCTGCGTCAACTGCGGGCCCCGCTACACGATCGTCACCGGGCTGCCGTACGACCGGGCGGCCACCACTATGGCCCGGTTCCCGATGTGCGGGCGGTGCCGGGCCGAGTACGAGGATCCGGCCGACCGCCGGTTCCACGCCCAGCCGATCGCCTGCCACGACTGCGGCCCCCGCCTGGAGCTGATCCTCGGGCCGATGACGATGACCGGCGCCGACGCCCTGTCCGAGGCGCGGGCGCTGCTGGCCGCCGGGCGGATCGTGGCGGTCAAGGGGCTGGGCGGCTACCACCTGGCGTGCGACGCCCGCAACGCGGACGCGGTCGCCGAACTGCGCCGGCGCAAACGGCGGGGCGGGAAACCGTTCGCCGTGATGGTGGCGGGCGCGCGGACGGCGTACCGGATCGGGGTCTTCACCGACCGCGACCGTGACCTGCTCGCCGGAGCCCGCCGCCCGATCGTGCTGGTCCCGCGCCGATCCGGCGGCGGGCTCGCCGGCCAGGTGGCGCCGGACAGCCCGGACGTCGGTGTGATGCTGGCCTACACGCCGCTGCACGTGCTGCTGTTCGGGCTGCCGGGCGACCCGCCGGGCCCGGACGTGCTGGTGATGACCTCGGGGAACGTGGCCGGCGAGCCGATCGTGACGGACGACGCCGACGCGCTGCGGCGGCTGGCCGGGCTGGCCGACGCGTGGCTGCGGCACGACCGGGAGATCCGGGTGGCGTGCGACGACTCGGTGGTGCGCGGCGACGTGATCCTGCGGCGGGCCCGCGGCTACGCGCCGATGCCGGTGCCGTTGCCGTTCGCGATCGGGCCGTCGCTGGCGGCCGGCGCCGATGCGAAGAACGCGTGCGCGGTCGGCGACGGCCGTTCGGTATGGATGAGTCAGCACATCGGCGACATGGACGACCTGTCCACTGTCGAGACCCTGCACACGCTCGCGGCACATCTCGGCGACATCGCCGGGGTCGAGCCGAAGACGCTCGTCACCGATCAGCATCCGGGCTACCGGTCCGGCTGCTGGGCGCGGGCCAACGCGGGCGGCCGTCCGGTGCGGACCGTGCAGCACCATCACGCGCACATCGCCGCGGTGATGGCCGAACACGGTCTCGGCGCGGGCGAGCGGGTCATCGGGATCGCGTTCGACGGGACCGGGTACGGCACCGACGGCGCGATCTGGGGTGGCGAGATCCTCATCGCGGGCTACGCCGGGTTCGAGCGGGCCGGGCACGTCGGCTACGTCCCGCTGGCCGGTGGGGACGCGAGCGTACGCCGTACCTACCGGATGGCCCTGTCGCATCTGCGGTCGGCCGGGGTGCCGTGGGATCCGGCGCTGCCCCCGGTGGCCGCCTGCCCGGAGGCGGAACGGGACATCCTCGCCCATCAGCTGCGTACCGGGCTGGCGTGTGTGCCGACGTCCAGTGTGGGGCGGCTGTTCGACGCGGTGGCGGCGATCGCCGGGGTGCGGCAGACCGTGACGTACGAGGGCGAGGCGGCCCTGGTCCTGGAGGGGCTCAGCCGCCAGGCGGGCGGCACGGCGTACCCCTGGAAGATCGACGAATCCGGTGTCGCCGATCCCGGCCCGCTGATCCGCGCGGTCGCGTCCGACGTGCTGGCCGGTGTGCCGGCCACGCTGGTCGGCGCCCGGTTCCACGCCGCCGTGATCGACCTGATCGTCACCCAGGCGCAACGCTGCCGGGAGTCGACCGGCCTCGACGTGGCGGCGCTCGGCGGCGGCGTCTTCCAGAACGCGATCCTGCTCACCGGCGCGGTCCGTGAACTGCGCGACCGTGGCTTCGTCGTGCTGTGGCCCCGGCTGCTGCCGCCGAACGACGGTGGCATCGCCCTGGGCCAGCTGGCCGTCGCGGGCGCCGCCTGATGTGCCTCGCGGTGCCCGGGCGGGTGGTGCGCGTGACCGTGGTCGACGGCACGCCGATGGCCGAGGTCGACTTCGGCGGCGTGCGCAAGGACGTGTGCCTGCACTACGTGCCGGACGCGGCACCCGGCGAATACCTGATCGTGCACGTCGGTTTCGCCATCCAACGGCTCGACGAGGAGTCGGCGCGCCGCACCCTCGACGAGTTCACCCGGCTGGGCCTCCTGGAAGAGGAGTTCGGTGAAGTACCTTGACGAGTTCAGCGACCCGGACCTGGCGCGCAGCCTGCTGCGGCAGATCCACGCCGCCACCACCCGGCCGTGGGCGCTCATGGAGGTGTGCGGCGGGCAGACCCACTCGATCATCCGGCACGGCATCGACCAGCTGCTGCCGGACGGCGTCGAGATGATCCACGGGCCGGGCTGCCCGGTCTGCGTCACCCCGCTGTCGGTGATCGACAAGGCGCTGGCCATCGCCGCCCGGCCGGGGGTGATCTTCTGCTCGTTCGGCGACATGCTGCGGGTGCCGGGCAGCGGGCGGGACCTGTTCGAGGTGCGCAGCGCGGGCGCCGACGTCCGGGTCGTCTACTCGCCGCTGGACGCGCTCGGCATCGCCCGCGACAACCCGGACCGCCAGGTGGTGTTCTTCGGCATCGGGTTCGAGACGACCGCCCCGGCCAACGCGCTCACCGTGCACCAGGCGCGCCGGCTCGGGATCCGCAACTTCTCGCTGCTGGTGTCGCACGTGCTGGTGCCGCCGGCCATCTCGGCGATCATGGAGTCGCCGCGGTGCCGGGTGCAGGGGTTCCTGGCGGCCGGGCACGTGTGCAGTGTGATGGGCACGTCCGAGTACCCGTCGCTGTCGGAGAAGTACGGCGTGCCGATCGTGGTCACCGGATTCGAGCCGCTCGACGTGCTGGAGGGCATCCGGCAGGCGATCACGCAACTCGAACAGGGCCGCCACGAGACCCGCAACGCCTACCCGCGGGCGGTCCCCGAGACCGGGAACCCGGTGGCCCGACAGATGCTCGCCGACGTCTTCGAGGTGACCGACCGGGCGTGGCGGGGCATCGGCACGATCCCGGGCAGCGGCTGGCGGCTCACCGACCGGTACCGGGAGTTCGACGCCGAGCACCGGTTCGACGTGAGCGGGGTACGGGCCGCCGAGTCGGCGCTGTGCCGGTCCGGGGAGGTGCTCCAGGGGCTGATCAAACCGCACGAGTGCGCGGCGTTCGGCCGGGTGTGCACGCCCCGGCAGCCGCTCGGCGCGACCATGGTGTCGTCCGAGGGGGCCTGCGCGGCGTACTACGCGTACCGGCGGGTCGCCGGATGATCGACTTCGAGGGCTGGACCTGCCCGGCGCCGCTGCGCGACACCCCCCACGTGGTCGCCGGGCACGGCGGCGGGGGCGCGATGTCCGCGGACCTCGTCCGGCATCTGATCGTTCCCGGGTACGGGGACGCCGGCGGCACCGCCGAGCGGGACTGCGCGGTGGTCGAGGCGGGCGGGGCGCGGCTGGCGTTCACCACCGACGCGTACGTGGTCCAGCCGATGTTCTTCCCCGGCGGCTCGATCGGCGACCTGGCCGTCAACGGGACCGTCAACGACCTGGCGATGGCCGGCGCCACCCCGCTCTTCCTGTCGGCCGCGTTCATCCTCGAGGAGGGCACGCCGCTCGCCGACCTCGGCCGGATCACGGCGGCCATGGGCGCGGCGGCCACCGCGGCCGGGGTGCGGCTGGTCACCGGCGACACCAAGGTGGTCGGCCACGGCAGCGGCGACGGCGTGTACCTGACCACCAGCGGTGTGGGTGTGGTGGCGGACGGGGTGGAGATCGAGCCGCGCCGGGCCGCCGCCGGCGACGCCGTGCTGATCAGCGGGGACCTCGGGCGGCACGGGGTGGCGGTGCTCAGCCGGCGGGAGGGCCTGGAGTTCGCGACGACGGTGGCCAGCGACACCGCGCCGCTGCACGGGCTGGTCGCCGCCATGCTGGCCACCGGCGCCGACCTGCACGTGCTGCGCGATCCGACCCGGGGCGGGCTGGCCGCGGCGCTCAACGAGATCGCGGCGACCGCGCGGGTCGGGGTGGAACTGACCGAACGGGACCTGCCGGTGCCGGACGGCGTGGCCGACGCCTGCCACCTGCTCGGGCTCGACCCGTTGCAGGTCGCCAACGAGGGGCGGCTGGTGGCGTTCGTCCGCCCCGACCAGGCGGACGACGTGCTGGCGGCGATGCGGGCCCACCCGTACGGGACGGGCGCGCGCCGGATCGGGACGTGCGTGGCCGGGCATCCCGGGATGGTGGTGGCCCGGACCGCGCTGGGCGGCACCCGGGTGATCTCGATGCCGATCGGCGAGCAGCTCCCCCGGATCTGCTGACCCGATGAGCGACGCCGGGGCCACGCTGTTCGCGCGCTACGCGTTCCCACCGAACGAGCGGGGCTACTGCGGGCCGGACGGGGTGGCGCCCGCCGAGCTGGGACGGCGGGCCCGTGACTTCGAGGGCGCGTGGGCGTACCTCCGCTTCATCGCCGGGTCGGCGGGCATCGCCGATCCGCTCGACGAACGGGTGGTGCGCGCCTACTGGCTGGGCGGCCGGCTGCTGGACCTCGTGGACGGCGACCGGCTGGCCTGCGACCTGCGTGCCCGGTTCGCCGGACAGTACCGCGGCCCGTCGGCGGCGGCCCACCACACGTTCCACGTCTTCGAGGTCTATCCGTGGCTGTCGCTGCTTCGCCGTACCGGCAGCTCACACGCCGTGTCGGTGCTGGACCGCTGCCGGATCCGCACCGGAACCGTCCTCTCCGTGCGCGGCTCCCGCGCGGTCGTCCGCTCGCCCGCCCTGACGTGGCGGGACGGGACGCTGGCCGTCGGGGACGTCCGCAGCGAGCAGGTGCGCTGGGAGCGGTCGCTGCTGCCGGAACTGGCCGTCGGCGACCGGGTCGCCCTGCACTGGGACTGGGTCTGCGACGTGGTCACGCCGGCGGACGACGCCCGCCTGCGTGACCAGCTCCGCGGCTGGCTCTGAACCGGTCAGGCGCGGGCGGCGATCTTCGCGATCGGCAGGCCGGGGGCGAGGGCGCCGTACTCCAGGGACCGGTCCTCGCCGAGGCGGGCGGCCACGAAGGCGTCCGCGATCTCGGCCGGGGCCTCCCGGATCAGCACCGCGCCCTGCAACCCCAGCGCGAGCGCCTCCACCACCCGCCGCGCCGACGCGGCCGCCGCCGACGGATCCGCCGCGACCTGCGCGACCAGCTTCCGCGTCGCCGCCACATGCGCGTCATAAGCCGGGTGTACGCCCAGAGCGCCCGCCAGCTCACGATCCACCGCACCGACCGACTCCGGCTCCCGGGCCATCGCGCGCAGCACGTCCAGGGCGATCACGTTGCCGGAGCCCTCCCACACCGCCATGACCGGCTGCTCCCGGTAGCGCCGGGCCAGCGGGAACGCCTCGGTGTAGCCGTTGCCGCCGAGACATTCGAGCGCCTCGTAGGCGTGGTTCGGCCCGCGCTTGCACACCCAGTACTTGCCGACCGCGGTGGCCAGCCGCCGGAACGCCACCGACTCGTCGTCGTCGCTGTCGTAGGCGGACGCCAGCCGCATCGCCGTCCAGGTGGCCGCCTCCGCCTCCAGCTGGAGGTCGGCGATCACCGCCGTCATCGCCGGCTGGTCGATGAGCACGGCCCCGAACGCACCGCGGTGGCGGACGTGCCAGGCCGCCTCGGCGACCGACTGCCGCATGCCGGCCGCGCTGCCCAGCACACAGTCCAGCCTGGTCTGCGCGACCATCTCGATGATGGTGCGGACCCCGCGGCCCTCCTCGCCGAGCAGCCACCCGACGGTGCCGTCCAGCTCGATCTCCGACGACGCGTTCGACCGGTTGCCGAGCTTGTCCTTGAGCCGCTGGATCCGGAAGACGTTGCGGTCGCCGCCGGGCAGCACCCGCGGCACCAGGAAACAGGACAGGCCGCCGGGCGCCTGGGCGAGCACCAGGAAGGCGTCCGACTGCGGGGCCGAGCAGAACCACTTGTGCCCGGTCAGCCGCCACGTCCCGTCGCCGGCGTCCAGCGCCCGGGTGCTGTTCGCCCGTACGTCCGAGCCGCCCTGTTTCTCGGTCATCGCCATGCCGAAGATCGCCGACGTCTTGCCGGCGCGCAGCTCCGGGTCGTAGTCCCGGGAGAAGACCCGGGGCAGCCACTCGTCGGCCAGCGCGGGCGTGAACCGCAGCGACGGCACCACCGCGTGGGTCATGCTCACCGGGCAGGCGTGTCCCGGCTCGATCTGCGCGAACAGCGTGAACGCGGCGGCCCGGGCGACGTGTGCGCCGGGGCGCGGCTCGGCCCAGCAGCTGGTGTGCGCGCCGTGCTCGATCGCGGCGCCGATGATCCGGTGGTAGCCCGGGTGGAAGTCGACCGCGTCCACCCGGTGACCCCACCGGTCGTGGCTCGCGAAGACCGGCGGATGCGTGTTCGCCAGCTCCGCGTCCCGCTGGAAGTCACCCCGGCCGACCAGCGCGCCGACCTCGGTCAGGTGGCCGGTGGCCCAGCCGGCGCCGTAGCGGCCGACCGCCTCGGTGAGCGCCGGATGGGTCAGGTACTCGTTCACGTCCACCCGCGGCGGGGCCTGGTTCACGACGTCGTGGGTCACGGCTTCTCCTCCAGCAGGAAGGCGAGGTGTTCCCGGGCGGCGCCGGCGGCCGCGGCCCGGGCCGCGCGCAGCGCCACCTGGTCGCGTTCCAGCCGGCCGGGCAGCGGGTCGCCCAGCCGCGGGGTCAGCGCGAGCGTGCTGAGCCCGTGCGACCACCCGTCCCGGACCTGCTGCAACGTCTCCCGGTAGCGGTGCGGGCGGCCCCGGTAGGCGGCGGCCAGCTCCGGGTTGAGCCGCCGCAGGTAGCGCTCGACCACCACGTCGGCGGCGCCGTAGCCGGGCTGGGTGCCGGGCGGCCGGGTGGCCAGGACGATCGCGTGGGTGGCGCCCCGGGCGGCGGCGCTGACCACCGGCACCGCCTCGACGATGCCGCCGTCCAGCCAGCGCCGGCCCCGCCACTGGACCGGGTCGCCGGCGAGCAGCGGCAGCAGACCGGACGCGTGCAGGCTGTTGACCAGGTCGTCCCGGTCGGCGAAGTCGGACAGCGCCTCGGCGCGGCCGGTGTCCACATCGGTGGCGACCATGGCGAGGCGGCCCGCCCAGTCGGTGCCCGACGCCGAGCCGATGTCCAGCAGGTCGTCGACGTGGGAGACGATGCGCAGGCCGTCGATCACCGGGCGGCCGCGGGCGATCCGGCGGACGTCGATGAACTCGGGGGACGCGAAGACCTCGGCGTACGACTCGGCCATCGCGTTGGCGGCGCCGACGGCCAGGGCGGCGGCGTTCACCGCGCCGGCCGAGGTGCCGACGATCATGTCGATGTGCTCGAGGACGCCCTCCTGCTCGATGACGGCGGCCATCGCGGCGGAGACGATGCCGCGCATGCCACCACCCTCGATGACCAGGGCCACGGTGGCGCCGTCGTCGGTGTTCCCGGTGCGGCGGCGCTCCTTGAGCACCTCCTGGATCGTGGGGGTGCCGATGCGGCCCAGCCGGACGCTCGCCCGGTCGGTGGCCGTGGCCGCCCGCTCGGCCTGCGCCGCCGTCCCCTCGGTCTGCTCCGGCTTGCGCTCGGGGGCCACGATCGTCCCCTGCGCGACCGCGACCAGGGTCTCCGTGCCGTCGTCGGCGACCGCGACCAGCTCGCAGCGGCAGGCGGCGCGGCGGCCCTCGGCGCGCATCACCATGCCGTTGGCGCGCAGCGTGCGACCACGCGCCGGGGCGATGTAGTCGACCGTCAGGCCGGAGGTGACGACGTCCGGGCCGAGCGCCGCGCCGCCGGCGAAGGCCAGCGCGCAGTCCGCGGCGTACGCCACGATCCCGCCGTGCACGGCGCCGTGGTGGTTGGTGATCTCCGGGCGGATGTCGAGTTCGACGACGGCGCCCGCCGAGCTGAACGAGATCAGCCGGGTGCCGAGCGTCCGGGTCACGGACTGGCCGGCCAGCACCCGCTGGGCGGTGGCGAGGGTCGCGGTCATCGGATTCCTCCAGACATCATCGGTACGCCGAGCGCGCGGAAGCAGAACGAGCGGATCCCGTCGACCACCGCGGTCTGGGTCTCGTCGGACGGTTCCGGGCTGTCCGGGCGGATCCAGCCGACCAGGGCCTCGGAGATCGCGCCCATCACCGCCGACGAGGCGAGCCGCGGGTCCTGCGGGACGAACTCGCCACCGGCCAGCCCGTCGGCGATGATCTGCTCGCCGATGTCGGTGTAGGACCGCCGGTAGACCAGCCGCTCCGCCTCGACCACCGGGCTGACCGGCTCGAACAGCAGGGCCCACGCCATCCGCCGGCCGTGCAGCGCCCGGGTCGAGAAGATCCGGACCAGCTCGTCGATCCGCTCCGAGGCCCGCTGCCCGGCGTCCGAGACGGCGAGCCGGACCAGGTCGATCTCGTGCGTGGCGGCGCTGCGGAACACCTCGGCGAGCAGCCGGTCGCGGCCGTCGAAGTACGAGTACACCGACCCGACGCTGGCCTGGCAGCGGGCGGCGATCGCGGCGACGGTGGCCGCCTTGAAGCCGTCCGCCGCGACGAGCGCCCGCGCGGCACGCAGGAACCCGTCCCGCTTGTCCTCGGCGTTCTTCCTGGTCAGTGCGGTTTGCCGGTATGGCATCCGGAGGCCCCCAAGCTATGAATCCGGATTCAATGCAAGGCAAGAAGTGAACCACGGTTCAGAAGAAGGCCGCAACCGGGCCCCTGGTCAGGGCGTACCGGAGCGGTAGGTCAGCACCAGCAGCAGCTCGAAACGGGCGCGCGGATCGTCCAGGTCGTCGCCGAGCAGTTCACGGAGGCGGTTGAGGCGGTAGCTGACCGTCTGCGGGTGCACGAACAGCTCGGCCGCGACCGCCGAACGCGAACCCCAGTGACGCAGCCAGCTCTCCAGGGTGACCAGGAACGCCTCCCGCTGGCCGGAACGCAGCCCGGCCAGCGGGGCGAGCCGCCGGGCGGTCAGCACCGGCAGCGCGGCCGGCTCGCCGCGCAGCGCCAGGACCGCGAAATGGTCGTCGGCGAAGATTGGCTCGGCGCCGGGCATGACCAGTTCGGCGGTCCGCTCGGCGAGCCGCACCGCCTGCGGCGCCTCGGTCCAGTGCAGGGCCGGGCCGACCACCGCCTCCCGGCCGTGCAGCGCCTCGGTGAGCGCCGCCCGCTCGGACCGGGCCCCGGCGCGCAGCAGCAGCACGGCGTCCCGGCCGCGCTCGGCGACCACCCCGTCGGCGCCGAACCGGAATCGGGCGTCGCGGGCCTGGTCCGGCGGCAGCAGCACCGGCACGACGGTGTCCACCCCGGGCCAGCCGATCCCGGCGGCGGCCTCCCGGACCACCTCGGGCGAACTGCCGCCGGCCAGCAACAGGTCGGCCACCTGGCGGCGGCGCCGGTCCCCCTCGCCGGCCTGCTCACGCAGCTGGCGGGCCAGACCGTCGGTGCAGGCGGTGGCCAGCTCGTCGATGAACGCGCTGGCGGCGTCGGACAGGTCGATCACCTCGGCGACGCTGACCGGCCGCAACTCGCCGAGCGCCTCGGTGGCGGTCCGCAGCAGCAGGCGGGCGGCGATCCGCAGCGAGGCGAGCAGGGTCTCCGGGCCGCGGTTCTCCCGGGCCTCGGCCGCGCCCAGGGCCACGAAGACCTCGCGGATCCGTGGCGGCAGCGCCGGCTCCCGGGTGCCGGCCAGGTCGAGGAACCGGTCCAGGGCCACCGTCACGGCGGTACGCACGTCGCGTTCGAACTTCTCGCCGGCCCCCGCGCCGGGGCTCTCCCGGACCGCGGTGGCGATCTCGCGGACGGCGGCGGGCAGGCGCGGGCGCATCGCGACGGCCAGATCGGTGGGCAGGTTCTGCCAGGGGGTGTTCATCGCCCCCGATTTTGTCACCCGGTGATAAAGCGACGAGGAATTCTTGCTGGTTCGCCGACGATGCTTCGTCCGGGACTCGGGACGACGATGGTCCGGTAAGTCCCCCGCACGGATCGGAACCCCGCCTGTGAAACACCGTCTGTCCCGCCAGCACGTGGTCGACATGTGCCGGACGATGCTCGACCGCGGCTATCTCAAGGCGACCGAGGGCAACGTCTCGGTCCGGATCCCGGGTCACCAGCTCTACGCCGTGACGCCGAGCAACTACGACTACGACCGGATGCGGGTGGAGGACATCTGCATCGTCGACTTCGACGGCAAGCACGTGCCCGACCCCGGTGGCGCCGGCGGCCTGGTCCCGTCGATCGAGTGCGGCATGCACGCCAACGTCTACCGCGAGCGGCCGGACGTCAATGCGATCGTCCACACCCACCAGCCGTACGCGTCGGCCCTCGCCTTCCTGCGCAAGCCGATCCCGGCGCTCACCGACGAGCAGGTCCGCTTCCTCGGCAAGGAGGTGGCGATCATCGACTACGCGCCGTCGGGCACCGGCTTCCTCGCGAAGAACGTGCAGAAGAAGGTGGCGAGCGGCGACAACGCGTTCATCATCGCCAACCACGGCGTGGTGGCGCTGGGCACCGACCCGGATCGCGCGGTGTTCAACATGGCGCTGCTGGAGAAGGTGTCGATCGCCTACCTGATGGCGCTCACCTCGGAGGCTGGCAAGGTCTACACGATCCCGGACACGATCCGGGAGATCGCGTTCAGCAAGCTGAAGAAGGACGAGAAGCGGATCGCGGCGCAGATCACCGAGGCGGTCGAGCCGGTCCGGGTGCCCGACGACGAGGAGCTGCCGTCCGCCGCGACCGAGGCCCCGAAGACGTACGAGACGTCCGCTGACCTCGGCTACTCGATCAGTGAGTATCTCGACGTCGACGACACCCTGCGCCGGCTGAAGGCCCTCGTGGCCCAGCCGATGCGCGGGCTGCGCCACGACGCCCTGCTCGACACGCTGAACTACTTCGAGACCAAGTGCACCGCCAGCAAGGAGATCACCGAGCGGGCCAAGAAGCGGATCCCCGGCGGCGTCCAGCACAACCTGGCGTTCAACTACCCGTTCCCGCTGGCGATCGACAAGGCCGAGGGCGCCTACCTGACCGACCGCGACGGCAACGTCTACATCGACTTCCTCCAGGCCGGCGGCCCCACCATCCTGGGCAGCAACTACGCCCCGGTCAACGAGCGGGTGGCCGAGGTGATCCGCGAATCCGGGCCGGTCACCGGCCTCTTCCACGAGTACGAGCTGAAGCTCGCCGACATCATCCACCAGTACATGCCGCACATCGAGATGTACCGGTCGCTGGGCTCCGGCACCGAGGCGGTCATGGCGGCGGTGCGCGCGGCCCGGGCGTACACCGGGAAGAAGATGGTGATCAAGGTCGGCGGCGCCTACCACGGCTGGTCCGACACGATGGTCTACGGCCTGCGCGTCCCCGGCTCGTTCCGGATGAACGCCAAGGGCATCCCGTGGGGCGCCACCGGCCGCACCCGGGAGGCGTTCCCGCACGACCTCGGCCTGCTCAAGCGCAAGCTGATCGAGAACAGGCTGCGCGGCGGCACCGCCGCGGTCGTGGTGGAGCCGCTCGGCCCGGAGTCCGGCACCCGCCCGGTCCCGAAGGGCTACAACGCCGCCGTCCGCAAGCTGTGCGACGAGTTCGGCGCGCTGCTGATCTTCGACGAGGTGGTGACCGGCTTCCGGACCGGCCTGGGCGGCGCCGCCGGCTACTTCGGCGTGACGCCCGACCTGACCGTGCTGGGCAAGGCCGTCTCCGGTGGCTACCCGATGGCCGGCGGGGTCGGCGGCCGGGCCGACGTCATGGCGGTCTTCGGCTCCGGGCTGGACGGCAAGCACGGCGCCCACATCCAGGTCGGCGGCACCCTGTCGGCGAACCCGCTGTCCTGCGCGGCCGGCTACTTCGCCATTCAGGAGATGGCCCGCACCAACGCTCCGGTGATCGCCGGTAAGGCCGGTGACCGGCTGACCCGTGGCCTCCAGCGCCTGATCGACAAGTACGGTCTGCCGTACGTGGCCTACAACCAGGGTTCCATCGTGCACCTGCAGTCCAGCGGCGTGCTGATGCTGGACATGCGCAACCCGGTCAAGCTGTTCAAGGAGAACAAGGGCCGCAAGCAGGTGATGGAGCAGATGGGCGCGGCCTACGCCGCCCACGGCATCATCACGCTGGCCGGCTCGCGGATGTACACGTCGATGGCCGACACCGACGAGGTCATCGACGACGCCCTCGCCCGGTTCGACCAGGTCTTCGCGCTGGTCGAGGGAGTGTAAGTGGCCATTCCGCCGCAGATCCTGGCGATCGACCTCGGGACCTCGGGGATGAAGGCCGCGCTCGTCGCGGCCGACGGGACGGTGACCGGCTGGGCCGAGCGGCCGGTCCCGCTGGTCGTCCTGCCCGGCGGCGGCGCCGAGCAGGACCCGGTCGCCTGGTGGGACGCCCTCGCCGAGGTGGTCGCCGACCTGGGCCGGGCCTTCCCGGATCATCTGCGCGCGGTGACCACCGTCTGCTCGTCGACGCAGGGCGAGGGCACCATCGCGGTGGACGCGGCCGGGGAGCCGCTCACCCGGTGCATCAGCTGGCTCGACATGCGCGGGGCCACCCACCTGCGGCGGCAGTTCGGCGGTTTCCCGGCGGTCGACGGCATCTCGGTGCGCCGGATCGCCCGCTGGCTGCGGCTCACCGGCGGCATGCCGTCGGTGACCGGCAAGGACCCGGCCGCGCACATGCTGCTGATCCGCGACGACATGCCGGACGTCTACGCGCGGACCAAGACGTTCCTCAACGTCCTCGACTGGATCAACCTGAAACTCACCGGCCGCACGGTGGCGACCGTCGACTCGATCCTCACCTCGTGGGTCACCGACAACCGGAGGGCTCCCGCCATCCGGTACGCTCCCGCGCTGGTCGCCGCCAGCGGGATCGACGCGGACAAGTTCCCGCCGATCGTGGCATGCACCGAGGTGATCGGCACGCTTTCCCCCCAAGCTGCCGATCACCTCGGCCTCCCCCGATCGGTGCGGGTCGTGGCGGGCGCCATCGACAACACCGCCGCCGCCATCGGGGCGGGCACCATCCGGGACAACGAGCCCCATCTGTATCTGGGCACGTCGTCCTGGATCGCCGCGCACGTCCCGCGAAAGAAGACCGACATCCGGACCGGCATCGCGTCGATCCCGTGCGCCATCCCGGACCGCTACCTGATGACCGCGCTCCAGGCGACCGCCGGCGCCAACCTCACCTGGCTGCGCGACAAGATCGTGGAGTACGACGACCCGATCGTCAGCGCCGGCCACGTGAGCCGTGACGAGGGCACCATCTTCGACGCCTTCGACAAGATCATCCCGATGGTCCCGCCCGGCGCGAACGGCGTCCTCTACACCCCCTGGCTGTACGGCGAACGCGCGCCGGTCGACGATCCGAACCTGCGCGCCGCGTTCCTCAACATCTCCCTCGACACCACCCGGTCCGACCTGCTGCGGGCCGTCTTCGAGGGCGTCGCGCTGAACACCCGGTGGCTGGCCGGGGCCGTCGACCGGTTCCTCGGCGCGCCGGTGGAGTCGATGGTCATCACCGGTGGCGCGGCCCGCTCCGACTCGTGGTGCCAGATCTTCGCCGACGTGCTCGGCCACGAGATCCGCCGGGACGCCAACCCGGTGACCGTGAACGCCCGGGGCGCCGGCTGGATCGGCGCGGTCGGCGCCGGGATGATCGCGTTCGACGACATCCCCGCGCTGAGCCGCAACGATCACGTCTTCACCCCCGGCCCGGATCACGCCCGCTACGGCGAGATCTACGACATCTACCAGGAGCTGCACCACCGCCTCGCGCCGGTGTACCGGCGACTCAACCGCCCGGCCGGCTGACCTCCGGAGTGACGGCCCGCCGCCACGGGCCGTCACTCCGGTCGACAACGCCCCGGATCAGCGACAGGTCACGGGTAGGAGGTGGGCGGCGGGCCGCTGGGCGGCGGGCCACCGTAGGGCGGACCACCGGGCGGCGGACCACTGGGCGACGGGCCACCGGGCTGCGGGCCACCGTAGGGCGGACCACCGGGCGGCGGACCACCGGCCGACGGGGCCTGCGGGCCGGGTGGGGTGATCGCCGCGTCCAGGCCGTCCAGGATCTCCTCGACCTGGGGCCGGAGCACACGCCAGTCGCGTCCCGAGGCGAGCGCCTCGTTCTCCGCGTCGACGGCCGCCGTGAGATCGCGCAGCAGCACCGCGATCCCGGTGGCCCGGGCCTGCCGGGCGGCGTCCGAGGGCTGGGTGGACAGCCGGCCCCAGCCGGCGATCAGCGCGGCCAGGTCGGCGCGGACCCGCGGCCAGGTGTTCGCCCGCTGGACCGGATCGGCGGTGGCCAGCACCGGCGTCAGCCGCGCCTCGGTGACCATGCGGGTCTCGGCCGACAGGGTGCCCGCCTCGGCGTCCCAGGTCGCCGTCCGCCGGGAGCGGCTGATCAGCAGCGCGGCGGCCAGCCCGGCGAACAGCAGGAACAGCAGGATCCAGCCCCAGACGCCACCGGAGTCGTCCTCGGCGGCGATCGGCACCACCGCGGCCGACGACGAGGTGGCCGCCGGCGTCGGCGTGGTGGCCTCCGTGGTCGGTGTGGTGGTCTTGGGCGGCACCACGGTCACCGTCACCTCCACCTTGGTGGTGGACGGCTTCTCCGGGGTCTCCTCAGGCTCCTGCGGTTGCTGGCCGGTCCGGGTCGGTTCCGGTTCGCCGGTCGGTTCCGGTTTCTCGGTGGTCCGGGTCGGTTCCGGCTTCTCGGTACGGGTCCGGGTCGGTTCCGCCGTATCAGCGGGCTCCTCGCCGGCGGTGCGCTCGATCGACGGCCGGGTCGACGGCAACGTCTGGTTCTCCCCCTCACCGCCGCAGGCCGCCGTCGCCAGCAGGCAGAGGAATACGGCCGCCGCGGCGGCCGGCCGGTGTGCCCGTTGCATCATGTCCACTCCCAGTTCGGACTTCCGGTCAGGCGACGATCCGCATCTCACGGCTGGTGTTGTTGAAGCGGCGGCCACCGTTGCCGGTGACCGTGACGATGTCCTCGATCCGCACGCCGAACCGGCCGGGCAGGTAGATCCCCGGTTCGATGGAGAAGCACATTCCGGGGACCAGCGGGCGCGTCTCCCCCTCGACCAGGTACGGCGGCTCGTGGGTGGTCAGGCCGATGCCGTGGCCGGTGCGGTGGATGAAGTGCGGCCCGTACCCGGCGTCCTCGATCACCGTGCGGGCCACCCGGTCGATGTCCGCACAGGTCACGCCGGGACGGACGGCTTCGAAGGCGGCCTGCTGGGCGTGCCGCACCACGTCGTGGATCTCCCGTTCCGGGCCGGTCGGCTCGCCGACGTGCACGGTCCGGGTGGTGTCCGAGCCGTACCCGTCCTTGAGCCCGCCGAAGTCGAGGACCACCATGTCGCCCTCGACGATCACCCGGTCGCCCATCTCGTGGTGCGGGTCGGCGCCGTTCGGCCCGGACCCGACGACGGTGAAGTCGACCTGGCTGTGGCCGTGTTCGCGGAGCAGCCCGGCCAGCTCGGTGCCGACCGCGTGCTCGGTCCGGCCGGCGAACCGGGTCCGGACGATCTCCTCGTACGCGGCGTCGGCGGCCGCCCCGGCGCCGGCCAGCCGTTCGATCTCGTCGGCGTCCTTGACGGCCCGCAGCATCGGCAGGGTTCCGGTCATCGACGTGAACCAGGACGCCGGCACCTCCCGTTGCAGGGCCAGCAGGTGCAGGGCCCAGGCCGAGTCGGAGATGGCGTAGCGGCCGTCGGCGGCGAGCAGCCGGGCGGTGGCCGCGTACGGGTCGGCGCCGTCCCGCCAGTCACTGATCGTCACCGCGCTCGCGCCCGGGGCCGCCTCGGCGTCCGCGCGTTCCAGGGTGGGGACGATCAGGCGCGGCTCGTGGTCGCGGTCCAGCACCAGCATGGTGATCCGCTCGGTGATGGCGGTGGGCCGGTAGCCGGTGAAGTACACGAGATCCGGGCCCGGCGTGACCAGCAGGCCGGTGAGCCCGGCGTCGGCGGCCTGGGTGACCGCCCGTTCCATCCGGGCGGTGAAGTCCTTCGTGGTGAACGGTCGTGGCGTCATGCCGGGGCACCTCCGGGGGTCGCGACCGGGCGGGTCGGGATGGTGTGGCTGGTCGCGGCCGCCGCGGCGGCCAGGTGCACGGCGCCCGCCGGGTCACCGCGGTGCCGGCCCATCAGGACGGCCAGCGCGACACCGGCCGCCGCCAGCACGGTCAGCAGCAGCGCCGCACCGGCGAGGCCGGCGGCCAGGGCGTCACCGGCGGGTTCCCCGGCGGTGGCGTGCGTGTCGTTCACCGCGCTGAAGACCGTGGAGGCGGCCGCCACCGCGAGCGAGCCACCGACGTACCGGGCCATGTTGGAGATGCCGGACGCCTGGCCGACCTGGTCGGCCGAGACCGCCGAGGTGGAGGCCGACGAGGCCGGCCCGTTGGCGAAGCCGAGGCCGACCGACAGGACCATCAGCGGGATCACGAACGTGGCGTAGCTCCAGCCGGCGGTCACCAGGATCAGGACGCCGGCGCCGGCCACCGCCAGGGCGAAGCCGAGGGCGACCGCCTGCCGCGAGCCGATCCGCACCGCCAGCGGGGTGATCAACGGCGTCACCGCGATCATGGCGGCTGCCGCCGGCAGGGTGGCCAGACCCGCCTCCAGGGCCGTCATCCCGAATCCGGCCGGGTTCTGGAAGTAGAGGCTGAGCAGGTACATCAGCGCGTTGATGATCCCGGCCACGAGCAGGATGGCGATGGTCGACCCGACCAGCACCCGGTTGCGGAACAGCCGCAGGTCGACGAGCGGGGCGGTGGCCCGGCGCTCGGCGGCGACGAATCCCGCCCCGCCGAGGACCGACAGCACCAGGCAGCCGATCGTGGGAGCCGACGCCCAGCCCCATTCGCCGCCCTCGCTGAGCGCCAGCACCAGCGGCACCAGCGCGACCGCGACCAGCACGGTGCCGAGCACGTCGATCGAGCGGGACCGGTCCGGGTCGCGTGATTCGGCGATGCCGGCCAGGGTGACCGGGATGCAGGCGGCGGCGATCGCCGCGTCGATCCAGAACAGTCCCTGCCAGCCGGTCGTACCGACCAGGACCCCGCCGACGAGGGGGCCGACGGCCGCGCCGATGGCCGATGCCGCGCCCCACAGGGTGATGGCCCGCATCTGCCCGGCGCCGGACGATCCGACCGACAGCAGGCTCATCCCGCAGGCCAGGATGGTGGAGCCGGCGGCGCCCTGGATCATCCGGCCGCCGATCACCCCGGCCGCGTCGCCGGCCAGGGCGATCAGGGCGCAGGACGCCACAAACAGGACCAGGCCGCCGAGGAAGATCCGGCGGCGGCCGAAGACGTCGCCGAGCGCGCCGGAGGTGACGATGACGGCGGCGCCGACCAGCATGTAGCCGGTGACCGCCCACTGGAGCACGTCGATCGGGGCGCCGACGTCCTCGCTGATCGCCGGCAGCAGGATCGTGACGGCCGAGGTGTTCGCGTTCACCACCAGCGCCGACACGCAGGCGGCGAACAGCACGCCGCGCCCCGCGGCCCGGCCGGCATCGGTTCTCGGGGCTTCGTGACCTGTGGGGGGCATCAGCGTCCCTTCGCATCGGCGCCGCGCATGGCGCCAATCTGCCGTCCCGGCGGGCCGCCGGGCATCGCTCGTGCCGGATGAATCTCATCCCGTAGCGCTACGACCGGTGCGCCTCCACGTCTACCTTCTGCGCATGAGCGACTCGACGATCTTCGACCGCGAGTTGCAGCAGTTCCTGCTGTTGCTGGGCAGCGCGCTCACCGCGGCCGGCGAGGCGGTCAACGAGATCGAGGAGCGTCTGCTGCGGGTGGCGGTGGCCTACGACGCGGTCCACGCCCGGTTCGTCGTGCTTCCCACGTATGTCGTCATGTCGCTGGCGCCGGGCTACCCGGCGACGCTGGAGCCGACCCGGGCGCTGAGCCGCGGGCTGCGCCTGGACCAGACCGCGGCTGTCTACGAGATGCTGCGCGAGGCCGAACGGGGCCTGATCTCACCGGCCGACGGCATTCGCCGGATCCGGGAGATCGTGCGGACGCCGCCGCGGTTCGGCCCGGCCGTGCAGATTCTCGGGTACGCCGTGCTGACCGCCGGGATCTGCCTGATCCTCCAGCCCACCTGGATCGACCTGGTGTTGTCCGCGGCCTTCGGCGTGCTGGTGAGTGGTTTCAAGCAGATCGCTGCCCGCTGGACCAGCCTGCGCATGATCATGCCGGTGACGGCCGCGTTCGTGGTGGCGGCGCTGACCTTCCTGATCGCCGGAGGCGGCTGGGCGGACGCCGATCTGCGGTCCATGGTGGCGCCACTGGCCACCTACCTGCCCGGCGCCGTCCTGACCATGGCGGTCGTCGAGGTGTCGGCGGGCGAGATGGTGACCGGCGCCAGCCGCCTGGTGACCGGCATCCTGCAACTGCTGCTGCTCGCCTTCGGGATCATCGGCGCCGCCCAAGCGGTCGGCGTGCCCCGCGCCGAGGAGCTGGTGAGCGCGCCGCAGAACTCGATCGGCGCGTGGGCGCCCTGGCTCGGCGCGCTGGTCGTCGCCGTCGGCAACTACCTGGTGCACTCCGGCCCACCCGGTTCGCTGGGCTGGCTCTGCCTGGTGCTCTACTCCGGGTGGATCGCCCAGTACTTCGGCGGCCTGGTGTTCGGCGGCTACCTGAGCGGCTTCCTCGGCGCGCTGCTGCTGACGGTCGTGGCGTACCTGGTGGAACGGGCCCCGTCCGGGCCCCCGGCGCTGGTCTCGTTCCTGCCCGGCTTCTGGCTGCTGGTGCCGGGCGCGCTGAGCCTGATCGGCCTCACCGAGTACCTGAGCCAGGACTCGGTACACGGCGTCTCGGACCTGATCCGCGCGCTCGGCTCGATGCTGGCCATCGCCCTCGGGGTGCTCTGTGGTCATCCGATCTATCGCGGGCTCGCCCGGGCGCTGGCCATCCGGAATCTGAGGCAGGAGCTCGCGTGACGGCACCGGTTCACTCGTACGGGTGGCCGCGAACCGTTCCCCAGGGGTGAGGCGACGACCAGCCCTCTCGGTCGATGATCCGCGGAAAATCCCCGATCGGAGGCCGCGTTGAGTGCGATGGATGTGCCCGCCAGAGAGCCGGTGGGCGACAAGGCTGCGAGGCCGAGGACGGCCCGCACCGTTCAATACATCTCCTGGGTCGCTCTGGCGCTGATGACCACGAGTTCCGTGGCCAGCCTGCGTCCGTCGCCCACGATGGCCGTCTACGGGCTGGCCAGCATCTTCCTCTACCTCGTCCCGGCGATCGTCTTCCTGCTGCCGACCGCGCTGGTCTCGGCGGAGCTGGCCTCCGGCTGGGAGGGCGGCGTCTACAAGTGGGTCAGCGAGGGCATCAACAAGCCGGCCGGGTTCCTGGCGGTGTGGTGCCAGTTCGCCATGACGATCTTCTACTACCCGAGCCTGCTCGGGTTCGTGGCGAGCACGCTGGCGTACGTCATCAATCCGGACCTCGCCTCCAGCGGCGTCTGGACCGCGATCGTCATCATGGTCTGCTACTGGACCGGCGTGTGGGTGTCGTCCCGCGGCACCGGCGGGGTGGCCGGCCTGGCCAGCGGCGGCCTGATCATCGGCACCCTGATCCCCGGGGCGCTGCTGGTGATCCTCGGCATCGCGTTCCTCGGCCAGGGCAACGAGTCGGCCGCGCCGATGACCGCCGACAACCTGATCCCGGCCTGGGCCGGTCTGTCCAGCCTGGTGCTGATCGTGAACAACTTCCTGTCGTACTCCGGCATGGAGATGAACGCGGTGCACGTCGGGTCGCTGAAGCAGCCGGGCCGGGAGTTCCCGAAGGCGATGTTCCTGGCCATGGGCCTGGTCCTGCTGATCTTCATCCTGCCCGCGCTGGCGATCAGCTGGGTGGTGCCGGCCGAGCAGCTGTCGCTGACCGCCGGCGTGATGCAGGCGTTCGACGCGGTGTTCGCCGCCTTCGACTCGCAGTGGCTCACCCCGATCCTGGGCGTCATGCTGGTCGCCGCGTCGCTCGGCGGCATGCTCACCTGGCTGGCCGGCCCCTCCAAGGGCCTGCTGCTGATCTCCCGCCAGGAGGGCTACCTGCCGCCGTTCCTGCAGCGGCTCAACAAGCACGGCGTGCAGCAGAACATCCTGGTCACCCAGGGCCTGGTCACCACGGTCATCGCGCTGGCCTACGCGTTCATCCCGGACGTCTCCAGCGCGTACTGGATCTTCTCGGTGATCACCACGCAGGTCTACCTGATCATGTACCTGCTGATGTTCGTGGCCGCCGTCCGGCTGCGCCGCAGCCACCCGGACCACCCGCGCGGCTACCGCGCCCCGATGCTCACCGGTCTCTGCGGCGTCGGCTTCGCCGCCTCGCTGGCCGCCCTGCTCATCGGCTTCGTCCCGCCGTCGCAGTTCGGCTCCGGCAGCGTCGGCGCCTACCTGGCCGTCGTCGCCGGCGGCGCGCTCGGCCTCGGCCTGCTCGTCCCGTTCGTCTTCTACAAGCTGCGCAAACCCTCCTGGAAGGAAGTCCCCGCATGATCAAGGAACACAAGGCGCTGACCGTCTCCGTCGTGGTGCTCGTCGCCCTGGCCGGGCTCGGGCTGATCAGCCGCTACCGGCGTAAGGGGTTCCTCGGATGATGCAGGACAGCAAGGTGCTCGCCTGGATCTCCGGCGGGGTGCTCGTGCTGATGGCCGGCATCGGCCTGCTCAACTACCGCGGCGTCAAGCAGAGCGTGGAGGCCCAGAAGAAGGCGGACCAGCTGGTCACCGAACTCACCGCGGCCGGGCTGCGGGTGCCGGCCACCGACCAGATCGTCCAGGTGCTCGGCGACGACGGCGGCGCGGTCTGCCTCGACCCGGGCGACGCGCTGCGCCGGGGGATCCTCTACGGCCAGCTCACCAACGGCGCGGCCGGCCCGGGACAGCGGCCGGTGATCGCCGGCGAGAACGTCGTCCAGGGCCAGCTGATCATCATGAAGGTCTACTGCCCCGACCACCTGGAGGAGTTCCAGGAGATCGTCGACGACCTCGAGCTCGCGGAGGTCCCCACGTGAGGGAGAGGATCGACTCCTTGATGGGGCGGGCCCGCATCGACCTCGGGGAACTGGTCGCCATCCCGTCGGTGGCCGACCCACGCCAGTACCCACCCCAGGAGTGCCTGCGGGCGGCGAACTGGGTGGTCGACCGCTTCGCCGAGGCCGGCTTCACCGGCCTCGGCCTGCACGAGACCAGCGACGGCAGCAGAGCGGTCTTCGGGGTACGCCCGGCCGCCGACCCGACCGCGCCGACGGTCCTGCTGTACGCCCACTACGACGTGCAGCCACCGCTGGACGAGGCGGCCTGGCACACCCCGCCGTTCGAGCTGACCGAGTCCGGCGGCCGCTGGTACGGCCGGGGCGCCGCCGACTGCAAGGGCAACATCGTCATGCACCTGACCGCGCTGCGGGCGCTCGGCGACGACATCGGGGTCAACCTGAAACTGATCGTCGAGGGTTCCGAGGAGCAGGGCACCGGCGGCCTGGAGGACTTCGTGGTCGGTAATCCGGAGCTGCTGCGCGCCGACGCCATCCTGGTCTGCGACACCGGCAACGCGGCGGTCGGGGTGCCGGCCGCCACGGTGACGCTGCGCGGCCTGGCGAACGTGGTGGTGAGGGTGGAGGCGCTGGCCGGGGAGGTGCACTCGGGCATGTTCGGCGGTCCCGCCCCGGACGCGCTGGCGGCGCTCATCCACATTCTGGCCACGCTGCGCGACGCCGACGGCAACACCACGGTCACCGGGCTGGAGAACGGCCAGACGTGGAGCGGGGCGCCGTACCCGGCGGAGCGGTTCCGCGTCGACGCGGGGCTGGTCGCGGGCGCGTCGCTGCTCGGTGACGGCACGGTCTCGGACATGGTCTGGGCCCGGCCGGCGGTCACCGTGCTCGGGATCGACTGCCCGCCCGTGGTGGGCTCGGCGGCGGCCATCCAGCCGCACGCCCGGGCCCGGCTCAACCTGCGGGTGCCGCCCGGCACGGACGCCGTCAAGGCGCAGGACGCGCTGGTCGCGCACCTGCGGGCGGCCGCGCCGTGGGGGGTTCGGGTGACCGTCGAGCGGGAGGCGCTCGGGCAGCCGTTCGAGGCCCGGTCCGGCGGTCCGGCCTACCGGGCGCTGGCCGCGGCGATGCGGGAGGCGTACGGGCGGGAGATGGCGTATCTGGGGCAGGGCGGGTCGATCCCGCTGTGCAACGTGTTCGCCGAGACCTACCCGGAGGCCGAGATCGTCCTGATGGGGGTGGAGGAGCCGCTCGCGCTGATCCACGCCCCGAACGAGAGCGTCGACCCGGATGAGATCGCCCGGCTGGCCCACGCCGAGGCGTTGTTCCTGAGTAGTTATCGCAAGTAGACGGGAAACACCGGGGGCCGGGTGCGATGCGCACCCGGCCCCGTACGTTCTCTCAGGCCGCGGCCCGCGAGCGCAGCCCCGCGATCGCGCCGATGATCAGGCAGATGCCGGCGAAGACCAGGGTGGTCGCGCCGATCAGCAGGAAGGTGGCCAGGCCCAGGCCGGGCCAGACCAGGATGGCGATCGCGGCGAGCAGCACGAACACGCCCAGCGCGATCCGCCAGCCGACGCCGGGCTCGTGCCGGCCGAACGCCACCACGATCTCGCCGAGGCCGTCCAGGATCCAGCCGATCGCGACGATCAGCAGCAACAGGCTCAGCGAGTCGGTGGGGTTCTGCACGCACAGCACACCGACCAGGGTGACCAGCACACCGAAGGCGCCGGCCAGGACCCGTTGCAGCGCCGGGGTCTCCCGGGCGACGATCGCCAGAACCGTCCGGGACACCCCCATCACCAGCAGGTTGAGCCCGAACAGGAAGGCGACCACCCGCAGGGTGGCCTCCGGCCAGGCGAACGCGACCACGCCGATCACCGCCACCGCGATGCCGGCGATCAGCCGTAGCCAGTAGCTCATCACGATCCTCCTCACTCGTCTCGGGCACGGCTGTCGTCGCCGTTGTCCCAGTTGCGGGGCCGCCAGTTCTCGACCACCTTGGCCACCGCGGTGACCAGGAACAACGAACCGGTCAGCGCCTCCACGACGGCGATCGTGCGGGCCGGATCGCCGGCCGGGGTCAGGTCGCCGTACCCGGTGGTGGTCATGGTCACGAAGCTGAAGAACAGCGAGTCGGACATGTTCGGTTCGCCCTTGTCGCCGAACAGCGGCCCCGGCTGGATGACGCCCAGGCACTGGTACGCGAACCCGAACGCCATCCCGATCAGCAGATAGGCGGCCAGCGCTCCCAGCAGGGTCTGCTTGTCGACACCGCGATGGGTGCTGAGATGCCGCACGATCGCGAACGGGGCCAGCAGATAGAGGGTGCTGGCCGCCAGGAACGTCCAGCCGATCAGCGGTGAGTGACGGGACAGCACCAGGTTGAGCAGCGCCGCGATCAGGGCCAGCAGGAACACCCCGGCCGCGGCGAACCGCATACCGCTGCGGGCCCGGGAGACCCGCAGCGCCTGCCAGACGGTGACGGTCTGCACGAGTAGCAGTACGGCCAACTGCCAGCGCTCCCGGACCAGCAGCGCCAGCACGTACGTACCGATGATCAGGAGCAGCACCGTTCCGTAGCCGGTCCGTGGCCGGAGCCCGATCATAGTGGCCGTTCCGGCTCCTCGGACGCCGGTAGCCGCCGCACCTCGATGAGGCGCAGCCCGAGTCCGTGGATCCGGGATATCAGCCCGACCACGGCGGATTGATCCGGCAGCGAACCGTGCAGCACCGTCTCGGGCGGTTCCACACTCACCGTCAGATCCTGCAGCTCTGTAAGAAGTTCATCGGGAATCACCCCGGAAACCCTGACCTGATATGTCGGCTCAGGCATCGTCCCTCCTTCTCCAACCCCTCCGGACCAGCCTGTCGGTCCGCTCGGCCGGGCGCGTCATTCCTCACGGATGACGGTCACGGTCAGGCGGCGGTCTCCGACTCCGATCCGCGGACCCGGGCATGGAAGAGTCCGAGCTTGAACAACCGCTCCAGCCGCCGCACCGTGAACGGGTGCGACATCGGCAGCTGGGCCAGCTCGACCCAGAAGCCGCGCAGCGACCGACCTTGGCGGACCAGCTCGTCCAGGTCGGTGGTGTGCTCGGTGTGCCGGCCGGAGGCGAGCAGCACCAGACCGGACGCGCCGGAGGGGCACAGGTGGGCGCCGTGCCGGTCGGAGGAGTACTCCCGCAGCCGCGAGAGCGTCGGGCCGAGCACCGGGATGCGCTCCGAGTAGGCGACCGACAGCTGGTACCAGAGGCTGACGTGGTGCAGCCGGATGTGGCCCAGCTCGTGGCCGAGGATGAACCGCAGCCCGTCCCGGTTGTTCTCGTACAGGTTCACGAACAGCTCGTTGGCGAGCACCACGTAGTCGTGCCCGGTGGCCTGGGCGGCGAAGGCGTTCAGGGTGCCGTTGCCGTTGGCCAGGAACAGCTGCGGCCGGCGCCGCAATCCGAGCTTTCGGGCGAATTCGTCCATCGTCTCGTAGAGGCTGCCGTATTGTTTGGGCGAGAGCTGGACCGCGGTGCCGCGGATCGACGCCCGCTGCGTCTCACGGATCACGATGAGCGCCGGCACGAAGAGCAACAGTCCGATGAAGGCGGATCGGACCGTCACCGCCCAGCCGCTGTCCTGGAGTCGTTCGGGTAGGTACGGCAGCATGATCGCCGCCTGCACGATGGCCCAGATGATGATGATGTTCAGCACCACCATGAAGACGTAGAACGGCAGCTCGGCGGGATGCCGAAGCCTGGGGGGTACGGCGCCCTGCCGTGATGACGTCGACACTGAGGTCCTCCTGTCCTGTGTCCTGCTGTACATCGGCGGTTGACCGGTGACGATCCACCGCGCTGACCGGCCCCGCCTCATCCCGCCGGAATGAGGACCGGCGACCGCGCCCCGGCGACGCTTCGGAACAGACCCGTACGCGAAGGGAGTTCCGCCATGTCATCGACCCGGCGCAATCTCGCACGGCTCGCCTTCTGCGCCGCCGCGGCGGCCGTGGTGCTGCTGCTCGCCGTCGCCGGCCTGCGCGACAGCCTCAACCTGATCCTGGCGGCCGTCCTCGGCAGCGCCGTCGGCCTGGCCGCGGCCTGGTGGTTCCTCACCCATCGCGGGGTGCAGCGGTGGCTGGCCGGCGTGGTGGTGGTGCTGGCCCCGCTCACCGTCACCGTCTTCTACGCCCAGCAGCGGCTGCTCTGGGTGGTGCTCCTGTTCGGAGCGCTGTGGGCGGCGGCGATCGCGGCCGGGCGGCGGGCGCTGGCCGAGCCGGGTGACGGTCCGGAGGAGTTCGAGACCCCGGCGCCGCGTCACCCGTACCTGATCATGAATCCTCGCTCGGGTGGCGGGAAGGTGGAGCGTTTCCGCCTGGCCGAACGTGCCCGCGAGCTCGGCGCGCGCGTGCATGTCATCGATGAACCGGACACGGACGTCGCGGAACTGGCCCGGCAGGCGCTGCGCGACGGCGCGGATCTGCTCGGTGTCGCCGGCGGCGACGGCACCCAGGCGCTGGTCGCCGGGATCGCGGCCGAGCACGGAGTGCCGTTCCTGGTGATCTCGGCGGGCACCCGCAACCACTTCGCGCTGGATCTGGGCCTGGACCGGGACGACCCGTCGACCTGCCTGGACGCCCTCACCGACGGGGTGGAGGTGCACATCGACCTGGGCCGCATCGGCGACCGGACGTTCGTCAACAACGCCTCGTTCGGGGCCTACGCCGCCGTGGTGCAGAGTCCCGCCTACCGCGACGACAAGGTCGGCACCACCCTGGACCTGCTGCCGGAGACGCTGGCCGGGCCGAACGGCCCCCAGTTGGAGCTGCGCGTCGACGGGGTGACCGTCACCGGGCCGCAGGCGGTGCTGGTCAGCAACAACCCGTACGCCACCGCCGACATCGCCGGGCTGGGCCATCGCCCCCGGCTCGACCAGGGCGCCCTCGGGGTCCTGGCGGTCACCGTGCACGGCACGGCCGACGCGGCCCGGCTGGTCGGCGGCCGCGGCCGCGCCCGGTCGGTGCTGATCCGCACGAGCACCACGGCGGTGGTGGAGGCGGCCGCGCCCGAGGTGCCGGTCGGCGTCGACGGCGAGTCGATCCTGATGCCCACACCGGTGGTCTGCGAGATCCGGCCGACCGCGCTGCGCGTCCGGGTGCCCCGCCGCCGGCCCGGGGTCCCGCCGATGCTGCCCGAGATGGATTGGACACGACTGCGGCGGCGGGGCGGGGGCCCCCCCCCCCCCTGACACCCCGGCGGCACCCCCGCCCCGCCGGCCGGCCGGGGGGCCCGCCGTGGCGGCCCGTGTGGTTGTGGCCACGACTGGGGGGGGTGGCGGGGGCCAGCCGCCGCGATTGACTCCCGGGCGTCACCGCCGCCGCGCCGCCCGGCGGGTCACCCGGCGCGCGGTGCGCCGCCCGGTCCGCCGGGCCACTCTCCTGGTTCCGAACATCCCACCACTCCCCTAGTTGTAGTTCGCGGCCGCGGCCGTCTCCAGGTCGTGCAGAACCTCGGCCTCCTCGGCGGCGAGCAGGCCGATCCCGACCAGATCCAGCGGGCTGATGAACCCGTCGGACAGCCGGAAGCCGCCGGCCCGGGCGATGGCGTCGCGCAGCGGCACCGCCCAGTGGTGCTCGATCAGCAGCAACGCCGCGGCGCTGTCGTTCGGGATGTCGCCGAGCACGTCCCACGCCCGCGCGTCGTCGAAGACGGCCACCCCGTCGACGGCCGCCTCGGCGCCCCGCTCGGCGCCGGTGATCAGGCCGGCCTCACCGTCGATGCCGAGACCGATCAGGGCCCCGACCTTGCTGCCCAGCTCGATCGCCTCCTCCTGGGTGAGGTTGCTCAGGTGCTCCACCTCCACCTCGCCGTCGGCGTCCTTGTAGACCGCGAGCGCGTCGATCACGCGCACGGTGTCGCTCTGCCGGAGACGTTCCAGCTCGGCGATGACTTCGCCGTGGAAGTTCGGGTGTTTGAAGCCCAGCACGATCAGCTGGACAGGGCCGATGGACATCGTTGTTCCGCTCCCCCACTGTGAGGCGATCAGGCGTGGTCACGCCCGATTCCGATACTCCGGCCGGCCGGTCCGGGGCCGCCTCATCCGGTACGGGTGAGGACGCGACCGGCCCGCACCGGGTCCACTGGGGCCAGACCCGAGCATCGAGGAAGGGAACAACGACATGGCAACCCTCGTCGCCATCGGCTACGACGACGAAACCACCGCGACCGCCGCGTCGCTGGAGGCACACCGCCTGGCCAAGGACCTGATCATCCAGCCTGACGCGATCGCCGCGATCATCCGCGACAAGGAGGGCAAGTTCCACGTCACGACCAGCCATCACGAGGTGGCGGCCGGGACCACCTGGGGCATGTTCTGGGGATTCTTCTTCGGGCTGCTGTTCTTCATCCCGGTGCTGGGCATGGCGGTCGGCGCCGGCCTGGGCGCGCTGACCGGCAAGCTCGGCAAGAACGCGATCAACAAGGAGTTCCAGCAGCAGGTCCGGGACCTGCTCCAGCCGGGCACCTCGGCGCTGTTCCTGGTCGTCGAGAAGGTCACCCCGGACAAGGCGATCCAGGCGCTGTCGCAGTTCGGTGGCACCGTGCTCAAGTCGTCGCTGTCCAAGGAGGCCGAGGCCGAGCTCCAGGACGCCCTGCACGGCACCGAGCAGTCCGCCTGACATGCACCGAACCCCGGGGCTCGTCACCTTCGCGACGGCCCTCTGTGTCCTCGCCGCCGGTGCTGGTTGCGCCGGCGGCGGGGACGCGGGCGCCGCGGCCGAACCGGCGGTCTGCGAGAGCTTCGCGGCCGTCCAGAACACCGTGACCCACATCAAACAGGCCAACGTCTCGGAGAACGGGCTCACCGCGCTGCGCCCGTACGTCTCCGAGCTCATCGAACAGCTCACCCAGCTCGCCGCCGACGCGAAGGCACAGTTCGGCCAGCAGGCCGACCAGCTGCGGGCGTCCGTCGACGTCCTGTCCACCAGCGTCGACACGGCGCGGGAGAAACCGGACGTGGCGAACCTCGGCGCCGTACGCCAGGCGGTCGACGGGGTCCGGGACACCGCCCGGGCGCTCGCCGACTCGCTGAAGAACACCTGCTGACGTGCTCCTGCGCCGCCTCGACGACCTCCAGCGGCGCCGGCCCGTCCTGGGTTTCAGCCACGCGGTGATCTGCAAGTACCTGGACGACTTCGGTCTCCGGGAGGCCGCGCTCATCACGTACTACGGCTTCCTCAGCCTCTTCCCCATCCTGCTGCTGGGAGTGGCCGTGGTGTCGCGGGTGCTGGCCTCCCGGCCCGAGCTGCGCCAGGAACTGGTGGCGGCGATCGTGCCGCCGGGACTCCAGCCGGGCATCGAGTCGTCGATGGCGGACCTGTCGACGTCGCGCACCGCCCTGATCGCCGGCGTGGTCGGGCTGGTGTTCTCCGGGCTCGGGGTGGTGCTCTCGGCGTACGAGACGCTGAACCACCTGGCGGCCGTCCCGATCCGCCGGCGCGCCGGCGTCCTCTCCCGCTACCTGCGCGCGGTGGCCGGCCTGATCGTCATCCTGATCGGCGCGGTGGCCGCCGGCGCCCTGAACGTCGCCTCGGCCGGCGTCGTGCCCGAACTGGCCGGCGAGGCCGTCGTCGTCTTCCTCACCCTGATCGTGCTGACCCGGCTGCTGCTGATGCGCCGGGCGCCGCTGCGTTCGGTGTGGCCGGCCGCGGCGATCGGCGCGGTGGCGGTGACCGGCGCGCTGGCCGTCGCGGCCGCGGTGCTTCCCGGCCTGGTCCAGCGGGCCGGCCGGGTCTACGGCGCGTTCGCCGGTGCGGCCGGCGTCTTCACCGTGCTCTACCTGCTCAGCAACGCGCTGGTGATCGCCGCCGAGGTGGCCGCGGTCCGGCACGCCCGCCTCTGGCCGCGGGCCCTGGACCCGGCCCGGCCGACCGAGGCGGACGCCCGGGCCATGACCCTGCTGGCCCGCGAGCAGGAGCGGCTGCCGGCCGCCCGGATCGACTACGAGCTCGGTTGAGTCCTGGGCAGGAAGTACGCCGCCACCAGGCCGATCACCCCGGCGCCGGCGACCGCGATCATCGCCCACAGGTACGCCCGCCCCGGCGCCGCGCCGTCCACCCCGGCCACCAGGATGGTGCCGGTCAGTGCGGCGCCCAGCGACGAGCCCAGATTGGAGACGCTGCGTGACAGCCCGGAGATCTCACCCTGGAGCTCCTCCCCGAAACTCGACTGGACCACGTTGACCGACGGGGTGAGCATCCCGCCGAGGCCGAGACCGATGACGAACAGGCCGGGCACCATGGCCCACACCGAGTCGAAGGAGCGGCCCAGCGTGAGCAGCAGGACGATGCCGGCGATGGTGATCACGAAACCCGCCATGATCAGGATGCGCTGCGGGCGGCGCCTGGCCATCCGCTCGGCACCCAGCGAGGAGATCAGCACGCCGGCCGTGGTGGCGGTGAACACCCCGCCGGTCTCGATGGCGTTGTAGCCGCGGACCACCTGGAGGTAGGTCGACACCACGAAGGACGTGCCCATCACCATCAGCCACTGCGTGTTCTGGGTGATCAGGCCGAGGTTGGAGGCCCGGTTGCGGAACAGCCGCAAGCTCAGCAGCGGTTCCCGGCCGGACCGCTCGCGCCGCCGGACCGCGACGAAGAACCAGGTCAGCACCAGCGCGCCGGCGGCCAGCAGGGCGAGGCACAGCCGGATGTCGTCGTCGGTGGCGAGAATGCCGAGCACGATCAGGATCAGGCCGGCCGCGGAGAGCACCGCGCCGCCGGAGTCGAAGGGCCGGGAACGGTCGGCGGGCAGCGGGTCCTCGACCGCCCGGCGGCTGAGCAGGACGATCACCAGGACGATCGCGGCCTGCGCCACGAAGGCGGCCCGCCAGCTCACGGCGGACGCGATGAAACCGCCGATGAGCGGGCCGGCGACGGCGCCGACACCACCCATCGCGCTGATCGCGCCGAAGGCCCGGGCCCGGGCGGCGACGCCCTGGAAGAGCAGGGTGGTGAGGATGTAGACCGGTGGGATCAGAAGCGCCGTGCCGACGCCCTCGAACAGCGAGTAGCCGATGATCAGCACCGGCAGGCTGGGCGCCAGCGCGCTGATCAGCGCTCCGGAGCCGAACAGCAGCAGCCCCAGGATGAGACACCATTTGCGGCCGAAGACGTCGGTGAGCTTGCCGCCGGGGATCATCAGAGCGGCCATCACCAGCAGGAACAGGGTGATGGCCAGCTGCACGCCCTGGACGTCGGTGTTCAGGTCGCGACTGATGTCGCTGATCATCACGTTCATGTTGGAGCCCGCGAAGCTGCAGATGAACTGCGCCAGCGCGAAGGCGATGAGCGCCCGCCGCAACCCGGCCGGGAACCGCCCGGTCCTGGACTTCTCTTGGGTCATGGGACCGAGCCTGCTCTCCCCGCGCCGGGACGGGCATCCCCCGGAACGCATGAGCGGGCCGGCTCAGGGGCGCAGGTCCCGGCTCCAGCGCGGGCCGACTTCGAGCCACTCCTGCTGCCAGGCGCGGGCCCGGTGCCGGTTCAGCAGGATCAGGCCGATCTTGCGCGTCCCGTTCAGCACCGCCCCGGCCAGCACGATCATCACCACCGCGACCAGGGCGGCCTTGGCGACCGGATTGTGGTCGGACGGCCCCTCGCGCTGCTCACCGCCGCGGGTCACCCAGATCGTCACCCGGTCACCGACCCGCTGCGTGGGCGCCACCCCGATGTCGCCGGCCCGGCGGGTGCCGTCCGGTGCGGTCCACAGCGCCCGGGCCGTGCCGGGGGTGGGCGCCGTTCCGCCGGCCGCCTCCCCGCTCAGCGACGGCGGCACGGTGACCAGCTCGGCCGACACCTGGAAGGCGTCGCGCCGGTCGCGCATCGCCTCGGCGACCGCGGAATCGTAGGCGCCGCCGGCCGCCCACCAGGCCAGTACCGGTCCGCCCAGCAGGAACAGCACGAAAAGGCCCAGCAGCATACCGGCCTCGACACGGTCCGAGGCCCGCCATAAGGGGTTGTTCTTCCGGACGAGCATCTCCTCACCCTCCCTGCCACTCCGGCCGATCATCCGTTGCCACCGGGCCGGGACGGTTCACCCGCACCGGATGAGGATGGGCGGACCCTTGTTCGGCGACGCTTTCGGACATGACCAGATCAAAGATGTGGGTACGCCTGCGCTACGAGAGCGAGGAGGCCACCGCCTCCGGGATCTACGGCATGATCGTCGGCGCCGCGGTCCTGGTCGCCTCGCACGCTCCCACCGCCGGGCGGACGGTGCTGGCCGTGCTGGCCACCCTCATCATCTACTGGCTGGCCGAACGCTATGCACGGATCGTGGCCGAGCGCATCCACGCGGGACACCGGCCCACGTGGCACACGGTTCGCCGCCAGCTCACCACCGGCTGGGAGATGATCACCGCGAGCGCCCTGCCGCTGCTCGTGCTGATCTCGGTGAAGGCGGGCGGCGGAAGCCTGGAGAAGGCGATCTTCGCCGCCCTGGTGTGCACCACCGTGCTGCTCTGCCTGGCCGGCTGGCTGATCGGCGCCAACGGCCGGCTGAACCCCGGCGAGCGGATGGTGTCGATGCTGGTCGCCGGTGCGTTCGGCGCCACGCTCATCGTTCTGAAGACGCTCCTGCACTGACCCGCACGTGCACCACCCGGCCGAGATGCCAGCCGTCCGGGCCGAGATTGCGCTCGCGGACCTCGATCTCGCCGCGGTCCACGCTGATCACGCTCCAGGAGCAGGCCGAGCCGCGGACCCGGTGGCTGGTCGCGGTGCCGGCCACCACGAACACCTGGTGGCCCAGCACCCGCACGTCCGGGACGTGGGTGTGGCCGGCGAGCAACAGGTCGACGCGGGCCGCGCGGACCGCGGCCAGCAGATGGCGCCGGCCGAGCAGCGCGGCGGTCCCGGTGGCCAGCGGCGGATGGTGCAGCGCGAGCACCCGCACGTCACCCGTGGGCGCCGCGCCCAGGACCCGGACCACCTCACCGGCCTGGCGGGAGGTGACCCGCCCGTTCTTCCACCGCCACCGCGGCATCGACTGCAACCCCAGGGCGGTGATCCCGGGGACCTTCCGGACCGGTTCCAGGTCCGTGTCGATCCAGCTCTTCCAGCGATCGTACGGCTGCAGCGCGCGACGCCAGTCGGCCAGCGGCACGTCGTGGTTGCCGGTGACCGCCAGCACCGGTGCCGGCAGCTGGTCGAGCAGCTCCCGCACGTGCCGGAACTCCCGTTCCCGGGCCCGCATGGTGAGGTCCCCGGTGACCACCGTTAGGGCGGGCCGCGCCGCCGCCACGTCGGCCGCGATGCTCGCCAGCGCGGCCCGGTCGTGGGCGCCGAGGTGCAGGTCGGACAGATGCGCGATGATGACCGGTCGGTTCACGGCCGCGGCCCCTTCTCAGATGGCTTCCCGCTCGATCGGGCAGGCCAGGCAGCGGGGCCCGGACCGGCCGCGGCCGAGTTCGCCGCCGGCCACGGTGATCACTTCGATCCCCTGGCGGCGCAGGTAGGTGTTGGTGGTGACGTTGCGCTCGTAGCCGACGATCACCCCGGGTTCGAGGACCAGGAAGTCGCTGCCGTCGTCCCACTGCTCACGCTGCGCGGCCCGTAGCTCCCCGCCGGTCTCCAGCACGTACGGCTTGGCGATGCCGAGGGTCTCGGCGAGGGTGGTGAACAGGTCGGTGTTGCGGTCCACCCGCAGCCCGTCCGGCCCCTCGCCGGGCTCCACCGTCCAGGACCGCAGTGGCCCGTCCAGGTACGGGTACATCACGAAGGTGTCCCGGTTGACCATCGTCATGAGCGTGTCGAGGTGCTCGACGCCGGACGAGCGCGGCAGCTCGACGGCGATCACCCGGGTCGCCGTGCCGCCGGCGAACAGGCCCCGGGCCAGGTTCTCCACGCCCATCGCGGTGGACCGCTCGCCCACCCCGGCCATCACCGCGCCGCCGCCGAGCACGTGGATGTCGCCGCCCTCCAGGGTGGCCGGCTGGTGCGGGCGGTCGTCGCCGCCGTACCAGACGGTGACGTCGGCGAGGGTGAACATCGGGTGGAAGCGGTAGACGGCGGCGCAGTGCACGGTCTCGCGCAGCCGGGCCGGCGAGGCCATCGGGTTGATGCTGACCCCGTCGTGGATCCAGGCCGAGTTGTCCCGCTGGAACAGGTGGCCGGGCAGCGGGTCGAGCACGAAGTCGTCGGCGTTCATCAGCTCCCAGCGGAGGCTGTTCACGGTGAACCCGGCCAGCTCGCTCTTGAGCACCCCGCCGATCAGGTAGTCGGCCAGCCGGTCGCTGTCGGCCTGCTCGGCCAGCCGCCGCAGCGGACCGGCCAGCGTCGGCCCGGCGGTGTCGCCGGTGATGACCCGGTCGAGGATCCAGGAGCGCGCCCGGGGAATGGCCAGCACGTCGGTGAGCAGGCTGCCGAGATAGTGCACCTTCACGCCGTGGCCGCGCAGTGTCGCGGCGAAGTCGTCGTGCTCCTCCCGCGCCCGCCGGGCCCACCGGATGTCCCCGCGCAACAGGTCGGTGTCGCCGGGGCGCAGGCGGCCGAGTTCGACACCGGGGCGGTGGAGGATCACCTGCCGTAGTCGGCCGATCTCGGAGCCGACGTGGAAGGACATGCGCTACCCCCGGGATCTACGGTTCTTCACAGCCGTGCCGGAAGCCTCGGGCAAACCGGCTGGTCGGGGCATCACTCCGGCCGGATGAACATCGACTGTACGCCTCGCACGTCACGGTCCAGCCGGCGTGAAACGTCCCATTTCGTCCTCGCCCTGCTGGATGATGCCGTAGCTGGACTCGGGCACCGGCTGCCAGGCGCCCTCCATCTCGCCGAGCGGCTCGGAGACGATCAGCCGGGTCTCCTCGGACAGCGCGCGCAGGGTGTCCAGTTCCGGGTGCAGCGCCCGCAGCGCGGTCATGTCGGTGCTGAAGTAGAGCGAGCGGCTGCGGCCCTCACTGGAGTACCGGAAGGTCCAGATCCGGTCGCCGTCGGTGGTGCCGACGGTCATCTGGAGCGGGTCGGGCACCCCGTGCCGGCGGCCCACCGACTCGATCAGGCCGGCCATCCGCTCCACCGCGGCGACCGGGTGGTCCCGCAGCCCGTACGTGATGGCCAGGTGGAACATCACCTCGGAGTCGGTGGATCCGGCCATCGACGGGTACAGCTCGGGGTCGACGGCGAGCACCAGGTCCCGTTTGAGCCGGGCGAACTCCCGGATCGACCCGTTGTGCACCCACAACCAGTTCTGGAACCGGAACGGGTGGCAGTTGCTCTGCTGCACCGCGGTGCCGGTGCTGGCCCGGATGTGCGCCAGGAACAGCGGCGAACTGGTGGCGTGGGCGAGCTCCCGCAGGTTGACGTCGCTCCACGCCGGGCCGACCGACCGGAACAGGGCCGGCTCGCCGGCGGCGTCGACCGGATACCAGCCGACGCCCACACCGTCGCCGTTGGTGGTCTCCACCCCCTCGCGCGAGTGCTGGCTCTGGTCGATCAGCGAGTAGCGGGGCCGGTAGAGCAGGTCCTCGAGTCGGATGGGCGTACCGGAGTAGGCCAGCCAACGGCACATGACACGGTCCTCCAGGGTCGGTGGCGGCCATCCTGGCCGTCGCGTCCGGGCGCGGGGCTCACCCCTCGCGGATGAGGTCCGCCGACTTGCGGCAGCCGATCTGCTCCAGCCAGCCGACCAGCACCCGGTGCACGGCGTCGGCGCCGATCAGCTCGGCCGGGACGGTCAGGCTCCGCGGGTGGATGAGCATCGGCCGGCTCTGCGCCCCGCCCATCCCGCCGTGGCAGCCGATCAGCTCCTCGAACGCGGCGACCTCGTGCGAGACCGGGTCGAACAGGCTGTTGATCACCAGGTCGCCGGTGTTCGCGAGGCCGTCGTGACGGCGCAGGTCGTCGGCCGCCCGCGGGCCGAACCCGAGCAGCGGGTCCAGCCCTTCGACGTGGTCGTCGGCGAGCCGTCGCCGGCCGGCGCGGCCCAGCACGATCGGCCCGTCGGCCCGGGAGCGGACCATCACCCAGCCGATCCCGGGATGGCCGGTCAGCCCGGCCAGCAGCGCGGGGTAGCGTTCCTCGATCTCCTCGAGCGGCACCCGGCCGGGCACCCGGGCGAGGTAGACAAGCGCCAGGTTGCCGCCCGCCGCGACCACGATCTCCTCGCCGGCCGGCCGCCCGGGAACCTCCTCGCGCTGCCCGGCGTCGCGTCTCAGCCCGGCCTGCAACACGTTGGCCCGGCCCGCCTGCTCGTTCTCCTCCGGTGCGGCCACCCCGCCGGCCGCGGTCAGCCGCTTGATCAGCTCGTCCAGGCGGAGGCCGTAGCGCTGCTCGAAGGTGGCGCCCTGGCTCTGCCCGTGATCGGAGAGCACCACCAGGTGGTACGGGCGGGGCGCGGCCGCCGCCACCTCCTCCAGGGTGGCGAGCACCCCGTCGATGCCCTCCAGCGCGGCCAGCGACTCCGGCCGGGCCGGGCCGGCGTGGTGGGCGATCTCGTCGTAGTCGACGAAGTCGCAGAACACCACCGGGGCGCCGCGCATCATCTGCTCGGCGATGACGGCCAGGTTCAGGTGCCGCAGCAGCACGTTGGTGGCGCCACGCAGCAGCACGTACCGCCAGTCCCGGTGCATCCGCGGGGTCACCTGGCGCAGCCGCTGCCGCCGGGCCTGGTGCAGCTCCTTGACGATCTCACCCACGGTCAGCACCAGCGACTGGGTCAGACCGAACGGGTCGAGCAGGTAGGCGCTCAGGTAGCGGGCCGGGCCGTTCTGCTTGGCCGGGACCGTGCTCATGGTAAGCAGCGAGGTCGGGGCGTCGCCGGAGAACACGTTGCTCACACTGACCCCGCCCTCGGCCAGCAGCCCCCGGCCGTCCGAGCAGCGGGACTCGACCATGGCGCTGTCGGCCGGCTGGTTGGTCACCACGAGACGGCCGGTGCTCTTCTCGTACCAGCGGAAGGCCGGAACCTGATCGCTCGCGCCGTGCAGCAGCCCCGCCTGGCTGGCCGGCGTGGTCGCCGGCAGCTGAGCGTGCCATTCGGTGAGCGTGTGGCTGCCGGTGCTCAGCCACCGGCCCAGCGTGGGCAGGTTCCCGGCGTGGACCGCCCACCGGGCCAGCGGCGCGGACAGCCCGTCGATCTGGATGAACAGGACGCCCGGGGTGTCGATCGGCGGCACGCTGCGCCGGAAGTGCCGGTTGACCCGCAGCAGATGCCGGGTGGCCACCCCCGGCTGGCCCGCGGTGATCACCCAGAGCCCGGCGCTCATCAGGATCGCGCCGAACCAGGAGGCCCAGAAGGCGGACCAGAAATTGTCCACGTGCACGCCCGGGGTGAGCCACAGAGCCAGGTAGACCAGCAGCGACTGGGCCACGAGCCAGCCGAGCACCACGCCCGGCCACCCGATCGCGGACAGCACGCGCACCAGCAACGGGCGCAGGGCCGTGCCGAGCAGCCCGACCAGGATCGCGGCGGTCAGGACGGCCCAGCCGTTGTCGGCCGAGATCCCCGGCAGGATCCCGACCACGACACCCACCACCGATGTGCCGAGCAGCACGATCACCAACGTGCGCACCATGGGTGTCAGTGTCGGGCCGGCTCATGCGGGCGGCCCCATCCGTACCGGATGAGGCTGAGCGGCCGTCCGCGCGCCGACCATGAGCGGGTGACAGAGCCCGACCGCGCCTTCACTCCTGGACGGATCCTCGCCGCCGTGCCGGACCGGCTGCGGCCCCGCGCGGCACTGTTGCTCGGCCACCAGACCGGCGCCGTGCTGCTGCGCACCGCCGGCGAACTGGTCCGGGTGCAGATCTTCGACCGGTCGATGACCCTGGCCGCGCAGACCTTCACGTCGATCTTCCCGATGCTGATCATGATAGGCGCGCTGTTCGGCGGCCGGGCCCGGGATCACCTCGACGTCCTGGTACGGCTGCCGGAATCCAGCACCCGCCTGCTCGACGAGGCGCTCGCCGGCAGCCGCAGCAACGCGTTCGGGGTGTTCGGCAGCCTCATCGTGATCCTGTCCGCGACCGGGCTGGCCCGGGCGCTGGTTCGCGCGTACCGGGCGATCTGGTCGGTGCCCGGCCGCCGGGTCGGGGCGCGGGCCACCGCCTGGCAGATCGGCAGCGTGCTGATCCTGGTCGGCTTCCTGCTCGTGGTCCGCCTGCTCGGCGGTCTGGCCGGGCGGGCCTTGACCCCGGTGATCGCGGGCACGCTCCTGGCCCTGCTCTCCGACGTGGCACTGGCCGCCCTGCTGCCGCGGATCCTGCTCGGCCCGGTGGTGAGCCGGCTCCGGCTGCTGCTGACCGGCGCCGTCTTCGGCGCGATCATGCTGGCCGTCCGGCCCGCCGGCGAGGTCTACCTGCCCCGGGCCCTGGAGTCCAGTTCCGCGCGGTACGGCACGATCGGCCTGGCGTTCACCTACATCGGCTGGCTGTACGTGCTGTCGTTCTGCCTGCTGCTGTCCGCGGTGGCCGGCGGGATCCTGGCCGACCTCTGGGCCGGGCGGTTCGCGCGCATGACCCGCTGGGCGAGCCTCGGGTCAGGAGGCTTTCCGCAGGTAGAGGGCCAGCCCGACCTCGGCCAGACCGGTCAGCAGGCTGCCCGCGCCGGTCAGCAGGACCAGCGTGCCGAGCGACAGGGACGGGGTGAGCACGAAGACGATCCCGATGATCATGGACAGCGCCCCGACGATGATCAGGGCGACCCGCATCGGACCGCGCGCCGCGACCGCGCCGATCAGCAGGGCCAGGCCGCTGAGGATCCAGGTGGTCGCGAAGATGACCGCGAGGACGGCCAGCCCGGTCACCAGGTTCCGCAGGCAGAGTAGGCCGCCGATCATCACGATCACGCCGACGATCCCGGACAGCACGTGCCGGCCCAGACCGGCGCCGTTCGGCAGGAAGGCGCCGATGATCCGGGCCAGGCCGCCGAAGAACAGCCAGATGCCGGTGAGCGCGGCCATGATCCGCAGGGAGATGTCCGGCCAGATGAGGACGGTAAGGCCGAGCGCGATCGCGAGCAGGCCGGTGATCAGCAGCGTCCACCAGGGGAACGGCTGCCGGCGTACCTCGACGATGGGGTCGGGCCAGATGTGTTCCACGTCGGTCATGGGCTGAGCGTGGGAGACGACCGCCGCCATGGCATCACCCATCACGGATGAGGGTCAGAGCAGCCCGGCCTGCCGGGCCAGCACCACCGCCTCACGGCGACGTCCGGCGCCCAGCTTGCGGTAGATCGACCGCATGTGCGCCTTCACCGTGTTGACCGAGATGCTCAGGTTGACGGCGATCTCCCCGGCCGTCAGCACGGTCGGCAGGTATTGCAGGACGTCGAGCTCGCGCTCGCTGAGCGGACCGGCCGCCTGCCCCGCGCCGAGCATCGGGATCTCGCCGGTGATCTCGCCGAGGACGCCGTCGCCGGCCGGGCCGCGCAACTCGGTCAGCCACTGCTGGCGCTCGGCCAGCACCAGCACCCGGTGCGCGTCGTAGCGGCGGAACGGCCGGCGGATCCGCTCCGGTTCGGCGGCCGCCAGCGCGCGGGCCAGCGCCTCGCTGGCCACGGCACTGCGGCCCTGGGTGTCGGCGGCGAGGGCGGACAGCAGCCAGGCGCCGACCGCGGCGATCCGGTCGGCCCCGCCCCGGACCCGGGCGAGCAGCGGTTCGGCGGCGGTCAGGTTGCCGGTGGCGAGGTATGCGCGGGCCAGGCAGACCTGCTCGGCGGCGATCAGGTCGGACTGTCCGGCGTACCGGATCAGGACGCCGGAGGCGTCGCCGGACGCGAGCCGGATCTCCGCCCCGGCCAGGGCGATCAGCCGGTCCGCGAAGGGCGCCACCATCGGCGGTCCGGCCTCGGCGCGGATCTGCGCGAGCAGGGTACGGGCGCCGGCCGTCTCGCCCCGGTCCAGCGTGAGACGGACCCGGACCAGGCCGGCCAGCACCGACATGGCGGCCTCCGGAACCTCACCGAGGGCGTGCAGCGCCTGCCGCAGCGCCGCCTCGGCCTCCGGCTCCCGGCCCCGCTCCGCCTCGATCAGCGCCCGCGCCAGGTAGGCCGGCGCGGCCGTGGCCCGGTGCTCCGCGTCGATCCGGCCGGCCAGGGCGATCGCCGCCTGGGCGTGTTCCTCGGCCTCGCCGGGCGAGCCCTGCAGAAACGCCAGGCAGGCCAGCATCGCGAAGGCGTTGACCTCGATGTACGGCGTGCCGGCGGTCCGGGCGGCGGTGGCCGCCGCCCACAGGTACCGGTCGGCGTGGTCCAGCCGGCCGGTCCACAGCCAGGCGACGCCCTTGTTGTTCAGCGCCGCGGCCCGGTACTGCAACAGCGCCGGCGCCTCCTCCCAGGTCAGCCGGGACAGCTGGGCGAGCAGGGCGGTGGAGGCGTTCGCCAGGTGCGGCATGTCGCCGTGCCATCGGATGACGGCGCCGGTCTCCAGCACGGCGAGCGCCGTCTCGATCTGCGCCCGCAGCGGCGACGCCGGCCGCTGGGCGAGCAGCGCGCGGGCGTGCGCTGTCCGCCGGGGCACGGCCGCCAGCTCGCCCCGGGCGAACGACAGGATGACCGCGCAGACCGCCATCTCCGGGCTGGTCGGCAGCAGGGCCGGCGGGATGCGGCCGAGCAGGTCGAGGAACTGGGGCCGGTCCGCCGAGGTGTAGAGCGGCACGCCACGCTCGACGACCAGGGCGGCCACCAGGTTCCAGTCCTCGGCGTCCACCGCGTGGGTGAGCGCGGTCAGCGCGTCGCCCTGGCCGGCGTGCCAGCGGGCCGCGGCGCGGTGCAGCCGGCCGGGCACGTCCGGCCACAGCTCGCCGAGCCGGTGGCGCAGCGCGGCGCGGACCATCGGGTGGTACCGGAACCACCGGCCGCCGGCCGGTTCCAGGAAGAGCCTGTCCCGGACCAGCCGCTCCAGCATCCGGTGGCCGCCGGCGCCCTCGGTCAGGGCGTCCGCCAGGTCACCGCAGATCCGGTCCGGCAGGCTGGTCCGCAGCAGGAAGGCCCGGATCTCGGCGGGCTGGGCGTCCAGCACCTCCCGGGTCAGGTACTCCCCCACCGCGGCCTCACCGCCGTTCGCGGTGTCGGCGGCCAGCCGCAGGCCGGCGCCCCAGCCCTCGGCACGGCGCACCAGCGCCGCGAGGTGTTCCGGCGGCAGCGCCCGGCCGCGCAGGCTGAGCAGCTCGGCGGCCTCCTCCAGGCTGAAGGCCAGGTCGGCGGCGTGGATCTCGGTGAGGTCGCCGCTCATCCGCAGCCGGTGCAGGAGCAGGTCCGGCTCGCGGCGGCCGAGCAGCACGAACCGCAGCCGCTTGGGGGTGGCGCCGAGGAGCCCGGCCAGGCTGTTCAGCACCCGGGGGTCGGCGACCCCGTGCAGGTCGTCGAGCACCACGACGACCGGCCCGTCGGCCGCGGTCACCGCCGCGCCGAAGGCACGGCGCGCGTCGGAGCCGTCGCCGGGGACGGTCACCCCCGCGGCGCTCAGCGACCGGTTCAGATCAGCCCAGAAGGTGTACGGGTCGTCGTGCCGCTCGTCGAGGGTGAGCCAGGCGACCGGCCCGGAGAGGGAACGGGCGGTCGCCCAGGTGGCGGTGAGCACGGTCTTGCCCCAGCCGGGCCCGGCGCAGATCAGCGTCACGGCCCGGCGGACCCCCACGTCCAGGGCCTCGACGAGACGGCCGCGCCAGACCAGGCCGCTGGGCAGGCGGGGCGGGAGGTGGTGGTCCACGGCTATCGGAACGGTCGAACGGGTCGTGAGCTGATCTCGCATCTCGCCCCCAGTCACTCGGCACGCACGGTGGACCGGACCGCCCGCGAAGCGGTCATCCCCGAACTGACACAGCCATCGGATTCCAGCCGGTCGAGCGCGGGGCCCCCACACGCGCTCGGTGGCCGGGAACGAATCAGGTGGGTCCCAGCTGTCCGGGGCCTACCGAAACACACCGCGAACGCCGGGGGCAACCACGCGTATTCGCATCAGGAGCGCAACGAAGCCGTTTCCGCAGCGTGCAAGTTGCACGTGCGCCGCGGATCTCATCCGCCGCGTGCGAGGCGGGAGACCATCCCCGGCAAGCAGGCTGAGCTTCCGGAACGCAATCCGGATTCACAGGAGGGACTCGACGATGACGATTGATCACCGCGGCGATCCGGTACGCCGGGTGGCGCCCACCAGGGAGTCGCCCGCGCCGGAAGCCGACACCTGGATCGGGCTGCTGGTGTTCGGCGGGGTCATGCTGCTCGCGCTGGGTGTCTTCCAGCTCATGGAGGGCTTCACCGCCCTGCTGCACGGCGAGGCCTACCTGGTGACCGCAGAGGGCATGCTGATCGAGCCGAACCCGCAGGCGTGGGGCTGGACGCATCTGCTCCTCGGTCTGGTCAGCGGCGCGGCCGGTGTCGGCATCCTGTTCGGGCAGACGTGGGCGCGCGTCGTCGGCGTGCTCTTCACCGCCGCCGGCGCGCTGGTCCACTTCCTCTTCCTGGCCACCGCCCCCGTCTGGTGCACCATTCTGATCGCCCTGGAGGTGCTGGTCATCTACGCCCTGTGCGCACACGGCGGCGACATCCGCCGCGGCCACCACTCGTAGACCCGGTCAGATCAACCGCAGGGCGCGCGCCCGGCGTACCGCTTCGTTACGCCGGGACGCGGAGAGTTTTCGCAGGATGCTGCGGACGTGGGTCTTCACCGTGTTGACCGAGACGTACATCGAGGCGGCGATCTCCTCGGTCGGCAGCATCTCGGCCATGCCGCGCAGCACGTCCAGCTCCCGCTTGCTGAGCTGCTCCACCACGACCGGGTCGGTGACCGGGCCGTCGGTGGCGGCCGCGCCCGGGGTCAGCGCCCGGTACTGCACGATCAGCCGGTCGTCGTCGCGCAGCAGCCGCCGCAGTTCGCTCCAGACCTGGTGCACGGGCCGCCGGTACGACTCCGGCCCGGCCACCCGCAGCGCCCGCCGCAACGCCTCGCGCGCTCCCACGGTGTCGTCCTGACCGTCCGCCAGCATGGCCAGCAGCAGCCACGCGTCCAGCGCGACCGGCGCGGGGACCCCGGCCGCGTCGGCGACCGTCCGCGCCACCTCGTGCGCCGGCCCCGCCTGTCCCTGGGCCAGCAGCAGCGCGGCACGGGTCACCGCCACGTCCGCGGCGGGCGAGTCGGCGTAGCCGTCGAGCAGGACACCCGCCTCGTTCACCCGGCCGCCGGCGATCAGCAGGCGGGACAGGTTCATGGTGAGTTCCCGGGTCAGCCAGCGCGGCGTCCCGGAGACGCCCTCGCGGGCGGCGGCCAGCACGTTGGATGCCTGCCGCAGCTCCCCACGGGTCTGGAGCCGGCGGGCCCGGACCAGGGCGTACGCGGCCGGGCCGGGCCCGGTCGTGCCGTTGGCGCAGAGGTGCTGCGCGGCCCGCAGCCGGCGGTCGGCCGTCTCGATGTCGTAGCGCTCCAGCGCCACCCAGGCCAGCGCCACCTCGGCGGCGGCCGGCCAGCGGTCCTTGCCGAGCCCGCGCCGGGTGGCCAGCTCGATCGCCTGACGGGCGCTCGCCTCGGCCCGGGCCAGCCGGCCGCGATGCGCTTCGATCAGCGCCAGGTTCTCCAGGGAGGAGATCCGCACCGGCTCGGCGCCGGGCGCCGTGACGGCGGCCGCCTCGGCCAGCACCGTGGCCGCCTCGTCGACGTCGCCGCTGCCGCTGCGGGCCAGGCCCTCGGCGGCGAGCAGCAGCATCCGCAGCTCGGGGTGCCGGGCCAGCCGCTCGGCGGGCGCCACCGACAGGAAGCTACGGGCGGCCGGCGCCAGTTGGGCCACCTGCTCCGGGTCGGCCCCGTCGGCGAGCAGCAGCAGCCGCATCAGGAAGCAGGAGGCGGTCAGGCCGTCGCCGCTCTCGGTGGCCCGCACGCTGAGCAGCTTGTTCGCGTGGGTGAACTGCTCGGCGGCCCGCGCGTGGTCGCCGTCGCCGTGTGCCATGGCGGCCCGGATCATCACGGTCTCGGGCTCGTCGAGGTGGGCGGGCAGGCCCGCGAACAGGGCGCCCAGCCGGCCGCCGGAGCCCTCGATGATCAGCGCGCCGAGGGCGAAGTCCTCGATCACCATGGTGGCCGCGCCGGTCCAGTCCCCGGCCTGGACGGCGTGCCCGACCGCCTCGGCCAGCTGCCCGTGCGCCACCAGCCAGGCGGCGGCCCGCTGGTGCAGCACCGCCACCTCCTCCGGCTCGGTCCAGGCGAGCTGTGCGCGCAGCAGTTCGGCGAAGAGCCGGTGGTAGCGGTACACCTCGGCGCCCGCGCCGACCGGCTGGATGAAAGCGTTCTCCCGGGTGAGCGTGGCCAGCAGCCGGGCGGCGTCGGGCCGCCCGGTGACCGCGCCGGCCAGATCCGGGGTGAACGCGTCCAGCACGCTGGTCTCCAGCAGGAAGCGCCGCACCTGCGGCGGCTGGATCCGCAGCACCTCGCCGATGAAGTACTCGGCGATCGTGGACTCGTCGCCCGAGATGGTCTGCACGAGCCGGCCCGGGTCGGTGGTGCCTTGCATGGCGCAGGCGCAGAGCCGGATCCCGGCGGCCCAGCCCTCGGTGTGCTCCAGCAGGACGGCCGTGTCGTCCGCGCCCAGGTCGACGCCGTGCAGCCGCAGCAGGGTGGTGGCCTCGGCCGGGGTGAAGGCGAGATCGGCGGTACGCAGCTCGTGCAGCTCACCGGCGAGCCGGTACCGGTAGAGCGGCAGCGGCGGGTCCCACCGTCCGGTGAGGACGACCCGCAGGTTGTCCACATGGCTCAGCAGGAACTCGAGCCCGGAGGCCCACTCCGGCCCGGGAAGCTGGGAGGCTCCGTCCAGGATCAGGACGATGTCGGTGGGGTGGTCCGTGACGGCCGCGGCCAGCCGGCCCAGGACGGCGCGGGTGACGGCGCCGTCGGCGATCGAGGGCACCTGGACCCCGGCCCGGCGCAGCCCCTCGGCGACGTACGTCCAGAAGGTCGACGCCTGCTCGTCACCCTCTTCGAGGGTGATCCAGGCGACCGGCCGGTCACCGGCCCGGGTCCGCGCCCAGGCGGCCAGCAGCTGGGTCTTTCCGCTGCCGGCCACGCCGGTGACCAGGGTGACCGGGCCCGCGACCCCCTCGGTGACCCGGTCGAGGAGCCCTGGCCGGGCCACCATGAACGGTGGCGCGGCCGGGACCACGAACTTGGAGGCGAGCAGCGCGCTGGCCTGGTCCGATCCGTATGTCCTGGGTGGATCCACGATCAGTTCTATCGACACGTGCTACCTCCAAGAGCCACCCCGTTTGATCTCTCGTTCAGACTTTCTCGCCCACCCGCTCCGCACATCGTTCGGATCGGATAATCCCGTGACCCTCGGTGTCGAAGTAGTTAACGGAACGTAAGCAGATGAAAGTCCCAGGGGGGAAGGTCCACATACAGCCCGGACTCGGACAGTTCGTCACCATCTCTGGTGAACACCCGCCCGTCGAGGAGATCGGCCAGGTCCCAGGAGCGTCCGGCGAGGTCCGGCCACGGCGGCCCCACCCGCGCCTGGGCCGGCCGGTCCCCGAAGTTGATCACGACCAGGTGCCGCCGTTCCCCGTCGCGCCACGACCAGGCCAGCAGGTCCTGGTGGGACGGGTTGTCCGGCCAGCCTCGGGTGTCCACGGTGCGCCAGTCGCCCCGGCGGACCGTGGCGGCGACCTCCAGCAGCCGCCGGTGGAAGTCGCGCGACTCCGGGTCGTCCGGCTCGTCCGGGAACCGGGCCAGGAAGACCGGCAGCCGGGTGCGCCGTCCGTCGAACTGGCCGTCGTGCCAGAGCGTGGCGCCCGGCAGGGTGGCGATCGCCACCGCCGCGGCCCGGCCCCGCCCGCCCGGCAGCGTCGCGGCGGCCCGCGGCTCGTCGTGGTTCTCCAGGAACCGCACCAGGCCGTCCTGGAAGTCGCGGCCCGCCGCCAGGTGCTTGCGCAGCGACTCCGCGTCCTCGTGGGCCAGCCGGTCGTAGAGCCGCTTGTCGTAGCAGTAGTCGAAACCCTGCTGCTGGAGGATCCACTCCATGTCCCAGTAGGCCTCGGCGATCAGCGCGAGGTCCGGGTGCCGGGCACGGACCCGGGCGAAGACCTGCGGCCAGAACTCCTCGTCCGGCGCGGGCCCCACCCACCGCCCCCAGGTACGGGCGAACACCTCGTTGGTGAACAGCATCGCCATGTCGCAGCGGATCCCGTCGCACTGGTCGCCGATGTCGCCCAGCACGGCCGCCGCGGCGTCCCGCAGCCCTGGGTCGAACGCGTTGAGCTGGGCCACGTCCGGCCACGGCGGGAACAACGGGTCCCGCCCGTGCGCGATCACCTGTCCCCCGGCCTCGAACCAGCCCCGCGGGTCGGCGGCCAGGTCCCCGGCCGAGCCCCGGACGAACCACTGCGGGTTCAGCGTGACCGCCGGGTGGTCGGGCGCCACGTGGTTGGGCACGTAGTCGAGGATCAGCCGGAGGCCCCGCTCCCGCAGCGCGGCGCGGGTTACCGCGAGCCCGGACGGCCCACCGAGGCGCTCGTCGGCCCGGTAGCGGCGCACACAGTAGGGAGAGCCGACCACGTCCTCCGGCGTGAGGTCGGGCAGCGCCTCCCGGAACGACCGTTGCAGGTCCTCGTTGTGCTGGGCCAGGGCCAGCCCGGCGGGGCTGCGCTCCCAGACGCCCATCAGCCACACCGCGTCGATCCCGGGCACGGCGATCTCGTCCCACACCTCACCGGGCACGTCGGCGAGGGTGATCGGACGGCCGTAGCGCCGGCTCAGCCCGGTCAGCCACGGCCAGGTGCCGATCTCGTAGATCACCGGGGTCTCCGGCCACACGCTCAACGGTCCTCCTCCTCCACCTGGGCCCGCCGCAGCACACCGGTCATGCCCTCGAGGAGCAGATCCGGGCCGGACAGGCCGGCGAAGACGTTCGGGAACACGGCCACCAGCCCGGTCCAGCCGGTCTGATGGGTGGCGCCCAGGCCGGCCCCGTTGTCGCCGTGGAAGTACTCGGCGAAGGTGATCAGATTCTTCCAGTGCTCCGTGGTGAAGACCCCCTGGCCACCGTAGCAGGGCCGACGTCCGTCCGGGCCGGGCAGGAAAATCCTGGTGATCCGGCTGGAGATCTCCCGGGCCACCTCGAACAACGTCATCTTCACCCCGGAGCCGGTCGGGCACTCGACGGTGAACTCGTCGCCGTAGCCGATGTACAGGTTCATCAGGGCCCGGACCATCAGGATGTTGGCCGGGAACCAGATCGGCCCGCGCCAGTTGGAGTTGCCGCCGAACATGCCGCTGTCCGATTCCGCCGGCTGGTACGACACCCCGTACGTCTGGTCGCCGACCCGGAACTCGAACGGATGCTCGGCGTGGTACTTCGACAGCGACCGGATCCCGTACGGGCTGAGGAACTCGTCCTCGTCGAGCAGCCGGGTCAGGATCCGCCGCAGCCGGTGCTCGTCGAAGAGCGCCAGCAGGTGCTCGCCGTTCCGGCCCTGCATCCGGCCCCGGCTCAGCACCGAGGTGACGCTGGGGTGCCGGTCCAGGAAGTCCTGGATGCCCTCCATCAGCTCCGGGTACCGGGCGGTGGTGCCGCTGCTGTACACGGTCGCGGCGGCCAGCGGGAGCAGGCCGACCAGCGAGCGCACCCGCAGCCGCTGGGCGCTGCCGTCGGGCATCCGCAGCAGGTCGTAGAAGAAGCCGTCCTCCTCGTCCCACATGGCCGCGCCGCCGGTCTCGTGGTTGACCGCCACCGCGATCCAGGCGAAGTGCTCGCAGTACTGCTGGGCCTGCTCCAGGTAGACCGGGTCCCGCTGGGCCAGCTCCAGCGCGATCGACAGCATGCTCTGGCAGTACAGGACCATCCATGCGGTGCCGTCGGCCTGGTCCAGGTATCCGCCGGTCGGCAGCGGGGCGCTGCGGTCGAAGACGCCGATGTTGTCCAGCCCGAGGAAGCCGCCCTGGAAGACGTTGTTGCCGTCGTGGTCCTTCTGGTTCACCCACCAGGTGAAGTTCTTCGCCAGCTTGTGGAAGATCGCCTCCAGCCAGTCGTGGTCGCCGCGGCCGTTGCGTGCCTTGTCCAGCTCGTAGACCAGGTAGGTGGCCCAGGCGTGCACCGGCGGGTTCACGTCGCTGAAGTTCCACTCGTACGCCGGGATCTGGCCGTTGGGATGCAGGTAGCGGCGGCTGAGCAGCAGATCGAGCTGGCCCTTGGCGAAGGTGTGGTCGACCACCGCCAGCGCGATCGACTGGAACGCCAGGTCCCACGCCGCGAACCAGGGGTACTCCCACTTGTCCGGCATCGAGATGACGTCGTGGCAGATCATGTGGAACCAGTCGCCGTTGCGGGTCCCGCGGGCGGCCAGCGGGTCCCGGCCGTGCTCGGCGAGCCAGCGCTCCACGTCGTAGCCGAAGTACTGCTTGCTCCACAGCATGCCGGCCAGCGCCTGCCGGGTCACCTCCCGCTCGTCGTCGTCGAGCCGCGGGTCGAGCAGCATGTCGTAGAACTCGTCGGCCTCGGCCCGGCGCCGGTCCACCACCTCGTCGAAGGCCGTCGCGTCGCCGGCGAGCGGCCGGTCGGACAGCCGGAACCGGACGGTGACCGAACCGCCGGCCGGCACCTCGGCGGTCACGTCGGCGGCCACCTTCGTGCCGGTGCCGTCCGGGTTCACCGCGGCGGTGTCGCCGTGCACCACGTACCGGTGGAAGGCGTCCTTGCCGTAGCGGCCGGCGCCGGTCGTCTCGTTCTCGGTGAACAGCAGCGGGTGGTCGCCGAGCACCTCGAACCGGCGGGTGCCGAGCCGGTGGTGGACCGCCTCGACGCCACCGTCGACGGCCCGCAGCGCCGGCTTCGGCTCCGGTCGGTCCCACGACCAGGTGTTGCGGAACCACAGTGTGGGCAGCAGGCGCAGCGGCGCGGCCTGCGGGCCCCGGTTGTGCACGGTGATCCGGCCGAGGATGTCCTCCGGGCCGTCCTTGGCGTACTCCACGACGACGTCGAAGTACCGGTCCTCCGCGAAGATCCCGGTGTCCAGCAGCTCGTACTCCAGGTCGTGCCGGCCGCGGTTGCGGTTGGTGACGACCAGGTCCTCGTACGGGAACGGCTGCTGCGGGTATTTGTAGACCATCCGCTGGTAGGAGTGGGTCGGGGTGGCGTCGACGTAGAACCAGTACTCCTTGGCGTCCTCACCGTGGTTGCCCTCGGAGTTGGTCAGGCCGAACAATCGCTCCTTGAGGATCGGGTCCCGGCCGTTCCACAGCGCGACGGCCAGGCAGATCGACTGCTGGTCGTCGCTGAACCCGGCGATGCCGTCCTCGCCCCACCGGTACGCCCGGGATCGCGCGGCATCGTGACTGAGATGCCCCCAGGCGTCGCCACCCGGGCTGTAGTCCTCGCGGACCGTGCCCCACTGCCGTTCACTGAGGTACGGTCCCCACTTGCGCCACGGCACGGCGTGGGTGTCGGCGTCGTGGAGGCGCCGCTGCTCGGCGCCCGTCTCGTTGATGGCCATGCCGTCAGGCTGGCCCCGCGGGGACCTCGGTCACTTCCCCCGCTGGGAGTGAAAAGCGGCCACCGCGTCCTCGATCGTCGGGTAGAAGTGCGCCGGGTCGATGGTGCGGGTCAGCTTGTACCGGTCGATCTTGGCCCGCACCGGGTCCTTCATCTCGGCGAACACCAGCGAGATCCCGGCCGCGTTGAGCTCCTCGTCGAGGTCTTCCAGCATGTCGGCCGCGGTGGTGTCGATGTCGGTGATCGGCTCGGCGGCCACCACGATCCACTGCGGGGCCGGCTCGGCGTGCGCCAGGTGCCGGATCTCCTCGCGGAACGTGCGGGCGTTCGCGAAGATCAGCGGCGCGTCGAATCGGAACAGCACCAGCCCGGGGAACCGCACGCCGTCCGGGTAGGACCGCACGTCATGATATCCGGCCACCCCGTCCGGGCGGCCCAGTTCGGTGGAATAGGGCCACCACAGCCGCCGGAAGACGTTGAGCACCGACAGCGCGACCGCGACCGCGATGCCGGGCAGCACGCCCAGCAGCGCCACACCCAGGAACGCGGCCAGCGCCAGGCTGAACTCCACCCGCCGCTGCCGCCACAGCCGCCGCATCGCGGACAGGTCGGCCAGCGACAGCGAGGCGGCGATCACCACGGCCGCCAGCATCGGCTGCGGCAGATTCCGCAGCAGCCCGGGCGCGAGGACCAGCATCAGCGTGATGGCCGCCGCGCCGACCACCCCGGTCAGCTGGCTGCGGGCGCCGGACTGGAAGGCCACCGCGGTTCGCGAGCCGCTGGTGCTGACCGGGAAGCCCTGGAACAGCCCGGCCGCCAGGTTGGCCGCCCCGATGCCGGCCATCTCCTGGTTGCCGCGCACCTCCTGCCCGGTACGGGCGGCGAAGGTGGACGCCGTGGAGATGGTGTCGGTGACCGACACCAGGGTGATGCCGAGCGCGCCGGCCGCCAGGATGCCCAGGTCCGAGAGGTCGATGTGCGGGAGGGTCAGCGGCGGGAAGCCCCGCGGCAGCGGCCCGACCACGTCGACCCCCTGGTCGGCCAGGCCGAACACCGACGTCGCCACGGTGGCGCCGAGGACCGCGACCAGGATGCCGGGGATCCTCGGCAGGAACCGTTGCAGCACCAGGATGACGGCCAGGCCGCCGGCGCCGATGGCGAGCGCCACCGGCAGCGTCTCTCCGGCGGCGACGCCGCGCACGAAGCCCGCCGCCTCGCCGATCAGGCCGTCGGCGTCGACCGAGAACCCGAACAGCTTCGGCAGCTGCCCGATCAGGATGGTCAGGGCCAGCCCGTTGACGTAGCCGATCTGGGTGGGATGCGAGAGCAGGTCGGCCACGAAACCGAGTTTCGCGACCGCGGCCACCGTCATCATCACCCCGACCAGCAGGGCGAGCACCGAGGCCAGCGCCACCGCCTTGGCCGGGTCGCCGTCCGCGGCGACCAGCGGCAGGACCACCGCGGCGATCATCGGGCCGAGCGACGAGTCGGGGCCGAGGACCAGGACCTTCGAGGGACCGAAGACGGCGTACGCCAGCAGGCACAGGATGGAGGTGTACAACCCGGTGATCGGTGGCAGGCCGGCCAGCTCGGCGTAGGCCATGCCCTGTGGCACGAGCAGGGTGGTCAGCACGATCCCGGCCACCAGATCCTTCGGCAGCCACGCCGGCTGGTAACCGGCGGCGGCTTTCAGTCCCGGCGCCCAGTCGCCGATCGCCATCTGTGGTCCTCCCCGGTCCACTCGTCCTCATATACGACGGACGCCACCCGATCTCGGGCGGCGTCCGGGTCGGGAAACCTTACTGCTGCTCGCCGCCGTGCAGGGCGTCCTGGAGCTCGGCCTCGGTCTCCTTCGGCAGCGACGACTTGAGCACCGTGCCGCCGAACTTGCTGAGCGCCTCCACCGCCTTGTCCGGGGTGACCGACTCGACGACCAGGAACAGCGCCGACGTACCCGGTTGGAGTTGCTCGCGGATCCGCTCCTGGAACTCCTTGTTGATCGCGCCCTTGGTCAGCTTGCCGGTGAGGGCGCCGAGGCCGGCGCCGACCGCCATGCCCAGAAGCGGGATGAAGAACAGCATCCCGAAGAGCAGGCCCCAGAACATGCCCCACGTGGTCCCGCCCGCCACGGCGTGGTGGTTGGTGGTGACGTGGAACTTGCCCTCCCTGTCGCGAATGATCGTCGCGATCGCATCCGGCTGGATGATCAGGTCCTTGGCCAGCCGATTCGCCTCCAGCGACGCCGCCGTCGCCGTGGTCTCGTCGTCATAACCGATGGCTACCAGAGTCGCCATGGCTCTCTCCTTCCGTACCCGTGTGTGCCGCTGTCGTGCCGCCGCAAACGGGGCACTGCGGCGTCCTGATCAGTCAGCCACGGAGCCCGTCGGCATTCCTCATTCCGAGCGGATGAAGTCAGCCGGGGTCACGTCGGGAAAGGTGACTGCTACAGACAGTCACCGGTGGAGGGGGCGCAGTCATGCAGGAGCGGTACGAGATCCGGGTCCGGGGATTCCTCGGTCCCCTGCTACGCATGGCGCTGGGCGATCTGCGCTGGCGCACCCTCCCCAGGCAGAGCACGATCCGCGGCAAGCTCTCGGACGCCGACCTGGAGAAGCTGCTCACCCGTCTGGACCGGTCCGGCGTGGAAGTCGTCTGTCTGCGCCGTCTGACCGGGGTTTCATCCGCCACGGATGGCGTGGCGGCCACCGGTCCCACCACATGATCGGACCATCACCGGAGAACCCCGTTGACGAGGGAGAATAACCATGACCAACACAGAGCCGCGACAGGCGGAGAACTACGCGCCCGCCGGGCGGCGCCAGCCGACCGGTTGGGTGGGGATGGTCGTCTTCGCCGGCGTCATGCTGCTGATGCTCGGCTCGTTCCAGGCGATCGAGGGGCTGGTCGCCCTCCTTCGCAACGAGTTCTTTCTGACCACGTCCGAGGGCCTTGTCGTGCCGGTGGACTTCAGCACCTACGGCTGGACGCACATCGTGATCGGCCTGATCGCGGTGGGCACCGGGCTCGGCATCCTCGCGGGCCAGATGTGGGCCCGGGTGACCGGCATCATCGTCGCCGTGCTGAGCTCGCTGGCCAACCTGGCCTTCCTCCCGGCCTACCCGGTGTGGTGCAGCATCGTGATCGCCCTCGACGTTCTGGTGATCTACGCCCTGACCGCGCACGGTCGTGAGGTCAAGTACTGACGTCCGCCCGGCCGGGGCCGAACGAGAAGGCGGTCCCGGCCGGAGCGGACCATGACCCGCCTGGTCGCCCGGCAGCCGCGGCTCTTGCCGCGGCTCGCCGCGCGTAACCACCAGAACGGCCAAGGCGGCCAGGCGGGCCTGCCGCGCGGGGTGATCGTTCTCCTCGGCACCGCCTGCCTCGTGGTGGTGGTGGCCGGCCTGCGCGGGGTCTCGGAGCTCGTCGGGCCGGTCTTTCTGGGGCTCATGCTCGCGGTGACGGTCAGTCCGCTCACCGAGTGGATGCGCCGCCACGGGGCACCGTCCTGGGTGGCCATGACCGTCACCGTGCTGGTCGTCTATCTGGGACTGTTCGCCCTCGGCGGGGCGCTGCTGGTCTCGGTGTCCCAGCTGATCGATCTGCTTCCGCAGTACCAGGCCCAGTTCGCGGGCCTCCGTGAGGACCTGGCGCAGGCTCTCGGCTCGTTCGGCATCGACGTCGAGCAGGTGCGGACCGCGCTCTCCGGCGCCGACGCCGACACGGTGCTGGGCCTGGTCGGCGACATCTTCGGCGGCCTGGCCTCGATCCTGTCCGACTGGATCTTCCTGCTGGCCGTGCTGCTGTTCATGTGTGTGGACGCGGTCGAGTTCCCGGCCCGGCTGCGGGGAACCGTCTCGGAACGCCCGCAGGTGGTCGAGGCGCTGCGCTCGTTCGCCCAGGGCACCCGGCGCTACCTGCTGGTGTGCACGGTGTTCGGGCTGATCGTGGCGGTGTTCGACGTGGCGCTGCTGTGGTGGCTCGGCATCCCGCTGCCCCTGTTGTGGGGCCTGCTGTCGTTCATCACCAACTACATCCCGAACATCGGTTTCGTCATCGGGGTGATACCGCCCGCGCTGCTCGGCCTGCTCCAGGGCGGGCCCCAACTGATGCTGGCCGTGATCGCGCTCTACTGCGTGGTCAACTTCGTCATCCAGTCGATCATCCAGCCCAAGATCGTGGGCGACGCGGTCGGTCTCTCCGCCACCGTCTCGTTCCTGTCGCTGATCTTCTGGGCCTGGGTGCTGGGTGGACTCGGCGCGCTGCTGGCCATCCCGCTGACCCTGCTCACCAAGGGCCTGCTGGTGGACATCGACCCCTCGACCCGCTGGATCAACAACCTGCTCGCCGGCGGACCCCCCGGCGAGAAACGGACTCATCCGGGACGGCCCCGTCCCTGACCCCCGAGGAGGAGAACCCCCATGACCACGTTCACGGTATGGAAGTTCGACGACCCGCAGCGCGCGGAACAGGCCGCCGGCATCCTGCGGCACGCCCGCGACGAGGGCCTCGTCAAGATCATCGACTACGCGGTGGTCAGCTGGCCGCAGGGCGCGGCCGCCCCGGAGACCCACCACGAGCACGAGAGCGGCCACCGGTACACCGGCTGGGGCGCCTTCTGGGGCATCGTGATCGGCGGCCTCTTCCTCGTCCCGGTCGCCGGCGCGGCCGTCGGCGCGGGCATCGGCGCCCTGGTCAAGGCCACCGAGGGCACCGGCATCGACCGGCAGCAGCTGGAGACCATCCGGGCCGAGATCACCGAGGGCACCTCGGCGCTGTTCCTGGTGACCGACCAGGGCAACCTCGACCGGCTCGGCGAACGGTTCCACGGCCTGCACAAACAGCTGATCGCCACCAACCTGACCGAGGGCGAGCGGGACATCCTCCTGGAGGCGTTCGGTGGCTCGGCGCCCTGACCCGGCGTCGCGCGCACAGGCCGGGCGGGACGCGCGCAAGCGTGTCCCGCCCGCCGCGCACGCCGCATACGAACCGGCCGCCGGCCGATCGGACCCGGTCGGCGTGCTCACCGCCCAGGAGGACGACCGGCTCACCGAGCTGCTGCCGATCCGGCACGGGCGGATGATGGCGTCCCCGCTGGCCTTCTACCGCGGCACCGCGGAGCTGATGGCCCGGGACCTGGCCGCCGCGCCCTCGACCGAGCTCGACACCCAGCTCTGCGGGGACGCGCACATCTTCAACTTCGGCCTCTACGCCTCCCCGGAACGGCGTCTCGTCTTCGACCTCAACGACTTCGACGAGACGTACCCGGGCCCGTTCGAATGGGACGTCAAGCGCCTGGCCACCAGCCTGGCGCTGGCCGGCCGGGAGAACGGGTTCAAACGCCGGGACCGCGCCGTCGTCGTGGAGTCGTCGGTCCGCGCCTACCGGGAGGCGATGTCCCGCTTCGCGGGCATGCGGGAGCTGGATCTCTGGTACGCCCGGGCCGACCTCGACGAGTTGCGCGAGCAGCTCGGCGACCGGCTCACCCGGACCCGCCAGGAGCGGCTCGCCCGGGCCGGGGCGAAGGCACGCACCCGGACCAGCCTCCAGGCGTACCGGAAACTGACCGCCGAGGTGGACGGCCGCCGGCGGATCGTCGCCGACCCGCCGCTGCTGGTGCCGGTCGAGGACCTGGTGCCGGACGTGACCCGCAAGCAGCTCGAGGCGCAGATCATCGACCTGATGGCCGGGTACCGCGACAGCCTCGCCGACGACCGGCGGCGGCTGTTCGACGCGTTCCAGTTCGTCGACATGGCCCGCAAGGTGGTCGGTGTGGGCAGTGTCGGCACCCGCTGCTGGATCGTGCTGCTGACCGGCCGGGACCCGGACGACCCGCTGCTGTTGCAGGTCAAGGAGGCCGGGCCGTCGGTGCTGCGGGGGCTGGTGCCGCGGCCCGGCACGACGGACGCCGGCAACGAGGGCCGCCGGGTGGTGGCCGGTCAGCGGATCATGCAGGCGGCCAGCGACATCTTCCTGGGCTGGCACCGGGTCGAGGGGTTCGACGGCCGGACCCGTGACTTCTACGTACGCCAGCTGCGCGACTGGAAGGGCGGCGCCACGGTCCAGGAGATGGACGCCGGGGCGCTGACGGTCTACGGGAGCCTGTGCGGCTGGACCCTGGCCCGGGCGCACGCGCGGGGCGGGGACCGGATCGCGATCGCCGCGTACCTGGGTTCCCGCGACCGGTTCGACAAGGCGCTGGTGGAGTACGCCGAGTCGTACGCCGACCAGGTCGAGAGCGACCACGCGGCCTTCACGGCGGCGGTCCGTGACGGCCGGTTGCCCCCCGGCGCCGTCCGGGGGGGGGGGGGGGGGGGGGGGGGGGGCGGCCGTCACGGACGTCTGAGCCGTACCCGCCGGGAAACCGCCGCCCGTCCTCAGCCGAGGGCGGGCGGCGGCGTCCGCAGCACCTCGGCCTGCCGGCGCGCGATCAGCGTGACCGCCACCTCGTACGCCGCCAGCAGCACCACGATCACCAGCAGCGCCGTCCACGAGGAGAGCACCAGGGCCAGCAGGACGGCCACGACGAGCCCGCCCACCCGTACCGGATCCAGATGCGCGGCGATGAAGCCGGGTCCCCGGGCGGCGACCACCGCCGAACCGGCCCGGACCCGCCGCCAGCCGGCCGCCGTGCCCCGCGCCACCGAGCGGCGCAGCCACACCGGGAACCGGCCCGGCCCGGCCAGGTACGCCAGCAGAGCGATCGCCGAGCCGATCACGATGAGCTGGGCGCCCCGTTCCCGGAGCAGGCTGAACACCGTGGTCATGGCCGCGTCCACGCCGTCCTGGTAGACCCCGGCCGGCACCGCCTCGAGGATCTCCCGGCGCACCGCGCGCAGCACCGCGGTGATCGTCACGGCCGCCACCACCAGCCAGAGCCCGAACTGGACCGCGGTACGGCGGCGCTGCGGCGACACCACGAACGCGGCCAGCAGCAGCAGGATCGTGCCGGCCACGAACAGCGCCAGATACCGTTTCGCCGCGGCCACCGCCTGCTGGACCTCCCACAGCTGTCCGGAGTCGTAGACGGTGAACGTGGCGAAGTCGGCCGGCAGCGTCACCCCCAGCGCCTCCTCGACCCGCAGTCGCAGATTCTCCGGGATGGCGCCGCTGCTCAGGTCGGGCAGCGTGATCTGTTTGCCGAAGAGGGTAGGCAGCTGGTCGCTGAGCTGCCGCAGCACCTGGTTGATCAGGGGCAGCAGGTCGATCTGGACACTGTCCTGGCGGGCCGTGACGACGCTGCTCTCCCCCTCGATGACGGCGACCATCCGCTGGTGCAACTGCCGGTTCAGCTCCACCCAGATCACTTCGAAACGGTCGCTGCCCAGCACGTTCTGCACCGTCTTGCGGACCTGCTCGCGGATCTGCCCGGTGAGCGGCCCGGCCACGAACGCGGCCTGCTCGGGCAGCACCGCGCGCAACCGTTGTTCCACGTCGAGCACGCGGAAGACCTCGGTGGTGGCGTACTCGGCGACGGCCGCGTTCACCTTCGGGTCCTGCGGCAGCGGCGCGACGGTGGCCACCCACCGGTCGGTGTTCAGCGTGGTCGTCGCCGCCCACAGCCCGACCACGCTGGTCACCAGCGCGAAGGCGGCGACGGCGGCGAGCACGGCGGCCACCCCCCGGCGGATCCCGCGACCACGCGGCCGCCTTCGGCGCCCCTCACCTTCGAGCTGGGCACGCAGCGCGGTCACTTCCGCCCGGAGCCGCTCCAGCTCCTCCGTCTCGGGTACGGCGACCGGCGCCGTCTCCGGCACGCGCTCGTCCGCCGGGCCCGTGCCGTCCGGGGACCCGGTCGGTGGTGATTCGCTCGCCGGAATGTTCATGGTCTGCTCCTCGCCAGCCGCGAAATCGACAGCCGGCGTTCTACCGGCCCCTGCCGACGGTTCCTCGCGCGCCCCTGAAGGCACCTCATCCGGCGTGGATGAACCCCGTCTCATGGCGTACCCGCGGTCCCGGCGCGCTCCGGAGTTCACCCTCGGCGGATGACGTGGCCCGGTCCCCGGCCCAGCAGGCTGAACACGATGACATCGGGCGTGAACCAGCTAGGGAGAGCGATGAGCGGGAGGCTGAGATGAGCGAGACGGAACTGGGCGAGATGGGCCCGGTCGACTACCTGTGCGTCGAGTTCCCCGAGGGCAGCCTGAACGGGACGGCACTGCCGCTGCTGATGGACCTGGTGGACCGGGGGATCATCCGGGTGCTGGACATCCTCTTCGTCCGCAAGGAGCACGGCGGCGGGGTGACCGCCTTCGAGCACAAGGAGATCGACCTGAGCGGCTTCGGCGTCTTCCAGGGCGCCGCGTCCGGCATGCTCGGCGGCGACGACCTGCACGACATCGCCGGCGTTCTGGAGGAGGGAGCGGCCGCGGTGATCCTGGTGTACGAGAACCTGTGGGCGGCGCCGCTGGCCACCACCCTGCGCCGCAACGGGGCGCATCTGGTGGCGGGCGGGCGGATCCCGGTGCAGGCCCTGATGGCGGCCCTCGACGAGACCGAGGAGGCCGCCACGGCCTCCGTACAGGGGAGGTGATCGCGATGCCCGGACTGTTGCGTGGCATGGCACGGACCGCGGTGGTCGCGGGAACGGCGACCGCGGTGTCCAACCGGGTCTCCCGGCGGCAGGCCGGCCGGTGGGCCAACCAGGCGGCCGCCCAGCAGCCGCAGTACGCCCAGCAGCCGCAGTACTACGAGCAGGCGCCGCCGCAGGACGACACCTCGGCCCAGCTCGAACAGCTCCAGCGGCTGGGTGAGCTGAAGGCGCAGGGGGTGCTCACCGAGCAGGAGTTCCAGGAGCAGAAGGCCCGCATTCTCGGGCGCTGACCAGCGACCCGGACCGGCCCGCGCCGGTCACCGTGCGGCTTCGAGCCACGGTGGCCGGCGCGTTCGCTGTTCATCGGGTCGTCGGCGCGGTGGCCGCCCGCACCACCGAGGTGCGGGCGACCTTGTCGTGCAGGGCCTGCCGCCGCCGGTCGATCAGCAGCCACAGCGCCCCGATCGGGAAGTAGGCCAGCATCAGGCCGCGGAGGAACGAGGCGAACCAGCCCGGCGTACGCCCGTCGGCCCGCACCACACGCAGGCCGAGGAACGCCATCCCCGGTGTCCGGCCGGCCAGCATCCAGAAGACGGCGCAGTAGAGTGCCAGCACCGCGGGCAGCAGCACCAGGTAGGACGAGACGATCAGCCGGGCCAGCTCCCACGCCCCGGAACCGACGATGGCGGCGACCACCCCGAAGACGAGCGCCGCCCCGCCCGTGAACACGGCCACCACGACCGCGTCCACCGTGTACGCCAGGAACCGGCTCACCAGCCCGGCGTACTCGTTCATGCTGGATCGATGAGCTGACCGCGACCGGTCATCCGCAGGGTGATCCGGTCCACGGCGGCGTCACCGGCCGCCGCGCCGGCCCGCACCCGGCCCACCACATCGCCGACCATGCTGTCGCGCTGCCCCCGGACCAGGGCCCGGATCCGGTCCGGTTCCCGTTCCAGCAGCTCCAGCACCCGGGCCAGCTGGATCTCCACGACCCGGTCCACGATCCGCGAGGTGGCCAGCGCGGTGATGGCGTTGTCGATCACCCGGTTGCGTTCGGAGGCGCCGAGCTCGGCGAGCCCGGTGAGATCGTCGAGCCGGACCTCCTTCATCCGCGCCCGGGCCCGGTCCCGGAGCCGGGTCAGTGTCTCGCCGGCCCGTTCCCCGGCGCGGATGGCCGCGCCGATCGCCACGTCGCCCAGTTGCAACAGCCCCGGCGTGCCCATCACGCCACCACAGCGGCAGATCTCGCGGCCCGCCGCCGCAGGACCGCCTTGCGGATCTCGGTCGGCAGGATCACGATCGAGCCGGCCACCAGGCAGATCAGCCACTGGCCCAGGTCCAGGGTGGTGGTGTTCAGGATCTGCTGGAACAGGCCCAGCTCGGTGCCCAGCACGATGGCGGCCGCCGACATCCCGGTGGTGATCAGGAACCGCCGGTCGTCGAAGGTCTCCAGGCTGAACACCGACCGCAGCTCACTGCGCACGGTGAGCGCGAAGGCCAGGTTGGCGATCGAGAAGGCGGTCAGGCCCATGGTGCGGCCCGGGTCCAGGCCGTACCGGTCGTCGGCCCACCAGATCACCGCGAGGGTGATCACGCCCATCACCAGGCCGATGAAGCTCAGCCAGCCCAGCGATCGGCGGCTCAGCAACGGCTCGTCGGACTTGCGTGGCTTGTGCCGCATGATGTCGGCCTCGGCCTTGCCGTAGCCGAGCCCCACGGCCTGGAACACCTGCGTGGTGAAGTTCAGCCAGAGGCTCTGCAACGGCAGGAACGGCACGCCCGCGGCGATGTTGCCGATGCTGGCCGCCAGGAACGTGACGACCATGCCGATCAGCACGCCGATCTGGAAGAAGATGTACTTCTTCAGGTTGGCGTAGAGGGCCCGGCCCAGCTCGACGGCCTTCACGATGGTGGCGAAGTCGTCGTCGGTGAGGATCATGGCGGCGGCCTCTTTGCTGACCTCGGTGCCGGTGATCCCCATCGCGATGCCGATGTCCGCCTTCTTCAGCGCCGGCGCGTCGTTCACGCCGTCGCCGGTCATCGCCACGATGTGGCCCTTGCGCTTGAGCACCTCGACGAGGCGTACCTTGTGCTCCGGGGTGACCCGGGCGATCACACCGATCCCGCCGATCTCCCGGTCCGCCTCCTCGTCGCTCATCGCGCCGAACTCGGCGCCGGTGATCGCCCGGCCGCGGATGCCCAGCTTGCCGGCGATGGCCGCGGCGGTGACCGCGTGGTCGCCGGTGATCATGCGGACCTCGATGCCGGCCGTGTGCGCCTGGGCGATCGCGGCCTGAGCCTGCGGGCGGGGCGGGTCGACGATGCCGATCAGCGCCAGCGGGGTCAGCCCGTCGAGCAGCGCGAGCAGGTCGGTGGCCGGGTCGAAGGTCGCCGGGTCGAAGTCACGGCGGGCGGTGGCCAGCACCCGCAGCCCCTGCCGGGCCAGGCGGGTGTTCTCGGCCAGATACTTCACGCCCATCTCGTCGGTCACGGCGGAGCGGGCCAGCACCTGGTCCGGTGCGCCCTTGACGAAGCAGCGGATCACCTCGGCGCCGTCCGGGCCGGTCATCCGGTGGAAGGTCGCCATCATCTTGTACGCCGCGTCGAACGGCAGCTCGGCCACCCGCGGGTACCGTTCCCGGGTGGTCGTCGAGTCGATGCCGCCCTTCTCGGCGAGCACCACCAGCGCGCCCTCGGTCGGGTCGCCGATCAGGTTGCCGTCGGTGACCACCGCGTCCGAGGCCAGCACCATCGGCAGCAGGTACTCCTCCAGGTCGACCTCGCCCTCGCCGGCCACCCGCTTGATCACGCCGTCGATCGAGTAGCCGCCGCCGGAGATCGTGTAGCGGTGCCCCGGGATGGCCATCTCGATCGCGGTCATCTGGTTGAGCGTCAGCGTGCCGGTCTTGTCGGAGTTGATCGCCGAGGTGGAGCCGAGCGTCTCGGTCGAGCGCAGCCGCTTCACGATCGCGTTCGACTTGGCCAGCAGCTGCGTGCCGAGCGACAGGATCGTGGTGACCACGGCGGGCAGACCGGTCGGGATGGCCGACACGGCGAACGCCACCGCCGCGGTGAACACCACGGTGAACTCGTTGCCCCGGGCCAGGTTGATGATCACCGAGGCCACCAGGGCGAAGCCGGCGATCACCAGGATCTGGTTGGTGAGCTTGCCGAGCTGCCGGGTGAGCGGCGTCTCGGCGTCCTTCTCGGTCTGGAGCATGCCGGAGATCCGGCCCACCTCGGTGGTCATGCCGGTCGCGGTGACCAGCAGCTCGCCCGTGCCGCGGGTGACGTTGGTGTTCATGTACGCCATGTCGGACCGGTCGCCCAGCGCGGTGTCGGCCGACTCGACCGGGTCCACGTCCTTGGCCACCGGCAGGCTCTCACCGGTCAGCGCCGACTCGTCGATCTCGAGGGTGGCCGCGCGCAGCAGTCGCCCGTCGGCCGGCACCACGTCGCCGGCCTCCATCACCACCACGTCGCCGGGGACCAGTTCCTCGGCGGGCACCTCGGTCAGCGTGCCGCCCCGGCGTACCTTGGCCTTGATGATCATCATCTTCTGGAGGGCGTCGATGGCGGCCGCCGCCTTGCCCTCCTGTTGCAGGCCGAGCGCCGCGTTCAGCAGCGTCAGGGCGATCAGCATGATGCCGGTGCCCCACTGCTTGAGCGGGTAGAGGCTGCCGATGCCGGCGGCGAGCAGGACCAGCTGCATCGGGTCGGCGTACTGCCGGAGGAAGGCCCGCCACCACGGCTCCTTCTTCGCCTCGGCGAAACGGTTCGGGCCGTATCGGTCGCGCCGGATGATCACCTCCTCGGCGCTCAGGCCGTGCTGCCCGTCGACCTTCTCGGCCGCGAGGGCCTCGGGAACCGACAACACGTGGAACGCGGGTTCCTCACCCGCGTCCGGTGGAGACGTCATGGTCGCCATATCATCCCTCCGGGGTGAAGATCCTCAGCGGTACGGACGGGGGTAGGGCCGGGGCGCCGGATGGACGGCCACCGGGACTATCGCGGTCTTGGCGGTTCCGGCGACCAGCGAGCCGATCGCGACACCGATCAGGAAATTGATCCCGGCCGTGAAGATCCGGGAGCCGAGCGACTCGTCGGTGACGAACGGCGCGAGCATCGCCACCACGGTGGCCAGGGCCATCACCCAGCCGAAGAACCGCATCGGCCGGGGCGTGGTGACGATCAGCACATGGATCAGGCCGGTCGCGGCGAGTGCGGCCAGCGCGGCGCCCAGGGCGTACCAACCGGTGGAGGCGTCACCCCAGGTGCCCTGGCCTTGCGGGGCGAGCACGTCGACGTTGAACAGGCCCCGGCCGAGCAGGACTCCGGCGATGGCGATGAGGGCCGCCACGGCCGCGGTGGCCGCGCCGCCGGCCCACAGTCTTCCAGCGTTCACGGTGGGACTCGGCCGGGGATCAGTCGGCGGGTCATAGCCGGTCATGTAGTCCTCCTCAAGGACGCGGGCCACCGTCCCGAGGGTCGCCACGGCGGCTTCCCGGCACCTCATCCGGCATGGATGAACGTCTCGTCAAGATCAACTGACCGGTCGGGTTCATCACATGGTTACCGGCCGGTCACCGACGTAGCGTTGCAGGTCGCAACCAGGCCGCCGCCGGCACGAGGAGTCCAATGTTCCACCGCACCACCGCCGACCCGTCCCTGCGCCGCGGCCTCACCCAGCACCGCCTGGGCCGCCGTGACGCGCTCCGGATCGGTGGCCTGTCCGCGCTCGGCGCGGCGCTGGCCGCGTGCGGTGTCCCCGGCAAGGCTCAGCCGGAGGCGAGCGCCGACCCGGCGTCCGCGCTCGCCGCCTTCTGGGAGGGCCGCGAGCGGAACGGCACGGTCGACTTCGCCAGCTGGCCCCTCTACATGGACCCGTCGAAGCCGGAGCTCGCGAGATTCACCGAGCAGACCGGCATCACGGTGAACTACGAGGAGGTCATCCAGGAGATGGGCCCCTGGTTCGCCAAGGTGCAGCCGCAGCTCTCGGCCCGGGAGCCGATCGGCTACGACCTCATGGTGATCACCAACGGCATCCAGTTCGGCCGCTTCCGCTCGGCCGGCTTCCTGGCCCCGCTCGACCACACCCGCCTGCCGAACTTCACCGCGAACGCCGCCGCGAAGTACACCGAGGAGTCATTCGACCCGGCCAACGTGTTCAGCGTGCCGTGGGCCTCCGGGATCACCGGCATCGCCTACGATCCGGACAAGGTCGACGGCCCGATCACCAGCCTCGCCGACCTGTGGAACCCGCGGTACAAGGGCAGGGTCGGCATGATGTCCGACGTCACCGAGCTGGCCAACTTCGGCATGCTGGCGTCCGGCATCACCCCCGGGCGGTCCACCGAGGCCGACTGGCGCACGGCCGCCGCCAAACTGCGGCAGCAGAAGGACGCCGGCATCGTCCGCAACTACTACGAACAGGACTACCTGGACGCCCTCGGCAAGGGCGAGATCTGGATCTCGCAGGCCTGGTCCGGGGACATCTTCCAGAAGAACCTCTCCGACGGTACGAACTTGAAGTTCGTCATCCCGGACGAGGGCGGAACGATCTGGACCGACAACCTGGCGATCCCGGTGACCGCCGCCAACCCGGTCGACGCCCTCATGCTGATCGACTTCTTCTACCAGGTGGAGAACGCGGCGTCCCTGGCCGGGTACATCAACTACGTCTGCCCGGTCCCGGCCGCCCAGCAGCGGATGCGCGCGGACGCCGCCGCCAAGACCGGCGACGACCGCGCCCACCTGGAGTCGGTCGCGGACAGCTCGCTGGTCTTCCCGAGCGACGCCGACTACGGCCGCCTGCACTACTACACCGGTTTCACCACGGCCGAGGAGCAGCAGACCTTCGCCAAGATCTTCGACCCCATCGTCCTGAGCTGACGGCGCCGGCCGTCCTCAGGCGGCGAGGAGGCGGTGGGCCTCGGTGGCGACGGCGGGTGAGGTGACCGGCTCCCAGGCGGCGAAGAGGTCGGCGAAGTAGGCGCGGTTGGCCGCGAGCAGCGACGGGTCCTGCTCCATGACGTCCAGCTCGTTGACGATGGTCAGGTCGACGAACGGGGTGACCTGGTCCTCGTTGAGGCGGGTGACCTCGCCGGTGAAGCGGTTCGCCACCGTCCGGTTGACGGCCAGGTCACGCCACGTCCGGTCGCGATCGCACGACCCGTACAGGTAGACGAGTTCCTCGGCGGCGGGACCGATCAGATCGCGCAGCGCCTCGCGCTCGCCCCAGAAGAGCAGGGCCAGGTCGAAGCCGTCGGTGCCGTACACCGCGTGGGTCAGGCCGGCGGACTGTGTCGCCGTCGTGTGCCCGAGCGCACCCAGCCGCTCCTGGACCCGGCACAGGTGGGCGTACAACGTCCCGCCCGGATGCCGCACCGTCTCCGTCCCGTGGGAGCGCAGCCATGCCCGTACCTCTGCTTCGGTCTGCATGGAGAAGCACCCTAGTAAGGATGATCCTCAATGCGCCATGAGCACGAAGTAAGCCGATAATCACACTATGGGTGCCTTGGACGCGGTGGCCGCACGGGTGGCGCGGGGACAGGCGGTCGAGTTCCGGCCGCGCGGGCATTCGATGGTTCCGCTGATCGGCAGCGGCGATCAGGTCCGGGTGGAGCCGGTGGACCCGTCGGCGGTGGAGGTCGGCGACATCGTGCTGGCCCGGGTCACCGGCGCCACGTACCTGCATCTGGTGTCCGCTGTGGACCACGCCCGCAAGCGGGTGCAGATCAGCAACAACCGGGGCCGGGTGAACGGCTGGACCGGTCACGCCCGGGTGTACGGCATCTGCGTGAGCGTGGCCGGCGTGCCGCGGCCGCGAATCGCCGGGAAACAGCGGGCCGGGTGACGGACAGGTAGTGGCGTGAGGACATCGAAGCCGGATGGGGAGTCGCACTTTCGGTGGGCGGTGGCAGCGGCGCGGCGCGGGTGGTGTCCGGGAGCGGCTTCACCCAGGGGGCGGTCGCCGATTCCTTGGCGCGTCGATCACCGACGGCGGGGTCGGCCCGGACGTGACCGGTGTCACCGGGCGCCGGCAAGCTGACCCCACCAGCCACGGTGCGTGACGGCCGCTATGTCGCCTGGCGGCCTGGACCCGCTTTCACCAGCAACGATAAGGGCGACCCGACACTGATGACCACCTACGATCTGACCTTGCGTAACGGCACGATCGTCGCCGGCGCCCCGCCGACGCTCCCGCGCCGACCCCGGCTGTCACAGATCCGGGAGTCCGGGTGTCTTGAGGTCGTCCCAGCGCAACGACGAAGGAGTCGACAATGGAAGCTCGTCTGGATCTGCTCGGCAACCCGGTGGCCAACAAGATCATCAAGCACTTCACGGCGGCCGGTCTGGCGGTCAAGGACGCGGGCCTGCCGGCCGCGACCCGGGAGCTGGTGCTGCTCCGGGTCAGCCAGATCAACGGCTGCGCGTTCTGTGTCGACATGCACAGCAAGGACGCCGCGCACGCCGGGGAGACCGCGCAGCGCCTGCACCTGGTGGCGGCCTGGCGGGAGGCGACGGTGTTCACCGACGCCGAGCGGGCCGCGCTGGAGCTGGCCGAGGAGGCCACCCGGATCGCCGACGCGGCCGGCGGGGTCTCCGACGAGGTGTGGGCGAACGCCCGCAAGCACTACGACGAGGACCAGCTGGTCGCGTTGATCGCGACGATCGCCACGATCAACGCGTTCAACCGGTTCAACGTCATCGTGCGGCAGCCGGCCGGCTGGTACCAGCCCGGTCAGTTCGCGTCATGATCACGCCGTCCGCCCGGCTCCGGCCGGGCGGACGGCGATCCGCCCGGCCGGGCCCGGCTCACGCGGGCTGGAAGAGCTCGACCAGGTTGCCGGCCGGGTCACGCAGCAGGATCTGACGGCCGCCGGGGCCGGAGACCGGGTCGCCCACGAAGCTCAGGCCGGCCGCACCGAGGCGGGCGATCTCCGCGTCCAGGTCCTCGAAGGTCAGGTGGATGCGGTTGCGGCCGGGGTCGGCGGAGTCCTCCGGGGTGGCCCGGGCGCCGGAGGAGGCCGGGCCGGAGAGCAGCAGGCGCAGCGGGCCCCGGGTGACATCGGCGAAGGCCGGGGCGCGGTCGGTGAGCACCTCGAACCCGAGGTGGGTGGTGTAGAAGTCGAGCGCCGCCGGGACGTCGTCGACCAGGTAGCGAACCGTGGCGTACTTCAAAGCGGCTCCTTGAGTAGGTGGTGGACGCGGGTGTCGATCTCCACGGCCGTACGGGTGAAGGCGGCGTAGTCGTCTCCCGGGTCGGGCAGGCTCCAGTGCCGCACGCGGGCCCCGAAGTCGGGGCAGTTCTCCCGGGCTCGGTCGCAGAGGGTGATGACGTGGTCGAAGCGGCGCCCGGTGAGTGTGGTGAGGTGCCGGGTCTCCGACGCGGTGTCCTCGATGCCGAAGCTCTCCCGCAGCACCCGGGCGGTGTGCGGATGAACCCTCGGTTTCGGCCGGACGCCGGCGCTCAGGACGGCCACCGCGCCGGCCGTGCGGTAACGCAGCAGGGCCTCGGCGATCGGTGACCGGGCGCTGTTGCCGGTGCACACGAAGAGCACCGAGGCGGGCCCGGCGACCGGCTCGGGGCCGGCCGTGGTCAGCGCCGGGTGCAGGGCGGACGCCGTGGCGGTGAGCTCGGTGGCGCAGCGGGACAGGTCCAGGTGGTAGTAGGCGTCCCGGGCGTCGTGGGCGCTGCGGCTGGTGGTGACCAGGCCGCCGTCGCGCAGCAGCCGCAGGTGGTAGGAGACCAGGTTCTGCGGCTGACCGACCCGGGCGACCAGCTCGCGGACCCGCAGGTCACCGCCGGCCAGCTCGGTGAGCAGCCGCCAGCGCAGCGGATGCCCGGCGAGGCGCGGGAACGGTGGCACGTCCATGACTCGACGTTACATCAAAACAATTTGATCCAACTATTCAACCTGGCGTTCACAATCGTCTATGTCTTAATATCCCGAGAAAGTTTCGCGTCCACGGCGTACCCCGAAGGGAACCCCCATGCGCCGACGCTCTTCCGCCCTCCTCGCCGCCCTCCTGATCTCCTCCTCAGCGGTAGCCGCCGTGACCGGCCCGCAGCCGGCCACCGCCGCCTTCGCCACCGACGACTACTGCCTCGGTGAGTGCTCCGACATCCTGCCGCCCGGGCAGAACGGGGACGCCGACCTCGCCGCGATCCTGGCCCACCAGGCGTTCGGCACCATGCCGGCGCACGCCTCGGACCAGCTCGCCCCCTACGCCAACCTCACCTACGGCTACACCGGCCTGACTCCGCAGCAGATCGGCACGTTCTTCAACGACGCCTCCTACGGCGTTCCGGCCGCCCAGGTGGCCAGCACGATCACGCCGCGCCCGGACGTCACGATCGTCCGCGACAAGGCCCTCGGCATCCCGCACGTCACCGGCACCACCCGGGCCGGGACGATGTTCGGCGCCGGGTACGCGGGCGCACAGGACCGGCTGTTCCTGATGGACCTGATGCGTCACGTGGCCCGGGGCAGCCTGACCGGCTTCGCCGGCGGCGCCGCCGGGAACCGCGACCTGGAGCAGAGCGTCTGGCGCAACTCCCCCTACACCGAGGCCGACCTCCAGGCGCAGCTCACCGCGCTGCGCAACGCCGGCACGCGCGGCGCCCAGCTGTACGACGACGTCGGGCAGTACCTGGCCGGTGTCAACAAGTACATCGACGACTGCATGGCGGCCCGGGACTGCCCCGGCGAGTACGTGCTCACCGGCCACCTCGACGCGATCACCAACGCCGGCGGCCCCGAGGACTTCGTGATGACCGATCTGATCGCGGTCGCCGGGGTGATCGGCGGGCTGTTCGGCGGGGGCGGCGGCACCGAGATGCAGTCCGCGCTGGTCCGGGTCGCCGCCCGGGCGAAGTACGGCGACACCGTCGGCGACCGCGTGTGGCAGCAGTTCCGGTCGCAGAACGACCCGGAGGCGGTGCTCACGCTGCACGCCGGGCAGTCGTTCCCGTACTCCTCGGGCGACCCGAACGCGGCCGGGGTGGCCATGCCGGACGCCGGCGCGACCCCGGAGCCGCTGGTCTACGACCGCACCGGATCCGCCGCCACCGGCGTGACCGGGGAGAGCGCCATCGCCGAGTCGCTGGGCACGCTCACCGTCGACAGCGCCCACCGGGGCATGTCGAACGCCGCCGTGGTCAGCGCCGCGCACTCGGCCACCGGGCATCCGGTCGCCGTCTTCGGCCCGCAGACCGGCTACTTCGCCCCGCAGCTGCTCATGCTGCAGGAGCTGAAGGGGCCGGGGATCAGCAGCCGGGGTGTCGCGTTCAGCGGCCTCAACCTCTACACGCTGCTGGGCCGCGGACCGGACTACGCCTGGTCGGCCACGTCGTCGGTGCAGGACATCACCGACACGTACGCGATCCGGCTGTGCAACCCGGACGGCAGCGCGCCCACCACGGCGTCGTCGCACTACCTCTACCACGGCACGTGCACCGCCATGGAGACGCTGAGCCGGACGAACTCGTGGGCGCCGACGACCGCCGACTCCACCCCGGCCGGGTCGTACCGGCTGACCATGCTGCGCACGCGGTACGGCCTGGTCACCTGGCGCGGCACGGTCGGCGGGACACCGGTGGCGTTCACCAGTCTGCGGTCCACCTACGGGCACGAGGCGGACTCGGCGATCGGCTTCCAGATGTTCAACGAGCCGGCCCAGATGGGTACGCCGGCCGCGTTCACGAACGCGGCGTCGACCATCGCCTTCGCGTTCAACTGGTTCTACGTCAACTCGGCGGACACCGCGATGTTCACCTCCGGCACCGAGCCGGTCCGCCCGGCCACGGCCGATCCGAACCTGCCCACCTGGGGTGACGCCGCCAACGAGTGGACCGGTTTCCGCCCGGCCAGCGCCCACGTCCAGGCGGTCAACCAGGACTACTTCGTGAGCTGGAACAACAAGCAGGCGGCCGGCTACTCGGCGGCCGACGGCAACTTCAGTTTCGGCGCGGTGCACCGCGGCGACCTGCTCGACGCGCCGCTCAAGGCGGGCGTCGCGGCCGGGACGAAGTACGACCGGGCGTCGCTGCTCAAGGTGGTCGAGCGGGCCGGGCTCACCGATCTGCGCGGTTCCTCGGTGCTGCCGGACATCCTGCGGGTGATCGACACGGCGACGGTCACCGACAGCACCCAGGCGGCCGCCATCGCCAAGCTGCGCACCTGGCTGGCGAACGGCGCGCTGCGGAAGGAGACCGCCTCGGGCAGCAAGGCCTACACCGACGCGGACGCCATCCGGATCTTCGACGCCTGGTGGCCGAAACTGGTGCAGGCGCAGTTCTCCAGCGGTCTGGGCACCGGGCTCTTCGACGCGCTGGTCGACACGCTCCAGATCAACGAGTCACCGTCCGGGAAACAGACCGGGCCGGTCTCCGACCTGCCGCATTCGGCCAACGCGGCCCAGGGCCACAAAGGCAGTTCCTTCCAGTACGGCTGGTGGGGCTGGGTCGACAAGGACCTGCGCGCGGTCCTCGGCGACAGCGTGCCGAACTGGTCCACGAGATACTGCGGCGGCGGCACCGTCAGCGCCTGCCGTACCGCCCTGCTGACCAGCCTCTCCGCGGCGATCGCCGAGCCGGCCGCCACCACCTATCCGGCCGACGAGCACTGCGCGGCCGGCAACCAGTGGTGCGCGGACGCGATCGTGCAGTCCCCGCTCGGCGGCATCACCCACAACCTGATCGCCTGGCAGAACCGGCCCACCTACCAGCAGGTCGTCTCGTTCCCGGCCAAACGCGGCGACGTCCTCACCAACCGGGCGGCCGGGAAGGCGGTCACCGCGTCGAGCGTCCAGTCCGGCAATGCGGCGGCCAACGCGGTCGACGGGAACCCGTCGACCCGCTGGGCCAGTTCCTGGTCCGACAACCAATGGATCCAGGTCGATCTGGGTGCTTCGCTTCCGGTGGGGCGGGTGCAGATCTTCTGGGAGTCGGCGTACGCGTCCGCGTACCGCATCGAGACATCGACCGATGGCAGCACCTGGACCCCGGCCGGTGCCGTGGCCGGAGGCAACGGCGGCGTCGACACCGTCGCGCTGACCCCGGCCACCGCCCGTTACGTCCGCCTGACCGGGATCACCCGGGCGACCCGGTACGGACTGTCCGTCTATGAGCTGGAGGTCTACTCACACTGACGCCTCAGAACGACGCCGAGATGCAGAACGGATGGCCGGCCGGGTCGAGCAGCACCCGCCAGCGGTCCGGCTGCGGCTGGAAGTCCGGCTTGGTGGCGCCCAGTTCGAGGATCGCCGCCTCGCCGGACTCCAGGTCGTCGACGCCCAGTTCCAGGTGGGACTGCTTCGGCACGTCCCCGTGCGGCCAGGTCGGTGGCACGTACTTGTCGACCTTGACGAAGCCGAGGCCGTTGCCGGGCTCGCCCAGGTAGACGAACTCGTCGGAGGAGAAGGCGACCTCCATGCCGAGCAGCGTGCCGTAGAAGCCGGCCAGGGCGGCCGGGTCGTCGCAGTCCAGGGAGAAGCCGACGTACTTGGCGAGGGCCATGATGGTGCTCCTTTCGTCGGCTCCGACCCTGCCAGCCATGACTGACATCTTGTGTCAGTCTTCTGTGGCAGGCTTTCCGGCATGCGCGCCAGCCGGTTGTTGTCCCTCGTCCTGCTGCTCCAGGACCGTGGCCGGCTCACCGCGCAGCAGCTCGCCGAGGAGCTGGACGTGTCGGTGCGGACCGTCTACCGCGACGTCGAAGCCCTCGGCGCGGCCGGCGTGCCGGTCTACGCCGAACTCGGCGCGGGCGGCGGCTACCAGCTGGTCGACGGCTACCGGACCCGGCTCACCGGGCTCACCCCGCAGGAGGCCGGCGCCATCCTGCTGGCCGGGGTGCCGGAAGCGGCCGCCGAACTCGGCCTCGGTGCGGTCCTCACCACCGCCGAACTCAAACTGCGGGCCTCCCTGCCGGCCCGGCTCGCCCGGCACGTCGACGAGATCCGCGACCGGTTCCACCTCGACCCGGCCGGCTGGTTCCGGGAGACCGAGACCCACCCGCACCTGACGGCGCTCGCCGGGGCGGTGTGGAACCGGCGGCGGGCCCGGATGCGCTACCGCAGGCACCGGGCCCCGCACGAGGTGGACCGGCTGATCGACCCGCTCGGCATCGTGCTCAAGGCCGGGGTCTGGTATTTCGTGGCCCGGGTGGACGGGTCGGCGCGCACGTACCGGGTGGCGACGATCCTGGACCTGACCGTCCTGGACGAGACGTTCGAACGGCCCGAGGGCTTCGACCTCGCCTCGACGTGGGCGCAGTGGGCGATCGACTTCGAGCGCCGCCTGCACCGCGGCGTCGCCACCGTCCGCTTCTCCCCCGCCGGGCTGGAGCGCATCCCGTACCTGATGACCCGCGCCATGGCCCGCAACGTGTCCTCGGGTCGGGGCGAGCCGGACCCGGACGGCTGGACCACGGTCACCCTGCCGATCGAGTCGGTCCGGCACGCCCACGCCGAGTTCCTGCGCCTGGGCGCCGACGTCGAGGTCCTCGAACCGGCCGAGCTGCGTGACATGATGCGGGCCAGCGCCGCCGCCATGGTCCGCCTCTACGGCTGATCGCCGCGCCGCAGCCCGGCGATCCGCGCGGCCGCCTTCCCGTCGCCCGCGTCGGCCAACGGGCGCAGGTAGCGGATCGCCTGATCCACATCGCCGCGCCGGGCGTACAGGTCGGCCAGGCGCACCGCGACGGCCAGGTCACCCCGGTCCGCCCGGGGACGGAGCAGACCGATCGCCTCCTCGACGTCACCGCGCGCGGCCAGCAGATCGGCCAGCCGTTGAGCGGGCTCCGGATCGTGGCCGGCGGCCACCGGCCGCAGCAGGTCGATCGCCTCCGCGGACCGCCCCCGCTCGGCCAGCAGGCCCGCCCACCGCAGCGTGGCCTGCACGTCACCGGACGACGAGCGCGCCCGCAACTCCTCCAGGCGGCCCTGCCGCGCCAGAAGCTCGGCCAGCCACCTCGATGCTCCCGCCTCGTCCGCGTCGGCCCGCTCCCGCAGCTCACCCAGCCGCCCCTGTTCACAGAGGACCTCGGCCAGCCGCACCTGGGCGAACGCGTCACCGGCGGCCGCCGACGCCCGCAGCTCCTCGAACCGTCGCCGTTTCGCCAGCAGCGGGGCCCATTGCAGGGAGGCCAGCATGTCACCGCCGCCGTCGACCAGCGGCCGCAGCATCTCCAGCGCCTCGTCCTCCGCACCGGCCTCGGTGAGCAGGGCGGCCGCCAGCCGGGCCGCGTGCCGGTCGGTGGGGGCCAGAGCGCGCAGGATGCGGACGGCTTCGCGCACCTCACCGGAACGGGCGAGGGCGACGGCCAGATACCGGGCCGCGATCCGGTCCCCGCCGTCCGCACGCTCCCGCAACCCGTCGATGTCGCCCTGTTCCGCCAGGAAGCCGGCGAGCGCCGTCCCGGCCTCCACCTCACCGCTGTCGGCACGCGACCGGACCTCGTCGAGACGGCCCTCCCGGAGCAGGACGGCGCACCACCCGTGGGCGGCGTTCGTGTCACCGGCGTCGGCCCGGGCGCGCAGTTCACCGGCGCGCCGGTGCGACACGAGCAGGGTGATCAACTGGTCGGCGGCGGAACTGTCCCGGTCCGCTATCCCGTGCAGGACGCCGATCGCCTGGTCCAGCTCTCCGCGGCCGGCCAGCACCTCGGCCAGCGTGCGGGCCGCCGCCACGTCGCCGGTGGCCGCCCGGGCCCGGAGGACATCCCGGTGCACCGGGCCGGAGAGGTGCTCCTGAACCAGGACGTGCCGGAACTGATGAACCGCACCCGAGCGACGGAGAACCCCGTGCCGGTAGGCGTCGGCCAGGAAGTGATCCAGGCGCCACGGCAGCCATCCGCGTACCGCCAGGCTCAGGTGGGCGATCCGCCAGCGCGCCCAGGTCCAGCCACCGGCGGCGAAGGCGGCGGCCGTGCCGTAGAGCAGCACCGCCGTCACCGTGACCGGCGCCGGCGGTGTGCCCGTCGCCGCCGCGGTGGCAGCGAACACCGAGCCGGCGGCCAGGGCATGTCCGGCCGCCACCGCCGCCCCGGCGACCGTCCGGCCGTCTCGGGGTGCCGCCGGGCGTCGCACGGTGATCCAGCCGAGCGCGAGCAACGTGGCCGCGAACCCGGCCAGCAGGCTGGCGGTGGGGTGCCTCGTGATGAGCCCGGTGAGGACACCACCGCCGACGCCGTAGACGAGCGACGCCCCGAACGGCGTCCGGAGCCCGGCCACACCCCGGTACGCGCCCGGGAACAACAACCGCAGCCATCCGAAGGGCCCGCACAGGAAGGCGAGGACCGCCCCGGCCACGGCGGCCGTGACGGAGAAACCGGCGGCCGCCGCGAACACGCCGCCGGCCGTCCCCACCGCCGTGGCCACCGCGACCGTCGTGGCCGTCCGCGCACGTTGCGGCCGGACCGCGAGCAGCCCCGGGTCCAGCTGCCGCCAGCGCACGTCCCGGGTGCCCGTGGCGTACAGGTGATAGGCCAGGCAGCACAGCCAGTGCCGGCGCCACGCTCCCGGGTAGGCGGCCCTCAGGAACGCGTCCATCAGGCGCCCGGCGATCTCCGGCCGGGTGCCCAGGGTCAGCAGCTCGGCCGGGTCGGCGCCCGGCTCCCGGTAGGCGGTTCGGGCCATCGACACCATCAGCGGGGTGGACAGGGTCCGCACCAGCGGATCCCCCCGGTCGGCGGCACGCAGGTGGGCGAAGACCGGCTCCCACCCCGGCCGGCCGGACTCGGGATAGGACAGGTAGGCCACCGCGGCGTCCACGTCGACGGCCTCGAGTTCGACCACGGCCGCCGTGGTCAGGACGTGACCGGCGCGCTCGTACTCGCCGGTGCGGGAGGTCAGGACCAGGGGACGGCCCGCCGACGCGTGGTCGTCGAGCGCCCGCAGAGCCGGGCCGATCGCCGGACCGGGCAGTTCGTCCAGGCCGTCCAGCAGCGGCAGGATCCGGTTCTGCTCGACCAGGCGGCGGGCCACCGTGAGCGGGTCGCCGTACCGGCCCAGCACCGGTCGGTGATCCTCGGCGAGCCGGCGGGCCAGAAGATCGTCGAGTGGCCCGGCCGGATCCCAGTCGCTGATCGGCACCAGCAGCGGAAGCGGCTCGCCGTCGGTGCGGGTGCGGAGCAGGCCCAGGGTGAGCAGCAGGGCGAAGACACTCTTGCCGGCGCCCGGTTCGCCGAGCACCACCAGCTGACGGCGGGGCAACGCCCGGAAGGCGGCGACGATCTCGGTGTTCAGCTCGTCGGTGCGGCCGGTCAGCGGGAACTCACGCCAGTCACCGGCCGCGGCCGAACCGAGGACCGCCTGCCGTCCGGCGGCCGGACGGCCCGTCGACGACCAGCGGACCGGCACCGGAGCCGGGCGGGTCACCTCGCGGCGGACCGCCTCGACGGCCCACGCGTTCTCGATCGGGGCGAGCAGGTCGGCGACCACCCGGTCCAGATCCGGGCCGGGTCCGGCGCGGTGGCGGGCCCGCTCGATCCACACGACGGCCGCGACCAGCGCCGTCACGACCGACCACATCGCCCACGGCCACCACCACCAACTGTCCGGCGGGTTCACCGTGTTGGTGGCCATGTTCCCGGCGAGCGCCAGCGCGACCCCGGCCAGCAGGGCGGCGATCGGCGACGGTCTCACCAGACGAGTATCGATGCGTGGAGCGGTTTCGTCGTACCCCGCTGATAGCGTCCGCGCATGCCGATCAAGCCCGTGCACGGTGGGGACCCGATGCCCCTGGAGAGTCCCGACGACGTCGCCACGTTGATCGGGCATCTGGAGCGGCGGGACCGGGAGCCGGCCTGGCTCGGCGACCACTTCTCCTACCTCGCCGGGACAAGGCCCGACTGGTTCCGGCCGTTCCAGGAGACCGTGATCATCGACAACCACCTGCCGTACTGGGAGGTGGTGTTCGACGACGCGTGCGTGCTGCTCGCCGGCACCTCCGACCGCTGTGTCGAGACGCTCGCCCGCCGGCTGCGTGACCGCTGGTCCCACTACGACATGTGGGCGCTCGCCGCGATCGGCACCGACGCGGCCCGGGTCGTGATCGCCGACCTGGTGCGCGCCGGAGCAGACCGGCGGGATTTCGAGGACTCCGGGATCCGGGTGCCACTCACCGGCCCCGCGGAGTACCGGTTCACTCCTCAGCGCCGTGCCGTGGTGCTGGAGCCGGGCGCCTTCCCCGGCGCCGACGATCCGGTCGGCCTGCCGGTCGAGCAGGTCGTGCGTGACCCGGCCACCACCCCGGTGGTCTGGCACTACGCGTCGTTCCGGCTCGGCCGGATCCCCGGGCTGCCACCCTTTCCGGCCGAGCGGGCCCACCTGGTCGCGCCCGCGTCGGCGTGCCTCTGGACGGTGTTCGCCGACATCGGCGCCGACGGCCGCTACTTCGGCGAGGAGGTGCGGTTCGAGTCCGGTGACGACGACCCGGACGAGGACTACGCGGGCGACGACCCCGGCTTCGGCGTCGGCCGGGCGGTGTTGCGCCCCTACGGCCCCGACCTGATCTACAGCAACGGCAACATCCACTCCTCGCCCGGTGTGGTCGGCACCGCGGGCGGCCCACCCATCGGCCTGTACCCGAACCCGTCCTGCCCGTCCTGCAAGCGCTTGATGTTCCACGTCCTCACCGTGGAGACCTACATCCGCGAGCACGGCGACGGCCTTCGCGGCCTCTACCTCTGCGAGGACTGCCACAAGGTGGCCTCCACCGCCACCCCCTGGAACTGACCCCCGCGACACCTCGACCGCGGACGACCCCGCCGCCCGGACGGTCTGTCACATCGGGGCGGGTCGGGCCGTCCTGGCGGTATGAAGCGAATTCTCGTCACCGGGATCACCGGGACTCTGGGGCGGCCGGTGGCCGGCGTGTTGCGGTCGCTCGGCGCGGATGTTCGAGGGCTCAGCCGCCGGCCCGGCCAGGATTTCCAGGGCGATCTGGCCGACGGTTCCGGGCTGGACGCGGCGCTGAGCGGGGTGGACGCGGTGGTCCACTGTGCCAGCGACACCCGGCGGCTGGGGCGCGGCGATGTCCAGGGCCTGCGGAACCTGCTGGCGGCGGCCGGGCGCGCCGGGCGGCCGCACGTGCTGTTCGTGTCGATTGTGGGCGTCGATGTGATCCCGTACCCGTACTACCGGGTCAAGCTGGCCGCGGAAGGCCTGGTCGAGGGGTACGGCGGGACGATCCTGCGGGCCACCCAGTTCCACGAGTTCGTGTTCGGGGCGGCCCGGATCGTGGCGCGAATGCCGGTCGTCCTCGCGCCGGACATGCCGGTGCAGCCGATCTCGACCCGGGACGTGGCGCGCCGGATCGCCGAGATCCTCGACGATCCGCCCGCCGGACGGGTCGCCGACCTGGGCGGTCCCGAGGTGCTGCGGGCGCCGGACATGGTGCGCGACTATCTGCGGGCGACCGGGCGGGACCGCCGGACGATCCCGGCGCGGTTGCCGGGGGCCACCTTCCGCGGCTTTCGGCAGGGGGCTCATCTCGCGCCGTCGCACCGGTCGGCGGGCGAGCGGTGGGCGGAGTTCCTCGAGGCCCGCGTCCGTGGCGGGTGAGTGGGCAGCTCAGCCCGGCGGGCGCGGCACGGGCCGGACCCGGCAGCGCCTCGCGGTGTTCCCACGGGGCTCCTCCTCCGCGTACCGGAAAGGATGCGGAAGAGGAGCCGCCGGAGGGACCACCGGGGTTGTCAGCACCAGGAGAGCGTGGAGTTCGTCCTCGTGACGTTGCTGATGGTGTTGTTGCCGCCGGTGCAGGGGCTCCAGGTGACGTTGGTGTTGGACACCGTCAGGTTCTGGAGGCGGATGCCGGACGACGGGGCGAACTCGGTCCGGCTGGCGATCCGGACCTCGCCGCCGCCGCTGACCGTGCCGGAGACGCCGGCGATGGTGGTGTTGTAGCAGTTCTCCAGCAGGATCGAGTTGTTGCCGGTGTTGGCGATGTCGACGCGGTCGATGGTGGCGCCGCCGCTCTCCGAGACGCAGAACACGCCCCGTCCGCCGCCGCGGGCCTTGACCGTGCCGACCTTGATGTTGTTGGGGTAGGCGTCGCCGATCCGGCCGTTGCGGTTGGCCATCCGGAAGGCGGCGTAGCCGGTTCCGGTTCCGGCGTTCTCGGCGTCGACCGTGCCGACCGTCGCGTTGATCGTCTGGTTGAGCAGCAGGCCGGACTCCCCGACGCCGCGGGCCGTGACCGTGCCGATGGTGATGCCGTCGACGCCGTAGGTCTCGACCGCGTGCGAACCGGCGCCGGAGACGTAGACGTTGTCGATGCGCACGCTGCGGGTCCACTGGCTGGTGTCGCCGCGGTTGTCGATGCGGACGCCGAGGCCGCCGCTCAGACGCATGTCGATCTGGCCGAGCCACACGTTGGTGACGTTGCGCATGAAGATGCCGTAGATCGGCGCGCCGGTCATGTTGAGGTAGGGCACCTCGATGTTGCTGACGCCGCGCGCGTAGACCGGGGCGTAGTCGCCGCTGCCCGAGCCGGTCACGTTGATCGTGCCGCAGACCGACAGCGAGGTGTAGGCGGCCAGGGAGATACGGCTGCCGGCGCTCATGCTGCCGTTGCCGCGGACCACGACCCGCTGGATGGAGGTGCGCCCGGCGGTGAGGCTGCCGATACCGGCCTGGACGGCGGCGCGGAAGTCCGTTCCGGTGTAGACGGCCGTGCCGGCGCTGTTGCGGGCGGTCCAGGTGCCGCCGCTGACGGTCACCTCGGACTGGAAGGTGCCGCTGCCGCAGCCGGACGAGCCGCCGCCGGTGCCGACCTGGACCATCTGCCACTGCTGGTTGGGGTTGCCGAGGTCGGCGTACTGGGCGACCTTGGCGCCGTCGGCGGTGGAGTGCTCCCACACCTCGACGGCCTTGCCGCTGTGCCGGTTGAGGAAGCGGACGTAGCCGCTGTCCGAGTCCTTCAGCGTGAACTGCTGGCGGGTGGTGCCGTTGTCGGTGTTCTGGATGAGCTGGGTGCCGTCGGTGGCGTTCGGCAGTTCGAGGAACAGGCCGCTGTGCCGGCTGCGGATCTTGTAGTAGCCGCTGCCGGCGTCGACGAACTGCCACTGCTGCCAGTTGCCGTCGTTGCGGGTGTACTGGGCGATGCCGGCGCCGGCGTTGGTGGCCAGGTTGTAGACGTCCATGGCCTTGCCACTGTTGCGGTTGACGAAGACGTACCAGGCGGCCGTGTTGACGGTGGCGGCACTGGCCTGCTGGACGCCGATGGCCGCGCCCGCTCCGGCGAGCGTGGTGACCACGAGGGCGATGAGGGCGGCGCGCCAGCGCCGCCTCCGAACCGGGGATGACATTCGGGGATCCTTAGCTCAGGGGCAAATGTGAGCGCTCACAGGATGCGCATCCACCCTCATCGCCGTCAAGTTCGTCGATGCGTCAGCTGAGCGTGCAGCTCAGCCCGCCCGGCGCGGCCGCCGGTCCGGCGCCGACGAAACCGAACGTGGCGCTCGCCGCGGGCGCCAGAGCGCCGTTGTGAGCCGCGTTGCGAACCGTCACCGCGGGCGTGCCGACCACACCGTTCCACAGTGATCCGACCGTGGTTCCGGCCGGATAGGTCCAGTTCACCGTCCATGCCGTGCCGGCCGTCGTACCGGTGTTCTTGACCGTGACCTCGGTCTGGAAGCCGCCGGTCCACGAGCCGATGGTCTTGAACGTGGCCGAGCAGCCCCGGTCGCCGCCGTCTCCTCCGCCGCTGCCGGTGGTGACGCTGCGGCCGGCCGAGGCGGCGGAGACGTTTCCGGCCGCGTCGCGGGCCTTGACACTGAACGTGTACGCGGTGTTCGCGCTCAACCCGGTGGCGGTGTACGAGGTGCCCGAGACGGTGGCCACGACCGTCCCGTTGCGCAGCACGTCGTAGGAGGTCACGCCGACGTTGTCGGTGGACGCCGCCCAGCTCAGGGCGACACTGTTCGCGGTGATCTCACCGGCCGTCGGCTGTCCCGGGACGCTCGGCGCGGCGGTGTCGCCGTCCTCGCCGCCGTCGCCGTACCGCTGTCCGAGACTGATCCCCGTGGTGCTGCCGTCGCCGCCGAGCGGCACCTGGTGGTCGAGGCTGACGAACCGGCCGTCGTGCTGCCAGAGCGCCGGCTTGAGCAGGGCGTACTTCTGCTCGTCCCAGGTCTTCCAGTCGTCGAGCAGCAGCCCGCCGGTGTCACCGGAGTTGGGGTTGAGCACCCAGAACGTCTGGTGCAGCCGGTGCTCGGCGATCAGGTCACGCAGCGCGGTCATCCACTTGTCCTGGCGCGCGTCCTGGCCCAGGCGGCCGCCCCACTCACCGATCAGCAGCGGCGCGGTGCCGTTCTCGTGCAGGTAGAACCAGTTGGGCCGCCAGACGTCGTTGGTGAGGGTAGCCTTGTCGAACGGCTTGTCGAACCAGGGCTGGTTGTAGACCAGCGGCCCGTAGTCGTGCGGCGAATAGACGAGCTGGTCCTGGTTCTGACCGAGATTGATCGGATGGTCCTTGACCCCGCGCAGGTTGCCGCCCCACCAGTTGTAGTAGTAGTTCGGCGACAGGTCGGGGTCGGTGTTCGGCGAGCTCCAGGTCTCACCCTCACGCGGGTAGACCTCGTTGCCCTCGACGAGGATCAGCACGTTCGGGTTGATCGCGAGAATCCGCTTGGCGGCCGTCTCGGCGGTGTTCTTCCAGTTGTCGACGTCGGTGGAGGCGTCCCACTTGGCGCGCGCGGTGTCGTTCGGGGTGCCGTGCGGCTCGTTCTTGAGGTCGAAGGCGACGACCGTGTCGTTGGTCTTCCAGCGGGTGGCCGCCCACTCCCAGGCCTGGTAGTACAGCTCCGGAGTGACCGTGCCCTTGTACCAGACCGGGTGGATGTGACCGGAGTTGTCGGCCTCGGCGGAGTGCACGTCCAGCAGGACCTTGATGCCGTACCGCTCGCACAGGTCCAGCCAGAACTCGAAGATCTCCAGGCTGTCCAGGCCGGCGAGCTCCGGATTGGCGTAGGTGTTCACGTTCGGCGCGGCGGCCTGCCCGTTCTTCCACTCCAGCAGCAGCTGGGTGGAGATTGGGACGCGGACCAGGTTGATGCCGCGGTCCGCCATCGACTTGGTGACCTGGGTGATGTTGGCCGACCACAGGCCGTGGAAGACCCGCTCGGAGGCGTTGAAGCCGAACCAGTTGGCGCCGGTCAGCCAGACCGGATTGCCGGCCGCGTCGACGATCTTGTTGCCGGAGACGTGCAGCCAGTCCTCGGCCGGCGGCGCGGCCGAGGCCAGGTGCGGGGCGGCGGCGCCGGCGGTCAGCGCCAGCGCGGCGCCGATCAGGGCGGCGGCGAACCGGCGCCCGCGGTGTGGTTTCGCGGTCACTCGAAAACTCCAAGGGGATGGGGTACGGGACTGGGAGCGCTCCCAGAAGCAGTATTCAATCTCGCGGTGACCGGGTACAAGGGTTTCGGAAAATGTCGGTGGTCGCTGCTACGGTCTGCGCCGTGACGATTCACGAGTTCCTGACGACGTTCGCGGACCTCCCCGTCGTGCAGTCCGAGGACGGGCCCGATCCGGTCGACCCGGCCGCGGTGGCGTGGCGGGTCGAGCTGGACGATTTCGAGGGCTCCGAAGAGGATTTCGTCGCGGCCTTCGAGCGGATGCTGGCGCGCAGCGGTCCAGGCGGCCCGACCGCGCTGATCGTCGGGGAGTGGGGGTCCGCCTACGACACGGCCTTCCCGATGCGGGTGCTGATCGACAACGCGGATCGGCTCACCGGGCTGCGGGCGCTGTTCCTCGGCGAGATGAGCTATGAGCAGTGCGAGATCTCGTGGATCCACCACGGTGACATCACACCGCTGCTCACCGCGTTCCCGGCGCTGGAGCGGCTGTGGATTCGTGGCTCCGACGGCCTCGAGCTGACGCCGGTCCGTCACGAGGGGCTGCGTGAGCTGGTCTTCCAGTCCGGTGGCCTGCCCGCCACCGTGATCCGGGCGATCGGCGCCAGCGACCTGCCGCTGCTCACCCACCTGGAGCTGTGGCTCGGGGTGGCCAACTACGGCGGCGACGCCCGCGCCGAGGATCTCGAGCCGATCCTGGCCGGCCGTTCGCTGCCCGCGCTCACCCACCTGGGCCTGCGCAACGCGGAGATCGCCGAGGAGCTGGCCGCCGCGATCGCCGCCGCGCCGATCGTCTCCCGGCTGACCGACCTCGACCTGTCCCTCGGCGTCCTCGGTGACGCGGGCGCCGCGAGCCTGCTGGCCGGGCAGCCGCTCACCCACCTGGAGTCGCTGTCCCTGCGGCACCACTTCATGTCGCCGGAGATGGCCCAGCGGGTGGTCGACGACCTGCCCGGCGTGACGGTCGACGTCTCCGACCCGCAGAAGGAGGAGCGCTGGGGCCGGTACACCGCGGTGGCGGAGTAGATGCCGCTCGCCCTGGTCGGCAACCCGTCGAACCGCCGGGTCGCGCTGTTCACCGCCGCCGCGCGGCGGGCCGGACTCCCCGCGCCGACGGTCCACCCGTGGCGCGAGGTGCTGCTCTCCGGGAGCGTCCCCGGCCCCGGCACACTGGTCCGGATCGACTCGCCGGGCGAGGACGCCGAGGTGGACCGGCTGTTGCGCACCCTCGGCTCCGGCCGCCCGGCCACGGCGGCCCGGCACGGCGAGATCCTCGGCATGGGCGCGGCCTTCACCGGGCTGGGGCTGGCTCTCGCCCGCATCGCTGACGGTGGCGGGCTGCCGCTCAGCGACCCCGCGGACATCCTCACCATGACCGACAAGCGCCGCTGCCACGCGCTGTTGTCGGCCGCCGGGATTCCGGTGCCGCCCGCGCTCCACTTCGCCCCGGCCCCGCCCGCCAGCCTTGCGCCCTTCGCCGCCGCGATCACGGGGCCGACGGCCGATGCCGCCGCGCTCGACCCCACCCAGACGCCGCCCGCCCGTCTCGCGCCCTCCATCTCCGCGCTCGCGGGGTCGACAGCCGATGCCGCCGCGATCGCGGGATCGACGGTCGGGGCCGCCGCGCCGGTGCACGGTTACGAGGCGCTGCGGGCGGCGATGCGGGCGGCCGGGTGGGGGCGGGTCTTCGTGAAACCCGCCCACGGCTCCTCCGCCTCCGGGGTGATCGCCCTCGCCGCGGCCGGGCGGCGGGTCACGGCCGTCACCTCGGTCGAGCTGAGCGGCGAGTCCATTTTCAACAACCTGAGGGTCCGCCGTTACGACGACGAATCCTCCATCCGTACGATCGTCGACCTGCTGGCGCCGGACGGGCTGCACGTCGAGCAGTGGTTTCCCAAGGCGTCCCTCGGTGATCGGGTGCTCGACCTGCGGGTGGTGGTGATCGCCGGCCGGCCACGGCATGTGGTGGTGCGGACCAGCCGGTCCCCGATGACGAACCTGCATCTCGGCAACGCCCGCGGCGATGTCGCGGCGGTGCGGGCCGCCGCCGGCGAGCGGTCCTGGGCGGCCGCCATGGAGACGTGCGTGCGGGTGGCGGCGTGCTTTCCCCGTACCCTGCATGTCGGTGTTGATCTGATGTTCCGGGTGGGTTGGCGTGATCATGCGGTGGCCGAGGTGAACGCGTTCGGTGATCTGCTGCCCGGCGTGCTCGCGGACGGCCAGGACACCTATGACGCGCAGGTCGCCGCCCTTCTCGACGGCTGGCCGGGCGGGCTTTCCACGGCCTCGGTAACGGGTGACCGGGTGGGTGCCGCGTGCGTGAGCTGATCGGCAGTCATGATCTGTTGTTCGTCACCTTGGACACGCTGCGGTTCGATGTGGCGCAGCGGTGCCTGGCCGACGGGCGTACCCCGCGGCTGGCGAAGGCGCTTCCCGGCGGCGTGTGGGAGCGGCGGCACAGTCCGGCGAGCTTCACCTACGCGGCGCATCACGCGTTCTTCGCGGGTTTCCTGCCGACGCCGGTGACGCCGGGGCCGCACGAGCGGCTGTTCGCGGCCCGGTTCGGTGGCAGCGAGACCAGTGGGCCGGGGACGTTCGTGTTCGACGCCCCCGATCTGCCGGCCGGGCTGGCCGCCGCCGGCTATCACACGGTCTGCCTGGGTGGGGTGGGATTCTTCAATCCGGCCGCGCCGCTGGGCCGGGTGCTGCCGGGCCTGTTCGCCGAGTCGCACTGGGAGAAGGCTTTCGGGGTGACCGCACCGGACTGTCTCGGCGCCCAGCTCGACCGCCTGGAATCGATCATCGCGGGGCTGCCCGCCGGCCGGCCGCTGTTCACCTTCCTCAACGTCGCCGCGATGCACCAGCCGAACAGGCACTACGTTCCCGGGGCCGGCCCCGACTCGGTGGCCACCCACGCGGCCGCCCTGGAGTATGTGGACGGTCGCCTGGACAGATTGTTCACGCTGGTCAGCGGGCGCGGGCGACCCTGCCTGGTGATCATCTGCTCGGATCACGGCACGCTCTACGGCGAGGACGGCCACGTCGGCCACCGGGTCGCCCACGAGACGGTGTGGACGGTGCCGTACGCCGATTTCATCCTGGAGCCGTCGTGAGCCTCGACGATTCGCCGTATCAGGGGTATCTGTACGCGTACCCGCACAAGACCGCGTACCGGCGGCTCGACCCGCGGCCGCTGCTGAGCGACGTGTGGTCGGGTGAACGGCAGGACTCCCTGTTCGGGTACGTACATCTGCCGTTCTGTGAGATGCGCTGCGGGTTCTGCAACCTGTTCACCCGCGCCAATCCGCCGGACGAGCAGGTCACCGCCTATCTGGCGCAGCTTCGCCGGCAGGCGGCCGCGGTCCGCGACAGCCTCTCCCCCGGCGCCGTGTTCTCCCGGCTGGCGATCGGCGGCGGCACCCCCACCTATCTGACGGCTCCGGAACTGTCGGAGCTGTTCGGCATCGTCGGCGACGCGTTCGGCACGACCGCGGTCCCGCTGTCGGTGGAGACGTCGCCGGCCACCGCGACCCCGGACCGGCTCGCCGTCCTCGCCGAGCACGGCACGACCCGGATCAGCATCGGCGTTCAGAGTTTCCTCGACACCGAGGCCCGCGCCGCCGGCCGGCCACAGCGCCTCGCCGAGGTGCGGGCGGCGCTGGAGGCGATCCGGGAGGCGCGGATCCCGGTGCTCAACGTCGACCTGATCTACGGCATCGACGGGCAGACCGCGGCCACCTGGCAGCACTCGCTCGACGAGGCGCTGCGCTGGCGGCCCGAGGAGCTGTACCTCTACCCGCTCTACGTTCGCCCGCTCACCGGACTGGGCCGGCGCGCCCACGCCCGCGCCGACTGGGACCGCCAGCGGCAGCAGCTGTACCGGCAGGCGGTCGAGGTGCTGACCGACGCCGGCTACGTGCGGCACTCGATGCGCCAGTTCCGCCGGGCCGGCGCACCCGTTCCGGCCGGCCCCGACTACTGCTGCCAGGACGACGGCATGGTGGGCCTGGGCTGCGGCGCCCGGTCGTACACGACGGAGCTGCACTACTCGTTCGACTACGCGGTCACCGTCTCCGAGGTCCGCGCGGTCATCGACGACTACCTTTCCCGACCCCCCACCGATTTCCGGTACGCCGAGATCGGCTTCCGTCTGGACGCCGTCGAGCAGCGGCGCCGCTGGCTGCTCAAGTCGCTGCTGCGAGCCGAGGGGGTGGACGCCGCCGCCTACCGCTCCCGGTTCGGCACGGCGCACACCGGCGACTTCCCGCAACTTTCCGGCCTGGTGGACCGTGGCTGGCTGAACCCGGCCCGGACCCGGCTCACCGGCGAGGGCCTGGCCTGGTCCGACGCCATCGGACCGTGGCTGGTGTCGGCCGATGTGCGCCAGGCGATGGGAGCCTACGTCCCCCGATGACCGACCTCTACGTGCTCTATCGCGGGCCGCTGGCCAGCTGCAACTACGACTGTCCCTACTGCCCGTTCGCCAAGCGGGTCGACCCGCCCGAGGTGCTGCGCGCCGACCGGGCCGCCCTGGAACGCTTCACCGGCTGGGTGGCGGCGACCACCGACCGGCGGTTGTCGGTGCTGTTCACGCCGTGGGGCGAGGGGCTCACCCGGTCCTGGTACCGGGACGCCGTCGTACGCCTCTCCCACCTGCCGCACGTCGCCCGGGTGGCGATCCAGACGAACCTGGCCGCCCGCACCGGCTGGCTGGCCGCGGCGAACCCGGATGCCGCCGCACTGTGGACCACCTACCACCCGGGCGAGGTGACCCGGGATCGGTTCCTGGCCCGCTGCCAGGAACTCGACCGGCTCGGCATCCGCTATTCGGTCGGCGTCGTCGGTCTTCCCAGCCACTACGACGAGGCCGTCGCACTGCGCTCGGCGTTGCCGTCCACGGTCTACCTGTGGGTGAACGCGGCCGACGGCCACGTCTACACCACTGAGGAGGAGCGGCGCTGGACCGCGCTGGATCCCCGTTTCGGCGACAGCGTCCGCCCGCACGCGTCACTCGGCCTGCCGTGCCACGCCGGTGAGACGGCCATCTCGGTGCTCGGCGACGGCACCGTCCGCCGATGCCACTTCATCCAGGAGCCGATCGGCAACCTCTACGACGGTACGTGGCGCGCGGCCCTACGACCGCGCGCGTGCACTCACGCCCGGTGCGACTGCCACATCGGCTACGTGCACCTCAAGCCGCTGCGCCTGCGCGACGTCTACACCGACGGCCTCCTCGAACGCATCCCCGCGGTGTGGCCCCTCCCCTGACAGCGACTCCCGTTCCGCGTGAGCGGTCCCGGCTTCACGCGCTCTCGCCGGCACGATCGGGCACCGGCAGCACAGACTCCACGTGGGAGGGGACGCGGCCGAGAGGGTGCCTCGCCGGAGGCCGACCGAAGCGCGGGATATCGGACATTGCGTCCCAAAAAGCTATAGATTCCGCAATTGTACGATTACCGCCTCGGCTCGGCGAGCGACGCGTAGCGTCGGGACGACAGGAGCACATCCGGCCGGAGGAATGGCATGCGGCGACGCACTCTACTGACCACCGCGCTCGCCGCGGGAGCGGTCACGATGCCAGGCCAGCCAGCCTCCGCCGCATCGGCCACCCGGTTCGGTGTCATCGCCTCGACGCAGGGACCACCCAAAGACGACGCGGACACTTTCCGGCGGCTCTACGAAAAGCAGCGCGCGCTCTATGGCGACGGCCCGATCGGCATCCGGCTGTTCGCTGCCGACCGGCTGCCCCTGGCCGGGGACGGCAGCATGGTCGGTACCCTGCTCGCCTGGGCTACCGCGAGCCACCCCGACGAGCCGATCACCATCTCTCACAAGACACGCGACGACGACCGGCTGCGGGCGCTGCTCGACTGGGCACACGAGCACCACACCCAACTGTCGGTCATCTACTTCCACGAGGTGCAGAATGACTGGGGCCGCCGCCGTGACCCGCGGGCCGAACCGGCCGCCTATCTCGACGTCTACCGTGCTTACCGCCGGATAATCGGGGCACACCCCGCCCGATCGCAGGTCACCCTCGAGAAGAACCTGATGTGGTACTGGCAGCACTACAACGTCAAGAAGCTGGGCGGTGACTGGCGCCTGTTCGTCGAGCGCAACGACGACCCGGCCGACCTCGTCTCGTGGGACACATACGTCTTCCCCGGCATGCCGCCCACCTTGCCGCACAGCAACCAGGGCAGGTATGCCACACCGGCGAGTTCTTCCGCTACCCGCGCGACATTTGGCGTGAGACCAAGCGGCCGTGGGGAGTCGGCGAGATCGGCACGACCGTGCAGGACGGCGACGGAGTAGGCGCCGAGGCGCGATGGGACCGTGGTGGCACCCGATTCGCCGAGTGGGTCGGGACCATCACCGCCGCCGCGGCCCATCCGGCCACCATCGGCCCCGAATACGCGGGCCTGCCGCCGGCCCTCTTCATGAAATGGTGGGCCGGCCCGGACGCCCGCGGCAGCGAGCAGGGTCTTGACCAGGTGCCGGCCGCGGTCGCCGCCTACCGCCGACTGGTGAAGGCGTCACCGCTCACTTGATACCGCCCGCGGTGAGCCTCCGTGCTTCAGCCGCGAGCGATCCCGTGACGGAGGCACACTGGCGACGCTCAGCGCTTTGCCCGCGGCGGTAGAAGACGGTGCCCGCCCTGGGCAACAGGGGGGGTGTGATGCCCACACCCCGCTGCACCCGAGCCAAGGACGGGGCCGACGCCGAAGACGGCGCTCCTCCCGCACGTGGCCCCGTATCCCTATTGGAGACACGCGGCGCTATCGCTCATAGCGGTCAGGTCGCCGCTCTGTTCAGACTTGTGACCGGCTGTTAATCTCCCGGCTGATGCGAAACCGAGTGATCGCCGCAGTCGGACTTCTCCTGGTTGGAGGCGTTGCCGTCGCGTGGCGAAACGAGCGTTACGAAAAGTGTGAGCAGCGCGGCGCCCAATTGTCCGACCTTGCCCTTCTGAATAGGTGGCCGGATGCCCTTGCGCCGGCGAACTTGTACAGCGGATGCGACGTGGACCGCACCGTCGCATACGGGGGGCGGTACCACCACGGCACCGCCGCGCAGGACAGTGTGGCCCGGTTCTACCGGGGCGTCGTGGAGCAGGACGGTTGGCGGATCTTGGCGCGAGAGCAGGAGTCGGGCGACCACGCGGCCATACTCTGCGCCAGCAGGGACATCGACGGAGTCAAGGCGTACCTCACACTGTCGATCGCGACCACGGACAGTTTCGAGGTGCACATCTCCGATGTGCTCGATCCCGGGTACCGGTGCATCCGGGATAGGGAATTGAACAATTCGGGGCGATGACAGCCAGGGGACGGCACACCTTGGCGACATGCGCGGCGCGAAGATCAAGCATTGCGCCTGAATCTGAGACTCACCAATATGCAAGGGAGTCAAGTGCAGACGAACGGCGCATCACCCCCAAGAATCGACCGCACTCACGTCGGCAGATCCGCCTACTTGGCATGCAACCCTGCCATCACCCTCAGTAGCGCGCGACTCGCGGCTGGAAGAGGACGTTGGCTGCGATCATCGAGAACGTGCAGATAGGAATCGCCGCCGTTCATCCCGGCCCGACCACGATGGTTGACGCGCTGGTGGCCGACGTGCATCTGAGGGCCGAATGGGCTGGCCGGCTACCACCCACGGTCGGCCAGGTCATCGATGTCGAGCTTGACATCGATGCGGTTCTCGAGTGGGAAGTCACGATAGCCATCGGCGGCGGCGAGACGCTGCGGCCGGGACCGGTACTCCGCGGAACCGTTGAACGTCAGGAGCGGGACGTTCTGACGATGCGTATCGCCGAAGGCTTCCTGCAGGTCGAGATCGACAACCGTTCCATCGATGCGCCTCCCGGCACCGCCATCGCCGTGGTGGCCGACCACCTCAGGCTCTACCCGACCAACGCGTGATCCTCGATGCCGACACGCACTACCGGCGGCGGTAGAGGACAGTGCCCGTCACGGACAACAGGGCGTCCAGCAGCCAGATGGAACTCACCGGGTGCGATGGGGCCCACATCCTGCTGCACCCGAGCCAAGGACGGGGCCGACGCCGAAGACGGCGTCGGCCCCGATGTCCCGGTGGGATTTGAACCCACGCCTCCGCGTCCCCGAAGGGCGCACGGGATCCTTGGCCCCTAGACGACGAGACACGGGGAATGTACAGCACCGACGCCGCCCCCAGCTCGCCAGTTTCCGGGGCGTCACGAGCGCCCGTCCGCGTTCCCGTCCCATCGGCTGAGCCGAGCGGATCGCGGCGCCCGCGAATATCCACTCAGAACGGCGGGAAGACCGCATTCTCGGAGTCGACGAGCGCTGCGGGATCTGCGCCGCACATCTGCAGAGTGTGTTCGGCACGGGCTCGCAGGCGCGCCAGCCGGTTTCTCTCTGAATCTGATCCCTTACGAGGGCTGGACTGTGCTGTGCACAATATCTGCCATGTCGAGTCAGCCCGAGCGCCCCGGAACGAGCTGCCTCATCGGTGCCTGGCTGCTGGGTGTCCGGCATCCCGCACGGATGGTGATCGCGGAGGTACTCGCGCTGGCCGAGGACGGCTACGTCGAGATCGTCGCCGATGACGACGGATACACCGTCCGCCGAGGACCGGTCGATCCCTCAGGGCTGCGGCAGGACCGTGCGGATGTCCTGGCCGGGCTGTTCCATGGCGGTGCCCCCGCGCGGCTGGACCGTCCCGAGCTGCCACCGATGACAGCGCCGCACGGCCCTATCAGCGCCGACCGGCTCAGCACCGTGTTGTCCGAGGCGATCCAACGGTACGGTTTCATGTCGCGGCTGCGCTGGTTGATCGCAGCCGGCGCGGTTCTCGGCCTGGGCGGAACACTGGCCGCGATGGTTGCCGGGATGTGGTTGGCCGTGTTGCCCCTGGCCACGGGTACAGCAGTGCTGCTCACCCGATGGCTACAGGCACCGATCCGACCCAGCGGTGCCGCCCGCGCCGAGCGCGCACGCCTGCACCAATTGCGCGAGCAGATGCGCGACGGGTCGGGGGCCTCGGATCCCGCCCTGCTGCCCTGGGCGTTCCTGCTGCTGGCCGAGGATGAGCGCAACACCTGGTGGCGACGCGTACGACCGGTCTCCGACCAGCCACACTGGCTGACCTGGCGCCCGGTGAAGGCAGGCGCGTGGCCCGGCTTCATGACCGACAGCGGCCTACCCGGGCTGGCTAGGGCGGTGGCCCACCGGATAGGGCCGTAGACAACCCGCCGCGGGTGCCGACAATTCGTCCGCCCGGGTCACGGCCATCTCGATCGCCGACACGTAGGGCCGGGCCAAGCCTCATTCCAGCGACGCTGAGCACCTGAGCAGTCCGGAATGAACCGGTTCGAGTCCGGTGGCCCGGCGCACTATCGGCGGCAGTTGAGTGGGTCCGGCGTCCTGCTATCGAGCGTTCCGGCCCTGGGGCTGCCGAGGGTCGTACTCGCCCTCAAGGGCTGGTGCGAGGCGAGAGCGCTCGCGCGGGCGTTGCCGGCCGACGCCCTGCTGCTCGCGAGCCGGGAGCCGAAGGCACGGCAGACGTTGGAGCAGGCCGGATCGGTGTACACCGACAAGAGGTTCAACGAGGTGACCCGCGACGAGCCGTACGAGGGCGATTTCCAGGCACGTCGGCGCGCGTATGTGACCGGCACGGACCACACAGGCTGGGAGCCCCGTGACCAGGTAGTGGCCCGCTTCGCTGAAGGAGTGAGATTCTGGACTGCTCGGGCGGATGGGCGACCGCTGGTCATCGCGAGCCACGGCATGGCCATGACCCTGTGGCTGACTACGACGGTCGCCCTCGCGGACCCGGGTGCCTTCTGGGCCGACCTCCGGCTACCGGGCCTCCTCACCGTCGACGTGACCGGCAAGCAGGTATTCCGGCCCGAGTCCGACGATCCTTCGGGCGTCTCCTGAACCCCGTCCCGGCACACCGCCGCAGCCGACGACGGGCTCGGCCTGGTGCAGACACCCTTGATGCGGCAGATCCGGACGAGGCCGGCTCCTCGACGAGGACTTGCCGATTGATGCCGGGTGATAGCTTGTGGAGAAGTGACGGTGGCGCATTCGCCACGGTGGGCCGCTGGATCGTCTACCTGCCCGCTCGACGTCCTGGGAGAGATCCGATGACGAGCAACGACAAGCCTCGAGGTGCCGCAAATCTCGGGATCTGGTCAAATATCGGGGTCTGGGTCGCCTTTGGCGCTGCCTTCGGCGTCGTCGCCGGGATCCTGCTCAACAACATCGGTCTCGGTGTCGCGCTGGGTGCGGCTCTGGGTGTGACCGCCGGCGTCGTCGTCATCGCGCGAGCGAATGACCGCGGCAAATCCTGAGCGTCGCGCCCGCGTCTGGGCTACGCAGATGTTTCACCATCCGGTCTTCCACCCCGCTACGCCGTCCAAGAAGAAGTAGGCACGACAGATCACCGTCGACGGGGCGCAGTACGTGTTCGCACGGGATGCCAAGACCGCCGCCGGAACCGTTGCGATGATGGTCGTCGCTCAAAGCGAGCGGATGCGGCTGCGATCGGGGAATGGCTGGATGCAGAGGTCGCTGGCCACTTCGGTATGTCCGCGGACGTAGCCTCGACCATGGCAACGGCGGAGCAACTGGTCGCATGGTGGCATGCCAGTCGAGACTCTCCAACCGATTGACCGCGCTGATCGCGGCCAAGGCAGACGGCGACGCTGCTCCGAATCTCGGTGCGCCGTGCACTCGCCGCCCGATGATGGTCAAGCTTTGGCGCGCCTCCGCCCGAGCACCACGCTTGCGATGGCGCCAACCGCAAGTGCGGTCAGCGCCCACGGACTCGCTGCTGCCGCCTCGGCAACTGGTAGCCTGGCAGGGGCGGCAGCGCCGTGCTCGCTGTCGTCTGGATCCGGTCGGTTGGGCTCATTCATGCTCCTGAGCATAGAGAACGAAGTTCACCCCATTCCAATCTGGCGACCGAAGGCTTGAGTAGACGCGAGTGCGCTGTCATCGGCACGAGCGTGCATCAACCGAGGCAGTCCGACGGTTACGCGACGTGACTGCTCGGGGCGTCAAGCGCTCGCCTCGGCGGCGAATCCGCGTATCCGTCAATGCCGGCGGCGGCCGGCGGGTAGCCGGAACTCAACCTGTGGTCAGGCTCGTGACCAGGCTACGTAGCCACGACTGGCTGAGCGCGGGATCGCGGCCGATGGCACGGGCGACGGCTTGCCGGCCGGCCGGGCTGCGACCGTAGGCGACCAGTGCCGCTGCCTCGACGAGGGCCTGCCGAGTGCGCTCGTCCCGGCCGGGGCCTTCAGCCGCGGCGGTCCACAGGTCAGGGCGTAACGAACGGGTCAGCTTCACCTGGTGATCCCCGAAGTACGACCAGACTCCCGGGTCGAGTGACACGTTGGCCACCGCGGACGCGGGCAGCGTGCGGGTCCAGGCGGCGTGCTGATGCCACCGCTCGGTGTTCGGACTGGTCTTGCGGCGGATGGTGACCCCGACGAAGGACAGCTTGCGGCGGACGACCGACCACGGCTCGCGTTCCTGCTCGATCCAGTCCCGGATCAGCGTGAACAACTCGGTGAACGTCTCGCCCTCGTAAACGACATCGACCAGGACCGCCGGGCGGTCCCGGCGCGCCAGCGCGTACGGCGTCAAACCGACCGTCTCCAGAAACCGGCGGCCCTGCGCCACCTCAGCGGGTGTCAACGGACGACGACGCCAGCGCCGGCCGGATCCGATCCCCGGACGTTGAAACGACAACGGCAGCCGGTAGAGCCGTTGCACCCCGGATGGGCCGCTGAACACGCCGCCGAGCAGGTCGAACATCGAGTCCAAGGACCTGCCCACGAAGAACAGATCCCCGTTGCGGCTACGGGCCAGCACCTTCCCGGTACACGCCACGAGATCGTCGAGGAACCACAGGTCCGGAGTCGCGGTACCGTCGAGCAACGATCCCAGCTGATCCGGCGTGATCAGATCCCACCGGAACGGCATGCTTTCCGGCACCGACGTCACCCCGCCATGATCGCAGCCCGATCCGGGCAGCCCACGCTCGGCCGGCAACCGAAACGTACCGACCACGACGACTACACCCGCCACACCTCGCACGACCGGCGGCAGGAGAGTTCATCTCGCGATCGCGTTGTGACAGTGCCGCCAAGAAGAGATCCCGGCCCGCTCAGCCGGAGCGCCGAATCTTGCACATGAGCATCGCCCAAACCCCGTAGCCGGACCCGACATCTCCGGTGATCACACCTGCTGCCGAGCCCATGAACAGGGCATTCGCGCAGTCCGGGCACACCTCGCGCCCAGTGACCGTCTTCTCGAACGGCTCACGGACACTGCGACCACAGTCAGGGCAGGCCCGGCCTGACAATCCCATTCATGCCTCCTGCGATCGGGCTCCTGAGAGTACGACCTTGCCGCACCCCGCTGGGCGACCATCGGCAGCGCCGAAGGTCGGCTTTAACGTGAAGGCCAGCCGGAGCGCGGGCAGCGGCAGAAGAGGACGTGTGATCATGCAACGCTATCCTCCGCCTGTGGAGATACCCCTCGACGAGCATGAGCGCTTGCTGGCGCTCTACCGGGCTCGGGTTGATGCTTACGACGACGTGGACGCGGGATACGGGGAACGCTGGCGCAGTTGGTGTCGGACCCTGTTGTCCCTCGGTGGTTCCCTCGTTGTACCGCCTCGTGGCCCCGAAACGGACCTCGAAGCCCTCCTCGCCGGAGGGGTCTCCATGAGCCGGCATGTTCGTCAGTTTCCGGGCGAGCCTGGCGAATGCCACCGCAACGTCGCAGCCTGCTGGATCGACGGGACCTTCGAGTCGATTGGCACGGGATACGCGCTCTCTAATGACCAACTTTGGCGCCAACACTCTTGAGGGCTGACTGCCGACGGTGAGTTGGTGGAGACGACCGACCAACGGCGCGCCTACGTGGGCATAACCCTCACGGCAGGACCAGCAAGTATGCAATTTGCCGGCAGCAATGCGCAGCAACACCTCAAGGCGGTATTGCAGCAACGCGGTCCCAGAGCTGCTGAACTGATCAGCATGATCCGAGAACTGGCAGGTGTGCGTCCCCTGCGGTAATCGACCACCAGCGTCAGCGCGCCACCACCGCAGCATCCGAGCGCGTGGGCTACCGCCTGTAGCCACCACTCGCGGTCAGCGGCAAATGAGGGCGGTTGCCGGCTCAGAATCTAGTCGAGGTCGAACGTCGCAACATGCAAACTGTGTCGATGATCAGTGACTGGTTGCATGACCAGACGGCCACGTTTCTGGCGATGCGGGATCAGGCCGTTGTTTCGTGGCACGGCGTGGAGATGGCGGTGCGTGGCGGCGACGAGGGAACGCCGGAGTACAACGGCGCTGACGTGCCTTGTCTGCAGCTTCTCGCACTCGACGCGGTGAGGCCTGACGGTACTGCTGTCAACATCACTACCTACCAGAACGACCTGTCGTTCGGCCTGTGGGCAAACGCCGGAGCGGTTTGCGAGGGAGACGACTGGAGCCGCGGCTACCGGCGTCGGGCTCTGACCGAACTCCCCACAGGCCCGATCCGGGAGGTAGAGGTCTACCTCGATGATGACGTTCTCGCGGAGGTGAGATTGCGAATAGCAGACCGTGAACTGCTGCTCGTCGCGGGAGAGTCGTACGAAGACTGGTCGGGTGGACTCGAATGGCGTCGCCTCGACGAATCCGTACTGGTTTTCACCGACCCTGGCGAAGCGGAAGAGCTGCGGTGGGTGCCGAGTCGAGGGCTTCTCCGTCGTATTGGCTGAATGGAGCAGCCGCTCGGCTTTCGCCATGGCGAACTGGCAGGGAGGGTCGAGCTGCCTGCCGTGCCGACTGGTAGTCATGACGGACTCACATCGGCAAAGGAGTGTCCAACCCACCGGTCGGAGATGGCACGCGTAGCGTTCGGATCGCGGCATGGGCGAAGGGGATGTCCGCGAAGTGGCTCGGCTGTGGGAAGCACTTTCGGAATCACTGGTCGGGGGTGTCCTGGCCGTCGTCCTCGATGTAGCCGGTCGAGGGGTCCACCATGTCGAGAAACATTGACGCGTTCGGCTGTTGTCGGCTGGTGGACCCATGGCCTGGCGCAGGGCCGGTGAGTCGGGTGTAGTGATACGCGCCTGGCTGTGTCGCGACGTCGAAGACATCACCGTCGACCGTGAGCCGGAAACGGTCGGGGGACGATCCCGTGCCGCTCGGTTGCATGGCCCTCATTCGACCGAGGATGGACGCTCGGTCGTCGGCAGCTGGGACCCGCCAACAGCTGCACCATCGCCGCGGTTGCCGATGGTCATGGTGGGCACGCCATCGGCAGGAGTGGATCACACTGCCGGTTGAAGCCCGGAGAGTGGGTGTGGTGGCGGGTCGGGCGGCGGTGTCCGGGACCTCGGTTCTGGGGCTACTGAGCCATGCGGAGGGGCCGCTTGTTCTCGTCGTCGGGGTTCCCGTGCTGGCATGGCGGCTGTTCACCTGGGTCGGCGCACTGCCAGCGGCAGCGGCGGTGTGACCAGCGCGCATGAGTTCCGGTAAGTGGCAGACGGCGTCGACGACCACGAACCGCGCTGTTCATAAATTCAGGGCCGGGAAGCAGCCGACGCCACCGTCCGTCAATGGATCCGCGGCGAGCCACCGGCTATCAGGCTGATTCGCTGCTGGTGCCCCAGGAATGTCGACAGGGTCAACGCATCGAAGGCCCGGCTTCGGGTGGCTGTTGGTTGGCGTAGACAACGGTGACCCTGCTGCTCACGGGTCGGCTCCCATGCTCGTGATCCAGTCCACGAAGGTGGGCCGGGGTGGGGTCAGGTCTGGATCAAGGGTTGGTACTCCTTCTCGGTCAGGCCGAACGTCCATGCCACACCCTCGCGGGCCGTGCGGGTCTCGGGTGGGACGCGCAGCCAGTAGACGCGGCTCGTGCCGTCCGGTTCCGGGGTCGAGTTGATCACCTCGACCATCACCAGCGGCTCGTCGTCGCGCAGGTCGAGCCGCCACAGGGTGCCGGTCTCGTCGGTGCCGACCTTTCGGGCGCCGGCCTCGCTCAGGTAGCGCTCGTAGCCGAAGTGCTCCAGCATCACGCGGCGGATCTCGGCGTTCGTCTCCTGGCGGACCCGGTCGACGGTCAGCGACGGCAGCTCGGCGGCCAGGTCGGACGGGATCGGCATGCCGCGCCAGGCCCACAGACCGTAACCGTCGGCGAACTCCATGGCCGGGCCCTCGCCGCGGTGCAGCCGCCCGACGTTGTCCCGGGCCAGGGTGACCGGGCGCTCGGAGAGCACCGCGACCCGTTCGAACGCCCACCACCAGCCGCTGTGCCGGGCCACCCGGGCGAGCCCGGCGAGGCCGGTCATCAGGTCTGCCCCGGGACTCACCTTGGCCGCCGCCTCGAACGTGCTCAGCCAGGTCCCGTCGTGCTGGCCGTAGACGGCGTCGAGCACCGCCGGCCCGGCGCCGGGCAGTTCGGTGGCCAGGTCCTCACTCAGCCGGGACCGCAGCCGGCCCGCGACCATGTCCATCACCAGGGGCCAGGACCGGCGCCCGGCCGCGGCGCTCAGCTGGGACCAGCCGTCGGCGCCGAGCGCGGCGAGAGCGGCCTTGCGGGCGGCCGCCCACGGTGCCGTCCGCACGAGGCCGCGCAGCGAACGGCCCGCGCTCTCCCCCGGTGTCCACCCTCGACGGCGCAGCTCGGCCTGGACTTCGGCCAGCCACTGCGGGCCTGGGGCTTCCGGGGCCGGCTCGACCGCCCCGGAGAGCAACGCCGCGGCGGCCGCGGCCGCGCGGGGCGAGGCGAACCAGAGGATTCGCTCGGGTGGCTCGGCGCCGGCCAGACGGTAGGCCTCCCGGACACCCTCCTCGGTGGCCGCCCGGTCGGCGGGGCCGGTTTCCATCGCCGCGGCCAGCCACTGGTCCTCGATCGCCGCGGCCATCGACTCCTGCGTGTGTGTCAGTCGCACCGTCGCCCCCTCAGTCCGCCACCGGCCGGAAGGCGCCGGGGATGTACTCCCGCTGGCGCACCACCCGGTAACGCCCGGCGGGCAGCGGGATCGGGCCGTGCTCCTCGTGGGTGACCCGGCCGTGCGCCGGGACCTCGAGGAACATCCGCTCCGGATCGTCGAGGTCGGCGAGCAGCTCGAGACCCGGCCCACCGACCACGTGCGCGTGACCGGTCGCCTCACCCCGGGCCAGCACCATCCGCCCGCGCCGGTCACGTGGCACCGGCGCACAGGCCGGAACGTCGCCCTCCGGCACCGGGATGATCAGCACATCGCCCTGACGGTACATCCGGCCTCCCCAGCAGCACTCTCTCTGTCTCTGAGGACGCTACCGAGGGGGTACGACACTTTTCCGCGAGCCGGATTCCCGGCGGGAACGGGGCGTCCCGTGCCCGCCGGGTTCCCGCGGTTCAGAGGCGGATCCGTTGGCCCACGAAGATCAGGCCCGGGTTCGAGATGCGGTCCTTGTTGAGCGCGTAGAGCGTACGCCAACCGCCTTTGACCTTGAAGGTGCGCGCGATCGAGGCGAGGGTGTCGCCGGATCGGACCACATAGGTCCTTCCGCTCGGCTTCTTCGCGGTGGGCTTCTTCGCGCTGGTCGTCTTCTTGTAGACGCCGGGCTTCCTCCCGCAGTGCGGCCACGGGCTCAGGCCGCGCTTGCGGTGGAGCTTCTCGGCGATCGCGATCTGCTCGGCCTTGCTGGCCCTGTCGGCGGTCGGCGCGTACTTGCCGCCGCCGTTCGCCTTCCACGTGCTGCGGCTGAACTGCAGGCCGCCGTAATACCCGTTCCCGGTGTTGATGTGCCACCGTCCGCCGGACTCGCACTTGGCGATGACATCCCAGTTGACCTGGCGGGCCGCGGCCTGAGCCGGTGCCGCCGGGCCGAGCAGGACGCCGGCTCCGGTCACCCCGGCGGTCACCAGACCGAGGGCAAGGCGCGTTCGTCTACCGATCCGAGACATGGATGATCCTCCACGCCTGCGAGGTGAGCTGTCGGGTTCGGGCAGAGTGGCCCGGCCGTTTCACGCACGGCTTCACCCCGAGGCGCGCCCGGCGCGCCGGAAAAAGTGGGTCCCCCGCTCCTGCCGTCGATTCGTGTCCGTGGGCGGCGGCAGGATTCGGCGGTCCGTCCACAGTGCCCGCCGTACGCGGGACGGCCCGACGGTAACCACGCTCGATGGATGAATACCAAGTCTCACGCCGGGGATAGTGACGTTCTTCTCAGTATTCGCCCGATTTGATCTTGCTTTCGCCCAGAAATACCCGACACAGGGGCTATTCCTGTTTAGAGCGGCTTTTCCTGCCTCATCAGGATCCCGGTCACCGGCCCGCGCCGCGAACCGGCGCCCGCTGCGGGCAGAATGTCCGGTCATGGAACCACCTGAGATGATCAATGCCGGTGATCTGGTCCTCAAGCGCTGGGAACCGGAGTGGGCCGCCGAACTCGCGGCCGCCGTCCAGGAGTCACTGCCCGAGCTGCGCCCGTGGCTGCCGTTCGCCACCGACGACTACGGCGTCGACCAGGCCCGCGACTTCATCGGGCGCAACTTCGACGGCACCGACTTCAACTACGCGATCTTCACGTCGATCGGTGAGCTGATCGGCTCGATCGGCCTGATGACCCGGATGGGGCCGGGCGTCCTGGAGATCGGCTACTGGATGCGTACGCCGTACGCCGGCCGCGGCCACATGACCGCGGCCGTACGGGTGATGGCCCGGGTCGCCCTCACCCTTCCCGGCATCGAGCGGGTGGCGATCCGGCACGACCCGGCCAACCTGGCGTCGGCCGCGGTCGCCGCCAAGGCCGGTTTCGCCGAGACCGGCCGCGACGGCGACGACGTCGTCCGGGAGTTCCGCCGCGCTTGACTCTCCCGTCAGGGGAGACTCGATCCTCGATGAGGAACGGAGGAACCACATGGACGACATGATCCCGATCGGGCACTTCTCCCGGATGAGCCGGCTGTCGATCAAGGCGCTGCGCTTCTATGACGAGCAGGGCCTGCTCGTCCCAGCCCGGGTGGATCCGTCGTCCGGCTACCGCTACTACCGCCGATCGCAGGCCAGGCAGGCCGAGGCGATCCGGGTGCTGCGCCAGATCGACATGCCGATCGGTGACATCCGCGACGTGCTGTCGTCCGGCGATTCGGAGATCGTCTCCAAGCGGCTGCGGGATCATCGCGAACGGCTACGGTCCCGGCTCGCCGAGCAGGAGCGGATGCTGCGGTTCCTCGAACAGCTCATCGATCGAGGAGGATATGCCTTGCCCTATCAGGTGACGACCAGACAGATCGGTTCCCGGCCGGTGGCGGCCCTGCGCCTGCACACCATCCTCCCCACGATCGAGGCCGACATGGCCCGTGGGTTCGGCACGCTGGTCAGCGCGATCGGCACGGCCGGCGCCTCGCCCAGCGGGGCCCCGTTCGTGATCTATCACAACGTCATCGACGAGCGGGTCTCGGGCGACATCGAGATCTGCATCCCGGTCCCGGTCGGGACCGCGTTCGCGGAGGGTCCGGTGATCTTCCGCGAGGTCCCGGGCGGGCCGGCGGCGGTCATCGTGCACCAGGGGCCGTATGCGGAGATCTCCCCCGCCTATCACGAGGCCTTCACCTGGATCGAGGATCACGGCCGGAAGCCGGCCGGGCCGCCGTGCGAGGTCTACCTCAACGACCCACAGGCGGTCGCCCCGGAGGAGTTGCTCACCGAGGTCCAGTTCCCGATCGATCGTCTCTGACCGGCACCCGCGCCCACCCGGGCCGCTCGCCCTGCTCGGCACCGTCGAGATCGTCGGCGCCGAGCAGGGCAGGCAGTCGTCTCCCTCGGCGAGGACCCTCGCCGAGGACAGGAAGCACGCCACCGCGGAAAGAGACCGCGGGCGGGTGCCCGCGAGCACGCGGGGCAATCGCGACGCGCTTGTGGGCGCCCGCCTGGGACGGAGGTCAGAGATGAGCGGAGGTGGTCGCGGAGCCGTTGGGGCGCGGGTCCGGCATCAGACGGTCACGGGGCGACGCCGCGACGGAACCGCTGTCGTTCACCTGGAAACCGCACGACGCCAGCGTGTGCGGCCGCAGCAGCATCGAGGTCGGGACCGGGGCGATCTCCCGCCAGGCGAAGCACTCCCGGATGGTCTGCGCGTTCTCGCCGCCGCTGATCTCCCGGTCGGCCGCCAGGATGGCCCGCAGGATGCCGTGGTAGGTCAGGAAGTCGGGCGAGATGGTGCTCCAGGTGACCGCGAGCAGCCGGCCCAGGTAGTCGCGGGCCCGCAGCAGCGACTCCTTGAAGGCCTCCTCGTTGCCGGTGTAGGCGGCCGTGAACTCGGTCTGGATCTCGACGAGATCCTGCGCGGTGCCGGGCAGGTTCGTCGACCGGATCCGCAGGTCGTCGCTGATCAGCTTTTTGGCCACCAGGTCGCGCTGGAAGACCTCGACCATGGTGTCGAAGATCGCTCCGGTGAGCGGCAGCGACCGGTCGTGCGGCTCGACGCCCACGTCGGACATCCGCATGGCGTTGAACGCGATCCGGATCTCCCGGCTGTCGGACAGCTCCCCCACCCGGTCCAGGCCGTTGATGGTGAGCAGGTTGCCCCGCGTCGACTCGAGCAGATGGTCGACGACCGAGTGGAAGTGCAGCGACGACACGATCGCCACCAGGTCGCCGGCCGACTCGTGCATGCCGCCGTAGTCGATGCCCTCGTCCTGCCTGCTGGCCGGCGCGCCGACCTCGGCGAAGATGATGCTGTGCCCCAGTTCGTGGGCGAGCACGTCGAAGTTCTCACAGTACGGCCGGGTGTGGTCGATCGTCCCGTTCGGCGACCGGCCGAAGCCGAATTCGAGGAACCCGTACCCCGACTGCGCGTTGTTCCACTCGATCAACGGGATCAGTTCCAGTCGATCGAAATCGGACTCGAAATGCCAGTGAATGGTACGCCCGAAGTAGTCCTCCCAGATGTCGAGGACCCGGCGAACCGTCGCGTACATGGTGGCCGCCGAGAATTCCCGGCTGGCCGGGTCGAGATGATCGAAATGGCCGTCCGGGCCCGGCTGGATCGGGTCCCGCTTGGTACCGCGGAACGGTGGCCGGAAGAAGTTGTTGTAGGGAAGCTTGCCGATCGCGTCGACCACGAACATCCGGTCGTCACCCGGTCCGGGCCGCATGGCGGCCGGCTCGACCGAGACGGTCACCTGCTCGGGCTCCGGGAAGAGCGGCCCCGATCCGTCCGCTTTCAGCAGGAATCGGGGTTGAGGAAAGATCCGGAATCGGGTGCCGACATCCGCGAGCCTGCGATCCAGTTCCAAAGACATGAGTGCCTCCGGCCGCCGTTGATTTTCCGAGGAACTACAGCGGATTCCTCCGTCGAGCGTAAGTCAACGCACCTGTCCAAGAACCATCCCAAAGACTTGTCAGGATCGCCCCAGAACCCTGAGGAGCGCTCCGGTGAGATGCTCCGCCGCCTGGTCCGTGCTCCATTCCAGCGTCCGGGTCACGTCCACGACCACCCGCTCATCGAAGATCGTCACCCACATCAGCACCGCGAACCGCACGTCCTGCCGCGGCACCGCGCCCGCCGCGATCGCCGCCTCGACGAGCCGCGCGAGCCGTTCATACAGCCCGCCGACGACTGGATCGGCCTCCCCACGCCGCGCCAGCACCCCTCGCGGTGACCGAATATGCACAGCCGCGGCACCCCACCGCGACGCCTGCTCGACCCACTCCCGGCAGACCGTGCGCACGTCCGCCAGCGGGTCGGCGCCACCGGGCAGCGCATCGAACGCCTCCAGCAGATCCCCGATCAGCTCCGCGAAGAACGCGTCGATCGCACTCTCCGGATCGGCGAAATTCCGGTAGGCGGTCGCCGTCGAGACCCCGGCCAGCCCGGCCGCCTCCGCCAGCGAGAACCCCGGCCCCCGCTCGGCCAGCAACTCCCCCACCGCGGCCAGCAGCGCCGCACGCCGCAATCGCGCGTCACCGCGGCGTGGCCGCTCCCGAGCTCCCGCCGCCGACATGCCGAAATCCTAAAGACCCCCACCATTCCCGGTACGCCCACACCTGCCACGAACGCACCGCCCCGGTCCCGCCGGCACACGCGAGCACCTGCCACGCGAGACCGTGCCGCGCCCATCCGGGCGTGAGTGGTGGGTCACGGCTGGCTGTCAGCGCTGTCTCGAGGCCCGCCAAACAGCACCCAGCCCCAGCCGGAGGCGATCAGCTGGCTGCCAGCGCTGTCTCGAGGCCCGCCAAACAGCACCCAGCCCCAGCCGGAGGCGATCAGCTGGCTGCCAGCGCTGTCTCGAGGCCCGCCAAACAGCACCCAGGGCCAGACGGAGGCGATCGGCTGGCTGTCAGTGCTGTCTCCACGGTGCTGAGACAGCACTGACGACCAGCTGGACACGATCATGGGAACGCGGGTGGGGATTGGCCGTAGCGGGGTGGCAGGTGGGGCCAGCGCAGGGGGTGGCCGTCCAGGAGGCCCGGTGGGCTGATGCCGGTCCAGCCGTCGCCCAGCGGGACGCGGTGGTCGTCGATGGCCGGGTGCGCGTCGCGCGTACCGGGGAGAGGGGGTTTGCGGGGTTGATCCAGCAGCCAGGTCGCGGTGCGGGTGAGCGAGACGGAGACGTGGGTGGCGGGGCCGCCGGCAGCCCGGCGGGCCAGCGCCGTGAGGATGCCGGCGGCGAGCAGGTAACCGGTGGCGTGGTCGAGCAGCTGGCAGGGCAGCGTGCCGGGGCGGATGCCGTCCGGGCTGACCGCCCAGCCGATTCCGGTGGCGATCTGGACCAGGCTGTCGAAGCCGCGGCGCCCGGCCCAGGGGCCGCTTCCCCAGGCGGAGAGGGTGGCGACGATGGTGCCGGGATGACGGTCGGCGATCTGGTCCGGGGCCAGGCCGAAGCGGCGCAGCGCGCCCGGGCGGTAGCCGGTGACCACCACGTCGGCCTCCCCGACCAGGCGGTCCAGGGCGTGCCGGCCGTCGACGGCGGCGGCGTCGATCTCGGTGCTGAGCTTGCCGATGACGCCGTCGAGGGCGTGCAGCGGGAGTTCCGGGCGGTTGGGGTCGTCCACCCGCAGCACGTCGGCGCCGAGCGCCGCCAGCATCCGGGTGCCGGCCGGCCCGGCGATCACCCTGGTCAGGTCCAGGATCCGCAGGCCGGAGGCGGGCAGTGGGCCGGGAGCCGCGGCCCGGGCGGGTGCATCCGCGGTGGGGGTGAGGCTGACCAGTGGCGCGTCGTCCGGCGGGCATGCGGCACGCCACTGGTCCGGGGTCCGGGCGGCGACCGCGAGGCCGCCGGCGGCGTAGACGCGGCGTTCGACCTCGGCGGCGGGAAGCGCGGCGATCGCCGGGCCGGGATCGTCGGTGACGCCGAGCGCGGTCAGCAGCGCGGCGCGGTGCCACGGGTAGTTGGCGTGGGTGCGCACCCAGCCGTCCGCGGCCGGCCACAGGCGGGACAGGGGCGCGAAGCCGTCGATCCCGTTGCCGGCCGGGTCACGCAAGTGGATCTCGCTGCGCATGGCGGCCGCCACGTGGGCGGTGTCCAGGGCGATGCCGGGGCGGCTGCCGGTGCGGGCGTGCGCCAGTTCGGCGGCGGCGACGAGGCAGGCGGCCACCGAGGCGACCGCGCAGTCACCGACCGCGAGCGGCGACGCGAACGCCGGCCCGCCGGAGCGGCCGTCCGGCGGGCGGAAGCCCTCGGGAGTGGGGAGGTCGAGGGCGGCCAGCACGCCGGGCAGCAGGTCCACGGTCGGCGGGTCGGGGCCGGGTCAGCAGTAGCCGGAGGGGCACTCGCCGCTGGCGAGCAGCTCGTACTGCCGGCACTTGGGGCAGCGGGCCGGCTCGGGGCGGGGCGCCGGCTTCGCGGCGGCCTTCGGCTTGGCGGCGGCCCGGGTGCCGGTGGAGGTGGCCCGGGCGCGCGGGGCGGCGGCCGCCTTCGTGGCCTTCGCCGCTGCGCGCTGCTCGACGGCCTCGACGGCGGCGGCGAGCAGGGCGTCGTAGTTGGCGTCGATCAGGTAGGCCTCGACGGACACCTGGGTGACCGGCTCGTCGTCGCGCACGTACGCGCCCTCGATGGAGAGCGCCACCTCGTTGGCCCGGTCCTGGTCGAGGGCCAGGTCGATGCCGCCGGGGTGGATGTGCACCGCGATGACGTTCGAGTCCTTCGGGCGGACCTGGAGTGAGCGGCCCGACGGGCGGACGTCGACGCTCGTGCGGCCGCGAAGCTCCAGCAGCAACCGTGCCACCGACGGAGCCGCACCCATGTCAGCGGGCTCAATCCCGTACGTGTCCATCTGCCCTCCGCTCGACTTCGTCAGGCTACCGCGCGCCGGTTGCGCGGGTGGCCCGGGATGTTCGCCGGTGTGGGGTGGGACACCACGCGACGTAACAGAGCCGAAAAGACCCTCCCGCAAGATGGGAACTGAGAAAACATTCTCAGTTATTGGGGAGGCTGGTTCATGTCCACGAGGACTCGCGTCGCGGTGATCGGCGCCGGCGCGGTCGGCACGGTGGTCGCCGCCGCGGCGGTCGACGCCGGCCACGACGTCGTCGTCTGCGCCCGGCGCCGCCCGGAGCGGCTGGTCGTCGAGCGCGCCGACAGCGTGCGCGAGCTGGACGTCCCGGTGCTGGTCGACCCGAGCGAGGCGACCGAGGTGGACTGGGTGCTGCTGGCCACCAAGGCGCAGGACGCGACGGGCGCGGCCGCCTGGTTCGGGCCGCTGGTGGGTCCGCACACGACCGTGGTGGTGCTGCAGAACGGCGTCGACCACGCCGAGCGGATCGGACCGCTGGTGCCGCGCGGCACGCGGGTGCTGCCGGCGCTGGTCTACGTGGCGGCGGAGTCGCTCGGCCCAGGTCACGTGCTGCACCGGATGGGCGCCCGGATCACCGTGCCGGGCGCGCCCGGCACGGTCGCGAGCACGGCGCGGGCGACCTTCAGCGAGGGCCCGGCGACGACGGCCACGGACCTGTCGCGGACCGATCCGGCGGACCGGTTCACCGCGCTGCTGGACGGGTCGTGGCTGCACGTCGAACGGGTCGCCGACTTCCCCACGGCGGCGTGGCGCAAGCTGCTGACCAACGTCGGGGCGAACCCGGTGACCTCACTGACCATGAAACGGATGTCGGTCATCCAGCACGAGCCGGCGGTCCGGGAGCTGACCCGGGCGCTGCTCGACGAGGCGATCGCGGTGGGCCGGGCGGCCGGGGCCCGGCTCTCCGACGCCGACCTCGAGCACACGATGGAGATCTACGACGGGTTCGCCGAGGACGACGGCACGTCGATGCTGTACGACCGGCTGGCCGGCCGGGCCACCGAGCACGAGCTGATCACCGGCGCGGTGGTCCGGCTCGGCGAGCAGCACGGGGTGCCGGTGCCGCTGAACCGGGCGATCCTGGCGCTGATGCACGGGGTGAACCACAAGTAGGTCAGGGCAGGCGGACCGACAGGAGGGCCTCGATCGGCGCGACGGTGACCTGGGTGACCACCCCGGTACGCGTGTCCCAGGTGATCAGGCCCTCCCGGTCGGTCCGCGCCAGCAGCACGTGGTCGCCGACCCAGGCGAGCGCCGCGCAGCAGCCCTTGCCCCGCCCGAAGCCGAGGTCGAGGATCCGCTCCACCACGCCGGTGCGCGCGTTCACCACGGTCAGCATCTCGGAGCCCTCGAATCCGGGACGGCTGCCCCAGGCGGGGGCGGCCACCCGGCCGGCGTCGTCGGGCAGGGCCGGGCCGTACCACTCGCTGATCCGGTAGCCGCCGGGCAGGCCGCTCTCGTCGATCGGCGACTCCCACGCCGGCTTCGGGTCCCCGAGCACCCAGCCGCGGGCCATCCGCCGCCCGTCGATCACCACCAGTTCGGGGATCGCCCCGGCGCTCACCTGCCGGGCGCCGGCGCTGCTCCAGGCGGAGATCCCGGCCGGTTCCGGGGTGACCGCGCCGGTCCGCCAGTCGACCCGGACCACACCGGGGCCGCCCGCGCCGACCAGGACGGTCTCGTCGCCCCACCACATGACCTGCTCGTTGTAGCCCGGCACCGGGACGCGGTGGGCCTCGGCGGTGGTCAGGTCGATCACCACCAGGGCCTGCGGCTGCGGGACGGCGATCCGGCGGCCGTCCGGGGAGAGCGCGGTGGAGCGCAGCGCGTACGCCTGATTGCCGTTCTCGTCACGGGTAGGCCGCAGGTCGCCCACGTCGATCCGGGTCCAGTCGCCGTCGAGGTCGAGCACGTACAGCGGGGGGTCGACGCGGCCCTCCAGATCGACCTTCTGGACGACGGCGGCCGCCCGGTCCACCGGGTGCTCGGACAGCTCGGCGGCGTCCTCCGGGATGGTCAGCGCCTCCGGGAAGGGCGCCAGGGTACGCCGGGTGAGATCGGCCGGCATGGCGTCGACGCCGGGCGCGACCGCGATCGCGGACGGCGTGACGGCCGGCGGCGCCGGTGGAGTCCCGCCCCGGGTGCTGAGCGGCACGCTCACCGCGACCACGGTGGCGAAGGCGGCGACCCCGGCGATCAGCTGCCGGCGCCGGCGGACCCGGCGGGCGGTGGCCCAGGCGGTCGCGGCCATCGCCGGTGGCGGCACCTCGGCCGAGGCCTGCTCGAGAAGTTCGGTGAGCCGGTTCGTACCCATCGTCAGCCCCTCCCGGCCATCTCGCCGAGCTCCGGCGCGAGCTCCCGCAGTTTCCGCAGGCCCGCGCTGGCCTGGCTCTTCACCGTTCCGACCGTGACGCCGAGGATCTCCGCGGTCCGTGCCTCGGTGAGGTCGTCGAAGTACCGCAGCACCAGCACGGCCCGCTGGCGGGGCGGCAGCCGGCGCAGCGCCGCGGCGAAGACCAGCCGGTTCGGCACGTCCGCACCACTGTCGGGGCGCTCCGGCGGGGCGTCGCTGAGGTCCTCGCGCCGGCGGCGCCGCCACCAGGAGACGGCGTCGCGGTAGATGACCGTCCGCAGGAACGCCTCCGGGTCGCCGTCCCGGACGCGGCTCCACCGCAGGGCGAGTTTGACGAGGGCGCCCTGCACCAGGTCCTGGGCGAGGTGGTGGTCGCCGCAGACGAGGTACGCCGAGCGCAGCAGCCGGTGCTGGCGTGCCTCGACGAAGGCGGCGAATTCGCTGTCCACACCTGTCCAACGCATGGGCACCCCTGGATGGTTGGGCGGGCGGCGAAACCGGTACTGACAGACTTCATCGAGCCGGCCCATCGATATCGTCCGTCAAGGAGGATCCCGCGTGAAGATCGCCGAGGTCCGGGTCATCGTGACCTGCCCCGACCGCAACTTCGTCACCGTGAAGATCGTCACCGACGAGGGGGTGTACGGGGTCGGGGACGCGACGCTGAACGGGCGGGAACTGGCCGTCGCCGCCTATCTCACCGAGCACGTGGCGCCGCAGTTGACCGGGCGGGACCCGGCCCGGATCGAGGACATCTGGCAGTACCTGTACAAGGGCGCCTACTGGCGGCGCGGTCCGGTGACGATGACGGCGATCGCGGCCGTGGACACCGCCCTGTGGGACATCAAGGGCAAGGTGGCGGGGCTGCCCGTCTATCAGCTGCTGGGTGGGCGCTCCCGGGAAGGCGTGACCGTCTACGGCCACGCCAACGCCGACTCGATCGATGCGGTGCTGACCGAGATCTCGGGATACGTGGACCTGGGTTACCGGGCCGTGCGGGTGCAGACCGGCATCCCCGGACTGGAGAGCACCTACGGTGTCAGCAAGGACCGGATGTTCTACGAGCCCGCCGACGCCGCGATCCCCACCGAGAACGTCTGGTCCACCGCCCACTATCTGGACCACGTCCCGCGGGTGTTCGCCCGGGTCCGCGAGGAGTTCGGGCCCACGCTGAGACTGCTGCACGACGTACACCACCGGCTCACCCCGATCGAGGCGGCCCGGCTCGGCAAGAGCCTGGAGCCCTACCACCTCACCTGGATCGAGGACCCGGTCCCGGCCGAACTCCAGGAGGGCTTCCGCCTGATCCGGCAGCACACCACCACCCCGATCGCGGTGGGCGAGGTGTTCAGCTCCATCTGGGACTGTCAGCAACTGATCACCGAGCAGCTCATCGACTACATCCGTACGACGGTGGTGCACGCCGGCGGCATCACCCACCTGCGGCGCATCTTCGACCTGGCCAACCTCTACCACGTACGCAGCGGCTCGCACGGCGCGACCGACCTCTCCCCCGTCTGCATGGCCGCCGCCCTGCACCTCGACCTGGCCATCCCCAACTTCGGCCTCCAGGAGTACATGCGCCACACCGAGGCCACCGACGCCGTCTTCCCGCACGGCTACCGGTTCGAGGGCGGCTACCTGCACCCGTCCGAGGAGCCGGGCCTCGGCGTCGACATCGACGAGGAACTGGCCGCCCGGTACCCGTACCGGGCGGCCAGTCTGCCGGTCAACCGCCTCGAGGACGGCACCGTGCACAGCTGGTGAGTTCCCGTCCGTCAGAACCCGGTATGGGCGATGCGGCGTGGCCGAGGTTGCGACTGAAATTCAAGAGTCTCCTGGATCCCTCCACGGATCAGGCCGACCTGGTCCACGAGGAGCCGGACGACGTCTCCGTCCCCGAGGCCCGGCGCAATCTCCGCAAGAAGTACGACGAGCACCCGGAAGCCGGGCACATCGAGCTGACGGTGGGCGGTGTCGTCGTCGGTGTCACGAGCCGCGCCCGGGTGTTCGAAGACCTCGGTCAGGCCGGTGGTGAGCCGGGCGTCGGCGACGGGGACCGCGCCACCCAACCCGGTGAGTCCAGCCAGTACCGGGTGCTCGTCATCGCCTGCAAGTCCTGCGGCGGCACCGCCACCACCATGTTCTACGACGAGCGGACGACTCCCGCGTGCTGCGCGAACGGCCGGATGGAGCTGCGCCGATGAGCCTCGACGCCCTCGCCGAGATGCCGGCCGGCCTCCAGGGCAGCCGCTTCTTCCGGGTGTACTACTTCCCCACCTACGCGGTGCTGCTCTTCCTCCTGGTCCTGGTCTGGGCCGGGGCGCCCGGAAAAAGGATCAGCTTCAAGGCGGCGTGGGAGACCGCCGCCAACCTGGAGATCGCCGAAGCCCTGCTCATCATCGTCGTGGTGGTGCTGCTGGCGCTGGTGCTGCATCCGTTCCAGTCGGCTCTCGTCGGGCTGCTCGAAGGCGGGTGGCCGGCGGCGCTCGGCTCCGGCCTGTTCCGGCGTCTTCAGCTGGCGCGCCGGAGGAAGCTGACGACGACCGCGGCCGCCCCGCCGGCCACCGCTGACGACCAGGCCGTACAGGCCGCCGGGCGGGCCGCCGGACGGCTCCGCCGCCGCTACCCGACCCGGGAACATCTCGTGCGGCCAACCGCTCTGGGCAACGCGCTGGCCGCCATGCAGGACAACGCGGGACGCGGGTACGGCCTGGACGCCGTGGTGGCCTGGCCCCGCCTCTACGCGGTCCTCGGCGAGACCGTACGCGACGTCGTCGACGACCGCCGGGACACCATGGACAGCACCGCCCGGCTCGCCGTGTCCACCGGGATCGCGGCCTTCGCGACATTCGCCCTGCTGAGCCGGGCGACCCACTGGTGGTGGCTGCTCGGCTTCGTGCCTCTCGCCGTCTCGGTCCTCTCCTACCGGGCGGCCGTGCACGCCGCGGTCGCCTACGGCGAGTCCGTCGAGCTGGCGTTCGACCTGCACCGGTTCGACCTGCTGACCGCCCTGCACCTGGCGGCGCCCGCCGATCGGACCGCCGAATTGAAGATCAACCAGGAGCTGTGCGATCTGTGGCGCCAAGGGGTGCCGCCGACCGCCGGCTACGTCACCGGAAGCCGGAACGGATGACTGTCCCAGTGAAGAACATCGCGATCCTGCCGTACTCGCAGTTGGTGGGCCAGGACCGGTTGCGGCTGGCCCTGGAGCTGTCGTATGTCGACCCGAGCGTCGGCGTCCTCGCCTCCGGGGAGCGGGGCACCGCGAAGTCGACAACGATCCGCGCCTTCTCCGTGATGGCCTTCGGGGAACTGCCGGTAACCCTGCCGATCGGCGCCACCGAGGACCGGCTGCTCGGCGGCCTCAACGTGGAGGCACTGCTGCGGGGCGACAACGAGTGGCAGGCCGGGCTGATGGAACAGGCCAGCGAGTCGGCCGGGCGGATGCTCTACGTCGACGAGGTGAACCTGCTCGACGACCATCTGGTCAACATCCTGCTCGACGCGGCCTCCACCGGGGTGCTCGTGGTGCAGCGGGACAACATCGACCGGGTGCCCCTGCCGGTACGGTTCACGCTGGTCGGCACCATGAACCCGGAGGAGGGCGGGCTCCGGCCGCAGTTGCTCGACCGGTTCGGCCTGGCCGTGGCGGTGACCAGCGAGGATCACGACGAGAGCCGCCGCCGCATCGTGGAGACCGTGCTCCGGTTCGAGGACGAGCAGGACAACCCGGGTTCGAAGTGGCTGGAGAAGGCACGGGAGGACGACGCCGCCACCCGCGCCCGGCTCGCGGCGGCCCGCGAACGCCGCCCGTCCCTGCCGATCACCGGGTCCCTCGCGGACGCTTGCGCGCGACTCGCCGGCGCCTTCAACGTCGTCGGTCACCGCGGTGACCTGGTGTTGATCCGCTCGGCCCGGGCCCGGGCCGCCCTGCTCGGCGCGACGTCGATCACGCTGGACCATCTGCGTAAGGTCGCCCCGCTCGCGCTGGCCCACCGGCGGCCGCTGCTCGAATCCGGAACGCTGCGCCCCTGGACGCCGGACGACGACCGCCGGGTCGACGAGGCCCTGAGGGAAGTCACGGCGGACTGAGATGACCAATCCCACCCCGGTAGCGCTCGAGGTGCTGCGCTGCATGGCGATCGACTCCCGGATCGGGGGCGTGCTCTTCCTCGATCTGGATCCGATGCTGCTCCGGCCCCTCGGATCGTGGCTGCTCGGGGCGGCGGGCGGGAGTCCCGGGCGGCTGGTGTCGCTCGGCCCCTGGCACACCGACGACGACCTGTTGCTCGGCCTCCGCTTCACCGGCGGATCCGTCAAGCCCCGGCCCGGCCTGCTGGCCGAGAGCGACGACCCGGCCGCTCCGGTGATCGTGGTACCCGACCTGGCGCACACCTCACTGGCCGTACAGCGGGCCGCGGTGGCCTTGATCGGATCGGAGACGGCGACGGCCGAACGGCACGGCGCCTCGATCACCTGGTCACCACGGGCGCGCTGGCTCGCCGCCGGCGACCGAACCGACGCCGCATCGCTCTCCGCCCACCTGCTCGACAGATTCCCGGTCCGCTGCGACGGCACGCAGCTCAACACACTGCTCGCCGAGGCCGAGATCCGGCTCGCCACCGACGACTCCCGCGCCCTGGACGAGGTGACCGGCGACCTGTTCGGCCCGGTGGGCCCGATCCCGGCACGCCGGCCGGTGCCGTTGAGCGCTGCGGCGCTCGAGCAGGTGGTGGCCCTCGGCCGGACCGGTCCGGGGGAACGCCGCACGCTCGCCCTCGGCCGGATGAGCCGGGCGCTCGCCCTGATCGGTGACCGGTCCGAGGTCTCGGCGGGGGACGTCGAACGGGCCGCCGACCTGATGGGCATCATCGCGGTGACACCCGCGACCCCGGAGCCGGCGTCCGGAGCCGCACCCGAGCCGGGCCGTGGCCGCCAGACCGCGCAGGCGCCGGAGCGGCCCGCCGAGCGGACCGGCCCGGCCGCGCATCCGGCGGCCCTCACCGAGCGCCAGGTGGTTCCGGTGCCCGGCGACACCCTCGACCCGGCCGACCTATACGCCGACCCGAACGCGATCCTGTACCCGGAGGACGACCCGGAGGCTCTCCCGTCGCCGGAACCGCTGCGGCTGCCCCCGCCCTCCCGCGCCCGCCGCAACGGCCCCGCCGGAGCGGTCCTCGGCAGTGAGCCCACCCGCGGTCTGGACGATCTGGCTGTCGTCCCCACGCTGCTGACCGCACTGCGCTTCCGGCCGGTACGCGACGGCCGTCTCCAGTTTCGGCCCGGTGACCTGCGCCGCCACCGGCGCCGCCCGGAACCGGCGAGCGCTCTGATCCTGGTCCTGGACCACAGCTGCCTGCGGACCTGGAACGCGGACGCCGCCATGGCGCCGTTCCTGCGGTGGGCGTTCCGGCAGCGGGCGGCGGTGTCGGTGGTCGAATTCGGTCACGCCGACGCGGCCGATCCGCTCCAGGCCACCCGCTACCGGGTCCGCGACATCGCCGACCCGAGGGTGGCGGCCTCGCTGAACCGGGACCCCGGCAGGGCCAGCCCACTGGCGCACGCCATGGACCTGGCGGTGGCCGAGGCGCAACGACTCGCCCGGCGCAACCGGTCACCGGTCGACGACGCGCTCGTGCTCGTGGTGACCGACGGGCGGGGTAACGTGCCGCTGCACATGAGCCTCGGCGAACCGGCCGGCGGACCGGTGGGGCGGCGCGGCGTCGATGACACGATCGGCGTGGCGGACGGTCTGCGTACCATCCGGGGTGTTCGATCGGTGGTCCTGGCGCCGGACGTCCCCGCCTATCCGGAACTGCCGTGGGCGGTCGCGGACGCCATGGGTGGCACGGTCCTGATCCCGAAGCCGGGGAGCTCGCGATGACCCGCCCCGTCTCGATGCGCGCCCGGCTGAACGCCGACGACTCCCCGCTGGCCACCCCGGCCCGGCCGGCGATCGACCTGCAGGGAACCACTGCCCCGGACGGCGAGGTCGTCCAATTCCCTCCCGAGGCGGCGCACGTCCTGCAGACCATCCCCGAACGCACCGCCCTGCTCTGCGTCACGCCGTCCTACCGGGACGGCCACTCGTTCTTCAAGTTGACCTGGTTCTTCGACGGCGAACCCGACCAGACCCGAATGAGTGAACTCCCCCTGCATACTCGCCCGGACGAGACCGTCGCGGACATCATGCGCGGCCGGCGGTGGAAGCGGTCCTACCAGCGGTTGGCCATGTGGTGGCGTGACAAGCTCCGTGTCACCGACTGGCTGGAACGGTTGGCCGCCTCCGCAGCCAAGTCTGACGGAGCCCCGATCCGGCTGGTCGTTCTGGACCTGACCGACTTCCAGATCCCGTGGGAGTTGCACTACTCGGATCGCACCCGGCGTTGGCTCGGGGCCGAGATCGAGGTGATGCGCTGGACCACCATCTTCGACTTCGCCCGGTACGCGCGGTTCGCGGCGCAGTCCGGTACCTGCACCGGCGGGGTGCTGGCCCTCGAAACACCGGACATCGCCAGGGCCACCGGTTCCGTTCTCGCCGAATTGCTCCAGCCGTACCGGTCCGTGCCGGTGAGAGACGTGATCTCCCTGCTGACCCGGCTCAATGACGAGAACCTGCACGTCGGGCTGGTGATGTTGCGATGCCACGGCGCCTACCGTTCCGAGGACGGCGACTTTTGTCTGGGCGGCAAGACGATCGGAACCTACGAGATCGATTACCCGGCGATGCCGCTTCTCGACCGCTTCCCCGCTGTGGTGCTCTTGAACGCCTGCGACTCCGGGATACCAAGACCCGCGGGATCGAACTCATTCGTCGCCACGCAGAGTTTCGCCGAGCTATTTCTACGCCGTGGGGCGTACAGCGTCATCGCGACACTCGGCGAAATCAGCATCGACTACTCGCACGATTTCGCGTACGAGCTGCTCGACTCGTACGATCGCGAGCAGCGGATCACGGAGATCCTGCTGCGGCGGCGACGCAACGCGGCCAAGAAGGTCGCCCAGCGGATCCCGGACACCCGGGAGGACGCGGACTACAACGACTTCTTCCAAGGCTTCGGGTACGTCTACTTCGGCCACCCGGAGACCACCCTCCGCCTGACCTCTCCCGCAGCGGCGGCTCACCATGAGTGACTCCCCGATCCGCCTCCAACCCCTCGTGCGGTGGCCGCGCCAAGTCCGGCCGAACACCCGCTACCAGGTGATCGTGGACCTGACCGTCGAGGACGGCCAGGAGTGGCCGTATCCGGCGGAGGAACGGACGATCGGGTGCCTGCTCGACGGGGCGCCGTGGTGCCAGGCCGAGTCAGCCGGGTCGGACCTGCTGGTGCTGCACCGGTTCGGCGGAACGTACGGGCCGGTGCGGTTCGTCCTGCACATCGGGGAACTCACCGCGGACCCGCGACCACTGCGGCTCACCTTCCTCACCGCGGGCGGGGTTCCCTTCCGCACCGTCGAATTGCCGGTGTCCCGCGGGGCGACCGAGACGGCGGACACCTACGACGACGTTCCGGTCGGCGTCGCCGATCCGCCACGAACGGGCACGGTCTTCGCCCTGTTGGTGGGCATCAACGATTCCGGTCCCGGGCGGCACTCAATCGCGGGAGCCGTGAACGACGTCGAGGGGGCCGAGGCGATGCTGCGGACGACGGTGGTGGAATCACATCGACTGCGGATCGAGATGCTCCGTGACAGCGAGGCGACCCGGGACGCCATCATCACGCGGTTGCGGGCGCTGGCCGATCAGGCCGGGCCGGACGACACCGTCCTGTTCTGGTTCAGTGGCAACGGCTCGACGGCCGAGGCGCCTCCCGACGCCTGGCACCTCTATCCCACCGGCAAGATCGAGACTCTCATCTGCCACAGCGCCGGCCAGGACCGGGCGGAGATCACCGCCCCGGAACTGTCCGACCTCATCGGCCGGATCACCGATCATGGCACTCATGTGGCGGTCGTGGTGGACGCCTGCCACAGCGGCCTCAAGCCGAACGCCCGGGTGGAACCGCCGTCGCGCTCGCCCGTCGAGTCAGGGCAACCCGAACCCCACGAGGGATCCCACATCCTGCTGGCTGCCTGCCTTCCACATGAGACCGCGAGCGAGCTCATCGTGGATGGCACCTACCACGGCGTCTTCTCCTGGTCGCTGTTGCGGGCGTTGCGGCGCATGGGGCCGACGGCGACCTACCGGGAGCTGATCGCGGCCGCTCGCGGTGGGGTCGCGCTCCGCGCCGGACGTCAGACCCCCACTCTGTACCCGGCTTCGGACACGGTCATCGACCAGCCGTTCCTCGGCGGTGCGGTCCGGCAACCCGTCAGCCTGACGGTCATGCACTGGAGAAGTGACGGATGGTCGATCAACATCGGCGCGTGTCACGGCGTTCCGGCGGCGCCCGGCACGCGCGTCGTGGTGTCGCACACGTCGCCCGCGCTAGAGGCGGCGGTCATCGATGTACGCGCGGTGGAGAGTCTCGTCGAGCCGGTCGGCTGGGAGCCCGATCGCTACACCGAGTACCCGGTCGTCGTCAGTGCGATGCCCACACCGCCCACCACCGTCGCCGTCGACCCGGCGGCGGGCCGCGTCCGGGACGCACTCCGTTCCGCCGGGCCGTCACCGCACCTTCGCGAGGTGTCCTCCGGCGAGACTCCGGACCTGCGTGTCGCCGCCACCGGCGACACGGCCACCGTGCTCGTCGCGGAGGACGAGCCGCCCCTGCTCAGCAGCATCACGCTGGACAATGGAGGCACGCAGCGGATCGTCGAAACCTTGGCACACGTCGCCCGATGGCGGCGCACCTACCTGCTCGACAACCCGCCGAGCCGGCTGGCCGGCGCGGTCCGGATCGAGGTGATCTCGGCTGACGACGGCAGCGAGACGTCGGTCTCCGCCAACAGTGCGGCCCTGCGAACGGACAACCACGGAGTGATCCGGCTGCGTGCCCGCCGCATCGCCTCGGCGTGGCGCCGGCCCAGAATATTCGTTCGGCTACGAAACGAGCGCGACGAGCACCTCTACTGCGCCCTGCTCGACCTCACCTCGGCGTTCGGAGTAAACGTGCGGCTCTTCCCCGGAGCCTTCATCGGTCCTCGCCGATTGGCCGCCGCGGTGGACGGACGCGCGATATCGGTGGGGCCTCCCCGCAGCAAGCGGATACATCCCGGACAGACCGACCGCACCTGGCTCAAGCTGATGGTCTGCCAGGAGGAGTTCAGTGTCGAACCATTCGCCTTGCCCGACATCAGCGACAGTGCCGCCGCGTCCAGGACGTGGCCAGCCCGCTCGCCATATCCCGCCGCGACCCTAGAGGCGACCGGATCGTTGACGGCGACCGCGACCACCGGCACGCTGTCGCCTCACCCGGACCTGGCCGAGGCGGCCGCCGACTGGTGGACCACGATGATTCCGATCGAGGTGGTCTACGACTGACGGTTTCCGGCGCCTCGCGGAGACGCCGGGAACCGGTAGCCACAGGTCAAAGGTTCCTGCTGATCACCGGCAACGCGGCCACGCGCCATCGGACCAGGAGGGCCAGCAAGGTGATCTTCACGGCGACAGGGTAGCCGGACCGGGATTGGGCGATGGCGGCCTCACCCCGTACCGATGAATGGGATTTAAAGGACGAAGCCGGCGATCATCTGGCTGAGGGCGCGGATGTCGGAGTCGGCCTTGAATTCCAGGCGGACCTTGCCGAGGCCGCTGAACCACATCTCCAGCTCGGAATCGCGGTCGAAGTTGCCGGCCGTCTCGATCGAGAAGGCCTGGATCTTGCCGTAGGGCAGTGACGTGTAGTCGACCTTCTTGCCGGTCATGCCCTGCACGTTGGCGGCGATCAGCCGCTTGTTGGTGAAGACCACGAAGTCGCGGGTGGTCTTGAACGCCGCGATCAGCTGCTCACCGGGGATGAGCAGGGGCGCCACCTGCGGGTAGACCGAGGCCGGGTCGACCGGGTTGAGCTTGAACACCGATGGGCTGGAGAAGTCAATCACGACCTCACGGTAGCGGGCCCATGCTCCCTTCCTCCGGGTTGTTCAGCGCAAGGTCACCTCGGCGACGTCGGCGAGGCGGGTCAGCTTCTCCGGGTTGCGCACGTAGTAGAGGCCGGTGATCCGCCCCTGGTCGACCCGCGCGGCCATCACCCCGTCGAACTCGCCGTCGACGTGTACGGCCAGCGCCGGGCTGCCGTTGACCGTAGCGAACGCGGTGGTGTAGCTGATCCGGGCCTTCCGCAGGCCGCCGAGCATGAAGCGGGCCACCTTGTCGGCGCTGACGATCGGGCGGGCCGCCGCCTGCTTGAGGCCGCCGCCGTCGGCGATCAGGACGGTGTCCGGCGCGAGCACGTGGAGCAGCCCCTGGAGGTCGCCGGCGGCGAGGGCGCGCTGGAACGAGTCGAGGGCGGCGCGGACCTCACGCTCCGAGACGGTCTGCCGGGGCCGCCGGGCGTCGACGTGCTGCCGGGCCCGGTGGGCGATCTGGCGGACCGCGGCCGGCGTCTTGCCGACCGCGTCCGCGATCTCGTCGTAGCCCACGTCGAACACCTCGCGCAGCACGAAGACGGCCCGTTCGGTCGGCGCCAGGGTCTCCAGCACCAGCATCATGGCCATCGACATGCTCTCGGCCAGCTCCACGTCGCCGGACGCGTCGGGGGTGGTGAGCAGCGGCTCGGGCAGCCAGGAGCCGACGTACGACTCGCGGCGCCGCTGCATCGTACGGAGCCGGTTGAGGGCCTGCCGGGTGGTGATCCGGACCAGGTAGGCGCGGCGGTCCCGGACCTGGTCGAGGTCGACGTCGACCCACCGCAGCCAGGTCTCCTGGAGCACGTCCTCGGCGTCGGCCGCGGAGCCGAGCATCTCGTACGCCACGGTGAAGAGCAGGTTGCGGTAGGTGACGAAGTCGTCGGTGGCGTCGCGCATATCGATCATCATGCGACAGGAACGGTCGTGGTGACGGCCTGGGCGCGGTTGCGGTCGTGGGCCCACAGATCGCGTACGCCGGGGCGGCGCGCCTCCTCGGCCAGTTGCTTGACGGTGTGCGCCACCACGAACTCCTTGAGCTTCGCGCCGGGCCGTCCGCCCAGGTGGAGCGGGAGCGCCCGGTCGTCGCGCCGGGCGAACTGGAAGATCCCGGCCCGGCGGCCGAGGCTGATGCACTGGCCGGCGAATCCGACCCCGGCGTCCGCCGGTGTGGTGCCGGCGATGTGGCTGAGCACGGTCTCGGCCGCCTGCGGACCGAGCTGGACCGCGGACTGGCAGCCCATCCGGTACGGCCGTCCGGACGGCGCCGCGGCGTCCCCGGCCGCGACGATCCGCGGGTCGTCGACGCTGGTCAGGGTCTCGTCGGTGATCAGCCGGCCGAGGCCGTCGGTGGTGAGGCCGCTGCGGGCGGCGAGGTCGGGGACGCTGAACCCGGCCGCCCACACGGTCAGCGGGCTGGGCAGTTCCCGGCCGTCGGCGAGGCGGACCGTGGCCGGGGTGACGGCGGTGACGCGTGCGCCGGGCCCGTCGACCACGCGCACCCCGAGCCGGGCCAGCCGCCCGGCGACCGAGCGGCGGCCCCGGGTGTGCAGGTACGGGTTGAGGACGTCCCCGCACACCAGGGTGACCGGGTGGCCGGCCTCGGCGAGTTCGGCGGCGGTCTCGATGCCGGTCGGCCCGGCGCCGACGACGGTCACGGCGGAGGCGGCGTCCACGAGCGGCCGCAGCCGGCGCGCGTCCTCCAGGGTGGCGATCGGGTGGGCGTGCTCCGGCGCCCGCGGGCTGTCGCTGCCGACCGCGTAGATCAGGTGGTCGTAGCCGACGGTCGCGCCGTCGGCGAGGGTGAGGGTGCGGGTGGGGGCGTCGATCCGGTCGACGGTGGCGACGCGCAGCCGGACCCGGTCGGCGAGCACGTCCCGGAAGTCGACGACCGCCTCGTGGTTGCCGCGGACCAGCTGGTGCAGGCGGAGCCGTTCGACGAAGACCGGCCGCGCGTTGATCAGCGTGACGGTCACGTCGTCACGGCGGGTGAGACGGTTGGCGGCCATGACTCCGGCGTAGCCGCCGCCGATCACGACAACGTTCATCGGAACTCCCTGAGGCTCGTTCGGGCGCTTCGGGCACGAGACACCGGTCGGCCGGGGAGTGTGACACTTGTGACTCACCTCACCCCGGCTGGTGGCCGGGGTGAGGCGTCACGCCTGCGATCAGGCCTTGCAGTTGTGCTTCCTGTTCCAGGTGGCGACCGCCTTGACCGGGCTCTTGCTCCCGCCCTTGCGCCACGAGGTGAGGTACGACGCGGGCCAGACGACGCCGCGGCGGACCTTCCAGTCGCCGGCCTTCTTGCACGGCGGCGAGATGCCGTAGTGCACGTGGCAGACGCCGCTGGAGTTGCCCGTCTTGCCGACCTTGCCCAGCGACTGCCCGGCCTTGACCCGGACACCCTTCTTGATGCCGGTGGTCACCTTGCTCAGGTGCGAGCCGTAGTAGCGGACGCCATCGTCACCGAGGATGGCGACGAACTTGCCGCCGTTGTACGGCCCGTCCGGCACGCCCTTCTTGTACTTGTCGACCCGGCTCACCTCGAGGACGACACCACCGGTGGTGGCGACGAACGGCTTGCCACAGGCGGCGAAGATGTCCGTCGCCGGGTAGCCGGCGTGGGTCTTGTGGTAGGAGGCGTTCTTCGCCCGTACTGGGAAGACGTACTTGTAGGTGGCGGCGGCCGCGGCCAGCTCGACCTCGACGGGCGCCACGGCGGCCGCGGGTGCGGCCTCCGTGGCGGGCTCCGCCGGGTTCGAGCCGGGGACGCCGCAGCCGGAGAGGCCCACAGCGACCGCGGTCAATCCCGCCAGCCAGGTTAGATTGCGCATCGCGACACCCTAGCGCCCGTTTCCGGCGGTGACAGTCCCGCGCCGGGCCCAGGCGCGGACGTCGGCGTCCGGGTCGTCGGCGGCGGCGCGCAGGGCCTCGCCCACGTCGGGCCGCCCGGACCAGCCGCCCAGCGAGCGGACGGCGGCCTTGCGGACGTCGAGGTTGCGGTCGCGGGCGGCGCCGGACAGGGCCGGGGCGGCGACGTCCGGATCGGCGGCGGCCAGGCCCTTGGCGGCGCCCTCGCGCACCTGCCACGCCGGGTCGCCGAGCGCGGTGACCGCGGTGGCGGCGAGCGGCGGCGGGCAGCCGATGCCGGCGGCCGCGGCCAGCGCGGCGGCCCGGACCAGCACGTCGTCGTCGCCGGTGAGCCGGTGCAGGGTGCCGGCGGCGGCCGGGTCGCCGACCGTGCCGAGGCCGTGCGCGGCGGCCACCCGCACCTCGCGGGCCGGGTCGAGGGCGGCCGCGGCCAGACCGGCGACGTCGTCGCGGCGGACCAGACCGCGGACGGCCTGGAGACGAACCGCCACGTCGACGTCCTCGGCGGCGGCCCGGAAGTCGGCGGAGGCGCCCAGCCCGATGATCCGCAGCAGCTCGACGACGACCTCGCGGACCGCGGTGTCGGTGCTCGCGTAGCCGGCCCGCAGCCGCTGGGCCAGATCCTCGGTGGCGGGCAGGACGTCGGCGAGTTCCCGCAGGCCGGTCACCGCAGCGGCGCGTACCGGGGCGTCCGGGTCGGCGAGGGCGCCGACCAGGGCGTCGGCCACGCCGGGCGGGGCGACCTCGGTGAGCGTCGTGACGGCGGTTCGGCGTACGCCCGCGTCGGTGTCGGCGAGGTACGGGGCGAAAGCGGTCAGGGCGGGTTCCTGTTCGGCGAGCGCCAGGACCGCCACGATGCGCGCGGCCGCCGCGGTCGAGGTGCTCTCGCCCGTACGATCGATGGTTTTGTGACGTGCGGCGGCGCCGAATCTCCGGGGCTCGGGGACGGGGGTTTCGGGGGCGCCGGACGGGAGCTGGAATCCGTCGACCGGGAACAGGTATTCGGCGACCGGCCGTTTGACGAATTCCATCTCACCGGCGGCGTCGCGGCGCAGATTGAGGTGGTAGAGCCATTCGCCGTCGTCACGGTTCGGGTGGTCGGCGCGGTCGTGGTAGAGGCCCCATCGGCTCTCGGTGCGCACGAGGGAGGCGCGGGCGGCCATCTCGGCGCAGTCGCGGATGAAACTCACCTCCACGCAGCGCATGAGTTCGTGCGGGGTGCGGCCGCCCATCTCGGCGATCTCGCCGGTCATCCGGTGGAACGTCTCGACGGCGATCTCCAGTTTCGCGGCCGATTTCGGCGGCGCCACATAGTCGTTGACGAAACGGCGCAGCTTGTATTCGACCTGCTGCTGCGGGGGCCCGTCGGGGTGTTCCAGCGGGCGGTAGATCAGCTCCCGGGCGGCCGCGATCTGGTCCTGCGGCAATGCCGACGTGTCACTCTTCGCCAAGCCGGCAGCGTGCGTCCCGGCCAGATCACCGTAGACGAACGCGCCGATCATGTAGTTGTGCGGCACACACGCCAGATCCCCGGCGGCGTAGAGCCCCGGAACCGTGGTGGCCCCGTTCTCGTCGACCCACACCCCGGACGCGGAATGCCCACCGCACAGCCCGATCTCGGAGATGTGCATCTCGATGTCGTGGGTCCGGTAATCGTGCCCGCGCCCGGCGTGGAAGGTGCCCCGCGACGGCCGCTCGGTGGAGTGCAGAATGCCCTCCACGGTGGCGATCGTCTCGTCCGGCAGGTGGCTGAGTTTCAGATAGATCGGCCCGCGGTCGGAGTCGAGTTCCCGGGCCACCTCGGCCATCATCTGCCCGGACCAGTAATCGCAGTCGACGAACCGTTCGCCCCGGTTGTTGACCTGGTAGCCGCCGAACGGATTGGCAACATAGGCGCAGGCCGGCCCGTTGTAGTCCTTGATCAGCGGGTTGATCTGGAAGCATTCGATTCCGGACAATTCCGCCCCGGCGTGGTAGGCCATGGCGTACCCGTCGCCGGCGTTGGTCGGGTTCTCGTAGGTGCCGTAGAGGTAGCCGCTGGCCGGGAGCCCGAGCCGCCCGCAGGCGCCGGTGGCCAGGATGACGGCGTTCGCGGCCACCGTGACGAACTCGCCGCTGCGGGTGTCGAAACCGGCCGCGCCGACCGCCCGGCCCTCGTGGGTGAGGACGCGGACCGGCATCACCCGGTTCTCGATCTGGATCCGCTCCCGGTTGTGGCGGCTGCGCAGCACCCGGTAGAGGACCTTCTTGATGTCGCGGCCCTCCGGCATCGGCAGCACGTACCGGCCGGAGCGGTGCACCTGGCGGACCGCGTACTCGCCGTACTCGTCCTTCTCGAACTTGACGCCGTACCGCTCCAGCCGTTGCACCATGGCGTGGCCGCGGACCGCGGTCTGGTGGACGGTGCGCTGGTTGACGATGCCGTCGTTGGCGCGGGTGATCTCGCGGACGTAGTCCTCCGGGGTGGCCTTGCCCGGGATGACCGCGTTGTTGACGCCGTCCATGCCCATGGCCAGCGCCCCGGAGTGCCGGACGTGTGCCTTCTCCAGGAGCAGGACGTTCGCGCCGGCTTCCGCGGCGGACAGCGCGGCCATGGTGCCGGCCGTGCCGCCGCCGATGACCAGCACGTCGGTGGTGAGGTGGCGGGTCACGTGAGGCTCCTCAGGATCTCCTCGCGGGCGGCGCGGACCACGGGGGTGCCGCGGGTGGCCGGATCGCGGGGTTCGGGGACGTCGATCAGGGTGCGTACGCCGTCCGGGCCGAGGACCGCGACCCGGTCGCCGAGGTAGAGCGCCTCGTCGACGTCGTGGGTGATGAAGACGACGGTGGCCGGGGTGGTCCGCAGCACGTCGACGAGCAGCCGCTGCATGGCGGCGCGGGTCTGCGCGTCCAGCGCACCGAACGGCTCGTCCATCAGGATCGCCTTCGGCTCACCGGCCAGCGTGCGGGCCAGCTGCACCCGCTGGCGCATGCCGCCGGACAGTTTGCCGGGCCGCCGGTCGCCGTGGTCGGCGAGCCCGACCTGGCCGAGCCAGTGGTCGGCGAGCCGGCGGCGTTCACCGCGCGGCACCCGGCGGATGGCCAGCGGCAGCTCCACGTTGTGGCGGGCGCTGCGCCACGGGAGCAGGGCGTCGTCCTGGAAGACGAGCGCCCGGTCCGGGGACGGGCCGGTGATCGGGGCGCCGTCGGCGAGCAGGGCGCCGCCGCGGACCGGGAGCAGACCGGCCAGGCTGCGCAGCAGGGTGGACTTGCCGCAGCCGGAGGCGCCGACCACGACCAGCACCTCGCCGGGACGGATGTCGAGGTCGAGGCCGCGTACCACGGTCTCGTCGCCGTGCCCGAGGCTCACGTCGGTGATGTGGAAGGCCAGGCTCACCGGTCCCCCACCACCTTGCGGCCGAGCAGTTCGACGGCGCCCGCGGTGGCGAAGCCGAGCACCCCGATGGTGATCATGCCGACCAGCACGGCCGGATAGTCGACGATCGTGTAGGCGTGCCAGGTGCGGTACCCGACGCCGTAGTCACCGGAGATCATCTCGGCGGAGATGACGCAGATCCAGGCCACGCCCATGCCGACCGACAGGCCGCCGAACACGCCCGGCAGGGCGCCCGGCAGCACCACGCTGAGCAGCACCCGCCCGCGCCCGCCGCCCATCGTGCGGACGGCGTCCTCCCACACCGTCGGCAGCGCGCGGACCGCGTGCCGGGTGCTCACCAGGATCGGGAAGAACGCCGCGGTGAAGGTGATGAACACGATGCCCTGCTCGTTCTCCGGGAACAGCAGGATCGCGACCGGCACCAGGGCGATCGCCGGGATCGGCCGGACCACCTCGAACAGCGGTTGCAGCAGGTCGGACAGCAGCCGGGAACGGGCCACCGCGATGCCGGCGGCGATCCCGGCGACCGCGGCCAGGACGAACCCGGTGAGGATCCGGACCAGGCTCTGCGCGATGTCCAGGTAGTACAGCGGGTCCCGCAGCAGCAGGCCGAGCTGCCCGGCCACCTCGACCGGCGTGGGCAGCCGGTCGAAGCGGATCCACACGGTGGCGTCGGTGGCGGTCAGCCACTGCCACACCAGCAGGGCGGTCAGCAGCGAGGCGGCGCGGATCAGCCAGCGGTTCACCCGGCGGCCTCGCTGCCGCTTCGGCCCGGCCCCGGCGCGGGCTTCCCGGGACGGCGCGGCGAGGGTGGTGGTCATGCCTCGTTCACGGCCTTCTCGTACGCGAGGACGCGCGACCCCGGGTGGGCGGTGTTGTAGGCCAGGGCCGCGGCCCCGGTGACGAACGGCAGGAAGCGGTCGCCGTCGCGGACCCAGGTGCTCTTGTCGGCGAACCAGCGGGTGCCGGTGCCGGCGTCCGGCACGTATGCGGCCCGGATCTTCCTGCCGGCCGTCGTGGCGGCCTTGACCGCCTTCAGCAGGCACGTGGGGTCGGTCGAGGCGTGCGTGCCCGTCTCCCCGTCGAGCCACAGCTCACCGGCGAGCGCCCGGTCCGCGACCTCGGTGCCGCAGATCTCGTCCTTGCCACTCAGCACGGCACCGGGGGTGCCGCCGGGCGGGACCAGGGTGTCGTCGACGAACGCGTCCAGGTCGATGTCCTGGAGCACCCCGATCGACTTGAGGAACGGCACGTCCTGTTCGAGGGCGGCCCGCAGCTCGGATGTGATCGGCAGGTCGAAGGTGGCGATGCCGTTCGCGCCGTTGTAGAGGTAGACCACCTCGGCGGGCAGCCCGGTCTCCTCGGCGACGATCTCGGCGGCTTCCCGGGGGTGCTGCCAGAGGAACTCGGTGGCGTCCCGCTGGGCGGCCAGGAAGGCTTTCACGACGTCCGGGTTCTCGTCGGCCCAGCTTTCGCGGACGACGGTCCCGTGCAGGGTGGGCACCCCGAGCGTGCCGCCGTCGTACAGGACGGTCGCCTCGCCCCGGTGCACGAGCAGGCCGGGCCAGGCGACGAACTGCGACAGCGCGTCGACGTTGCCCGATTGCAGGGCGGAGGCGCCGACCGGCGGCTGCTGGTTCTCCACCTTGACGTCGGTGTCCTTCAGCCCTTCCTTACGCAGCGCCTGGACGAGCAGGCCGTGGGCGGCCGAGCCGACGCTGGTGGAGACGACCTTGCCCTTCAGCGTCTTCAACGAGTCGATCGCGGAGTCGTTGGCGACGACCACGGTGTTGAGGGCGCCGCGCTGGTTGTAGCCGGTGACCGCGATCATCTTCGTCCGGGTCTGCTCCGACTGCTGGCCGCGAGCGCCGTTGATGAGCAGAGGATAGTCACCCATCGAGCCGATGTCGATCTTCCCGGCCATCATCTGGGCGGTGATCGGGGCGCCGGTGTCGTAGTCCTGCCAGACGACCTGGTACCCGTCGCCGAGCCGCTTCTCCAGGAAGCCCCGGGCGCGCAGCAGGGTGCCGGCGGTGACCGTGTTGATGGTCTTGGACTGGTAGCCGACGACGACCTGTTCGGCGCCGGCGTCGGCGGCCTGCCCGGCGACCGTGCAGCCGGTGAGCGCCAGCAGCGCGGTGAGCGGGACGGCGAGCCGGGCCCTCATCGGATCAGCACCGGCATGTTCACGGTCACCGCGCCGGTCGGGCAGCGGGCCGCGCACGGGCCGCAGTACCAGCACTCGTCCACGTGCATGTACGCCTTGCTGGTCTCCGGGTCGATGGCCAGCGAGTCCAGCGGGCACATGTCGACGCAGAGGGTGCACTCGTCAATACATAGACTTTTATCGATGACTACGGGCACATCGACCCGTTGGTTGACCAGCGCCATGGGATTCTCCTGCGGTTCAGAAACTGCTGATACGGCTCAGCCGGGTCACCAGGGTCAACCGGTCGCCACGGAACCGGATCCACTCCAGATCCACCGGGCGGCCGTCGGCCAGGTGGGTGACCCGTTCGATCATGAGCAGCGCGGCCCGGTCGGCGACACCGATCAGGTCGGCGCTGTGCGGGTCGGCGTTGACCGCCTCGATGCTGATGTCGGCGGTGCCCAGACTCTGCCCGGTCAGCTCCTCGATGAGCACGAACACGTCCCGCCCGGCCAGATCCTCGGCGAGCAGCGGGACACCGATGTCCTGCGGCAGGTAGGTGAGGTCCAGCGACACCGGGACGCCGTCCAGACTGCGGACCCGCTCCAGGTAGAGGACCTGCTCGCCGTCCGGGATCCGGAGCCGGTGCGCGACCACGGCGGGCGGGCGGACCAGCGCGACCGTACGCACCTCGTTGGTGATCTCGCCGTGCTCGTGCAGGGTCTCGGCGAGCCCGGCCAGGCGGTGCAGGCCGTGGGCGTACTTGGCGGTGACGACCAGGGTGCCGACGCCCGGCTGGCGCGCGACCAGGCCCTCGGCGGCCAGCAGCCCGAGCGCCTCCCGGACGGTGTTGCGGGAGGCCTCGAAGTCGTGACACAGCTGCGCCTCACGGGGCAGGGCCGCGAACGCGCCGGCGAGCACCTGATGGCGCAGCACGTCAGCGATCTGCCGGGCCCGGTCGGCGCGCCGCCACCGCGCCTCGGCCACTGCCGGTTGTCCCATCCCGCTCACCTCCCGCACTTAACCTATAAAGCTCATAGGAGAACTGGAAGCGGTAGGCGGCTGCGCCACCTGCGCGGGCCGCGCGGGCCACGCTGAGCTGCGGAATCGTCGCCGGGAAGGATCGTTGCGCCGGAAAACACGCCCGGATCCTGGGACGCGCACATGGTGAGGCCCGGGGGCATGGCCAGCCCCCGGGCCTCCGCTTACCACTGAGTTGCACACGCCAGCACGTTTAAGAGCGAGGATCACTCTGATGACATCCGGGTTTTGCCTTTAAACTACCGCCCCCCGAAAGCGGAGCGGGCCGGAATTGAACCGGCATCCGGTGTCTCTGTCCTGCTCGTTCGATCTGGCGATCAGTGGTGAATGCTGACATTGGAGCGAGAATCTGAGTCTCATCCCGGCTGCCTCTGCCGATTGGGCTACCCCCGCGAGGAATGCAGGGGGCGGGGCTCGAACCCGCACTGTCACCGGGTGGTTCAGCTTCAGCCTCAGCTGTCAGCTTCGCGCCCGACGTTGGGGCGCACCCCGCGCTCCCACGGGGGTCTGTGACGGGTCCTACCCGAACAGGAAGTCGAAGACGGCCGCGCCGACCCGCTGGTCGACAGCCTCGGTGTTGTTGGCCTCCTCGCGCGCGAACTTCACCGCGGTCTGCAACGCCAGCACCCGGTCGAGGATCTCGTTGACCCGCTTGGCCGGAAGGGCGCCGGAGAACTTCACGGTGGTCCAGTAGCCGACGGTGACGTCCTCGTAGTACACCTCGACCTGGGCCGGGTGCTTCTCGGTGGCCTCCGCCTTCACGTGGTTGCGCGGCACCTTCTTGGTGCGGTTGGTGCGCACCGGGTCGGTCCGCCAACTGTCGGTGGAGTCGTCGCGCACCCAGGACTCGGCGGCGTCCAGGACCGGCAGCTTCTTCACGAACGTGTGCAGGTCGACCAGCTGCTTCTCGAGGAAGAGCAGGTAGGTCACCGGCACCTGCGCGGCGATGACGCGGCCGTCGACGACCACGTCGGCGCGGGCCACACAGTTCGTCCAGTCCTTGGTGGCGGTGACGTCGAACAGCCGGGTCAGGGTGCGGGACACGTCCCGGAGGATCTCCTCCGACTTGATCTGCACGCGCGTCGACTCGGCGGGCAGCTGCTCACCCTCCTCGTCCTTCGGCTGGTAGGTCCGCGCGATGCCGGCGAGCGGCGCCGTCTTCTGCACGGCGTGGTGCGCCTCGCTCAGGTCGGCGAACGCCTTGCTCTTGACGCCCTTCTCGACGGCGATGATCTGGTTCAGCTTCGGCACCCATGTCCCCTTTCAGCGGCCCGAACGCTAGCACCGCTCCGCCACCGGCTCGAACGATTTAGACGCCCTGCCAGGCGACCCGCCGCCAGGCGTCCCCGAGCACCTCGGCGAGGGCCGCGGTGTCCGGGAAGACGACGTCGTCGACGGCCGCGATCGGCTGGGCCGGGAAACGGGAGTTGACGGCCGCCGCGCCGGTCATCTCCGGCAGGTCGGCGGCGGTCAGCGCGCGGGACGTCTGCGCGACACCGGCCGCGTCCAGCTCCCGGCGCAGCAGCCGCATCGTCACACCGGCGAGCATCGGCGCCTCCGGCCAGACCACCCGGGCGCCGTCCCACAGCACCAGGTTCCAGACCGAGCCCTCCCGCAGGAGGCCGTCGCGGCCGGTGAAGACGACATCGTCGAAGCCGGCCCGCCGCGCCTCGGCCGCGTGGTGGAACAGGCCGAGGGTGGCGCGGTGCTTGAGGTGGGGAAGCTCGCGTTCGTACACGATGGTGCGCGCCCGGATCGCGGGCGGCGGCGTGTCGGCGCCCGGCTCCAGGACCGAGACCATCGCGTCGGCGGCCGACAGCATGGTGACCCGGACCGTGGCGTCCGGCTCGCCCCGCAGCGCGTGGACGATCAGCGCCCGGATCGTGTCGTCGGCGGCCGGATCGGTGCCGGGGAACAGCTCGGCCGAGCCCTGCCGCAGGCGCTCCAGGTGCAGGTCGAGCCCGGCCACCGCGCCACCGCGCACCTGCATGGTGGTGAAGTGGCCGAGGATCATGGTGGCGGCACGGTGCAGCGCCTCGACCTCCGGCGCCGCACCGTTGATCTCCACATACGTCACCAGGTCATGTCTACCTGGTGTTCGTGCACGGCGTAACCGGCGCGGGCGAAGGCGGCCGCCATCGGCACGTTGCCAAGGTCGGTGGACGCCCGGATCCGGGGCACGTCCTGCCCGGCCAGCAGGCGGGTGCCCTCGGCCAGCAGCGCGTCGATGTGGCCGCGGCCGCGGTGGTCCGGGACCACGCCGATGTAGGCGATGATCGGGTTGTAGCCGTTGTGGGCCGGGATCACGAAGCCGACCGGGTCGCCGTCCGGAAGTGTCGCGACCCGCCACCACTCCCGCGGGCTCGGGTAGCGCAGCAGTTCCTCGTGGTACTGCGACTCGGCGCACTCGCGCGGGCTCATCCGGGTCAGCTCGTCCCGGCTGTGCGCGTCGAGGGCGCCGTCGAGGACCCGCTCCATCAGGCCGATCAGCTCGCCGGCGCCGTGTGGCTCACGGAAGACGAGCCGATCCGTGTGCGGCGGGACCGGCGTTCCCGGATGCCACTGCAGGCGCAGCCGCTCGACGAACAGCTTGGCGCCGGACCGCTCCAGGACGTGCAGCCAGTCGTGCGGGTGGTCACGCCAGTCGGGGACGACGAACCGGGTGAACGCCGGTGCGGAGACGGTGGCCGCCTCGATCAGCCGGGCGCCGTCGTCGACGTGACCGGGCGCCACATCCATGATGTCCATGAACATCGGTTTCTCGTCGCCGGGACGGGACCACCAGGCCGCGCGGGCGGTCACCCGGCCGTCGCGCACGGCCACCCACAGCCACCCGGGGTGGCGGCGGCCGGCCGTCAGGTCGCCGGCGATCTCCTTGTTGAGGACGTAGTCGAAAGAGTTGAAGAGGTCCAGCTCACCGGGGCCGGTGAGCGGGCGGATTTCCAGAGTCAAGGCATCTCCATCGGAAGCTGTGCTGGGAATACATCGCTCAGCCCTCCTTTCGTCTCCCTCAAGCGGCGGCTATTTGTAGCGGCCACCGCGACCCGGGCGCAACGCATTTATCGCTCCCGATGCGGGCGGCCGCCTTCACCGGGCGCCCGAGCGTTCCGCGCCGATCCCGGCGGCGACCACCAGGCCGATGCCGGCGACCGCCGCCCACCCCGGAACCTGGTGCAGCAGGACCAGGCCGGCCAGCACGGCGATAGCCGGTTCCAGGCTCATCAGGGTGCCGAACGCCGCGGTGGTGAGCCGGCGCAGCGCCAGGAACTCCAGCACGAACGGCACCACCGGCAGCAGCACGGCCAGGAACAACCCGGCCACCAGGACGTCGACGGTGACCCGGCCGACCACCTGCGGGCCGGCGACCACGGTGGCGACCAGACCGGCCACCGGCATCGAAACGGCCAGGCCGCTCAGCCCCGCGCCCTCGTCGCCGACATGCTGGGTGAGCAGGATGTACGCGGCCCAGCACACCGCCGCGGCCAGCGCGAACGCCACACCCACCGGGTCGGCGCCGCCGTGCCACGGCTCGGTCAGCAGCAGCACCCCGCCCCCGGCGAGCAGCGGCCACAGCAGGCGCCGTCCACGGATCACGGCCACCCCGAGCGGGCCGAGGAACTCCAGGGCGCTCGCGGTGCCCAGCGGCAGCCGGGCGACCGCCGCCATGAACAGCATCGTCATCGTCCCGGTGACCACGCCGAGGGCGACCGCCGACCACAGGGCCCGCCGGCTCAGATCGGACAGGCGTGGCCGGGCCAGCAGGAACAGCAGCACGCCCGCCCAGGCCAGCCGGATCCACGCGGCGCCGGTCACGCCGAGGTCGTCGATGAGGCCCACCGAGACGGCCAGGCCCAGTTGCACGCACGTCATGGCGGTGACGGCGAGGGCCGCTCCGGTGCGGGTGGCGGTGCGCGGGCGTACGGCGGTGAGCGTCATGCCGCCCAGTAGATGCGATCCGGACCGTTCGCGTCCACGTGACGATGCTGGACATACCGTTCGTCACAGCTGAACAATCGTGGCGTGGACGTGCGCCGCCTGGAGACCCTTCTGATGCTGTCCCGACTCGGGTCGATGCGTGCCGTCGCCGAGGAGACGCACACCACCACGTCGACCGTGTCGCAGCAGATCGCGGCACTGGCCCGGGAGGCCGGCACCCCGCTGATCGAGCCGGACGGGCGGCGGGTCCGGCTCACCCCGGCCGGGCGGCGGCTCGCCGAGCACGCGGTCACCGTTCTGGCCGCGCTGGAGGCCGCCCGACTCGACCTGGACCCGGCCGCGGAACCCGCCGGGACGCTACGCGTCGCCGGTTTCGGCACGGCCATCCGGCGATCGCTGCTGCCCGTCGTGGCCCGGCTCGCCGACGACCACCCACGGGTACGCGTCCGCATCCACGAACACGAAAGCGACGAGGCCCTCGCCATGATCGCCGCCGACGACCTGGACCTGGCCCTCACCTACGACTTCAACCTGGCCCCCGCCGTCCTCGACCGGACGGTGGTGTCGCGCCCACTGTGGTCGGCGGAGTGGGCCCTCGGCGTCCCGGCCGGCGACCCGCACACGGACGCCGACGCCCCCACCGTGTTCGCCCGCTACCGCGACCACGACTGGATCGTCAACTCCCGCGGCGTCGCCGACGAGCAGGTGGTCCGCACGATCGCGTCGATGGCCGGCTTCGACCCGCTGATCACCCACCGCTCGGACAGTCTGGAACTGCTCCAGGACCTGGTGGTGGCGGGCCTCGGCGTGGGCCTGCTCCCGGTCGCCGGCCCGACCCGCCCCGGGGTCCGCCTGCTGCCGCTGCGCGACCCGGCCCCGATCCTGCGCTGTTACGCGGTGGTCCGCACCGGCCGCACCGGCTGGCCCCCACTGGCCCTGCTGCTCCGCCTGCTCGGATCGGACATCAGCGATCGGGCCTCCTCCGCCTCCGGCACACCCAAGTCCCGATAGAGACGCTCCGCCGCGTCGGCGTGCGGCGCCGCGTCGCCGGCTCGTCCGAGCGCCAGCAACGCCCGGGCCAGGCCGTGGTGGGCGCGGGCCCGCTCCGGACGGTCGCCGTGTGCCGCGGCCGCGGTGTGTTCCTCGATCGCGCGGGCCGGATCGCCGCCGGCCAGTGCCGCCTCGCCCAGGCCGTTGCGGGCGGCGGCCTCGTCGGTGTGGTTGCCCATGGCCCGGTAGATCCGGCCCGCCTCCCGGTGCCGGTCCGCCGCCTCGGCGGGGTGGCCCTGATGGCGCAGCAGGGTGCCGATCTGGTTGAGGACCCGTGCCTCGCCGAGCGGGTTGCCGTCGCGCCGGTGCATCGCGAGCGCCAGATCCAGGTGACGGCGGGCCTCGTCGTGGCGGCCCGGCTGGTCCAGGACCATGCCGAGGTCGCCGAGGACGAACCCCTCGCGGGCCCGGTCCCCGGCGATCCGGGCCAGGTCGAGGGCCTGTTTCAGATGCCGTTCGGCGGTCGCGGCGTCGCGGCGGCGCCAGGCCACGTCGCCGAGCGTGTGCAGGGCCATCGATCGGGGGAACGGGTCGTCCTCGGCGACGGCGAGCGCCTGCTCCGCGTAGTCGAGGGCCCGCTCGTAGTCGCCACGCCGCCAGTGGGTCCAGGCGAGGTCGGCGAGCGCGCGGCCGGACACGTCCGGGTCGCCGTTGGCGCGGCTGCGCTCCAGGGCGATGCCGTGCAGGGTGACGGCGTCGTCGTGGTGGGCCTGCCGGTCCAGGTACGGCCGGAGCGCGTGCGCCAGGTGCCCGACGCAGATGCGGGGCACGTGGGCGGCGGTGGCGATGATGTTGCCGCGTTCGGCGTCCAGCCATCGGAGGGCCTCGGCGGGGTCGCGGATCGGCTCGACCGGGGTCAGCTCGGGTGGCAGCCCCGGCCGGTCGCCGACGTTCGCCGGGAACAGCCGGCGGACCGCCGACCGGGACCGGTGCAGGTAGTGCACGAGCAGCCGCATCACCGCCCCGTCCTCCGCCGGGAACGAGCGGGCGTGCTCGCGCAGCAGGTCGTGCATGGTGTAGCGGCCGGGCTCGCGCTGGATCAGCAGGTTCGCGTCGAGCAGGCTCTCCAGCAGGTCCTCCGCCTCGGGCACCGGCAGGTCGGCGAGGGCGGCCGCGGCGTGCGGTTCGACGTCGCGCACCGGGGCCGGCCCGAGCAGCCGGAACATCCGCCGTTCCGCCTCGTCGAGTTGCTCGTAGGACACCGCGAAGGCGGCCGCCACGCTGCGCTCCGGGGTGGCCAGGTCGGCCAGGCGCAGGCGGCCCGCCAGATAGGACACGCTCCACCGGGGACGATGCTGGAGCCGGGCGGCGGCCAGCCGGATGGCCAACGGCAGATGGCCGCACAGATCGAGCACCTCGGTCACCGCCGTGGGCTCGGCGGCGGCCCGTTCCCCCACGATGCCGGCGAACAGGGCGAGCGCGTCGCCGGGCGGCAGCACCTCCATGGACAGGGCGCGGGCGCCGTCGACGTCGACCAGCCGGCGCCGGCTGGTGATCAGCAGCAGGCTCTCCGAGCTGCCGGGCAGCAGCGGCCGGACGTGACCGCCGTCGGCCGCGTTGTCGAGCACCACCAGGACCCGGCGGGACGCCAGCTCGGCCCGCCACAGGGCGGCGCGCCCGGCCTCGGTCGGCGGGATCTCGGTGAGGCCCAGCTGGCGCAGCAGGATCTCCAGCGCGGCCGGCGCGGTGTGCCCGCTCAGGTCGGCGAACAGCTGCCCGCCCGGGAACCGCCCGGCCAGCCGGTGGGCGGCCCGGATCGCCAGGGTGGTCTTGCCGACCCCGGCCATCCCGTCGATGGTGACGATGCCGCCGCGCGGATCGCTGACGATCCGGTCGAGCTCCGCGTCGCGGCCGGTGAAGTCGGGCACGTCGTACGGCAGGAAGCTGGACCGGGACGCCGCCAGGGCGCTCTGCTCGACGGCCAGGAAGCCGGCGCCCGGGTCGAGGCCCTGCTCCTCGGCCAGCCCCTCCCGGTACGCCCGGGCCGCGGCCAGCGCGTCGGCCTGCCGCCCGGACCGGTGCAGCGCCGTGACCAGCTGCCCGGCCAGCCGCTCCCGCAGTGGGTGCGCCGCCACGTGGGCGGCCAGCTCGTCCAGCACGGCGGCATGCCGCCCGGCGGTCAGCTCCGCCTCCATCAGCTGCTCGATCGCGGCGAGCCGCCGGTCGGCCAGCAGCGCGCGGGCGGCGGGCGCGTAGTGCGCGTGCACGTCGGCGAGCGCCTCGCCCCGCCACAGGGCGAGCGCCTCCCGCAGCCGCCCCTCGGCCACCAGGTCGCTGAACTCCCGCACGTCCAGGCTGCCCGGCGCGGGATCGGCCAGATAGCCGCCCGGCCGGGTCCGCAGGACCTCGGCGCCGCCCATCGCCCGGCGCAGCGCGGTGATCGCCGCGTGGATCTGCGACCGTGCCGTCTCCGGCTGGTCGAGGCCCCACACCGCCTCGATGAGCCGCTCCATCGGGATCACCTTGCCCGCGTGGAGCAGCAGGTGGGCGAGGACGGCGCGGTGCCGTGGGGCGAGGCCGGGAAGCGGCTCCCCGTCGACCGTGACCTGCACGGGCCCCAGAAGTGCGAAGCGAAGGCCCCCCACGATGTGCCTCCCATCGTCGATGCATCGCGAATCTATCAACGGGGTCCGACAACCTCTGTCTCACCAGAGCGAAGCAGAACGAACGAGGAGAGACCCATGCAGCGCATGAAGAACCCGGCCGTGCTCGTCCCCGCCGCGATGCGGCCGATCCAGAGCCTGATGGCGGCCACCCGCACCCAGGATGTGCCGGAGGAGCTGCTGGAGCTGGTGCACCTGCGGGTCAGCCAGATCAACGGATGCGGCTTCTGCGTCGACGCCGGCGTGAAGAACCTGACCAAGGCCGGCGAGTCCGGCGAACGGATCGGCGTGGTCGCGGCGTGGCGGGAGACCCCGTACTACTCGGAGCCGGAACGCGCCGCGCTGGCGCTGGCCGAGGCGGTCACCGAACGGCCGGCCGCCGTGCCGGACGACGTGTGGGACGCGGCCGCCGACCACTTCACCGAGCCGCAGCTGGCCGCGATCCTGCTGACGATCGCGACGACGAACCTGTTCAACCGGCTCAACGCCCCGATCCGTCAGCAGGCCGGTTCGTGGTGACCGCGGTGCGCGCACACCGGTACTCGGTGGACCCGGCCGACCTGGAGGAGTTCCTGGCCCGGCGGGCGTCGCTGATCGGCACGGTGCGCGAGACCCATCCCGGGCTGACCGCGACGCTGCTGGTCCGGCTCGACGACGGCACCTACACCGACACGTGGCACTGGTCCGGCGAACGTGAACTGAACGCCGCGCTGGCCGCCATCGCCACCTTTCCCGAGGCGCCGCTCGCCATGGCCCTGACCAGCGACGCGACCGCCAACAACGGTCTGGTGGTGGATCAGCGATAGTCGCTCACGGCCCCGGGCGCTCGCCCTTTCCCGCTTTCTTGTACGGGGATGGCGTACCGCCCGGGGCAGGCGGCGACCGTCTGCCGGGTCCGGCCCGCGAGGCCCGCGCCGGGCGTAGATCGGTGGTCACCCTCTTCGTCGTGACATGATCGCCGCCATGTCCGTCCCCGGTTTGCGATGGGAATTGGCCGGCGCCGACCGGATGCTGCTGCGCCAGGAGGGACGGGCGGTCCTGTTCGCCCGGGTGCACCCGAACCGGTACGGCGTTCGCCTGTTCCGGACCGGGGGATTCCGTTCCCCGGTGGACCCGATCCGGGCCGGCGAGACGCGCCGCCTCACCACGGCCGCATCCTGGTCCTACCGGTTCGCCGGGACCTGGCCACGCCGCCCGGGGCCGCGCCGTCTGCCGCCCTACGGACTGACCAGCGACCTGGTCCTGGACTGGCCCGACGCCGAACTCGACTGGCTGGGCGACGGCTGGAACGGCGTGGTGCCACTGCGCCCACTGCCCACACCGGACGACGGTCGGGTGAAGGCCTACCGCAAACCGGCCCGCGACGGCCGGCTGCCCCCGCTGCTGCTGTGGTGGGCGAGCAACCTGGACGGCTGACTCCTGATCGACGGCCACTGTCGCCTGGCCGCCGCCCGGGCCGAGGGCCGGCCGCCGGTGACACTGGCCCTCCACCCCGACGAGGACGCCCGCACCGAGGCCTGGCCGCTACCCGGCGGCACGACCGCATGGAACCGCCTGGCCACCGAGTCCGCACCCGCCTGGCGATCCGACGACTGGGCCTGACCGTCATCGACCCGAACATCCACCACACGCCACCGAACGGCCCCGTGCGAACGGTGACACCCGGCGCGTTCTGCTCCACCCGCGGTGCGACAGGGGTGTCGAAGGCGGGGAAGCGGTACCGGTGCACCACCAAGACCGGCGACGACAGGCTCCGCTGGCGACCCATCTGACCGCCGGCAAGTCCACCGCGCTTGCCGGCCATGCCCGGGCGTCACCGACAGGCGACCACGGCGCGGGAGTCGCGTCGCGGCCCGGTGTGGGGCGACGGTCGCGGCGGTGAGCGTACGAAATCGGGGAAGATCTGACCCATCCGCGAGGGTGACCGCTGCGAATGGCCTTTGGAGGAGTCGGCCGAAGAAGCGGAGTGACATGGCGGAGCGTGACATCGGCGGACGGCCGGACTATCTGACCCCGGTGCCCGGACCGGGGACGGCGCCCGGCGCCGAGGTGTTGCTGGCGGCGGTGGCGCGGGGTGACGAGAAGGCGTTCGGCCGGCTGTACGACCTGGTGGCGCCACGTGTCTACGGGCTGGTCCGGCGGGTGTTGCGGGATCCGGCGCAGGCCGAGGAGGTCGCGCAGGAGGTGCTCGTCGAGGTGTGGCGGACGGCGTCCCGGTTCGATCCGGCGCGCGGGTCGGCGACCTCGTGGGTGTTCACGATCGCGCACCGGCGGGCCGTCGACCGGGTGCGTGCCGAGCAGGCCGCCGCCGAACGGGTGGTCAGGGCCGGCGTGGCGGCGATCGGCACACCCTATGACGAGGTGGCCGACGAGGTCACCGGACGGCTGGAACGTCAGCAGGTGCGGCACTGCCTGGAGGTGCTGACCGAGGTGCAGCGGGAGGCCGTCACCCTCGCGTTCTACCAGGGACATTCGTATCCGCAGGTGTCCGAGTTGCTGCGGGTGCCGTTGCCGACGGTGAAGAGCCGGATGCGCGACGGCCTGATCCGCCTGCGCGACTGCCTCTCCGCGGGGGTGGCGGCGTGACGCCGGACGTGCACGCCCTGCTCGGGGCGTACGTGCTGGACGCGGTCGACGACATCGAGCGGGCCGCCTTCGACCGGCACCTGCGGGAGTGCGAGGTCTGCCGGATGGAGACCGACGAGCTGCGGGAGGTCGCCGCCCGGCTGGCCGACGGGGCCTGGTCGGCGCCGCCGCCCCGGCTGCGGGAGAACGTGCTGGCCGAGATCGCCGGCACCCGTCAGCTTGCGCCGTCGGCGCCGGCTCCGGCGCGGCGCCGGTCGCCGGGCCGGTTGCGGCTGCTGGCCGCGGCCGCCGTCGTGGTCGCGGCGGTCGGGGCGGGCGCGGCTGTCTGGACCATTCAGGATCAGCGGGTACGCGACGCGCGCCAGCTCGCGGCTCTCGCCGGGCAGCGGGAGGCCCGGGTCCGGTCGATCCTGTCCGCCCCGGACGTCCAGGTGCGCGCCGAACGGCTGACCAGCGGCGGCCGGGTCACGGTGGCCAGCTCGCGGCTGCGGGACGCCGGAGTGATCATGTTGGCCGCCGACGGCGCGCCCGGCCCGGGGCGGGTCTACCAGCTGTGGACGATCCGGGCCGGCACCCCGGCGTCGGCGGGCGCTCTCGGCGAGGGCCAGTCCACGGCGGTGCAGGTGGTCGACGGCATGCCCGGGGCGTCCGATGTGGGCGTGACCGTGGAGCCGGCGCCCGGCTCGGCGACACCGACCACACCGCTGGACGCGGTCGTGAACCTGACCTGATCGCCGCCCATCCGGCGGCTCCGGCGGTCCGAACCCCTTCCAGCGAGGAATCGGGGTGGGGAGATGGACGGGGACCTGGACGGCCGGTACCGGCTGCTGGAGCTGGTCGGCACCGGCGGCATGGGCCGGGTGTGGCGGGCCGAGGACACGCTGCTGCGGCGTACGGTCGCGGTCAAGGAGATGGTGACGCCGTCCAGCCCGCGGCTCGCCGCGCAAGCGGTGCGGGAGGCGCGGGCCGCGGCGCGGCTCGACCATCCGGGCGTCGTCAAGGTGTACGACGTGGGCCGCTCCTGGATCGTCATGGAGTACGTGCCGTCGCGCTCGCTGCACCAGGTGGTCCGGGACGACGGCCCGCTGGCGCCCCGCGAGGCGGCCCGGGTCGGTCTCGGCATGCTGGCCGCGCTACGGGCCGCGCACGCCGCCGGGGTGCTGCACCGGGACGTCAAGCCGGACAACGTGCTGCTCGCCGCGGACGGCCGGGTGGTGCTGACCGATTTCGGTCTGGCGTCGCTGGACTGCGGCGGCGAGGACGGCCCGGATCCGCGGCTCGGGTCGCCCAGCTACATCGCGCCGGAGCGGCTGCTGGAGCAGGAGGCCGGCGTACCCGGGGATCTGTGGTCGCTCGGGGCCACCCTGTACTCGGCGGTCGAGGGGCGGGCGCCGTTCGCCCGGGACGACGGCGGGACGGCGCTGCGGGCGCTGCTCAGCGATCCGCCGCACCGGCCGGTACGGTCCGGTCCCCTGGCCGGGCTGCTGCTGGCCCTGCTGGCGAAGGATCCGGCGGCGCGCCCCACGGCCGACCAGGTGGAGGCACGGCTGCGGGTCGTCCTGCGCGGCAGGTCGCGGCGCCGGCTCGCGGCGGCCGTCCTGCTGCTGGCGGCCGGGGCCGCCGGGGTGCTGCCGGCCGCGCATCGGCCGGCGCCGGCGCCGGCTCCGGCTCCGGCGCCCTCGTCCTTCACCGCTCTGATGTCCTATCAGGAGGACGTCTGCGGCGGCACCGCCCCGCAACCGGTCACCGCCGCCGGCGACCGGGTTCCGGCCGGGCTGCCGGACGGATGGGTGTGGACGCGGGAGCCGCCCGGGTTCGCGCTGGCCGTGCCGTCCGGGTGGCGGCGGTCGATGGACGGCAACGAGGTGTGTTTCAGCGATCCGGGCGGGCGGCGGGCGTTCCGGGTGAACGTGTCACCGGTCGTCACCCGGCAGCCGCTCGCCTACTGGCAGGGCCGGGAGAAGGCGTCGCTGGCCCGGGGCGATCTGCCCGGCTATCAGCGGATCAGCATGGGTGTCCTGCTACTGAAGGGCGGCGGGGCGGATTGGGAGTACACGTGGCGGCCGGATTCGCGGACGGTCCGCCACGAGCGGCGGGTGCTGGTCGCGGTCGGCTCCCGGTCGTACCTGCTGCGGTGGACGGTCGCCGACCCCGACTGGGCGGCGACGACAGGGGTGCAGAGGCGGATGGTCGAGCTCTTCGAGGGGATGTCATGAGACTGCTGTGGGTCGTACCGTTCGTGGCCGTCGCTCTCGCGGTCACCCCGGCGCCGGCGCGGGCCGACGAGAGCGTGCACGTCGCACTCACCGAACTGAACCGGTCCGGAGCGCGCGGGACGGCCGTGCTGACCGCGCTGCCCGGCGGGGACCTGCGGGTGCGGATCCGGTCCACCGGGCTGGTGCCGTCCGCTCCGCACGCCCAGCACCTGCACGGATCCACCGAGGGCATGGACTTCCACTGTCCCCCGCAGTCCGCCGACACCGACGGCGACGGATATGTCAGCACCGAGGAGGGCATGCCCTCGTACGGCGACATCTTCGTCTCTCTGACCACCCGGGGCGACGTGTCCCGGGCCAGCGGCCTGGCCGTGGACCGGATGCCCGCGGCGTCCGCCGCCGGTGTGGTCGTCTACGACCGCGTGATCCCGGCCGCCGACCTGCCGCCCGGCACCGTCGAGCACCTCAAGGACCTGCACGTGGTCCAGCACGGCATCGACGTCGACGGCAACGGGACGTACGACGTGAGCGCGCTCGGCGAGTCGACGATGGCCCGTTCGGCGGGTCTGAGCGGCATCCCGCAGGAGGCGACCAACCCGGCCACCTGCGGCATGGTGACCGGCGCGGCGGCCGGCTCGGTCCCGGTCGGCGGCGTCGAGACCGGCGACGGCAGCACCCGCCCCGGCCCGGACCGGTGGCCGCTGCTCGGCGGCCTCACCCTGGTCGCGGCGGTCGTGCTGCCGCTGCTCCCCCGGCGGCGTTCCCTCGTCCTCCCCCGTTCCCGGCGATGAGACGCCGGTGGTCGACGGTCGCGGTCGCCGCGGTCCTGGCCGGGTGCGCGGGCGGCACGCCGGCTCCGGACCCGGCCGGCGCGGCGACGCCGTCCGTGTCCGGCCCGGCCGGCGCGGGGGTGCCGTCCGGCAGCATGGCCGGCCCGGCCGGGGCCGAGACGCTGACCAGCGGGGAACTGGTGCCGGCGTCTGCGCCGGAGCGGGTGGCGATTCCGGCGCTGGACGTGTCGGCGCCGGTCGTGGCGCTCGGCCTGCGGGCGGACGGCACCATGGAGGTGCCCGGCGACGCGACCACGGTCGGCTGGTTCACCGGGGCGCCGGCGCCCGGATCGCTCGGTCCCGCCGTCCTGGCCGGGCACGTCGACTACCGCGGCGTCTCCGGAACCTTCGCCGGACTCTCCGCCCTGCGCCCCGGCGACGAGGTCCGGATCACGCGCCGGGACGGGCGCACGGCGGTCTTCGCGGTGACCCGCGTCGCCACCTATCCCAAGAGCCGTTTCCCGTCCGGCGAGGTGTACGGCCCGATCGACCACGCCGGGCTGCGGCTGATCACCTGCGGCGGCGACTTCGACCGGCGCACCGGCCACTACGTCGACAACGTGGTCGCCTACGCCCGCCTGCGGCAGGTCATGGAGAGGTGAGCACGTCCGGTCTCCCGGGGATGGCCGGTGCCCGCGTAGGTGATCCATGCGGTACGCCGCTGATCATCGATGAGACACCAGAGACGTCCGCCGCCGGTGACCTCGTACTGCCATCGTTCCCGGTGCCGGCCCTTCCCCGCACCGGTGGCGAGCGAACCCTTCAGCCGGTGATGCCGCTCCGGCGCCGACGCTCAGCGCTGGAGCGCCCGGTGCCCGGGGAGTGCTGGCACACTGGCTGGGTGGATCATGATCTTTCGCCGGCGGCACGGTCGGTCCGGGAGCACTACGCGGGGCTCTTCACGGGGAGCCCGATCGCGGTGCTGGGGCCCGCGCCGGGGCCGGTGCGCGAGCGGGTGCCGGGGCTGCGCATCCTGAGCTGGACGCCGTCGCGGGGTGGGCGGATCTACGCCACGGTGGGATTGTGGGACGCCACCCAGCGGGACGGGCACGCTCTGGAGTTCCTGCTGCACGCGCCGGAAGCCGATGACGAGACGCATGTCGAGCTGCTGACCATGGTCGCCTACTACCACGCCAGTGGCGGGCGGTACGCGCTCGACCACGGGCACACCGTCGGGATCGGGCGGGGCTGGCTGCCCGGGTCGGCGTGTGACCACCTGCTGGTCAGCCTGCCCTACCCGTGGGGGCCGGAGCTGGAGGACTGCACCGTTCCGGGTGGGCGCGCGCGGGTGCTGTGGCTGCTTCCGATCACCAGGGCCGAGAAGGAGTTCGCGCTCCGGGACGGGCTGGAGGCGCTGGAGGACCGTTTCGAGGCGGCGGGGGTCGTGCCCACCGATCCGCTGCGCGCCTGCACGTCCGTACCGAAGAAGCCCGGTCACCCTGGGTGCTGAGCAGGGTGACCGGGTCGCTGGGGGTGAGCGGCGTCAGCGCCAGGTGTCGCTCAGGGTGACCTGACCGCTGGCCGGGACGGTCGCGGTGCGGTTGGCGCCGGACTCCCAGGTGACGCTGCCGTCGGCGTTCTTGCGGAGGTACTTGTACTCGAAGCTGGTGCCGGCCGGCAGCGAGACCGTGCCACGCCAGATCGGGTAGGTGGCGGCCGACAGGGCGACCGCGCCGGCGGGCGCCCAGTTGCCGAGGGCGGGCTGGTTGCCGGTCACGAAGATGTTCTGGCCGACGGTGGTGGTCGCGGTGACACCGAAACCGGCGCCGGAGGTGGCGGTGCTGGTCGGGGTGACCCCGCTGGCGCCGACGTAGAGGGCGACCGCGTCACCGGCCGCGATCGTGGCGGTGAACTGGCCGGAGGAGCTGACCGTGTAGGTGGTGCCGGTGCAGCCGCCGTTGCTCGTCGGGTCGCCGTGCTGGACGTCGCAGTAGGTGCCGGCCGGCAGCGAGGTCTGGAAGGTCCGGGTCAGGCTGCTGCCCTCGTGGTTGATCGCCACGTAGCCCTTGTTGCCGCGACCGAAGGCGATCTGGTCGGCGCCGTTGGACCACCAGTTGGTGACCGCCGTGCCGCGGACCGCGTTGCGGAAGCCGACCATGTTGCCGATCTGGCGCCAGGCGTGCTGGCACTTCCAGCCGTCGCTGTAGCAGGCGGTCACGGCGCCGTTGTTGGGCGGCCCGGCGTCGTGGTTGCTGAACTCGTAGCCGGAGTTGATGTCGGGGGCGCCGTACGGCCAGGCCAGCGTGAAGACCTGGGCGAGCGTGTACGCCGACCCGTTCTTGTAGCTGAGGGTGTCGCCGACGCGCTCGGTGTCGTGGTTGTCGACGAACACCGACGCCTGGTTGCTGGGCAGGTAGCCCCACGCCGTACCGAAGTTGGACAGGTAGGCGAGGTTCTCGTTGAGGAACACCCGCTTGAGGTCGCGGGCGAACCGGAACTCCTGCACGTCGCCGTTGCCGGTGTACTCGGCCGGCTGGACCGCCTCGCCGGAGCCGAAGATGACCTCCTGCTTCCAGTAGGCGCCGGTGTTGGCGAGCTTCGACTTGATGGCGGCCAGATCAGCCGCGGACATGTGCTTGGCGGCGTCGATCCGGAAGCCGTCGACGCCGAGCGAGGCCAGGTCGTTCATGTAGCCGGCGATCCTGCCGCGGACGTAGTCGCTGCCGGTGTTCAGGTCGGAGAGGTTGACCAGTTCACAATCCTGGACGTTGCCGCGGTTGGTGTAGTCGCTGATCGCGGTGCGGCACGAGTGGAAGTCGGCGTCCGAGTAGATCCCGGGGTAGTTGTACTTGGTGTACGAACTGCCGCCGGTGCCGGTGCCGGAGCCCGCGCTCATGTGGTTGATGACGGTGTCGGCGATGACCTTCACGCCCGCCGCGTGGCAGGTGTTCACCATGTTCGCGAAGGCGGCACGGTCACCGAGCCGTCCGGCGATCCGGTACGACACCGGCTGGTAGGACGTCCACCACTGGCCGCCCTGGATGTGCTCCATCGGCGGGGAGACCTGCACGTAGCCGTAGCCGAGCGGGCCCAGTCTGCTGGTGCACTCGCGGGCGACTGAGGCGAAGGACCACTCGAACATGACCGCGGTGACGTCCTTCTCGCCGGGCGGGGCGGCGAAGGCGTCACCGCCGGTGGCGATCTGGGCCACGCCGAAGCCGCCGGCCCCGAGGACGAGGGTGGCGGCGGCGAGGACGCGGGTCAGGCGTCGCCGTTTGCGGGGAGTGTCCACATCGAGCTCCTGGGGATGGGTCGGGGACGGGTCTGCAAGCACTTACTGCAACAGGTTTGAAACTTTCTGCAAATCTTTGCGGCAAACATAGATACCGGCGAGTTCTTCCGTCAAGACATCCGCCGGAAACAAAAGAACGCCGCCCGTCACCGGGCGGCGTTCCTCACGGAGCGTGTCAGGCGAGACCGTTCTCGGTCAGGAACGCCTTGGCCACCGTCTTGATGTCCTTCTTGTCCACCTGCACCTGGGCCAGGTACGAGGTGAGGTTCTCGGTGGTGAGCTTCGCCGACACCGCGTTCAGCGCGCCGCTGACGGTCGCGTTGTTCGCCTCGGTGCGGATCAGCGGGAGGACGTTCTGCGCCGCGAAGAGGTTCTTCGGGTCCTCGAGCACGACGAACTTGTTGGTGACCAGCGACGAGTCGGTGGTGAAGATGTTCGCCACGTCGATGTCGCCGTCCTTGAGCGCGGTGACGGTCAGCGGGCCGCCGGAGTCCAGCGGCTTGAACTCCTTGAACTTCAGGCCGTACACCGATTCGAGGCCCTTGATGCCCTGGTGGCGCTCGGCGAACTCGGGACCGGCGCCGAGCACGAACTGGCCGGCGACGGCCTTCAGGTCCTCGATCGTCTTGAGGTTGTTCTTGGTGGCGGTCTCCGCGGTGACCGTCAGGGTGTCCTTGTCCTCGGCGGCCGACTGCTCCAGCACCTCGGTGCCGGCCGGCAGCACCTTCTTGAGGGCCGCCAGCACGTCCTCCGACGTGGTGACGCCCTCCGGGACGCCACTCGGGGTGAGGCCGGCGAGCAGAGCGCCGCTGTACTCCGGCAGCAGCGAGATCGAGCCGTCCTGGAGCGCCTTGAGGTACGCCTTACGGGCGCCGATGTTGAACTTGCGGGTGACCGTGACGCCCTTGGCCTCCAGGGCCTGCGCGTAGATCTCACCGAGCAGTTCGGACTCGGCGAAGTTGGCCGATCCGACGGTGATCGCCGAGGAGCCGGCCTTGGTCTCCTCGGCGAGCGGATCACTGTTGGCGCCGCAGGCGGTGAGGCCGAGGGTGAGGGCGAGGGCGACGGCTATGCGTTTCATCTAGTCGGTGCCTTTCAATCCGGGAGAGACGATCCAGCGCTGAACCAGCGCCAGGGAGAGATCCACGAGTACGGCGAGGACGGCGACGACGATGGCGCCGGCCAGCACCCGGGAGTAGTCGTTGACGGCCAGGCCGTCGATCAGCAGCCGGCCCAGGCCGCTCAGGCCCACCGCGGCGGCCACCGTGGCGGTGGCGACGACCTGGAGCGCGGCGCTGCGGAAGCCGCCCATCAGCACCGGCAGCGCCATCGGCAGCTCGACCCGGGTGAGCACCTGCCAGGACCGCATGCCCATGCCGCGGGCCGCGTCGACGACCCGGCGGTCGAGGCTGCGCATCCCGGCGTACGTGGAGGTCAGGATCGGTGGGACGACCAGCACGGTGAGCGCGATCAGCACCGGCAGCAGGCCGAGCCCGAGCAGGGTGACCAGCAGCATCAGCAGGCCCAGGGTGGGCAGCGAGCGGCCCGCGTTGCCAGCGTTGATGGCCAGGAACGAGCCGCGCCCGGTGTGGCCGATGTAGAGGCCGACCGGCAGCGCCACCACCGTGCCGATCAGCAGGGCGAGCACCGTGTAGCCGAGATGGGCCAGGATCAGCGTCGGGATGCTGTAGGCGGCGCCGATCTCCCAGTGCGCGGGGTCGAGCAGGTAGGAGAGGTTCACACGGCACGCGTCCATGGGGTGACGGCCCGCTGCACGAGCACGATGAGCAGGTCGGCCAGCCCGGCGAGCAGCACCGACAGGACGATGCCGACCAGGATCGGCTCGATGTAGAACAGCTGGAAGCCGCGGGTGAACAGCTGGCCGAGCCCGCCGATGCCGATCAGGGCGCCGACGCTGACCAGGCTGATGTTCGAGACCGTGGCGACCCGCAGCCCGGCCAGGATGACCGGCAGCGCCATCGGCAGCTCGACCCCGGCGAGGCGCCGCACCCGGCGGTAGCCCATCGCGGTGGCCGCCTGGACGACGACCGGGTCGACCGAGCGCAGGCCGTCCGCCACGGTACGGGCGAGCAGCGCGACCGTGTAGATGGTGAGCGCCACGACGACGTTGACCGGGGACAGCACCTTGGTGCCGAGGACCACCGGCAGGAAGACGAACAGCGCCAGCGACGGGATCGAGTAGAGCACCCCGCAGGTGTTGACCAGCGGGTGGTAGAGGGCCGGGAAGCGCACGCCGAGGTAGCCGATCGGCAGGGCGATGACGAACCCGAGCAGCACCGGCAGCAGCGCCAGCCAGACGTGCTCCTGGAGGGCCAGCCAGACGGTGTCGGCGTTGTTCCGCAGGTACTCCGTCATGAGCGCCGGCCGGCCAGGTAGTCGGCGAGGTCGTGGTGGCTGACCAGGCCGTCGGCGGCGCCGTCCGGGCCGACCCGGACCGCGATGCCGACCGGGGAGCGGATCGCCAGGTCGGCGACGACGCGCAGCGAGTCGTCCTTGGTGAAGGTGCCGCCGGTGTCGCGCGGGCCGTCGTCGCCGGGCCAGCCGAGCGGGCGGCCGGCGTCGTCCAGGAGCAGGCCGTCGACCGGCCGGACCGGCAGCCCGGCGGCGCTGTCGAAGGAGAGGCCGCGCAGCCCGCGGTCACGGCCGACGAACTCGGCCACGAAGTCGTCGGACGGCGCCGCCAGCAGCTCCCGGGGTGTGCCGACCTGGGCGAGACGGCCGCCCTGCCGGAAGACGGCGACCCGGTCGCCGAGCTTGATCGCCTCGTCGATGTCGTGGGTGACCAGGGCGATGGTCTTGCCGAGGTCCTCCTGGAGGCGCAGGAACTCGCGGTGCAGCTGCTCGCGGACCACCGGGTCGACGGCGCTGAACGGCTCGTCCATCAGCATGATCGGCGGGTCGGCGGCGAGCGCGCGGGCCACGCCGACGCGCTGCTGCTGGCCGCCGGAGAGCTGCGCCGGGTAGCGCTTGGCGAAGTCGGCGCTGAGCCCGACCCGTTCGAGCAGCTCCTGGGCGGCGGCACGGGCCTCCCGGCGGGTCTTGCCGAGCAGCACCGGGACGGTGGCGACGTTGTCCAGCACGGTCCGGTGCGGGAAGAGCCCGGCGTGCTGGATCACGTAGCCGATGCCGCGCCGCAGCGCCGCCTCGTCACGCCCCGCGACGTCCTCGCCGTCGATCAGGATCCGGCCGGAGGTGGGCGTGACCATGCGGTTGATCATCCGGAGGGACGTGGTCTTGCCGCACCCCGACGGGCCGACCAGCGCGGTCAGCTTGCCGGTGGGCAGCTCGAGGCTGAGGTGGTCCACGGCGGTGCTCCCGCCGGGGTAGACCTTCACGACGTCCTCGAATGTGATCATGGCGCTCCTGGTTGATCTTCCAACGGCCTATTCATACTCCGTTTGTAGTGAATAGGGTGTCAACGTTCGGCTACGACCTTGCCAGACCTTCGGCACGCCCGCTGCGCGGCGGAGATCACAGTGGAAGTGGTCTGCGAAGATCGGGCGGTGACCGGCCGACCGAACCGTACCGCCTGGATCCTCGGCATCGGCCTGGCGGCGGTGATCGTGGTGACCGGCGCCATCGTGCTGCCGAGGCTGCGGCCGCCCGGGCCCCGGCCCGCGTTCCAGCTGCCGGTGACCTGCGGGGAGACGTGGGTGCTCGGCACCTACCCGGGGCACGACGACTTCGACATCGACTTCTTCCCCACCAGCGGGCAGGCGTGGGGGCGGCCGGTGCTGGCGTCCTCCGGCGGCACGGTCGTCGAGGCGGGGCTCAACGGCACCCTCGGCTCGCGTACGCCGGACAACCCGAAGGGACCGCACGGCACCGGCGCCGGCTACTGGGTGAAGATCGATCACGGCGGCCGCTGGGAGACGGTGTACCTGCACCTGCTCGAACCGCCCGCGGTCGCGCCCGGCGACCGGGTGACGACCGGCCAGCGGATCGGGCTGGTCGGCAGCACCGGCAAGTCCGGCGCGCCGCACCTGCACTACGAGCAGGTGCGGGCCGGGGCGAAGGTGGAGAGCCACTTCGACGGCGCCCCGGCCGGCATCACCACCGACGACCGGGAGTACTCGGTGGAGCGGACCAGCCGCAACTGCGGGTGATCCGTTCCGGACGGCGTCACGGGAGCAGGGCGGTCAGGTCCGGCTTCTTCGGCAGGGTGCCGTCGCCGACGGCCCGGTCGGCGAGGGCCTCCACCGAGGCGCGGTTCACCTCGGCGGGCCACTTCGGCAGGACCAGCTTCGCCCGGACCTCGGGCGCGATCTTCGTATAGCTGCCGAGGACGTCCCGGACCTCGTCGGGGTGGGCGTCGGCGTACTCCAGCGACTGCTTCATCGCGGCGGTGAACCGGGACACCAGGTCCGGGTCGTTCGCGATCAGCTGCCGCGAGGTGAAGTACATGGCGACGGTGAGGTCGGGGGCGGCGTCCACGTAGCTGGAGGCGATCTTCCGGGCGCCGGCCGCGACGGCCGACTGCTGGAACGGCTCGACCACGAAGATCGCGTCGACCCGGCCCGCCTGCAACGCCGGCACCTGGTCGGGGAAGGCCAGCTCGGTGAACTTCACCTGGGAGGCGTCACCGCCATCCTCGGCGACCGACGATCGTACGGTCGTGTCGACGATGTTCTTCAAGGTGTTGGCGGCGACCGTGCGGCCGGCGAGGTCCTTGGGCGACCTGATCGGGCTGTCCGCCTTCACGAACAGCCCGGCGAAGTCCTGACCGTCCACACCGGTCGAGTTGACCCCGTTGACCACCGCCTTGACCGCCAGCCCCCGGTCCGCGCCGAGCAGCAGCGAGATGGTGTTGCTGAACCCGAACTGGTATTCGCCGCTGAGCACCGCCGGCACGATCGCGGCGCCGCCCTGTGCGGTGGTCAGGCTGAGATCGATGCCCTTGTCCTTGAAGAAGCCCTTGTCCTTGCCGAGGTAGATGGGGGCGACGTCGAGGATCGCGATCACTCCGACGTCGACCTTGTCCGGCCCCGCCCCGGCCGGGCCCTTCTCGTTCTCCGGGTCACCGCAGGCCGCGGTGAGCAGGACCGTGGCGGTGAACAGCGCGAGAAGACGAGGTCGTCGCATTCCCGCAACGTAGGGTATTCATTTGCTGACGTCAATTCATTGGAGTCCGATGATCATCGACGCGCATCACCACCTGTGGCAGCCCGAACGCGGCTACCGATGGCTGGACGAACCCGGACTGGACCGGCTGCGCCGCCCCTACCTGCCGGCCGACCTGACCGCCGAGACGACCGCGGCCGGGGTCGGCGCCACCGTCCTGGTCGAGGGCGGCCGCTGCCACCCCGACGAGGTGGCCGAGTTCCTCGGCTACGCGGCCACCACGCCGGTGATCGCCGCTGTGGTGGCCTGGATCGACATCGGCGCCCCGGACGTCGCGGCGACCCTGGCCGCCTACCGCCGGCTGCCCGGCGGGGAACTGCTCGCCGGGGTGCGCGCCCAGGTGCAGGGCGAGGCCGACCCGGACTACCTGGACAGGCCGGAGGTGCGCCACGGCCTGGCCGCTGTCGCGGCCGCGGGGCTGAGCTTCGACCTCGTCGTCCGCTGCGAGCAGCTTCCGGCCGCGGCGAGAGCGGCGTACGCCGTACCCGAACTGAAGGTGGTCCTGGATCATCTCGGCAAGCCCCGGATCGACCAGGGCGACACCGGTCTGCGGGCCTGGCTGGGCCCGATCACCGAACTGGCCGGCTGCCCGAACGTGACCGCCAAGTTGTCCGGCCTGGTCACCGAGGCCGGCCCGGGGTGGACGGCGGCGGCGCTGAGCCGCTTCGTGGCGGCGGCCGTCGACCTGTTCGGGCCGGAACGCCTGATGTTCGGCTCGGACTGGCCGGTGTGCCTGCTGCGCGCCGGCTACCGCGAGGTGCTGGACGCGCTGCGCGAGGCGCTGCCGCCGATGAGCGAACCGCGGCGGGCCGAGATCTTCGGCGGCACCGCGGCCCGCGTCTACCGGCTGGTCAGCTGAGCTTCGACCCGGTCAGCGACGGCTGCCCCGACCCCAGGTAGAAGATGCCGGGCAGCCCGTCGCTCTCGAACCCGGAGCTGACGTTGCGCCGCAACGTGGAGTTGCGGACGGACAGCGTGCCGGAACGGTCGTTGCTCACGTAGAAGATCGCGCCGCCGCCCTCCTCGGCCTTGTTCTTCTCGATCACGGTGCCGTCGATCCTGAGCTGGTAGGTGTCGCCGTCGTTGTAGATCGCGCCGCCGCTGCCGCCGCCCGGGGTGCCGTCGCGGGCCGGGTTCGCGCCGTTGCCGATCGCCGCGTTGCCGGAGAAGTGGCTGTTCAGGATCGTCCAGGAGACCCCGATGCTGCTCAGTGCGCCGCCGTTGGAGCAGACGCCGCCGGTGAAGGTGCTGCCCACCACGTACGCCGTCTGCCCGGACAGGCGCACCCGGATCGCCGCGCCACCGAGGTCGGGACCGGTGCCGTGGCAGCGGTTGCCGGTGAACCGCGAATTGATCACCTTCAGCTGGCCGCCGTTGGCGAAGATCGCGCCTCCGCCGCCGGTCTCGTCGGTCGGGTCGGTGCTGTCGCCGTTCTTGAGGACGATGTTCTGCACGGTCAGCTTCGGGGTGGCCTTGAGATGGCAGTGGCCGCTCGCCGGGCTCTGCCCGAGGCTCGTGTCGCAGACGTTCATGTAGAGGATGCGGCGCTTGCCGCCGCCGCTCAGGGTGACCCGGCCGCCACCGTCGAGCACCACCCGGGCCTTGGCGTTACGCACCTTCGCGGTGTCGGTCATGGTGATCGTGACCGGCTGCGGACCGCAGTCGAAGGTGATCAGGCCGCCGGCCGCGACGGCCTTCACCACGGCGGCCGAGGTGCAGCTCGCCGGGGTGCCGTCGCCGATCGTCCGGTCCGGGCGGCTGGTGTCGACGGCCCGCGCGGTGGCCGGGACCGTGGCCCGGCCGCCCGGATTGCCGGGCTTCGGCAGCGTCTTCGGGCTGACGCTCGGCTTCGGGGGCGCCGGAGCCGAGGCGGAGGGGGCGGTCGGCGCCGGTGCCGGCGCCGACGCGGGCGCCGCCGAAGCCGCCGGAGCCGACGGTGCGGCCGCCGCCGGTGGCGGGGCCGGGCGGTGGCAGGCGGCCAGCGAGCCGGCGGCGCACACGGCGAGGATGATCCGTCCCAATCGCATCGGCAGATGCTACGGCCTCCGGGCCGCCACGTAGTCTCTCCTACCGTGTCCAGCCGAAGTATGCGTACCAGAGTCACGTTTCCGATCGTCCTGCGCGAGCTGACCGTCCTGCGGGTGGCCGACGTGAACGCCGGAACCCGCCGGATCACCGTCGGCGGACCGCAACTGGGCGCGTTCCACGCCAACGGGCTGGACCTCCCCGCGTGGACGTCGGAGGGCTTCGACGACCACGTCAAGTTCTTCTTCGCGGCGCCCGGCGCCGACCGGCCGGTGCTGCCCCGGCAGGAGATCGCCAGCCTGGACTGGCCGGCCGGCGAACGGCCCATCGCCAAGGACTACACCCCGCACCGGATCACCGCCGACGGGGTCGACTTCGATTTCGTACGGCACGGCAGCGGCCCGGCCGCGACCTGGGCCGAGCACGCGAAGCCCGGCGACACGGTGTGGATGGCCGGCCCGAAGATGTCCCTGAGCCACCCGGCCGGCGCCGACGTCATCGTGGCCGCCGGCGACGAGACCGCCCTTCCCGCGCTGCGCCGCTGGCTGCACGAGATGCCGGCCGGCACCCGCGCGCACGTCTTCATCGAGATCGCCGACGACAGCCGCCGCCAGGAGCTGCCGACCGCCGCCGACGCCGAGATCACCTGGCTGACCGGCGGCTCACCCACCCTGGACGAGGCGGTCCGGGCCCTGCCGTGGCCGGACGGCGTCGTCTTCGCCTGGGTGGCCGGTGAGGCCGGCGCCATCCGGCCGCTGCGCCGCTACCTGCGGGTGGAGCGGGAGCTGCCGGCGTCCCAGGTGGAGATCACCGGGTACTGGAAACGCTCGTCCTCCGAGGCACCGCTCGACGAGACGACCGAGGAGCAGCCGGAGGACGACGCCCACGAGCGGCTGCACGAACTCGCCGAGATCGTGCCCGGCCTCGCCATCCGGGTCGCCGTCACGCTCGGGGTGATCGACGCCGTCGACGCCGGGGACGGCACGGCGGCCGCGGTCGCCGCGCGGACCGGCGCCGACCCGGGCACCGTCGAGTCGCTGCTGCGCTACCTGGCCGCGCTCGACGTGGTCGCGGTGGACGCCGGCGGCCGCCACGTGCTCACCGCGCTGGGTGAGGAGCTCGCCGAGGACGCCGACGACTACCACCTGGAGAACGCCGAGGCGATCCTCGACCTGGGCGTGCTCAAGCTGGCCGCCGCCGGGACGCCGGAGTCGCTGCGCGCCGTCTTCGAGACCGACGAGCGGCTGGGCGGGCAGGCCCGCGGCGTGGTCGAGGACCTGGCACTGTGGATCGCGCCGCTGATCATGTCGGCGTACGACTGGGCCGGGGCGAGCGCGGTCGCCGCCACCGGGCACGGGGCCGGGGCCGCCGTCAACGCGATCGCCCGCGCCCACCCCGGCACCGAGCTGAGCCTGTCCGCGCTGCCGTCGGCGCTCACCATGGTCCGCGACCGGATCCTCGACTCCGAGCACGCCGGCCACGTCGAACTCGTGCCCACGTCCGGGGCGATCGCGGTCCGCGACGGCGCCACCCACCTGCTGGTGCACTTCCTGGACTGGCTGACCGACGCGGACGCGGCCCACCTGCTCGCCGAGTTCGCCCGCGCGCTGCCGGCCGGGACCGACGTCGTGGTGGTCGAGGACGTCCGCCCGGACGGCGACACCGACGTCGAGGAGATCGAGAACGACCTGCGGCTACGGGCGGCGTTCGGCACCGGGCGGCGGACCGCGGAGCAGATCGCCGCACTCCTCGCGACGGCCGGTCTGCGGACCGTCACGTCCACCGACATCGGCTGGTCACACCGGATGTGGCATCTCACACCCGCGTGAATTGAACCGGGCACGTTCGGTAGCCGTAACCTCCACAGAGAATCATCCGGGGTCTGTCCGTCGATCACGCCGTTGCCCCGCGTGACCGGCCGGGCAGACCCCGACAGGCGTGGGGAGACGCGTGGTGGAGCGGAGAGGCTCTGGTGACGGGACCATCGGCGGGCGCGGCCGTCCGCCGGCGTTGCGGATCGCCGGATACGTGGCCGGTCACGCGGAACCCGTCGCCGACGAGCCGGCCGAACCGGACCTGAGCGGCGTCCGCCTGCCGGACATCTCCGACTACTGGCCGGACGCGATGCGCCGCGCCGACCCGCGGGCCGGCCGGGCCGGGCATCCACGGCCGGCCGGCACACCGCCGCCGCCACGCCTGCCCAGCGGGCCGCCCGCCCCCGGCGATCGCGGACGGCGGTGGGCCGGGCGCCGGCCGGTGATCCTGATGGGGCTGCTGGCGCTGATGTCCGCCGGCGGCACCGTGCTGGTGGCCCGGACGCTGACCGGCGAGGACCAGCGGCGGACCGTCCCGGCCGCGGCGGCTCCCACCGATCCGGTCAGTGTCGCCCCGCCGGAACCGGCCACCCCGAGCGCCGCCACCAGCGCCCCGGCGGCGCCGTCACCGGCGCCGACGAAACCCGCCACCACGGCGCCGGCCGCGCCGGAGCCGCCCGACCGGGTGCGGGAGGCGCGGTTCGAGCTGTCCAGCGGGGTCACCGAACTGTCCGTGCGGACCGTGTCGCTCGACGGCCGGGACTTCCGGGTGACGACGCCGGCCGGCTCCGGGCTCGACCTCGACACGTCGTTCGAGGACGGGGTGCTGCGGGTGGAGGCCACATCGGACGGGTCCGGCGGGTCGGGGCGGGTGGACGTCCGGCTCAGCGACCGGATCGTGTGGGATCTGCGGATGGGCGCGGGGGTTCACACGGCGTCGTTCGACATGGACACCGGCACGGTCGGGCGGATCGACCTGCGGGGCGGTGCGCAGACCATCGACATCGAGGTGGGGCGGCTGTCCGGGACGCTGCCGGTGCGGATGGCCGGCGGGGTGCACACCTGGCGGATCCAGACGGCGCAGCGGGTGCCGGTGCGGGTGGCGGTCGGCGCGGGCGCCGGGGACATCACCCTGTACGGGCGCGGTTCCGGCGGGGTCGGCGCCGGGGACACGGTCCGCTCCGGGGACCTGGACGACCGGCCCGGCCTCGACGTCGACGCCGAGGCCGGGATCGGGTTCATGGAGGTCTTCGAGGATTGACCCACCACTCACGCCCGGCGGGCGCGGCACGGCCCGGACCGGGCAGCGCCGCGCGGGTCTGCCACGGCGGGTTCGCGTAGCCCGTACCGGATCAGGGTTGTCCGGTGAGGAACCGCCGGGCGTTCGTGGTGAACAGAGCGCTGGGGAAGACGGCCGGGTCGAGGGGTTGCGCGTAGGGCCGGTCGGAGCCGTGCACGATGGCGCTCTCGCCGACCACCCGGCTCAGGGCGGTGATCGCGCCGGCCCGGTAGGAGGACGTCTCGTAGAAGACGAACGGGTCGACGGTGAAGGCGCCACCGCGGGCGGTGAGACGCTCGTGATGCAGCGGGGCGAGCCCGGCCAGCGCGACGAAACCGATCCGCAGGCGGGGATGACGCTCCCGGCCGCCGAGATGCCAGGCCATCCAGGAGCGGTGCATCTGGGCGACGTAGGGCACCAGGGCGGGCCACCAGCCGGGCATGCCGGACTCGCCGGCCGGCGCCGGACCGGGGTGGACGAGCAGCGGCTTGCCGGCCCGTTCCAGCTCGCTGAGCAGCGGCGACACGTGCGCGATGGCGTCCGGGTCGCCCAGGGCGGTGGCCGGCAGTTGCAGCCCGGCGACCCGGTCCACACGCAGCAGACGGGCCAGCCCGGACGGGTCCGGTTCGGTGACCCCGGCGGCGGCCCACACGTGGAACGGATCGGGCAGTTCCAGGGCGCTCTCGTGCCAGACGTCGATCAGGTCGTGGCCGGGCCCGTGTTCGATGCCGAGCGGGCTGGACAGGGAGACCAATACCCGGCCGGTGCCCTCGGCGATCTCCCGGTCCCGGCGGCGGCCCACGTCGTGGGCGGCCGGATCCACCTCGTACGGGTCCTCGCCCGCCAGGTACAGCGTCCACTCGCGCAGGTAGGGGAAGGTGTCGCGCCGGCGCAGCGCGTCGACGAACGCCGGGGGCCACAGGTGCTGGTGGCAGTCGCTCCGCATCACCGGCTCCACCCTATGGATCGCGGGACGGTTTTTGTCGGAGGGTGCCGCTAGGTTCTGCGGCATGGTGAGTTTCGGGCAGGTGGAGTCGTTGATCCGGGCCGGTGAGTTCGACCGGGTCGCGACCGTGCTGCTGAGTGTGGACGAGCCGGCCCGGCGGGCTCTGGCCGCCCCGGTCAAGGGCATCGAGCTGCCCTGGGTGGAGGAGGTCGGCAGCGGGTTCGAGCGATGGCGGGACCGGGCGGCGCTGGTCGAGCGGAGCTTCGCCCGGCGGGCCGCCCGGGAGGCGGCGCTGCGGGTCGCCGGCGCCGGCTGCCTGCCCCGGGCCGCCGACATCGTGTCGTTCCTGCGGTCCGGCCGGTTCGGTCCGGCGCCCACCCCGGCCGCGCTCGACGCGCTGGTGCGGGTGTTGCGCGCGCCCGGCCGCCCGTCGCTGGCCGCGATCGCCCGGCCGCTGGCCGAGAAGTTGCGGCCGCTTCAGGTCGGCCTCCAGTGGGGCATGATCAGCCGGCTGCTCGCCGAGGCCGAGCTGTCTCCGCCGGGCACCGAGGCGGTGGTCCGCGGCTGGATGGGCCAGGTCGGCGCCGAGCGGTATGCCAAGGATCTGGCCGACCTGCTGCGCGCCGACCCGCACACCACCGAGATGCTGCCGCACATCTTCCGCATCGCCCGGCTCGGCCAGGAGCTCGACGAGGAGTGGACCAGGGCGCTGGCCCGGCTCGCCGCCGACGGCGTCATCGACCGGCAGTCCCTGCTGGACGGTTGCGTGCAACGGCTGGTCGCCGGTGACCGGCCGGGCTCGATCCGCCGGGTGGTGGTGCTGTTCCGGCTGCTCGACCCGACCGCCGGGGAGTTCGCGGCCCGCCGGGCGGAGTGCCTGGCCATGCTGTCCAGCCCGGAGTCCACGGTCGCCGATCTGGCGCTGCGCGGCCTGCGCCGGGCCGACGACGCCGGGCTCGCCGAGTTCGACACGGTGGCCGAGGCGGCGTTCACGGTCCTGCTGCGCAAGGAGAAGAAGCTGGTCCGCGCCCAGCTCGACTGGCTCGCCGCGGCGCTGGCCCGCAAAGCCGATCCGCTGCTGTTCGAGGCGCTGCTCACCGGGCTCGGCAACCCGGCCGTCGACCTGGCCGAGCAGGTGCTGCGCGCGGCCGCCGAGCACCTGCCGGTCTTCGGGGCCGCCGAGCGGGCGTCCCTGGCCGCCGCGGTCGCCGGTTTCCAGGGCGACCTGCGCCGGCAGGCCGGGGAGCTGCTCGGCGCCGGCGACCCCGCCGAGTTCGTTCCGGTCGCGCTGCCACCGGTGACCGCGGCCGCGCCGGTGCCGCCGCCGATCCCGTCGATTCCGGAGCTGGCCGCCGAGGTGCGGCACATGCTGCGCGAGGCGGATCACGACCCGGTCCGGCTGGAGCTGGTCCTGGACGCTCTGGTGCGATTCACCGCGAGCGACCGGCCGGCCCTCGCCGCCGCGCTGGCGCCACTGCTGCCGAGCTACGGCGACCGCCCGCTGATCAACCTGCTGCGGGCCGTCGCCACCAGCCGGTGGTTCACGTGGACCCCGTCGGAGTGGGACCGGCGGGCCGCGGCGCCGGTCTGGATGCTGATCGAGCGGCTCACCGAGCTGACCCGGCAGATGTGTGGCGGCGCGCCGCCACCCGCGCTGCTCGCCACCCCGGCCACGGTGGACGGTCACGTCGACCCGGCCCGGGTGGTGCGGCTGCTCGCCGAGGGCTGGGAGCCGGGGGCGGCGGACCTGTCCCAGGCGCTGCTGCGGTTGCCGCGCGAGATCGACCCGGAGGTGCGGGCGGCGGCGGACCGGCTCACCTCGACGGCCGGGCGCGCCCTCGCCGGATTCCTGGCCGGCGGTGGGCTGCCCGACCCGGAGGTGGTCACGGTCGCCGTCGGCAAGCGCAGGTGCCCGCACACCGGCGGCTACTACTGCGACTGTGCCCGCCATCCGGCCCGGCGGACCGTGGCGTTCGCGCCGGTCGAGCACACGCTGACCGTCCCGGAGGGCCTGCTCGGTCAGCCACGCGAGCAGGCGGGCGGCCGGGCGTACGCCTACCACGACGGCCGCCCGCTGGACGGGTGGCCGCTCGTCTTCCCGAGCCATCGGGAGCTGGCCGCGGCCCATGTGCAGCCACGGCTCGTCGAGTCGGCGGAGAGCCGGGGCGTCACCGGCCACACCGGCGTCCTGCCCGCCCTGGCGGCGTGCGACGGGCCGTTCGGGCCGGCCATGGCGCTCTGCCTGGCGTACGGTCTGACCGCCGCCCGCCCCGAGGGCCGGGTGGCCGCCGTGGACGCGTTCCTCGACCTGGCCGCCCGGGGCGTCCTCGACGGACAGCTGGTCGGGCGCGAGCTCGCCGCCCTGCACCGGTCCGAGCTCGTCGTCCTGAAGCGGGTCGCCGACGCTCTCGCCGAGGCCGCGCGGGCCGGTGCCGCGCCCGGCGTCTGGGCCGTCCTGCGCGAGCTGGTGCCGGCCGTGCTCGCCGCGGCCACCCCGGGGGCGGGCGCCCCCGATCTGCTGCTGACGGCCGAGTCCGTCGCGGCGACCGTCCACGCGGGCGGGGAGATCCCCGAGGTGACGGCGGTGGCGGCGCGCGGCGGCCGGACCCGGCTGGTCACCGAGGCGACCCGGCTCGCACGGACGCTCGCCTCCGCCACGAGAACTGTCGTACCCGGGATCTAAGGTCTGCTCATGCCTCAGGACATCACCCCCACCGACCGCCTCACCTGGGAGGCTCTCGACACGCTGGCGAGGCGGGCGGATCACGCGACGATCACCCGCCGCGTCATCGCGCTGAGCGAGCCGGAGCGGGCCGCGTTCGCCGCCGAGGTCGAGGCGGGCATCCGGAAGACCCGCGGCGAGGCGTGGTGGGGGCAGCAGGGCAACGATCCGGCCGCGGGTTACGCGCTGGCCGTGATCGGCAGCATGCCGTCCGCCGCGCGGGCCGCCGCCCTGCTCGCCCGGCGCGACATGCGCGACGGCTGGGGCAGCATCCCGGCCGACCGGTTCCGGAGCATCGTGGAGGCCCGCGACATCCCGTGGATGGCCGACCTCGGGGTGCGGCTCGCCGAGAGGCTGCCGGCCAAGGAGGTCTGGAGCCGCGACTGGCATTTCGTCGCCCCCATGCTCGCCGCGACGCCGGAGCTGGCCCCGCGCACCGAGGGGTTCGTCCGCGGCTGGCTCGACGACGTGCACGACCGGACCGGCCGGTGCCGGCCGCTGGCCGACGCGTTCCGCGAGAGCCCCTTCCTGGACCACCTGCTGCCGGCCGTGTTCGAGATCGACGGCCTGGGCAACGCGCTGACCGGCGGCCACTGGGACGGCGGGCAGTGGAGCACCACGCCCCGCTCCCCCGCCGCCCTCGCCACGCTGGTGGCCGACGGGCGCCTGGACCGGGCGACCGTCCTCGCCGCCACCGTCGACCGGCTGGCCCGCGGCGACCGCCCGGCCCTGCTGCGGCCGTTCGCGATGCTGCACGACGCTCTCGCGCCGACCGTCGACGAGCTGGCCGGGTTCACCCACGACTACGCCCGGCTCCTGGCCGGGGCGCCGTCCGCGATCGCCGGTCTCGCCCAGCGGGCCCTGCGCGCGCTCGACGACGCCGGCCGCCTGGAGCTGGAGACCCTGATCGAGGCGAGCGCCGCAACCCTGCTCCGGACGGAGAAGGGCCTGGTCAAGGCGCAGCTCTCCTGGTTGGAGAGGGTGGTCCGCCGGGCCCCCGGGCGAGCCGGTGAGCTGATGGAGACCGTCGCCGTGGCGTTCGGTCATCCCACGCTCGACGTGCAGGAGCGGGCGCTCAACCTGGTCGCCCGTCAGGTGGCCCGGCTCGACGCCGGCACCGTGGCCCGGATCGCCGATGCCGCCGGCGCCCTCGGCGGCGACCTGCCGGTGCGGGCCGCCGGGCTGTTCGGGGTGGCCGCTCCGGAGACCGCCGCGCCCGGCGTGGTGGAGCTCGCCCCGCCGGCGCCGGCCGCCGCGATGCCGCCGCCCATCACGAGCGGCGCCGAGCTGGCCACCGAGATCGTCGCCCTGCTGCACGGGGGGACCGCCGTCGGGTGGGAGCGGGTGCTGGCCGCGCTGGTGGCGCTGCCCGCGTCCGGGGTGCCGGTCGCCGAGTCCCTGCGGCCCATCTACGACCGGCACTGGGCGGAGCTGACCGACCACGGCTGGAGCGGCGAGTTCCTGCGCAACGCGCTCCTCGGCGACGTGATCCGGGTGCTGCTCGGCCAGCCCAGGAGCTCGGCGTCGTCGGACAACGTGCGCAATGCCTGGGTGTTCGGTTCCGGCCCCCGGCAGTCGCTGCGGGGCGGGCCCGGCAGCCTCCTCGAGCTGCGCGTCCGGGAGCTGGCCGAGCGGGTGTCCGCCGAGCCGGCCGGGGAGCTGATGGCCACGCCCACCCGGGTGACCGGGGTCCTCGACGCGGCGGTCCTGTTGGAGCGGCTGGTCCGGGCGGAGGCGGCCGGGCGGGAGCCGTGGCCGATCGACTTCGAGCAGGCGCTGCTGCGGGTGCCGCGGGAGGCCGGCCCCGAGGTGATGACCGCGGCCACGGAGCTGACGTCGGCGGCGGGCCGCCGGTTCGCGGTCTGGCTCAAGGAGGGTGGGCTGCCCGATCCGGTCAGCACCCGGTGGCCGCAGACCGGGAAGGACGGGCGGTATGCGTACGGTGGGACGCCCCCGCTCACGCGGCGGGTGGTCGCCCGGCTCGACGAGTCGCGGCCGGTCGAGCATCTGCTGGGCGGCCTGCTCGTCAACCTGACCCGCAGCGACGTGCCGTCGTACTATCCCCGCGACTTCTCGGCGCCCCCGGACATCATGGCGGCGGCGCTGCCGCAGCATCGGGAGGTGCTCGCCGCCTGGGTGCTGCCGGTGATCGCGGCGCACGCCGACATGGACGCCAAGGGTGACGGGCCGGTGCTGCCGCAGCTGGCCGAGTGCTCCGGGCCGGTGGGGCCGGCCCTGACCCTGGCCGTGGCCTACGGTCTGGGCGCCCGCCACGAGCCGGACCGGCTGGCCGCCGTCGACGCGTTCCTGATCCTGGCGGCCGGTGACGAACCGATCGGCGCGGGCGTCGGCGCCGAGGTCGCCGACCTGTGCGCCGACGGTGCGGTGAAGCTGACCCGGGTGGTCGCGGCCCTGACCGAAGTCCATCGCGGCGGCGCGTCCCGGGCGCTGTGGGAGCTGCTGACCGCGGCCCTGCCCGGGCTGCTGACGGCCGGGCCGCGCGGCCTGCCGGACCTTCTGGAGCTGGCCACGCAGGTCGCGGGCGAGGTGGGCGCCCACGACGACATCCCGGGGCTGGCCGAGGTGGCCGGCCGGGCGGGCGGGAGCCGGCTGCTCAAGGAGGCGCGCCGGTTGCGCACGGTGCTGGCGGGCTGACCCACGCTACCGGGGTCGGCGGTCGCCGGAGGGGCCGATTCTCATCGGCTCATCCCGCGCGGATGACGCGCCGGGGCCGCGATCGCGCCAGGCTGCCGATTACACCACGCGAGGCCGGCATCCGGGAGACGTAACCATGAGCAAGAAGGAAAAGAAGAACAAACATCACCCCAAGGACACGGTTCAGGTCGCTCCGGTGGAACGGATGAAGCGGATCGAGTACGAACGGGAGATGCGGCGGTTGCACGGTGAGCTGGTCGCCATGCAGGAGTGGGTCAAGGCGACCGGCACCAAGGTCTGTGTGGTGTTCGAGGGCCGCGACACGGCCGGCAAGGGCGGCACCATCAAACGCATCACCGAGCGGGTCAGCCCCCGGGTGTTCCGGGTGGTCGCCCTGCCCACTCCCACCGAGCGGGAGAAGAGCCAGATGTACGCGCAACGCTACATCGCCCGGCTCCCGGCCGGCGGCGAGGTCGTGATCTTCGATCGGTCGTGGTACAACCGGGCCGGCGTCGAGCGGGTGATGGGCTTCTGCACGGCGGAGGAGTCCGAGCGGTTCCTGGAGATCGTGCCGACCTGGGAGAAGGCCATGACCGACTCCGGGATCCTGCTGCTCAAGTACTGGCTGGAGGTCAGCCCGGACGAGCAGACCCGCCGGCTGGAGAGCCGCATCCACGACCCGCGGAAGATCTGGAAGCTCTCCGACATGGATTTGAAGTCGTACAGCCGCTGGAACGAGTACTCGCGGGCCCGTGACGCCATGCTGGCCGCCACCGACACCTCCTGGGCGCCCTGGTTCATCGCGTACACCGACGACAAGAAGCGGGCCCGGCTCAACATCATCACGCATCTGCTGAGCCAGGTGCCGTACGAGCCGCTCAAGCCGCGCGACATCAAACTGCCGAAACGGCGGGCCGAGAACGGCTATCTCGCTCCCGACCTGCCGCTGCGGTTCATCCCCACGCCGTACGGCGACGTGCGCTGACCGGGGTGGGGGGGGCCCGGGGGCCCCCCCCCCCCCCCCGGGGGGCCCGGGCCCGCGGGGACCGGGCGCGGGGGCCCGTGGGGGGCGGGCGG
>NZ_JAGFNS010000010.1:6509-17534 GCF_017592555.1 Actinoplanes flavus | reverse complement strand
ATCCCCCCGCCGTACGGCGCCGTGCGCGGCCCGGGGGGGGGGGGCCCGGGGGCCCGCCCACCGTCCGCGGTCAGCGCGTGAACGCCTGGAACTCGGCGATGCGCACGTTGAGCGCCTGCGGGCTGGCCGTGGCGCAGTCCGTGTTGGCGCGCGGGTCGTTGTCCTGCTCACCGGCGTAGTCCGGGGCGCCGGTGCACTGGTTGGTCACGGCCTCGATGCGCAGGTGGGTGGCCGTGGTGTCCGGGATGTCGAAGGACCGGATGATCAGCTGCGGCGCCCGGGGTCGCGGCGCCACCGCCGGGAACGCGTCCCGCCTGCTGGTGTAGACGGTCGTGAAGTCGGCCGGGGCCGAGCAGGTGACCGTCGCGGACGCGGTGCAGGCGAGCACCTTGAACTGGCGCAGCGCCGTCACCCGGGCCTGCGTGCCGGCGTCGGCGTCGCCGGCGACGGCCGGGCGCAGCATGGCGCTGACCTGGACCCGCCGGACCTTCTGGGCGTCACCTGCGAGGTCCACGCTGACGCCCTTGCCGGCCACCGCGCTGCCGAGCGAGGCCCAGTTGGTGGCCTCGTCGTCGTCGAGGAGCCGGGCCAGGTTGACGCCGTCGCCGACGGCGGTCGCGCCGTTGGCCGCCGAGGCGACGTTGCGCGGCAGCTTCACGGTCAGCCTCTCCTTCTCGCCGGAGCGCAGCGACTCCGGGGAGACCCGGGCGTGGCCGTGGCCGGGCGCCTGCGCGACGAACGCGTAGGTGCCGGGCACCAGCCTCACCGTGTCGGGCAGGGCGGTGGCCGGGTCGGTGTCGGCGACCGCGACGGCCCGCGCCTGGTAGTCGCCGACGAACAGCTTGGCGCCGGTGACCGGCTTACCGTGCTCGTCGACCGGCCGGAAGGTGACGGTCGCCTCCTTGGCGTGCGGGGAGGCGAAGCTCGGCTTCGGGTCGACGTCGCCCGCGCCGTTGCTGGCCGCGCCCTCGCCGAGGCCGCGCTTGGCGAACGCGTTCCACAGGATGTCCTGGTTGGCGCCGCCGAAGCGGATCCGGTCGGCGGCGAGCAGCGCGTCACGGGCGTCGACCTGGCTGTTGGCGCTGTTGGCCATGAGCAGGAACGAGTCGACGACGAGCTGGATCCAGCGCCGGTTGCCCGGGCAGGAGGTGACCGCCTTCTTCCCGTTGGCGCACGCCTTCTGGAGGGCGGAGCTGCCGTAGCCGTACCGCTTGATGAACGCGGACCGGATGTCGTAGTTGGTGGCGGTCCACACCTCACCGGAGGCGTGCACCTGCAACCCGACGAAGTCGTAGTCGACCGAGCTGTAGTTGAGCCGGTTGGCGCCGCTGCTCATGTTGTAGTTGCGGATGCCGGCGACCGGGTCACCGGTCACGTACTCGCCGACGGTGAAGCCGCGGGCACCCCGGGGGGCGTAGCCGTGCTCGGCCAGGTACTCGACGGCGAGCTGGTCGGACCAGCTCTCGCTCATGCCCTGCGGGGAGCTGAGGCCGGCGTCCGGGCCGGCGATCATGCGGTTGGTGATGGCGTGCGTGTACTCGTGGCCGATGACCGACATGTCGTAGTCGCCGTCGACGCACGGCGAGTAGAAGGAGCCGGCGATGGGCTGCCACAGGTACATGTTCGTGATCGGGGCCTCGCCGTCGGGCGGGGTGATCTGGTTGGCGTTGTTGCGGGCCAGGAAGTCCGGCGGGCCGCCGCTGATGCCGCCGGCCTGCGCGTTGCCCTGTTCGGGGTCGCCGCCGTCGCCCTCCATGTTCCAGGTCTCCTCGGTGAAGCCGAGGTGGTACGACCAGTCGTGCATCCGGTTGTGCTGCACGAACAGGTTGGCCCGGGCCGCGTCGATGTCGTTGCGGGCGGCCGAGTCGAAGACCGTGGGCGCGCACTTGGTGTCGTGCCACTGGTTGGTCCACGGGTACGTGTACTCGCGCGCCGGGCTGGGCGTGGCCCGTTCGGTGCCGACCGTGAACGGGTCGTTGGACAGCCAGTTGTGTACGGCGAACGCGTTGTTGCCGCTGGTCGTGTTGGTCGGCGCGCCGGTGGCCGGGTCGACGTCCCACGCCTGCGGGGACGCCGGGGTCGCGACGACCTCGTCACAGCCCCGCTGCGGCGCCCAGCACCAGCTCCGGCGGGTGTCGCGGGAGGAGTAGTCGGTGCGCGGCGAGTTGGGGAAGACGTCCCATTCGGGGTTGTCGGCGTCGTGGTCGACGATGTCCTCGCGGACCAGGATGCCGCCGTCGCGCGCGTCCACCCAGGTGGTGTAGGCGACCGGGTCGGCGCTGGACAGGCCGGCCCCGAACGCGACCTGGTAGGCGGCGCGGGCGCCACGGTCGGCGGTCGGCACCGCGACGAGCTTGGTGCCCAGCAGGGTGGGGCCGGTGATGCCGGCGTCGGCGGCGGCGATGCGCTCGGCCTCGGCGGCGGTCAGGGTGGCCGGCTGCGGGGCGGCGGCGTCGCGGGCCAGTGAGGAGCTGACGTGCCACACCTTGCCGTCGCGGAGGCCGATGGAGATCAGGCCGTCGCGGCCGGCGTCCAGGTCGCCGAAGCGCTGGCGCAGCAGCACGACGTCGCCCTCGCCGAGCTTGCGGGCGGTGAGCAGTTCGAGGGAGCCGGCGGCCGCGGCGGTGATGCCGAGGACGTCGAGGTTGCCGTTCACGTAGGCGCGGGCCGCGGCGACGGGCTCGGCGGGCAGGCCTTCGGCGAGCGGCTCGGCGGTGGTGGCGGTGAGGCTGGCCGGGGTGCCGAAGGTGTTCCACCGGGCGGAGGCGTCGGCCTCGGCGGCCAGCGTCCGCTGTTCGGCGCTGGGTGCGACGCGGCCCTTGCGGTTGTCGATGAGATCGCCGTGATCGTGGTCGGCGTGGATCTCCGGGGTCTCGGCCCGGCTGGGGATGGCGGCGCCCGGGGCAGCGCTTCCGCCGGATCCTGGCGAGAGCACGAGCACCGCGGCGACCAGGGCTGTGGTGGTGCCCGCCAACGCACGGGATGGTGTGCGCACGGAACCTCCTTTATGGACGGTCGTTACCGGTCACTTCGCATCCGACATCAGATGTGCGGCTTGGCGGCATGGGCCGAACGTCCACAAAATTGAGGTTGCTCAATGGTGAGCCTTGTCGATGAAACTTGCGGCGTCAAGCTACCATCCGCTGTGCCGACGAAGTGGATCAGAGGCCTTCTGCTCGCGTCCCTGCTGACGCTCCCCGGGGACCCGGCCGCCGCCGCGCCCCGCGACGAGCAGTGGTATCTCGACGTCATCAAGGCGCCGCAGGCGCACCGGATCAGCCGCGGCGAGGGCGTCACCGTCGGCGTGCTGACCAGCAGCGCCCCGATGCCGCATCCCGATCTGGGCGACGCCGTGCTGCCGACCGTGCGGGTCGCGCCGGACACGATCCTCGGCGGCATGCAGCAGACGCCGCCCGGCGAGCCGGCCACCGACCGCCACGCCACCGAGGAGATCGGCCTGATCGCGGCCCGCGGCGGCATCGTCGGCGCCGCCCCGGCCGTGTCGGTGCAGCCGCTGAACGCGCACCACCGGGACGACCTGGAGAAGGCGATCCGCTGGCTGGCCGACTCCGGGGCGGGCGTGCTCTATCTCAACACCGCGATCACCGACGACCTGACGGCCGATTTCGACGGCATCCGGTACGCGCAGTCGAAGGACGTCGTGGTGGTGATGGCCCTCGACGACGTGGCCGACCTCCCGGCGAACCTGCGTACCGGGGTGCTGGTGGCCGGCGGCGTCACCGGCGACGGCGAGGTGGCCGGGCGGCTGCGGTCGACGATCGGGGCGGACCTGCGGGCGCCCGGCCCGAACAGCAACGCGGCCGGGGACGAGGGCGTCATCGTGCTCGACCCGGACGGCGGCGGCTACGCGGAGCTCGTCCCGAACAGCGGCAACGAGACGGCGGCCGCGCTGGTCACCGGGGTGGTGGCGCTGGTCCGGTCGCGGTACCCGGACCTGCCGGCCGGGGCGGTGATCAACCGGCTGCTGGCGACCGGGGTGCCGCCCGGCCCGGGTATCGCCGACATCGACTACGGGCGCGGGCACGGCGTGGTGGACGCCTACGCGGCCCTGACCGCCGACGTGCCGCCGGTGACCGGCAACCCGCTCGGCGATCCGGGACCTCCGGACACCGACTGGCTCCGGTACGGCCTGATCGCCGCCGCCCTGCTGCCGGTGGCCGGGGCGGTGCTGGCCGCCGGGGTCCTGCTGTGGATGCTCCGGCGCCGAAAGGGCCGGGCGAAGGCGCTGACGGCGCCGAGCGGTCAGGCGATCCGGTAGCCCACCCCCGGCGTGGTCGTGATGACCGGCGGGTCACCGAGCTTGCGCCGCAGCCGGCCGACCGTCACGGTGACCGTGTTGGTGAACCGGTCGGCGTGCTCGTCCCACACGTTGTCCAGCAGGGTCTCCGCGCTCAGGAAGCCGGGGCTGGCCCGCAGCAGCGCCTCCAGCACGGCGAACTCCTTCACCGACAGCGGCAGCTGACGGCCGTCGCGGACCACGGTCCGGCGGACCGGATCCAGCTCGATCCCGGCGGCCCGCAGGGTGCGCGGCCGGGCGTCCGGTCGCCGACGGGCCAGCGCCCGGACCCGCAGGATCAGCTCCGGGAAGTGGAACGGTTTGGCCAGGTAGTCGTCGGCGCCCAGGGTGAGCCCGCTGACCCGGTCGCCGGGCTCGCCCGCCGCGGTGAGCATCAGCACCATCGGCCGGTCCGGGCGGTCCGTGATCATCTGGCACAGGACATCGCCGTGCAGGCCGGGCAGATCACGATCGAGAACCACCACATCGTACGGCGTGAGCTCGATCTTCCCGGCGGCGCTCAGCCCGTCGTGGGCGACGTCGACCGCCATCCCGGCATCGGTCAGCCCCTCCACCACCACGTCGGCCAGGGCGTGGTCGTCCTCCACCACGAGGATCCTCACGGCAGCCGCACCGCCGCCCGCAGGCCGCCGTCCGGGCGGGCGGTCAGCTCCAGCGTGCCCTGGTGGGCCGCGACGACGGCGGCCACGATGGACAGCCCCAGCCCGGACGAGCCGACCCGCTCCTCGCCGAGCCGCTCGAACGCGCCGGTGAGCCGGTCCACCTGATCCTGCGCGAAGACCCGGCCGCCGCTCTCCACGATCAGTTCGGACTCACCGCCGGTGATCCGGACCCACCCGTCGTCCACGTTGTGGGTGACCGCGTTGTCGACGAGGTTCGCCACGAGCCGGGCCAGCAGCGCCGGGTTGCCGCGCGCCACGCTGCCGGCCGGGAGTTCGACGGTGACCGCGAGCCGCCGGGCGGACACCTCGGCGGCCCGGTCCCGCAGCGCCGCGGCGACCAGCTCGGCCAGGTCGTTGGGCGCCGCCTCCCCGGTGCCGCCGTGCTGGGCGCGGGCCAGCGTCAGGAAACCGTCGAGCAGGTGGTCGACCCGGTCGAGCTGGATGCGCAGCTTCCCGGCGAGCACGAGCGTCGCGGCGGCCGGGTCGGGTTTGGCGACCGCCACGTCCAGGGTGGCGCGCATCGTGGCGAGCGGGGTGCGCAGCTCGTGCGAGGCGTTGGCGACGAACCGGCGCTGCGCCGTGAACGACGCCTCCAGCCGTTCCAGCAGCCCGTCGATGGTGTCGGCGAGCTGTTTCACCTCGTCGTCGGGGCCGTGCACGGCGAGCCGCTCGTGCAGGTTGTCGGCGGAGATGCGGCGGGTGACCGCGGTGATCGAGCGGACCGGCGACAGCACGGCGCCGGCCATCAGCCGCCCCAGCAGCAGCGAGAGGACGGCCATCACGAACAGGGCCACGGCGAACCCGAACACCAGCCGCCGGGCCTGCTCCCCGTGGACGGCGTCGAGCTGCTCCTCCAGCGCCGCGATCCGCTGTCGCGCCGCGGCCGGGCCGCCCTGCTGCTGGACGGGCGCCATCGTGGTGCTGCTGCCGCCGGAGAACGCCAGGGCGACCGCCAGCAGCAGCACCCCGGACCCGAGGAAGACGGCCGCGTAGAGGACCGTGAACCGGGTCCCCACGGTGGCCAGACGCGACCGGAACATTGTTACAGCATGCCGGGCCGGACCTAACAGCGGCGTGACAGTCCACGTTCGGGCCGTGTTAGCGACCGGCGCCTAGAAATCCGGTCATGTTCCGCGCAGACCTCCTCCGCCCGGGCCGGATCGTGGCCCTCGCCGCCGCGGCCGTCTCCGTCGTGGCGCTCGGCGTCCTGTCCACCTCCGCCATCGACATGTCCTGCGACCCCGGCCCGTGCCCGCCGGTCCCCGTCTCCGGCGACGGCGACGTGGTCAGCGACCGGTTCTGGTTCCTGCACGGCGACCTCGGGCCGCAGGGCGCCATCACGGTCCGGTTGACGTCGATGACCGGCACCATCACCTATCCCCCGCCGGACCACGACGAGATCGTCCCCGGCCTGGTCCCGTGGGCGAAGACCGGGATCATCGTCAAGGACGGGCTCCGGCCGGGCTCCCGCTACGCGGCGCTCATGATGACCGGCGAGCACGGGGTCCGGTTCCAGCACGACTACCGTCACGACGTGGCCGGACGGCCCGGCGGCGTGTCCGCCGGCAACCCGCGCTGGCTGCGCCTGACCCGCTCCGGCGACACCATCACCGGCGCCGAGTCGGCCGACGGTGTCCGGTGGCAGGAGGTCGGATCGGCCGAACTCGACGGGCTGCCGGACACCGTCCAGGTCGGGCTGTTCGCGGCCTCCCCGCACGGGCTCACCCTCCAGGAGGTGGGGCTCGGCGGCCGGATCGGCCAGGGCCGCTTCACGCAGGCGGTGGGCGTGTTCGACAACGTCACCGTGGCGGGCGGCGGTTCCTGGACCAGCGAGCCGGTCGGCGAGATGAACGTGACCGACTGGGAGAAGCACCACAACCCGGCCGGGGCGGTGCAGGCGGACGGGGTGGTCACGATCAGCGGCACCGGCGACATCGGGCCGCTCGGCGAGGACCCGGACCCGGGCGCCGACGCGGCCCTCACCGGGCTGGCCGTCGCCCTGGTCATCATCCTGGTGACGGCCGCCCGCCACGGCCGGTCGGCGCCCTTCGAGCCGCGGCGGGCCGCCACCGTCGGCGCGGCGGCGCTGGTCACCGGCCTGCTGTCGGTGGGGACCGTCCTCGCGGTGACCGGTGAGCTGGACAGCGTCCGGGTGGTCGCCGGGCTCGCCGTGGCCGTCGGCCTGTGCGCGGTGCTCGCCTACGGGCTCGGGTCGCTGTTCCGGTACGGCTGGGCGCTCGCGCTGCTGCTGGTGGTGGTGCCGTACACGGTCACCGCCGTACCGCTGCTGCCGGATCCGCTCGCGCGGTGGCTGTTGCGGGTCACTCCGGCCGCCGGGTTCGCGGTGAAGCAGACCGAGGTGGAGTATCCGCAGGTGCTGGCCCACTACGCGCCGTCGGCCGGGTACTTCCCGCTGCCGTGGTGGGCCGGGCTCGCGGTGCTCGCCGGGTGGGCCGGCGTGATCGCGTTCGCGGCCGGCGGGCGGGCCACCACCCACCGGCCAGCGCCGGTCTAGGCGAGCAGCTCGGAGAGGGTGACCGGCTCCAGACCGCGGCGGCGCAGACCGGCCAGGATCGCGGGCAGGGCGTCGTCGGTGTAGCGGGCGTTCGCCTCGGTGATGTGCATGATGACGATCGAGCCCGGTTTCACCTGGGACAGCACGGCGTCGATGACCGGGCCCGCCCCGCGGGCGAACGGGTCACCGCTGACCACGTCACCGTCGACCACCGTCACCCCGAGCGGGGCCAGCGCCCGCAGGGCCGCCCGGTCGTGGCACAGCCCGGGGAACCGGAAGTAGCGGGTCTGGCGTCCGCCGTACGGATGAAGGGTCGTGAAGGTCTTGTCGACGTCGCCGGTCATCTCGCCGGGCGCGAGTCGCGGCAGGTTGTAGCAGTCGCCGGTGAAGGCCGCGTGTTCGTAGCTGTGGTTGGCGATCTCGAAGCGCGGGTTCCCGGCGATCCGGCGGGTGACGTCGGGGTACTGCTCGGCCCACTGCCCGGTCACGAAGAAGGTGGCCGGGATCCGCCGCGTCTCCAGCAGGGCCAGCAGGCGCAGGTTGGCGTAGGAGGACACGGTGCCGTTGCTCAGCCGGGCCTTCATCGCGTCGGTCATGTCGGCGTCGAAGGTGAGCGCGACCTTCTCCGTGTCGCGGGGCCCGTGCCGCACCACCGGCGGCAGCGATCCGGAAGCGCGTGCCCCGGGCGTCGCGCGGCCGGACTCCGTGGTGGCCTCCACCGTGGCTTCGGGAACCGGCGTACGGCTGGCGGTGACGACCGGAGCCGGTTCCCCGGCGCCGCAGGCGGTCAGCATCAGGACCAGAGCGGCGGCGAGGAACCGGCCAAGAATCGACATGTGAAGAAGAATTCCACACGCCTCACAGGGTGAAGGTGGCCACCAGCTCCTGGAGTTCGGTGCTGGTACGGGCCAGGCCCTCGGCGTTCGACCGGGCACGGTTGGCCACCGTCACGGTCGAGCCCACCGCGGTCGCCACACCGGCGATGTTGGTGGCGATGGCCTCGCTGCTGTCGGCCACCTCCACGACGTTGCGGCCCATCTCGCTGGTGGTGGCGGTCTGCTCCTCCACGGCCGCGGCGATCAGCGTCTGGAAGTCGCAGATCCGGGCCACCACGCCGCCGATCTCGCTGATCGCGCCGACCGCGTTCGAGGTGTCCTGCTGGATGGCCTTGACCAGCCGGGCGATGTCCTCGGTGGCCCGGGCGGTCTCCTGGGACAGCTCCTTGACCTCGCCGGCCACCACGGCGAAGCCCTTGCCGAGCTCACCGGCGCGGGCGGCCTCGATGGTGGCGTTGAGCGCCAGCAGGTTCGTCTGCTCGGCGATCGAGGTGATCATGTTGACCACGTTGCTGATCTCGGCCGAGGAGTCGCCCAGCTTGCCGACCGTCTGGTTGGTCTGCTCGACCACGGTGACGGCCTCGCCGGCCACCCGCGCCGCCTCGCCGGCACTGCGGGCGATGTCGTCGATGGCCTGGGCCATCTCCGAGCTTCCGGCCTGGAGGGTGTGCGCGTTGCCGGAGACGCTGCCGGCCGCCGACGCCACCGCGGCCGCCTGCGTGTCCATCTCGGCGCTGGCGCCGGCGATCTGCGCCGACACCGAGGACAGCTCGTTCGACGCCGACGACACGGTTCCGGCGTGCCCGGCGATCGCCGACACCGTCTCGCGCAGCGCGTCGGCGGTCTGGTCCAGGGTGGCGCCGAGGCGGCCGAGCTCGTCCCGGCGGTCCAGGCCCACGCGTACCGTGAGGTCCCGGTGGGCGAGGCGCTTGAGCCCCTCGACCACGACGTTGAGCGGGCGGACCACCGACCGGGTGACCAGGGTGCCCATCAGCACCGCGAGGATCACGGCGACGGCGAGCGTGCCGCCCAGCACCGTCGTCGCGGTGTTCTTGATCCGCTCGACGTCGGCGCGCACTCCCTCGACGCGGGCGTTGACCGATTCGTCCAGCTCCGCGGTGATGTCCAGCACCTTGCCGTACGCCTCCGACGCCGCACCGCCGTTGATGCTGTCCATCGCCTTGGCCCGGGAGGCCTTGGTGTCCTCGGACAGCCACTTGTTGATGGTGTCGTCCCAGACGAAGAAGTCGTCCCAGGCCGGCTTCAGCTGCTCGAACTGAGCCCGTTCGGCCTCGGTCATGCCTGCCGTGTTCGTGGCTTCGAGACCGGCGTAGAGGGCGTCCTTCGACTTCAGCTCGCCCTGCCGGTTGAAGCCGTCGGGGCCCACGGACTGTTCGTACCCGTAGGCGCCCACGTCGGCGACCCAGAGCCCCTGCCATCCGGTCACGTCCGACGCGGCGTACTTGGCGGCCTGGATGTCGTCGCGCACCTGCTCCAGGACAGCGAGCTCCGCCTCGGCGTCGGCCTGCTGGCCCAGGCCCCACCAGCCGGCTCCCGCCGACGTGACGATCAGCGCGGTGAGCAGCAGGTAGGACGCGCCGAGGCGCTTACCTACACTGACATCTGCGATACGCATGGTGCACTCTCCCCTCCGGCGCGCCGGCACGCCCGGCGGTGCTCTTCCCATCGGAAGGGATGTCAGAGGATTGAGCGAAGCTAGCTGAGCATCTGCTTAATTCCGACCCGGCCCTCGTCCATGCGCAGCAGCAGCAGTTGCGGATTCACCTCGTCGAGCCACTCGTCGACGGCCCGTTTCGCGCCGTCCCACCAGCCGTAGTCGTCGAGCAGCAGGACACCGCCGGGCACCAGCCGCGGCCAGAGGTGTTCGAGCTCATGGCGGGTCGACTCGTACCAGTCGGTGTCGAGGCGCAGGATGCTGATCCGCTCGGGGGCGTCGCCGGGGATGGTGTCCTCGACCTTGCCCTTGTAGTAGTGGATCCGGTCGGCCGGGTAGTCCGCCCCGCTCATCGTGGCCCGCACGTCCTCGAGGGAGGCGTAGGCCCACACGCCGGAGCTCTTGTCGCTGGTCTCCAGCATCTCGGCGGCGCTGCGGCCGTCGTGCCGCTTGTCGTGCTCGGTGGGCTCGCTCATACCCTCGAACGTGTCGTAGAGATGCAGGTGGCGGTCGGTGTCACCGGCCTCGGCGAGGGTCTTGGCGATGGCCAGCATGCTGCCGCCGCGCCACACTCCGCACTCGACGATGTCGCCCGGGATCCGGTGGCGGGCCACGTACCGGACCGCGTAGACGAGGGCGTTCAGCTTCTCCGGCGACGTCATGGTCCACGGTTTGACGGCACGGATGGTGGCCCGGGCGGCCTCGTCGTAGTCGACCGGAAACTTGATCTCGGGAGGCCCCGCGGGCTTGGCGGCGGCGGGCTCGGGGGCGGGTTGGGGCTTCGGGGCGGCCTTCCGCACCGGCGGCTTCGGCTTGCGCAGCTCGTACCCGGTGAGGTTCCGCAGCACTCGATTGACGCCCTTACGCATCGTCACAGTCGGTACCGTAACGAAGATCACAGCTTCTGAACAGATCCGACACGGTTGTTGATCGTCCGCACCCGACGGTGACGCGGCGGGCGGGGGGGCGCCGCGGCCCGGTCGGGGGGTAAGCGCGTGGGTCAGGGGGGGGGGGGGGCG
>NZ_JAGFNS010000010.1:0-6499 GCF_017592555.1 Actinoplanes flavus | reverse complement strand
CCCCGCCCCCCACGGGTGGTGGTCCGCCCCCCCCCGCGGGGGCCGGGGGGGCGGGGGGGCCGCCGCGTCCCGATCGGGGGATCAGCTCGTGGTACAGGTGACGGTGGGCCAGGTCCAGTTGCCGTTGGCCATGATGGTCACGCCGAAGTTGTTGCCGCTGCCGTTCGGCCGGGCCGTGACCGACCCGGTGGTCCCGCTGACCGCGGCGTTCCAGCTGTTCTGGATGCTCTGGCCGCCGTTGAGGTTGAGGGTGACGTTCCAGTTGCTGGTGCCGCTGACCGCGACGTTGAGGTTGAACCGGTCACCGAACTGCTGGCCGGCCGACAGGGTGGCGGTGCAGTTGCCGCCGCCGCCCGGGGGCGGCGTGGTCGGGCTGGTCGGGGTCGTGGTGCCGCCTTCGCGGACCGTGATGTCCGAGCTGCCCTGGCTCTGGTAGCCCTCGGTCGCCATGATCTGGTAGCTGTGGTTGGTGCCGAGGTTCAGGCCGGCCCGGGCCCACGCGTCGAAGTGGTTGGCGATCGTGATGGTGCCGGAGCTGCGCTTCGACTGCCGGACGCTCCAGAACTGGTAGAACGTCTGGGTGCCGTCGATCGACGGCGCGTTGACCCGCTGGCTGCGCAGGATGTCGTAGGTGCCGCCGTCGGTGGTGACCGTGCCCATCCGGGTGGCGCCGCTGCTCGGGTTGTAACTGCCGAAGTTCTCGACGATGTAGTACTCGATGAGCGGGCTGCGCGTCCATCCGTACAGGGCGAGGTAGGTGTTGTTGTTGCCCGGGTTGTAGGTGCCCGAGTAGGTGATCGTCCGGCGGGTGCCGGTGGCCCAGCCCTTGCCGCCGACCCAGTTGTTGGTGCTGCGGTCCCAGCTGCTGGAGTACCGGCCGTCGGCACGCAGCGTCATGCTCGCGTTGCCGCTGTCCTTCCAGAACGAGAAGTAGTAGCCGTTGTGGGTTCCGGTGGTGTTCGAGCTGACCGTCCGGTCGGCCTCGGCATGTGCGGCCGTGGCCACGGAGACCCCGGCGATCGCCATCGCGGCGGTGCAGAGAGCGGCGGTCAGCAGGCGGACACGCCCGCGCCGACGGGGGATTTCTTCGGACATGTGGGCCTTTCCTCCTCTTGAGGGGCTGTCGGGGAAGCAGCCCCACGGGGACGGGAATGTTACGAAATTGAGCTTCGTCATTACCCCTAACCGTGTCAACAACTTTCGGGGAAGTTTCGTAAATACCGAGATCGACCTCAACAGGCATTCGCGTAAGTCCTGGACAGTACGCCGGATGCATCCGCATCGGACGGTCTCGGAACTTTCGGAACTCGGCTATGCAAATCCTTTGAACTATGGTTAGCCTTCCCTAACTGACGATCCGCGTGAGAATGGACGGCCCCCCGATGCACACCTGGCGTTCGATCCTGGCCGTCGCGACAGTCGGCGTGCTGCTCGCCGGTTGTGGCGGCGGCACCGATGAACCCGATACTCCCGCGGCGGCCGGCCCCTGGTCCTTCAAGAGCGGCAACGGCGAGACCGTGACGGCCGAGAAGACCCCCACCCGGATCATCGCGCACGCCGGCGAGGCGGCCGCCCTCATGTCGTTCGGGATCAGGCCGGTCGGCATCTACGCCGACGAGCCGGTGAAGACCGACGCGAACCTCAAGAACCTCGACCTGGCCGGGATCACGATCCTCGGCGAGGAGTGGGGCAAGATCGACGTGGAGAAGGCGGCCTCCCTCGCCCCCGATCTGATCGTCGGTGACTGGTGGCCGGTCGAGAAGGCGTACTCCGGCCTGGAAGAGGGAGTGGACGAGAAGAGCAAGAAGCTCACCGAGCTCGCCCCCATCGTGGGTGTCACCCAGGGTGAGTCGATCGCCGACCTCGCGGAGGGCTACGAGGCGCTGGCGAAGAGCCTCGGCGCCAAGGTCGACGACCCGAAGATCGCCGAGAACAAGCAGCGGTACGAGAAGGCCGTCGCCGCGTTCAAGGCGGCCACCGCCGCGAAGCCGAACCTGACCGCGGCCGGGATGTCCCCGACCGACGAGAAGGTGTACGTCGCCAACCCCCGGTACGCCCCCGAGCTGCTCGACTTCCAGCGCTGGGGCCTCAAGGTGATGAACCCCGCGACGCCGGACGCCGACTTCCCGTATTGGGAGACGCTGAGCTGGGAGAACGCCGACAAGTACCAGCCCGACCTGATCCTCTGGGACGGGCGCGCCTACAAGGACACGCTGAACGCCGAGTTCGGCAGGAAGCAGCCGACCTGGTTCGAGGTGAAGGCGGCCAAGGCCGGCGCGGTCGTCTCCTGGCCGGCGTACTGGCTGCACACCTACGGCGACTTCGCGACCGAACTGGAGAAGCTGACCACCGCGATCAACGGCGCTGATGAGAACATCGGCTCCTGAGCGGGCCCTCGGGCTCGTCGTACTCTGCGCCATCCTGGCCGCCGTCGCGTTCCTCAGCGTCACCCAGGGCTCCCGGTCGATCGACCTGCCGGACGTCCTGCGGGCGCTGGGGAACCTGGGCGGCGACCAGACGATCACCAGCACCGTCACGCTCGAGCTGCGCGTACCCCGTACGCTGCTCGGGATCCTCGCCGGGGCCGCGCTCGGCGTAGCCGGCGCCATCCTCCAGGGAGTGACCCGCAACCCGCTCGCCGACGCCGGGATCATGGGCATCAACGCCGGCGCGGCCGCGTGCGTGGTCTTCGCCGTCACGGTGCTCGGCATCCGCGGCATCGGCGTCTACGTCTGGTTCGCGTTCGCCGGAGCGGCCGCCGCCACCGTGCTGGTCTACTCGATCGCGTCGATGGGCCGGGAGGGCGCCACCCCGGTCAAGCTGGCGCTCTCCGGCGCGGCCGTCACGGCCGGGCTGCTCTCGGTCACCTCGGCGATCATCATGACCGACGTGGACGCGCTCAACGAGCTGCGGTTCTGGCAGGTCGGATCGCTGGCCGGCCGGTACGCGCCGATCCTCACCGGCGTCGCCCCGTTCCTGCTGCTCGGACTACTGCTGTCGTTGGGTTGCGGGCGCGCGCTCAACGGGCTGGCGCTCGGCGAGGACGTGGCCCGCGGCCTGGGCCAGCGCGTCGGGCTCACCCGGGCCGCCGCGTTCGCCCTGGTGGCGCTGCTGGCCGGCGCGGCCACCGCGGCGTGCGGGCCGATCGTCTTCATCGGCCTGGTGGTGCCGCACCTGGCCCGGTTCCTGTGCGGACCGGACTACCGGTGGATCCTGCCCTACTCGATGCTGCTCGCCCCGGTCGTCCTGCTGCTCGCCGACGTGATCGGCCGGGTGGCCGGCGCGCCCGGCGAGCTCCAGGTCGGGGTGGTCCTCGCGGTGCTGTGCGCGCCGGTCTTCGTGGGCATCGTCCGCTACGCCCGGCTCACGGAGGCCTGACCATGTCCGTCGCCACACTCGACGTGCTGCGGGTGACCCGGCGCCGGCGATCCGTCCGGGCCGCCGTCGTCACCACGGTCCTGGCCCTGCTGGTGGCCGCCCTGTTCGTGCTGACCATGATGGTGGGCAGCTTCCGGCTCACCGCCGGGCAGGTGATCGTCTCGGTCCTGCATCTGGAGTCGAACCCCGGCGTCGACTTCGTGGTCCGCGGCCTGCGGCTGCCGACCGCCGGCGCCGGGCTCGCGGTCGGGCTCGCCCTCGGCGCCTCCGGCACCGTCTTCCAGCAGCTGCTGCGCAACCCGCTGGCCTCCCCCGACTTCGTCGGCGTCACCTCCGGCGCCAGCCTCGCGGCGGTCGGCGGCATCGTCTTCCTCCAGGCGGCGGGGCTGGCCGTGTGCGCGTACGCCCTCGGCGGCGCCCTGCTCGCGGCCCTGCTCATGTACCTGCTCGCCTGGCGCGACGGGGTCAGCGGCTACCGGTTCATCCTGATCGGCATCGGGGTCGCCGCGTTCTTCGACGGCCTGGTCGGGTACGTGCTGAGCCGCGCGAAACTGACCGAGGCGCGGCAGGCCATGCACTGGCTCACCGGCTCGGTCGGTCAGGCCAGTGAGAGCGAACTGCGCATCCTCCTGTACGCCCTGCCGGTCCTGCTGCCGGTCGCGGTGCTGTTGCAGCGGCACCTGCGGGCGCTCGAACTCGGCGACGACACGGCCCGGGCGCTCGGTACGCGTACCGAGCTGAGCCGTGCCGCCCTGCTCGCCACCGCCGTCCTGCTGGTCGCGCTCGCCGTCGCGGTGGCCGGCCCGATCGTCTTCGTGGCGCTGGTCGCCGGCCCGGTCGCGAACCGGCTGCTCGGCCCGGCCACCGGCGGCATCGCGGCGGCCGCCCTGACCGGCGCGGCGCTGCTGCTCACCGCCGACCTGATCGCCGTGCACCTGATGCCGGCGCCGCTGCCGACCGGTGTGGTCACCGGCGCGGTCGGCGCACCCTACCTGCTGTGGCTGCTCGCCACGACGAACCGGAGAGGAGCCGGCGGATGACACGGCTGCGCGCGGAGGGCCTCACCCTCGGCTACGACGACCGGGCCGTGGTGAGCGGCCTCGACGTCGACATCCTGGACGGGAAGGTGACCGCCATCGTCGGCGCCAACGCCTGCGGCAAGTCCACCCTGCTGCGCGGCCTGGCCCGGCTGCTCAAGCCGCGGGCCGGCGCGGTCCATCTGGACGGCACGCCGATGTCCGCGATGAGCACGGTCGACGTCGCCAAGGTGCTCGGGCTGCTGCCGCAGTCGCCGGTCGCGCCGGACGGCGTCACCGTCGCCGACCTGGTGTCCCGTGGCCGCTACCCGCATCAGGGCTGGTTCCGCCGGTGGACCGGCGAGGACCACGAGGCGGTGGCCCGCGCCCTCGACGCGACCGGCACCGCCGACCTGGCGAGCCGCCCCCTGCACCAGCTCTCCGGCGGGCAGCGGCAGCGGGTCTGGGTGGCGATGGCGCTCGCCCAGGACACCGATCTGCTGCTGCTCGACGAGCCGACCACCTTCCTGGACATCAACCATCAGGTGGAACTGCTGCGGCTGCTGCGCACCCTGAACCGGGAGTCCGGCCGGACGATCGTCGCGGTCCTGCACGATCTGAATCTGGCCAGCCGCTTCTGCGACCACATCATCGCGATGGCCGACGGCCGGATCGTCGCCGAGGGCGCCCCGGGCGAGGTGATCACCGCCGAGCTGGTCGGGAAGGTGTTCGGCCTCGCCTGCGTGATCGTCGACGACCCGGTCGCCGGAACCCCGATCGTGGTGCCCGCCTGACCGGGCGTCAGGGAAGCAGGATCCATTCCACGGTGACGGTCGCGGTCAGCTGCTGCCGGCCCGGCTCGACCGGCATCGCGGCGTCCGCGGCGAACTTCCGGTCCGGTACGCCGGGCTCCCCGCCGTCGAAGGGCACGTCGCTCACCCGGACCACCCGGCCCAGCTTCCGGCCGGCCGCTCCGGCGTACAGCTCGGCCTTGCCCTCGGCGTCGGCGAACGCCTTCCGGCGCGCCTCGGCGAGCAGTGCCGTGTCGTCGTCGATCGCCCACGACACGCCGTTGAGCCGTGCCGCGTCCCCGCCCGCCGTGACGGCCGCGGTGAGCAGCGTCCCGGCCTTCTTCGGGTCCCGGATCTTCGCGGTGAGCCCCTGCGTCACCGTGTAGCCGGTGATCTTCCCCTTGTCGTCGCGCTGCGCGCCGATGTCGGCGTGGGAGGTCTGCAGGTCGGCCGGGGCCGTGCCGGAGCCGACCAGCGTGTCGCGCATCCGGGTGGCCGCCGCGCTGGCGCGCTCCAGCGCCTCGCCGACGGTGGGCGCGGCGGCCTCGGCGGCGAAGTCGGCGACGAGGATGTCGGGCTCGCCGTACACCGCGCCGGTCCCGGTGACCGTGACACTGTCCCGGGCCGGTGCGGCGACGGCCGGGCCGGCGGTGAGCGCGAAGAGGGTGGTCAGCGCGGCCACCGGGGCCGCGACACGAGATATCAGCATTTCCTCATTAAAACCATTTTTGGTACGAATTACGCGCTCATCGCTACGGTGGGCACATGACGGCGAGGCGCTCGATCCTGGTCGCGGCCCTGTTCAACGCCCCGGCCGTGGTGGCGCTGTGGAGCGGTCGCCCGCTGGAGCTGACATCGGTGGCGGTCGGCGGCGTCGAGGTCGGCGGTTCGGCCCGGCGCGCGGAACGGGTGCTGCGCGAGGCCCTGGGCGCACCGGACCGGGTCGTGCGGAGCGACGGTTGCGAACTCGACCCGGCTGCGGAGCCGCGCCGCCATCTCTTCTGGGGAGCGCTGACGGTCGCCCTGGCACCGACCGGCAACCGCCTGGTGGGCTGGACCGTCGGCGCCGGACGGCTGCCGGACGGCGTCCGGTTGCCGCACGACGTGACGACCGCGACGACCGTCCGGAAGGCGCTGCGCACCATCCCCGGCGCGACCGCCCGGTGGGACGACGTCTTCCAGAAGTACTGGATCACCACGCCGAAGGAGCCGCCGATGATGTGGGCCGGCGACCGGGCGGACGGCTCCGGGCGGATCACCTACATCACGAACGCCTTCGAGGCCTGCGAATAGCCGAACGGGGCCCCCCCCCCC
>NZ_JAGFNS010000001.1:608818-672595 GCF_017592555.1 Actinoplanes flavus | reverse complement strand
CTGACCGCCCAGCGGTTCGTGCCGGACCCGTACGGTCCGGCCGGCTCCCGGCTGTACCGGTCGGGTGACGTGGTCCGCTGGCGGGGTGACGGGGTGGTCGAGTACCTGGGCCGTTCCGACGACCAGGTCAAGATCCGTGGCTACCGGGTGGAGATCGGCGAGATCGAGGCGGTGCTGAACGAGCACCCGGCGGTCACCGAGGCGCGTGTCCTGCTCGTGGGGGGACGGCTCATCGCGTACCTCGCCGGGTCTTCGGAAGCCGGGTCTGCGGAAGCCGGGTCTGCGGAAGGGGTTGCCGCGTTCTGCGGGCAGCGCCTCCCGGAGTACATGGTCCCGGCCGCGTTCGTCGAGCTGGACGTCATGCCGCTGAACGCCAACGGCAAGGTCGACCGCCGGGCGCTGCCCGAGCCGCCGGCCGCCGGCCCGGAGACCGTCGACGACACCCCGATGACCGCGATCGAGACGGCCGTCGCGGAGGCGTTCCAGCGGGCGCTGGGCACCGCCCCGATCGGCCGCGGCGACCGCTTCTTCGAGCGGGGTGGCGACTCGATCCGGGCCGTCGCGGTGGTCGGCGCGCTCCGCGGCCAGGGCTTCGACCTGACCGTGCGGGACGTCTTCGCCCAGCGTACGGTCGCCGACCTGGCCGCCGTCCTGGCCGGCCGGGGCGCGGGCGTCGCGGCGCCGGCGGTCACCGACCGGTACGCGCTGATCAGCGCCGCCGACCGGGCCCTGCTCCCGGCCGGAACGGTCGACGCCTACCCGCTGGGCGAGGTCCAGCTGGGCATGGTGGCCGAGTACTTCGCCAGCGGCGACCGCCGGACCTACCACAACGTGGCTGCCCGGCGGATCACCGACGGCCGGCCGTTCGACGAGGCCGCGTTCCGTCGCGCCGTCGAGGTGATCACCGCCCGGCACGAGAACCTGCGGACGTCGGTGCACCTCACCGGCTACTCGGTGCCGATGCAGATCGTGCACGGGACCGCCGCGGTGCCGGTGCGGGTGGTGGACGCCCGGGGCGCCGACGAGCGGCTGCTCACCGCCGAGGTGGCGGCCGAGCGGGCGAACCCGATGGACTTCCGGTCCGCGCCGCTGATGCGGCTGGCCGCGCTGGTGGAGAACGACACCACCTGGTGGCTGCTGATCACCTGCTCGCACGTGATCACCGACGGCTGGAGCAGCGCCACCTTCGAGATGGAGCTGGCGAACGCGTACCGGGAGATCCGCGACACCGGCGCGCCCGCCGCCTACGAGCCGCCTGCCGTCCGCTACGCGGACGTCATCGCCGGGGAGCTCGCGTCGCTGCGCGATCCGGAGGAGGCCGCGTTCTGGAAGCGGGTGGTCGAGGGGCACGCGCGGTTCGAGGTTCCGGCCACGTGGGCGGTCACGCCGGGTGACAAGCCGGAGGCGTACGGCGTGAGCGTCCCGATCGACGACCTGGCCCCCGAGCTGCGGTCCCGTGCGTCCGAGGCCGGTGTCCCGTTCAAGACCCTGCTGCTCGCCGCCCACCTGGAGGTGCTCAGCCGGGTGACCGGTGCGCCGGCCTTCCACACCGGTGTGGTGTTCCACGGGCGGCCCGAGGCGGTCGGCGCGGAGCGGGTGCTCGGCATGCACCTCAACACGCTGCCGTTCCCGCACCGGGCCGGCGCCCGGACCTGGCGTGAGCTGCTCACCCGGGTCCTGGAGCAGGAGACCGAGGTCTGGGCGCACCGGCGGTACCCGCTGTCCCGCATCCAGCGGGACGCGGCCGTCGACGGCCGGCTGATCGACGTGCTCTTCAACTACATCGACTTCCACCAGGTCGACGGCGAGATCGTCGACCAGGGCGTGGCGGTCAACCAGCGGGCCAACGACTTCGGTCTGTCGGTGCACGCGTTCGGCGACCGCCGGATCGGCATCGCCACCGACGGTGTGCTGCTCGCTCCGCGGTACGCGGACCAACTCGCGGCGCAGTACCGGTCGGTTCTGACCGGGATCGCCGCCGGACTCGACGAGGAGGCGACAGTGCCGACGACGACCACCACCGTTGACGATGACCCGCTCGCACACGAGCTGTTCGAGGCCCGCGTGGCCGCCGACCCCGATGCCGTCGCGGTGGTGGCGGGTGACGTCGAGCTGACGTACGCCGAGGTCAACGCCCGTGCCAACCGTCTCGCGTGGCTGCTGCGCGACGCCGGGGTGGGCCCGGAGGACCTGGTCGGCGTGCACCTGGAACGCGGCGTGGACCTGGTGCCGACCCTGCTCGGTGTGCTCAAGTCCGGTGCGGGCTACCTGCCGCTGGACCCGGCCAACCCGATGGAGCGCCTCGGCTACGTGCTGGCGGACGCCGGCGCCCGGATCGTGGTGACCTCGGCCGAGCTGGCGCCCGGACTGGCCGACGTGTTCGACGGGACGCTGGTCCTGCCGCCCGCCGAGGGCCGCACGGACGACCCGCCGCGGGTGTCCACCCCGGACGGCGTCATCTACACCATCTACACGTCCGGTTCGACCGGCCGTCCCAAGGGCGTGGTGCTCAGCCACCGCAACGTGACCCGGCTGCTCGACACCGCACAGGAGCACTACGACTTCGACGAGTCGGACGTGTGGTCGATGGCCCACTCGTACGCCTTCGACGTGTCGGTGTTCGAGATGTGGGGCGCGCTGGCGTTCGGCGGCCGCCTGGTGGTCGTGCCGCGCGACGTGTCCCGCTCGCCGGAGGACTTCCTGGACCTCCTGGTCGACCAGCAGGTGACCGTCCTGTCGCAGACGCCGACCGCGTTCCGGTCGGTGGTCACCGCGGCGGCCGGCGGCGACCGGCGGATCAAGCTGCTCAGCCTCCGCGCGGTGATCTTCGCGGGCGAGAAGCTGGAGGTGGCCGAGCTCAAGCCGTGGGTGGACCGGGTCGGGCTGGGCCGGGTGGCGCTGGTCAACATGTACGGGATCACCGAGACCACCGTGCACACCACGTACCACCGGCTCACCAAGCGCGACCTCGCGCCCGGCGCGGGAAATCCGATCGGCCGGCCGCTCTCCGATCTGGAGATGCACCTGCTGGACGAGGACGGCAACCCGGTTCCGCCGGGTGTCACCGGCGAGATCTACGTGTCCGGGCCCGGCGTGGCCCGCGGCTACCTGGGCCGGGCCGCCCTCACCGCGCAGCGGTTCGTGCCGGACCCGTTCGGCCCGGCCGGCAGCCGCATGTACCGCAGCGGCGACCTCGCCCAACAGCGCCCGGACGGCACCTTCGAGTTCTTCGGACGGGCCGACGACCAGGTGAAGATCCGCGGCTTCCGGATCGAGCTGGGCGAGATCAGCGCGGCCGTCACCGGCTGCGACGGGGTCCGTGAGGCGGTCACCGTGCTCGGCGCGGACGGCCGGCTGGTCGGCTACGTCGTGGCGGCCGAGGGGCAGAGCCCGGACCCGCGGGCGATCCGGGAGACCATCTCCCGCACCCTGCCCGAGTACATGGTCCCGGCCGCGCTGGTGCCGATCGCCGCGATCCCGCTGACCACCAACGGCAAGCTGGACAAGCGGGCGCTGCCCGCGCCGGAGGCGAGCCAGTGGCGCAGCGGCGGTGAGTACGTCGCCCCGCGTACCCCGCTGGAGGCCTCGGTCTCGCAGATGTGGCAGTCGGTGCTCGGCATCGACCGGGCCGGCGTCACCGACGGCTTCTTCGACATCGGCGGCGACTCGATCCGGGCCGTCGTGCTCATCGGCACGCTGCGCGACCACGGGTACGACGTCGAGGTCAAGGACCTGATGCGGCACCCGGTCCTGGGGGAGCTGTGCGCGCTGCTCGCCCAGCGTGCGGGCGCCGCCGCCCCGGCCGCCCCGGTGGCGCCGTTCAGCCTGATCAGCGAGGACGACCGGGCGCTGCTGCCGGACGGCCTGGACGACGCCTACCCGCTGCTCCAGGCGCAGACCGGCATGCAGGTCGAGATGCTGGTCGGCGGGGAGCACCCGCCGTACCACGTGGTGACCAGCGTCCGGATCCGCGACGGCCGCCCGTTCGACGCGGAGAAGTTCCGGGCCGCCGCGGCCCTGCTCGCGCCCCGCCACGACGTGCTGCGCAGCACCGTCAGCCTGGACGGCTACTCGACGCCGATGCAGCTCGTGCACACCGAGGTGCCGGTGATCGTCCCGGTCGCGGACCTGAGCGGCCTGGACGAGGCGGAGACCGCCGCCGAGATCGAGCTGTTCGTCGCCGACGCCGGCCGGCACCCGCTCGATCCGGCCGGGCCGCCGCTGCTGAAACTCGCCGTGCACCTGTGCGCGGACGGCAGCTGGCAGCTCACCGCCATCAACTCGCACGTGGTGCTGGACGGCTGGAGCCGGCGGACGCTGTTCGTCGAGCTGTTCGAGGCGTACCACCACCTGATCGACGGCCGTCCGGTCGCATGGACGCCGCCGTCGCTGCGGTTCGCCGACACGGTCGCCGCCGAGCTGGCCGCGCTGGCCTCCGAGACGGAGCAGGAGTTCTGGCGCTCGCAGGTGGAGAACTGCCCGCGGTTCTCGCTCCCGGCCGGCTGGGGTGTCGCGGACGGCGAGCCGGGCGGCACGATCGTCGTGGACATCCCGTTCGCGGACCTCGCGGACGGCCTGCGCACGGTCGCCGCGCGGGCCGGCGCCCCGATGAAGAGCACGCTGCTGGCCGCACACCTCAACGTGCTCGGCGGGCTCACCCCGGAGTCGTCGTTCCTGTCCGGGCTCACCCACCACGTACGGCCGGAGTCCGCGGACGCCGACCGGGTGCACGGCATGTTCCTCAACGTGCTGCCGCTGCGCCACGACCGGGGTGCGCGCACGTGGCGGGACCTGGTGGCGGCCACCTTCGCCCGGGAGCGGGAGGTGTGGGAGCACCGGCACTTCCCGATGCCGCAGATCGAGCGCAGCCACGGCGACGGCGGCCGGATGATCGAGGCCTACTTCAGCTACCACGACTTCACCGGCCTGGGCTCCAGCCTGGACGGTGAGGTGGCGGTCGGCGACAGCCTCGGCCACAGCAGCAACGAGTTCGGGTTGTCCATCTCGACCGGCCCCGGGCTGCTGCACCTGCGCTGCAACCTCCAGCTGCTGTCCCGCGAGCACGTCTCCCGGCTCGCCTCGATGTACCGCTCGGTGCTGGAGGCGATGGCCGCCGACCCGGAGGGCGACGCGACCCGGGTGTTCCTGCCGGTCGGTGAGGCCGAGACGGTCGCCGGCTGGGAGTCGGCGGCCGAGGGCGCGGTCACCGACCGTCCGGTGCCGCTGTCCTTCGCCGAGCAGGCCGCTCGTACCCCGGTGGCGGTCGCGGTCCGCGGCGACGGCTTCGAGCTGTCGTTCGCCGACCTGGCCGGCCGGGCCGGCGCGGTCGCCGCGCGGCTCCGGGAGGCGGGCGTGTCCCGTGGCGACCGGGTGGGTGTGCTGGTCGACCGGGGTCCGTGGCTGCACGCCGCGATGCTGGGTGTCTGGTTCGCCGGTGCCGCCTACGTGCCGGTCGACCCCGGCTTCCCGGCGGCCCGGGTGGAGTCGATGCTGGACGGCGCGGCCGCCCTGGTCACCGATGCCGATCGGGCCGCCGACGTTCCGGTGGTCCGGGTCGAGGGTCTGGAGCCGGTGGCCTTCACCCCGGTCGAGGTCGACCCGGACGAGTTGGCCTACGTCATCTACACCTCCGGTTCGACCGGTAAGCCGAAGGGCGTGGCGGTCTCCCACCGGGGCCTCGCGAACCACGTCGGCTGGGCGGTCCGGGACCTGGCGGTGGCCGGTTCCCTGATCGGCGGCGGCACCGGTGGCGCGGTCTTCTCGTCGGTCGCCTTCGACCTGGTGGTGCCGAACGTGTGGGCGCCGCTGCTGGCCGGTCAGCCGGTCGAGATGCTGCCGCAGGATCTGGACCTGTCCGAGCTGGGCGCGCGCCTGGAGGCCGCCGGCCCGTACGCGTTCCTCAAGCTCACCCCCGGACACCTGGAGGTGCTGTCGCACCAGCTCAGCCCGGAGCGGGTCACCGCCCTGGCGGGTGTCATGGTGGTCGCCGGCGAGGCGCTGCCCGGCGCGCTGGCGAGCCGCTACTCGCCGTCCGGCCGGATCGTCAACGAGTACGGCCCCACCGAGGCCAGCGTCGGCACCTGCATTCACCGGGTGCCCGCCGACCCCGGTACGGGCGTGGTGCCGATCGGCGCCCCGCTGCCCGGCATGGTGATGCGGGTCCTGGACGAGCGGCTCAACCGGGTCCCGGTCGGGGCGGTGGGCGAGCTGTTCGTCGGCGGCGAGGGCGTGGCCCGGGGCTACCTGGACCGGCCCACGCTGACCGCCCAGCGGTTCGTGCCGGACCCGTACGGTCCGGCCGGCTCCCGGCTGTACCGGTCGGGTGACGTGGTCCGCTGGCGGGGTGACGGGGTGGTCGAGTACCTGGGCCGTTCCGACGACCAGGTCAAGATCCGTGGCTACCGGGTGGAGATCGGCGAGATCGAGGCGGTGCTGAACGAGCACCCGGCGGTCACCGAGGCGCGGGTGCTGCTGGTCGACGACCGGCTGACCGCGTACGTGGTCGGCTCCGCCGCCGGTCTGCGGGCGTTCTGCGACGAGCGGCTGCCCGACTACATGGTCCCGGCCGCGTTCGTCGAGCTGGACGTCATGCCGCTGAACGCCAACGGCAAGCTGGACCGGCGCGCCCTGCCCGAGCACACGCTGTCGATGGACGACTTCGAGCCGCCGGTCACCGAGACCGAACGCGGCCTCGCCGAGGTCTTCACCGAGCTGCTCGGCGTCGAGCGGGTCGGCCGCGGCGACGGCTTCCTGGCCCTCGGCGGCCACTCCATCCTGGTGATCAAGGCGGTCGCGACCGCTCAGCGCCGCGGGCTCCCGCTGTCGCTGTTCATGATGTACCAGCACCGGACCCTGGCCGCGCTGGCCGAGGCGGTCGACGAGCAGATCGCGGCCGAGGCCGCCGCCAAGGCCGCGCCGCAGGTGGCCGCGCCCGGCCTGGTGTCCCGCCAGGAATGGCGCGACGCCATGGAACGGCACCACGTGCCGGGCCTGAGCGTGGCGGTCATCGCCGGCGGCGAACTCGTCGAGGTGGAGACGTTCGGCCAGGCCGCGGCGGGTGTCCCGGTCACCGGGCGGACGCCGTTCCAGGCCGGCTCGCTGAGCAAGCACCTCACCGCGCTGGCCGTGCTGCGGCTGGTCGACGAGGGCCGGCTCGACCTCGACGAGGACGTGAACCGCTACCTGACCGGCTGGCGGGTGCCCGCCGGGGACGGCCCGGTGACGCTGCGGCAGCTGCTGGCGCACCGCTCCGGCCTGTCGTCCACCCCGGGCGGCGGTTTCCTCCCGGGCGGTCCGGCGCCCTCGCTCACCGCCCTGCTCGACGGGGTCACCCGGATCGAGCCGGCCGGCGCCGGCTTCCGCAAGGCCAACGTCCACTACGTGGTGGTGCAGCAGCTCCTGAGCGACGTCACCGGGGAGCCGTTCGACGGGCTCATGCGCCGGCTGGTGCTGGACCCGCTGACCATGGTGGACAGCGGCTTCGACCAGGACTACCCGGCCCGCTCGGGCAGCCCGGTCGCGCACGGCCACGACCGCGACGGGGAGCCGATCGAGGGCGGCTGGCGGGTCCGCCCGGACGCCGCCGCGGCCGGTCTCTGGTCCACGCCGGCCGACCTGGCCCGGGTGGCGATCGAGCTGCGACGGTCCGCCCTGGGCCGCCCGCGGGCCCTGCTCCGGCGGGACACCGCGGCCCTGATGCTCACCCCCTACGAGGACAGCCTGTACGGGCTCGGCACGGTCGTCGACCGGGGCGCCGAGACCGAGTTCGGTCACGGCGGGACGCCGACCGGCTACCACGGGCTGTCGGTGATCGCGCTCAAGTCCGGTGACGGGCTCTGCGTGATGACCAACGGCGACGCCGGCGAGCAGGTCGTCAAGACCGTCGCCGCCCGGCTGCGCTCCCGATAGATCACCGTCCACGGCCGGGGGGGGGGCCCCCCCCGCCGGGCCGCCCCACCCCCCGTGGGGGGCAGCGGAGGGACCGCCCCGCCCCCGGGCGGCCCCGCCCCCCCCCCCGCCCCGCCCGGCCATTCCCCTTTTCGGAGCCTGCTGATGACCTCGACCTCGCACCTCACACCGGGCGCCGAGGCGCCGGCCCCGGTGCCGCCACTGCGCCGTAACCGGGACTTCCGGATGCTCTGGGTGGGCGCCGGCTCGTCGCTGCTCGGCACCCGGGTGGCGGTCGCCGCGTACCCCCTGATGATCCTGTGGGGTGGCGGCACCCCGGCGGACGCCTCGCTGGTGGCGTTCGCGACCCTGCTGCCGCAACTGCTGTTCGTGCTGCCGGCCGGCGCGCTCGTCGACCGCTGGAACCGCCGCCGGGCCATGCTGATCTGCGACGCCGTCGGGTTCGCCGGCATGGCCAGCCTGGTGGTGGCGCTGCTGTTCGGCGAGGTGTGGCTGCCGCACGTCATGCTGGTGGCCTTCCTGGACGGCACCGCCGTGATCGTCTACCGGCTGGCCGAGCGCGCCTCGGTACGCCACGTCGTGCATCCCACGCATCTGGGCGCCGCCCTGTCCCAGAACGAGGCCCGCGGCCAGGCCACCGGCCTGATCGGGCAGCCGGCCGGAACCGCCCTGTACTCGCTGTTCCGGTGGCTGCCGTTCGCCTTCGCGACCGTCACCCACCTGGTCGCCTTCGTGACGCTGCTGACCGTGCGCCGTGACCTCCAGGGCGAACGGGTCACGCCACGGCGGATGCTGACCACCGAGATCGCCGAGGGGTTCGCTTGGGTGTGGCGGCACCGGTTCATGCGGTCGGCGATCCTGCTGGTCGGCGGCAGCAACCTGGCGTTCCAGGTGATCAACCTGACCCTGGTGCTGATCATCCGGGAGGGCGGGCACCCGCCGTACATGGTCGGCCTGCTCGGCCTGCTCGGCGGTCTGGGTGGGCTGCTCGGCGCGCTGGGCGCGGCCCGGGTGATGCGGCGGGTGCCGGTCCAGGCCATCCTGATCGGCGTCCTGGCGCTGTGGGCCGTCCTGATCGCCCTGGTCGCCGTCACCACCCTCCCGGCCGGGCTGGGCGCGCTGATGGGCGGCATGGCGGCGCTGGGCGCGCTGCTCAACGTGGCTGCCGCGACCTACCAGATCCGGGTCACTCCGGACGCCATGCAGGGCCGGGTGACGAGTGTGTTCGCGCTGATCGGATCCGGTCTGAACTCGGTCGGCGCGCTGCTCGGCGGGGTCCTGCTGAGCGCCGCCGGAACGTCGGTGGCCGCTCTGATCACCGCCGCCGGCATGGGTGTGCTGGCCCTTCTGGCGCTCGGTGTGCCGTCGATCCGCCGCGCACCCGTCGAGTGAGACGAACACATGTAAGTTTTCTTTGACAGGTGCCGCGGCCCTCCTGTAAGTTTTTTCTTACACATGAAGTGCCCTGCTGATAGGGGTACCCCTGGATCCCGTTTGATCACCCCGAACAGGGCCGGTCCGCCCGAAAAATCCACTTAGGATCACTTCGAGGCAAGCCGGGCCGGGGTTCAGATCACGTCAGCAGGCCGCGAGAAGGGGATGGCCACATGAGCTACGGCAACGACCTCACCAGCGTTCTGGCAGTGGTGGGAATCGTCCTGGTCCTGGTCCTGATCATCACTCAGGTCGCCGCCACCTGGCGGGCCCGCATCGTCGCCCAGCGGGACGACGACCACTACCGCGAGCTCAGCCAGCGGTACGCCGAGCTGGTCCTCGAGCACGACGAGCTGCGGCAGCGGGTGGCCGGCGAGCTGACCGGCGTACGCGAGTCGGTGGTCTCGATGGAGCAGATGATGCGCGAGCTGAAGTGAAACCCCTCCCCCCTCTCCCCTGATCCAGGAAGGACAGTCATGTCACGGAAGGCGTCGTCGACGACGGCGAAGGGTCCCCTGTTGGAGCGGATGGTGGGCTGGTCCGCCCGCCATCCCAAGAAGGTCATCGTGGGCTGGATCCTCCTGGTCGCCGTGGCGGTGCTGCTCGGCGACGCGGCGGGATCGGGCGCCAAGACCACCGACGCCGGTGAGGCCGGCCGCGCGCAGACCATGATCCGCGAGCAGAAGGTCACCTCGTCGTACACCGAGAACGTGCTCATCGAGGCTCCGGGCCGGGACCGGGCGTTCCTCGGCAGCCCCGAGCTGGAGAGCACCGCCAAGGACCTGAGCGACCGGATCAAGGCCCTGCCCGGCGCCACCACCGAGATCGTGACGCCGCTCGACAACGAGCGGACGCGGGCTGTGCTGGTCTCCGCGGACGGGAAGTCCGGCCTGGTCAGCTTCACCATCCCGGGTCCCGGGGCGGAGGCGGACAAGCACTTCGCGAAGATCAGGACCGAGGTCGAGGCGGTTCAGGCCGCCCACCCGGACGCCCGCGTCGCGATGGCCGGTGACATCTCGCTGACCTCCGCGGTCGACAAGGCCGCCGACGAGGACCTGGCCCAGGCCGAGCTGCTCTCCCTGCCGGTCACCCTGATCATCCTGGTGGTCGTCTTCGGCGCGCTGATCGCCGCCGCCGTCCCGTTGTTCCTCGCCGCCACCGCGGTGCTCGCCGGACTCGGCGTCCTCGGCCTGGTCGGCACGGTCATCCCGGCCAACAGCACGGTGTCGTCGGTGGTGCTGCTGATCGGCATGGCGGTCGGCGTCGACTACTCGCTGTTCTACCTGCGCCGTGAGCGGGAGGAACGGGCCGCCGGCAAGGACGCGGCCGAAGCCCTCAAGATCAGCGCCCGGACCTCGGGGCACGCCGTGGTCGTCTCCGGCATCACCGTGGTGCTGTCGCTGGCCGGCCTCTTCCTGGCCCAGATCGACACGTTCAACGGCATGGCCATCGGCACGATCATCGTGGTGAGCCTGGCGGTCCTCGGTTCGGTCACCGTGCTGCCGGCGATGCTCAGCCTGCTCGGCCGACGGGTCGACGCGCTCCGGCTGCCGTTCCTCGGCCGTTCCCGCACCACGGCGACCACCTCCCGCGGCTGGTCGGCGATCGCCGGCGGCGTGGCCCGCCACCCGGTCGTCTTCGGCGGCATCGCCCTGATCGCGCTGGTGGCGCTGGCCCTTCCGGCCTTCGGCATGAAGCTCAGCGAACCCGGCCAGCTCGACTCCCTGCCGCGCAGCATCCCGGCGGTCGACGCCGGTGTCCGGCTCCAGCAGGCGTTCCCCGGCGGCGCCGACCCGGCGCAGGTCGTGGTCTGGGGCTCCGGCGCCACCACCGGCGCGGCCGACCAGGCGGTCGAGGAGCTGCGCCGGCAGGCGGCCACGAGCGACCTGCTCGGCGACCAGATCTCGGCCAACCCGGTCGGGGACGTGCTGAGCATCAAGGTCCCGCTCGCCGGCGGCGGCACCGACGACACCTCGGTCGAGGCGCTGCGCACCCTGCGCGAGGACGTGCTGCCGCAGGCGTTCGCGAACACCTCCGGCCTGGAGTACGCGGTGGGCGGCCGCACCGCCGGCCTGCACGACTTCGCCCAGGTGCTGGAGACGCGGACGATCTGGGTGATCGGCTTCGTCCTGGTCCTGTCGTTCATCGTGCTGGTCATCGCGTTCCGGGCGCCGCTGGTCGCCGCGGTCTCGATGGTGCTCAACCTGCTCGCGATCGGCGCGGCGATCGGCATCGTGGTCCTCGGCTTCCAGAACGGCGACTTCGCCGGGCTGCTCGGCTTCTCCTCCTTCGGCGGGGTGGTCAACTGGCTGCCGCTGTTCATGTTCGTGATCCTGTTCGGACTGAGCATGGACTACCACGTCTTCATCCTGAGCCGGGTCCGGGAGCGCTGGGCCCGCGGCGAGTCCGCCAAGGACGCGGTCGTCCACGGCGTCGGCAGCAGCGCCGGCGTGGTGACCAGCGCGGCGGTCGTCATGATCGCGGTGTTCGCGATCTTCGCGACGCTCTCCGGCATCGAGTACAAGATGCTCGGCGTCGGCATGGCGGTCGCCATCCTGATCGACGCGACGATCGTCCGGGGCGTGCTGCTCCCCGCGGCGCTGTCGCTGCTCGGCGACCGGGCCTGGGCCCTGCGCGGCCGGCCCGCCCCGGTCGCCGGGCCCGAGCCGACCACTGAGAACACGATCGAGCCCGGCGAGGACGTCAAGGTCCTCAGCCCGGTGGGCGCCACCGAGGAAGGAACCCGATGAAGATGACCAAGGCAGGCGTGAGCACGCTGGCGATCGCGATGTGTGCGCTGCTGGCGGCCGGGTGCGACCCGAACGCGAGCGGATCCGACCAGAGCGCCGGGAACACGTACGACATCAGCGACAAGGTGAGCACCATCTCGCTGGACGCCCGCGGCGGCAACGTCACCCTCACCGCCTCGGACACCTCCGCGGTGAAGGTCACCGAGGACCTGAACTACTCGGACACCAAGCCGGAGACCTCGCACAGCGTCGACGGCGACACGCTCAAGCTGGTCGACAAGGGCTGCGGCGGCGACAGCTGCCACGTCAACTACAAGATCGAGCTGCCCAAGGGCACGGTCGTGCAGATCAAGACCGCGGGTGGGGACATCACCGGCAACGGCCTCGGCGCGAACGCCACGGTCGACACCGCGGGTGGCGACGTGAACCTGGAGTACTCGGCCGCGGCGCCCTTGGTCGACGCGACGAGCGCGGGCGGCAACGTCAAGATCAAGGTCCCGGCCGGGGCGTACGAGGTGGACGCCACCACCGACGGCGGCAACCGTGAGGTGTCGGTGCAGGAGGTCGCCGGCTCCGCGCACAAGATCAAGGCGAAGTCCGGCGGCGGCAACGTCACCGTGACCAGCTGACCGGCCGAAACACAATAAATATAGATAGGCGAGGCACAGTGTGGTCCCGGACGGTCGCCGCCGTCCGGGACCCGGCCGTTCCGGCCACGAGCAGAGAGTCTGCACGCTCATGACTGTTGCCAAGCACGTAGCGGCGCGTGACTGCTTCCGGGTGATAGCGCCTCGGCCCGCCGCACGGTTGACCCTCTTCTGTTTCCCGCACGCGGGTGGCGCCGCCAGCTCGTTCCATCAGCTGGCCACGCTGCTCCCGCCCGACATCGAGCTGGTCGCGGTGCAGTACCCCGGCCGGCAGGACCGTTACGGCGAGCCGATGCCCCGTACCCTCGCCGAACTCGTCGACGAGATCACCGGCGCCATGCTGGAGCGCCTCGACCGCCCGGCCGCCTTCTTCGGCCACAGCATGGGCGCCACGGTCGCCTTCGAGACGGCCCGCCGCCTGCGCTCGCGGCGGCCGAACGCGCTGCGGCGGCTGTTCGCCTCCGCCCGCCGGGCCCCGCACCACGACAACAGCAGGGCGCTGACCTTCCCGGACGACGCGTCGGTGCTGCGCTACGTCGACTCGCTCGGCGGCGCGGGCGCCCAGCTGCTCGCCGACGCCGAGCTGCGTGAGCTGGCCATGCCGATCCTGCGCGGTGACTTCCGGCTGATCGCCGACTACCGGTACGCCGCGGGCGCCCCGCTGACCTGCCCGATCACCGCCATCGCCGGGGACATCGACCCGTCCTTCACGGTCGACCACGCCACCGAGTGGGCCCGCCACACGGTCGCCGGATGTGAGGTCCGCGCCATCCAGGGCGGCCACTTCTACACCGAGACCGCGCCGGACGCGCTGGCGCGGCTGATCACCGAGAAGCTCGCCGCGGAGGTGACGGCATGAGTGCCAACCCCTTCGACGACGCCGACGGCCGGTTTTTGGTGCTCACCAACGAGCATGACCAGCACTCGCTGTGGCCGGCCACGGTCACCGTGCCGGCCGGCTGGAGCGTCGCGCTCGCCGAGTCCGCGCGCGACGAGTGCGTCCGCTACGTCGAGCGCAACTGGACCGATCTGCGCCCGCGGGAGGCTTCGCGATGAGCGCTGCCGGAAAACTGCCCGAGGGCATCGAGTCGGCGCTGCCGCTCACCCCGCTTCAGGAGGGCCTTCTGCTGCACGCGGTCCAGGAGCAGGACGACGGGGCCGGCGTCGACGTCTACGCCACCCAGCTGCGGCTCGACCTCGACGGCGACCTCGACCCCGCCCGCCTGCGGTCGGCCGCCGACCGGCTGATCGCCCGGCACGGCGCGCTGCGCGCGGCCTTCCACCATCGTGGACTCAAGCGGCCGGTGCAGCTCATCCACCGCGAGGTTCCGGCGGCCTGGAGCGAGCACGACCTGACCGGTACGCCCACCGGCTCCCGCGAGGACGAGGCCGCCCGGATCGCCGGCGCCGAGCGGGCGGCCGGGTTCTCCCCGCACCGCCCGCCGCTGCTGCGGTTCGCCCTGCTCCGCCTCGCCCCCGGCCGCCACCGGCTGGTCCTCACCGTGCACCACCTGCTGTGGGACGGCTGGTCGGTGCCGGTGGCGCTGGGCGAACTGTTCACCCTCTACGCCGGGCGGGACGGCACGCTGCCGCCGGCGCCCCAGTTCCGCGACTTCCTGGCCTGGCTGCGCGCCCAGCCGACCGGGCCGGCCGAACAGGCGTGGACCGGGGCGCTCGCCGGCCTGGAGACGCCCACCCACTACGCGCCGCAGGCCGCCGACCTGCCCGCGATCATGCAGCACGAGGTCCGTGCCGTGCTGCCCGCGGAGATCGCCGACCGCCTGGCCGAGCAGGGCCGCCGGCACGGCTGGACCCTGAGCACCGTGATCCAGTTCGGCTGGGGCGTGCTGCTGTCCCGGGTGCTGGACTCGGACGACGTGGTGTTCGGCACCACCGTCTCCGGCCGCCCGCCGCTGCTGCCCGGCAGCGACCGGATCGTCGGCCTGCTGCTCAACACGGTGCCGGTCCGCCTGCGCCCGCGGGCGGGGGAGTCCGCCGCGAGCTGCCTGGCCCGGCTCCAGACCACCCAGACGGAGCTGATCGAGCACCACCACACCCCGCTCGCGGCCATCCAGCGGGCGGCCGGGCATCCGGCGCTGTTCGACACGACGACGGTGTTCCAGAACTTCCCGCTCGACCACGAGGCGGTCACCGCGCCGCTGACCGCGGCCGGCGTACGCGTCACCGGCTACCGGATCGAGGACAGCACCCACTACCCGCTGCGCCTGGCGGTCACCGCGGGCGACGGGTTGGAGATGCGGCTCGGCCACCGCCCGGACGTGGTTCCGGCGGACGAGGCGGCGGCTCTGCTGGACCGGCTCGCCCGGCTGCTGACCGCGGTCGCCGGGAACCCGGACGTCGCCGTGGACGACCTCGACCCGCTCAGTGCGGCCGAGCGCGCCGACGTCCTGTACCGGTGGAACGACACCGCGGCGGAGGTGCCCGGCGGCACGCTGATCTCCCGGTTCGAGGAGCAGGCGGACCGGACCCCGGACGCTGTCGCCCTGCGTTTCGAGGGCGCGGCTCTCACGTACCGGGAACTGGACGAGCGGGCGAATCGCCTGGCCCGGCGGCTGATCGCCGAGGGCGCCGCGACCGGCCGCCTGGTCGGTGTCGCCCTGCCCCGCTCGTTCGACCTGGTCGTGGCGCTGTACGCGGTGCTCAAGACGGGCGCCGCCTACCTGCCGATCGACCCCGACTACCCGCCCGCCCGGATCGCCCAGATGATCGAGGACGGCGACCCGGTCTGTGTCCTGACCGAGGACACCACGTTCGACCTGACCGGGGTTCCCGCGCACCGGCTCACCGCGGCCGAACGGCGCCCGGCCGGCCCGGACGACACCGCGTACGTCATCTTCACCTCCGGATCGACCGGCCGCCCGAAGGGCGTGGCCGTCCCGCACCGCGGCATCGTGAACCGTCTCGTGTGGATGCAGCAGCGGTACGGCCTGCGCCCCGGCGAGCCGGTCGCGCAGAAGACGCCGGCCGGGTTCGACGTGTCGGTGTGGGAGTTCTTCTGGCCCTGCCTGGTCGGCGCGACCCTGGTCGTCGCCCGTCCGGAGGGGCACCGCGACCCGGCCTACCTGGCCGCGCTGATCCGCGACGAACGGATCACCACGGTGCACTTCGTGCCGTCGATGCTCGGCGAGTTCCTCCGGGAGCCGGCCGCGGCCGGCTGCACCGGGCTGCGCCGGGTGGTCTGCAGCGGCGAGGCCCTGCCGGTCGACCTGGAGCGGCGGTTCGCCGAGCTGCTGCCCGGGGTGGAGCTGCACAACCTGTACGGCCCGACCGAGGCGTCGGTCGACGTGACCGCCTGGGAGTGCCGCCCCGAGCCGGGCGCGGTGACCGTGCCGATCGGCTCGCCGATCACCAACATCCAGGTGTACGCCCTGGACCGCCGCCTGCGCCCGGTCCCGCCCGGGGTGGTCGGCGAGCTGTACCTGGCCGGTGTCGGCCTGGCGCACGGCTATCTCGGCCGGCCCGGGCTCACCGCGGAACGGTTCGTGGCCTGCCCGTACGGTCCTCCCGGCGAGCGCATGTACCGCACCGGCGACCTGGTCCGCTGGCGTCCCGACGGCGCCCTGGAGTACCTGGGCCGCAGCGACCACCAGGTCAAACTGCACGGGCAGCGGATCGAGCCGGGCGAGATCGAAGCCGCGTTCGCCGCCTGCCCGGACGTCTCGCAGTCGCTGGTGCTGGTCCGCGAGGACCGTCCCGGCGTGCAGCGGCTGGTGGCCTACGTGATCGCCGAGCCGGGCCACGCCCCGGACCCGATCGACCTGCTGGAGTCGGTGGCCGGAACGCTTCCCGCGCACATGGTCCCGACCTCGCTGGTGCTGCTGGACGCGTTCCCGGTCACCCCGAACGGCAAGGTCGACCGCAACGCGCTGCCCGCGCCGGAGACGCCCACCGTCGGGCGTGCCGGTGACGACGAGCCGCGGTCGGCGGCCGAGGCGGCGTTCGCCGGCGCCTTCGCCGCGGTGCTCGGCCTGGAGCGGGCCGGTGTCTCGGACAGCTTCTTCGACCTGGGCGGCGACAGCATCCTCGCGATGCGGGTGGTGTCGCTGGCCCGGCAGGCCGGCTGGATCGTCACGGCCAAGGACGTGTTCCGGCTGCGGACGGCGGCCGCGCTGGCCGCGGTGGCCCGGCCCGCCGACGCGGTCACCGTGGAGAGCGCGGACGCCGCGATCGGCCGCGCGCCCCTGCCGCCGCTCGGGTCGTCGCTGGTCGCCCGGGGCGGTGAGTTCCACGGCTTCCACCAGGCCGTCGTGGTCGAGACACCGGCCGGGCTGGACGACGCCACGCTCGCCGCCGCGCTGCGCGACGTGGTGCGCCACCACCCGGTGCTGCGGGCGCGCCTGCTGCCCGGCGACGACGGCTTCGAGATCCCGCCGCCCGCCGACGACGCCGGGATCCTGCTGCCCACGGACGGCATCGCGTCGGCCCACGCCGCGGCCGAGCTCGCCGCCCGGCGTCTCGACCCCGTTCAAGGTCGAAACCTTCTGGGCGTACGGGTGAGCGCCGGCCGTCTCGTGCTCTGCGCGCATCACCTGGTCGTCGACGCCGTCTCCTGGCAGGTGCTGCTGCCCGACCTGGCCGCCGCGGCGGCCGCCCGCACCCGCGGCGAGGCGCCCACCCTGGAGCCGGTGCCGGTCTCCTACCGCACCTGGGCCCTCGGTCAGACGGCCGGCGACGTGCGCGGCACCACCTACGGTGTGGCCGGCGACGCCCGGCACGACGAGATCACCGTGCCGGCCGACGTGGTCGAGCGGCTCGAACGGGTGGCGGAGAAGTTCCACGCCCGGCTCGACGACCTGCTGATCACCGCGCTGTCGCGGGCCCTGCCCGGACCGGAGGGGCCGATCGACGTGGAGGGCCACGGCCGCGACTCGGACGCCGACCTGTCCCGTACGGTCGGCTGGCTGACCAGCGTGCGCCCGGTCCGCGCGGAGGGTGCGGGCGCCGACCGGCGGGCCGCCCTGATGCGGGTGAAGGAGCAGGTGCGGTCCGGTGTCGCGGCCGGTCCGGCGGCGGTGCTGTTCAACTACCTCGGCGCCGTCGGCGGGGCGATCCCCGGCGCGTGGCCGCTGGTCACCACCGAGGCGCTGCCCTCCGGCATCGACCCGGGCATGCCGCTGGGCTACCGCACCGAGGTGCACGTCCAGGCGCGCCCGGGGGAGCGGGGGACCACCCTGCACGCCCGGTGGATCACCGCGGCCGGGTACCGGGTGCCCGCCGAGCGGTGGCGCGACGAGCTGACCGGTCTGGCCGCACTGGCCGACCCGGCGGTACCGGGCGGGCGTACCCCTTCCGACCTGCCGCTGGCCGGGTTGTCCCCGGCGGAGGTCACGGCGCTGGAGTCCCGCGTACCGGATCTCGCCGACGCCCTCGCGCTGAGCCCGTTGCAGGAGGGGTTCCTGTTCCACGCCGCGGAGGCGCGTGACGGCGGCACCGACGTCTACACCACGCAGGTGCGGCTCGACCTCTCCGGGAACGTGGATCCGGCCCGGATCCGGGCGGCCGGTCAGGCGCTGATCGACCGGCACTCGGCCCTGCGTACCGGTTTCCACCAGCTCGACAGCGGGACCGCGGTCCAGGTGGTACGCCCCGGCGGGGTGCTGCCGTGGCGGGAGACCGATCTCGGTGTGCTGCCCGCCGAGGAGCGGGAGGCCGCCGCCGGCCGGCTGGCCGCCGCCGAGCGGAGCGGCTTCGACCTGGACCGGCCGCCACTGCTGCGGCTGGCCCTGATGCGGCTCGGCCCGGACGCGTGGCGGCTGGCGGTCACCGGCCACCACATCGCGCTCGACGGCTGGTCGATGCCGATCCTGGTGGACGAGCTGCGCCGGTTGTGGACCGACCCGCGGGCGTACGCGGACACCGTCGCGCCCACCCACCGCGCGCACGCCGAGTGGCTGTCCCGCCGGGACACCGGCGCCGCCGAGCGGGCCTGGGCCGGGAACCTGCACGGCCTGCCCGGCCCGTTGCTGGTCGCCCCGGAGATCCCGGGCGCGGCGGTCACCGCCCAGCGGCAGATCATGCGTGACCTGCCCGGCACGGTCGTCCGCCGGCTGCTCGACGCGGTCCACCCGCTGGGCGTCACGCTCAACACCGCGGTCGAGTTCGCCTGGGGCCTGGTGCTGGCCCGGATCACCGGCCGGGAGGACGTGGTGTTCGGCACCACCGTCTCCGGCCGCCCGGCCGACCTGCCCGGCGCCGACCGGATGATCGGCCTGTTCGTGAACACCGTGCCGGTGCGGGTGCGCCTCGACTCCGGCCGGACCGTCGGGCAGGCGCTGACCGCCTTCCAGGACGAGCAGACCGAACTGCTCGACCACCAGCACCTGGGGCTGGGCCGGATCCACCGGCTGACCGGCTGCACCCAGCTCTTCGACACCACGACGATGCTGGTCAACTATCCCTTCGACGTGGAGTCGCTGGCCGATCCGGACGGCGCCGGCATCCGGGTCACCGGGCTCGGCCTGGACGACGCCACGCACTATCCGCTGCGGCTGGTCGCGGTGCCCGGCCCGGACGACGGCCTCACCGTACGCCTGGGCTACCGGCCCGACCTCGTCACGCTCGCCGAGACCGAGGCCCACCTGGACCGGATGATGCTGGCGCTGGAGACCCTGGCCGACGGCGTGGACCGGCCGGTGCGCGAGATCGACCTGCTCAGCGCGGCGGAGCGGGATACGGTCGTGGCGCAGTGGGGAGGCTACTGATCACATGACAGAATTTGCTGACACCTGTCATGTCCCGTTGACACCTCTCCGCGCGTGTGAAAGGCTCTCCATGCGCCGGAAATGAGGTTCACGCGGATGGATGTCACAGGGGACGACCTGCTGAAAATGCTGACGGCGCTGAGCAATCAGCACCGTCTCAGGATCGTCGGGATGCTCTCCGTCGAACGTGACTACGTCAGCCGGTTGGCGGGGCGCCTGGGCATGAGCCGGCCGCTCCTGCACATGCACCTCGCCCGGCTGGAGGCCGCGGGCCTCATCGAGGGGAGCCTCGAGCTGTCCGCGGATGGCAAGGCGATGAAGTTCTTCGAGGTCACACCGTTCGCGCTGCATCTGACACCGGAGTCGGTGGCGGAAGCGGTGAAGACGCTGAGTGACGACCGGCGCGGCGATGGCGACGAGAAGTGAAGGCGATGGTGAGTGCGTTGGGTTCCACGGGCGACGACTGGGTGGGCGTGCTGGCTGCCGCCGGGATCTTCGCGGTGCTCATCGTGATCGTGTGGCAGGTCGCCGCCACCTGGCGGGCGCGCCTGGCCGCGGCCCGGGAGAAGCAGTACCAGGAGCTCGCCGAGAAATGCGCGCGGCTGCTGGAGGAGAACGCCGAGTTGCAGCGGCGGACCGTCGCCGAGCTCCTGCAGGTGCGGGAGGCCACCTCGGCGATGGAGAAGATGATGCGCGAGGTCGGGTGACACCAGAAATATAGGCCTCATCGACACAGTGGAGCCCTGCGATTCCCCCGTATCCAGGGCTCCACTGTCGTGAGATGAGAGACCTATGCAGCTACCTTTGTCAGCCGGGCAGATGGGCATCTGGCTCGGTCACGAACTCGACCCGACCGGGCACGCCTACAACATCGCCGAGTTAACCGAGGTGGACGGCGAGCTGGACCAGGACGCCTTCGAGCAGGCCTGGTCCCGGGTCCTGGAGGAGGCGCCCACCTTCAAGGCGATCGCGGTCCGCCGCGACGACCAGGGCGAACTCCGCCTGATCATCAACGACGCGCGCGCCGGGATCAGCCGCGTCGACCTGCGCGCCGCACCGGACCCGGAGGCCGCCGCCCGGCAGTTCATCCAGGCGGACATGAGCCAGCGGATCGACCTGGAGGCCGGCGGCCTGTTCACCTTCGCGCTGCTGCGGGTCGCCGACCGGCGCTTCCTGTACTACGCCCGCGGGCACCACATCGCCTGCGACGGCTACGCGGCCTCGCTGCTGTTCCGCAAGATCGGCGTCTACTACACCGAGATCGTCACCGGGGAGCCGGTCGCCGGCGCGCCGCCGGTCGCCGGACCGCTCGCCGAGACGCTGGCCGCCGACATCGCGTACCGCGAGGGCCCCGACTTCCAGGAGGACCTGCGGTTCTGGCGCGAGCACGCGGCCTCGGCCAGCCCGGTCAAGCTCAGCGACCACTGGGCCACCCGCGGCCCGGCCACCCCCGACCCGGGCGCCGTGCACCTGCGCCGTTCCGGGCACGTCACGCCCGGGCAGACCGGCGCCATCGCCGAGGTGGCCCGCGAGCTGCGGACCCGCTGGCCGGTCCTGCTGATCGCCGCCACCGCGGCCTTCCTGCACCGCTGCACCGGGCGTACCGACGTGGTCCTCGGCGTGCCGGTCACCGGCCGGACCAGCAAGCTGCTGCGGGCCACCCCGAACCTGTCCTCCAACGTCGTGCCGCTGCGCGTCCCGGTGAACCCGGGCGACACCCTGCGCGACCTCGTACCCCGGGTCTCCGGCGAGCTGCGGCAGGCGCTGCGGCACCAGCGGTGCCGCTTCGAGGACTGGCAGCCGGAACGCACCGCCGGCACCGGCTGGGGCACGGTCGTCAACGTGATGGCGTTCGACTACCAGGTGACGCTCGCCGGGATTCCCACGGTCACCCACAACCTCTCCCTCGGGCCGGTCGACGACCTGTCACTCGGCTTCTACGACCGGGGTGACGGCAGCGGCTGGCGGATCGACGTCGACGGCAACCCGGACCGCTGGTCGCGCGACGACCTCGACACTGTTCAGAGCCTCTACCAGCGGTTCCTGCTGGCCGTGACGGCCCTGCCGGACGCCGCCGTGGGCCTGTTCGAGCTGACCACCGCGGACGAGCGGCGGCGGATGCTGATCGAGTGGAACGGGTCGACGGCCCCCGCGCCGCGAGGCGACCTGGCCGCCGCGTTCGCCCGGCAGGCGGCGCTCACCCCGGAGGCGGTCGCCGTCGTCGACGGGACCCGGGAGATCACCTACGCGCGCCTGGACGCCGCCGCCGACGCGCTCGCCGCCCGGTTGGTGGACCGGGGGATCCGGGCCGAGGAGCCGGTGGCCATCCTGGCCGAGCGCTCCGCGCTGGTCGTGCTGACCACGCTGGCCATCATCAAGGCCGGCGGGGCCTACCTCCCGCTGCGGCCCACCGATCCGCCCGCCCGGCAGGAGGCGATGCTGGCCGACGCCGGGGTCCGCCTGCTGCTCACCGACGCGCCCGCCGGCCTCCCGGTCCCGGTGCTCCGCGTGTCGGCCGCCGACCTGGACGCACCGGCCCCGGCCGTCACCCCGTCGCGGCCCGGCGACCCCGACCGGCTGGCGTACATCATGTACACCTCCGGGTCCACCGGGCGGCCCAAGGGCGTCGCCATCACCCACGGCAACGTGCTGGCCTTCGCGGCGCACGGGCGGTGGCGTGACGGTGACCACGAGCGGATCCTGATGCACTCCTCGCACGCCTTCGACGCGTCGACGTACGAGATCTGGGTCCCGCTGCTCACCGGCGGCCGGATCGTGGTGGCCCCGCCCGGGCAGCTCACCACCGACGAGGTGGCCCGCCTGGTCGAGGCGCACGGCGTGACCGCGGCCTTCCTCACCACCTCGCTGTTCAATCTGATCGCCGGCACCCGGGCGGCGGCGTTCGCCGGGCTGCGCACGGTGCTCACCGGCGGCGAGGCGGCGTCCGGCGAGGCGATGCGGGCGGTCCGGGCGGCCTGCCCCGGCACGAAGCTGGTCAACGCGTACGGGCCGACCGAGACCACCACGTTCGCCACGCTCATGCCGGTGGACGAGGCCGACGGGGTGCCGCCGATCGGGGCGCCGCTGGACGCCACGCGGGTGTACGTGCTCGGCCCGGACCTGCGCCCGGTGCCGGCCGGCGTCTCCGGTGAGCTCTACCTGGCCGGATGGGCGAACGCCCGCGGCTACCTGAACCGGCCGGCCGTCACCGCCGAGCGGTTCGTGGCCTCACCGTTCGGCCCGCCCGGCTCGCGGCTGTACCGCACCGGCGACATCGTGCGCTGGCGTGCGGACGGCGTGCTCGAGTACGTGGGCCGCGGCGACCAGCAGGTGAAGATCCGCGGCTTCCGGATCGAGCTGGGCGAGGTCGAGGCGGCGCTCACCCGGCTGCCGGAGATCTCCCAGGCGTACGCCACCGCCCAGGAGACCGCTCCGGGCGTGAAACGGCTGGTCGCCTATGTGGTGGGCGCCGAGGGACACACGCCGGAGCCGGCCGCGGTCCGCGAGGGGCTGCGCGACACCATGCCGGACTTCATGATCCCCGCCGTCGTGATGGTCCTGCCCGCGCTGCCGCTCAACGCCAACGGGAAGGTGGACCGCAAGGCCCTGCCCGACCCCGAGGTCACCGTGACCGTGGGCCGGGAGGCGTCCGGCGCCGCCGAGCGGGCGCTGGCCACCGCCTTCGCCGAGGCCCTGTCGGTCACCCGGGTCGGCGCCTCCGACTCGTTCTTCGACCTGGGCGGTGACAGCATCCGGGCGATCCAGGTGGTCACCCGGTCGCGCAGCGCCGGCTGGCAGATCAGTGTGAGCGACGTGCTGACGCTGCACACGGTCGAGCGGATCGCCGAGAAGGCGGTGCCGGCCGGCCCGGAGACCGCCGCCGGGCCCGCCGACGAAGATCTCCTCGCGCTGGACGACGACGACCTGGCGGCCCTGGTGTCGGCCCTCGCCGAGGACTGACCGCCACCTCCGAAGACGAGACGGCCCTCCGGGAGGAACCCGGAGGGCCGTCGTCGTGTCGCTACGACCGGTCAGCAGTTGGTGTAGCCCTTGCCCGGCTTGGTCCACTTGCAGGTGTCGATCGTCTTGTTGGCGCTGGTACGCACGTAGGCGACGTCGCCGCCGTTGTTCCACACGTGCTTGGTCTTGCCCCAGTAGCGGGTGGACGACGTGTTCGAGCCCTTACCGGTGCGGACGTAGACGTTTTTGCCCGCGCCCAGGTAGTAGTTCGCGGTGAACCGGTAGAGGTTCCCGGCGGCGTCCCGCACGATCCAGCCCTTGAGGTTGACCGTGCTCTTGGTCTTGTTCGTGAGGCGGAAGTACTCGCCGTTGATGCTCTTGTTGGTCTTCTTGTCCACGCCGGGAGCGTTGTACTGGATCCGGGTGAACTGGATCGAACCCACCGCGGGGCCGGCCGGGGTCGTCGCCGGCGGCTTGGTCGGCGTCGTGGTCGGCGGCTTGGTGGGCGTGGTGGTCGGCGGCGTGGTGGTCGGCGGCGTCACCACCACACCGGTGTCGTAGACCGGCGACGGCGTCGGGTTGGTCGGCGGCACCCCGTGGCTGCTGCCGCTTCCGACGGTGGCCGACTGGTTCTCCGAGTAGTTCGCGACGATGTAGTTGGACTTGTCGGCCCAGTTCGTGTCGTCGCCCTCGAGGAACGCCCGGTAGTAGGAGGTGCCGGCCGGCTGGTTCGCGGCCGAGCCGCTCCAGGTGGCGGCGTTCCCGGCCTGGCTGGTGGCGCCGGTGGCCACGTTCCTGACCCAGGTGCCGTTGTCGTACCGCTGGATCTCGATCGGCAGGCCCGGCTGCGACGGGTCGGTGCTGACGTCGAAGTTCACCGTCGTGCCGCTGACCGTGACGCTCAGGTCCGCCTTGACGCGCAGGGCGGCCTTGCGGATCTGCGAGTAGTCGTTGCCGACGCCGACCATCATGACGTGGCCGGAGTCGAGGTTGCGGGTGATGCTCCACTGACCGCTGGAGTTGGCGGTGGTGTGGACGAAACCGCCGTTGTCGTAGTCGACGGCCTTCTCCTGCGAGAGGCGCGCCTTGTCCCAGTCGGAACCCCACACGTAGGCCCACTCGTAGAGCTCGACATTGGCGCCGGGCTCGGCACTGCCGCTCAGCGTCACCGGACCCCAGGCGGTCCGCAGCGGGACGATGTTGAAGGTCGGCGCGGTCGCGGCCGACGCCGGGCTGACGCCGAACACCGCCGCGGTGGCGGCCAGTGCACCGGCGGCGACGCTGCCGAGAATCGTTTTCGGTCGTCTGTGCATGTCGTTAGAGATCCTCCGTGGTGTGGGCAGCACTCGAAGCGCCCGCTCCGGGCATTGAACGTCGACGCTATCGAGAATCGATGCACATGGTCATCGTTCATCCCGCCCAGGCACCCTACCCGCTGGTGCTACCCGGAGGTGGTCCCTGTCGGCACTCAGTGATCAAAAGCGCAGGTGAACGGCCCGGTGAACCGCTGTCGGTAAAGTGACGCAGGTACCGGCCACGGTGATATTGGGCGATTTCAGTCAGCCGCCCGATTTCATGGATAACTGTCCAGTGCGCGAAACCCGCAGTTCTACGAATCGGATGACATGACTGAATTGATTGCTGATTGTGCACGGTGCGCTGCGCTCTGTTGCGTCGCACCGGCCTTCGCCCGCTCCTCGGATTTCGCGGTCGACAAGCCGGCTGGTCAGCCCTGCCGCAACCTGGGCGCCGACTTCCGCTGCACCATTCACGAGCGGCTGGAGCAGCGCGGCTTCCACGGCTGCGTGGTGTTCGACTGCTTCGGCGCGGGTCAGCGCATCACCCAGGAGACGTTCGGCGGGCGGGACTGGCGGTCCACTCCGGGAATCGCCGGGGACATGTTCGCGACGCTGCCGGTGGTGCGGCAATTGCACGAATTGATGTGGTACCTCACCGAGGCGCTGGAACTGACCGAGACGCGAAAGCTGCACCCCCGGCTGCGAGCCGCTCTCGACGAGACCGATGCGATGGCGGGCCGGTCGCCGGCCGAATTGCGAGAAATGGACGTGGACACGTACCGGGGAAAGGTTGTTCCGCTTCTGCGCAGAGCCAGTGAAATGGCCCGGGCGGGCCGCCGAGGGCCGGACCACAGCGGCGCCCGCCTGATCGGCCGCCGCATGCGCGGCGCCGATCTGCGTGGCGCCAGTTTCCGCGGCGCGATTCTCATCGGCGCCGATCTGCGCGACGCCGACCTGCGGCGGGCCGATTTCACCGGAGCCGACATGCGGGGTACGGACCTGCGCGGCGCGAATCTCGACGGGGTTCTCTTCCTGACCTCGTCACAGTTGCGAGCCGCAGTGACGGACGGCGATCGACCCTAGGATGGGTGGATGCAGCAGGTGTCCGGAGTGGTGTGGGTCCTGACCGTCCTCGGAATCGTCGGCCTCCTGCTGTTCGACTTCTTCTTCCACGTTCGCAAGGCGCACGTGCCCCGGCTGCGCGAGGCCGCCCTGTGGACCGCCGTCTACGTCTCCATCGCCATTCTGTTCGGCGTCGCGGTGTGGGTGTTCGGCGGTTCCACGATGGGCGCCGAGTACTTCGCCGGATACGTCACCGAGGAGGCGCTCTCGGTCGACAACCTGTTCGTCTTCCTGCTGCTGCTGAGCAGTTTCAAGGTGCCCCGGGCGGACCAGCAGAAGGTGCTGCTCTTCGGGATCGTGGTGTCGCTGCTGGCCCGGACCGGGTTCATCCTGCTCGGCGCCGCGCTGATCAACTCGTTCGCCTGGATCTTCTACCTGTTCGGCCTGATCCTGCTGGTCACCGCGGGGAACCTGCTGAAGGAGAAGCACGACGGCGAGGGTGAGCCGCCGAACAACATCGTGATCCGGCTGGCCCGCCGGTTCCTGCACACCACGGACACGTACGACGGGGACAAGCTCTTCACCTACCGGGACGGCAAGCGGGTGCTCACCCCGATGCTCCTGGTCATGGTGGCGATCGGCGGCACCGACATCCTCTTCGCGCTGGACTCGATCCCGGCCATCTTCGGCCTCACCCAGAACGTCTACCTGGTCTTCACCGCCACCGCCTTCTCCCTGCTCGGGCTGCGGCAGCTGTACTTCCTGATCGACGGGCTGCTGGACCGGCTGGTCTACCTGTCCTACGGGCTGGCCGCGATCCTCGCGCTGATCGGCGTGAAACTGGTGCTGCACGCCCTGCACGAGAACAACGTGCCGTTCATCAACGACGGCGAGCCGGTCGACGTGGTCGAGATCCCGACCGCCGTGTCGCTCGGCGTCATCGTCGGCGTCCTGCTGATCACCGTGATCGCCTCGCTGCTCAGCCCCAAGGGCCGGGCCCGCACCTCGGTGGCCGCGGCCCGCCGGCACGCCACCGAGTTCCTCGACGTCGAGACCGATCCGGCCTACTGCGACGAGATCTACCACCGGCTGCTGGCCGAGGAGGAGAACCTCGAGCGGCTGCCGGAACGCTACCGGGCCCGGGTCCGGGAGCAGGCCGAACTCATGGAGCTGCTCCGGCGGGCGCACCGGCGGCACGACGAACGGGTCGCCGCGGGGCACTGCTTCGCCCGGTCAGCGACCTGAGCCGTACTCCCCGTCGAGGTAGGCGGAGAGGTTCGTCTGCCCACCGGCTGGAGCCTCCGAGACCAGGTTGGCCACCCGGGCCGCCAGGCTGGCCGCCCGCGACGCCAGGTCCGGCTCGGCGCTGCGGGAGTCCCGCTCGGCGCGCATCGCCTCCTCCGCACGGAGCGCGTCGGCCTCCCGGCCGGGGCGATCGGCGTACGCGCGGGGCCCGGAGACCGGGGCGTCGTTGTGGTGGACCGGCTCCGGCTCCGGCTCCGGCTCCGGCTCGGGCTCGGGCTCCGGCAGCTCCGGGGCGGGCACCGGCACCGAGCCGAGCACCGTCACGGTCTGGCCCTCACCGCCCTGGAAGTTGCTGAACTCGGGGCCGATCGCCAGACGGGACAGCATCCGCACCTGCGGCGCCGGGACGCCGATCAGGTCGGCGTTCTCCACCCGGAAATGGGCGATGGTCTTCCGCAGCAGGTTGGCGAGACGGTCCGCGTCGCCGACCGTCGCCAGGTCGCCGCCCGCGAAGATCAGCGCCGGATAGGTGCCGGCCGGGCCGACACAGACCAGCTGGATCTGGGTGACCGTGGCGTTGCGGCCGGTCTCCCGGTTGCCCGGCTGCACGCGCAGGTGCTGCGGCCAGAGCCAGAACAGCTCGCCACTACTCTGCGTGCCGTCGGCCACATGCACGTAGCGAACCCGGCGGTCCGTGACGATGACGTCGGTCTCCTCCGGAAGCGTCCACCGGGGCAGTGACGAGGCCTCGTCGAACGCGTACTCGGCGACGGCGCAACGGCCGCGCCACAGCACCCGCTCACCGCTGTCGAGCGGTCCGAGGTCCGTGCCGGTCGCGGACAGGAAGTGCTGGTGGTACATGCTCGCCTTCCCCGTGGTCGCCGCGGTCGGGATCTCGCGGCAGCCTCGATTACAACCGGCTACCGCCGGTGTTGCCAGTGGCCGGGCGTGAATCACACCCGAACTAGAGAATTCGACACAGGACGGTGATCATTGATGCACTTTCGGCCTATCGATAACTACTTTCGGTTACCGAAAAGGCCTTCCGGCGGCAGGGGAGAGGCTACCGCCGTGGCGTCCGGAACCGGCGCCGCTCCGGCCGCGAACCGGCCCAGATCGGTCTCCACCCGGCCCGGGAACCAGTCTCCGGCGGCACGCCGGGACAGTTCGGCGACCGGCGGCGGGGTACGCCCGGCGACCACCACGAGATTGCCGAAGCGCCGCCCGCGCAGCACCCCGGCGTCGGCCACCAGGCAGGCCTCCGGCAGCGCGGCCCGGATGGTGGCCACCTGGCCGCGGGCGAACCGCAGCGGAGGCCCGTCGGCCACGTTGGCGATCAGCCGGCCGGCCGGGTCCAGGATCCGGGCCAGCTCGCCGGCGAACTCGGCCGAGGCGAGGTGGGCGGGCGTCCGGGCGCCCGCGAAGACGTCCAGGACGATCAGGTCGTAGCCGGAGTCGCGCATCCCCTCCACGGCGGCCCGGGCGTCCGCGACCCGGACCCGGATGTTGGCCGACGACGGCAGCGGCAGCGCCGAGCGGACCAGCTCGACCAGCGGCCCGTCGATCTCCACCACCCGCTGCGCCGAACCGGGCCGGGTGGCGGCCACGTACCGCGGCAGGGTCAGCGCGCCGCCGCCCAGGTGCAGCACCCGCAGCGGCCGGCCCGCCGGTGCCGCCAGATCGATCGCGGCGGCCATCCGCCGGATGTACTCGAACTGCAGGTGGGTGGGGTCGGCCAGGTCGACGTGCGACTGCGGGGCGCCGTCCAGCAGCAGGGTCCACGCGGTGTCCCGGTCCGGGTCGGGGACCAGTTCGGCGACCCCGGAGGCGACCGTCTCCACCCGCCGTCGCGACGCCCTGCGCTGTGCCATCCGGCCAGTATCCCGGTCGCGTGCCGAACGTCGATCCGGTGGTCGACGACGGTGAGACTGGACCCGGCGATATTCGACAAAACACCGATAAGGCTCAAGACGTGCGTTCCACACTGATCGGATGTTGAGCAACCTGCTTGCCGAGATTCTCGGCGCGCAGCGGCGGCCGCCCGTCGCGGACCGGTCTCCGGCCGGCCCGCCACTGCGGATCCGCCGCCACGCCTCAGCCGAGGGCGCGCCGTTCTGGCGGTGGGACTGCTCCGGCTGCGGCGAGTACGGCGGCGGCCGGCACCACGAGGACGTCGTCATCCGGGCGCTGCGGCACTGCCGGGAACACCCGGAGCACCGCTCCTCCCTGCTCCCGCCGGCCTGCTGCCGGCAGGAGCCGACCTACCTGCCGCTGCACCCGATGCTCTACGCGCTCGACGACGACCCGCCGCCCGAGCCGCTGGTGATCTGAGCGCCCCCGGCCGCCGGATGCCGGCCCGGAAGCGGCCGCGGCCGGCCGCCGAGAATCCCGGCCACCTTGCGGAACAGCGGATCGGCGACCACGCCGGCCAGATCCCGGCCGAGCGGGATGCGCCAGTTCGGGTACTCGTCGAAGGTGCCCGGCAGGTTCGGCTGGCGGCGCTCCATCAGGACGTCGTGCAGCGAGGCGACGACGAGACGGCAGGGCGTACGGGCGAGGAACTCGTGCATGGCCGTCACCACGTCCTCGGGCGGCGGCTCCGCCCCGCTCAGCAGGCCCTCGGCGCGCAGCCGGTCCAGCAGCTGCCCCCGGTCCTCCCGCCAGGCCGCCCGCTCCCGCTCGACCGGGCCGGTCAGCTGACCCAGCGCGGCACGCACCTCGACCTGCTCGCCGGCCAGGAAGCCGGAGGCGGTCGGCAGATCGTGGGTGGAGACGCTGGCCAGCGCGTTGCGCGGGTATCCGGCCGCCGGACGGTAGCCGCCCTCCTCGTCCCGGGTGAACCAGAGCACCGCCGAGCCCAGCATGTTGGTCCGCTCCAGCCCTTCGGTGACCACCGGCATGACCGTCCCGAGATCCTCACCGATCACCACGGCCCCGGCCCGGTACGCCTCCAGCGCCAGGATCCCCAGCATCGCCTCCGGGTCGTAGTGCACGTACGTCCCCTTGGCCACGCCGAGGCCGGACGGCACCCACCACAGCCGCCACAGCCCCGCCACGTGGTCGACCCGCAGCCCGCCCGCGTGCCGGAAGATCCGCCGCAGCATGTCCCGGTAGGCCGCGTACCCGGTCTCGACCAGCCGGTCCGGCCGCCACGCCACCCCGCCCCACTCCTGGCCGAGCTGGTTGAACGCGTCCGGCGGCGCCCCGGTCCGGGCCTCCATCGCCAGCACGTCCTGCAACAGCCACCCGTCGGCGCCGCCCGGCTCGACCGCCACCGCGAGGTCGTGCACGATGCCGACCGGCATGCCGTGCTCCCGGGCCGCCTCCCCGGCCGTGTCGAACTGCTCCTCCAACAGCGCCTGCACCCAGACGTGGAAGGCGATCCGGTCACCCCGGTACGCCCGGACCGCCGCCGAATCGGGGCGGCGCAGCTCCTCCGGCCACTCCCGCCAGTCCGGCCCGTGCTCCTCGGCCAGCGCGCAGAACCGGGCGAAATCGGTGAGCCCCGGATCCCGGTCCAGGTCGACCGGCCCGGCCAGCGGCCAGAGCAGCTCCAGCGCCGCGAACTTGGCGGCCAGCACGGCGTCGTAGTCGATCAGGCCGTCCGCCGGTGGCGCCGGTCGCAGCGCGTCCACCCGGGCCCGCAGCTCCGGATCGGCCCGCTGGTACTCGCCGGTGTCGGCCACCCGCAGGTAGAGCGGGTTGGCGAAGCGCCGGCTCGACGGCGAGTACGGCGACGCCGGCACCGGCCGGGTCGGCGTGATCGCGTGCAGCGGGTTCAGCACCACCAGCCCGGCGCCGGCCGACCCGGCCACGAAGTCGCGCAGGTCGCCGAGGTCGCCCATGCCCCACGAGCCGGCCGAGTGGAGCGTGTAGAGCTGCACCATCCAGCCCCAGGTGTCCGGCGGCTCGGGCAGCCGGGTGGGCACCACCACCAGGGTGACCTCCTGGCCGCCACAGAGCAGCCGGTGCCAGCCCAGCGGCAGATCACCGGGAATCCGCCGGCCCACCGTTCGGGCGCCGCCGTCCTCCAGCCGGATCTCGGCCGGACCGGGCAGCGCCCGCCCGGCGCCCTCGCGCACCACGATCGTGCCGGGCAGGCGGTCACCGGTGTCCCGGCGCCGGGCGGCGGCCAGCGACGCACGGACGGCCGCCGGTGTGCTCGCGTCGACGCCCAGCATGCCGAGCACGCCGATCACCGACTCGGCGGCCACGTCGGTGCGTTTGCGCCGCCAGTTCTCAAACCACGTGGCCACCCCGTGTGCCTCGGCCAGCGCCACCAGATCCGCGTCCATCGTCCGTCCCCTTCGGTCGCAACCACTCCGTACACGATCCCTCACCCGTTGCGTACATCGGTCAGCATGGGGCACATGGCTGACATGACCTCAGTGATCAGGAAGTGGTTCGCCGCGGCGCTGGCCGGCGTGACGATGGCGTTGCTGGTCCCCGCGGCGGCCTGGGCGTCGACCGGCACCGGCGAGATGGTGATCGAGGCGGCTCGCCGGGGGCGGCGCAGCGGCTTCGGCTTCCTCGGGGTGCTGTGCTGCCTGTTCGTGGTGGGGATCATCGTCCTCGTGGTCGTGCTGATCTCCCGCGGCCGCAAACGCCGGTGAGTCAGACCTTCAGGAACAGCGCCGGCACCAGGCTCGGATCCCAGCCGGGCAGGGACGTGTGCGGCTCGCGCACCCGGTAGACGACGTTGCGCTGGGAGACCAGATCCCCGGACCGGTAGGCGGTGAACGGCCGCCACGCCGGCGCGGACTTCGACGCGATCGGGGCGGCCTCCCGGACCGTGACGGTGACCGCTTCGACCACCATGCCGGAGGAGCGATAGCCGCCGGACGACGGGTTCAGCACGAAGGTGTACGGCCGGGTGTCCCCCTCCGGGGTGAGCCGGAGCACCGCGTGGCCGTCCAGCGACCAGGTCAGCGTGGTCGGGGTCCAGTCGATGGCGTACGTGTGGAAGTCGTCACCGTCCACCCGGCCCGAGCCGAGCACCTCGACGTGTCCGTCCGGCGTCCGCCCGGTGCCGTCGAGCACGCCGAGGGGCCGCCCGCCGCCGTCCTCACGGTCCACCAGGATCCGCGCCTCGGCCCGCCCGTACGCCTGCCCGAAGGTCTTCCCGGTGCGCAGCGCCGAGCCGAGCAGCAGGTTCCCGTCACCGTCCAGCCAGGCGGAGGTCCGGCGGCCGCCGCCGTTGTCCCAGCGGCCGGCGTCGGGGGCGTCGCCGCGGTCGCCGGAGAAATCGTCGCGGAACACCACGCGGTTCGTCCCGGCCACGGCGGCGGTGGGCGTCACCGTCACCGCCGCCGCCCCGGAGACGACCACCACGGCCGCGGCCAGCGCGCGCCGCAGGCTCCCGCTCAGCATCGAACTACCCCCCACTCGGATCAGCAGGGTGCACTGTGCTGACCTGGGAGCGCTAACAGCAAGTCTTTCGCGGAGAAATTTACGATCTAGTCGTAGTCCGGGGCACGGGTCTCGTGCATCGCCAGCTCCTCCGCGCTCGCGCCGCCACCGGCCGCGCCCGCGTCGTAGGCGATGCTGTCCGCCTCGTCGTCCCAACCGGAACCGTTGTCCGGCGCGACCAGACGGCCCACCCGGCGCGGATCGTCGTCGTCCAGCTGGCCGTCGTCGTAGAGCGAGATCGGCGACCGTGGATCCGACGTCGGGCCCTGGCCCCACACGTCCCGGTCCAGGTCACGCCGCTCCGGATCCTCGACCGTCTCGTCCAGCGGGTCACGGCGCGGCGGGTTGGCCGGCTCGGCCCCGAAGTCCGGTTCCTCCTGGCGCAGCCGGCGGTCCAGCGACTCGCCCCGGCGCTGCTCCTCGGCGGTGTCGCCGAACCGGTTCGACCCACCCGGTCCGGTGCCGGCGAGCGCGGCCGGGTCCGGGCCGTCACTCCACCGCGGGCTGTTCACCTCGTCGTACGCGGTCGAATCGTCATCGGCGGTGTCCGGCAGTCCGGAGGCCTCCGGATCGATGACCTCAGCCGGGTAGTCGTTGTCTCGCATGCCCGTTGACTACCCACCCCGGGGGCGGCTCATGCCCCGTCGAGGCGAGCCCAGACGACCTTGCCGTCGGGCAGCTCCAGATGGCCCCAGCGGGCCGCGACCGCGTCGATCAACAACAGGCCACGGCCACCGTACGAGGTGACCGGCACCGGCCCGGTGAAGCGCGGCGGCACGGGGGAGCCGTCGCGGACCGCCACGTCCATCGTCGCGCCGTGCAGCGCCAGCAGGACCCGCATCGGCGTACCGGCGTGCGCCACCACGTTGTTGACCATCTCGGTCGCCACGATGCAGGCGCTGCCGGCCAGGTGGGGCCGCTCCCAGCGCCCGCACGCCTCGGTGATCATCTCGCGGGCGGACCGGGCCGCGCCCGGCACCGGATCCAGGTCCAGGGCGGCCCGGTGATCGGTGGCCGGCGGACCCAGGGCCGCGAAGGCGCCGGCCGGATCGGGCCAGATCGGCCACCCGGTGGCGCGCCAGGCCGGTGTGTCGGCCGGGTCGCAGAGCATCAGGTGGCTGCCCGGCCACTCCCGGGTCTCCTCGCGGATCTCGCGCAGTACACCCACCGCGGCGGCCCGGGACACCCGCAGGTCCGCCACGTCGACCACGAGTGCCTCGGGCTGGGTGGCGAGCACGGCGAGTATCGCCGCGCGGATCGGCGCGGCGGTGTCGTCGTCGAGCACTCCGGTGATCCGGACCAGCGGATAGTCATGGTCGCGGTCCACCCGGTGACGAACCTCGCTCGGCATGATCGCTCCATTGTGCATAACACGTCCCGTCCTCGCATTTCGGCGCGTGAGGATCCGGTGCCGCGGTCAGCCGCAAAGGGCGCTACGACGGACATGTCCGAGGTGGTACCCCGGCCCGGGACGTGTATGCCGGAAAGAGCGGATCAGCTCCGGCGGGCCAGCGCGGTCAGCACGCTCTCGTGCAGCAGCCCGTTCGTGCCGATCACCGAGCTCTTGTCGGCGGTCGGCCGCCCGTCCAGATCGGTGATCCGGCCGCCCGCCTCGGTCACGATCGGGATCAGCGCCGCCATGTCCCACAGCGACAGCTCCGGCTCGGCCATCGCGTCCAGCGCGCCCTCGGCCAGCAGCATGTAGCCGTAGAAGTCGCCGTAGGCACGGCTGCGCCACACGCCGAGCAGGATGTCCATCATCTGGTCCAGGCGGCCGATGTCGGCCCAGCCGTTCAGGCTCGCGTAGCAGAAGCTGGCGTCGGTCATCCGGCGCACCTCGGAGACGTTGATCCGGGTCGCCGAGTGCTGGTTCTTCCCGGCGAACGCGCCCAGACCGCGACCGGCCCACCAGCGCCGGCCCAGGGCCGGCGCGGACACCAGGCCGACGACCGGGGTGTCACCCTCCATCAGCGCGATCAGGGTGGCCCAGATCGGTACGCCGCGGACGAAGTTCTTCGTCCCGTCGATCGGGTCGATCACCCAGTAGCGGCTGCCCGGCCCGGCCGCCGCGGCCGACCGGCCGAACTCCTCGCCCAGCACCCCGTCCCGGGGCCGCGCCCGGGCCAGCGTGGCGCGGATCGCCTTCTCCACCGCGGTGTCCGCGTCGGACACCGGGGTGAGATCCGGTTTCGACTCCACCCTCAGGTCGAGCGCGCGGAACCGGGCCATCGAGATGGTGTCGGCCGAGTCGGCGAGAACGTGGGCAAGCGCAAGGTCGTCGGCATATCCGGCCATGCCGAAAAGCTAGCCCATCCGGCGCCGGTCAGCGCGCCGGGTTTCCCGCTTTCCAAGATCAGATTCTCTCCGCAGGCCGGTCCCGCACGTCACCCTCACCGGCGTGGCCGGCATCAGCTCTCCTCGGCCGGCTGGTCCCGCACGTCACCGTCGCCGGCATGGCCGGCATCAGATCTCCTCGGCCGGCTGGTCCCGCACGTCACCGTCGCCGGCATGGCCGGCATCAGATCTCCTCGGCCGGCTGGTCCCGCACGTCACCCTCGCCGGCACGCGAGGCCAGCAGGCGACGGTACGACGCCAGGCGGCGCTCGTCGGCCTTCCCCTCGGCCACCCAGGCGTCCAGCCGGCAGTCCACGTCGGCGGCGGTGTGCCCGCAGTTCGGCTGATCCTCCAGCGTGCCCTCGACCAGGTCCGGGAACCCGTGCAGCAGGCTCTCCGCGCTCACGTGCGCCAGCCCGAAACTGCGGATACCGGGAGTGTCGACGATCCAGCCCGGGTCCCGCCGGGAGCGGCCGACCGCCGGCAGGCGCAACGCCACCGCGCTGGTCGAGGTGTGCCGCCCCTTGCCGATCGCGCTGACCGCGCCGACCGCCCGCAACGCGTCCGGCACCAGACGGTTGACCAGCGTCGACTTGCCCACGCCGGAGTGCCCGACCAGCACCGAGATGCGGCCGGCCAGCCGGGTGCGCAGCTCCGCCAGGTCGCTGCCCGGCCGGACCTGCACGTGCGGCAGGTCCAGTTCGGCGTAGTACCCGAGCACACCCTCCGGCCCGGCCAGGTCGGCCTTGGTGAGGCAGAGCAGCGGTTCCACGTCCGCGTCGTACGCCGCCACCAGACAGCGGTCGATGAAACCGGTCCGCGGCGGCGGGTCGGACAACGCGCTGACGATCACCAGCTGGTCCGCGTTGGCCACCACGACCCGCTCCAGCCGGCCCTCCGGGGTGGTGTCGTCGTCGTCCGCCGTCCGGCGGAGCACCGACGTGCGGTCGCTGATCCGGACGATCCGGGCCAGCGCGCCGGGCGCCCCCGAGACGTCGCCGACCAGGGCCACCCGGTCACCCACCACCACCGACTTGCGGCCCAGCTCGCGGGCCCGCATCGCGGTGATCACCTCGGTGCCGCCGCCGTCCTCGCGGACGCAGCCGTACCGGCCCCGGTCGACCGTGATGACCAGGGCGTCGACCGCGTCGTCGTGCTTCGGGCGGGTCCGGGTACGCGGACGGGACGACTTGCCCGGCCGGATCCGGACGTCGTCCTCGTCGTACTCCCGTTTACGCGCTGGCAGATCTAGCTCCTCGCCACGAGTCCCGCCCAGAGTTCCGGGAACTCGGGCAACGTCTTCGACGTACAACCTACGTCGGTCAGGTGGACGCCCGGCACGGCGAGCCCGATTACCGCCGCGGCGTGCGCCATCCGATGGTCCGCGTACGTCTCGAAGGTGGCCCCGCGCGGCGGCCCGGGGACGATGCGCAGCCCGTCGCGGAACTCGGTCACCTCGGCGCCGACCTTGCCCAGCTCGGTGGCGAGGGCGGTGATCCGGTCGGTCTCGTGGCCCCGGATGTGCTCCACCCCGCGCAGCTCGGACGGCCCCTCGGCGAGCGCGGCCAGCGCCGCCACCACCGGGGTCAGCTCGCCCACCTCGGAGAGGTCGGCGGTGATGCCGCGCAGCGTGCCGGTGCCCCGCACGGTCAGCCCCCCGGCGGACCGGGTGACCTCGGCGCCCAGCGCCCGGAAGATGCCGATCGCCTGGTCGACCGGCTGCCAGCTGTCGGCCGGCCAGCCGGCCAGCGTGACGGCGCCGCCGGTGACCGCGGCCGCCGCGAAGAACGGCGCCGCCCCGGACAGGTCGGGCTCGATGACCCACGTGCGGCCGTGCAGCGGACCCGGCTCGACCCGCCACACGTCGGCCACGCCGTCGTCGACCACCGCGCCGGCGGCCCGCAGCATGTGCGCCGTCATCCGCAGGTGCGGCGCGGACGGCACCGGCGGGCCCTCGTGCCGCAGGGTCAGCCCCTTGGCGAACCGGGCCGCGGACAGCAGCAGGCCGGAGACGAACTGGCTGGACGCCGAGGCGTCGATCACCGCCTCGCCGCCCTCCACCACGCCGGTGCCGTGCACGGTCAGCGGCAGGCCGTCGATCGGTGAGGCGTCCACCGTCACGCCGAGCGAGCGCAGCGCCGCGACGATCGGGCGCAGCGGCCGCTTGCGCATGTGCGGGTCGCCGTCGAACTCGACCGTGCCCTCGGCCAGCGCGGCGGCCGGCGGCAGGAACCGGGTGATGGTGCCGGCCAGCCCCACGTCCACCCGGGCCGGGCCGCGCAGGGGGCCGGGGGTCACGGTCCACCGGTCGTCGGCCGACGTGTCCACCTCGACGCCGAGCGCACGCAGGCCGGCCGCCATCAGCACGGTGTCCCGGGCCCGCAGCGGCGCCTCGATCTCCGAGGGGCCGTCGGCCAGCGCGGCGAGGATCAGGGCGCGGGCGGTCATCGACTTGGAGCCGGGCAGCCGCACGGTCGTGGTGACCGGGCCGGTGGCGGTCGGGGCGAGCCAGGGACGGGGTTCTGCAGTCACGCCGCCATTCTGCCGCCGCCGTACGACGGTTCCGGCCCGCCTTCCCGCCTCCCGGGACGTGCGTCACCCGGCTGGGCGGGTCCGCTGTCTCGACGACGCCGAAACGGCCCCACACCCGGCCGGATCCCGCACCCGGCTCCAGGGCTGTTCCGGGGCTCGAGACAGCCCCCCACACCCAGCCGGATCCCCGCGGCTGGATCTCAGGGCTGTTTCCGGGCTTCGGGACAGCGCTCAGGGCCGGCTGGATCTCCGGGGCCGGCTCCCAGGGGTGATCCGGGGCTCGGGACAGCTCTCAGGGCCGGCCGGAGGTGTGGCGGGGCGGACGAGTGTTCGAAAGCGGCGTACCGTGCTGGCCATGTGCGGGCGATACGCGACCACCCGGAGCAACGCGGACCTCACCAGGCTGTTCGAGGCCGTGGACGTGGCCGAGCCGCTGCGCGCGAGCTGGAACGTCGCACCCACCGACCCGGTCCCGCTGATCCGGATGTCGAAGGAGCACGAGGGCCGGGTGCTGGACACCGCCCGCTGGGGTCTGGTCCCGCACTGGGCGAAGGACCTGAAGATCGGCGCCCGCATGATCAACGCGCGTGCCGAGACGGTCGCCGAGATGCGCTCGTTCGCCCCGTCGTTCGCCAAGCGGCGCTGTCTGGTCCCGGCCGACGGCTGGTTCGAGTGGGTCCGCGACGGCAAGGAGAAGCAGGCGTTCTACATGACGCCGGCGGACGGGTCGCCGCTGGCCTTCGCCGGTCTCTGGTCGGCCTGGGGTCCGGAGTCGGTGCTCACGTGCAGTGTGGTCACCACCGCGGCGCTCGGCGGCCTGGCCAAGGTGCACGACCGCATGCCGCTCATCCTGCCGCCCGAGCGGTGGGCGGACTGGCTGGCCGGTGGTGGCGAGCCGGAGCGGTTGCTGCGCCCGCCGTCCGTACCGGAACTGGAAGCCATCGAGATCCGTCCGGTCGGCCCGACAGTCGGCAATGTGCGCAACAACGGACCACAGTTGATCGAACCCGATCCGCAGGTAACGCTTTTTTGAACATGTGAAGATCAACGAAGGTCTTTGTCGGTTTATGTGGCCATTCTCGTTGGCCAACTTTGTTTCAAGATAGATCACCCCCTTGTTCTGATCTTGTACCCTGCGGTACAAACCAGCGCCGGAGTGGTGCCGGACCGTAAGGTGCGGCCCGGCCGCCACAAGCAGTTCCGGTCCCACGGGGGAGGTGGGCTGATGACACGAGCACGCATGCCGCGTCCGCACGAGGTTGCCATCGCGCGACGCGACCCGCGGCTGCTCGAGGCGATCGCGCAACGACGTACCGACGAGGCCTGGCGCACACGGGGCGCCTGCCGCAGCGTGGATCCCGAGACGTTCTTTCCCGCACCGAACGAGCCGTCCGGTGGCGCCGTCGCCCTGTGCGGCACGTGCGAGGTGCAGGGCCCATGCCTGGCCTGGGCGCTCCAGGTCGGCGACTGCCACGGCGTCTGGGGCGGCACCACGCCACGGGAGCGCCGGGCCATGCTGGTGGCCTGGCGGGAGCGGATCCAGGCCGACGGTGAGGAGATCGACGACTCGCCGGACGCCGAGGATCGTCGTCTGCTCAACCTGATCCCGGTCAGTCGCTGATACAACGGGACACGTGTCCCGTACGGATCTTGAAATCGAAACGCCGCGCGGCCCCGCGGTCGTGGCCGTCAGCGACCCCTCGGGTCCGGCGCTGTCCCTGCTCGTCCTCGGTCACGGGGCCGGTGGCGGGGTCGACGCGCCGGACCTGGTGGCGGTGCGCGACGCCGCGGTGGCCGCCGGGGTGCGGGTGGCCCTGGTGACGCAGCCGTACCGGGTGGCGGGCCGGCGTGCGCCCGCGCCGGCCGGTCACCTCGACGAGGCCTGGATCGCGGTGGTGCGCGCGATCGGCGTACCGGAGATGCCGTTGATCGTGGGCGGGCGCTCCAGCGGAGCGCGCGTCGCGTGCCGGACCGCGACCACCCTCGGCGCCGCGGGGGTGCTCGCCCTGGCCTTCCCGCTGCATCCGCCGGGCAAGCCGGAGAAGAGCCGGGCGGGGGAGCTGCCGGCCGATCTGCCGGCACTGGTGATCAACGGTGACCGGGACCCGTTCGGGGTGCCGGAGCCGGCCGGCGCGGTCGAGGTGGCCGTTCGGCCGGGCACCGTGCACGATCTGCGCAAGGGCCTCTCCGACTCGGTGGTGATCGCGATCGAATGGCTCCGCCGCCATTCCTGGGCACGCTGAGTTCGGGAATGTGAGGCACTCTTGCCGACGTTGCAACGGATGAGACTTTGTCGGCGGGAAGGGGTTCTGTGGTGCGTGCCGGTACCGAATGCGTCGAGCGTGACGGCCGGGAGGCGAACCGGGTGCGGGGCCTTTTGAGCTCCCCCGAGTGGCCCGCCGCCGAGGCTCCGCCGGTGTCGCCGTCGGTGAGCGTGAGCACACCCGCGGTTTTCGAGAGCGTCACAGGGTCACTACCCGTATCCTCGGCGGGGCGGTCGAGGGGAGAGTCCAGGGTGGCCCAGAGGGAGCGGATCGAGGAGCGCCGAGAGCGCTTCGAGCGTGAGGCGTTGCCGTTCGTCGACCAGTTGTACGCGGCCGGCCTGCGGATGACCCGGAATCCGGCCGACGCCGAGGACCTGGTGCAGGAGACGTTCCTGAAGGCGTTCTCCGCCTTCCACCAGTTCGAACAGGGGACGAACCTCAAGGCCTGGCTCTACCGGATCCTGACGAACACGTACATCAACTCGTACCGGCGCAAGCAGCGGCAGCCGGTGCAGGCGCCGACCGAGGAGATCACCGACTGGCAGCTCGCGTCGAGCGAGTCGCACACGTCGCAGGGTCTGCGGTCGGCCGAGACCGAGGCGCTGGACCGGCTTCCGGACAGCGACATCAAGGAAGCGCTGCAATCCCTGCCGGAGGACTTCCGGCTCGCCGTCTACCTCGCCGATGTCGAGGGTTTCTCGTACAAGGAGATCGCCGACATCATGGGTACGCCGATCGGCACCGTCATGTCCCGGCTGCACCGCGGCCGGCGCAACCTGCGCAAGCTGCTCGAGCAGTACGCGGTGGACCGGGGCATCACCCGGGCCGCGACCTCCGAGCCGCAGGGGGCGTGACGACATGGAGCCCGAGGAGAACGAGAACGACTGCGGGATCGTCCTGAGCGAGGTCTACCTCTACCTGGACCTGGAGTGCTCGGAGGAGCGCCGCCGGCTGATCCAGAAGCACCTCGACGAGTGCGCCGGCTGCCTGCGTGAGTTCGGCATCGAGCACGACGTGAAGGCGCTGGTCAGCCGGTGCTGCGGCGACGAGCGGGCACCGGCCGAGCTGCGTGACCGGCTGCGCCACAAGCTGGGGCAGCTCGAGGTGCAGACGGAGACCAAGGAGTTCCTGCCCTGAGGTGACGAAAGGCCCGGCGATCGCCGGGCCTTCTCGTTTTCAGCTGTTGGGGCGCTTGCCGTGGTTGGCGGCGCTCTTCTTACGGGCCTTCTTCTTGCGGGCCTTCTTGGCCATGTCGCGTCTCCTGTTCGTGGTGCTGGAACTCGTTGCCGATCGTAATGGGCGGGTCCGGCCGGACCGGACTCGCCCGCGTCCGATCCGTGGTTTGATGACCTTCACCGAACCGTGCCGACGGACGAGGAGGCCGAGCCATGACGGACGAGATCCGCGCCGGGATGGGGGCCAACGTGTGGAAGGTCGTGACAGCGCCCGGCGCCACCGTCACCCAGGGAGACACGCTGGTCATCCTGGAGTCGATGAAGATGGAGGTGCCGGTGCAGGCCGAGACCGGCGGGACGGTCGCCCGGCTGGCCGTGCACGAGGGTGACACGGTCCAGGAGGGCGACCTCATCGCCGTCATCGACCAGGGCTAGTCGCGCCGCCAGCGCAGCAGGGAGCGGCCCCGGCCCCGCTGCCGGGGGACAGCCGGCACACGGATGGTGGCCGCGGCCAGTTCCCGGGTCGGCCGGTCCAGGGCGGGCGCGGCCAGGGCCAGCTCGGCGACCGCGCGGGCGTTCGGCCGGGAGGCGGTCTCGGTGAGCCGGGCGGCCACCACGGCGGCCACGTCGGCCCGGGCCTCCGGATCCACCCAGGCGTAGGCGACCAGGGCGAACAGCGCGGCCTGGGTCACCCGGTCCACCTCGCCGTCGAGCAGGCCGAGCAGCAGCCGGCGACGGCTCGACTCCGGCCAGGGCTCCTCGGCCCCGTGGTGCAGCAGGCCGAGGCAGGCCCACACCTCCAGGCCGGTCTGCTGGTCGGCGCGGGCGGTCTCCGGGTGGGCGAGCAGGGCCAGCAGTTCCCACGGCTCGACCAGGACCAGCCCGAGCGCCCGGTCGTAGGCGCCCGGCGGGTGCGGCCAGGTGGGCCCGGCGAGCCGTTGCAGCCGGTGCAGCGCGTCGGCGGACGGCTCGGCGTTGACCGGCGCCCGGCCGGCCGGCAGCGGCACCCCGGCCGGAAGCCCGCCCAGCCACGGCGTCTCCCGGCAGCACTCCTCCAGGTCGGTGTGCTCGTGGGCGTCGTCCGGGTGGTCGCGGATGAAGTCGGCCAGGTCGACCAGGTGGGCGACGTCGCCGTCGGCGCGGTAGCGCAGCCGGTGGGCGGTGTGCACCACGCAGTCGAAGTCCGGGTCGCGTTCCAGGGCGAGTTCGGTCCAGCGGAGCGCCTCGTCGAGCCGGCCCAGGTCGGCCAGGGTGGCGGCGACGTCGGCGTACACCGAGAGGTCGTCGGGGTCGTAGGCGACGGCGCGGCGCAGTGCGGCGAGCGCCTCCGGCATCCGGCCGGCGCTGCGGTACGCGTACCCCAGCCAGATCTCGGCGAGCTTGGACGGCTGCGCCCGGGAGCCCCGTCCGGCCCAGTCGACGGCGAGACGCACCTCGCCGAGCCGGCGGGCCAGCGCCGAGCCGGCGCCCAGCAGCATGCCGTGCTCGCCGTGTGCGGCGATCGCGTGCCGGACCACTTCGAGGTACGGCCGCAGCGTGGTGATCGAACCGGCCGGGGCCGGGTCGCCGACCGCGGTGCAGAGCCGCATCACGGTACGCGCGAGCATCCCCGGATCGATCCGCGCGCCGAGGGCCGGGTCGCCGACCCAGGGCACTCCGGCCCAGTCCAGCTCGGGGCTGTGCCCGCTGGCGGCGGCGAGCAGTGGCAGCCCTTCCTCGGGGCGCCCGGTGGCGGCGAGCAGGTGGGCCCGGGCGGCCAGCCGGCCGACCGGCGCGTACGGCTCCACCGGGAACAGGTCCAGCCCGCCGTCGGCTCGTGCCGCGAACCGGCTGAGCAGCTCGTGGGTGTCGGGCAGGGTGGGAGCGTGGGCCAGGGCGGCGGCGATGTGCCCGGCCGCGGACGCGGTTTCGCCGCGCTCGAGGGCGTCGCGAGCACGCGCGAGGTCACGGTGGGCCGAGGGGGAATCCACGAGTGAAGACCCTAGGGGAAGCGCCGCTCGTTGTCAGTCCTCACGTTTGCTCGTTCATGCACGAAACCTTGACCGAGTAAGCTGATTCTTGCAAGACTGCGCACAGAATGCGCAGGGAGCGCGCGAAAAGGGGAGGATCACGTGACACAGCGAGGCTTTGGGATGGCGGCGGACATCGCGGAGCAACCCGCCGGTTTCGCCCGGCTGCTGGAGGACGGGCCGGCCGGGGCCATCGCCGAGGTGGCCGCCGAGGTGGCCCGCCGGGCGCCGCGCAGCGTCCTGTTCGTCGGCCGCGGCACCTCCGACCACGCCGCGCTCTACGGCGCCTACCTCGCCGAGATCCGGCTCGGCCTGCCGGTGGCCAGCGCCTCCCCGAGCGCCATCACGCTCTACGGCGCCCGCCCCGACCTGACCGGCACGCTGGTGATCGGCGTCAGCCAGAGCGGCGGCTCGCCCGACCTCGCCGGGGTGCTCAACGTGGCCCGGGAGACCGGCGCGCTCACCCTCGCGGTCACCAACAACCCCGCATCGCCGCTCGCGCGGGCCGCCGAGCTGTCGATCGACGTGGCGGCCGGGCACGAACGGGCGGTGGCCGCCACCAAGACCTACACCGCCGAGCTGTTCGCCCTGCTGCTGCTGATCGAGGGGATCCGGTCCGGGGACGGCCGGCTGCCCGCCGACGAGCGGGCCGCCCTCGCCGAGCTGCCGGAGCTGGCCGAGCGGGTGCTCGCCGACCGGTCCGCCGAGGAGCTGGCCCAGCGCTACCGGTTCGCCTCCAGCCTGGTGACCACCGGGCGGGGGTACGCGTACCCCACCGCCCGGGAGACCGCCCTCAAGCTGATGGAGACGTCGTACCTGCCGGCGCTCGCGTTCTCCGGCGCCGACCTGCTGCACGGCCCGCTCGCCATGACCGACCCGGACGTGCCGGTGCTCGCGGTGGTCGGTGACGGCCCGGGCGGCCGCTCGATGCGGGACGTGGTGACCCGGCTCGGCGAGCGACGCGCCGACGTGGTGACCATCGGCGCCGCCGACGTGCCCGGCGCCTCCGCCCGGCTCGCCGTACCGGCTGTCGACGAGCGCTACTCGCCGCTGCTCGACATCCTGCCGTTGCAGCGGCTCGCGCTCGCGCTGGCGCTGGCACGTGGCGAAGATCCCGATGCTCCCCGCGGTTTGAAGAAGGTCACCACGACGCTTTAGAAATAGGCTGGGCCGGTGTCCACCCTCCGCGACCTCGTCGAAGAGCACACCGGCCTGAGCCCCGCCGACATCGACCACCTGCACCGGATCGCCGGTGACTGGCAGCTGCTGTCCGACCTCTCCTTCGCGGACCTGCTGCTCTGGGTGCCGATCAAGGGGGAGCCGCGGCAGCCGCGGGAGTTCCTCTGCGTGGCGCAGGTGCGGCCCACCACGGCGCCCACGGCGTACCAGGACGACCAGGTCGGCAAGATCGTCGGGGGGCCGGAGGTGGCGCACCTCGACGTCGCCATCACGCAGGAGCGGATCTGGCGGGAGGGCGACCCGGTCTGGTACGGCGACACCCCCGCCCGGCACGAGGCCATCCCGGTCCGGCTGCGCGACGCCACCGACCTGGAGGAGGGCTACAGCGAGGTGATCGCGGTGATCGGCCGGGACACCAACCTGAGCACCGCGCGGACCCCGAGCCAGCTCGAGCTGAACTACCTGACCACGGCCGACGACCTGGCGCAGATGGTGGCGGACGGGACGTTCCCGCCGCCCCGTCTGCCCGGCGAGATCACCTCGGCGCCCCGGGTCGGGGACGGGCTGATCCGGCTGGACGCCTCCGGCAAGGTGACCTACGCCAGCCCGAACGCGCAGTCCGCGTACCGGCGGCTCGGGTTCAACGCGCACCTGGTCGGCGAGGAACTGGCCAAGCTCGCCAGCCGGCTCTCCGGTGACCCGCTGGAGGGCAACGACGCGGCCGAGCGGATCCTGGCGTCGCTGCGCGGCGAGTTCCCGGCCCGGATGGAGGTGGAGGCGCGCGGCGCCACCGTCCTCACCCGGGCGCTGCCGCTGCTGCCGGCCGGTGTGCCGATCGGCGCCCTGGTGCTGGTCCGGGACGTGACCGAGGTGCGCCGCCGGGAGCGGGCGCTGATGACCAAGGACGCCACCATCCGGGAGATCCACCACCGGGTGAAGAACAACCTCCAGACCGTGGCCGCGCTGTTGCGCCTCCAGGCCCGCCGGGTGGACGCGCCGGAGGCCCGGATGGCGCTGGAGGAGTCGGTCCGCCGGGTCGCCTCGATCGCCCTGGTCCACGAGACGCTGTCGATGTCCAGCGACGAGGCGGTCGAGTTCGACGGCATCGTGGACCGGGTGGCCCAGGCCGCGACCGAGGTGGCCACCACCGGCTCGCCGGTCCGGATCCGGCGGGACGGCACCTTCGGCGTGCTGCCCGCCGAGATCGCCACCTCCCTGGTCATGGTCCTCAACGAGCTGCTGATCAACGCGGTCGAGCACGGCTTCCCGGAGCCCGAGGACGAGCCGGCGGCCGCCCCGGTGGAGAGCGACGGCGAGGTGGTCGTCTCGGCGCACCGGTTCCGCAAGCAGCTGCACGTGACGGTGGCCGACAACGGGCGCGGCCTGCCGGACGGCTTCAAGTTCGAGGGCAGCAACCGTCTCGGGCTTCAGATCGTCCGGGCGCTGGCCACCGGGGAGCTGCGCGGCAGCATCGAGCTGCGCAACCGGGCCGTCGGCGGCACCGAGGCCGTGCTGGTGGTTCCGCTCGGGAAACGCTGACGCAGGTCCTGCTGCTGGGGCAACCCGAGCACGGCCACCAGGACCAGCGCCACCAGTGCGCGCACCCGTAGCCCCCGCAGCGCGGCGGCGGCCAGCAGCACGACCGCGGGCAGGGCGAAGAGCACGTAGCGGGGATCCCACAGCGGACCGGTCAGGAAGGACGCGGCGAGCAGCGTGACCGGCGGCAGCACGGCCAGCACCGCCAGCTCCCGCAGCAGCGCCCGGTCCGGCCAGCGGGCGGCCAGCGCCAGGCCGGTCACCAGCAGCCCGGCCGCGGCCGCGCCGAAGAACGCCTCCGGGGCGGCGCGCAGCATCTCCCACGGCGTGCCGGGCCGGTAGAGGAAGAGCGTGGTGTGCTGGCGCACCCCGAGGGAGACCAGCGGCGCCGGGACCACCAGGGCCAGCAGCGTCACCGGGAACCACCAGAACAGCGACCGTTGCCGGCTGAGCCGCCAGCGGGACAGCACGGTGTACGTATGCCCCGCCAGCACCAGCAGGGTCGCCGGATGCGCCAGCCCGGCCACCGCGACGGCCAGCCCGTACCCGATCCAGCGCGGTGCCCCCGGCCGGTCCAGGGCCAGGTAGAGCAGCAGTGTCGCGGCGGTGGCGGCGGACAGGGCCAGGGCGTGCGGGCCGGCTTCCTGGGCGTACCGGCTCGTCACCGGCAGCGCCACCAGCAGCAGGCCACCGCACAGTCCGGCGCCGGGGGTGAGCAGCCGGCGCCCCAGCTCCCCGGTGAGCCCGGCGGCGAGCGCCATGGCGAGCAGTGCCGGAGCCCGCAGCGCGACCACCGAGTCGCCGGCCACCTGGCTCCAGTAGTGCAGCAGGAGCCGGTAGGGGACCAGGACGGCGTCGGCCACGCGGCCCGCCTCGACGAGGGCGGCCGGGGAGTCGCCGGTCAGCGCCTCCCGCGGGCCGGGCGCCGGGCCGGTGAGCCCGATCCGGCCGACGGTCAGCATGGCCGCGGCCGGCAGCAGGGACGGGATCCACGCCCAGAACACGGCGGCCGCCCGGCGTGCCGGGCGGCGGTGCGGGCCGGACAGCGGCCGGGTCGGTGAGTCGTCGTGGACGGCCTGTGCCTGCATGAGCGCCTCCGGGCCGAGTGTCGCAACTCCGGCTCGTGACGCGCTACTCACACAGCGTAGCCATACAGCTTAGGGGCCAACTGTTACAAGATGTTGCCGTTGTGCGACTCGGCACACTCCCGAAATCTGGACCGTGCTGGCCGAGAATCGCTGGGCGTGAGAGGCTAGCCGACATGACCGCTGCAGTTGACCGCCGCTTCGTGGCTCGCCGCCACGTCGACTACGGCCGTGTCCGCAGCGCCATGTGTCCGGCTTCCTGACGACGCCCGATTTCCCTTTCCGGGCGCTCGACCGCCGGGCCCAACTCCTGACACAGATGTCACGAGCCTCCCACGGGCCGTGAGCGGCACAGCGCGCCCACGAACCCGGAGGAACGCCGAGATGGCGCCCAGCAACACTCCCGCTGCAAGGCCGACCGCCCGCCCCCGCAAGGCGCGCGGCGAGGGTCAGTGGGCGCTCGGACACCGCGAGCCGCTCAACCCCAACGAGCGCAGCAAGAAGGACGACAACCCGCTCAACGTGCGGGCCCGGATCGAGAACATCTACGCCCACGGCGGGTTCTCCTCGATCGACCCGGCCGACCTGCGCGGCCGGTTCCGCTGGTGGGGCCTCTACACCCAGCGGCGCGCCGGGATCGACGGCGGCCGCACCGCGGTGCTGGAGCCGGAGGAGCTCGAGGACGAGTACTTCATGCTCCGCGTGCGCATCGACGGCGGCGCGCTGAACCTCGCCCAGCTGCGCACCATCGGCGGCATCGCCACCGAGTTCGCCCGGGACACCGCCGACATCACCGACCGGCAGAACATCCAGATGCACTGGATCCGGGTCGAGGACATGCCGGAGATCTGGCGCCGGCTGGAGGCGGTCGGCCTGCAGACCACCGAGGCCTGCGGCGACTGCCCCCGCGTGGTGCTGGGCAGCCCGGTCGCCGGCGTCTCGGCCGACGAGGTGATCGACGCCACCCCGGCGATCGACGAGATCGTCGAGCGGTATGTCGGCGACCCGCGCTACTCGAACCTGCCGCGCAAGTTCAAGTCGGTCATCTCCTGGCTGCCCGACGGCCCCTACCAGGCGAACGACATCGCCTTCGTCGGTGTGCACCACCCCGACCACGGTCCCGGCTTCGACCTCTGGGTCGGTGGCGGCCTGTCCACCAACCCGCGCCTGGCCGAGCGGCTCGGCGTCTGGGTGCCGCTGGCCGAGGTCCCGGACGTCTGGGAGGGCGTCGTCGGGATCTTCCGGGACTACGGCTACCGCCGCCTGCGGCATCGCGCCCGGCTCAAGTTCCTGCTCGCCGACTGGGGTGTGGCGAAGTTCCGCGAGGTCCTGGAGAAGGAGTACATGGGCCGCGCGCTGATCGACGGCCCGGCTCCGGAGCTGCCGGAGAAGCCGCTCGACCACATCGGCGTGCACAAGCAGATCGACGGACGGAACTACATCGGCGCGGCCCCGGTGGTGGGCCGGTCGTCCGGCACCCAGCTGACGAAGCTGGCGGACCTGGTCGAGAAGCACGGGTCCGAGCGGGTGCGGCTCACCGCGTACCAGAAGCTGTTGGTCCTGGATGTCGCCGACGACCAGGTGGAGCCGATCATCGCGGGTCTCCGCGGCATCGGGCTGGAAGCCCGTCCGTCGGCCTTCCGCCGCGGCACCATGGCCTGCACCGGCATCGAGTACTGCAAGCTCGCCATCGTCGAGACCAAGGCGCGTGGCGAGGAGCTGGTGGCCCGGCTCGAGGACCGGCTCAAGGACTTCGACGCCGACCTGTCGATCCACATCAACGGCTGCCCCAACGCGTGCGCCCGCACGCAGGTCGCCGACATCGGCCTCAAGGGCCAGCTCGTCCTGAACTCGCACGGCGAGCAGGTCGAGGGTTTCCAGATCCACCTGGGCGGCGCGCTGGGCATGGCCAAGGGCGAGACCGCCGGGTTCGGCCGCAAGGTCCGTGGTCTTAAGGCCACCGCCGAAGAGCTTCCGGAGTACGTGGAACGCGTCGCCCGGCACTACCTGGACGGCCGCGACCAGGGCGAGACGTTCGCCAACTGGGTGATGCGGGCCGACGAGGAGCTCCTGAAATGAGCGACCGGCAGGCTCCGCTCTACTGCCCCTACTGCGGTGAGGAGGATCTCCGCCCCAACGAGTCCTCGCACGGCGCCTGGGAGTGCCACTCCTGTGCCCGTGTGTTCTCGGTCAAGTTCATCGGTCTTCTGTCCAAGGGAGTGAGTTCGTCATGAGTCTCCTCGACGCCGCGGGTATGGGCCTGATCAACCTGGGCGGCCCGGCCGTCGGCGCGGATCCCGAACGCCGTAGACCCGACGAGCTGAAGGCCCTCGCGCTGGAGGCCGCCGAGACGCTCGAGGGCCGGCCCGCCGAGGAGATCGCCAAGTGGGCGACCGACACCTTCGGCGCGCGGTTCTGTGTCACCAGCTCGATGGCCGACGCCGTGGTGGCGCACCTCTTCTCCCGGGTCTCGCCCGGCGTGGACGTGGTCTTCCTGGACACCGGCCTGCACTTCCCGGAGACGCTGAAGGTCCGGGACACGGTGGTCCGGACGATGAACGTCAACGTCCGCTCGATCCGCCCGCGCCTGACCGTCGGCCAGCAGGACGGCGAGTACGGTCCCCGGCTGTTCGCCCGCAGCCCCGACGAGTGCTGCTTCCTGCGCAAGGTGGAGCCGCTGGAGCGCGCCCTCGGCGAGTACGACGCCTGGGCCACCGGCCTGCGCCGCGACGAGTCGCCGACCCGGGCCAACACGCCGGTCGTCGCGTTCGACGCCAAGAAGGGCAAGGTGAAGGTCAACCCGATCGCCGCCTGGACCCAGGCCGACGTGGACGCCTACATCAGCCGGTGGAACGTGCCGGTCAACGAGCTGTTCAAGAAGGGCTACGGCTCGATCGGCTGCTGGCCGTGCACCCGGCGCACCAAGGCCGGCGAGGACCCGCGCGCGGGCCGCTGGGCGATGTTCGAGAAGACCGAATGCGGTCTGCACGTCTGACCTCCCCGCACCGGCCGGCCGTGGTCCTGGTGGCCCACGGCAGCCGGGACCCCCGGGCCGCGGTGTCGACCGAGGCACTGGCCCGGGCGGTGCGGCGGGCCCGCCCCGACTGGACGGTCCGGGCGTCGTACCTGGATCACGACGGGCCCCGCCCGCTGGACGTGCTGGCCGCTCTGCCCGGCCGGCGCGTGGCCCTGGTGCCGCTGCTGCTCACCGCCGCCTACCACGGCCGGGTGGACCTGCCCGCGGTGATCCGGGAGGCGGAGCCGCTCCCGCTCACGGTGACCGCCACCGACGTGCTCGGCCCGGCGTCCCCGCTCCTGCTGGCCGCCCTCGAACGGCGGCTCCCGCGCCACGACCTGGACGCCGTCGTGCTGGCCGCCGCGGGCACGCGGGACGACGCCGCACGCGAGACGGTCGCCGCGGCGGCCGCGGCCCTGGGGCGGCGTCTGGGGCTGCCGTCCGCGGTGTCCTACGCCTCCGGCCCCGGCGCCCGCTCCGGCGAGGCGGTGGCACGGCTGCGGGCGGCCGGCGCCCGGCGGGTCGGGGTGGCCGCCTACTTCCTGGCGCCCGGGCTTCTCTACGACACCGCCGTACGGGCGGCCGTCGAGGCCGGGGCGGTCGCCGCCGCCGAGCCGCTGGGTGACGCCCCGGAACTGGTCCGGCTGATCGGTGCCCGGGCCGAGGCGGTACTGGGCGAGCCGCTGCCCGTGGCCGCCTGAGACATCGCTGAGAATCAGTCGGATTGATCGCTACTCTGCGCGACTGTCGCTCTGCGTTCGGCGACGGCCTTGATGCGATTGGCGTCCCGATCCCGATCGTCCATTGCGGAGTGTGTGTGACTCGCGACGCAAAGCATCAACGGCCGAATTTCGAGATCATTTCGGTGGGGTGGGGGAAACGTACCGTGATCAAATTAGCGCGCATTGGAGTTGGTGGCTGTGAAGAACCTGAAACAGCAAGACGCCCCGGTGCCGTACGGCCCGGGGCGCAAATGCTGTGCGGGGGATTGATTCAGGCGGTGGGGGCGCTGATCCGAAGACCGCCACGACGCTTGACGGCGCGCCGCTCGTCCTCGCTCATCCCACCCCATACGCCGGCGTCCTGACCGGACTCGAGTGCCCACGAGAGGCATTCCTCGGTCACCGGGCACCGGCGGCACACGGCCTTGGCCTGCTCGACCTGCAGGAGCGCCGGACCACTCGTCCCGATCGGGAAGAACAGCTCGGGGTCCTCGTCGCGGCAGATCGCATCGTGACGCCAGTCCATGGCGGCAAACTCCTTGTTTCGGATGGGGTAATGAAAACAGTGCTGTTTACCTATATGCGAGCGCAGTGGTCGGCGACGGCTTGTGCCCGTACGCTCACCGATGCGTCAGCAAGCTTTGGGGTTTGGTGCTGTTTTGCGCTTCCGGATTAAGGAACGCGCACAACCGGCAACCGGTTACTTCTTATCGCTTGTGAATGCTTTCACGAACTCACGCGATGTCAAGGGTAGCGCTGGAAGTTTCTCCCGGCGGGTGAGCTGACTCACGCACCCATATGTCCGGTTCCGCCGCTGCTGCCAGAGCCGGTTGACGAACGCTCCCATCAATGTAGTACGGTCCCGGCCATCTCGCAGACCTTTTGCCCGCGCTTCTGTAACGGATCGTGAGCACGTGCCGAGACTCGTACCCTGCCGTCAGCAGATCACACGCAGAGCCGAGGGAACGGACACGAAGTGCACCTTCTGCCGCTCCCCCAGGTAGTCACCGTCCAGCTGGAAGGGCTGTGGCCGGGACGCCACCACGGTGAACTCCGCGATGTCATGCAGACGTAACACCTGTTTACCGTGTGGATCACCGCTACGCCACGCGAGTTGTGTCACGGTCCGCGCCCCGGCCGCGATCGTCAGGCGGCGCAGAGCCGTCACATCCAGGCCCCGATCGAACGAGGCGTCCCGATTCAGATGGACCGGACGGTCACCCACGTACGTCCACGGGGCGGTGTTCTGCACGATCACCGTGGCCAGCCCGGTGTCCGGCGTCTCATCCGGGCGCTCCAGGCCCAGCGGCGGATCCTTGCGGTCCAGACCGGTGAAGAACTGGCCGAACGTCGCGCGTATGTAGAGGGCCGGCGTCGACGTACGGCCCCGCAGCCGGGCCTGCTCCACCCGGCGGACGGTCGCCGCGTCCCAGCCCAGCCCGGCCGTGAAACAGAAATAGCGGTCGTCGGCGCGGCCCAGACCGATCACCCGATGCCGGCCGTCGCGCAGCCCGTCCAGGATCACGCTCGTCCCGTCCGCCCAGTCACGGGGCATGCCCAGCGCGCGGGCGAAGACGTTCGTCGAACCGCCCGGAACCACGGCCAGCGCCGGCAGCCGGTCCGCCGGAGTCGCCGCCAGACCGTCGAGCGCGGTCGTCGCCGTCAGCAGACCGTTCACCGCCTCGTTCACGGTGCCGTCCCCACCGAGCGTCACCACCAGGTCGATCCCACTCTCGGCGGCGTCCCGGGCCAGCCTCGTGGCATGACCGCGCCGCTCCGTGTACGACACCGTCAGGTCCACCGCGCTGCGCAACGCCCGCACCAGCACGTCGCGGGCCCGTTCGCTGGTCGTCGTCGCCCGGGGGTTGACCACCAGCAACGCTCGCATGCGCGGCACCTTACCCGGAAGCGGTCGGTATGGTGCAGCGGTGACCGGTGAGAAGCCCGTGACCGTCGACGCAGCCACCCTCGACTGGGGGGTCCGCCTGCTCTACCTGCAGTGCGCTGGACTCGTGGCGCTCACCGCGTACCTGATCGTCCTTGATCTGACCAGCGGCGACATCGCCGTCGCGGTCGCCGCCGCGCTCACCGTGATGTCCGCGCTGGCCGCGCTCGCCGTCTTCGCGGTGGCCCGCGCCCTCGGCCGGCGCTCCGCCCGGGCCCGCGGCCCGGCGATCGTGGTGCAGCTCTTCCTCCTCGCCACCGGCGGCTTCCTCCTCCAGATCGGCCCGCAGTGGGCCGGCGCCGGACTGCTCGCCCTGGCCACGCTGACCGCATTGCTGATCCTTCTTCCACCCAGTAGCCGAGCGTTGGGCGTCGATTAGCCGGTCTTCCGGTGCGGATCAGGGCCTAACCTGGACGGGTGACCGGCTCAACGGTGCGCCCACCCGCCTACCAGCAGCTCGCCGACGAGTTACGCGCGGAGATCACATCCGGCCGCCTCCAACCCGGCGAGCGACTACCACCTGAACCCGAGCTGTGCGTCAAGATCGGCGTCAGCCGGAGCACGGTGCGGGAAGCCCTCCGCCTCCTCGCCAGCCAGCACCTCATCGTCACCACACGAGGTGTCACCGGCGGCAGCTTCGTCGCACACCCCGACGCCGGCCAGCTCGCCGACGGCCTCTCCACCGGCTTCGCCCTGCTCGCCCACTCCGCCGACGTCGGCCTCGCCGACCTGCTAGAACTCCGCCGCGCCCTGGAGGTCCCGGCCGCCGGCCTGGCCGCCGTCCGCCGCGCCGACAGCCACCTCACCGAACTGCGGGGCGCCCTCTTCGACCCGGCGATCGACGACTTCGACACCATGATGGCGGCGCACTCCGCCTTCCACCGGGCGATGGCCAAGGCCACCGGCAACCCGCTCTTCGAGCTGGTCAGCCTCCCGCTGTACGAAGCCACCTACGGCGAAGAGGTGACCGGCGGCCTCCCCGCCGACTACTGGAACCGCATCGACGCCGATCACCGCGCCATCATCGACTGCGTGGTCGCCCGCGATGCCGAGGGCGCCACCCGGGCAGCGGCCACTCACCTCGAATTCATAGCCGAAACCGTCCGCTGACCGCACCTCCACCCGCCCGCCACCTCCACCCGACCCGTCTCCACCCGCCCGCCACTCTTCACCGCCACTCTTCGCCCGGCCCTTCTCGGGCCGCCCGCCACTCTTCGGCCGGGTCATCTTCGGCCGGGGCGTCGCTCTTCGGCCGGGCGTCGCTCTTCGGCCGGGCCTTCTTCGGCTGGCCCTTCTTCGGCGGGCGTCGCTCTTCGGCCGCTTGTTGCTCATCGGCGGGCGCCGTCCTCCGGCCGTCTGGCCCTTCTTCGGCGGGGCGCCGCCCTCCGGCCGCCTGTCACTCTTCGGATGGACGCGCTCTTCGACCGCCTGTCGCGCTTCGGCTTGGCGGTTCCTTTCCATGAGAGGGCGCGCTTACGGCCCGGGATCCATTTCAAACCCCTTCTCGGTACGGACGGCCCCTGCACCCGCCGAATCCTCGCTGTTCCGTGGCGCCCCGCGATGTCGCTGCAGCGCAAGCCTGTGCCGCGCCCGCCGGGCTGAGCTCAGTGGTCCGGGCCTGTCCGGACAGTGGTTGATCTTGCCAAGCTGGCCGTCAGTGCCGTCTCAGCAGCCCCGAGACAGCACTGAGGACCAGCCGGACAAGATCAGCCACCACCTGGACGGTCCCGCCGCGGGCGGCCAGGCCATCAGGGCCTTCGCTTGTCGGGCCGTGATTAAGGCGCCCTGAATCTTGAACGTCATGCCACCGAAACCGGGGGTCGATCGCTCAAGGTCGCCGATGGACGTGGCAGCCTCGGCCGCCAGGCGGGACCGGTGGTGCCGGATGCGGGTGGGTGGGGTGCCAACTCGCGGGATCTTGGACGTTATACCGCCGCATCGGGTGGCCGATCGCTCAAGGTCGCCGGTGCCGGTGCCGGTGCCGGTGCCGGTGCCGGTGCCGGTGCTGGTGGCGGCTTTGGCTGCTGGTGCTGGTGCTGGTGCTGGTGGCGGCTTTGGCTGCTGGTGGTGGCGGCTTTGACTGTGGGTGGTACTGGGCGTGGGTAGCGGGCGCCGGGTGGCGGGATCTTGGACGATTCGCCACCGAATTGGGTGGGCGATTGCTCAAGGTCGCCTGTGGGGGGTGGTGGCCTCGGCCGCTGGTGGCGGTCGGTGGGACTGGGTGTGGGTGGTGCGGTGTCGGGTGGCGGGATCTTGGACGTTTGACCACCGCATGGGGTGGGCGATCGTCCAAGGTCGTCGGTGGGCGTGGTGGCGTCAGTCACTGGTGGGGCGTGGTGGCTTTGGTTGCTGGTGGGGCCGGTGCCGCTGGGGGTAGGTGGTGGGTGCGGGGTGGCGGGATCTTGGGCGTTTTGCCACCGCATGGGGTGGGCGATTGCTCAAGGTCGCCGGTGGGGGGTGGTGGCCTCGGCCGCTGGTGGCGGTCGGTGGGGCTGGGTGTGGGTGGTGCGGTGTCGGGTGGCGGGATCTTGGACGTTTGACCACCGCATGGGGTGGGCGATCGTCCAAGGTCGTCGGTGGGCGTGGTGGCCTCGGTCACCGGTGGGGCGTGGTGGCTTTGGTTGCTGGTGGGGCTGGTGGGGCTGGTGGGTCTGGTGGGGCTGGTGGGCCGGAGGGGCTGGGTGTGGGTGGTGGGTGTCGGGTGGCGGGATCTTGGGCGTTTTGCCACCGAATTGGGTGGGCGATTACTCAAGATCGCCGGTGCCGGTGCCGGTGCCGGTGCCGGTGCCGGTGCCGGTGCCGGTGCCGGTGCGGGTGCGGGTGCGGTGGCGGTGGGGGTGAGGGTGGGGGCGGCCGCTTTGGCTGTGGGTGGGCCGGTGGTGCTTGGTGTGAGTGGTGGTGCTGGGTGTGGGGGGTGGGTGTTTGGTGGCCGGGTGGACGTCATGCCAGCGCATCGGGTGGGGGACGTCTGGGTCACCGGCTCATTGGGTTCGGGTGGTGGGGGGTGGGGGGTGAGGGGGAGGTGCCGCTCACGCCCGGCGGGCGCGGCACGGCCTTGAGGGGGCAGGTGGTCGCGGGGCGCGGCGGGGCGGGGTGGGTGCGGCGGGGCGGGGTCGCGCGTACCGGGGAAGGGGGTGAAGCGGAAGCGGACCGGGCGGGGTGAGTGTCGCCGGGGTCAGAACTCGGTGCGGCGGGTCAGGAGGCGGATGGTGGCCTGGCGGCCGTTGGCCTCGGCGGCGGCGCTCGTGGTCAGGGCGGTGAGGACCTTCCACGCGAAGGACGACTCGGAGGGGAGGCGGGCGCCGCGGACGGTGGCGACGGTGACCTCGACCGTGAGGGCGTCGTCGGTGACCGCGAAGCGGCACTCGAGCTCGGCGCCGCGGGTGGCGATGGCCAGCAGCATGGCGCACGCCTCGTCGACGGCGATGCGCAGGTCCTCGATCTCGTCGAGGGCGAAGTGCAGGCGGGCCGCCAAGCCGGCGGTGGCCGTCCGGAGGACGCTGAGGTAGCCGCCGTCGGCGGGCACCGTCAGTAGTACGACGTCGTCTCCGACGACCGGCTCCGTGTCCATCAGCTGAGTCACCCGAACCCTCCTCCCGATGGGGGAGACTCTAGCGGCTGCGGGACGCTGCGGGAGCACCCGGTGACCGCCAGTTCCGATGTGTGGGTGATATGGCGTGGAAAACGGGGGTGTGAGACGCCGACGGCCGGCTCGCACGGGGCGGGCCGGCCGTCGGCGCAGGCGCGGATCAGGCCTGCTTGGTCTCCCAGAAGATCTTGGAGATCTCCTCGATCTTGCCGAGCAGCTGCTCGGCGATCGCCGGGTCGACCGAGCCCTTGGCGCCCGCGGCGCCGGCGAGCTTGGTGGCCTCGTTGAAGAGCTGGTGCAGGTTCGGGTACTTCTCGAAGTGCGGGGCCTTGAAGTAGTCCGTCCACAGGACCCAGAGGTGGTGCTTGACCAGCTCGGCCCGCTGCTCCTTGATGAGGATGGCCCGGGTGCGGAACTCGGGGTCGGTGTTCCCCTGGTACTTCTCGGCGATCGCCTTGATCGACTCGGCCTCGATCCGGGCCTGGGCCGGGTCGTAGACGCCGCACGGCAGGTCGCAGTGGGCGCTGGCCACGGTGCGCGGGGTGAGGAAACGCGGAAGTCGCATCAGGACTCCTCCATAGAGTTTGCGATGATCCGGGATTGACCCTACCCCTTACAGCTTGAACGTAACGCGACGGAGGCTTGATGCGTTGAGATGGCAATTACCACTGTTCGCCGTGCTTGTGAACGGGCCCTCGATGGCTCCGACCCTCCGGTCCGGGGACGCCCTCATCGTGCGCCGGGGAGCGGATCAGGTAAGGGCCGGGGACATCGTGGTCGGCGAGTTCCGTTCCCGGCCCGGTCTGCTGGTGGTGAAACGGGCGGTGGAAATGCGTGACGGCGGGTGGTGGCTGGTCGGTGACAATCAGTTCGTGGAGGACGATTCCCGTGCTCACGGCGTCGCTGATGTCATCGGGCGTGTGATATTTCGCTACTACCCGAGACCCTTCCGGTTACGTTAGTGTCCTCTAATCCCCAGCGCACACCCGTGCTGTGGACGGTTTACCGGGTGATCCCCGCATGCACCGCCGCCTGGCGCATACTCGCGACCAGGACCCGCTGGTGCCACGTATCAATGTCGATGCAGTGTGGAGTTTCACCGTGTCTTTCTTCAGTTTCGAACTCGATCCCGCCCTCGCCGCCGATCCCGTCTTCGACCTGCACCGCCGGGGCAAGATGACGATGAGCGCGACAGTCCCGCTGGCCAGCCGCGACGACCTCTCGCTGGCCTACACGCCGGGTGTCGCCCGGGTGTGCGAGGCGATCGCCGAGGACGAGTCGCTCTACTCCGACTACACCTGGACGTCGAACACGGTCGCCGTGGTCACCGACGGATCCGCCGTCCTGGGTCTCGGCAACATCGGTCCCAAGGCCGCCATGCCGGTCATGGAGGGCAAGTCGGTCCTGTTCAAGCAGTTCGGCGGCGTCGACTCGATCCCGATCGTGCTGGACACCCAGGACGTCGAGGGCATCATCGCCACGGTCAAGGCGATGGCGCCGTCGTTCGGCGGGATCAACCTCGAGGACATCAGCGCGCCGCGCTGCTTCGAGATCGAGCGCCGTCTCGACGCCGAGCTGGACATCCCGGTCTTCCACGACGACCAGCACGGCACCGCGGTCGTCACGCTGGCCGCCCTGCGCAACGCCGCGAAGCTGCTCGGCCGCTCCTTCGGTGACCTGCGCGTCGTCGTGAGCGGGGCCGGCGCGGCCGGTGTCGCGATCACCAACACCCTGATGGCGGCCGGTGTCCAGGGCGCCAACATGATCGTGGTCGACTCGCGCGGCATCATCCACGCCGAGCGCGGCGACCTGAGCGGGATGAAGGCCGAGCTGGGCGCCGTCACGAACGTCTCCGGGCGTACCGGGGGGATCGCCGAGGCGCTGATCGGCGCCGACGTGCTCGTCGGCGTCTCCGGCGGCAGCATCCCGGAGGAGGCGCTGACCGGCATGGCGCCGGGCGCGATCATCTTCGCGCTGGCCAACCCGACGCCGGAGGTTCCGCCGGCGATCGCGCACCAGTACGCGGCGATCGTCGCGACCGGCCGCAGCGACTTCCCGAACCAGATCAACAACGTGCTGGCCTTCCCCGGGATCTTCCGGGGCGCGCTGGACGTCCGGGCCACCACGATCACCGACCGGATGAAGGTGGCGGCGGCCGACGCGATCGCCGCCATCGTCGCCGACGACCTCCGCCCGGAGGCGATCGTGCCGTCGCCGCTCGACCCGCGGGTCGCCCCGGCGGTGGCCGCCGCCGTCGCCGCGGCCGCGATCGAGGACGGGGTCGCCCGCCGGGCCGCCTCGCCCGTTCCGGCCCAGGAGCGGCAGAGCGTTTAGTCGACGGTGTTCAGGGGATCACGCTTCTGTGGTCCCCTGAACCAGTCCTAAGGTCGGGTCATGCGAGCTGCTTACGCCTCCGCCCTGCACCCCGACGCGCCGCTCGACGGCCTGACCGTGGGTGACCTGCCGTTCTCCGTCCCGGACGGCTGGGTGCCCGTCGACGTACGGGCGTCATCGCTCAACCACCACGACATCTGGTCCCTGCGCGGGGTCGGTCTGCCCGCCGACCGGCTGCCGATGATCCTCGGCTGTGACGCGGCCGGGGTGGACCCGGACGGCAACGAGGTCGTGGTCTACCCGGTGGTCGAGGACAAGGCCGATCCACGGGGCTTCTCGCTCTTCTCCGAGCGGCACCCGGGCACGCTGGCCGAGCGTCTCGCCGCGCCCCGGGAGAATCTGATCCCGCTGCCGGCGGGGGTGTCCTTCGCGGAGGCCGCCTGCCTGCCGACCGCCTGGCTCACCGCCTACCACATGCTGTTCACCCGGGGCCGGGTCGCCGAGGCCGGTTCGGTGCTGGTCCAGGGCGCCGGCGGCGGGGTGTCCACGGCGGCCGTGGCGCTCGCCGCGGGCCTCGGCAAGCGGGTGTACGTGACCAGCCGCGACGCCGCCAAGCGGGAGCGGATCGCCGAGCTGGGCGCCACCGCGGTGGAGTCCGGCGCCCGGCTGCCGGAGCGCGTCGACGTGGTGATCGAGTCGGTCGGCGCGCCCACCTTCGAGCATTCGATGAAGTGTTCCGCCCCGGGCGCCCGGATCGTGGTGTGCGGGGCGACCGCCGGGCACCTGGCCCAGGTCGACCTGCGCCGGGTCTTCGCCATGCAGCTGGAGATCCTGGGCAGCAGCATGGGCACCCCGGACGAGCTGGCCGCCCTGCTCGCGCTGGTGGCGTCCGGTAAGGCCCGCCCGGTGATCGATGCGACCTTCGGGTTCGACGCGGTCGGCGAGGCGTTCGCCCGCCTCGCCGACGGTGACGTCTTCGGGAAGGTCGTCGTCGCGTTCTAGAAGGTGCTGGTCAGGCCGGCCACGCCGGTGGCGGCCACGTCCTGCGGCAGTTTCGTCTTGGCGGCCTCGTCGCCGTCCAGGGTCCAGCGCCAGAAATCCGTGGTGGTGGCGGCCACCACGGCCGGCTGGTCCCGGTGCGGCAGGTGGGTGCCCTGCGGAAGCTCCAGGAAGCCCTTGGGCCAGGTCACCTCGTTGTAGGCGCCGTACGCCTGCTCGTAGGTCACCGTCTCGTCGAGCTTGCCCTGGACGAACAGCAGCGGCGACGGCGTGCCGGCGAACGGGGCGGGCTGCGGCATCTGCCGGCCGGCGATCAGCACCCCGGCCTTGAGCCGCTCGTCCCGGCTGCCGCTGAACAGGCCGATCGTGGTGATGGCGCCGGCCGAGTGCCCGGCCGCCGCGATCCGGTTCGCGTCGATCCGGTCGGGCAGCGCCTTCAGCACCTCGGTGATCACGAACTGGGCGTCGGCGGGCTGGTTGACGATGTCGTCGGCGTTGAACTCGGGAGCCTCGTGCCAGGTGTGCGGGTACTTCGGGGCGGCCACCACGAAACCGGCGGCCTGCCAGGCGGTCAGCAGTTCGGCGTAGTCGTCGGGCTGGGAGGTCAGGCCGTGGCTGAAGTAGATCAGCGGGCGGGCCCCGGTGGCGGCGGGCAGCCACACCTTGGTCGGCAGGGCACGGCCGCCGCCGCGGTTGAGGGCGACCTCGACCGTACCGGTGAGGGTGGTGGTCTTCTTCTCCGGAACGGGCGACGGGCGGGGAGCCGGCCGCGGATCGGAGCCGCAGGCGGCCAGACCGGCCGTGGCGGCTAGGGCGAGGAGAGAACGGCGCAACACGCCGACCATTGTGCCGTCGAAAGATCAGAGTTCCCTGGTAGTGGACATCACACCGGGTTCCGCCGAACAGGTGGATTGGTTTCGCCAACCTTGACCGGTGTGGTTAGGGTCGGCCCCATGCCTGACAACCAAGTCGACCCGAGCGGTAACACCGAGGCGTTCCGGGCCTTCTCCCGGACGACACCGGACGACGCGGCACCGTCCAAGATGCCCTACCTCGTCGGCGGCGCCGTGGCGGTCGTGCTGATCGCCGTGCTGGCCTGGCTGGTGCTCTAGGCCCCGACCGCCTTCCGGGCCTCGGAGGCGATCTCCAGCTCCTCCTCGGTCGGCACCACGCAGACCGTCACGGGGGAGCCGTCGGGAGAGATGATCGCGTCGTTGGCCCGGTTGCGGTCCGGGTCGACCGCGATGCCGAGGGCCTCCAGGCCCGCCATGGTCGTCGCCCTGATCTCCCGGGAGTTCTCCCCGACCCCACCGGTGAAGGTGATGGCGTCCACCCGGCCCAGGACGGCCAGGTAGGAGCCGGTGTACTCGCGGATCCGCCGGCAGTAGATCTCGAAGGCCAGGGTGGCGTCCGGATCGCCGGCCGCCCACCGCTCCTGCACCGTACGCATGTCGTTGTCCCCGGTCAGGCCGAGCATCCCGGACCGGCGGGTCAGCATCTCCTCGATCTCGTCCAGCGACTGTCCGGCCACCCGGTGCAGATGGAAGATCAGGCTCGGGTCGATGTCGCCCGAGCGGGTGCCCATCACCAGCCCGGGCAGCGGGGTCAGGCCCATCGAGGTGGCCACGCTGCGCCCGCCGCGGACCGCCGTGGCGCTGGCCCCGTTGCCGAGGTGCAGCGTGATCACGTTGGTGTCGGCGACCGGCCGGTCGAGGAGCCGGGCGGTCTCCCGGGAGACGTACGCGTGCGACGTCCCGTGGAACCCGTAGCGCCGCAGCCCCCACTTGCGCGACACCTCCCGGTCGATCGCCCAGAGCGCGCCCTCCGGCGGGATCGTGGCGTGGAACGCGGTGTCGAAGACGGCCACCTGTGGGACATCGGGCAGCAGGTCACGGGCCACCCGCAGTCCGGTCAGCGCGGCCGGGTTGTGCAGCGGGGCGAGCGGGATCAGCTCCTCGATGGCCGCCAGCACCTCGTCGTCGACCACGGTCGAGGCGGTGAACCGTTCGCCGCCGTGCACCACCCGGTGCCCGACCGCGGCCAGCCCGGACAGGTCCAGTTCGTCCATCAGCCGCCGGAGTGCGGCGCCGTGGTCGGTCGCGTCGCCGCCGGGCTCGCCGATCCGCTGGACCAGGCCTTTGGCCAGCACCTCCGCATCCTCGAAGAGCCGGTATCGCAGCGACGACGAGCCGCTGTTGAGCACGAGCACCCGAGTCATTTCGCTCCCGCCTGGATCGCCGTGATGGCGACCGTGTTCACGATGTCCTTGACCGTCGCCCCGCGGGACAGGTCGTTGACCGGTCGGCGCAGGCCCTGCATGACCGGACCGACCGCGACCGCGTTCGCCGACCGCTGGACCGCCTTGTAGGTGTTGTTGCCGGTGTTCAGATCCGGGAAGACGAAGACCGTGGCCTTGCCGGCGACCGCGCTGCCGGGCAGTTTGGCGGCGGCCACCGCCGGGTCGATCGCCGCGTCGTACTGGATCGGGCCCTCGACCGGCAGATCGGGCCGTCGCTGCCGGACCAGCGCGGTGGCCGCCGCCACCTTGTCCACGTCGGCGCCCGCCCCGGAACTGCCGGTGGAGTAGGACAGCATGGCGACCCGCGGCTCGATTCCGAACGCGGCGGCGGTCTGCGCCGAGGACAGGGCGATGTCGGCGAGCTGTTCGGCGTCCGGGTCGGGGTTGACCGCACAGTCGCCGTAGACCAGCACCCGGTCGGCGAGCAGCATGAAGAACACACTGGACGCCACGGTCAGCCCGGGCACCGTCTTGATGATCTCGAAGGCCGGGCGGATCGTCGCGGCCGTGGTGTGGGTGGCGCCGGAGACCATGCCGTCGGCCAGGCCGCCGGCCACCATCAGGGTGCCGAAGTAGTTGACGTCGGCGACCACGTCGTAGGCCAGATCCAGGGTGACGCCGCGATGCTTGCGGATCTCGGCGTACCGGGTGGCGAACTCCTCCCGCCACTCGCTCGTGGCCGGGTCCACCAGGTGGGCGCCGCCGATCTCCACGCCGATCTCCCGGGCCCGGCGGTTGATCTCGGTGGGGTCGCCGAGCAGGGTGAGGTCGGCCACCCCACGCCGTAGCAGCGTCTCCGAGGCCCGCAGGATGCGCTCCTCGGTGCCCTCCGGCAACACCAGGTGACGGCGGTCGCCGCGGGCCTTCTCGATCAGATCGTTCTCGAACATCAGCGGCGTGACCCGGCTCGACCGGGCCACGTCGAGCAGCCGGGACAGCTCGGCGGTGTCCACGTTCTCCTCGAAGATCCCGAGTGCCGCGTCGATCTTGCGAGGGGTGCTGAGCTGAGCCGTGATCCGGTCGGCCGCGGCGATCGTGTGGTAGCTGTCGGTCTTGGTGCCCAGCATGGCCAGGCCGGTGTTGAGGCGCTCGATGACCCGGAGCGCCCGTTCGTCGGCCGGCTCGCCCAGGGTCAGCACCAGACCGGCCAGCGTGACGTTGCCGGCCGCGTGCGCCGCGCTCGCCGCCACCAGCAGGTCCGCCCGGTCGCCCGCGGTGATCAGCAGCGCCCCGTCGGTCAGCGCGCCCAGCACGGTCGGCACCTGCCCGGCGCCGACCACGTAGTCCAGCACGTCCCGTTCGAGCGATCCGGCGGAACCGGCGATGACGTCGGCGTCCAGCGCGGCGGCCACCTCCCCGACGGTCGGCGCGGCGATCGCGGGGACCTCCGGAAGCGTCCAGAACGGCACCGGCAGCCCTTCGGGCACACCACCCAGAGCCGCTGCCGGCACCCGGTTGGCGATCACCGCCACCACCGTCGTGCCAAGATCGACAAGCGAGTGGTACGCGCCGCGCGCGGCCGCCGCGAGCGAATCCCGGGACCGGCCCTCGCCGCTGACCACCGGCACCACCACGCTGCCGAACTCGTTCGCCAGCCGGGCGTTGAAGGCGAACTCCCGGGGCAGCTCGTCCTGCCCCTCGCCGGGGTTGTCGGCGAAGTCGCTGCCGATGATCACCACGGCGCTCGCGTGCCGCTCGACCTCCCGGTAGCGCTCCACGATCCGGCCGATCAGCTCCTCCCAGCGACCGTCGGCGACCAGCGCGGACGCCTCGGCCAGGGTGACGCCGAACGCCTCCGCGGGGTCCGGCCCCGGATAGCGCCCGTGGAGCACGGAGAGCAATGGATCGGGGTTGCCGGAGGAGATCATCGGACGGAAGACGGCCACGGAGGCGACCTGGCGGGACAGCGCCTCGACGATGCCGAGTGCCACGGTCCCCTTACCGACGGACGGGCCCAAGCCCGCTACGTAGACGCTGCGTGCCACGGCTTCAAACTACCGGCCGGGCATGCTCCCGGCCGGGTCAAAGGTCCCGGATCTCCCGGTGATCTAGTCCTCGTCGTCCTCGTCGCCGCGAGCCAGCCAGGTGGCGAGACGCTCGATGGGGGTCTCGAACTCCGGGTTCATGTCGACGAAGGTGCGCAGCTGCTCGCCGAGCCACTCCAGCGTCACGGTCTCCTCGCCGCGCCGCTCGACCAGCTCCTCGATGCCCCGATCGGTGAAGTACATGCCCCGGATAGTAGGAGGGGGGGCGCCCCCCCCGCGGGGCCCCCCCCCCCCCCGCGGGGGGGTTCGAACGCCGCCGCCCCGCCGCCCGCAGCGCCG
>NZ_JAGFNS010000001.1:435070-608808 GCF_017592555.1 Actinoplanes flavus | reverse complement strand
CCCCCCCCCCCCGCCCCCCGTGCCCCGTTGGGTTGACTACCCGCCCGGGGTGGGGGGGGGGGGCCGCCCCCCGGGGCCCCCCCCCCCCCTCACTCGACGTGCGGTTACGAGCGCGGCAGCGCGGCCTCGATCAGCGCGGCCTGCTCGGCGTCGTGCATCTTCGCCGAGCCGACCGCCGGGGCGGCCGCGGCCGGGCGGGAGATCCGCCGCAGGCGGACACCCTCCAGGTGCTCCAGCAGGTTGAGCGCGACGAACGACCAGGCGCCCTGGTTGGCCGGCTCCTCCTGCACCCAGGCGAAGTCCTCGGCGTTCGGGTACTGCGCCAGGACGGCCTTGAGCTCCTCGACCGGGAGCGGGTAGATCTGCTCCATCCGGATGATCGCGGTGTCCGTGATGCCCCGGTCGGCCCGCGCCTGGAACAGGTCGTAGTAGACCTTGCCGGAGCAGAGCAGCACCCGCTTCACCGACGAGCCGTCCAGCGGCTGGCCGTTGACCCCGGCGTCGCCGAGCACCGGCTGGAAGGCGCCCTGGGTGAAGTCGTTGACCCCGGAGACCGCCAGCTTGTGCCGCAGCAGCGACTTCGGCGAGAAGACCACGAGCGGCTTGCGCTTGGTGGACAGGGCCTGGCGGCGCAGCAGGTGGAAGTAGTTCGCCGGGGTGGTCGGGTTCGCCACCCGCATGTTGTCCTGCGCGCAGAGCTGCAGGAACCGCTCCGGGCGGCCGGACGAGTGGTCCGGGCCCTGGCCCTCCATGCCGTGCGGGAGCAGCAGCACCAGCGACGACTGCTGGCCCCACTTCACCTCGCCGGAGGAGAGGAACTCGTCCACGATCGACTGGGCGCCGTTGACGAAGTCACCGAACTGGGCCTCCCAGAGGACCAGGGCGTCCGGGTTCTCCACCGAGTAGCCGTACTCGAAGCCCATCGCCGCGTACTCGCTGAGCAGGGAGTCGTGCACGAAGAACCGGGCGTTCCCGGTGATCAGCGACGACAGCGGCAGGAAGTCCTTGCCGGTCTTCGAGTCGACGATGGCCGCGTGCCGCGAGGTGAACGTGCCCCGGCGCGAGTCCTGGCCGGCCAGCCGGACGGTGACGCCCTGGCTGAGCAGCGAGCCGAAGGCGATCAGCTCACCGAAGCCCCAGTCGATGCCGCCGTCGGTGGACATCTTGGCCCGCCGGTCGAGCAGCTGCTGGACCCGCTTGTGCGGGGTGAAGCCCTCGGGCAGCTCGACGTGCGCCTGGCCGACGGCCCGCACCACGCTCGCGTCGACGGCGCTCGCCACCTCGGGCTCCGGCTCCTCGGCGATGATCCGCGGCCGCGGCGGGCTGCCCGCCGCGTCCCGGGTGGCCTTGAAGACCTCCTCGAGCCGGCCCTGGTAGTCGCGCAGCTGCTCCTCGGCCTCCTGCACGGTGATGTCGCCGCGGCCGATCAGCTCCTCGGTGTAGAGCTTCCGCACGCTGCGCTTGGTGTCGATGATCTGGTACATGCGCGGGTTGGTCATCGACGGGTCGTCGCCCTCGTTGTGACCGCGGCGCCGGTAGCAGATCATGTCGATCACGACGTCCTTGTTGAACGCCTGGCGGTACTCGAAGGCCAGCTTCGCGACCCGGACCACGGCCTCGGGGTCGTCCCCGTTCACGTGGAAGATCGGGGCCTGGATCATCCGGGCGACGTCGGTCGAGTACATCGACGAGCGGCTGTACTCCGGGGCGGTGGTGAAGCCGACCTGGTTGTTCACGATCACGTGGACCGTGCCGCCGGTCCGGTAACCGCGCAGCTGCGAGAGGTTGAGCGTCTCGGCGACCACGCCCTGCCCGGCGAACGCGGCGTCGCCGTGCACCAGCACCGGCAGCACCGTGTAGCCGTGCAGGCCCAGGTCGAGGCGGTCCTGCTTGGCCCGGACGATGCCCTCCAGGACCGGGTCGACGGCCTCCAGGTGGGACGGGTTCGCGACGACGCTGACGGTGGTCGAGAACTGGCCGTCGGGCGTGGTGTACTTCCCGGTCTGGCCGAGGTGGTACTTGACGTCACCGGAGCCGTGCGCCGACTTCGGGTCCATCTGACCCTCGAACTCGTTGAAGATCTTCTCGTACGGCTTGCCGACGATGTTGGTGAGCACGTTCAGCCGGCCGCGGTGGGCCATGCCGATCACCATCTCGTCCAGCCCCGCCTCGGCGGACGACTGGAGCACGGCGTCGAGCAGCGGGATCAGCGACTCGCCGCCCTCCAGCGAGAACCGCTTCTGGCCCACGTACTTCGTCTGGAGGAAGGTCTCGAACGCCTCGCCGGCGTTGAGCCGGTGCAGGATGTGCTTCTGCTCGTCGGTGTCCGGCTTCGTGTACTTGACCTCGATGCGCTCCTGGACCCAGCGGCGCTCCTCCGGGTCCTGGATGTGCATGTACTCGATGCCGACGCGGCGGCAGTAGGTGTCGCGCAGCACGCCGAGCACGTCGCGCAGCTTCATCCGCTGCTTGCCGGCGAAGCCGCCGACCGGGAAGACCCGGTCCAGGTCCCACAGGGTCAGGCCGTGCTGGAGCACGTCCAGGTCGGGGTGCTTGCGGATGGTGAACTCGAGCGGGTCGGTGTCGGCCATCAGGTGACCGCGCACCCGGTACGCGTGGATCAGCTCGACCACCCGCGCGGCCTTGTCGATCTGGCCCTCGGAGGTCCGGGCGACGTCACGCACCCAGCGGACCGGCTCGTACGGGATCCGCAGCGAGGTGAAGATCTCGTCGTAGAAGCCGTGCTGGCCGAGCAGCAGCTCGTGCATCACCTTGAGGAACTCGCCGGACTGGGCGCCCTGGATGACCCGGTGGTCGTAGGTGCTGGTCAGCGTCGTGACCTTGCTCACGCCGTGCTCGGCGAGGGTCTCGTCGCTCATCCCGGAGTAGGGGGCCGGGTACTCCATGGCGCCGACGCCGATGATGGCGCTCTGCCCGTTCATCAGCCGGGGGATGGAGTGGACCGTGCCGATGCCGCCGGGGTTGGTCAGCGAGATCGTGGTGCCGGCGTAGTCGTCCATGGTCAGCTCGTTGCGGCGGGCGCGCCGGACGATGTCCTCGTACGCCTGCCAGAACCCGCGGAAGTCGAGCGTCTCGCAGTTCTTGACCGAGGGCACCACCAGCGTGCGGGACCCGTCCTTCTTGACCAGGTCGATCGCGATGCCGAGGTTGACGTGCTCCGGCTGGATCAGGGTGGGCTTGCCGTCGATCTCGGCGTAGGTGTTGTTCATCTCCGGGTGGGCGATGACCGCCCGCACCAGGGCCCAGCCGATCAGGTGGGTGAAGCTGACCTTGCCACCGCGGCCGCGGGACAGGTGATTGTTGATGACGATGCGGTTGTCGACCATCAGCTTCGCCGGGACCGCGCGCACCGAGGTGGCGGTGGGGACCTGCAGCGAGGCCTCCATGTTCTGCACGATCTTGCCGGCCACACCGCGCAGGGTGGTGGTCCGGGCGCCGGCCGGGGCGGCCTCGGCCGGCTTCGGCGCGGGCTTGGCGGCGGCCTTCGGGGCCTGCGCGGCCGGCGGGGTCACCGGCTTGGGCGGCGCGACCGTGGTGGCGGCCGGCGCGTCGGTGCCCGCCTTGGCCGCGGTGGCCGTGGCGTTGGCCGCGGTGGCCTGGTCCGGGGTCGCGATCGGTCCCTGGGACGTCGCCGGCTTGTAGTCGGCGAAGAAATCGTGCCAGGCGGGGTCGACACTGGTCGGGTCGGCCAGGTAGCGCTGGTACATCTCATCGACGATCCACTCGTTGGGACCGAAATCCGCGAGTGGATTGTCCTGCGAAGTCTGCTGCGTCGACACTGCCGCGTTCGCCTCTTTCACCGTTTTTGTCATCACGTGACCGCTCCGTCACGCGGGACGGGTAGGATTCGGTGTCCAGGCTACGCCGTGGATGGGCGCTGTCGGTGCGGACGTCCACCCTGTGACCAACAGCTCCGGCCTCCGCCGCACCGTCGCGACGGGGCGAGACTACACCCTCCGTTTTCTCGCCGACCGGCGCACCGGAGCCTCCCCAGGACAGCGTTTCCGCTGGTCGCGTCAACGAAAAACGCACGACCGGGCAGGCCGGTCGTGCGTCGTTCGCAGGCTTCGGTTACCCGATGTCCCGTCGCTTCGTGACAAGTGTGCCGATCACCGACATGACCGCGGCGTAGCCGATCAGGATCACACCGCCGACCCACCGGGGCGGGTCGTCCGGCAGCTGGGGCCCGGAGATCAGCAGGTCCGAGGCGAACGTCGGGACCAGCACCCGGAGATCCATGAACGGCTCCCAGACGAACTCGCTGAGCACCACGAAGATGACGCTCAGCACCTGGGTCCCGATGACGTAGACGACGGACAGCGTGATCGTCGCGCCGATCTGGCTGCGGATCAGCACGCCGGCGCCGACGCCGAGCAGCGACCAGAGCACGAAGGCCAGGCCGTTGAGCCCGATCGCCTGCCAGACGAAGGGCTCGCCGAGATAGGTCGGCTGATCCATGGTGCCCAGCACGATCGGGCTGAGCGCCAGGTTGAGCACGGTGGTGAAGAGCCAGACCACCACCGCGATGATCACCGCGACGACCATCTTGGCGATGATCACCCGCTCCCGCCGGGGCGTGGTGAGGAACGTCGACGTGGCGGTCAGGTGGAAGAACTCGCTGGTCACCAGGATCGCGCTGAGCAGCAGCACGAGCAGCACGCCGGAGAACTGGCCGCTGGTGTAGAGGCCGGAGACGAGCCGTTCCAGGTCGCCGAGCCCGGCCTCCTCGAGGTCGGCCTCGCTCAGGCTCAGCGCCGCGTTCATGGTCAGCCAGTTGAAGCCCAGGGCGAGACCCCAGAGCGGCACCAGGATGATCGCGAAGATCCACCAGAGCGCGGTGGTCCGCAGTTTCAGCAGCTCGGCACTGATGAGGTTCATCGGGCCCCCGCCTTTCCGGCCGTCAGCTCCAGGAAGACCCGCTCCAGGTCGGCGGCCTCCCCGATCAGCTCGTGCAGCTCGACACCGGCGGTGAAGGCGACGTTGCCGACCCGCGCCGGCTCCGCGCCGAGCACCTGGAGCGAACCGTCCGGCTGGACGGCCACCTCCAGCTGGGCGTCGCGCAGCGCGGCGGACAGCTGCTCCGCCTGCGGTGTGCGGACCCGCACCTTCGCCACGCCGGCCGTCTCGCCGAGCACGTCGCTGACCGGCCCCTGCCGGATCAGCCGGCCGGCCGCGATGATCACCACGTCGTCGGCGAGCTGTTGCATCTCACCGAGCAGGTGGCTGGAGACGAGGACCGCGCGGCCCTCGGCGGCGAACGCCTTGAGCAGGTCCCGCATCCAGCGGATGCCCTCCGGGTCGAGGCCGTTGGCCGGCTCGTCCAGGATCAGCACCCGCGGGTCGCCGAGCATCGCCGCGGCGATGCCCAGCCGCTGCTTCATGCCCAGCGAGTAGCCCTTGAACTTGCGGCCGCCCACGGTGTGCAGGCCGACCATCTCGAGGACCTCGTCGGCCCGGCGGTCGGGCAGCCCGGCGGCGCGGCAGATCACCCGCAGATGGTTCCGGGCGCTGCGGCCGCGGTGCGCGCTGGAGGCCTCCAGGATCGCGCCCACGTGGCGGATCGGATCGGGCAGGTCCACGTACCGGACGCCGCCGATCGTCGCGGTCCCGGAGGTCGGCGTGACCAGGCCCAGGACCATCCGCAAGGTGGTGGTCTTGCCCGCCCCGTTCGGGCCCAGGAAGCCCGTGACACGGCCGGCGTGCACCGTGAAGGAGAGATCGTCGACGGCCCGCACCTTCGAGTACTGCTTGGTGAGGTGCTCGACGCTGATCTCCGCATGGTTGGGCCGGCTCATGGTCGCGGCTCCTTCCCCGTCAGCTGGAAGCGATCAAGGTACTAGACCAGGGCGAGCCATGTGGCCCTCGCATGGGCCAGGCGCTCCCCGTCCGGACCGTACAGGGCCGAGTCCACCGTCGCCTTGCGGCCGTCCACCCCCGACAGTGCGCCGACCACCACACACTCCGCCCCCGGAGTGGGCAGCGCGCCGACGTCCGCGGTGATCCGGCCCAGCACGTACGGCCGGCCGCCGGAGCCGATCGCCGTCCACCCGCCGGGGCAGTCCAGCGCGGCCCAGACGGTCTCCGGGGTGACCTCGCCGGGGACCGTCCACGGGGCGGCCGTACGGTCTCCGGGCAGCGGTCCCGGGAAGATCCGCAGCCCGTCGCCGGGCGCCCGGTCCGGCCCGCAGACGTAGCAGCCCGGGAACGGGTGGGCGGTGAACCCGGGATAGCCGCGGGACGCCGTCACCGCTTCGGCGAACGGCACGCCGGGGACCCCGGGACCGGCGCCGGCGGCCTCGGTCACCTCGGCGACCAGGGTCCGGTCCGCCCAGACCGACCCGTCCCGCAGCTCCAGTGGGGTCTCCAGGGGCGGCGGCACCCGCAGGGTCACCTGGTGGGGCGGTCCACCGGGCCGGGCGCCGGCGGCGGCCGCGAAGGCGCCCGCGCACCAGCCGCCGTTGCCGGAGCCGGGCGGGCCGTTGAAACGAGCCGGAACGATCATCCCCAGACCTTCGCACACGTCGTTCATCCAGCGGTCACACATCGCCACCGAACCGGACACGCCATCGGCAGACACCGGGCTTACACAGATCACATGGCAGTTCTGATGACCGCCGCCGCACCCACCGGGACCAGCGGCTACACCCTGCTCCTCGCCGACGGTCCGGGTCTGGTCGAGGCCGCGCAGCGCCTGCGCCACGACGTCTTCGCCGGCGAGCTCGGCGCCCGTCTCCCGGAGACCCCGGAGGGCCTCGACGCCGACGAGTTCGACGCACACTGCGACCACCTGATCGTCCGGGACGACGCGACCGGCGAGGTGGTCGGCACCTACCGGATGCTGCCGCCGCGCGCCGCCGAGCTGGCCGGCCGCCGGTACGCCGACGCCGAGTTCGACCTCAGCGCCCTGCGCCCGCTGCGCGACCATCTCGTCGAGATCGGCCGCTCCTGCGTGCACCCCGATCACCGCTCCGGCGCGGTGGTCAACCTGATGTGGGCCGGCATCGCCCGCTACCTGCACCTGAACAACCTCCGCTGGCTGGGCGGCTGCGCCTCGGTGCCGCTCGGCGACGGCGGCGCGACGGCCGCCGGGGTACGCGAGCGGATCAACGGCCGGCACCTGTCGCCGCCCGCGCTGCGGGTCCGGCCGCGCCGCCCGTGGACCGTGCCGGACGGCGTGGTGGCCGACCCGAAGGTGGCGGTGCCCCCGCTGCTCCGCGGCTACCTGCGGCTGGGCAGCTGGGTGTGCGGCGAGCCGGCCTACGACGCCGACTTCGACTGTGCCGACTTCTACGTGCTCTTCTCGCTGGACCGGCTGGACCCGCGGTACCGCCGGCACTTCCTCGGAGCGTCCCGGTGAGCGCGACGCTGTGGCAGCCGGCCTCCGGTTGCGGTGCGCACTGCCGGGACGGCGGCTTCCGGCGGGCCGGCGCGGTCACCGTCGCCGTGCGGGTGACCGTGCTCTGGGCCGTACTCCTGCTGGGTCTGCTGCCCGCGGGTCTGCTGGGTGGCGCCGCGCTGCGGACCCTGTCCCGCGCCATCCTCGCGGCCCTGGGGGTCCGGACGGTCTGGCGCGGTCCCCGGCCGCGCCCCGGCAGCCTGCTGGTCGCCAACCACGTCTCCTGGCTGGACGTGGTGGCGCTGGGCGCGTCGCTGCCCGCGGCGCCGGTGGCGAAACACGACGTGGCGGCCTGGCCGGGCATCGGCGGCACCGCGCGGCGAGCCGGCGCGATCTTCATCGACCGGACCCGGCCGAGAGCGCTGCCGGGCACGGTGGCCGAGGTGGCGGCCGCGCTGCGGGCCGGGCGGTCGGTCGCCCTCTTTCCGGAGGGTACGACGTTCTGCGGCCCGGATCAGGGCAGGTTCCGTCCCGCCCTGTTCCAGGCGGCGATCGACGCGGGCGCCCCGGTCGTGCCGGTCTCGATCGGTTACGACTCGACCGAGGCGTCCTTCGTCGCGGCGGACACCCTGTGGGAGTCGGTGCGCCGGGTGGCCCGGGTGCGCCGGCTGACGGTGACCCTGGTGGCCGCCCCCGCGATGCGCCCGGCGCCGGGCGCGGACCGGCGGGCGCTGGCCCGGGCGGCCCAGGCCAGCCTGGGTGGGGCGGGCTACCGCCTGGCCGCCTGACCGGTCCACGGCTCACAGAAAATTTTCAGCGAGGGTGCAGGCAGGCCGCAGCGGTCCGGGAAAGAATGACCCCATGGCCATCCAGACCCAGCCCAAGCAGAGCGAGGCGAAGCTCCTCGTCGTCGAGGACGACGCCAACATCCTCGAGTTGCTCTCCGCGAGCCTGCGCTTCGCCGGGTTCGAGGTGACCACCGCGACCAGCGGCAGCGCGGCGGTGAGCGCGGCCCGCAGTTCGACCCCCGACCTGGTGGTCCTCGACGTGATGCTGCCCGATCTGGACGGCTTCGAGGTGATCCGGCTGATGCGCGAGGGCGGCCAGCGGACCCCCGTGGTGTTCCTGACCGCCCGGGACGGCACCGACGACAAGATCCGCGGGCTGACCCTGGGCGGCGACGACTACGTCACCAAGCCGTTCAGCCTGGAGGAGCTCACCGCCCGGATCCGGGCGGTGCTGCGCCGCACCAACGCCACCGAGGAGCAGCCGTCCCGCCTGGTCTTCGCCGACCTGGAGCTGGACGAGGAGACGCATGAGGTCTACCGGGCCGGCTCCCGGGTGCAGCTCTCGCCGACCGAGTTCAAGCTGCTGCGCTACCTGATGCTCAACGCCAACCGGGTGCTCTCCAAGGCGCAGATCCTGGACCACGTGTGGAAGTACGACTTCCGCGGTGACGACAACATCGTCGAGTCGTACATCTCGTACCTCCGCCGCAAGGTGGACAACGTCCAGCCCCGCCTGATCCACACCCTGCGCGGTGTGGGTTACGTGCTGCGCAAGCCAGCCGTCTAGGCCGCGGGATGGGTTTGACCGAGCGGGTCCGCGAGCGGATCCCGCGCCACCCCACCCTGCGCCGGATCTCGCTGCGGACCAAGCTGGTCGCCTCGGTGCTGGTCCTGGTCTTCGCCGCGCTCACCCTGATCAGCGCCGCCAGCACCTACGCGCTGAACACCTACATGGTCGCCCGGCTCGACAAGCAGCTCGACGTGATGGCCGACAACGCCGCCGTGGACATGGCGAACCTGCACTACCGCGCCGTCTACGCGCCACCGGACTTCCTCATCGCCTTCACCTCGGTGAGTGGGGAGGCCGCGGTCGGCACGATCGGTGTGGGGGTCGCCGCCGACGACACACCCCGGCTGCTCAGCGGCGTCGACGTGATCGCCGCCCACGACGGCAAGGCGTACACCGTCAAGGGCCGCAACGGGAAGTACATGTGGCGGATGCTGGTGCGTCGCCTGCCCGACGACAGCGTCCTGCACGTCGGCCAGCGGATGTCCGGCATCGACGACGTGGTCGCCCGGCTGATCTGGGTGGACGTGCTGGTCGGCGTCGGGGTGCTGGTCACCCTCGCCACGGTCGGCGCCGCCCTGGTCCGGCAGAGCCTGATCCCGCTGATCCAGGTGGAGCGCACGGCGGCGGCCATCGCGACCGGCGACCTCACCCGCCGGGTGCCCGACCCGGAGGAGTCCGGCGGCCATCCCACCACCGAGCTGGGCCGGCTCTCCGGCGCGCTGAACGCGATGCTCGCCCAGATCGAGGCGGCCTTCCTGGCCCGGGCGCAGTCCGAGCAGGCGGCCATGGAGGCGGCCGAGGCCGCGCAGCGCTCCGAGGCCCGGGCCCTCGCGTCGGAGTCCCGGGCGTTGCGGTCCGAGGAGAAGATGCGGCGGTTCGTGGCGGACGCCTCGCACGAGCTGCGCACCCCGCTGACCACCATCCGCGGTTTCGCCGAGCTGTACCGGCAGGGCGCCGTCTCCGACCCGGAGCAGGTCGCCCGGCTGGTCCGGCGGATCGAGGACGAGGCCGCCCGGATGGGCCTGCTCGTCGAGGACCTGCTGCTGCTCGCCCGGCTGGACCGGGAGCGCCCGCTCACCCTGGCGCCGGTGGAGCTGCCGGTGCTGGCCGTCGACGCGGTGCAGGCCGCGCAGGCGACGGCCCCGGACAAGGAGATCGGCCTGGAGGTGCGGGACGCGCCGGAGCGCCTGGTGGCCTACGGTGACGACGCCCGGTTGCGCCAGGTGATCGGGAACCTGATGACGAACGCGCTGGTCCACACCCCGCCGGGCGCCTCGGTGACCCTCCGGCTGTATGCCGGGGAGGACGGCCGGGCCGTGGTCGAGGTGGCCGACACCGGGCCCGGCATGAGCGAGGAGCAGCGGGCCCGGGTCTTCGAGCGGTTCTACCGGGTGGACGAGGCGCGGACCCGCAACACCGAGCGGGCGGCCACCGGGACGGGCCTGGGGCTGGCCATCGTGGCCGCCATCGTGGCCGCCCACGAGGGATCCGTCGAGGTGCTGTCGGAGCCCGGCGCCGGTGCCACCTTCCGCGTGTCATTGCCGACCATAAATGCGGATAAAGGGTTCACAGAAAACGTCCAGGAGTAACACAGTTCGGTACGAGTACGACGGGGCAGAGTTATTCACATGAACGAGAACGAGACCAACCCGCAGACCGCGGACGCCGCCGCTGATCACAGCAGCACGGAGCGGGTGGCGTCTGAGCAGCCGACTCTTGCGCAGCCGCCGGTTGCTCCGCAGTCCGGTGCTCCCCAGTCCGCGGCACCCCAGCAGCACAGCGCCTGGGCCCAGTCGCCCTGGCAACAGCCGCAGCCCGTCTCGGCGCAGCCGGTGTCCACCCAGCCGGTCTCCGCGCAGCCGGGCCCGGTTCCCCACGGCCACCCGCACTACGGCTACCAGTCGCCGCAGCCCGGCTACCAGGACTACGCCCAGCAGCAGTCGGCGTACCAGGCCTGGCACGCCGCCCAGGCCGCCCAGGCCGCTCAGGCGGCGGCCGGCGACGGCACCGTCCCGCCGGGCTGGGTCACGGCGCATCCCGCCGCCGCCCCGCGCCGCCCGGGCTCCGGCCGCAAGGTCCTCCTGGCCGGAGCGGCCGCACTGCTGATCGCGCTCACCGCGGGTGGCGTCGGCGCGGCCACCGCGCTGGCCCTCGACGGCGGCAACGCGGTCAACACCGTGCAGAGCGGCAACTCGTCGGTCACCCGGGTGGTGGACCGGTCGTCGCTGGCCCAGATCGCCGCCGCCGTCCAGGACAGCGTGGTCTCGATCACCACCGGCTCGGGCGAGGGCTCCGGCGTGGTGCTGACCGCCGACGGCTACATCGTCACCAACAACCACGTGGTCTCGACCGCCCAGGGCTCGAACGTGACGGTCATCTTCGCCGACGGCACCAAGACCCAGGCCACCGTCGTCGGCACCGACGAGCGCACCGACCTCGCGGTGATCAAGGCCACCGGCGTCTCCGACCTGAAGGCCGCCACCTTCGGCGACAGCGCGCAGATCCAGGTCGGCGACACCGTGCTCGCCCTGGGCAGCCCGCTCGGCCTGGAGGGCTCGGTCACCGCCGGCATCATCAGCGCCAAGGACCGCACCATCCAGTCCGGCGGCGAGGAGCAGCAGAGCCCGTTCGGCGGCCAGCAGCAGCAACAGCAGCAGTCCGGCACCACCACGATGACCGGCCTGCTGCAGACCGACGCCCCGATCAACCCGGGCAACTCCGGCGGCGCGCTGGTCAACACGAACGGCGAGGTGATCGGCATCAACTCGGCGATCGCCACCTCCGGCTCCAGCACCGGCAACATCGGCCTCGGCTTCGCCATCCCGAGCAACAAGGCCAAGCAGGTCGCCGAGGCGCTCATGCAGGGCAAGAAGGTCAGCCACCCGGCGCTCGGCGTCAGCGTCACCGACGCGGAGAACGGCGGGGCCCTGATCAGCAACGTCACCAGCGGCAGCGCGGCGGACAAGGCCGGGCTCCAGACCGGCGACGTGGTGACCGCGGCCGACGGCAAGGCCATCGACGACTCCGACGACCTGGTCGCGGCGGTCCAGGCGGGTGCGGTCGGGCAGAAGATGACGCTGAACTTCACCCGCAACGGCAGCAAGCAGACGGTCACCGTCACCCTGCAAGAGACGCAGTAGAGATCGGCTTCTCCCGCCACGGCGGGTGACGTACCCGGGGGGTGGGTGCGTCACCCGCCGTGATTGTGTCTATGCCGGGATTCGGGACCTTAGCGACCAACAGGACGGTTTCCTCGGGTGGGGCTCGCGTTTGTGCAGGCGACCGCCTAATCTCCATTCGCCATCGGCGACGCCTTCGCCAGTCGCCGGCGAGCATCCCCCCACCACGACCGGCGGAGTGAAGGGCCTCCTGAGTTGACGTACGTCGAGACCCGGACCAACGTTTGGGAAGCCCTGGCCGGCCGGGCTCCGGGAGTGCCCTCCGGCCCCGCCGACACCGGCCTCTGGCACACCGTCGCCGACCGGCTCAACCCGGCCAGCGCCCGTCCGATCCTGCGCTCCGGCATCGAGGTCCGGCATCGTACGGCGGTGCGCGGCGGCCGGTACGTGATGCTCCGCTCGCCCGAGGACGGTGGCCGCAGCTCGTACCTTCGGCTGACCCCGGAGGAGTACCAGCTCGCCCTGATGATGGACGGCGACAGCACGGTGGCCCGGCTGGTCGCCGAGTTCGCCCGGATCGCCGGCCGCCTCGCACCCGACCAGGTCCGCCGGGTCGTCGCCGACCTGGCCGCCAACCGGATGCTCGAAGAGCTGCCGATGGACGCCTTCCGCCCGCTGCGCGACCTGCGCCGGGACCCGCTGCCCCGGCGGATGGGCGACTCGCTGGCCGCCGCCGCGCGCGGCCGCGTGGTCCTGTCCTTCCCGATCGACGGCCTGGTCACCACCCTCTACAACACCGTCGGCCGGCTGCTCTTCACCCGGGTCGCGGTGTGGCTCGGCGCGGTGGTGGCGGCCGTCGGCCTGCTGCTGTTCGCGGGCACCTGGCAGCGGGGCAGCCGGTCGCTCTTCCTGGTGGGTGACTCGTACCTGCTCGGCGCGCTCACCCTGGTGTCACTGAACGTGCTGGTCCTGGCGGTGCACGAGCTGGGGCACGCGCTCGCCGCGAAACGGGTCGGCCGGGAGGTCCCGGCCGCCGGCCTGATGCTCTACTTCGGAGTCCCCTCGGTCTTCGTCGACACCAGCGACGTCTGGATGGCCGGCCGCCGCGCCCGGATCGCGGTCACCGCCGCCGGCCCGGCCACCGCCCTGGGCCTGGCCGGGCTGTTCCAGCTGACCGGTCTCGCCATCCCGGCCGTCGCCGGGGTCACCTTCAAGCTGGCGTTCCTGTTCTACCTGCACACGTTCTTCAACCTCAGCCCGCTGCTGCCGCTGGACGGCAAGTACCTGCTGATGGACTGGCTGGAGATTCCGGACGTCCGGGCCCGCGCCCTGTCCTGGATGGGCGGCCGCCTGCGCCGCCGCGGGCCGGGCTGGAAGGCTCTGGACCGGGAGGGCCGGCTCGTCGCCCTCTACGGCTTCCTGTCGCTGCTGTGGCTGGTCAGCGCCATCGGGCTGGGCTACCGACTGTGGACCGACCGGATCGAGGGCCTGATCGTCGGCCTCTGGTACGAGGGCGTCGCCGGCGCGCTGCTGCTCCTGGTGATCGTTCTCGGTGTCGTCGCGCCGCCGCTGTACTTCCTGCTGGGCCGCCTGGTCCGGGCCGCCCGCCGGGCGCGCCAGCAGCTCGCCGAGCGGGACCGGGAAGCCGACCTGCCCCGCCGGGTGGCCACCCTGCGCGCCTCCGAGCTGGGCGGGCTGCCCGAGCCGTCGTTGCAGGCGCTCGCCGCCCGGGCCCGGTGGTACCGTCCGCCGACCGGCCGCCAGCTGGTGCTCGCCGGGGAGACCCAGGGCGCCGTCTACGTGGTGGTCGAGGGCGCGCTGCACGGCCGCCGGCCCGGCGACCCGGGCGGCACCATCCGGCACCACGTCGGCCCCGGCGGCGTGGTCGGCCTGGCCACCGCGCTCACCGGCCGCAGCGCCCAGCTCGACTGGCACACCGCCGGCGTGACCCTGCTGACCCTGCCCACCTCCACGGTGGCCACCGTGGTCGGCCCGATGCCCGGCCCGCCGCCGCAGGAGCGCGCCGAGGCCGAGGCCCTGTTCGCCGACACCCCGGCGCTCGCCGCGCTGGAGGAGGACCAGCGGCTGGCCCTGATCGCCGCCGCGCACCCGGCCGACCTGGACCCGGGCGCGCCGGTGATCCTGCCCGGCCCGACCCACGCGGTGGTCGTCGAGTCCGGCGTGATCGCCATGCCGGACGGCGTCGAGCTGCGCCGCGGCACCCTGGTCGGCCCGGTCGGCGACGGCAGCCCCGGCATGGTGGCCCAGGCCCGGACCCCGGTCCGGCTGTGGATCATCCCGGACGCCTCCGACCTGCCCCCGCTGATCGGCTCGTACGGTCCCGGCGTCCCGATGCCGGCGCTGCGGCCCAGCATCCCGGCGGTGGCCCGGCCCGGCGCGGCGCACCCGCCCCTCGCCGTGCCACCCGGCCCGCCGGACGCCGACGAACAGTACGACGTGGACCGCCACTTCGAACGCCGGATGTGGGGCTTCGTGAGCCTGCTGCTGGTGTTCGCCCTCGGCAGCCTGCTGGTGAACGTGAGCTCCGGACCGGCCTGGGCGGAGATGCCCGCCGAGCGGGTGCTGCTGTCCGTGCAGCGCGGCTCCGCCACGGCGGTGGCCGACCGGGAGTCGATCGCGCTCGGCCCGAACGACCGCCGCTACCTCGCGGCCGGCGCCGAGATCGAGGTACCGGGGCGGGGCGTGGCCCTGCTGACCTTCCCGGGCGGCGCCGCGGTGGTGCTGTGCGGCGGCTCGCGGACCGAGGTCACCGCGGTGACCGTGGCGAACGGGCGGCGGTCCACCCCGTCCGGGCAGCTCACCCTGGAGAACGGGCGGCTGCTGGCCGACACGAGCAGCCCGAGCGGGGCGTACCAGCCGCTCGATCTGACCGTGCTGCGCACCCAGGGTGACGTGACCAGCGACGGCCGGGCGTGGTATTCAGTGGACACCGCCGGTGTCGCGGTCTCGGAAGGGGCCGTGACCGTCGGCGGCTCCCGTGACGAGGCCGACAAGCAGCCGCTGAACTGCGGCGACGGCGTGCCGGTGACCCCGCCGACCGAGGCCGAACCGACCCCGGACCCGACCGAGGAGTCGTCCCCGGCCGAGGCGCCCGCCATCCCGGCGCCCTCGACCGACCCGACTACCGTTCCGGGCACCGAGGACGAGCCGGTGGACGGCTCGGACGACGGCGACCCGGCGACGACGACGAACCCGACGACGACCCGGACGACGACCCGGCCCACCACCGGCAACCCGACGATCACGGTGCCGACCAACCGGCCCACCACGACGAAGCCGACCACCAAGCCGACCACGAAGCCGACCACCAAACCGACGACCACGGCGCCGGACCCGGACCCGACCACCACGCAGCCGGACCCGGATCCGACCACCACCCAGCCGGATCCCGAGCCGACGACCACGGGGCCGTCCAGCAACTGAACATCGGCGGCCTCCCGACGTGAGAAGGAGTGGCCGCCCATGTTGTGCTGGTTCTGCGCCGAGGGGGCGCGGGCGATCTGCCGGTTCTGCGGGCGCGGGGTGTGCGCCGAGCACGCGCGCTTCGGGCCCTACCTGCTGGAGGTGACCCGGTCGGCCCGCCGGGACCGGGCCGAGGCGCTGGTGGTCGAGGACGCGGTGCAGTGCGGCACCTGCCGTCCCCGGCCACAGCCGGTCGCCATGCCCGAACTGGACTAGACGTTCGCGTACGGCGTGATGAGGTTGGTGATCGCCGGCCGGAGCACCGACTTCGGCCGGGCGCCGACGATCGTCTGGGTGACCGTCCCGTCCCGGAGGAACAGCAGGGTCGGCATCGAGTGCACCCGGTAGGCGATGGTGGTCGACGGGTTGGCGTCCACGTCCAGCGTGGCGATCAGCACCCGGTCGCCGAACTCTCCGGCCAGCTCGCCGAGCACCCGCTTCAGCGGCCCGCACGGCGGGCACCACTGCGCCCAGAAGTCGACGAGCACCGGGACCTTCGCCGACAGCACGATCTCGGCGAAGGTGGCGTCGGTGACGGTGGTCAGGGTGTCATCTGGCATCGGATCTCCTTCAACTGGTCCCGCAGCCGCTCCCGTACGTCGGTGAGGCGGCCCAGCAGCTCGTCCACTTCGGCCAGTCGCCGCCGCAGCACGACCGCCGACTCCGGGCAGACGTGCCCGGCGCTGTTGCCGGCCCGCAGGCAGGCGACGAACGGTTTGATGTCGTCCACGCCGAATCCGTCGGCGAGCAGCGTGCGGATCTCGTGCACCACGCGCAGTTCCGCGTCGTCGTACTGCCGGTAGCCGTTGGCGTCCCGGCGTGGACGGATCAGCCCGTGCTTCTCGTAGTAGCGCAGCGTTCGCGGGCTGGTGCCGGCCCGGTCGGCCAGCTCTCCGATAAGCATGAGCCGACGGTAAGCCCTGACATCGGCGTCAGGGCAAGGGTGCAAGATCGTGCGAGGATGGTGACATGGTCGACGGTCCGGTGGCTTTCGTGCTCGGCGGCGGAGGCGTGCTCGGCGCGGTCGAGGTCGGCATGCTGCGGGCCCTCTTCCGGGCCGGGTTCCGTCCGGACATGGTGGTGGGCACGTCGATCGGCGCGGTGAACGGTGCTCTGGTCGCCGCCGACCCCGCCGAGCACGTCACCGAGCGCCTGGTCCGGCTCTGGACGTCGCCGGAGGCCGCCGCGGTGTACGGCGACTCGCTCGGCCGCCAGATGCGCCGGTTCGCCGCCCGTACCCATCTGCACTCGCCCCGCCCGTTGCGCCGCCTGCTGGAGAGCGAGCTGGGGGAGAACGCCACGTTCGCCGATCTCAAGGTGCCGTTCCACTGCTGTGCGGCGAGCATCGAGCGGGCCGCCGAACACTGGTTCGACAGTGGCCCGCTGGTCGACGCGGTGGTCGCCTCCTCGGCCGTGCCGGGGCTGCTGCCGCCCATGGAGATCGACGGCGAGCACTACGTCGACGGCGGGATCGTCAACTCGATCCCGATCGGCGAGGCCGTCCGGCTCGGGGCGAAGCTCATCTTCGTGCTCCAGGTCGGCCGGGTGGAACGCCAGCTCAGCGTGCCGAAGCGGCCGTGGGAGGTGGCGCAGGTGGCGTTCGAGATCGCCCGGCGGCACCGGTTCGCCCGTGAGCTCGCGTCGCTGCCGGACGACGTCCGCGTGCACGTGCTGCCGAGCGGCGGCGGGGAGAACCGGGACGACTCCCCGTGGGCCTACCGGGACATGGCCGCGGTGGGGCGCCGGATCAGCCGGGCCTACACCGCCTCCCGCCGCTACCTGAACGCCAACGTGAACCCGCTGCCGGGGCCGGGTCGCTGATGCCCCCGGTCTGGGTCCGCCGCATGGTGATCGCCCCGGCCGTCGTGCTGCTCGCCTTCACCCTGCTCACCACCCTGCCGGTCTGGCTGCTGATCGCGCTGGCCGTCTCGCCCGTGGTGCCGGGCCGGCTGCGGCTGCCCCGGGTGGTCTTCCTGCTCATCGTCTACCTGGTGTGGGACGCGGTGGCGCTGGTCGGGCTCGCGGTGCTCTGGGTGGCGTCGGGCTTCGGCCGGCGGATCCGCGGCCCCGGGTTCCAGCGGGCGCACTACGTGCTGACCGGCTGGTTCCTGCGCAGCCTCTTCTGGTTCGCCCGCTGGTCGCTGCACCTGACGATCGACGTGGTCGGCACCGACCCGGACACCGCGCAGCCCGGCCGCCCGGAGATCGTGGTGAGCCGGCACGCCGGGCCGGGCGACTCCTTCACCCTGATCCACGCGCTGGTCAACTGGTTCGCCCGGGAGCCGCGGATCGTGCTGAAGGCGGCCCTGCAATGGGATCCGGCGGTGGACGTGCTGCTCAACCGGCTGCCCAACCGGTTCATCTCACCGGGCCGCACCGGGACGGCGACGCTGGAGCAGCAGATCGGCGAGCTGGCCACCGGTCTGGACGACAACGACGCGTTCGTGATCTTCCCGGAGGGCGGCAACTTCACGCACCGCCGACGGGCCAGCGCCATCGCCCGGCTGTGGTCGCGTGGCCTGCACGACCTGGCGGCCCGGGCGGAGAGTCTGAACAACCTGCTGCCGCCGAAGCCGGGCGGGCTCTTCGCCGCGATCGACGCGGCCCCGGACGCCGGGGTGATCTTCGTGGCGCACACCGGCCTGGACCGGATGACGAGCGTCGCCGACGTGTGGCGTGAGCTGCCGATGGACAAGCGGCTGGTGATGCGGTTCTGGAGTGTGCCGCCGGAGGAGGTGCCCACCGGCGAACAGGAGCGGATCGAGTGGCTCTACGACTGGTGGGCCCGCATCGACGCGTGGATCGACGAGAACCGTCCGGAGCCCCGGCCACTGTGGACGCGGCCGGGGCGCGCCGTGGGCTAGGCCGTCTGGGTCAGCGACTTGAGCATCTCGGCCGGCATCTCGGTGACCTCGGCGGCCGGCGGGGCCTCCACCGACACCGGGGTGCCGAAGTCGGAGTAGGTGGTCGTCATCTTGCCGGCGCCCGCGCCCAGCGAGCTCATGTCGATGACCAGCTCGGTGAGCCGGCCCTCACCGTCCACCTTGGCGGTGAACGGGACGGCGGACGCCTTGTCGCCCAGAGCCTTCAGCGACTCCGGGTCGGAGGTCGGCGACTTGGTCATGTCGAGCGTGCCGGAGAACGTGTCCCCGTTCTTCTCCACCTTGACCGCGGCCTGCGCGAAAGCCGACGCGTCCGCCATGTTCTTCGGGTTCATCGAGCTGCTCGCCGGGAGCTTCGACACGTCGAGACGCCACCACTTGGCGCCCGCGGTGGTGCCGTACTTCATGAACATCTCGTCGCCGATCAGGCGGACCGCGATCTTCATCTCCTGGCCGGCGGCGCCGACGCTCATCACCATGTCGACCTTCTTGCCGGCGAGGTCGGACACGCCGCTCGCCTCGATGCCGCCCGGCATCGACATCTTCATCTTCATCTTCTCGTTGCCGAGCTTCTTCGACGCGGCGACGAACTCGGCCAGCGGGTCGGCGGCGGCCTGCGTGGCGGCGGGGGACTTCGCGTCGGTGGAGGCCGAACCGCAGCCACCCATGCCGGCGAGGGCCGCGATCGTCACCGTGACGACGGCCAGCCGTTGGAACCTCATATGTGTCTCCTTGTCGATTCGTCGAGCGGCGCCCACCATAGCGGCCGGGTGCGACAACCACCGGCCCGATTTCTCCGGCGATCATGGGCGGGGCATGATGGGTCGGAGGGGCCGCACGCGTACGTAACAGGGGAGGACTCGTGAGATTCGAGGTCAGCAAGGTCCTCGACGCCATCGAGGCCCGGCTCACCACCGATCCGGCGCTGGCCCGGGGTGTGGTGGATCTGTCAGAGGTGGTCCGTTACGCGGACCTCGACGGGGGCCGTCCGGCCAGCCTGGTCCGCCTAGGTCTGCTGATCGACGCCCTGGGGCGGTATGTGGCGGAGGAGAGCGTCCCGGTCTACGCGGTCGCGCCCCGCGCGCTGCTCTCCGACGCCGACCTGACGTCGAACGAGCGCATGGTGGTGCGCCGCTGGGCCGACGACGGCAAGGTCGAGGTGGTTCCGCAGATCGACGACCGGGTGCTGGAGGTGGCCGAGATGCTCGGCCTGCCGGTGCTCACCCGTGACCGGGAGGACCGCTTCCGGGACCGCCGGCCGTGGGTGACCGATCCGGGCCGGCTGCTCGCCCTGGTGTCGAACCAGGGTGGCCCGGTGCTGGTGGCCCGGGTCGGCCGGGGTGAGGCGGCGCCGCCGGTGCCGCGGTCCCCGCTCGGTGAGCGGCTGCTCGCCCGGGTGTGGCGCTGCCCGCAGATGAACTGCAACACCTACGGCGACGGCGGCGACCCGGACAGCCCGTTCGCCGACATGCGCACCTTCACCAGCCCGGTGTCGCAGCCGCCCCCCGCCCTGCGAGCCGGCGCGCCGACCTGCCCCCGGCACGGCGACCGGCTCAAGGACATGGGCGCGCGCCCGGCCACCGAGGTCTTCTCGGTGCGCATCGACGGCGTGATCCGGCAGCGTTTCGTGGTCTCCGAGGACAAGGCCGTGGTGATCGGCCGGGCGCCGGAGGGCGGCGGCGGGGTCATGCTGGGCCAGTGGCTCACCGAGGACGCCCGGAAGTGGATCAGCCGCGGGCACGTCCGGCTGTCGCTGCGCGGCGGTGAGGTGACCGCCCAGGACATCAGCACCAACGGCACCGGGATCCGCCCGGGCGGCTCGTTCGACGACGACCAGCGGCTCACGCTGCGCCGTGACGAGCGCCGGGTGCTCGGCCCGGAGGACATCGTCGAGCTCTACGCCCAGGTGCACGTGGGCCGGTCGAAGATGTGGGCGACCGGCGGCGTGGTCCAGCCCGAGTCGGTGATGAGCGAGGCTCCCACCATGGCGTTCCGGCCGGTCGGCCGATAGCGATGCGCCGCCGCCGGTCCGGCGGCGGCGCATGCCCCGATCAACCCTCGAGTACGGCGGCCAGCTGCGCCAGCGCGTGATCGAGGTCCTCCTCGGTGACCACGAGCGGCGGCGCCAGGCGGATCGTCGACCCGTGGGTGTCCTTGGCCAGCACACCCCGTTCGGCGAGCCGTTCACACGCCTGCCGGCCGGTCATCAGAACCGGGTCGATGTCCACCCCGGCCCACAGCCCACGGCCGCGGACCGCCACCACACCGCGGCCGATCAGCGCCTCCAGGCCGGCGTGCAGCCGCGCGCCGAGGCGGGCCGAGCGCTCCTGGAACTCGCCGGTGGCCAGCAGGCGGACCACCTCGGCGCCGACCGCGCACGCGAGCGGGTTGCCGCCGAAGGTGGATCCGTGCTCGCCGGGCCGCAGCACACCGAGGACGTCCTGGTTGGCGGCGACCGCGGAGACCGGCACGATGCCGCCGCCGAGGGCCTTGCCGAGCACGTACATGTCCGGAACGACGCCCTCGTGCTCGATGGCGAAGGTCTTCCCGGTACGGCCCAGCCCGGACTGGATCTCGTCGGCGATCATCAGCACGTTGTTCGTGTCGCACAGCTCACGCACCCCGGCCAGGAACCCGGCCGGCGGCACCAGCACACCGGCCTCGCCCTGGATCGGCTCCATGAGCACCGCGACCGTGTTCGGCGTGATCGCGGCCCGGACCGCGTCGAGGTCGCCGTACGGCACCACGACGAACCCGGGCGTGTACGGCCCGAAGTCGGCCCGCGCCTCCGGATCGGTGGAGAAGCTGACGATGGTGGTGGTACGCCCGTGGAAGTTGTTCGCCGCCACGATGATCTCGGCCCGCTCGTCGGCCACGCCCTTGACCCGGTAGCCCCACTTGCGGGCCACCTTGATCGCGGTCTCCACGGCCTCGGCGCCGGTGTTCATCGGCAGCACCAGGTCCTTGCCGCACAGCTCGGCCAGCCCGCGGCAGAACGCGGCGAACTGGTCGTGCACGAAGGCCCGGCTGGTGAGGGTGACCCGGTCGAGCTGCGCGTGCGCGGCGGCGATCAGGCCGGGGTGCCGGTGCCCGAAGTTGAGGGCCGAGTAGCCCGCCAGGAAGTCCAGGTAGCGGCGGCCGTCCACGTCGGTGACCCAGGCGCCCTCGGCCTCGGCCACGACCACCGGCAGCGGGTGGTAGTTGTGGGCGGTCCAGCGCTCGGCGTCGGCCAGCGCCCCAGGGGTACGGAATTCCACGGTCGTCACGAACGCACCTCCAGCGTGCAGCACTTGGGTCCGCCGCCGGCCTTGCGCAGCTCGGACATGTCGACCCCGATGGTCCGGTATCCGGCCGCACGCAGCGCGTCGGCCAGGTGGGTGGCCTGCTCGGCCAGCACCACGGTCTCACCGTCGCTGACCGCGTTCAGGCCGAGCACGGCGGCGTCCTCCGGCGTGGCGATGATCGCGTTGGGGAAGAGCTGCCGGAGCACGGCCTGCGAACCGGCCGAGAAGGCCTGCGGCAGGTACGCGATGTTGGTCTCGTCCAGTACGCAGAGCGCGGTGTCGAGGTGGTAGTACGCCGGATCGACGAGCTGGAGCGTGATCACCGGCCGCTGGAGGAACTCCTGGGTCTCGGCGTGCGAGGCGTGCGAGGTCCGGAAGCCGGTGCCGGCGAGCAGCACGTCCCCGGCGAGCAGGATGTCGCCCTCGCCCTCGTTGGTGTGCTTGGGCTCGAACACGTCGAAGCCGTTCTCACGGAACCAGGCGGCGTACGCCGGGGCCTCGTCGGCCCGCTCGGCGTCGCGGAACTGCACACCCAGGGCCCGGCCGTCGACCACGGTGGCGCCGTTGGCGGCGAAGACCATGTCGGGCAGCCCGGGTAGCGGGTCGATCAGATCGACGGTGTGGCCGAGGCCCAGGAAGGTCTGCCGCAGGTTCTCCCACTGGCTGATGGCCAGCGCGTTGTCGTACGGCGCCGTCGGGTCCATCCAGGGATTGATCCGGTAGGTGACGGCGAAATGGGTGGGCCGGCACATCAGGTAGCGGCGCTTGAACGTCATGGAAGAAAACGGTAGGTCGGGGTGACCGTCGGATGCCCCTGATCAACCATGCGTCACGCGGCCGATCGTTGCGTGATCGCGGCGGCCAGCGGCGATTCATTGCAAAGGCCCCGGCGGGGCGGCGAACCGCCACCCATGCCGGGGCCTTGGGCGTCCTCCGCGAACCGCTGAAGGACTTGTCAGACGAATACCCGTCAGGTCCGGTTCGCAAACTGTGTGTCGAGCCACGTCCGGAGTTCGGTCGCCGAGTCGGTGTCGGTGCCCAGCCACCAGACCTGACCGGTCAGGGCGAGCACGCCCAGCACGATCGCGCCGATGGACAGGAGCATCCCGATCAGCGCGCTGGTCTTGCCGGCCACGTGCCGCTTACGGGTCGCGAAGACGCCGGCGAGCGAGATGATCAGGGCCACCGCGGCGACGCCGATGCCGTACCCCAGAAGGGGGCCGGAGAGCACGAGCATCGCGCCCGCCACCGACAGGATGAGGCCGAGGGTGGCCAGGAAGCCGGCCCGGGCCCGCGGAGCGGGCGACGGGATCGCGACCGGTTCGGAGACGGCCCGGGCGCGCTCGGTCTCGGAGCGGACCGGGGGCAGGGTCGTGGTCGTCGCGCCGTCGTCCCGGCGGGGGGTCACCGGGGTGCGCCCGGTGGCTGTCTCCTCGTCCGTGGACTGGCGCGGGAAGGTAGGAATCCGCACGTCAGCACCTCCTTGTCAGGTTCTGACGTGGTTATGTACCCGCGCCGCCCGGAATTGACACGGGCGGCGCGGATGACGGCGTCAGACCAGCGAGGACACCGCGTTCACGTCGGTCGCCTTGGCGATCACGTGGTCGACGAGGCCGTACTCCTTCGCCTGCTGGGCGGTGAACCAGCGGTCCCGGTCCGAGTCGCGCTCGATCTCCTCCGGGGTGTGCCCGGTGTGGAAGGCGATCCGCTCGTTCATCACCTGCTTGATGTGCAGCATGCTCTCGGCCTGGATGGCGATGTCCGCGGCGGTGCCGCCGATGCCGCCGGAGAGCTGGTGCATCATCACCCGGGCGTGCGGGAGCGCGTACCGCTTACCGGGGGTGCCGGCGCAGAGCAGGAACTGGCCCATCGAGGCGGCCATGCCCATCGCGATGGTGGCCACGTCGTTCTTGATGTACTGCATGGTGTCGTAGACCGCCATGCCGGCGCTGATCGAGCCGCCCGGAGAGTTGATGTAGAGAGCGATGTCGCGCTCGGAGTCCTCGGAGGCGAGCAGGAGCATCTGCGCGCAGATCCGGTTGGTCACCTCGTCGTTCACCTCGCTGCCGAGGAAGATGATCCGCTCCCGCAGCAGCCGGTCGAACACCTGGTCGTCGAAGGACGCGCCGCCGCCCCGCATGGTCGTCTCAATGCTCATGAACCCACCTTCTCCCACTCGGTCCCCGGATCCCAGCGATTCGCCTCAGGGCGAATCCGCTCACGGCATAATGCCCGGCTACCTTTGGTGCGTGCCGGAGGGACATACCATTCACCGCCTCGCGACCCGCCACCGTGAGCTCTTCGCCGGGCGTCCGGTGCGGGCACACAGCCCGCAGGGCCGCTTCACCGCCGGGGCCACCCTCATCGACGGGCGCGTGCTGCTCGACACCGAGGCGTACGGCAAGCATCTGCTGCACCACTACGAGGGCGATCGCATCCTGCACGTCCACCTCGGGCTGTACGGCAAGTTCGCCGACGGCGAGCTGCCCGCGCCCGCCCCGGTCGGCCAGCTGCGGATGGTTCTGACCGGTTCTGATCATTGGCTGGAGCTGCGCGGCCCGACCGCCTGCGAGGTCGTCGACCCGGCCGCGGCCGACCTGCTGCGGGCCCGTCTGGGCGCCGACCCGCTGCGCGACGACGCCGACCCGGCGTTCGCGTACGGCCGGATCCGCTCCAGCACCAAGCCGCTGTCCGCACTGCTCCTGGATCAGTCCATCGTGGCCGGCTGCGGCCTGATCTACGCCAACGAGGTGCTGTTCCGGGCCGGGCTGTCGCCGGCCACCCCGGGCGTCACGATCGGCCCGGACACCTGGACGGCGATCTGGGACGATCTGCGGGCGCTCATGAAGGAGGGCGTGGCCCGCGGCCGCATCGACACGGTGCACACCGAGCACACCCCGGAGGCGATGCGCCGGGCGCCGCGGGTGGACCGGCACGGCGGTGAGGTGTATGTCTACCGCCGCCCCGGCCAGCCCTGCCTGGTCTGCGGCACGCCGATCGCCCGCGGCCCGATGGCCGGGCGCAACCTCTACTGGTGCCCGGCCTGCCAGCCGCCGGTCACAGCGCCACGGAAGCGCTCGGCGTAGCGGACGGCGTCTCGGCCGGGGTGGTCGAGGGCGTGGGCGCGGGCGACGACGGGGCGGGGGTCGGCTCGGAAGCCGCGCCCGGGACGCCGACCTCGAAGTTCTCCACCAGCCAGGGGAGCAGTTCGGCGTACGCGGCCGTGGTGTCCGGCTGGTTGAAGTCGTGCGACAGCACGATCGCGCCCGGCCGGGTCTCCTTCCTGACCTGCGCGATGATCCGCTGCACGTGCTGCTCGGAGGTCTCGCCCTCGGGGTGCTCCCAGTCGCGCGGGTCCACCTCCCAGTAGAGGGAGGTCATGCCGTCGCCGTACGCCGTCTTGACCAGCCGGTCGGTGAAGTTGCCGCCGGGCGCCCGGAAGTAGGGGATCTCGGCATCCGGCACGGCCGCGCGGATCGCCGCGTTCGTCCGTTCCAGATCAGCGAGGATCTGCTTCGGCTTCTTCTTGCCGATCCGCAGGTCGTGGCTCCAGGTGTGGTTGCAGAGCACGTGCCCGGCGGCGGCGATCTGCCGGACCAGGTCCGGATGCCGCCGCGCCTGCGTGCCGACCAGGCAGAACACCGCCTTCACCTGGTGCTTCTCCAGCAGCGCCAGGATCCTCGGCGTCTCCGCCGGGTCCGGCCCGTCGTCGAAGCTCAGCATCACCAGCTTCGATCCGGTGGTGCGCAGCGAGTTGAACGGTCCGTCGCCGACCGGGACCACGACCTGCTCCGGCTGCTTTCCGGAGGGCTGGACGCTGGGCGTGACCGACGACGCCGGCGGCGAGGGCGCCACCGACGGGTCGACGACCGCCGGAAGGGCCTGGACCGGGTCCGGCTGGGGCTTCTTCTCCGGCTTCTTCTTCTCGCTCTTGCTGATCACGCCGACCGCCTCGGCGGCGGCGGTCATCACGCTGTTGCTCTCCCCGCCGGACTGCGGGATCGGCACGGCGGTCAGCAGCAGACCGGCGGCGACGAGCGTGCCGAGCAGCACCTGCGGGCGGTTCCGGGCGGCCCGCACCCAGGCCTCCACCGGCAGGCTGTCGGGCGCGCGATGCACGCCGGTGGACGCCTTGTCGGTCGTGGGCCGGCGCCGGCTCTGCGCGTGCCTGGCCTCCGCGGCGCGCGTCCGGCGGGCGGCCGTCCGGGAGGAGCCATACGATTCGTACGCCCCGGCGCGGTGCCGTGCGGAGTTGCCGCCCTCCAGGAAGGCGACCCGGGGAACCGGGATCCGCGGAACGGGGATCCGCGGAACCGGGATCCGGGGCGCGGGGGCGGTCGACGCCTCTGGCGCCCGGTGCCGCCCGGCCGGTCTGTCCCCTTGGGACGTCGGCTCCGGTGAGAGCGAAGAGTGCGGCGGCATCCGTCATGCCTACCGTGCCGCAAGATCAAGCGCGATACCGAATCCGTCACCTTGCCGGTACACGCGGTGATAGATGCAGGTCATCCCGTGCGGTTACGGAACGCAAACACCCGTCAGATCGATGATGTACCGTCCTCTCCGCGGGTGGCGGCGGCCAGCCAGGTCACCACGTCGGCCACCGAACCGCCCCGGGCCAGCAGCGCCCGCTGCCGTGTCGTGCCGGTGCCGTGCTCGCGCAGCCGTCCCATCAGGAGGGTGGCGGTGGCCAGGTCGCCGTGCCGTTCCAGCTCCGGCCGGACGTAGTCGAAGAGCTGCCGCAGCAGGCGCCAGGCCGGGCGCGGCTGCCGGGTGGCCATGTCGATGTTCAGCCCCTCGAGGCCGTCGTGCGCGGCCCGCCAGTGCGCCGCCATCAGCAGCGGATGCGGCACGTCCGGCGCCTCCACCCCGGCCCGCACCTCGTGCAGCAGGGTGGCGACCAGGGCCCGGGTCAGCGCGGCGAGCAGCACGGCGTCGTCGGTCGTGGGCATCACGTCGCCCATCCGGATCTCCACGGTGGGGTAGTGCGCGGAGAGCCGGGCATACCAGTAGAGCATCCCCTCGTCGAGCATCGCGCCGCTCTGCTTCAGGTCGTCGACCAGGGTCAGATAGTGCTCGTGCGACCGCAGGTACGGCGTCGGCCCCACGGTGGGCCACCGCTCCCACATCATCGAGCGCCAGCTGGCGTACCCGGTCTCGTGGCCGGCGAAGAGCGGTGAGTTGGCGGTGGCCGCCTGGAGCACCGGCAGCCACGGGCGCAGATGGTTGAGCACGCGGACGCCGGTCTCCGGGTCGGGGATGCTGACGTGCACGTGGGTGCCGCACATGCCCTGGCCGGGGGAGAGGTCGCCGAAGCGCTCCCGCATCCGGTGGTAGCGCGGGTCGTCGACGATCCGCATGCTGGGCCCGGCGGCCGGCCCGGTGCCGACCGCGAGCAGGCGCGCGCCGGCCCGTGCGGCGGCGTTGGCCACCCCGGCCCGGAGCCGGCGCAGAGCGGCGGCGAGATCGTCCAGCTCCAGTTGCGGCGGGCCGGCCACCTCGATCTGGCTGCGCTGGTACTCGTGCTGCACCACGTCCCGCAGTTCCGCGGGCACCTCGGCGAAGACCGCGTCGACGGCCTCCACGGCGTGCGGCTCCACCGCGTCGACCAGGAGGTACTCCTCCTCGACGCCGAGGGTGAGCAGGTCTTCGCGTTCGGCCTTGGCGGCGAGGTCGGGGGAGATCGCCGTGCCCTCGGTGGCGGTTTTCATGGGCACCCGGATACCCGGCGGCCGTTCCCCGGAAACGATCGGCGTACTTCCATATTGACAACGCATGGAAACAAGCGTGCAATCTGTGAGAGCGCTCTCTCCCGCCATATTCCCCCGCGAAAGGCGCATCCCCATGAAAGTCACCCGACGGATACTGGCCGTGGCCACCGCGATGCTCGCGGTCGGCGCCTCGGTGACCTTCGTCGCCCAGGCCGAGGCCGCCGTCCCCTCCGCGCCGGCGGGCATGAGCCTGGTGTTCAGCGACGACTTCACCGGTTCGGCCGGCACCGGCCTCAACCGCACCAACTGGCTCTACTCCACCGGCACCGGCTATCCCGGCGGCGCCTCCAACTGGGGCACCGGCGAGATCGAGACGATGACCGACTCGACCGCGAACGTCTACCAGGACGGCGGCGGCAACCTGGTGATCAAGCCGATCCGGGACTCCGCCGGCCGGTGGACCTCCGGCCGGGTCGAGACCCAGCGCACCGACTTCGCGGCCCCGGCCGGCGGGAAGATGCGGATGGAGGCGCGGATCCAGCAGCCCAACGTGACCGGCGCGGCCGCGGCCGGCTACTGGCCGGCGTTCTGGGCCCTCGGCGCGGCGGCCCGTCCGGTCGGCGCCACCAACTGGCCCAGCATCGGCGAGATCGACATCCTGGAGAACATCAACGGCCGCTCCAGCGTCTTCTCGGCCCTGCACTGCGGCAGCAACCCGGGCGGGCCGTGCAACGAGACCACCGGGCTGACCAGCGGTGAGCGAGCCTGCAACGGCTGTCTCGGCGCCTTCCACACCTACGCCATGGAGTACGACCGGAGCACCTCCCCGGAGCAGCTGCGGTTCTACCTGGACGGCTCCAACTACTTCACCCTCACCTCGAACGCGGTCGACTCCACCACCTGGAACAACGCCCTGCACCACGGGTTCTTCATGATCCTCAACGTGGCGATCGGCGGCGGGTTCCCGGCGGCCTTCGGGGGCGGCCCGACCTCGGCCACCCAGTCCGGCGTGCCGATGCTGATCGACTACGTGGCGGTCTACCAGTCGAGCGGCGGCACCACGCCGACGACCAGCCCCACCCCGACCCCGACCAGCGGCACCAGCCGGGACGCCTACTCCCGGATCGAGGCCGAGTCGTTCAACGGCTCCGCCGGGGTGCAGGTCGAGACGTGCTCGGAGGGCGGCCAGAACGTCAGCTACGTCGCGAACGGTGACTGGCTCCAGTTCAACAACGTCAACTTCGGGACCGGCGGGGTGAAGGACTTCGTGGGCCGGGTCGCGTCCGGTGCGGGAACCGCGGTCAGCGGCCTGGTCGAGGTACGCCTGGACAGTCGCAGCAACGCCCCGATCGGCAGTTTCGCCCTGGCCAACACCGGCGGCTGGCAGACCTGGACCTCGGTCCCCGCCAACGTGTCGAACGTGACCGGATCGCACACCGTCTACCTGACCTTCACCAGTGGTCAGCCGGCCGACTTCGTGAACGTGAACTGGATCCAGTTCCGGAAGTGACTCACGTGCGGGCGGCGGCGCGTTGCCGCCGCCTGCGCACCTTCTTCACCACCCAGGACGCGATCGCGACGGCGAAGAACGCCCCGATCGCGTAGTCGAACCAGTGGCTGTACCGCTCCACGTCCTGCCAGCGGGAGCCGAGCGCGTACCCGGCGCCGATGAACAGCGCGTTCCACACCCCGCTGCCGATCGCGGTGCAGAGGATGAACCAGCCCATCGGCATGCGGTTGGCGCCCGCCGGGATGGAGACCAGGCTGCGCACCACCGGGGCGCACCGGCCGAACAGCACGGCGGCCCGCTCGTGCCGCTCGAACCAGCGGTCCGCCTTGTTGAGGTCGTCCGTGTCGACCAGCGGGATCCGGTCCAGCCAGTGCTTCAGCCGCTCCTCGCCGAGCCCACGGCCCAGCCAGTAGAGCGCCACCGCCCCGAGCAGCGCGCCCAGCGTCGCGGTGACCCAGACCAGGACCGGATTCACCCGGCCCTCGCCGGCCAGGTACCCGGCCATCGACAGGACGATCTCGCTGGGGATCGGTGGGATCAGGTTCTCCAGGGCGACCAGCAGGCCGACCCCCACCTCGCCGAGCGATTCGATCACCGAGGCGACCCAGCCGGTCAGTCCGCCGAGATTGCCGAGATCGCCTTCGGCCATGTGTGCGCCTCCGTGGGTTTCGAGCGTGCGGAACTCTCTACACAGTGCAGCCGGTTGCTGAGAGTTACCCGAGAGAAAGCCGGTGAACCGTCCCCCGTATATACCTTTCATCGGTATATGCTTCCGGCATGAGTGAGAGCCCGATGCGGGAGCCGACGTTCCTCGTGCTCACCGCCCTGGCCGAGGAGCCCCGGCACGGTTACGCCGTGATCGAGGACGTGGCCACCATCACCGCGGGGCGGGTCCGGCTGCGTGCCGGCACGCTCTACGCCGCCCTTGACCGGCTGCGCGCCGAGGGCCTGATCGAGGTCGACCGGGAAGAGGTCGTGCAGTCCCGGCTGCGGCGCTACTACCGGCTCACCGCGGCCGGGGCGAGGAGCCTGGCCGCCGAGACCGCCCGCCTGCGCAGCCAGGCGACCATCGCCGAGCGGCGTCTGCGGGCCCGCGCCGAGATCGGAGGGGCCCCCGCGTGACCACCCTGGAAGTGCGCTACCGCCGCCTGCTGCGGATCTATCCGTCCGGCCACCGGGCCGCCTACGAGGAGGAGATGGTCGGCGTGCTGATGTCCGGCGCCGAGCCCGGCCGCCGGTTCCCCTCCCCGGCCGACGCGCTGGACCTGCTGCGGGCGGGCCTCACGGCGCGTCTCGGTCACTCCTTCCACACCCAGAGGGGTACGGGGTGGCGCGCCGCCGCCGCGGTCACCGGCCTGTTCGTCGCGCTGGCGCTGGCCGGTGGCGCGGTCAGCCGGCTGGCGGCCGGCCTGCTGCTGTGGGGGCGGGGCGACCCGATGCGCGCTCTCGGCGTCGACGGCCTGATGCTGGCCGATCCGGCGGCGCGCACGGTGATCTGGCTGCTGGTCGTCACCGCGGCGGTGCTGGGCCTGCGGCGGGCGACGGTGGGGCTCGCGGCCGCCGGTGTGCTGGTGCAGGCCGGGGCGATGCTGCTGTGGAGCGCGATCGTGCAGTTGCCGGCGATGTTCCTGTTCTGGCAGCTCGGCCTGGCGCTCGTGGTGACCGGCCTGTTCGCGTTCTCCGACCGCCCGGTCCGGGCCGTGCTGAGCGGCCGCGGCCTGGCCCTCGTCGCCGCCGGGACGGTGGTCGCGGCGACTACCGAGGCGATCGCCCGGTCCCGCGCGCAGGAACGCCCGTGGTTCGACCCGGGGTTCGCCGAAGTGTTCTGGGACCTGGCCTACTACGGGTTGCCGGTTCTGGCCCTGGCCGCCGCGGCGTGGACCGCCGGCCGCCGGGTGCGCGGCCGGATCGCGGTGCTGTCCGCCGTCGTCCTGATGATCGCGTTCGTCCTCCAGGCGCTGGACCAGGTGGTGACCGAGTGGCGCTACTCCGGCCCGACGGCCGGCGGCGTCCTGTCCGCCGTGGTGCTGTTCCTGCTGCCGTTCGCGGTGCTCGGTGGTGGCGTGCTGCTGCTGGGCCTCCGGGAACGTTTGGCCGACCGGGGCCACGGACATGTAAGGGCGCATGAATGACCGGTGGTACTCGAAAGCCGTCGTCTACTGCCTCGACATCGACTCGTTCGCCGATTCCGACGGCGACGGCTGCGGTGACATCCGCGGCCTGATCGGACGGCTCGACTACCTGGCCCGGCTCGGCGTCACCTGCCTCTGGCTCAACCCCGTCCACCCGTCGCCGGGCCGCGACGACGGGTACGACGTGTCCGACTTCTACAACGTGGACCCCCGGTTCGGCAGCCTGGGCGACTTCGCCGAACTGCTGCATCAGGCCGCCAACCGGGGCATCAAGGTGATCATCGACCTGGTGGTGAACCACACCTCGGACCAGCACCCGTGGTTCCGGTCCGCGCGTTCGTCGCCGGATTCCCCGTACCGTGACTGGTATGTCTGGAGCGAGACCGCTCCGCCGGACCGTGACCAGGGCATGGTCTTCCCCGGTGAGCAGGAGGCCACCTGGACCTACGACCGCACCGCGAAGGCCTGGTATTACCACCGGTTCTACAAGTTCCAGCCCGACCTGAACCTCAGGAATCCCGAGGTCCGGGCCGAGATCAAGAAGATCTGCGCGTTCTGGTTGCAGCTCGGGGTGGCCGGATTCCGGATGGACGCCGTGCCGTTCATCATCGAGGAGACCCAGCCGGGCGAGCCGTCCCCGCCGATGGACTTCGACTTCCTCACCGACCTGCGCCAGCACGTGCAGTGGCGGCGCGGCGACGCGATCCTGCTGGCCGAGGCCAATGTGGAGCCGGAGCGGCTGGTCGCCTACTTCGGCGACGAGAGCGGCTCCAGCAACCGCATCCACATGCTGTTCGACTTCATGCTCAACGCCCGGCTGGTGCTCGCCCTGGCCCGGCGGGACCCGGAGCCGATCATCGACGCGCTGCGTGACTCGCCCCGGCTGCCGGCCGGCGGCCAGTGGGCCACCTTCCTGCGCAACCACGACGAGATCGACCTGTCCCGGCTCACCGCCGAGCAGCGCCGCGAGGTGTTCGAGCAGTTCGGGCCGGACGAGGACATGCAGCTGTACGGCCGGGGCATCCGCCGTCGCCTGGCCCCGATGCTGGGCAACGACCGGCGCCGGCTGGAACTCGCCTACGCGCTCCAGTTCAGCCTGCGGGGCACTCCGGTGCTGCGGTACGGCGAGGAGATCGGGATGGGCGACGACCTCACGCTGCCGGGGCGCAACGCCATCCGTACCGCGATGCAGTGGTCCCTGCTGCCGAACGGCGGCTTCTCGAGCGCCCGGACGGAGGACCTGGTCCGGCCGGTGATCTCCGGCGGCGAGTTCGGGTTCGAGAAGGTCAACGTGACCCTGCAACGGCACGATCCGGCGTCGCTGCTGTCGTGGTTCGAGCGGATGATCCGTACCCTCCGGGAGGCCCCCGAGATCGGCAGCGGCCGCTGCACCCACGTCGACGTGCCCGCGCCGCGCGGCGTGCTCGCGCACCGCGCCGACGATGTCACCGGCACCATGCTGTTCGTGCACAATCTGAGCGACGCTGACGCGGTGGTCGATCTCAGCAGCCTGTCCGGGGAGGCCGAGTTCCCGAACGACGTGCTGGCCGACCGGGAGTACCCGGAACCGGACGGACTCGACAAGATCAAGGTCAGCGGGTACGGATACCGGTGGATCCGGATGCGCAGAACCGCCTGACGGGCATTAGGCTCGGCCTCCGAATCGCGGAGATCACTGTTGGAGGCCGCAATGTCGCAGTCCGTCCCCTCTCGTGTCGCCATCGTGACCGGAGCCGCCCGCGGCATCGGCGCCGCGATCGCCCGCAAGCTCGCCGCCGACGGCCTGGCCGTGGCGGTCGTCGACCTGGACGAGAAGTCCGGCGCCGAGACGGTGGCCGCGATCGAGGAGGCCGGCGGCCGGGCCATCGCCATCGGCGCCGACGTGGCCGACAAGGACCAGGTGGTGGCCGCCGTCGAGCGGACCGTCGCCGAGCTGGGCGCGCCGACCGTGCTGGTCAACAACGCCGGCGTGCTGCGCGACAACCTGCTCTTCAAGATGAGCGAGGACGACTGGGACACGGTGATGGCCGTCCACCTGCGCGGCGCGTTCCTGTTCAGCCGGGCCGTCCAGCAGCACATGGTCGCCGCCGGGTACGGCCGGATCGTCAGCCTCTCCAGCACCTCCGCCCTCGGCAACCGCGGCCAGGCCAACTACGCCGCCGCCAAGGCCGGGCTCCAGGGTTTCACCAAGACCCTCGCGATCGAGCTGGGCAAGTTCGGCATCACCGCGAACGCGGTGGCGCCGGGCTTCATCGTCACCGACATGACCAAGGCGACCGCCGCCCGGATCGGCGTCGACTTCGCCGACTTCGAGAAGCACACGGTGAGCCAGATCCCGGTGGCCCGCGCCGGCCGCCCGGAGGACGTGGCGAACACGGTCGCCTTCCTCGCCGGCGAGGGCGCCGGATTCGTCTCCGGACAGGTGATTTACGTGGCCGGCGGGCCGAGGGACTGAGGAACGCGGTGGCTGGCAACTTGCTGAGAAGAGTTACAAAGAAATCATGAACCGACGCATGAGTTCCCGGACCGTGTCGTTGACCAGCACCTTCCTCCTGCTGGCCGCGGGGGGCACTGCGGCGTGCGACAACGACGAATACGTCGACGAGGGCTTCTACTGCGCCGACGCCAACGGTGTGGTCGTCGACGAGGACTACTGCGACGACGACGGTGGCGGTGGCAGCGGCGGGGGCGGCTTCTTCATCTGGCACTCCGCCGGCTACCGGTCGGGCTACCCGGTCGGCCACAAACTGCCCTCCGGCGGGTCCAAGTTCGCCTACAACGACGCCGCCTCGCGTGCCAAGTTCGGGCTGCCGTCGAGCGGGCGGATCAGCAACGGGACGGTCAAGACCAGCGTGGTCGGCAAGGGCGGCAGCGGCTCGTCGAGCAAGTCCGGGGGCTGAGGTGCGGCGGATCCCGTACGGTCCGGTCCGCGACGGTTGGCAGCTGACCAACTTCAGTCTCGGGCTGACGTACAACGACGACGTCCTGCCCGACGGGACGGCGTACTCGTACTGGCAGGAAGGCCCGTACTACGAGTTCACCGCGGCGGAGATCGAGGAACTGGAGGCGGCCACCACCGCCCTCTACGCCATGTGCCTGGAGGCCGGCGACTGGATGGCCGGTCAATGCCCCCGGCGCACCGCCGAAGGCCGCCGCCAGGGCTTCTTCTCCTCGGTCTGCACCGCGGACTCGTGCTTCCTGACCCGTATCGGGATCCCCGAATACACCCACGAGCAGATCCTCCGCACCTGGTTCGACGGCGACGCCGAAACCTGGACGCACCGCGACAAGGACCCGGACGGCCGCCTGCCGATGCAGACGCCGGACTTCTCGCCGACCGTCTACGGCCGCTTCGACCTCTGGTACAACGGCGCCGGCACCGTCCCGAAACTGCTCGAGTTCAACGCGCAGACGCCGACGTCCCTGGTCGAGGGCGCGGTCATCCAGTGGCACTGGATGGACCAGACCGGCGTGGCCCAGCACGAGTGGCGGCAGTGGAACTCGATCCACGAGCGCCTGGTCGGCTGGGAGGACCAGCCCGGCGAACCGGGCGATCCGGGCGCCTGGCGGCGCAACATCGCCAAGTTGCGCGAGGCACGTCCCTGGCTCCCGGAGAAACCCAAGATCTATTTCGCGTACGAGACGAGCGAGACGTCCGGCGAAGACCGGATGAACGTGGCGTACCTGATGGCGACCGCGGAAGAGGCCGGCTTCCCGGTCGAACTGATCGCGATGAGCCAGATCGGGTGGGACGTGGCCGGCGACCGGGTGCTCTTCGTCCCCGGGCCGGGCCAGGAACACCGGGCCGAACCGATCGACGTCGTCTTCATGCTCTACCCGTGGGAATGGTTCTGGCACGAGGAGGGCGGCAAAGCCTTCTTCCGGAACATGGCCGACCCGGAAAAACGCGGGACGGTGTGGATCGAGCCGCCCTACAAGGCCGCGCTGCTCGGCAACAAGGCGCTGCTCCCGGTGCTGTGGAAACTCTTCGGCGACGACCCGGAACGCTCGAAATACCTGCTCCCGGCCTACTTCGCCGAGTCGTCCGGCGCCCGCTCACTGACGTCGTACGCGAAGAAGCCCGTCTGGGGCCGCGAAGGTGGCTCGGTCACCCTCGTCCGCGACGGCGTCCCGCTCACCTCCACCTCCTCGGAGTACGGCGCGGACGGCCGCTACATCGTCCAGGAGCTGTGCGAGCTGCCGTCCTTCGACGGCCTCGAAGGCACCGTCCACCCGGTGATCGGCGCCTGGCTGATCGACGGCGAACCGGCCGGCATGGGCATCCGCGAGGGCGTCGGCACCGCGGGCCTGGTGACCAACAACATGTGTAACTTCGTTCCCCATGTTATTGGTATTGCCTGATTGCTGTGCCTGATTGCTCCGCTTCGCTCCGCGGCAAAACGCCTTGTAACCGGTGACGAGGCAGGTGATTTCCCGCCGCCAGCACACCCCGCTGGCGTCGGCAAATCACTTGCCTCGTCACCGGCGGCGTTTTGCGGGTTGGTCTGTGGTGTGGGTGCGTGGGGACGGCGGGGTGGTGCGTGTGGGTGCGGTGGCTCCGTGTTCGCCCTGCTGTCGGCGGCGTTTTGCGGGTTGGTCTGTGGTGTGGGTGCGTGGGGGCGGCGGGGTGGTGCGTGTGGGTGCGGTTGACTCCGGCTGCTACTCGGGCTTGTGGCGCCAGATCCACCACAAGCCCACGAAGGGCAGGACCAGGGGGACGTAGCCGTAGCCGCTGCCGAAGTCGGACCAGACGGTGGCGTCCGGGAAGTCGCCGCGGTCCAGGACGCTGAGCGTGCCGATGACGAGTACGCCGATCAGCTCTACGGTGCAGCTGATCAGGGCGATCCGGCGGCCGCGCGGGCCGCCCCGGGCCAGGCCCACGGTCGCCGCGATGTAGACCAGGCCGGCCAGGGCGGACAGCACGTACGCCAGCGGCGCCTCGGAGAAGTGGGTGCTGATCTGCACCAGGGCGCGGGCGCTCGCGGAGAGGGCGAAGACCCCGTAGACGAGCAGCAGCACCCGGCCCAGGCCGGAGTTGAGCGCGGCGTCGCCGGGGCGGGTGGCGGTGGTTTCCTCAGGCACCGGCCACCGACGCGATCTGCTGCAGGCGCAGCACGAGAACGGGCAGGATGAGGCAGCCGACCCCGAGGATCACGCTGCCCCAGCGGGTCGGCTCCATCTTGGCGAGCACCAGCGCCGTCGGGACGAAGGCGATCGTCGTGATCAGATAGCCGGCGAAGGTCCCGGTGTCGGCCGGGCGGTCGCCGTCGAAGAGGCCGATCACGGCGACCACGACGAGAACCACGACCAGCGCGGTGAGCACGACGGCGGCGAGCAGGTCGAACCGGCTGGGCGCGCGGTCGAGCGCCGCCCGCAGCAGATACCACGCCGCCAGGACAAGGGCGGCGACGATCGTCGCCACCGACAGGGGACCGTTCACCCGGCCAGGGTACTGAGGGCCTCTCGGCCTGGTAACTTCCGGCCCGGAGATCAGTGACGTGAGGATGGTCGATCCGGTGCGCTTCGGACTTTTCGGTACGGGCCCGTGGGCTCAGCAGGCACACGCCCCGGCGCTTGCCGATTCACCCGGTGTGGAGTTCGCCGGCGTGTGGGGGCGCGATCCGGAGAAGGCGGCCGCCCTGGCCGACCGGTACGGCGTCCCCGTCTACACCGACCCGTCCGCCCTGATCTCGGACGTGGACGCGGTGGCGTTCGCCGTGCCGCCGGACGTGCAGGCGCCGCTCGCCGTCGAGGCGGCCACCGCCGGACGGCATCTGCTGCTGGACAAGCCGATCACCACCCGTACCGCGGACGCCGAGGCGCTCGTGGCCGCGGCCGCCGACGTGGCGTCGGTGGTCTTCTTCACCCGCCGGTTCACCGCGGCGCTGGACGACTTCCTGGCCTCGGCGGTCGCCGCCGGCGGCTGGACCGAGGCGCGGGTCGACCACCTGGGTTCGATCTTCACGCCGGACAACCCGTTCGGGGCGTCGCCGTGGCGCAAGGAGCGGGGCGGCCTCTGGGACGTCGGCCCGCACGCGCTGGCCCTGGTGATCCCGGTGCTGGGCCCGGTCGCCGAGGTGGCCGGCATGGCCGGCGGGCGTGACCTCACCCATCTCATGCTGCGGCACACCGGCGGGGCGGTGAGCCGGTTGACGCTCGCCGTCGACGCCCCGCCCGCGTCCGCCCGCGAGGAGGCGGTCTTCGCCGGTGAGGCGGGGGTGTGGAGCGTCCCGGAGATCGCATGGGCCCCGGTCGACGCGCTGCGCCGGGCCCTCGCCGGGCTGCTGGCGGCGGCCGAGGGCGGTGAGCGGCCGTCCTGTGACGTGCGGTTCGGCGCTGAGGTGACCGCGATCCTGGTCGCCGCCGAACGGGCGGTCACCGAACGGACCACGATCACCCTGGCCGGCTAGGGGACCGTGCGCTCGATCGCGGCGGCGCCGTCGCGTTCGAGCTCGGCTTTCGCGCGGGCGACGTTCTCCGGCGTGGGGTACTTGCCCTGCGCGACGGCCAGATCCTCCGGATCCCAGGGCTGCTCGGCGCCTGTCCGCCAGTTCGGTGTGGTCGGCCCGGTCTCGGTCCTGCTCATCATTGCCCTCTCCACGAATCGGGTGTGATCGGGCGTATACCCGATTTCGGGCGTTCTACGCCGGATGGCCGGGAGGGGAGACACGGCCGGCCGAACTGAGCGCTAACTGGACAGAGCCTGCGCGTTACGGATGGACGCATAGTAGCGAGCCGAATACATTTTCGGCTTGTCACGCGCGCCGGGAGGACGGCCCGGTGGCGGCTGTCGCGGGCCCGCGACGACCGCCGGGCGCGTGTCGGGGTGAGGGGATGCATTGCATGACCGACTGCACAGCCAGAGGCACGACGGATTGCACCGCAGCCGGAGCGAAGCCGGCCCGGCTTGGGGGAGCGCCGGCGTGACCGGCCTGTGGGACGCCGAGCGGGACGCGTCCGCGGTGGTCCAGGCCCTGTCCGGCCTGGCCGAACTGCTGCGCGACGTGGAGACCGCCGATCCCCGGGTGCTGCGGAGCCTGGCCGAGAACGGCGAGGCGGCCGCCGAGCGCGTGGTCGCGTTCCTGCGGCAGCAGTGCCGGGCCTCCGACGGCGAGGTGGCCACGGTGCCGCCGCGCCTGGCGGCCTGGAGCGACTGGACTCCGCTGCGGGGTCACCTGTTCGGGGCCGCCGCGGCCCCGCGGAGCACCGGCGGGGTGCCGCAGCCGCGGCGCTGCGACCCCGGGGAGTGACACCCGATCAGGTGTTCCCGGCCCGCAGGGCCTCGGACGGCGCGACGCCGAAACGCTTCCGGTACGCCGACGCGAACCGGCCGAGATGGGCGAACCCCCAGCGGTGCGCCACCTCGGCCACCGTGACGGCGGCCGGATCGCCGTGCCGCAGCGCCTCGTGCGCCCGGGTGAGCCGGACGTCCTGGAGGTAGGCCATCGGCGCGCACCCGACGTGCCGCCGGAACCCGGACTGGAGCGAGCGGACGCTGATCCCGGCGATGGCGGCCAGCTCGCCGACCGTGAAGGCGCGCTCCGGTGCGTCGGTGATCGCCGCCATGGCCCGGCGGATCGGCCGGGGCGGTCCGGCGATGGGCGGCGCCACCAGCTCCTCGTGGTACCGGTGCGGCACGCTGAGCAGCAACCCGCTGAGCACGCTGCCGCACAGCTGCTCGGCGATGACCGGCTCGTGGATCAGGCTGCTCTCGTGCTCCAGTTCGTCGCGCAGCAGCCGGATGAGCCGGCTCCAGCTGTGCGCCGGCCCCTCGGTCAGGTCGAACGCGGGCGGCAGGTCGATCGGTCCCTCGATCGGGTGACCCAGCAGCCCGGCCAGCTCCGCCTCCAGGGCCCAGCTCTCGATCCGTACGCCCAGCTCCGCGCTGTTCGGTTCGTGCCGCAGGCGGACCCGGTCCCCGGGCCGGAACGCCAGCGCCGTGGCCGGGGACGCGGTCAGCTCCCGGCCGCCGCGCCGCACCCGCACCAGCCCCGCGGTGGGCAGCGTGACGTGATACGCCTCGGCTTCGGCGACGTCCAGAGTTGCGCTACGGGCGAACGTGAGGTGGCCTACGGTGAGCGGTCCGAGTTGGATCATCTCGGCGCCCAGTTCGAGATCGTTCCCGATCGACGCTGAGTGGTAGAAACGATTCAGGACCTCGCGGGCACGCTCGCCGTCGACACTGTCGAAGTAGACGGATCCCGGCGCCGATGTGGCGCGGGGAGGGGCGTCAACCATCCCGGCCGGAGCTCCAACGCATACGGTGAGTTTCGGTCCGAGTCAGTGGACAGTCAACGTGGCCGCCACGCGGTGACCGTTCCAGCGCATTCCGGCCATATGAACTACTCTGGCGTTCCGCGCCTACGTGGCGTAACTTGCAGACCAGCGGATTGTTGAAGGTACGCGGGTTCCGGTCGGCGTCCTCCGATGATCGCCTCCAGCGCACGGCCCCTTCTCCGGCCGGCGCACCGAGTGTCCCGCGGCATGTCGGCGTCAGCCCCGGCTGTGCGCCAGAAAGAGGGCAGCTGTGTATCTGCCGATCACGACCCGCCAGCTGGCTGACGGCACCGTCGAGATCGCACCTAGCGGCGAGATCGATCTGGACAACGCACACGTCATGCGGGACGCGGTGAACGACGTCCTGACCGGCATGACGCCGAGCCGGATCTGCCTGGACCTGCAACGGGTGATGCTGATCGACAGCATCGGGATCGGCATCCTGGTCGCCTGCTTCCACACGGCCGCGGCGAGCGGCGTGAAGCTGGTGGTCAGCCACCCGAGCGCCACCGTCTACCGGCAACTGTGGGTCTCCGGCCTGGTCGGCCTGCTGGGCTGCGCCGAGCCGCCGAGCCCGCGGACCTCGGTGGGCCTGCGCCCGTCCTGATCTCACCCGTCCGGGGAGGGCCGGCCGATCGCGGCCGGGCCCCCACCGGCGGGCGGTGGCCGAACTTGCGGTTGCCGCCACCCGTCAGTCGTTGAGCTGCGCCCGCTCGATCTCGGCGAGGGTCGCGGCCCACCAGGGTGCGAGCGGCCGGCCGGCCAGCAGATCGGCGAGCAGCACCGCGGCGTTGCGGGCCAGCGCGCCCGGTCCCGGGGGCGGTGTCCCGTCCTCGTCCAGCACCCCGAGCGCCGCGGCCAGCAGCCAGAGCACCACCTGCGGGTCGGCCTGTTCCGGCCAGGACCGGACACAGCTCGCCAGCGCGGCCCGTACGTCGTCGGCGGTGAGCCCGTCCGGATGGCCGTCCTCGAGCAGCAGGCGGACCGCGGTGCCGAGAACCAGGCCGCTCCGCGCCGGATCGAGCGCGGCCAGGGCGGTCACCGCGTCGTCCAGGGCCGTCGTGTCCTTCGCCCGGACCGCGGCGACCGCGGTGGTGGCCGCGGCGGCGATCGGGCGGGCCGGTGCGGGCAGATGCCGCCAGGTATCGGTCATGGAGGCGACCCTACGGCGGTCCGGCTGGCAGGGTGGGGAGGGTACGAAGGGGGTGCCCGGGATGACGAACCTGGACGCGGTGTCGGCGTGGGTGGACAAGTACCGCAAGGCGTGGGAGTCCAACGATCCGGAGGACGTCCGCGAGCTGTTCGCCGGTGACGCCGCCTACTTGACGGCGCCCTACGCGAAGCCCTGGATCGGCCGCGAGGCGATCGTCGCGGGCTGGCTGAAACACCGCGACCGGCCGGGCACCACCACCTTCACCTGGCATCCGCTGATCGTCACCGAGGAGATGGCGGTGATCGAGGCGAGCACCACCTACCCGAAGCGGCGCTACCGCAACCTGTGGGTGCTGCGCCTCGACCTGACCGGACAGGCCCGGCAGTTCACGGAGTGGTGGATGCGGGAACCGTGAGCCGCCCGGCGGCCACCGGAAGGATCAGCCGGGTGCCGGTCAGGTGGACGGTGTGCAGGCAGGGGGCCATGTGGCGGCCCTCGGCCGGGTCGCCGGGCGTGCCCAGGTTGCGGGCGAACCGGGGGAACGCGCCGCCGGAGATCTGCAACCGCAGCCGGTGCCCGGCCCGGAGCCGGTGGAAGCACGGATCCAGGGTCAGGGTGACCCGCTGGACCTGCCCGGCCGGTGTCGCCGGGTCGAGGCGCAGGTGCCGGTCGGTGATGTTGAAGGACCGCTCCCGCTCGTCGACGTCGCAGATCCGGGCGAAGACGTCGCCGTACGGGTTGTCCAGCGCGACCGCCAGCTCCACGACGGGTGAGCCGATCACGTCGACCGCGGTCGGCAGCGGCTCGGTGGTGAAGGTCAGCACGTCGGAACGCCGCTCCAGCCGCCGGTTGTCGCGGACCCCGGCCGCCCCGGTCAGGGTCCGCCCGCCGACCGAGGGCGTCGGGTTCGCCGGGTCGTAGGTGAACGCCGCGTTGCCCTCCGGCCGCTCGGGTTCCGCCGTGGTGAGGCCACGGTCGGCGCGCGGGTGGAAGGCGACCGGCTCGGCCGGCGGCGGCCAGGACGGCATCTCGTGCCAGGCGCCCTGCCCGGTGCGGTGGACCCGGACCGGTTGGCGGCGGGCGGCCGGCCCACCGGCGAGGTGCTGGTCGAGCCAGGCCACGCTCTCCCGGGCGACCAGGCCGGCGGCCCGGGTGGCGACCTGGAAGTGCGTCCACGGGCCGACCGTGAGGGCCACGTCGGCGCCGCGGGCGGCGAGGGCCTCGTACTGCTGGAGGGTCTGGTCGAGGAACAGGTCCTGCCAGCCGCCGATCAGCAGCACCGGTACCTCGGTCTTCGCCAGGGCGGCGCCGGCCCGGTACGGCTCCCACCACGGGTCGTCGCCGTCCGGGTGGGACAGCCACTCGCGGTACCAGGGGGCGCGCCCGCGGAGCACCGGCACCGCGGCGTGCGGCAGCGGCAGCCCGGTGAGGCCGGGCGCCACCCGGCGGGGCGCCCACGCCATCGTGAGCAGTCGCCGCAGCCCGCCGCCGTCCTCCTGGTGGGCGATCTGGTCGCTCCAGCCGAGGAAGTCGCCCAGGGTGAACGCCCCGGTGCCCCACACCGCCTCGCGGAAGTCGTGCGGGGCCACGTAGATCACCGCGGCGCGCAGCTCGGGCGGCGGGTCCTGCAGCAGCGTCCACTGCGTCCACCCGAGGTAGGAGGCGCCGAGGGTGGCCAGCCGCCCGTCGAACCAGGACTGTCCGCGCAGCCACGCGACGGTGTCCTGACCGTCCTCGGTCTCCTGGGCCATCGGCCGGAACGCGCCGCCGGAGCCGAACGTGCCGCGCACGCTCTGCAACAGCACGTGGTAGCCGCGGGCGGCCAGCAGCCGCCCGTTGAGCGCCGAGGTGGGGAAGCCGCGGCCGTACGGGGTACGGATGAGCACCGTCCCCCGGGCGTCGGCGGAATCCGGCGCGAAATGATCACCGATCAGTTCGGTGCCGTCGCGCATCGGCGTGCGTACTTCGGAGATCGAATACGAATGGAGCGCCGGAGTCTGCCCGAGAACCCGGCCGAGAATACTGTCCGCCGTGGAGACCGCCATACCCGGAACACTATCCGAATGTGAAAGGTGAATGGCATTCGAACGCGGCTCGGATGTGCGAATTCCCGAGCATTTCGGCAGACTGCCTCGGGTGCAGGTGGAGCGGAAACTCGGCGGCCGGTATCGGCTGATCAATGAACTCGGCCGCGGCGGCATGGCCGTCGTCTGGCACGCCCTGGACGAGGTGCTGAACCGCCCGGTCGCGGTGAAGGTGCTGGCCGGCCGTTATGCCGGCGACCCCCGGTTCGGGCTGCGGATCCTGCACGAGGCGCGGGCGGCGGCGACCCTCTCGCATCCGAACATCGCGCAGATCTACGACTTCGGGGAATCCGAGGAGAACGGGCAGCCGGTCCCCTATGTGGTCATGGAATTGATCAACGGGCCGACCCTGCAACAGCGGGTGTCGCGCGGCCGCGTGCCACCGCGTACGGTCTTCCGGATCTGCGGCGAGGTGGCCACCGCGCTGGCCGTCGCGCATGCCGACGGGCTCGTCCACCGGGACGTCAAACTCGCCAACATCATGGTCACCCCGGCCGGCGCCAAGGTGGTCGACTTCGGCATCGCCGCCGTCGCCGGGCCCGCCTCGCCCGAAGACGCCCTGCTCGGCACACCCGCCTACCTGGCGCCGGAACGGCTCACCGGCGGCGCGATCGAGCCCGCCTCGGACGTCTACGCGCTCGGCGTGCTGCTCTACCGCCTGCTCACCGGCGGCGCGCCGTGGACGGTGGAGACCACCACCCAGATGCTCGAGGCGCACGTCTACCAGGAGCCGCTGCCGCTGCCCGACCTGCCCGGCGTGCCCCCCGAGATCGTCGACCTGGTCGGCCGCTGCCTGGCCAAGGAGCCGTGGATGCGTCCGGCCGCGGCCGAGGTGGCGGGCGTTCTGGGCGACGCGGCCGAGGCCGTCGGCGTGACGAAGACCGAGGAGGTACGGGAACCCGCACCCGATTCCCCGGACGCCCCCGACGAGATCACCCGGCGGGTCGAACCGCCCGTGCGCGAGTGGACGGAGCCCGTCCCACCCGTACCGGAAAGGGGTCGAAAGCGTGCCCGGCTCCTGGTCGGCGCCCTGGCCGCGGCCCTGCTCGCCGCCGTGCCGATGCTGCTCGCCGGGCACGAGGGCGACCCGGCCGGCGAGCCCGGCGTGGCCGCTCCGCCCGCCGCCTCACCCGGAGTGACCCGAAGCGGCGCCGGCGGCCCGGCCGTCACCCGTCCCGCCGAATCCGCCACCCGGCCCACGAAAGCGGCGGTGACCAGCCGTGGCCCGGTCGTCTCGCCCGGTCCGCCGGACGGCCCGGACGGCTCGGGGCGGCCGTCGCCGCCCGGTTCGCAACCGAGCGTGACCGTCACCGAGCCGTCCGGCCCGGCCGAACCGCAGGGCACCCGGCTGGCGTCGCCGGGCGGGTCGGTGCTGGCCCGGTGCGTCCCGGCGGGCGCCGAGCTGCTGTCCTGGGAGCCGCGGCCCGGATTCACCGTGGGCCGGGTCGAGCGGGGCCCGTCGCTGACCGCGGTCGTGGTCTTCGCCGGGGTCCTGGAGCGCTATCGGATGACCGTGACCTGCGTGGGGAACCGGCCGTCCGCCGTGGTGCTGCCGTTATAGGCCGGTGCGTCCCGCGGGCTGCCGGGCTGAGTCGGATGTCCGACTAAACTGCGGCGGCACGCTGCGAAGGGACATCGATGACGGCGACCGCACCCACCGACCAGAGCATGCTGACCCGGTTCCGGGCCGCGTTCCGGCTCACCCCGCCGCCACCGCGACCCGAACCGGCCCCGGCCCCGGCCCCGCCGTCCGTGCTCAACCTGGTGCCCGACCCGGGGTTCCGCGGCGATCCGGCGGCCGTTCCGGTCTCCGCCGCGACGGCGGCCGAGTCCGTCGAGGTGCCCGGCCGGCCCGGCGTGACCGGCCTGCGGCTGACCGGGCTGACCGGCGACGACGACACGTTCGCGGCGCCCGCCGGGATCACCCTGCGGCCCGGCGGCACCTACACGGCGAGTGTCTCGCTCTTCCTCACCGAACCGCTCGGCGGCCGTTTGCACCGGTCCGCACTGCGGCTGGTCGCCGAATGGACGGCCGACGACGCGGCCGCCGCCCCGGCCCGGTCGGCGCCCGCCCGCAACGAGCACGGGCACCACCGGATCAGCGTGACCTTCACCGTCCCGGCGGCCGCCCGGGACGCGGTCGTCCGGCTGCGCGCCGGCATGGCCGCCGGACAGGGCGCGGTCGTCTGGTACGACTACGCGGTCACCGAGACCACCGCCCCGGTGCCGCACTTCGACGGCGCCACCCCGGACGACCCCTGGTTCTCCCACGAGTGGACCGGCGAGCCGGACGCGTCACCGTCCCGCCGGACGCTGCGGCCCACCGCCCCGGCCGCCGGCCTGCCCCGGCTCACCGCCGCGGAGGCGGCGTTCCTGCGGTCGTCCGCGGGGGACGACCCGCTGGCGCTCGCCCGGATCGCGCTGGCCGAGGGCGACCCGACCGCCGCCGGCACGGAACTGCGCCGGGTGGTCAAGGCCGGCGATCCGGACGGCGAGGCGGCGTACCGGCTGGGCCGGATCGCGCTGGCCGAGAACCGCTGGGCGGCGGCCGAGCAACTGCTGCGCGGCGCCGCGGCGAAGAGCCCGGAGGACTACGAGCGGGGGTACGCGCTGGCCGCCGCCTACGACCGGCTCCGGCGCCGGGACGACAGCCGGCGCGCCTCGGCGGCGGCCCTGGTCCACGACACCAAGCTGCCGTTCGACGGGCCGGCCCTGCTGGACTCCGACGTACCGGCCTTCGGCGCGCGCCGGGAGCTGGGGATCTTCCTGGCCGAACACCTCGGGCAGATCCGTACGCAGGCGGCGCAGCGGCTGGACCGCCCGGTGCGCAGCCGTTTCGACCAGCCGATCTTCGTCTACTGGGCGCAGGGCTTCGACGCCGCGCCGCCGGTGGTCCGGGCCTGCCTCGCGGCGGTGCGGGCACACAACCCGGGCGTGCACGCGCTGTCCCGCGACGACATCGGCAACTACGTGGACGTGCCGGAGGACCTGGCCGCCGCGCTCCAGGACGACCACGGGCACTTCTCCGAACTGCTGCGGATGCTGCTGCTGGAGAAGTTCGGCGGGGTGTGGGTGGACGCCACCTGCTTCGTCTCCGAGCCGCTGCGCCCGCACGTCGACCGGGCGCTCGCCAAGGGAAGCGTCTTCGCGTTCGACTACACCGGCCCCTACCTGTCGAACTGGTTCCTGGCCGCCCGCCCGGACAGCTACGTCATGCACCTGTGGCGGGCCGCGTCGTTCCTGTGGTGGGAGAAACGCGGCGAACTGATCGACCCGCTGCTGCACCACCACATCTTCGAGATGCTGTGGCACTGCGACGACCGGTTCCGGGCCGAATGGGACGCCGGACTGCGGCTCAACGCGACGCCGCCGCACGCGCTGCGGTCGGTCATGCTGCGGCCGTACGAGCCGGAGATGTTTCAGACGATCATGGAAGGCGCGTTCGCGCACAAGCTGCGCCTGCGGTACGACCCGGGCGCGCTGAGCAGCGAATCGTACCTGGCCCGGATCATTCGGGGCGACCATTCGTACGGTGGGTGACGCGCCTTGTCCGTACATTCTTCGAGATTCTCAGGAATTGTTTCCCCCGGCCCCTGATCTCTCATCTGCCCGGGGTGAGGCGGTCCACCGCCGCGGCACGGCATCCTGCGGAGATCCGTGAGAAGGGAGCCGGTGATGGCAGTGGACACGTTCCTGGTCTATGTCGGGGCGTACTCGAGTGTGGCCCAGGCGCGGGCCGACTACGACGCGGTGAAAGAACTGCACCGGAAAGCGAACCTGATCGACGCGTACGACGCGGCGGTCATCGAACGCAAGGCGAACGGCAAGACCACGATCGTCAAACAGCACGAGACACCCACCCGGGTGGGCGGTGTCGTCGGCGGCGGCTTCGGCCTGGCCACCGGGCTGGTCGTGGCGCTGTTCCCGTTCGCGGCGATCGGCGGCGGTCTGCTGGCGGCCAGCACGGCCGGTGGCGTCGCCCTCGGGGCGCTGGCCGGTCACGCCGCGGCCGGGCTGAGCCGGCACGACCTCAAGGAACTGGGCGAATACCTGGACGAGGGCCAGGCCGGCCTGGTGGTGATCGCCGTCGCGGACATCGGCTCGAAAGTGGAGCACGCCATGGCCAACGCCGAGAAGACCGCCACCCGGGAGCTGCAGGCCGACACCGCCGAGATCGAGAAGGACGTCGTCGCGGCCGGGGACAAGTAATGATCGAGGCTCTGCCGGACCTGCCGGAGTCCGTGCTGGGCTTCCGGTTCGCCGGCTCGGTGACGCGGGAGGAATACCGGACGGTCTTCCTCCCGCGGACCCGGGCCGCGCTGGGCGAGGGCTGGCGGATCCGCTTGCTGGTGATCGTCGACGACGACTGCGGGTGGTTCCAGCCCGGGGCGTTCTGGGAGGACATGAAATTCGGCCTGGGAACGGCCCTGCGGCACCATTCGCTGTGGGAACGGATCGCCCTGGTCTCCGACGCCGAATGGGTGACCCGCGCCCTGACCGTCTTCGGCCGCACCATCCCCGGCGAGGTGCGCCATTTCCCCCGGGCCGACCTGGCCACCGCAACGGATTGGCTGACCGTCCGCCACGACCGCCCAGAAAAGCAGAAAGGCCACTGACCAATGGTCAGCGGCCTGAAAGAAGTTTGTGCCCCCGGCAGGATTCGAACCTGCGCTTTCGCCTCCGGAGGGCGACGCTCTATCCCCTGAGCTACGGGGGCTCAGTGAGGAAGAGCCTAGCAGGGCCCCGGAGGCCCCGGCCAATCGGTATCGCGAAAACACGGCGGGCCGCCGGTGTGATGCCGGCGGCCCGTCGATAAGCGCAGGTCAGGATGCGGTGTCGAGCCGCTTCTGGAGATCCTGCATGTCGGTCAGGTCGCGCTGCTGGCTGTTGATGGACAGCTGCGCCGACTCGACCACCTCCGGGTCGTCGCTCAGCTCGACCACCTCCTGGGCCATGTGGATGCCGCCCAGGTGGTGGTTGATCATCAGCTTCATGAAGAGGCGGTCCTCGTCGAGGCCGGTGGCCTCGCGGAGCTGCTTCAGCTCCTCCGGGGTGGCCATGCCGGGCATGAGGCCGTCCTTCACGCTCTCCGCCCCGTCCGGCATCCAGGACATGGCCGGCTTCGAGCCGGTCGGCTGGAGATTCCACTCGCGCAGCCACGCCTGGAACATGCCGATCTGGCCCTGCTGGGTGAGGGCGATGTCGCGGGCCATCATCCGGACCTCGTCGTTGGTCGCGCGGGTGTAGGCGATCATGCCCATCTCCACGGCCTGCGAGTGGTGGGTGGACATGTCCCGGGCGAAGCCGGCCTCCGCGGAGTCGTCGGCCGGCAGGCTCTCGCCGCGGGGGATCAGGAATCCGATCGCCACGCCCAGCAGCAGGCCGACCACCAGGGTCGCGGGCAGCCAGTAGCCGGAGCGGCGGTTCTCCGTCGCCAAGGTCAGCTCTGCGGGACGACGCCGGTGGCCGACACGCCGCCGTCACAGGCCGCGGTCGGGCCCTCGATCGACGCGTTGATCCGCAGCGACTGGATGAACTCGTCGATCCGCGGGTCGTCCACCGAGTCGACCTTCAGCTGGTAGCCCCAGGCCTGGAGGGAGACGTTGTCGCTCAGGCCGGGCACCGGGCTCAGCATGAGCTTCTCCTTGCCCTCGACCCGGTCGGCCAGCTTCTCCACCTGGTCCTCGGGCAGACCCTGCTTGTAGGTGATCCAGACGGTGCCGTGCTCCATGCTGTGGACCGCGTGCTCGTTCGCGATCGGCTCGGAGTAGACGACGCCGTTGCAGTTCTGCCAGCTCGGGTTGTGCTCACCGGCGACGGGGGGCTGCTGCTCGTACGAGAGCTTGCCGTTCTTGTGCTGGCTGCCCTTCACCAGATCCGGGTTCGACTCCCGGTAGTTGGTGATGCCGGCGATGGCGGCGGCCCGGTCGGCCCACGGCACGGCCTGCTTCTTCTCCTGCTGGATCGATGCGACGACCCCCCAGCCGATGATGCCGACGGCGATCAGGACGACGACACCGGCGACCGCGATCGGTCCCCAGTTGCGTCCGCCGGCCACCTTGACCGGGCTGACTGGCTTACGGCCCTTTCCGCCCTTTCCGCCCTTCCCGCCCTTTCCGGCGGGCCGGTTGCCCCCTGGCCGGTTCGCGCCGGACCTGGCCGCCGGCGGCTTTCCCTGGCCGGTCGTCTTGTCGACCTTGACGGTGGACGGGACCCGTTCGGGCCCCGGCGTGCTCATGCTCATCGTGCCTCGTCGATTCGTCTGAATTGGGGAAGGGGCGGGGCTCGGGTGGCCGCCGAACGACGAAGTCTACCCCCGATAGCATGGTTGGGTGACTCCCGCCAACCTTGCTGACACCGTTCTCTCAGCCGCTCGTGCCGTTTTCGAGACGCGTGGACTCGACGTCGGCGCGCTGCCCGCCACGACGACGGTGGAGCGTCCGCGTAACCCCGAGCACGGCGATTACGCCTCGACGCTCGCCCTCCAACTGGGCAAGAAGGTCGGGGTCGCCCCGCGTGAGCTGGCCACGGCGCTGGCCGAGGAGCTGGGCCGCCGGGACGGCGTCAAATCGGTGGAGATCGCGGGTCCCGGCTTTCTGAACATCCGGCTCGACGCCGCCGCGGCCGGCGTGCTGGCCCGCGACATCGTGCTCGCCGGTTCAGCCTACGGGCGGACCGAGCGGCTCGCCGGGGAGCGGGTCAACCTGGAGTTCGTGTCGGCCAACCCGACCGGCCCGGTGCACATCGGCGGGGTTCGCTGGGCCGCCGTGGGCGACGCCCTCTCCCGGGTGCTGCGCACCGCCGGCGCCGACGTCGGCACGGAGTACTACTTCAACGACGCCGGCTCGCAGATCGACCGGTTCGCCCGCTCGCTGCTGGCCGCCGCCAAGGGTGAGGCGGCGCCGGAGGACGGCTACGGCGGCGCCTACATCGCGGAGATCGCGGCCGACGTGGTCAAGGCCGAGCCGGAGGTGCTGTCCCAGGACCCGGAGGCCGCGCAGGAGACCTTCCGGCGGGTCGGCGTCGATCTGATGTTCGCCGAGATCAAGAAGTCGCTGACCGAGTTCGGCGTGCACTTCGACACCTACTTCAACGAGAAGGACCTGCACGACCGCGGCGAGCTCCAGGAGGCCCTGGACCGGCTGCGCGAGCAGGGGCACATCTTCGAGTCCGACGGCGCGACCTGGCTGCGCACCACCGACTTCGGTGACGACAAGGACCGGGTGCTGCGCAAGTCCGACGGCGACTGGACGTACTTCGCCGCCGACTGCGCCTACTACCTGGACAAGCGCAAGCGCGGCTTCGAGCGGGTCGTGATCATGCTGGGCGCCGACCACCACGGCTACATCGGCCGGATGAAGGCGATGGCCGCGTGCTTCGGCGACGACCCGGCGAAGAACCTGGAGATCCTGATCGGCCAGATGGTCAACCTGGTCCGCGAGGGCGAGCCGGTGCGGATGAGCAAGCGCGCCGGCACGGTGGTCACCCTGGAGGACTTCGTCGAGGCGCTGGGCGTCGACGCCACCCGGTACGCGCTGGCCCGCTACTCCTCGGACTCCCCGATCGACATCGACATCGACCTGTGGACCCGGGCCAGCCGGGAGAACCCGGTGTACTACGTGCAGTACGTCGCGGCCCGGACGGCCAGCGCCGCCCGGCAGGCGGAGGCGCTCGGCGTGACCCGCGGCGAGCCCGGGGATTTCCGCGCCGACCTCCTCGACAACGAGAAGGACAACGAGCTCCTCAAGACCCTCGGCGAGTACCCGGAGACCGTCGCCTTCGCCGCCGAGCACCGGGAGCCGCACCATGTCGCCCGGCTGCTGGAGAAGATCGCCGGCGCCTATCACCGCTTCTACGACGAGCCGGCCTGCCGGATCACGCCCAAGAACGCCGACGACCCGGTCACCGACGGGCACCGCGCCCGGCTGTGGCTCAACGACGCCACTCGTACGGTGATCGCCAACGGGTTGGCCCTCCTCGGGGTCTCCGCCCCGGAGAGGATGTAGAGCATGCGCGCACACGAGGCCGGGGCCCTGCACGGTGACCTCGGCAGCCGCGGGCCGGCCTGGCTGCGTACCCCGGAGGACGTGAACGCCCTCGTGCCGCAGCTGTGGCCGCGGACCGTGATCCGCGCCGGGGCCGGGTCCCTGGAGATCGGCGGCGTGAGCGTCCTCGATCTGGCCGCCGACTACGGCACCCCGGCGTACCTGCTGGACGAGGACGATCTGCGGGCCCGTTGCCGGGATTTCGCGGCCGCCTTCGCCGGGGCCGACGTCTATTACGCCGGCAAGTCGTTCATCTGCAAGGCGGTCGTCCGGATCATCGACGAGGAGGGGCTCTTCCTCGACGTCTGCTCCGGCGGCGAGCTGGCGGTGGCGCTGGCCGCCGGGTTCCCGCCCGAGCGGATCGGCTTCCACGGCAACAACAAGTCGGAGAGCGAGCTGCGCCGGGCCCTGGAGGCCGGGGTGGGCCGGATCATCGTCGACTCGTTCCATGAGATCGACCGCCTGACCGCCCTGGCCGGCGAGCTGAACAAGCGGCCCGCCGTGCTGATCCGGGTGACCGTCGGCGTCGAGGCGCACACCCACGAGTTCATCGCGACCGCGCACGAGGACCAGAAGTTCGGCTTCTCGCTGGCCGGCGGGGCGGCGTTCGCGGCCGCCGCGCAGATCCTCGACGAGGGCGCGCTCGACCTGCGTGGCCTGCACTCGCACATCGGCTCGCAGATCTTCGACACCAGTGGGTTCGAGGTGGCCGCCCGGCGGATCCTGGAGCTGCAGGCGCAGATCCGGGACGCGCGCGGCGTGGAGCTGCCGGAGCTGGATCTCGGCGGCGGGTTCGGTATCGCTTACACCACTCAGGACGATCCGTCCACCCCTGGAGACCTGGCGAAGCGGATCAACAAGATCGTCGAGTCCGAGTGCGAGCTGGCGTCGCTGCGCAAGCCGCACCTGTCGATCGAGCCGGGGCGGGCCGTCGTGGGGCCGTCGGTCTTCACGTTGTACGAGGTGGGGACGGTCAAGGACGTCGATGGCATCCGGACCTACGTGAGTGTCGACGGGGGCATGAGCGACAACATCCGGACCGCCCTTTACGACGCCTCCTATTCCGCCACGCTCGCCAATCGCAGCAGCGCCGCGACCCCTATGCTGGCCCGAGTGGTGGGAAAACATTGTGAGTCCGGGGACATCGTCGTGAAGGATGAATTCCTGCCCGCCGACGTGCAGCCCGGAGATCTTATCGCGGTCCCCGGGACCGGCGCCTACTGCCGGAGTATGGCCAGCAACTACAACCACGTTCCTCGGCCACCCGTGGTGGCGGTGCGCGACGGCGCGGCCCGCGTCATCGTGCGGCGGGAGACCGAGGACGACCTGCTTGCATTGGATGTTGGATGAGCCCCGCCAAATCGGTCCGCCTCGCCCTGCTGGGGTGCGGCATCGTCGGTTCCGAGGTCGTCCGTCTGCTGCACGAGCAGCAGGAGGACCTGACCGCCCGGATCGGCGCCCCTCTGGAAATCGCCGGCATCGCGGTGCGGCGCCCCGGCCGTGAGCGCGGCGACCTGCCGGTCGACCCGTCGCTGTTCACGACCGACGCCCTCGGCCTGATCAAGCGCGACGACGTGGACGTGGTCATCGAGGTCGTCGGCGGCATCGAGCCCGCCCGTACCTGGCTGGTCGAGGCGCTCCGGGCCGGCAAGAGCGTCATCACGGCGAACAAGGCGCTGCTCGCCGAGGACGGCGGCGCGCTGCACGACGCCGCCGCCGAGGGTGGCGCCGATCTCTACTACGAGGCGTCGGTGGCCGGGGCGATCCCGCTGCTGCGCCCGCTGCGCGAGTCGCTGCACGGCGACCGGGTGACCGCGGTCACCGGCATCGTGAACGGCACGACCAACTTCATCCTCTCCTCCATGGCCTCCACCGGCGCGGGCTTCAGCGAGGCCCTCGAGGAGGCCACCGAGCTGGGGTACGCGGAAGCCGACCCGACCGCGGACGTGGAGGGTTTCGACGCCGCCGCCAAGGCCGCCATCCTCGCCTCCCTGGCGTTCCACACCCGGGTCACCGCGGCCGACGTGTTCCGTGAGGGCATGACCGCGGTGACCGCCGGCGACATGGCCAGCGCCAAGGAGATGGGCTGCACCATCAAGCTGCTCTGCATCGCGCAGCGCGGCGCCGATTCGGTGAGTGTCCGCGTGCACCCGGCGATGATCCCGCTCAGCCACCCGCTGGCCGGCGTCGGCGACGCCTTCAACGCGGTGTTCGTCGAGACCGAGGCGGCCGGTCCGCTGATGTTCTACGGCCGTGGCGCCGGTGGCCGGCCGACCGCCAGCGCGGTGCTCGGCGACATCGTGGCGGCGGCCCGCAACCGGCTGACCGGCACCCGGGCGCCGAGCGAGAGCAACTACGCCAAGCTGCCGGTCCGCCCGATCGGCGAGTCGCTCACCCGCTACCACATCAGCCTGGACGTGGCCGAGAAGCCGGGCGTCCTGGCCAGCGTGGCCGGGGTGTTCGCCCAGCACGAGGTGTCCATCGCGACGGTCCGGCAGTCCGGCCGGGCGGACGACGCGAAGCTGGTGATCGTCACCCACAGCGCGCCGGACGCGGCTCTCGCCGCGACCGTGGACTCGCTGTCCCGGCTGGACATCGTCCGGTCGATCGCCAGTGTGCTGCGTGTCGAGGGAGGGGCCGGCTGATGCTGGACCACGTCGGGTTCCAGTGCGCCGACCTGTCGCGCAGCGCCGCCTTCTACGACGCGGTGCTGGCGCCGCTGGGCGGTCGCCGGCTGATGGACTTCAAGGTCGCGATCGGGTATGGCACGGATCACGCGGATTTCTGGATCAGCGAGTTCACCGAGGGCGAGGGTTTCCGCGAGAGCCACATCGCCTTCGCCGCGGCCGGCCGGAGCGCGGTCGACGCCTTCTTCCGGGCCGCGGTCGAGGCCGGGGCCGAGGTGCTGCACGAGCCGGGCCTGCACCCGGAGTACCACGAGCACTACTACGGCGCCTTCGTCCGCGACCCGGACGGGAACAACGTCGAGGCCGTCTGCCACCGTCCTGAATAATGGCCGTGAATTCCCGAAGATTGACACGCGAGTGAGGAGTACGGCCATGTGGCGGGGCTTGATCGAGGCGTACCGTGACCGGCTGCCGGTCACCGACGCCACCCCGGTGGTCTCGTTGCACGAGGGGAACACCCCGCTGGTGCCGGCGCCGGTGCTGTCCCAGCGCACGGGCGCCGACGTCTACCTCAAGGTGGAGGGCGCCAACCCGACCGGTTCGTTCAAGGACCGGGGCATGACGATGGCCGTGTCGAAGGCCGTCGAGGAGGGCGCCAAGGCGATCATCTGCGCCTCGACCGGCAACACCAGCGCCTCCGCGGCGGCGTACGCGGCCCGCGCCGGCATCACCTGTGCGGTGCTCGTGCCGCAGGGCAAGATCGCGCTGGGCAAGCTGGCCCAGGCGCTCGTGCACGGCGCCCGGCTGCTCCAGGTGGACGGCAACTTCGACGACTGCCTGGCGCTCGCCTCGAAGCTGTCCCAGGACTACCCGGTCGCGCTGGTCAACTCGGTGAACATCTTCCGGCTGCACGGCCAGAAGACGGCCGCCTTCGAGATCGTCGAGGCGCTCGGTGACGCGCCGGACATCCACTGCCTGCCGGTCGGCAACGCCGGCAACATCTCCGCCTACTGGATGGGCTACCAGGAGGACCGCGCGGCCGGAAACTCGACCCGGCTGCCGAAGATGTACGGCTTCCAGGCCTCCGGCGCCGCGCCGATCGTGAACGGCAAGGTGGTCGAGCACCCGTCGACCATCGCCACCGCGATCCGGATCGGCAACCCGGCCAGCTGGACCAAGGCCCTGGACGCGCGGGACGCCTCGGGCGGCCTGATCTCGGCGGTCACCGACCGGGACATCCTGAACGCGTACCGGCTGCTGGCCCGCGAGGTGGGCGTCTTCGTCGAACTGGGCAGCGCGGCCAGCGTGGCCGGTCTGCTCCAGCAGGCCGAGGCCGGCAAGATCCCGGCCGGATCCCGGGTGGTCTGCACGGTGACCGGGCACGGCCTGAAGGACCCGGAGTGGGCGATCTCCACCGCCCCGTCGCCGACCGTCATCGCGAACGACGCGCTGCTTGCGGCGAAGGCGCTGGACCTGGCCTAATCCTCGGGCGCCGGGGGCTGGACCGCGGCGGCCTCCCGGACCAGCAGGTCCATCGCTTGAGCGACGATCGTGAGCTCCTCGGCTGAGAGACGGCTGAGGAGCTCACGCTGTTTCGTGGCGCCCGCCGTGATGATGCCCTCGATGAGCTCGGTGCCCGCCCTGGTCAGCCCGATCCGGCGAACCCGCCGATCGTGCACGTCCTCCGTGCGCGTGACCAGCTCCTGCACGACCAGCCGGTCGATCATGCCGCTGAGCGCGGCCGCTCCCACGCCGACCATCCGGGCCAGCTCGCCGCCGGCCACCGTGCCGTGCCGGGCCAGCAGCAACATGATTTTCAGCTGCGACATGGTCAGGTGCGAGGAGAAGAGCGGATCCGACCGATCCCCGGCGAACAGGTGCTCCAGGCGGATCTGTGCGCCCATGATGTCTGCGATGAGCTGCTCTTTCTCGCCCACCGCATGCTCCTTTTGTGACGTGCTGATGGTCGGCACGGGTCCATCCGGTCTCGGACGGTACCAGTGGAACCCCGGCGAAAACCATTTGTTCGCGTCATGCAAACTATCAGTATCGACCGAACCTTTCTCGGGGGAGCGCCCATGTCAGCACTGACACGGCTCAGCCTTGCCAACCGAGGTCTCGTCGCCCTGATCGCGATCGTGATCAGTGGCTTCGGGCTTTACGCCATCCCGTCACTCAAGCAGCAGCTCTTCCCCTCGATCGAGCTGCCCGCCGCGTTCGTGAGCGCGGTGCTGCCCGGAGCCTCACCGGAAGCGGTCGAGGAACAGGTGACCAAACCGATCGAGGACGCGGTCAAGGGCATCGACGGCATCGACAGCGTGACCTCGACCTCGCGGGAGAACGTGTCCAGCGTGGTCGTGCTCTTCGAGTTCGGCACGGACATCGAGTCCGCCGTCAACCAGGTCACCACCTCGGTGAACCGGATCCAGCCGCAGCTGCCGGAGAACGTCGACCCGACCGTCTTCGCGGGCGGCACCGACGACATCCCGGCGATCGTGCTGGCCGCCTCGTCCGGCGACAAGGACGAGGCCGAGCTGCTCGCCGCGCTCAACGAGACCGTGGTGCCCGAGCTCAACGGGATCGAGGGCGTCCGCGACACCCAGGTCACCGGCGCCCGCGCGCTGGAAGTGGTGATCACTCCGGACATGGCGAAGATGGGCGCCGCCGGTGTCAGCCCCGCCTCGCTCACCACGGTTCTCCAGGCCAACGGCGTGTCCATCCCGGCCGGCACCGTGGTCGAGGGCGACAAGTCGCTGACCGTGCAGGTGGGCACCCCGATCACCACCGTCGACCAGCTCAAGGACGTCTACCTGACCGGCTCGCGCGGCCCGGTGCGCCTCGGTGACGTGGCCGCCGTGGAGAGCAAGCTGCCGCCCGCCGAGTCGTACACCCGGACCGACGGCGTGGACAGCCTCGGCATCGCGGTCACCGCGCGGCCGGACGGCAACCCGGTGGACATCTCGCACGAGGTCCGGGACATGCTGGCCGACCTGGAGAAGTCGTCCGGCGCGACGCTGACCGTCATCACCGACCAGGCGCCGTACGTGGAGCGCTCGATCGAGAGCCTCACCACCGAGGGCCTGCTCGGCCTGCTGATGGCGGTCGTGGTCATCCTGATCTTCCTGATGAGCGTCCGGTCCACCCTGGTGACCGCGGTGTCCATCCCGCTGTCCGTGCTGATCGCGCTGATCGCGCTCTGGGTCGGCGACTACACCCTCAACCTGCTCACCCTGGGCGCGCTGACCATCGCGATCGGCCGGGTGGTGGACGACTCGATCGTCGTTCTGGAGAACATCAAACGCCATCTCGAGTACGGCGAGGAGAAGGTCCACGCCATCCTCACGGCGGTTCGTGAGGTGGCCGGCGCGGTGGTCGCCTCGACCCTCACCACGGTCGCCGTGTTCGCGCCGATCGCCCTGGTGGGCGGCCTGGTCGGGCAGATCTTCTCGTCCTTCGCGATCACCGTGACGGTGGCCCTGCTGGCCTCCCTCGTGGTGTCGCTGACGATCGTGCCGGTGCTGGCGTACTGGTTCCTCAAGCCGCCGCCGGCCGGCGCCGACACCGAGGCGATCCGCAAGGCCGCCGAGGAGAAGGAGCTGCGCAGCCCGCTGCAGCGCGGCTACCTGCCGGTCATCCGGTTCGCCACCACCAAGCGCTGGACCACGGTGCTCATCGGCATCGCGGTGCTGATCGGCACGTTCGCCCTGAGCACCCGGCTGGAGACCAACTTCCTCGACGAGTCGGGGCAGGACAGCATCACGATCAGCCAGGAGATGCCGGCCGGCACCAGCCTGGCGGCCACCGACGCGGCGGCCAAGCAGGTCGAGGCGGTCCTCGCCGACCAGGACGGCGTCAAGACGTACCAGGTGACCGTCGGCGGCAGCTCCGCCAACCCGTTCGCCGGTGGCGGCGGCGCCGGCACGGCCACCTACAACGTGGCGCTGGAGGAGGACGCGGACGCCGCGGTGATCTCCGACGAGCTGGACGAGAAGTTCGGCGCGCTGTCCGGCGCCGGTGAGATCAAGATCGGCCAGGAGAGCTCCGGCCTCGGCAGCAGCCAGCTGTCCGTCTCGGTGACCGCCCCCGACAACGAGGTCCTGACCGCGGCCACCGAGCAGGTCCGTACGGCGATGGCCGGGGTGGCCGGGGTCTCCGACGTCGACACCTCGCTCGCCGAGAGCGTGCCGCGTCTCGACGTGGTGGTGGACCGCAAGGCCGCCGCGCAGGCGGGCCTCACCGAGGCGCAGATCGCTCAGAACGTGGCGGCGCTGTTCCAGTCCGCCCCGGCCGGCCAGATCAACGTCGACGGCACCACCCAGGACGTGGTGATCTCGTTCGGCACGGCGCCCGCCGACCCGGCCGCACTGCGCGCCGTTCCGCTCACCACCCCGCGCGGCGTGATCCCGCTGGACCAGGTGGCCGACGTCAAGCAGGTGGACGGCGCGGTCGAGATCAACCGGGCGGACGGCAGCCGTACCGTCACCGTGACCGGCGTGGTCACCGGCGACAACCTCACCCAGATCAACCAGGATCTGACCGCCGCTCTGGAGAAGCTCGACCTGCCGGCCGGCGCCGAGTGGGCCATCGGTGGCGTCAGCGCCGACCAGGAGGAGGCGTTCGCACAGCTCGGCCTGGCCGTGCTCGCCGCCATCGCGATCGTCTTCGTGATCATGGTGGCCACCTTCCGGAGCCTGATCCAGCCGGTGATCCTGCTGGTGTCCATCCCGTTCGCGGCGACCGGCGCGATCATCCTGCTGCTGGTCACCGGAACCGCGCTCGGCGTGCCGGCCCTGATCGGTGTGCTCATGCTGGTCGGCATCGTGGTGACCAACGCCATCGTGCTGATGGACCTGATCAACCACTACCGGGCCGCCGGGTACGGCGTGCGGGAGGCGGTGATCGAGGGTGGCCGGCACCGGCTGCGCCCGATCCTGATGACCGCGATCGCCACCATCTTCGCGCTCATCCCGATGGCGCTGGGTCTCACCGGCGAGGGCGGCTTCATCTCCCAGCCGCTGGCCATCGTGGTGATCGGCGGCCTGGTCAGCTCGACCCTGCTGACCCTGATCCTGGTGCCGACCCTCTACACCATGGTGGAGAACCGGAAGGAGAAGAGCCGGGCCAAGCGGCAGGCGAAGCGGCTGATCAAGGGACAGGCCGCCGGTGAGCCGAAGCACGCCGCCGACAAGCCCGTCGACGACCTGGTGTCGGCCGGTGTGACGCCGGACTCCAGCGGCGGTGCCCACGAGGCCCCGGAGGCGGGCGGGAAGTCCGCGCTGCGCGGCCTGACCGACCAGTTCGAGGTCCTGAAAATGCCCCGGAAGCCGGTGAACCCGGCCGAGTAGGCATGATCCGAACCGATGCCCGGCCCACTGCGGCCGGGCATCGGCGTATCTACACTTCGGTACGTGCCAGCAGACTTCTCGGTCCTTACCCGTAACCGTGACTTCCGCCGGTTGTTCGCCGCTGAGCTGGTGGTCTTCGGGGCGGACTGGTTCGTCATGGTGCCGCTGCTCGTGCTGCTGCCGGAGCTGACCGGCGGTGGCCTGCTGGGCGCTCTGGTGCTGGCCGTGGACACCGGCATCCTCGCGCTGCTGCTGCCCTTCACCGGCACGGTCGCCGACCGGGTGGACCGCCGCCGGATCCTGATCCTCGCCAACGCCGCGGCCTTCCTGTCGGTGCTGCTGCTGTTCGCGGTGCGCTCCGCGGCGACCGCCCCGCTGGCCCTGGTGGCGGTCGGGGCCATCGCGGTGTCGAAGGCGTTCTACTCGCCGGCCGCGTCGGCCGCCCTGCCGAACCTGGTGGACCCCGCCGACCTGCCGGCCGCGAACACGATCGCGGGCTCCGCCTGGGGCACCATGACGGTCGTGGGCGCGTCCCTCGGTGGCGTGGTGAGCAGCGTCTTCAGCCCGTACGCCTGCTTTGCCGTGACCGCCGTCTGCCTGCTCACCGGAAGCGTGCTGACCGCCCTGATCCGGCGTCCGATGCAGGCGCCGCGCAGCGGCGACGGCGAGCCGGCCCGGGCCCTGACCGCCCTGCTCGAGTCGCTGCGTCACATCGCCCACCGTCCCCGCCTGCGGGCTCTCGTCACGGTGAAGTCGGCGGTCGGCCTCGGCAACGGGGTGCTGACCGTGTTCCCGTTGATCGCGGCGGCACACGGGGTCGGAGCGCTGGGCACCGGCCTGCTGTTCGCGCTGCGCGGGCTGGGCGCCCTGATCGGCCCGCTGGTGATGCGCCCGGTGCTGACCCGCCCGTCCTGGCTGCTGCCCGGTCTGGCCCTGTCCATGGGCCTGTACGGCGTCGGCTACCTGGGTGTCGCCGTCGCGCCGTGGTTTCCGCTCACGCTGTTCCTGGTCTTCGTGGCGCATTTCGCCGGCGGCAGCAACTGGGTGCTGTCCAACTTCGCGCTCCAGGGCGAGGTGCCCGACGAGCTGCGCGGCCGGGTCTTCGCCACCGACATGATGCTGGCGACGGTCGCCATCGCGGTGAGCCAGCTGGCCGCGGGCGCCGTCATCGACCGCGCCGACCCGGAGTGGATCATCGCGGGGTGCGCTTCGATCACCCTCGTCTACGCGATCGGGTGGCGGCTGGCCACCCGGCGGCTGCGCCCGTCCACCGAGCCGATATTCGGGACCACCGGGACCGGGGAGCCACCCCCGAAATGATCAACCCCTAGCATGTGGCGATGGGTTTGTCCTTCGTCACCGAACCGGTCTCCGTCAGCACGCCGGCGACCAGCGCGAACCTCGGCCCCGGCTTCGACGCCCTGGGCCTGGCGCTGACGCTGTACGACGATCTGACCGCCCGGGTCACCGGCGACTCCTACATGGTGACGGTGCACGGCGAGGGCGCGGGCGAGCTGCCGACCGGCCCCGAGCACCTGGTGGTGCGGGCCATGCTGGCGACCTTCGACGAGGCCGGCGAGCGACCGCCGGGCGTCGCCGTCGAGTGCGTCAACCGGATCCCGCAGGCCCGTGGCATGGGCAGTTCCTCGGCGGCCATCGTGGGCGGCGTGCAGCTGGCCCGCGGCCTGATCAAAGGCGGTCTCGAGCTGATCGACGACGCGGCCGCGCTGCGGATCGCGGCCCGTCTCGAGGGCCACCCGGACAACGTGGCGCCCTGCCTGCTCGGCGGCTTCACCGTCGCCTGGACCGAGCCGGACGGCGCCCGGGCCGTCTCGCTGACCCCGGCCGCCGGCGTGCGGCCCACCGTTTTCATCCCCTCCGAGTTGGGGTATACGGCGTCCGCGCGTGCCGCTCTGCCGCCGGAGGTCCCGCACCAGGACGCGTCGTTCAACGCGGGCCGGGCCGCCCTGCTCACGCACGCGCTCACCACGGATCCGTCCCTGCTGTTCCCGGCCACCGCGGACCGGCTGCACCAGGACTACCGCGCCGCGGGGATGCCGGCGACGGCGTCCCTGGTGGCGGCCCTCCGCGCGGTCGGGGTGGCCGCCGTGGTCAGCGGAGCCGGCCCGACCGTGCTCGCGTTGACGCAGGTCCCGGCCGATTTCGCGCCGGGCGCGCACTGGCACGGCGAAGTGCTGGGCGTGGATGACGCCGGTGCTCGTGTGAAAGGGGGTATGGTGGAACACGCCGAGCGGGGTCCTGTTGCCGCAGGTCGCACGAGTTGACTACGCTCAAGACCTAGCACAGCCGCGAAGCAAGCGATCTCTGCGGTTCGGCGCACCCCCGAGGTTTCTGGCCTACGGCCTTTCTCAACTCTCATCAAGGCAAACGCCGGGCAGCATCCATAGATCGCTGCACTCGCCGAGACCTACCCGTCAAGCCCTGACGGGCAGGGATACCGGTCGAGCTGCCGTGCTGCACCAACTCCCGCGCCGCTGTTGCGAAGCGGGTTCCGAGGGCACCCGGCCCAGGCTGCAGTTCCGGGTGGACTCGGGCTTTTTCCGACGGAAGGAATCCATTGAGCGACACCACCGACGTGACGTCGGGTGTTTCTGACGTCGCTGACGGCGCCGGCACCACCGCGACCGCTACGAAGCGCCGCCGGGGCGGCACCGGGCTGTCCGCGATGCTGCTGCCCGAGTTGCAGAGCCTCGCCGCCTCCCTCGGCATCTCCGGCACCGCCCGGATGCGCAAGGGCGAGCTGATCGCCGCGATCACCGAGCGCCAGAGCGGCGGGACGCCCGCCGCCGAGCCGGCCCCGCGCCCGCGCACCAACAGCGCCGAGGCTGTCGCCGCCCCCGCGCAGCCGGCCCCGGCCCAGGCCGCCCCGGTCGAGACGCCCAAGACCGCAGCCGCACCCGCTGAGTCGGCTCCGGCCGAGCGCCCCGCCCGGAGCCGCCGTGAGCGGGCTTCCCGGGAGCCCCGGGAAACCGCCCCGCGCGAGCCGGAGGCGGCTGCCGTGGAGGCCGCTCCGGCTTCGGCCGAGGCCCCCGCGCCCGCGGTCGAGACCACCGAGCGTCCCGAGCGCGGCGACCGGCCGGAGCGCGGTGAGCGCAACCGGGACCGGCAGCGCAACCAGCGTGACGGCCAGCGTGACAACCAGCAGCGCGAGGACCGCAACGACCGCGGTCAGCGTGCCGAGGGTCGTGGTGACCAGGGTCACGACGACGACGACAACGACGGCGAGGGTGGCCGCCGGAGCCGGCGCAGCCGCTTCCGGGACCGCCGCCGCGGCCGGGACCGTGACGGCGACCAGCGTGACGACCGTGGCCAGCGGGAGGGCCGGGAGCCGCACGTGTCCGAGGACGAGGTGCTCGTCCCGGTGGCCGGCATCCTGGACGTGCTGGACAACTACGCGTTCGTCCGCACCACCGGTTACCTCTCCGGGCCGAACGACGTCTACGTCTCGATGTCGCAGGTCAAGAAGTACGGTCTGCGCCGCGGCGACGCGGTCACCGGTGCGGTTCGCTCCGCCCCGCGTGAGGGTGGCAACGACGGGCAGCGGCGGGACAAGTACAACCCGCTGGTCCGGCTCGACACCATCAACGGGATGGAGCCGGACGAGGCCCGTCGCCGTCCCGAGTTCTACAAGCTCACCCCGCTCTACCCGCAGGAGCGCCTGCGGCTGGAGACCGAGCCGCACATCCTCACCACGCGCATCATCGACCTGGTGATGCCGATCGGCAAGGGCCAGCGCGCGCTCATCGTCTCCCCGCCGAAGGCCGGTAAGACGATGGTCCTGCAGGCGCTGGCCAACGCGATCACCCGCAACAACCCCGAGTGCCACCTGATGGTCGTGCTCGTGGACGAGCGGCCCGAAGAGGTCACCGACATGCAGCGCACGGTGAAGGGCGAGGTCATCGCGGCCACGTTCGACCGTCCGCCGCAGGACCACACCACGGTCGCCGAGCTCGCCATCGAGCGGGCCAAGCGGCTGGTCGAGCTGGGCCACGACGTGGTCGTGCTGCTCGACTCGGTGACCCGGCTCGGCCGGTCGTACAACCTGGCCGCTCCGGCTTCCGGCCGGATCATGTCGGGTGGTATCGACTCGACCGCGCTCTACCCGCCGAAGCGGTTCCTCGGCGCGGCGCGCAACATCGAGAACGGCGGCTCGCTGACCATTCTCGCCACCGCGCTGGTGGAGACCGGGTCGATGATGGACACGGTCATCTTCGAGGAGTTCAAGGGCACCGGTAACGCCGAGCTCAAGCTGGACCGGAAGATCGCCGACAAGCGGGTCTTCCCGGCCGTGGACGTCTCCGCCTCCAGCACCCGTAAGGAAGAGATCCTGCTGGGCAAGGAGGAGCTGGCGATCATTCACAAGCTCCGCAAGGTGCTCAGTTCGCTGGAGTCCGGCGCGGCTCTGGACCTCCTGATGGACCGGCTCAAGCAGACCCGGACCAACATCGAGTTCCTGATGCAGATCGCCAAGTCGACGCCTGGCGAGTAATGATGCTTGTTCGCGACCTACCGTGACTGCGAGTTAGCGCAAGTCGGATGCTTCGGTCTCCACCGTCGCGAACCAGCATCACCGGACAAATGTGACGCGGCCCACCCATTCGGGTGGGCCGCTTCGCTTTTGTCGCACATCTTGTCTGATTCGCCCGCTACGGGGTCGTGCGAACCTCCGGTATCCCCATCCCTCGACCATCCGGAGGCGCTCGATGATCGTGCCCGGTTACCGGGACCAGCCGGCGGAACCCTGGGATCCGGGTTCACCCGTCGATCCCGGGGAGGCCGAAGACTTCCTCCGGCGCTGCTACACCGAGAACCCCCGCCTCGGACCGGTCGAGCCGCGACTCGCCATCGTCCGCGCGCAGATCGCCGCGACCGGGACCTACGTGCACACCACGGACGAGCTGACCCACGGCGCGAAGATGGCCTGGCGCAACGCCAGCCGGTGCATCGGACGGCTCTACTGGCGCAGCCTCCTGGTGCTGGACCGCCGCCGCGCCCGTACCGCCGACGAGATCTACTCGCTGCTGGTGCAGCACCTCCAGGCCGCCGGGAACGGGCAGATCCGGCCGGTGATCAGCGTCTTCGCCGCGGCCCAGCCCGGCCAGCCGCACGCCCGGGTCTGGAACGAGCAGCTCATCCGCTACGCCGGGTACCGGACCGAGGCCGGCGGCACGGTCGGCGACCCACGGCTGATCGAGTTCACCGCGGCCGTCCGCGGTTACGGCTGGCAGGGCAAGGGCGAGGCGTTCGACGTGCTGCCGCTGGTCATCGAGACGCCCGGCGACGGGGTACGCCTCTACGAGCTGCCCGAACGCGCCATCCGGGAGGTGCCGCTCAGCCACCCCGACCTGCCGTGGTTCGCCGAGCTGGGGCTGCGCTGGCACGCCGTACCGGCGATCTCCAACATGCGGCTCACGGTCGGCGGCGTGCACTATCCGCTCGCCCCGTTCAACGGCTGGTACATGGGCTCGGAGATCGGCGCCCGCAACCTCGCCGACGCCGACCGCTACAACCTGGTGCCGCTGGTCGCCGCGCGGATGGGGCTGGACACCAGCCGGGAGTCCACGCTGTGGCGGGACCGGGCGCTGGTCGAGCTGAACCGGGCCGTCCTGCACAGCTTCGAGCGCGCCGGCGTCAAGATGAGCGACCACCACACCGAGTCGCAGCGCTTCCTCACCCACCTGCGCAACGAGGAGAAGGCCGGGCGCCGCGTCCCGGCCGACTGGAGCTGGATCGTCCCGCCCATCTCCGGCGGCATCACTCCGGTCTTCCACCGCTACTACGACGAGTTCGACGAGCGCCCGGCCTTCTACCTGGACTCCGAAGCCGCCGACCTGGCCCGGCACGGCACCCGCTGCCCCTACCGGGGATGAGTGTCAGGCGAACTCGTTGACCGGGAAGTCGTCGCGGTGACGCCAGGAGGCGGGCGTACGGACGTGGCCGGGCCGGACCCACTTCAGGACTTTGTGATCGAATTCGGACGCCGGGATGCGGCCGGTGGCACGCACCACGAAGCCCTCCGAGTCGTCCTCGGTGCGCTGGGCGGCCCAGGCGGCACGGGCCTCGGAGAGGCTGCCGCCCCGGTAGAGGACCGGGACGACGGGCAGCTCCAGGCGGCGGGCCCAGTCGACGGTGTCGTCCCAGCCGAGCAGCGTGTTCGTCTCGTCCCAGATCCCGAAGACCAGGAAGACACCGGGCAGATCGGTGTAGGCGACGCTGCGGCGGGCCCACATGGACTCGCCGCAGACACGCCAGTCGTCGGGTATCCGGTACGCCGTCATGGCCCACAGCGCCTTCGCCGGACGGTCCCACGGGTGGGTGCCGGAGTCGAGCGAGCGGGCGAACATGGTGTCCCGGGTGAAGGTGAGGTTGCCGCCGTCCATCTTCTCGGTCACCACGAGCTCGCCATCCAACCAGGACAGATCATGCTGAATCCGGTCGTCGGCGGTCGCTCCCGGTGAGTCGGGCAGATGGAACGTCCGCGGGTACTTCACCCTAGAAATCTCCCTCCGCCACCTGGAACACGGTCAGGCCGAGCTGCCGCCACATACGTACCACCTGTTGACGGTCGTCGAACACTCCGACGATCCGCCAGCGCTCGCTGACCTCACGGTCGAAGATCTCCCGCTTGACGATCGAGTCCTTGCGGCTGTCGCCCTCGGCGCGCATGAACAACGCCTCGTACGGCACCCCGACGTACAGGTCCAGCCAGGCCTCGGTCTCCGGTCGGCACACCGCGTCCCGCCCGGAGCAGAAGACGACCGCGTGCCCGGCGGCGTGCATCGCCCGGACCGCGGCGATCACCGCCGGGTTGGGCTCGTCCTCGCCGACCCGGCGCCAGTCGTACGGGCTGCGGCCGTTCATCAGCGCCACCGTCCCGTCGATGTCGACCAGCACCGCCTCGGGCAGCTCCGGATCGGGCCGGTAGACCACACCCGGCCCGCCCCGCTCGACGAACGGGACCGGCAGCGGCAGGTTCTTCCCGGCCAGATAGCGGCTGTGCAGGCGACGGATCGCGTCCTCGCCGACCCGGTCACCCTCGGGGCGCTCGGCGTCGCGCCGGACGCACTCGTCGACCGGCACGTCGGTGAAGTCGTGCACCTCGAACGACGCGTCGAACCGGGCCGCCATCTCGGCCCACTCGCGGACCGTCTTGGCGCGCAGGTTCGTGTCGTCGACGATCACGCTGGCCCGGGCCCGCAGCAGGGCCTCCACGGCGGCCCGCTGGGCGTGCGTGACCTGGCCCTCGGCCACCTGCGTGTAGAGCCGGCCGCCGTGCAACATGCGCCGTAGGTCGTCGCGGTTCACCCGGACCACGCCGGGCTGGAGCTTGTGCGCGAACGTCGTCTTGCCGGAGGCCGGCAGGCCGCGCGTGATCAGCAGTCGTGTCATTCCCGTCACTCCTCAACCGGCCGGCCGGACCCGCTGCCACAGGCCGGGACGGTAATCCTTGCCGTCCAGCCGGAGGAACAGCTCGGCGCGGTGCTCACTGCGCACCGCCTCGATCGCGAACTCCCGGCGGCTCCAGCCCTCCGCCAGGCCCGCGACGATCGTCGCGTAGGCGGCCTCGACCGCCGCCGCCCGCGCGTCGGCCTCCGCGGTGAGCTCCGCCACGACGCCCCGCGCCCACACGTGGAACTCGTCCGGCAGCGGCTCGAGCATGGCGTCCAGGTCGCCGCCGGTGACCACCAGCTCCCACACGCTGCGCGGGGTGAGCCCGGTGACCAGGCGGTGCAGCCGGACGTAGTCCGCGTACTTGATCTTCACCCGCTGGTCGGCGTCGGTGAAGTGGACGACCAGGCCCTCCCGGCCGTCGCGCGGCGGAGCGGCCAGCGCCTCGGTCAGTGTCGCGTAACCGAACGTCTCGACCACCGGGCCCGGCCAGTCCGGCACCGCCTCCGGGCCGAAGCTGCGGCCGGTGGCGATGTCGACCGCCCCGAGAAGCACCAGGTCGTCCAGGCCCCGGTAGTCCACGACGATGCGGTTCCCCGGGTAGATGATCTCGACGAGCACGGTCAAACCCGCCGGGGGTACGAAGGACGCGTACCGCGTACGCAGAAGGTCCGTGGCGTGCAGTGCCTGATCCGACGCGAAGGACCCCCGCGTGGCGACGGCGTAGCCGGAGCCGTCGTGATAGATCACACCGAGGCTGCCGTCGGCCTTGTCCGTCACCGTGACCCGGGCGCCCGGGTCGAGCGCCGGAGCCTGTGCCTGGTCGTGGTTGAAGAACTTCGGGAACGGCCGGGCCGCGATCCGGCCGTCGGCGTCCACCACCAGGCCACGGCAGGCCAGCGTGATCGGCGTCCAGGCGCCGCTGTACTGGCAGGCCTCGGTGTAGTTGTAGATCACGAACGGCAGGCTGGGGTGACGCTGTGTCCGGACCAGTCCGTTTCCGATCGCTTCAGCCAGTTCGAGCGGATCGAGGACGTCGTGGAGCAGCGTCATGGGGTGCCTGCCAAGGGGGTGGAATGAACGGAGGGACGCTCACGTTAACCAGCGTGAATCCGGTTGCGCCTCCTGATTTCCGGCCGGTACGGGAGGCATGGCAGACTGGTACATCGGCCAGTAGGGGTTCCGGTTCACGCCTTTTTCACAGACAGTGGGGCGACCCGGCGACCCGATCATCGAGAGGGACCGAGAAGACATGAAGAGCGGCATCCACCCCGAGTACTCGACCACCGAGGTCGTCTGCTCCTGCGGCAGCACCTTCACCACCCGCAGCACCGCCAAGGGCGGCGAGATCCGCGTCGAGACCTGCAGCGCCTGCCACCCGTTCTACACCGGCAAGCAGCGCGTCCTCGACACCGCGGGCCGGGTCGCGAAGTTCCAGGCGAAGTACGCCAAGGTCACGGCCGCGAAGAAGAAGTAACCGCTTCAACGGCGCCCGTCCCGGTTTCCGGGGCGGGCGCCGTTCGCGTGTGGTCCGCTTCTTCTGACGACTTGGAGAGATTCGATGAGCAACGACCGTTTGAGCACGCTTCTCGCCGAGTACGCGGACCTGGAGCGGCGGATGGAGGACCCCTCGATCCACGCCGACCAGGCGCTGGTTCGGCGGATCGGCCGCCGGTTCGCCGAGCTGGCCCCGCTGAACGCCGCGCACCAGGAGCTGGAGGCCGCGCGCGCCGACCTGGCCGCCGCGAAGGAGCTGGCCGCCGAGGACCCGGCGTTCTCCTCCGAGGTCGAGGCGGTCGCCGCCACGCTGCCCGCGCTGGAGGAGAAGCTCGGCGAGATGCTGATCCCGCGCGACCCGAGCGACGCCAAGGACGTGATCATCGAGATCAAGGCGGGCGAGGGCGGCCAGGAGTCGGCGCTGTTCGCCGGCGATCTGCTGCGCATGTACACCCGGTACGCGGAACGCCGCGGCTGGGTGGTCGAGGTGATCGACTCACAGGAGTCGGACCTCGGCGGCGTGAAGGACATCTCGGTCGCGGTGAAGACCCGGGGCGTGCCGGAGGGCGGCCACGGGGTCTGGTCCCGGATGAAGTGGGAGGGCGGCGTGCACCGGGTGCAGCGGGTCCCGGTCACCGAGTCGCAGGGCCGCATCCACACCTCGGCGGCCGGCGTGCTGGTGCTGCCCGAGGCCGAGGAGGTCGACATCGACATCCAGGCCGGTGACCTGCGGATCGACGTCTACCGGTCGTCCGGCCCGGGTGGGCAGTCGGTCAACACCACCGACTCCGCCGTCCGGATCACCCACCTGCCCACCGGCACCGTGGTGAGCTGCCAGAACGAGAAGAGCCAGCTCCAGAACAAGGAGTCGGCGATGCGCATCCTGCGGTCCCGGCTGCTGGCCCAGGCCCAGGAGGCGGCCGACGCCGCGGCCGGTGACGCCCGCAAGGCCCAGGTCCGTACGGTCGACCGCTCCGAGCGGGTGCGCACCTACAACTTCCCGCAGAACCGGATCACCGACCACCGGATCGGCTACACGGCGTACAACCTGGACCTGGTCCTCGGCGGTGAGCTGGACGGCGTGCTGGACGCGCTGGCCGCCTCCGACCGGGCGGCCCGCCTGGCCGGGGACCCGGACCTCAGCCGACGGCAGTGAACGTGAGGTCGTCCCCGTCGCGGCAGCCGATGTAGCGGCCGTCGCCGTCACAGAAGCCGTCCTGGCTGATCGGGATGACGCCGAGCACCACGGACCGGCCGGTGCTCAGGTCGAGCCGGCGCAGCACGGCCCGGTTGTAGTCCGGCGGCAGCGTCCGGGAGAGCAGCATGCTGCCGTCCCGGCGGTTGTGGTGGATCACGGTTCCGCGGCCGCCGGAGCCGAGCACCCGGCCGTCCACCGCGCGCAGGATCGTCTGCTGGGCGTTGTCCGCGCCGTCGCTGACCAGCATGCGGTCGCCGGGCAGGACGCCCACGTTCACCTGGCCGGGCCGGCGCCAGCGCTCGGTGCCGGTGGCCGGGTCGAGGGCGATGATGTCGGTGCCGGCGACGAGGCAGAGCACCGGGCCGCAGTCCTGCACGTACGGGTTCTCGTCGCTCTCCCGCTCCCAGAGCCGCTCCAGGGTGCCCACCCGGTACGCGGTGACCCTGGCGTGATGCTCCGCCAGGTTCTCGGCGACCAGGACCAGACCGGTCGCCGTGAAGAGCGAGCTGCCCCGGTTGGTGGACGGCCGCATCGGCGTCCACGGCAGGCGGCGGTTCACCACGGTGGCGCCGTCGGCATAGCGCAGCACGGTGGTCCCGCCGTCCGGCGCGATCAGCACCACGTGCGCCGGGTCCGTCCCGTCGGCCTGGAGCATCGCGGTCTGCGCGTCCTCCAGGCGGCGTTCCCAGGCGAGGTCGCCGTCGCGGGCCCGGACCACCCGCACCGCGGCCAGGCCGTCGCGGTCGTACTCGTACAGCAGGACCGTGCCGTTGGTGTCGGCCCACTCCTGGAAGCCGGGGTGCTTCCACAGCGGCGTGCCGGTCGCCGGGTCGAGGGCCGTGACCGTGCCGCCGTAGATCTCCACACCCCGGCTGCCGTCCTCGTACTCCACCTCGACGGTCTGCTCGTTCCCGGGGATGAGCAGCACCTCCTCGCTCTGCCCGCCGCTCAGCCAGGTCACGTCGCCGCCGGTCACCCGGACCCAGCGGACCGCGCCGGTCGCCAGGTCGTACGCCGTGAGCTCGGCGCCGCCCGGGCGGGCGCGGTGCACGAAGGCGAGATCGCCGCGGATCGCCATGGTGTCCGTCTGGCCGAACGGAACCGACCACAGCCGGCGGAACCCGGCCGGGCCGGGCGGCAGCGAGGCGCTCAGCAGCACGGCGCAGAGCAGGGTGAGGCCGATCAGCACGAGACGGCGGACCGTGCCCCGCTGGAACTCGGGCGCCGGCTCCGGTTCCGGCGACTCGGCCGGAACCCTGCTGACGTCGCCCAGCTCGATCACGGTCACGTCGGCTTCCGGCTCGCCGCGGCGGCCGCCAGCGCGGCGCTCAGCCCACGGCCGTGCGCGCCGATCTCGGACCAGCCCGAGGCCAGCCCGATCGGTGTGCCCGGGACCAGCGCCTGCCAGTTCTCCGCGGTCGCGGCCGCGCCGATCCGGCGGGACACCTCGGCCGCCTGGTGCGGGCCGGCGCCCGGCAGGACCAGCACGAACTCGTCACCGGCGAAGCGGGCCACGAAGTCGCCGCGGCGCATCACCCGGTGCAGCACCCCGGCGATCCGCTGGAGGACCAGGTCGCCGCAGTGCCGCCCGTGCCGCATGTTGACCGAGGTGAACCCGACCACGTCGCAGACACCGACGGCGGCCCGTTCGCCGCGGGACAGCAGGGTGTCGACGTACCGCTCCAGCTGGCGGCGGTTGGGCAGCCCGGTGAGCGGGTCGGTGAGGGTCTCGTCGCCGTACCGGCCGGGGTCGCGGTGGGTCTCCTGGGCGTCCAGGCGGGCGGCGACACCGTCCAGATAGCCGTCGCGGAGCTGGTCGATGCGCAGGGCGGCGAGGCGGAACGCGTACCGGTCGGCGGCGTGCGCGGCGGCGTGGTCGCCGGCGCTGGCGTGACAGATGCTGCGCAACCGGGCCGGCTCGGGCGCGCCCAGCACCTCGGCCGAGACCGGCACCGCCTGGAGCATCGACAGCGCCCGCTCCGGCCGGCCGCCCGCGATGGTCAGGCAGACCGCGCCGAGATGCCGCAGGTCCCGGGTCCGGACGCTGTCGCCGCCACCGGTCAGCCAGCGGGCGGCGTCGGCCCCGGTCGGCTCGCCCAGGGCGGCGCGGCGGGCCAGCGCGTAGCCGTAGACCGCCCGGCTGCCCGGGCGCAGCTGGTCGGTGGCGACGTAGCGGGACAGCTCGGCGTCGATGTCGCGCAGCACCCGCAGGCACCCGTCGGTGTCGCCCTGGTGGTCCAGCGCCACGGCGTTGCGCAGCCGGATGCCGGGCGCCGCGAACACCTCGGAGGCCAGGCCGGCCGCCGCGCCGACCTCCCGGGCCTGCTCGATGGCGATCAGCGCCTGCCCGTGGAAGCCCAGGTACGAGTACGCCATGGCGAGGTCGTGCCAGCCCCAGGCGGTCTCCGAGTCGCGTTCCGGGACGGCGGCCAGCGCCCGCGACGCCTGCACCAGGTGGGTGACGCCGCGGTCCAGGTTGCTCTGCAGGTGGGCGCCGAGGGCCGCGAAGGCGTGCATCTGGCCGCGCAGATAGGGGTCGGGCACCTCGCGGACCGCCTCGGCGGCGGCGGCCATCGCGACCGCCAGCTCGGCCACCCGGCCCAGGTTGATCAGCGCGCCGAAACGCTGGACCCGTGCGTACGCCCGGGTGGTCGGGTCGGAGGCGGAGGCGAGGACCGCGTCGAGGATCGGCAGCGCCTGCGCGGACTGCCCGTTCTGTTGCAGGTGTCCTGCGCGGCGCAGGTCCTCGACGTGTTCCGCGAGCTGGTCCAACCAACTCACCAGGCGCCTCCCACGGCCTCGGCGGGTCGCCGGCTACCCCGCGTGCGCGACGTCTCATGATTATGCCGTGACACCGCGACACGAACACCCCCGCGAAGGCACGGATCGGACCCGTCTGGCTCCGGTTCTGGCCGCGGCCACCGCCGAGCTCGCGGCGGCCGGCGTCTCCTCCCCACGGGTCGACGCGGAGCTGCTGGTCGCGCACGTGCTGGGGGTGCCCCGCGGGCGCCTGCTGCTGATCGACTCGATCCGGGCGGTGGAGGTGGACCGGTTCCGGGAGCTGGTCGCCGATCGGGCCCGCCGGATCCCGTTGCAGCATCTGCTCGGCACGGCCGCGTTCCGGTACGTGGAGCTGGCCGTCGGGGACGGCGTCTTCGTGCCGCGCCCGGAGACCGAGCTGCTGGCCGGCTGGGGGGTGGCCCGGACCGACCCGGGCGCCGTGGTGGTCGACCTGTGCAGCGGCAGCGGCGCCATCGCGGTGGCGATCGCCGACGAGACGAAGGCCGGCCGGGTGATCGCCGTGGAACGGTCACCGGCCGCGCTGACCTGGCTGCGCCGCAACACCGCCGCCCACCCGGTGATCGAGGTGGTGGCCGGGGACGTCACCGACCCGGGGCTGCTGTCCGAGCTGCACGGTGCGGTGGACGTGCTGCTGTGCAACCCGCCGTACGTGCCGGACGGCACCCCGGTCCCGCCGGAGGTCGAAGGTCACGACCCGGCCGAGGCGGTGTTCGGCGGCGGCGACGGGCTGACCGTGATCCGGCCGGTGATCGAGCTGGCCGCGGTCCTGCTCAAACCGGGCGGCTCGGTCGGGATCGAGCACGACGACGTGCACGGTGCGGCGGTGCCCGCGCTGCTGCGCGCCGACGGCCGTTTCACCGAGGTGGCCGCGCACGACGATCTCACCGAGCGTCCCCGCTACGCGACCGCACGCCGCCGGTGGGAGACCGCCTAGCCGCATGGCAGACTGCATCCCGTGATGCTCTACGACTGTTCCACCGTCACGGACCGGGACCGTGGCATCGCCGCCGCGGTCGAGGCGGCCAAGAGCGGCGAGCTCGTGGTGATCCCCACCGACACGGTCTACGGCGTGGGCGCCGACGCGTTCGCCCCGCACGCCGTCAACCAGCTGCACCACGCCCGCGGCTCGGACCGCCGGGTGCCGCCGCCGGTGCTGGTCGGCTCGCGGCACACCCTGGACGGCCTGGTGTATTCGCTGCCCCGCGCGGCCCGGGAGCTGGCCGACGCGTTCTGGCCCGGCGCGCTCACCATCATCGTGGAGCACTCGCCCAGCCTCACCTGGGACCTCGGCGACACCGGCGGCCAGGTGGCGGTGCGGATGCCGCTGCACCCGGTGGCGCTGGAGGTGCTGCGGGAGGTCGGCCCGATGGCGGTCACCGCGGGCAACAAGATCGGCTCGCCCGCGCCGCTGACCGCCGAGGAGGCCCGCGACCAGCTGGAGTATACGGTTCGCGTCTACCTGGAGGCCGGCCCGGCCGCCGACCCGGCGCCGAGCACGATCGTCGACGTCACCGGCGATCTGCCCCGGGTGCTGCGGGCCGGCGCCATCCCGCTCGAGAAGCTGCGTGACGTGGTTCCGGACATCATCGATGGGCAGGCCTGATTTGCCTCCGTTCACCGTTCTGCACGTCTGCATGGGCAACATCTGCCGCTCCCCGATGGCCGAGCGCCTGCTGGCCCGGGCGGTCCGGGACCGGGCCGGCGACGCCGACGGCGACACGCTGATCCGCAGCGTGAGCGCCGGCACCGGCGGCTGGCACGAGGGCGAGGAGATGAACCCGCCGGCCGCCCGGCTGGTCCGCGCCCGCCGCGGCACCGACGAGGACTTCCAGGCCCGCAAGCTGCGCGGCGACTTCATCGACGACGCCGACCTGATCCTCACGGCCACCGCCGACCAGTACGACTACGTGGTGGCGCTGCGTCCCGAGGCGGCCGACCGCACCTTCGTACTGGGCGAGTTCGGCCGTCTGCTCGGCGCGGTCGACGCCGGAGGGCTGCCGCCGGCCGAGGCGAAGCCGGAGGCGGTGCACGCCCGCGGTGTGGCGATCGTCGAGCAGGTGGCGACGCTGCGCGGACCGGACGCGCCGCAGCCCGCCGACGACCTGGACGACCCGTGGGGCCGTGGCGACCAGACCTTCCAGCGGGTGGCCGACGAGATCGAGGACACCACCATGCCGCTCGCCGCGTTGCTGCTCCCGTGAGCGTCGTGGTCGCGCCCGACGCCGAGGGACTGCGCCGGGCCGTCGAGATCCTGCGCGCCGACTCGGTGGTGGCCTTCCCCACCGAGACCGTGTACGGGCTCGGCGCCCACGCCTTCTCCGAGCGGGCGGTCGCCGAGATCTACCGGCTGAAGAACCGTCCCACCTGGAACCCGCTGATCGTGCACGTCGCCGACGTGGCGGCGGCCCGCGAGCTGACCGACGAGTGGTCCGGGCGGGCGGACGAGCTGGCCGCCCGGTTCTGGCCGGGTCCGCTGACCCTGGTCGTGCGGCGGGCCGCGCGCCTGCCCGGCATCGGCGCCGCGAACGACACCGTCGCCGTGCGGGTCCCGGCCCACCCGGTCGCCCTCGACCTGCTGCGCGCCTCCGGCCTGCCGCTGGCCGCGCCCAGCGCGAACCGGTCCGAGGGCATCTCACCGACCACCGCCGGTCACGTGGTCCGCAGCCTGCCGGACGTTCCGCTGGTCCTCGACGGCGGCACCTGCTCGTGGGGCATCGAGTCGACGGTCCTGGACGTGACCGGCGACGTGCCGCGACTGCTCCGGCCGGGCGCTCTCGGCCTGCGGATGCTGCGGGACGCCTGCGGGACGATCGCCCTGCCCGAGTCGGAGACCGCGGACGGCGTGGCGCGCCCCTCGCCGGGCATGAGCCGGCGGCACTACGCGCCGCGCGCCCGGGCCATCCTGTGCAAGGACGTCCGGGACGTCGACCGGTCCGGCCTGGCCGAGCCGATCGCCACCCTGGTGTACGAGGGGAGCGACGGCACCGAGGTCCTCTCCGCCGACCCGCGCGAGTACGCCGCCGACCTGTACGCCGCCCTGCACCGCCTGGACGACGCCGGAGTCGCGACGATCCTGGTGCAGGAGCCGCCGCAGACCGAGGACTGGCTGGCCGTACGCGATCGCCTGAGCCGCGCGGCGGCATAGCACCGCCTAGCGGGTCTCCGCGGTCCGGGTGATGTTGCGGGCCATGCCGTTGAAGACGATGCCGTGGAAGGGCAGCACCGACGCCCAGTAGAGGTGCCCGGCCAGCCCGCGCGGCAGGAAGACGGCCCGCTGCCGGTAGACGCTCCGGCCGTCCTCGCCGCGGGACACCCGCATCTCCAGCCAGGCCCGCCCCGGCACCCGCATCTCGGCGCGCAGGCGCAGCAGCGAGCCGGGCTCGATCTCCTCGACCCGCCACCAGTCCAGGGCCTCGCCGACCCGGAGCCGGTGCCGGTCGCGCCGGCCGCGCCGCAGCCCGACGCCGCCGGCCAGCCGGTCCAGCCAGCCGCGCACCGACCAGGCCAGCGGGAACGAGTACCAGCCGTTCTCGCCGCCGACGCCCTCGATGACCCGCCACAGCCGTTCCGGCGGCGCGTCCACCGGGCGGGACCGCTCGTCGACGTAGACGGTGCCGCCGGACCACTCCGGGTCGGTGGGCAGCGGCTCGGCGGCGGCGTCCCGGCCGGCGGCGCTGGACCAGCGGGTCTCCACGTCGGCGTCGCGGATCTTGCCGAGGGCCCGGCGCACCGCCTCGTCGAAGCCCATCGGTTCGGGGCCCGGCAGCAGGGCGGCCAGGTCGTTCTCGTGGGCGACCGCCTCGTGGACGAGGCTGGCCACCAGCGGGCGGGCGATGGCGTTCGGGACCGGCGTGATCAGGCCGACCCAGTGGGCGGACAGCCATGGGCTGAGCACCCGGGTGGGCAGGATGATCCGGCGGGGGAGCCCGGCCACCCGGGCGTACCGCTGCATCATCTCGGCGTAGGTGAGCACGTCGGCGCCGCCGATGTCGAAGCCGCGGCTGACCTCCGGCGGGAGGGCCGCCGCGCCGATCAGGTAGCGCAGCACGTCCCGTACCGCGATGGGCTGGATCCGGTTGCTCACCCACCGGGGCGTGACCATCGCCGGCAGCCGTTCGGTGAGATGGCGCAGCATCTCGAAGGACGCCGACCCGGAGCCGATGATCACCGGCGCCCGCAGCACCACGGTCGGCACGCCGCTGTCCAGCAGGATGCGGGCCACCTCGGCCCGGGAGCGCAGGTGAGCGGAAGCTCGCTTATGGGCGGGCGGCTCCGGGCCGCCGAGATAGACGATCCGGCGTACGCCCGCCGCGCGCGCCGCCGCCGCGAAGTTGCCGGCCGCCTCCCGGTCGAGCCGCTCGAAGTCCCGCCGCCCGAGCGAGTGGACCAGGAAGTAGGCCACGTCGACCCCCTCGAACGCGGCCGGCAGGGTGGCCGGGTCGGACAGGTCGGCCTCGGCGATCCGCACCCGGCCGGCCCACGGGACGTCCCGCAGACGGGCGGCGCTGCGGGCGAGGCAGCGGACGTCGTACCCGGCGTCGAGCAGCCGGGGTGCGAGCCGGCCGCCGATGTATCCGGTGGCTCCGGTGACCAAGCACAACATGACTGCAGAGTGTGCCCACGAAGCGACCCTCCGAAGCAATATGCTCGGGACGGGCAGGCTCCTCGAGCTCGGGAGGCCAGGGTGAGCACCTTCTGGGGGCCGGACTTCGCGGCGCTGGAGCGCGAGGATCCGGAGATCGCCGACGTGCTCGTCGACGAGGTGGCCCGCCAGCGGGACACGCTCCAGCTGATCGCGAGCGAGAGCTTCACGTCACCGGCGGTGCTCGCGGCGCTCGGCTCCACCCTCGCCAACAAGTACGCCGAGGGCTATCCCGGGCAGCGCTACTACGGCGGCTGCGGCCAGGTGGACCGGGCCGAGCGGCTCGCCGTGGAGCGGGCCCTGGACCTGTTCGTGGCCGAGCACGCCAACGTCCAGCCGCACTCCGGGACGTCGGCGAACCTGGCGGCCTACGCGGCGCTGGCCGAGCCGGGTGACGTGGTCCTGGCCATGGGGCTGCCGCACGGTGGGCATCTCACCCACGGCAGCAAGGCCAGCTTCTCCGGCAAGTGGTTCCATCCGATCGCGTACCGGGTGGCGCCGGAGACCGAGGAGATCGACTACGACGAGGTCCGCGACCTGGCCCTGGCGCACCGGCCCAAGCTGATCATCTGTGGCGCCACCAGCTACCCCCGCCTGATCGACTTCGCCCTGTTCCGGGAGATCGCCGACCAGGTGGGCGCGTACCTGATGGTCGACGCGGCACACTTCATCGGCCTGGTGGCCGGGCGGGCGCTACCGTCGCCGGTGCCGTTCGCCGACGTGGTCACCGGCACCACCCACAAGGCGCTGCGTGGTCCCCGCGGCGGCATGATCCTGTGCCGGGCCGAGCTGGCCCAGCGGATCGACAAGGCGGTCTTCCCGTTCGCGCAGGGCGGCCCGATGATGCACGCCGTCGCGGCCAAGGCGGTCGCCTTCCGGGAGGCGGGCACACCCGACTTCCGGGGATACGCGAACCAGACCGTCCGCAACGCGCGGGCGCTGTGCGCCGGGCTCGCCGCCGAGGGGATGCGCCCGGTCACCGGCGGCACCGACAACCACCTGGCCGTGCTGGACCTGCGCGAGCTGGGCGTGACCGGCCGGGACGCCGAGGCGCGTTGCGCCCGTGCCGGCATCGCGCTCAACAAGAACCCGGTGCCGTACGACCCGGAGCGTCCCGCCGTGGCCTCCGGTGTCCGGGTCGGGACGCCGAGCGTCACCTCGCAGGGGATGCGGGAGGGTGAGATGCGGCGGATCGCCAGTCTGATCGGCCGGGCCGTGACCGCCGACCCGGACACCGCGGCCGGCGCGGCGGCGCTGCGTGACGTGGCGCTCGAGGTCGGGGAAATCGTCGGCGCTTTCCCGCCCTATCCGCTCGACGCCGAATTGCTGGCGAATTCCCGGTAAGAATTCCGGAACGGTCCCCTGAACGGGCGTTTTGGGGCGCATAGGTGACGTGGGTGGTAGCGTGGCGCCGCCCATCGAGCCGGAATGCGGTGAGCGGGCGCCGAGGGAGGTCGTGGTGAATCAGGTGGCGGCGGATCCGCGGTGGCGGGTGGAGCACCTGCCGTTCCTGTCGGCGGTCTCGGCGGCGCTGATGCTCTGCGCGGCCTCCGCCGGTTTCCTGTACGGCGGACCGGAGGCCGCCCTGGGTGCGGCCGCCGGGGTTCTGGTCGTGACCGTCAGCTACAGCATGTCCACGCTGGTGATCGCGTGGGCGGACACGGTGCGGCCGGCTTTGCTGATGCCCCTCGGGCTCCTCACCTATGTGGTGAAATACACCTTGTTAGGGGTAATCCTGGCATTCGGGGTGACGTCCGATTGGCCGGGACGTCTCCCCCTCGGATACGGGATCGTCGCCGGGGTCGTGGTCTGGACCGGCGTGCAGGCCTGGTGGATGTACCGGCGGACCTCGCGAAAGTGATCTAGGGCACCGCAAAGGCCCAGGTCAGGGCCGTGGGAAACGGTCAAGCCGCCACGATCCGGTGACCTCCTGGCACGTGCCGTGTTCCGATTTGGCGCGACAGGAGTACCGTGTCCAGTCAGTTGCGAGACCCCTGACGCCTGGACAACTGCGGTTGTGCGGGGGGTCCCGCTTAGCTTCGTGTTTCCTGCTGATATCGTTCGGGCCGTCATGACCGGCCAGAAACCTCCCCACGAATCACGCGGTGACAACGGTTCGGACCCACCCCCCGACACGGGTATGGGCATGACCGCGGTCTCCTATCTCATCGCGGGCATTCTCGTGTGGGGCGGGATCGGTTGGCTGGTCGACCACTACGCCGGAACCGAGGGCATCTTCGCCGGCATCGGCGCGGTTCTCGGCGTCGCCGGTGGTGTGTACCTCATCGTGCGCCGTCTCGGCGCCTGACAGGAAAGGGCTACGGTGACCGGTCAGTCGATCGTCCTCGCAGCGGATGTACCGTTCCCGCCGAGCGTCGAGGACTTCTACCTGCCCAGCATCCTGCCGTGGGGCGCTCACGACAATTACTGGTTCACCAAGATCACTCTGCTGGTCTGGGTCACGGTCGCCCTGCTGATCGTGTTCTTCCTGGCGGCGTACCGGAAGCCGCAGCTGGTCCCGACGAAGAGGCAGTGGATCGCGGAGAGCGTCTACGGCTTCGTACGGAACAACGTGGCGGTCGACATGATCGGCCCGGCCGGCGTCCGCTTCGCGCCGTACCTCACGACGCTGTTCATGTTCATCCTGCTGAACAACTTCTGGGGCATCGTGCCGTTCGTGCAGATGTCGCCGAACTCGCACATCGCCTTCCCGGCGGTTCTCGCGGTGATCAGCTATGTGATGTTCATCTATGTCGGCATCCGGCACCACGGCTTCTTCAAGTACTTCAAGCACGCCTTGATCCCGCCGGCGCCGTGGTTCATCCTCCCGCTGCTGATCCCGATCGAGCTGTTCTCGAACTTCATCGTCCGGCCGTTCTCGCTGGCCGTCCGTCTGTTCGCCAACATGTTCGCCGGTCACATGCTGCTGCTCGTCTTCACGCTCGGCGGCTTCGCGATGATCAGCGCGAACGCCTGGCTGGCGCCCGTCTCGGTCCTGTCCTGGGCACTCACCATCGCGCTGACCATGCTCGAGTTCCTGGTGATCTGCCTCCAGGCCTACGTCTTCACGGTGCTGACCGCGAGCTACGTCCAGGGCGCGCTCGCCGACGAGCACTGAGCAAGTACCGAACGAGTAACACCCCGTTGTCGTCCCGCGTGACAGTCACGCGAGATACCAGGAGGAATTAGCAATGGACCTTGTCGCCGCCGTTGAGGGCAGCACCGCCGCCATCGGTTACGGTCTCGCTGCGATCGGCCCCGGCATCGGTGTTGGTCTGGTCTTCTCGGCTTACATCCAGGCGACCGCCCGTCAGCCCGAGTCGTCCCGTCTGACCCTGCCGTACGTCTGGATCGGCTTCGCCGTCATCGAGGCCCTGGCCCTGCTGGGCATCGCGTTCGGCTTCATCTGGGCCGGCAACGTCTGATCTTCGACCTCGACTAGGAGGTTTCCATGATCGAAGTGATTCTGGCCGAGGGTGCCGAGCACAGCCCGATCATCCCTGTCTGGCAGGAGATGGTCGTCGGCACCGTCGCTTTCGCGGTGCTCTGCTTCGTGCTCATGAAGTTCGTCTTCCCGCAGATGGAGAAGACGTTCAAGGCTCGCGTCGACGCGATCGAGGGCGGCATCAAGCGTGCCGAGACCGCGCAGGCCGAGGCGAACCAGCTGCTCGAGCAGTACAAGGCGCAGCTCGCCGAGGCGCGGACCGAGGCCGCTCGCATCCGCGACGAGGCCCGGGCCGACGCCGAGGGCATCCGGCAGGACGTGCTGGCCAAGGCTCGCGAGGAGTCGGACCGCATCATCGCGGCCGGCAACGAGCAGCTGACCGCCCAGCGCGAGGCCATCGTCCGGGAGCTCCGGTCCGAGGTCGGCACGCTCGCGGTCGACCTGGCCAGCAAGATCGTCGGTGAGGCTCTCGCCGACGAGGCGCGCACCCGTGGCACCGTCGAGCGGTTCATCGCCGACCTCGACACGGCGGGACAGCGCTGATGGCGTCGAGCGTAAGCCGCGAGGCCTACGGCGAGGCGTCGGACCAGCTCGCCGCGAACACGGCGGCGGCCACGGCCCCGCAGCTGGCGACGGTCGCCGACGAGATCCTGTCGGTGGCCGGCCTGCTGCGGGCCCAGCCCCGGCTGCGCCGGGCGCTGACCGACCCGTCCCGGCCCGGTTCCGACCGTGCCGGCCTGCTGCGCTCGCTGCTCGCCGGCAAGGTGTCGGAGACCACGGTGAACGCGGTGGCCGCCCTGGTGGCCGGCCGCTTCTCCCGTCCGTCCGAGCTCCTCGACGCCGCCGAGCGGCTGGGCGTGGACGCCCTGCTCGCCTCGGCGGACCGCGAGGGCAAGCTGGCCGACGTCGAGGACGAGCTGTTCCGGTTCGGCCAGATCGTGTCGGGTGACTCGCAGCTGGCCGTCACTCTTAGTGACGCCGGTGCGCCGGTCGAGCCGCGGGTTAAGCTGGTGCAGGACTTGCTCAAGGGCAAGGTGCACGGTGTCACCGGCCGCCTGGCCGAGGTGGCGCTGACCGGCTTCGGTGGTCGTGGCTTCCAGGCCTCGCTGACCCGGCTCGTCGAGGTGACCGCCGCGAAGCGGGACCGCGAGGTGGCGTATGTGACGGTCGCCAAGCCGCTCACCGACGCCGACGAGCAGTCCCTGGCCGCGAAGTTGTCCGCCCTCTACGGCCGTGAGGTCTCGCTGAAGGTGGACGTGGACCCGTCGGTTCTCGGTGGTGTCAGCGTCCGGGTCGGTTCCGACCTCTACGACGGCACGGTCCTGCGCAAGCTGAACCAGGCCAAGCAGGCGTTCGCTAAATAGTCCTTTCCCCTCGATTCCCATCGAGAAGCCCCCTCGGCGGCGGTGACGTCCCGAGCTAGACAGAGAAGGCAGAGGATGGCCGAGCTGACCATCTCCTCGGACGAGATCCGGGGGGCGCTAGAGCGCTACGTCTCGTCCGCCACGTCGTCCGATCTCACGCGTGAAGAGGTCGGCATCGTCTCCGACGCCGGCGACGGCATCGCGCACGTCGAGGGTCTGCCCTCGACGATGGCGAACGAACTGCTGGAGTTCGCGGACGGCACGCTGGGCGTCGCCCTGAACCTCGACGTCCGCGAGATCGGCGCCGTGATCCTGGGTGACTACGCGAACATCGAGGAGGGCCAGCCGGTCAAGCGCACCGGCCGTGTCCTCTCGGTCCCGGTGGGCGACGCCTTCCTGGGCCGCGTGGTCGACGCCCTGGGCAACCCGATCGACGGCCTCGGCGAGATCGCCAACGAAGGCTTCCGTGAGCTGGAGCTGCAGGCGCCGAACGTGATGGCGCGGCAGCCGGTGAAGCAGCCGCTGCAGACCGGCATCAAGGCGATCGACGCCATGACGCCGATCGGCCGTGGCCAGCGCCAGCTGATCATCGGCGACCGTAAGACCGGTAAGACCACGGTCGCGATCGACACGATCATCAACCAGAAGGCGAACTGGGACTCCGGCGACCCGGAGAAGCAGGTCCGCTGCATCTACGTGGCGATCGGCCAGAAGGCCTCCACCATCGCCAGCATCCGGGGCACCCTGGAGGCGCAGGGCGCGCTGCAGTACACGACCATCGTCGCCGCGCCCGCGTCCGACCCGGCCGGCTTCAAGTACATCGCCCCGTACACCGGCTCCTCCATCGGCCAGCACTGGATGTACAACGGCAAGCACGTCCTGATCGTCTTCGACGACCTGACGAAGCAGGCCGAGGCGTACCGTGCCGTGTCGCTGCTGCTGCGCCGCCCGCCGGGCCGTGAGGCGTACCCGGGTGACGTCTTCTACCTGCACTCCCGGCTGCTGGAGCGCTGCGCCAAGCTCTCCAACGAGCTGGGTGGCGGCTCGATGACCGGTCTGCCGATCATCGAGACCAAGGCCAACGACATCTCGGCCTACATCCCGACCAACGTGATCTCGATCACCGACGGCCAGATCTTCCTCGAGACGGACCTGTTCGCCTCGGGTGTGCGCCCGGCCATCAACGTCGGTACCTCGGTCTCCCGCGTCGGTGGTTCCGCCCAGGTCAAGGCGATGCGCTCGGTCTCCGGCCGGCTGCGTCTCGACCTGGCCCAGTTCCGTGAGCTGGAGGCCTTCTCGGCCTTCGCCTCCGACCTGGACCGCGCCTCGCGTGCTCAGCTCGAGAAGGGCGTCCGCCTGGTCGAGCTGCTCAAGCAGCCGCAGTACTCGCCGTACTCGACGGTCGACCAGGTCATCTCGATCTGGTCCGGCACCACCGGGCAGCTCGACGACATCCCGGTTGCTGACGTGCGCCGCTTCGAGCAGGAGTTCCTGCAGTGGTTCAAGCAGCACAACAGCGAGGTCTACACCGCGATCGAGTCGACCAACCTGCTGAGCGACGACAACATCGAGAGCCTGAAGGCCGGTGTCGTCGAGTTCAAGAAGGTCTTCCAGAGCGGCTCGACCGAGAGCGGTAGCTAGTCATGGCCGGTCAGGTACAGGCGCTGCGGCGGCGTATCCGAACCGTCAAGTCGACCAAGAAGATCGCCAAGGCTCAGGAGCTGGTCGCCACCAGCCGGATCGCCAAGGCGCAGGAGCGGGTGAACGCCTCCCGGCCGTACGCGGAGGCGATCACCAAGGTCCTGGGCGCCCTGGCGACCAACGCTTCGGTCGACAACCCCCTGCTGGTCGCGCGTGAGCGCGTCCAGCGGGCGGGTGTCCTGCTGATCACCAGTGACCGGGGCCTGGCCGGCGCCTACAACGCCAACGCCATCCGCACCGCCGAGCAGCTGATCACTCAGCTGAAGGCGGAGGGCAAGGACGTGGTGCTGTACGTCGTGGGCCGCAAGGGCGTCGGGTACTACAAGTTCCGCAACCGGCCGGTGGCCGCGAGCTGGACCGGCTTCTCCGAGCGCCCGTCGTTCGCCGACGCCAAGCGCATCGGCGACGCCCTGATCGAGGCGTTCGAGGCCGGTTCCGGCACGGACGGCACGTTCGGCCCGGAGAACATCGAGGGCGTCGACGAGCTGCACATCGTGAGCACCGAGTTCAAGTCTCTGATGACGCAGACCGCCAACGCGAAGCCTCTCGCGCCGGTGCAGGTCGAGCAGCAGGAGGAGAAGTCCTCCGAGCTCAAGGCGGCCTACGAATTCGAGCCGGAGGCGGACGAGCTGCTCGACGCGCTGCTGCCGAAGTACCTCAACACGCGTCTCTACGCGGCGTTGCTGGACTCGGCGGCCAGTGAGTCGGCCTCGCGCCGTCGGGCGATGAAGAGCGCGTCGGACAACGCCGACGACCTCCTCAAGCGGTACACGCGCGAGATGAACTCCGCGCGGCAGGCTGCGATCACCCAGGAAATCAGTGAGATCGTCGGCGGCGCCAACGCGCTGGCCGCGGCGGGAAGTGATGTGTGATGACTGCTGTAGCTGAGCCCACCAAGGCGGAGACCGCTGTCGGCCGCGTCGTCCGGGTCATCGGCCCGGTCGTCGACGTCGAGTTTCCCCGTGACGCCATGCCGGCCATCTTCAACGCGCTGCACGTTGAGGTCACCCTCTCCGGCGGCACGAAGAAGCTGACCATGGAGGTCGCCCAGCACCTGGGTGACAACCTGCTCCGTGCCATCTCGATGCAGCCGACCGACGGCCTCATCCGGGGCGCCGAGGTCAGCGACACCGGCGCGCCGATCTCGGTGCCGGTCGGTGACGTGACCAAGGGCCACGTGTTCAACGCCCTCGGCGAGGTGCTCAACGTCGACCCGTCGACGCTGGACGTCCAGGAGCGCTGGGCCATCCACCGCAAGCCCCCGGCGTTCGCGGACCTCGAGCCGAAGACCGAGATGCTGGAGACCGGCATCAAGGTGCTCGACCTGCTCGCGCCGTACGTGCGTGGTGGCAAGATCGGCCTGTTCGGCGGCGCGGGCGTGGGCAAGACGGTGCTCATCCAGGAGATGATCATCCGGGTTGCCCGTAACTTCGGTGGCACCTCGGTGTTCGCCGGCGTCGGCGAGCGCACCCGTGAGGGCAACGACCTCATCCTGGAGATGGAGGAGGGTGGCGTTCTCGACAAGACCGCCCTCGTCTTCGGCCAGATGGACGAGCCGCCGGGCACCCGTCTGCGGGTCGCCCTGACCGCCCTCACCATGGCGGAGTACTTCCGGGACGTCCAGAACCAGGAGGTGCTGCTCTTCATCGACAACATCTTCCGGTTCACGCAGGCCGGTTCCGAGGTCTCCACCCTGCTCGGCCGTATGCCGTCGGCCGTGGGTTACCAGCCCACCCTGGCGGACGAGATGGGTGAGCTCCAGGAGCGGATCACCTCGGTCCGGGGCAAGGCCATCACCTCGCTCCAGGCGATCTACGTGCCCGCCGACGACTACACCGACCCGGCGCCGGCCACCACGTTCGCCCACCTGGACGCGACCACCAACCTCGAGCGGTCGATCTCCGACAAGGGCATCTACCCGGCTGTGGACCCGCTGGCCTCCAGCTCGCGGATCCTCGCGCCCGAGTTCGTCGGCGCCGAGCACTACGCGGTCGCCCGCGAGGTCCAGCGGATCCTCCAGAAGTACAAGGACCTGCAGGACATCATCGCCATCCTCGGTATGGACGAGCTCTCCGAGGAGGACAAGGTCACGGTCGCCCGGGCCCGTCGTATCGAGCGGTTCCTGTCGCAGAACACCTACGCGGCGGAGCAGTTCACCGGCGTTCCCGGCTCGACGGTCCCGCTCAAGGAGACCATCGAGGCCTTCAAGAAGATCGCCGAGGGTGAGTACGACAACTACCCGGAGCAGGCCTTCTTCATGTGCGGTGGCCTCGAGGACCTCGAGAAGAACGCGCACGAGCTGATGAAGGGCTGATCCAGCCCGTACGCTGTGGGGTCGCGCCGGCACATGCCGGCGCGGCCCTTCGCGCTCTCCGGGTATCTCCGGATCCCGGCCGTCGTCAGGTGGCGCGGGTATGCTGGGCCGCGCATCCAGAGATCACCCGGCCGTGCCGGGGACGCGTGGATCGCCCGGCAGAGTTGGGATTCCCGTGGCGAAGTCTTTCCAGGGTCGGCGTGCGCCGCTGTGGGCCCGGCTCTCCGCCGGGGCCGGCTGCGTGCTGATGGTCGTGAGCGGTGGCGTGCTGGTCTCCGGGCAGGCCCTGATCGCCAGGTACACCAACGGCATCGACGCGCCCGGCACCCTGATCGGCGATCCGGCTCCCGGCGCCACCAGGAGATCGGCCGACATCGAGGGCCCGCTCGACATCCTGCTCGCCGGCATCGACCCGCGCGACGACTCGCAGGCCCCGCGCTCCGACTCGATCATCGTGGCGCACATCCCGGAGACGATGGACCAGGCGTTCCTCTTCTCCATCCCCCGGGATCTGTTCGTGCGGATCCCGGCCTTCTCCCAGACCGGCTTCAACGGGACCACCGCGAAGATCAATTCGGCGATGTCGTTCGGCAGCGACACCGGCACCGGCCGGCACGACGTGGGGCAGGGCTTCCAGCTGCTCGCCGAGACGGTCGGCGACGTCACCGGGATCCACGACTTCGACGCCGGCGCGATCATCAACTTCGGCGGCTTCAAGAAGATCGTCGAGGCCATGGGCGGCGTCACCATGACGATCGACCAGACCGTCGAGTCCGAGCACCTCCAGCCCGACGGCACGCCCCGGCCCAAGAGCGCGGCCTGCCGCAACGGTGGCTGCGACCATCCGTACACCGGTCCGCGGAAGGTCTACGAGAAGGGCACCCACCACCTCGAGGCGTGGGAGGCGCTGGACTACGTCCGCCAGCGCTACGGGCTGCCCAACGGTGACTACGACCGGCAGCGGCACCAGCAGCAGTTCATCAAGGCGATGGCCGAGCAGGCGATGAGCAAGGACGTGGTGACCGATCCCACCAAGCTGTTCAAGGTGCTGGACGCGGCCGGTGACTCGCTCACCTTCGACGGCGGCGGCCACAGCGTCGTCGACTGGGGGCTGGCCCTCCAGGGCATCGACACCGACGACATGACGCTGATCAAGCTGCCCGGTGGCGGCCTCTACTCCGGCGGGAGGTACCTCGGCGAGCAGCTGGATCCGTCCGCCGAGGAGTTCTTCCAGGCGGTCCAGGAGGACCGGATCGGCGCCTTCCTCCTTGATCATCCGGAATACGTGGCCGGCGAGAGTTGACCTGGCCACCCCGTACCACGTCGGCGTTCGCCGCCGATTAGACTTCACCCGAACTTCAATCGCAGCGTCAAAGGGAGACAGCGTGGCCAACCAGCTGCACGTCGAGGTCGTCGCCGTCGAGGAGAAGGTCTGGTCCGGCGAGGCCGAGATGCTCGTCGCGCGCACCACCGAGGGTGAGATCGGTGTGCTCCCCGGCCACTCGCCGCTGCTGGGCCTGCTGAAGGAGCCCTCCCAGGTCCGGGTCAAGCTCGCCGGTGGTGAGCAGCTGACCTACGACGTGGCCGGTGGCTTCCTCTCCATCGACGCCAACGGTGTGACGGTGCTCGCCGAGAGCGCCGTGCCCGCCACCCCCGAGTCGCACTGACACCGGCGATGCGGATTCTGGAAGCCTCCGGGATCTGCGTCGTCGCGCTGCTCGCGCTCCTCTTCGCCATCTTCTTCCGCCGCCGCCTGCTCATGGTCGGCGGCGGGACCATTCGCGTCCAGGTGCGCATCAACACGATGGTGCCCGGCCGGGGCTGGTCGCCCGGCCTCGGCCAGTTCGTCGGCGACGAGCTCCGGTTCCACCGCATGTTCAGCCTGGCGATCCGCCCCAAGCGGGTGCTCGACCGGCGGGCCCTCACCGTGGAGGATCGGCGCGTGCCGGCCGGCCCGGAGCGCCTGACCATGCCGGCGCACTGGGTGGTCCTGCGCTGCCGGACACCGGAGGCCGACGTGGAGATCGCCATGGCGGAGACCACGGTGACCGGTTTCCTGTCCTGGCTCGAGGCGGGCCCGCCCCGCGATCCGGGCAGCCTCCGCGGCCGCACGGTCTTCGGCCCCCGCCCGATGGAGAGCTGAGCCCCCACCGCGGCCGGCACATCGCATAGCTTCAACCCATGCGGATCCGAATCGTCGACGCCTTCACCGACCGTCCCTTCACCGGCGCGCCCGCCGGGGTGCTGCTGCTGCCCGAAGGGCCCTTCCCGTCCGATGAGTGGTTGCTCCGGATCGCCGCCGAGGTCAACCACGCCGAGACAGCCTTCGCGCACCCGCTGCCGCCCGGGTCGGACGCCGACTGGGCGCTGCGCTGGTTCACCCCGGCCGTCGAGGTCGACCTGTGCGGGCACGCCACCCTGGCGATCAGCCACGTGATCGACCCGGCCACCCCGATCCGTTACCGGACCCGCAGCGGCATCCTCACCGCCGTACGGACTCCGGACGGTCTGATCACCCTCGACTTCCCGACCGCCCCGCTCGCGGAACGCCCGATCGACCCGGAGCTCGCCACCGCCCTCGGCGCCGAGATCGTCTCGGTGCACCACACCGGGCCCAACACGGACGATCTGCTGGTCCAGGTCGCCGACGAGAAGACCGTCCGGGCGGTGGCCCCCGACCTGGGGGCGGTGGCCCGGCTGAGCCGTCGCGGCGTCATCGTCACGGCCGCGTCCGGCGAACCGGGCCACGACTTCGTGTCCCGCTTCTTCGCCCCGGCCGTCGGCGTCGACGAGGACCCGGTCACCGGCAGCGCGCACACCGCCCTGGCCCCGTTCTGGGCGGCCCGCCTCGGCCGCACCGAGCTGACCGGCTACCAGGCCTCCCGGCGCGGCGGCACGGTGCGGGTCGCCCTGCGCGGCGACCGCACCCTGCTCAGCGGCCACGCGGTGACCACCATCGACGGCACCCTTCAGGCCGGGGAGCCCGTCACCGGGCGTTGACGCCGCCGGGGACCCACTTGACGTCGCCGGACGGGTTCGCCACCCGGCTGAGGATGAAGAGCAGGTCGGAGAGGCGGTTCAGGTATTTCAGCGGCAGGTCCGAGGTGCGGTCGGGCTCCTGCTCGTAGAGGGCCCAGGCGGTACGTTCGGCGCGGCGGGCCACCGTCCGCGCGACGTGCAGCAGAGCCGCCCCCGGCGTGCCGCCCGGGAGGATGAAACTGTCCAGCGGGGCGAGGCGCTCGTTGAACTCGTCGCACCACCCCTCCAGGCGTGTCACGTACGCCTCGGTGATCCGCAGTGGAGGGTACGGCGGATTCTCGGCCACCGGGTTGCCCAGGTCGGCGCCCAGGTCGAAGAGGTCGTTCTGGATCGCGGACAGCACCGCTCGTACGTCCTCGGGCAGCTCACCGAGCGCAAGCGCCACGCCCACCGCGGCATTGCACTCGTCGGCGTCCGCGTAGGCGGCGATCCGTGGCGCGGTCTTCGGCGCGAGCTCGTTGTTGACCAGCCGGGTCTGTCCGGCGTCGCCGGCCCGGGTGTAGATGCGGGTGAGATGCACAGCCATGGCCCCACCCTACGAGGCGCGGTTGGGCTACGGCTCCTACGATTGCCCGCGTGGATGTGATCAGGGTGAAGGGTGGGGCTCGCCTCGCCGGAGACGTCATGGTGGGCGGCGCGAAGAACTCGGCGCTCAAACTGATGGCGGTCGCGCTGCTGGCCGAGGGGCGCAGCGTGGTGGCGAACGTTCCCCGGATCACCGACATAGCGATCATGGCCGAGGTGCTCCGCCGGCTCGGCTGCGACGTCACGCTGGACGGCACCGAGGCGGTCATCGACGTGCCCGCCGAGCCGGGCAGCGAGGCCGACTACGACCTGGTCCGGCGGCTGCGCGCGTCGATCTGCGTGCTCGGCCCGCTGCTGGCCCGCCGGGGTTATGTGCGGGTCGCCCTGCCCGGCGGCGACATGATCGGGTCCCGTGGCCTGGACATGCACGTCTCCGGCCTGGCCCGGATGGGCGCGGAGATCTCCGGCGAGCACGGCTTCGTGATCGCGTCGGCGCCCGGCGGCCTGCGCGGCGCCAAGATCTGGCTGGACTTCCCGAGCGTCGGCGCCACCGAGAACATCCTGATGGCCGCGGTTCTGGCCAAGGGCGTCACCGAGATCGACAACGCGGCCCGGGAGCCGGAGATCGTCGACATCTGCGAGATGCTCAACGCGATGGGCGCCCGGATCGAGGGCGCCGGCACGTCCACGCTGGTGATCGAGGGCGTGCCGGGTCCGCTGAAGCCGGTCCGGCACACCACGGTCGGCGACCGGATCGTCGGCGGCACGTGGGCGTACGCGGCGGTGATGACCCGTGGCGACGTGACCGTGCAGGGGGTGCGGCCGGAGTTCCTGGACATCGCGCTGGACAAGCTGGCTACCGCGGGCGCGACCATCGAGCCGGGGGAGAACAGCTTCCGCGTGCGGACCAGTGAGCGGCCGCGCGGCGTCGACATCGTGACGCTGCCCTACCCGGGGTTCGCGACCGACCTGCTGCCGATGGCGCTGGGCCTGGCCTCGGTGGCCGAGGGCTCCTCGCTGATCACCGAGAACATCTTCGACGGCCGGTTCATGTTCGTGAACGAGATGGTGCGGTTGGGGGCGGACATCCGTACCGACGGGCACCACGCCGTCGTCAACGGCCGCGACCGGCTCTCCGGGGCGCCGGTCCGCGCCACCGACATCCGGGCCGGGGCGGGGCTGGTCATCGCCGGGCTCTGCGCGGACGGGGTGACCGAGGTGGGCGAGGTGCACCACATCGACCGTGGCTATCCGGACTTCGTGGCCGACCTGGCCCGGCTGGGCGTCGAGGTGGAGCGTACCGACGTGCCGGAGCCGACCTTCGACTTCTAGACCGAGCCGACCAGCCGGCGGGCCTCCTCCACCTCTTCGCAGAAGACGAGGATGCTCACCCGCCCGTCGCGCCGGATCGCCGTGGTGGCACGGATGCCGGCATCGGCCAGCAGCCGCCGGATCTCGTCGGCCACCTCCGGGTGTTCGGTCACGGCGGCCGGGAAGAGCAGGCCGTAGTCGTCCCGCTCGCCGAAGATCGCCAGGCCGTCCGCGTACCCCTCCCGGCCCGGTCCTCCGGGGGAGCCGGTGGGCTGCAGGCCCATACGCCAGAACACCGCGCCGAGGAAGCCGACCAGTCCGAAGGCGATCAACGGTCCGATGAGGTACCAGCCATCGCTCGTGGCCATACACACAGTCTGGCATCGCGATTCCCGGTATTCCGGGATTCGCCCTGATCGGAGGCGGTGCTGAACCTGCGTTAAGCTGTCGGCGCCTCGGCGCTAACGAAGGAGTGAGCATGGCGGGTCGTCTAGCGGTCATCGGTTCCGGATTGATGGGTTCCGGCATCGCCCAGGTCTCGGCGCAGGCCGGGTGGCAGGTCACCATGCGGGATGTCGACGACGCCTCGCTCAACCGCGGCATGTCCGCGATCCGGGACTCGCTGAGCCGGTTCGCGGCCAAGGGCAAGATCGCCGAGGCGGACGTGGAGGCCACCCTCGCCCGGATCACGCCCACCACCGATCTGGACGCGGCCGCCGACGCCGACGTCGTGGTCGAGGCCATCTACGAGAAGATCGAGGCCAAGCACGAGGTCTTCAAGGCCCTCGACAAGATCTGCAAGGCCGGCGCGATCCTCGGCACCAACACCTCGGCCATCCCGATCACCCAGATCGCCACCGTCACCAGCCGGCCGGAATCGGTCGTCGGCATCCATTTCTTCTCGCCGGTCCCGATGATGCGGCTGGTCGAGCTGGTTCGCGGCTACCAGACCTCGGACGAGACCCTCGCGGCCGCGCGGGCCTACGCCGAGGAGGTCGGCAAGACCTGCGTCGAGGTCAAGCGCGACGTCGCCGGCTTCGTCTCCAACCGGCTCTTCTCGGCGATCCTCGTCGAGGCGATCAAGCTGGTCGAGTCGGGCGTCGTCTCCGCGGCCGACCTGGACACCGTCATGAAGCTCGGTTTCGGTCACGCGATGGGCCCGCTCGCCACCGTCGACCTCACCGGTCTCGACGTCATGCTGAACGCGGCGAGCAACATCTACCGCGACACCGCCGACGAGAAGTTCTTCCCGCCGGAGCTGCTCCAGCGCATGGTCCAGGCCGGCGACCTGGGCCGCAAAACCGGCAAGGGTTTCTACTCCTACTGAGCTGGCTGATCATGTGCCGGGTCCCGCTGAGCGGGGCCCGGCACGCTCGCGTTCGTCCTCAAACCATTTCCGGTACGCCCACACCTCCCACAACCGCAGGTGGACCGAACCCCGCCTCCGGCGGCTACCGCGGCCGGCCGCCTGCCACTCCAGGCCGCACCCCGCCGCCGGCCGGGCGGGCCGCCCCCAGCCAGCGGTGCAGCGGTCACCTGAGCTGAACGGCGGTGCACTGAGCACTCCCGCAAAACGCCGCCGGTGTCGAGGCAGCTGATTTGCCGACGCCAGCGGGGTTTGCTGGCGGCGGGAAATCACCTGCCTCGACACCGGTTACAAGGCGTTTTGCCGCGGAGCGAAGCGGAGCCATTAAGCTCTGCTAGCGAAGGCCAGGGAGAGGGCCGTGGCGGCGACCATGCCGCCCAGCAGGGTGAGGCCGATGCCGCCGATGTCGAGGCGGGCGTGCAGGCGGCTGTGTGCCGTGTAGGCGACCAGCGGGACACCCGCGGACGGCGCCACCAGGAAGGTGAGCCAGCCGAGGCCACGGATCACCGGGCCACCCCACATGACCGTGTCGCCGAAGGTGACCAGACCGGCCGCGATCAGGCCGGTGAGGGCGGCGACGAGCCCGCCGGCCAGCGGGAGCAGCGGAAGCACCCAGCGGGGCAGGGTGCCGTTGCCGGCGGGGCGGATCGTGACGTCGATGCGGTCGGCCGCCCGGGACAGCAGGACCCGCGGGGACTGGCGGCCGGGCGCGACCACGTCCTCGCCGGGTTCCGGGCGGCGTTGCAAGGCGATCCGGGGCATGGCCTCGACCGGAGCGGGTTCGGGGAGTTCGCCGAGGGCGCGGACCCGCAGGCCGCCGGCGCGGCGGAGTTGTTCCCAGAGGCGGCCGGCTTCCCGGTCGACGTCGAGGACCTGTGCGGCGGCGGCGCCGGCCCAGCGGTCGGCGGCCAGGGCGTCGCTCTCGGCGCGGGCGAGTTCGCCGGCGGCCCGGGCGGCGCTGTCCTGGTAGGCCTGTTCGGCTTCGGCCACCTCGGCGTCGCGGCGGCGGGTCACGTCGGCGAGCGCGCTCACCATGAGCTGGTAGTCCCGGCCGAGCGGCTGGCGGTCACGTGTGGTCACTGTTCACCTCGTACGGGATGATCACCTCGGGCGTGCGGTGCACCGAGCGGTCGAAGAAGAGGGCCCGGCGGGGGCGTGGGTACCAGGCCGGGCCGCCCGGCTGCGGGTGGAGCGCCGCGAGTTCGGAGCCGTGGACGTCGAGCGCCACCCACGCGCCGATCGGGTCGAACCGGCCGGCCAGGTCGTCCCGGAGCCGGCCGGCGCCCCGCCACCAGCCGAGCACGTGGATCCGCTGTTCGGGGCCGTCGGTGAGCAGCGTGCGCAGGGCCGGCCGGTGCGGTGGCCCGGCCGCGTCCAGCCCGTAGCCGATCACGTAGCGGGGCACGTCGGAGGCGGGTGGGCCGAAGTGGACGTCCGAGGAGTCGTACCAGTCGGCGGCCGGCAGTTCGGCGACCAGCCGGGCGGCGGCCCGCTCGGCGGCCGGTTCCAGGCAGACGATGCTGAAGTGGGCCGGCCCCTGGGCGGCCAGCGACAGCGCGGCGGCCGCCAGGACGTCGCAGGCCTCGTCCGTCCGGGTGCCGAGGACCGCCAGGTTGCGGCCGGGCATCCGGCCCAGGCGCAGCCGTGCCGGGCGGGCGGCCACGTCGATCCGCTCGCCGAGCACCGCGCCCGGTGAGGATCCGACCGGTGCGTCGGCGGACGGCACCCGCCCGGACGGCCGGTACGCCGACGGCAGTCGCGGCACCGCGTTGCCGTCGAAGAGCCGCGGCTCCTCGCACCCGGAGGGCCGGGACCGCCACAGCCGGCGCTGGACGGCCCGCCACGCGGTCCGGTCTCCGGCGTCCGGCAGCCGCACCACCCGGTTCGCGCCGGCCAGGCCGGATTCGGGGTTCACGACGGCGTGATGGCGGGGGATGACCGACGCGGCCAGGTTGTCGTCGGCCAGGACCCGCCGCGCCTTGGGCAGGGCGATCCGCAGGGTGAACTGGGCGATCAGCCCGGGACGGCCCCACAGCACCTGGATGCCGGACACCTCCTGGCAGGCCAGGATCAGGTGGATGCCCTGTGCGGGGCCGCGCCGGGCGAGGTCCTCGAGCAGTTCGGCGGCCTCGTCGGCGAGTCCGTCGCGGCCGCCGAGGAGGGCCGGGAACTCGTCGATCACCGCGACGATCCGGGGCCAGTGCCCGTCCGGGTCGGCGCCGCGCAGCCCGGACAGCCGGTCGGTGTCGTGACGTTTGGCGGCCTGGGCCCGGCTGCGCAGTTCCTCGCCGAGGTGGCGGAGCATGGCCAGGCCGAACTCGCGGTCGCCGGACACGTTCACCCCGGCGAGCCGGACCTGCGGGAGCCAGCTCGGGTCGCGGGCGCCGGGAACGTACCGGGCGAAGGATTCGCCGTCGGTGAAGTCGAGCAGGTAGAGGGCCAGTTCCTCAGGGCCGTACCGGGTGGCGAGCGAACCCAGCCAGGTGTGGATCAGGTTGGTCTTGCCGGATTCGGCCGGGCCGCCGATCAGGGCGTGCGGCGGGTCGTCGCCGAGCGGCACCTCGACCAGACAGCTGTCGGTGCTGTCGCCGATCGGGGCGATCAGGCCGTACCGGGAGGACTCGGCCCAGGTGCGGGCCGGCTCCAGGTCGGCGAGCCGGGCCGGGGGCGGGCCCTCGCACAGCCGCTCGGCGGTCTCCCGGCAGAACGCGGCGACCCGTTCGGTGGGTGGCGGCGGGTCCAGCTGGACCTCCAGCCGGCCCAGCGAGCCGCAGGTGGCGACCCGGTCCCGGACCGCGATCCGTTCGACCGACGGATGGTCCTCCAGTTCCAGTCCGCGGACCACCAGGTGCACCCCTCGGCCCACCCCGGTACGCACGATGCGGTCCAGTTGGGCCCGTTGCGCCCGGGTCATCTCCTCGGTGGTGGCCCGGTCGGCGAGCAGGACCACGAGGCGCCAGGATTCGCGTACGGCCACCGAGCAGATGTGCTCGACCGTCTCGTCGAGCAGCGCCGTCAGCCCGCCCGGCCCGACGATCCGTGGCCCGAGCGGCGCGAACGCGCCCAGCGTGCCGCCCAGGCGCTCCGGGTCGTAGACGGTCAGCTCGACCTCGCCGGGCCGGGTGCTGCCGAGGGCCCGCAGCAGCAGCCCGGTGATCACCTCGTCCAGGATCGCGGGCGGCCCGCTCAGGTGCAGGTGCGCCACGTCGAGCAGCGGGACGAGGCCGGGCAGCGAGGCCGTCCCGTCGAAGCTGATGGTGCCGATCCGCAGCAGGCCGGGTGACCGGCCGGGTGGGGGCTCGCTGGGCGCCCAGAGTTTCCACGGCGCCCCGGCCGCCCCGGTGGCGCTGACCGTGGCCAGCCCGCGCAGGTGCCCGGCGAGGCGGGCGGCCTCGCCGCGGTAGCGGTCCTCGATGTCGGCGCGGGTCGCCTCCCGGGCTTCGGCGAGGCGGCTCAGGCAGGTGGCGTACGCCTCCCGGACCAGCTGTCGCCGCTGCTGCGCCTCGCCCCGGGCCGACTCGGCGGCCGCCAGGACGGCACGGGCGGTGCCCCGCGCCTCGGCGAGCTCCTGCCGGATCGCGGCGACCAGCGCGTTGCGGTGGCTACCCACGCGTTACCCCGGCGTCCATGGTGGGCGATTTTAGCCATCTTTACGGCATTTATCCGCTTACCGGTTGCGTGTCGTGATCTGGTCCGGCGTGGCGGGCAGCGCCGGCTGCCGGACCGCCACCTCGGTCCACAGCCGTTCGGCCACGATCATCGCGGCCTCCCGGACCCACTGCTTGGTGACCGCCTCCGGGACGTACCGCCGGAACCAGTCGACGGCCAGCCGCGCCTCCCGGCTCATCCCGTCGGTCTTCGGCCGCCGGGCGTACGGGTTCAGCCCCAGCACGCAGCAGAACTGGAGAACGTTGTAGTACCGCCAGTCGTCGGTGGTGCCGAACGGGCCCGGCGGGCGCAGCGCCGAGACGCACTCCCGCAGCACCGCCCGCAACTCCCGGGCGCGCGCCCGGGGCTGGTCCTCCCGCCCGGCCAGCCGCCGCTCCACCGACGGCAGATCGGTCAGCGGGCTGCGGGCCAGCCGGTTCAGGTCGCCGAAGTCGGTGAGCGCCCGCCGGGTCATCCGCAGGAACTCGGTCTCGCCGACGGTGTGCAGCCGCCGGCGCTCACGGCGGCGCAGCAGCGCGTCCGCGTTCAGGAACAGGGCCGCCCGGTCCGAGCGCAGCCGGTCCTCGCCGGCCAGCGCCAGCCGGTCCAGCAGCCGGCGCACCTGAGCGCCCAGCCCGGCCAGGGTGGCGCCGGCCGCCAGCACCAGGAACTGGAGCGCGGCCACCCCGTCGTGCTCCGGGACCAGGAACATGGTGGCCGCCGCCGGGATCCCGGCCAGCACCAGCACGGCCAGCCCGGCGACGATCGCCCGGCGCAGATCGGGCCGCAGCCGCTCACCGGCCTCGGCCGCGTGGGACACCGCCACCAGGTAACCGACCACCAGCAGGTCCAGGCCCAGGGCGGCGATCGCGGCGCGGGCGCCCCCGGCGGTGAACAGCAGCAGCCCCAGCGCGGCCGTGCAGAGCACCGCCATCACGGTCAGCGCGAGCGGGATCATCCGCGGCGCCACCTGGGCGCGCAGCCGCCACAGCAGGGTCAGCCCACCGACCAGCGGGGCCAGCACCACGAGGCGGCCCGCCTGCGGCAGGAAGACGATCATCAACAGGAACGCGGCGCCGAGGGCCAGCGCGCCACGGTCCACCGGGCGGCGCTCGGCCGGGGTGAGCGGCAGCAGCGCCACCACCGCGCCGGCCCAGCACAGCGCCGGGATGCAGAGCAGGATCTCGGCGGGATCGGAGGCGGGGGCCAGCGTCCAGGCGGCCACCCCGAGGGCGTACGACACGAGGGCCGTCGCCTGCCAGCGCAGGCTCGCCCGCTCCGGATCACGGCCGATCAGGTAACAGGCGAACCACCAGGCGAGGGCGAAGGCGGGTACGGCGATCGCGGGCACCCGAGAAGTCAACCAAACAGGTGACGGGTCTCGACACTCCCGATCCGCTCACGCTTGCGGCGGCGACGCCGGCGCACCACCCACACCGCCGCCCAGACCAGCACCCCGAGAACGCCCAGCACGAGCACCGGAAGCACGATGGCCAGCACCGACATGACGACGCTGCCGATGTCCTCGGCCGTGCTGGCGACCGGGGCGCCGAGCCCGCCGGTCGTCGCATTGACCACGGGCCGGGACGCCGATTTCACACCGTGGACACAGAGCGCGATCAGCACACCCGCCGCGATGGGCACCCACTGGTTCGAGCCGAAGAACGCGCCCGGGTCGGCGACGGTCACCGTCTCCGAGGACGAGCCGGCCCCGAACGCCAGACCACCGGCGGTCGGCCGGACGAACGTCTGCACCACGTCGTTGACGTGATCGACCACCGGCACCTTGTCCGCGACCACCTCGACGGCCAGCAGGAGCGCCAGGATCGTCAGGGTCCAGCCGTTGGACACCCAGGCCCAACCGGACGGCAGCTCGATGGCATCGGTGTAACGGGCCAGCAGGCCCATGGTGAGCAGGGGGATGTAGGCGTTCAGGCCGGCCGATGCGGCCAGACCGGTACCGGTCAATGCTTCGAGCACGATTCCAGCATGGCATCGGCGCGCTCGTGCCGCCCGCCGGGCGCCGGTACGCCGTCAGGTACCGTCGCTGGGTGCGTCTGGTCATCGCGAAGTGCTCCGTGGACTATGTCGGCCGTCTCTCCGCCCATCTGCCCCCGGCGGTGCGGCTGCTGATGGTCAAGGCCGACGGGTCGGTGTCGATCCACGCCGACGACCGTGCCTACAAGCCGCTCAACTGGATGAGCCCGCCCTGCAAGCTGCAGGAGGCGCCGGGCGTCTGGAAGGTGGTGAACAAGGCCGGCGAGGAGCTGCGGATCACCCTGGAGGAGGTCTTCCAGGATTATTCGTACGAGCTGGGCGTCGACCCCGGTCTCCAGAAGGACGGCGTCGAGGCCCACCTCCAGGAGCTGCTGGCCAAGCACCCGGAGACGTTCGGCGAGGGCTTCACCCTGGTCCGCCGGGAGTTCATGACCGCCATCGGGCCGGTCGACCTGCTGTGCAAGGACGCCGACGGCGGATCGGTGGCGGTCGAGGTCAAGCGGCGCGGGGAGATCGACGGGGTGGAGCAGCTCACCCGCTACCTCGAGCTGATGAACCGGGATCCGCTGCTCGCCCCGGTCAAGGGCATCTTCGCGGCCCAGGAGATCAAGCCACAGGCCCGGGTGCTGGCCACCGACCGGGGCATCCGCTGCGTCGTCGTCGACTACGACGCCCTGCGCGGCATGAAGCGCGACGAGCTCACCCTCTTCTGAGGCCGAGGTCAGCGGGCCGCCAGCTCGACCCGGTCCGGTGAGGTGGTGAAGGTCAGGTAGGCGTGTACGCCCAGGTATCCCAGGCCCAGCTGGAGGATCAGCAGGCTCACGGTCGCCGGGGCGGCCGTCGCCAGGGCGACCACCGTGGGCAGGGCCAGGAGCAGCAGATCCAGGCCCGCGAAGGCGTGCAGCACCGGGCCGGTCGGGACCGAGCCCATCGGCGTCTCCACCGGCAGCAGGTCGTTGCGCACCAGACCGGCCCGGGCCGCCCGCAGACCGGCCACCGCACCGATCGGGCCCAGCGCCAGGCCCAGCGGCCACCACGGGCCGGGCGGGAGCGCCCCGGTCACCTGGAGCAGGCCCAGCGCCACGGTGGCCCAGATCGTGCCCAGCGCGGCCGGCACCCACAGCCGTTGCCACAGCGCCCGGCGTGAGGTCAGGCCCAGCAGGCGCAGCAGAACCGGGTTGGTGGCGTCGGTCTTCACGGCGGCCGTCGTGGTGCGGGCCACCAGCATCGTGCCGATCAGCAGCGTGCCGGCCAGCAGCCACGGCGGGGCGCCGGACAGCAGCAGCGGCAGCGTGGTGGCGGCCGCCGCCCAGAGCAGCCGCGGCACCCGGCGGCGGGCCAACAGCAGGTCCTGGGCGGTCAGCGGCGGCAGCCGGCGGGACAGCCGGGTGGACCGCAGGCGACGGTGTGCCCAGTAGCGGCGCTCCAGCATGTCGGCCAGGAAGGACGGCTCCACGCCGTACACCGAGTCGGCCAGGGTGCCCGCCGTCTTCGCCGAATCCAGGATCTCGTCGTTCGGGGTGCGCGCGAGGTCCCGTACAGCCAGAAGGAAGCCGGCGGCGGCGACCAGCGCGAGCAGCCCGGTGAGCGGGACCACGACGACGGCCGGCGGCCACCCGCCCGGAGTGGGCGGCGTCCACCCGGCCTCCTCGGCGACCAGCACGGCCAGCCCGGCGGCGATCGCCACCCGCCCGACCGCGTCGGCGATCCGGGACGCCCGGGGCCGCGCCTGCGCGGTCGCGGCGGCCACCGCGAGCAGCACGCCCACGACGGCGCCGGTCGCCACCAGGACGATCGAGCCGGTGGACGCGGCGTGCCCGAGGATGCCGAGCGCCGCGGCGGCGCCCGCCAGAGCCGCGCCGAAGGTCGCGACGGTCAGCGTGGGCGAGAGCAGGCGGCGGCGGCTCACCGGCGCGGTGAGCAGGAAGTAGGCGGCCGGGCGGCTGACCGTGACCGGGCCCAGCCGGCGCAGCGTGGCGAAGAGCAGGCCGGCGCAGACGGCGGCCCAGGCCAGCGCCCCGGAGCCGGTCAGATCCGGGACCAGCGGGCGGAAGACCGCGGCCAGCGTCTCCTGGGCCATGGCGGCCAGCACCAGGATCGAGAAGACGACGACGTACGCCGTGGTGGCGGTCTCGCCGCGATCCCGGTGCGCGGACTGGGTACGGCGGATCCAGCGGCGCACCGGCCGCAGCTCGACGACGGTCACAGCATGTCCATCGAGACGATCTCGGCGCCCGCGGCGACCGCGAACTTGTCGTCGTGGCTGGCCAGCAGCAGTGAACCGCCGCCGGCCAGATAGTCGGCCAGCATGCCGGCGACCATGGCCCGGCCCTCCGGGTCCAGGCGCTGCTCCGGCTCGTCCAGGATGAGCAGCGCGCTCGGGCGCAGCAGGACCAGCGCCAGGGTGAGCCGCTGCTTCTGGCCGGAGGAGAGCGACGGCGGGATGGCGTCGGCGTGCCCGGCCAGCCCGAACCGCTCCAGCGCCTCGTCGATGCCCGCCTCGCCCGGGTCCTGTCCGTGCGCCCGGCAGACCAGCTCGGCGTGCTCGTGGGCGGTCAGGCCGGGGTACCAGGTGGGCGGCTCGACCGTGGTGGCGACCGCCCGCCAGAAGTCGGGACGGTCGCCCGGCTCGCCGCCGAACACCCGGATCACGCCCGAGTCCGGGCGCTGGAGGCTGCTTACACAGCGCAGCAGAGTGGACTTGCCGATGCCGTTCTCGCCGGTGACGCAGACGCCGGCGCCGGCCGGGACGGTGAGCCCCACATCCACCAGCACCGGCGTCGAGCCGTAGCTGACATTCAGATCACTGACTTCGACTGCGGGATGATCGGCCACCCCTTCGAGGCTAAGGCTTCCGTGCTAAGGCTTGCGACCATAGAGCAGGCGCAGAGCCTTCACGATCTGCTTCACCTGGGCCGGGGTGCGCTCGAAGGTCATCGCCGGGAGCAGGGACGGGCCACGCCGTACGGTGATCGCCTTGGCCCGGGCGAACTCGCGCAGCCCGTCGTCGCCGTGGATGCGCCCGAAGCCGGACTCGCCGACCCCGCCGAACGGCAGGTTGCCCATGCCGACGAAGGTGAGCGTCCCGTTCACGGCGACCATGCCGGAGCGCAGCCGGCGGGCGATCCGGATCGCGTTCTTCTTCCCGAAGACGGAGCCGCCCAGCCCGTACGGGGTGTCGTTGGCCTTCGTGACGGCCTCGTCGGCGTCCCGCACCCGGGTGATGGTGAGCGTCGGGCCGAACGTCTCCTCACGGATCTCCGACGAGTCCTCGGGCACGTCCACCAGCACGGTGGGGGAGACGTACGGCGCCTGCACCGCCTCCGCGCCGCCGAGCACCGCCCGGCCGCCCTTGGCCAGCGCGTCCTCGATGTGGTCGCGGATGATGTCGAGCTGCTTCGGCATGGTGATCGGGCCGATCTCCTCGCCGGTGCGCAGCTTGCCGGCCTTCGCCACGACGGCGTCCACGAAGCGGTCGTAGACCGGCTCGACGGCGTAGACCCGCTCGATGCCGATGCAGGTCTGCCCGGCGTTGGTCATGGCGCCCCAGACGGCGGCCTCGGCGGCCGCCTCCACGTCCGCGTCGGCGTCGACGATCAGCGCGTCCTTGCCGCCGGCCTCGAGCACCACCGGCACCAGGTTCTCGGCGCAGGCGGCCATCACCTTCTTGGCGGTGGCGGTCGAGCCGGTGAAGGAGATCTTGGCCACCCCGGACCGGCACAGCGCGCCGCCGACGTCGCCGAGCCCGTGCACCACCTGGAGCACCGGGTGCTCCGGCACCACCTCGGCGAACGAGTCGGCCAGCCACTGCCCGACCACCGGCGTGTACTCGCTCGGCTTGAAGACGATCGCGTTGCCGGCCGCCAGCGCGCCGCTGATCGGGCCGATCGGGGTCACGATCGGGTAGTTCCACGGGCCGATCACGCCGACCACGCCGTACGGCTGGTACTCCAGGTGGCCGGAGTGCTCGGCGACCAGCAGCCGGGTCCGGACGCGGCGCGGCCCGAGCACCCGCTTGGCGTTGCGGGCCGCCCAGTCCAGGTGCTCGACGGCGGCGGTGGCCTCGATCAGCCCGTCGGTGACCGGCTTGCCGGACTCCCGGTGGGTGAGTTCGGCCAGCTCCTCGATCCGCTGCACGATCAGTGAACGCCAGCGCAGCAGCCGGGTCCGGCGGCCCGCGAAACCGAGGCCCTGCCACCACAGGGCGGCCTCCCGGGCGCGCCCGACGGCCGCGCGCACCGCCGTCTCGTCGGCGACCGGTACGCGGCCGGCCTCCTCACCGGTGGCCGGGTTCGTCGAGATCAGCCGGCCGTCCTCGATCACTGGCAGGCCGGGAACGTGAGTCGCCGTCATGTCCGCGAGTCTAGGGTGATTGTTACCAGTGAGTCACTACGTACGCTTGAGGTTGTGAGCCCCCGCCGTAACCGCCCCCGCTCCGCCAAGACGGACGAGGAGCGTCCCGACCGTCCCGGCATCACCGAGGACCGCGTCCAGCAGTGGCAGGACGGTGACTACATGGTGCGGAACGTGTTCGGTGCGGCGGCCGTGAAGATCTACCGCTGCCCGGGGTGCGTCCAGGAGATCCGGCCCGGCGTGGCGCACGTGGTGGCCTGGCCGGTCGACGAGCGTGGCGACCTGACCGACCGCCGCCACTGGCACACCGGCTGCTGGCGGGCCCGGGACCGCCGCGCTCCCGGGGTGGAGCGGTCGCGCAGCGCTCCCCGCTATGGGCGATGATCGCGGTATGAGCAACCAGATCCGTGCCAACTCGATCCTCCCGGCCCACCGGGAGGACATCGAGCTGCACACCGCCGACGGCGTCACCCTCGTCGGTGAGCTGGCCCGGCCGCTCGACCGCGAGCCGGTGGCCACCCTCGTCTGCCTGCACCCGCTGCCCACCCACGGCGGCATGATGGACAGTCACGTCTACCGCAAGGCCGCCTGGCGGCTGCCCGCCCTGGCCGGGATCGCCGTGCTGCGCTTCAACACCCGCGGCACCAGCAGCGTCCGGGGCACCAGCGGCGGGGCGTTCTCGCAGGCGGTGGACGAGCGCTACGACGTGGCCGCCGCCATCGAGTTCGCCGAGTTCGCCGACCTGCCGAACATCTGGCTGGTCGGCTGGTCCTTCGGCACCGACCTGACCCTGATGTACGGGCTGGACCCGGCGATCGCCGGCGCGGTCCTGCTCTCCCCGCCGCTGCGCTTCTCGCGGCCGGAGCATCTCGCGGCCTGGGCGGCCGACGGCAAGCCGCTGACCGCGCTGATCCCGGAGTTCGACGACTACCTGCGCCCGGCCGAGGCGGCCGAACGGTTCGCGGCCGTCCCACAGGCCGAGGTGCTGCCGGTCCCGGGCGCCAAGCACCTGTGGGTCGGCGACGCCGAGAAGGTGCTCGACGAGATCGTCCGCCGGGTGGCGCCGGAGGTGCCGACGCCGCTGCCGTCGGTCTGGGACGGCCCGATGGAGACCGGGGACGCCAGCGCCTACGCCGACCGGACGGTCGCGGCCTTCGAGAAGGGCTAGCGGTCCTCGAGGCTGGGGATCGCCACCTCGCGCATGATCAGCTGGATGGCGGCCACCATCGGGATGGCGACCAGGGCGCCCACCACGCCGAAGAGCCCCACCCCGACCAGGGCCGCCACCAGCGCCGCGACGTCGCTCACCCGGACCGACCGGCGCATCACCCGCGGGTAGATCAGATAGTTCTCCACCTGCTGGTAGACGATGAAGAACACGATGCAGACGATGCCGGCGGTCACCGATTCGGCGAAGCCGACCAGGCTGACCACGACGGCGCCGAGGGTCGCGCCGATCTGCGGGATCAGGTCGCAGACCGCCACCACCACGGCCAGCGCGAACGGATAGGCCAGGCCGAGGGTGAGCGCCAGCCCGAAACTGCACACCCCGGCGAGTACGGCGATCGCCAGCGCCCCGACCATGTAGGCGCCCACCTTGCTGAGGATCTCGTCGGTGAGCAGCGCGACCCGCTCCCGGCGGCTGGCCGGCACGAGGCGGTAACCGGTCGCCTTGATCCGGTCGAAGGCGGCCATGAAGTAGATCGTCAGCACCAGCACGGTCAGGATGTTGAAGATCGTGCCGAACAGCAGCCGGGCGCCGCCGACCACCCCGCCCAGGGCGTTGCCGATCGTCCCCGCGTTCACCGCGCCCTGCACCTTGGTCGCGATGTCGTAGCGCTGCACCAGATCGTTGACCGTCCGGCTGCGGCGCAGGCTCTCCACCACCTCGGGCGCGTTGTTGACCAGCTCGGTGGTCTGGGTGACCAGCGGCGGGATCAGCGCCACCAGCCCGCCGACCAGCAGCAGCACCACACTGAGCGCGACGACCGCCACGGCCGCGCCGCGCGGCAGGCCCCAGCCGCGCAGCCGGGTCACCGCCGGGTTCAGCCCGATCGCCAGGAACAGCGCGATGAAGATCAGAACCAGGATCGAGGCGGCGTTCCGGACGCCCAGGAAGAGCGAGTACGCCAGGATCAGGCCCAGCCCGAAGAGGAAGCCGAGCAGGAAGGGGTTACGCCGGTTCAGCGGGGGACCGGGCGTGCCGAAGGGCGGCCGCTCCTCGACCGGCGGCTGCTCCTCGACGGGCGGCGTCTCCTCGGGCACGGGTGGCTCGGCGGACATCAACTGAGGCTATCGCCGCCGGGCCACCCCTGCCACCGATGGTCACTCGGCCTCGGCCGGCACCCGGCTCGCCTGCGGGACGGTCACCTTGGCCGAGGCGGTGACCTTGGCCGGCGGCTCCTGGTCGGCCGGCGGCGCCACCCCGGGGGCGGCGGGGTCGGCGGGCTTCTCGCCGTCCTCGGGCTCGGCGGCGGCGGCCAGCACCGCGGCGGCGGCCAGCTCGGCCACCCGTTTCGCCTCTTTCTGCACCTGCCGGCGAACCTCGGCGGCGTGCCGCTCGGCGGCCTCACCGGAACGCTGCGCCTCGGCCACCCGATTCAGCTCGGCCTCCAGCTGCTGCTTCGCCTCGGTGAGCAGCTGACCGACCCGCTCGGTCTCCTTCTCGGCCGCCTTCGCCTGCTCCTGAGCGGCGGTCCGCCGCTTCTCGGCCTCGGACGTCTCGACCAGAGCGGCCTCCAGATCGCGGCCGGCCTGAACGATCTTCTCCTGCTGCGCGGCGATCTCCTTGCGGACTGCGGTGGCCTGGTCGTCGGAGCGGCGCAGCACCTCCTCGGCGTACTTGTCGGCCTCGCTGCGCAGGTCGGAGCACTGCTTCTCGACGCCGGCCCGCATCTGGCCCAGCTCCTCGATCACCGCGTGCCGGCGCAGCGCCAGCTCGTGCTCCACGGCCGCCTTGAGGTCGGCCTGCTCCCGCTCCGCCTCGGTCCGCTGCGCGGTGATCTCCTGCTGCGTCTTCTCCCGCAGCGCCTTGAGCTCCTGCTCGGCCTGCATCCGGGTGGACTGCACGTAGCCGTCCACTTCGGCCTTGGCCCGCTGAGCGTCCTGAGTGGCCTTCTCGGTGATGTGCTTGCCCTCGTTACGGGCCCGCGCCAGCACCGCCTCGGCCTCGGCGCGCTTCTGCTCCGCGGCCTGCCGGGCGGCGGCGATCGCCTTGTCGGTGGCGATCCGCTTCGCGGTGTCCACCTTCTCCTCCTCCGCGCGGCGCGCGGCCAGGGTGATCTCGAAGTCCCGGATGGCGTTGTGGGCGTGCGCCTCGGCCTCGGCCCGGATCCGCTCCGCCTCGGCGAGCCGGCTCGCGATGTCGTCGGTGGCGGACGCCTTGATCGCCTCGGCCTGCTCCTCGGCGAGGAGCAGGATCTGCTCCACCCGCTTGCCGAGGTGCCGGAACGACACCTCGCCGGTGATCCCGGAGTCGCGCCGGGCCTGGGTGAGCTCCGCCTGCAGGCCCTTGATCTGCGCGCTCAGCGCCTGGATCTGCGAGTAAGCCTGCTCGCGGTCGTTGAGGAGGGCGGCTATCTCGTTCTCCGCCCGGGTGACGTATCGCTCGACCTGCTTCTTCTCGTAGCCCCGGAGGGCCGTTTCGAAGCTGGGCTCGGTGGCCGCCTCTCCGCCGAGACCGAAGATTTCACCGCCGTGCGACATGCTGTCCATCCTCACATACGCATCGTCCCGTGGCGTGTCGATACACACCGGGTTGGAAGAGACCATGCGTGTAGTTGCGATTTGTCTGACCTCGGTTGGCAAACCCAGGCAAGCGCGAAACGAGTCAGGCCGTACCGGAGAAACTCCGATACGGCCTGATTTCGTCATGTGCCGCCCGGCGGGTTCACGGTCGCGTATCCGTGGCGGGTCCGCAACCGGAGGGAACCGGGAGTTCGGTCAGGAATTGGTCTGAGCCGCCACCGGTTCGTCACCGGTCTCCGCCGCCTCGCCGGCGGTCTCCTCGGCCTCCTCGGCCTCCGGCTCGGCGGCCCGCTGAGCAGGCGCCGCGGCGGCGGCCACGGCAGCGGCGGCGGCCGCCGCCGGAGCGGCGCCGCCTCCCGGAACCAGGCCGGAGAGACCGGACAGCATCTGGCCGAGCTGGTTGGTGACCGCGTCCTTCTGGCGGGTGAGGTCCTCGACCTCGCGGCGCGCCGCCTGGGTGGTCAGCTCCGCCTCGGTCCGGGCTTCGCTGAGCAGCCGGTTGCCCTCGGCGCGGGACTCGGTGACGGTCTTCTCCGCCAGGGCGCGCGCCTTCTCCACGGTCTCCGCGGAGTACCGCTCGGACTCGACCCGGCGGGCCTCGGCGCGCTGCTCGATCTCCTTGGCGCGGTCCTCGGCGGCGCGGGCCCGCTCCTCGGCCTCGGACACCATCTTCTGGGTCGCGGCGACCTGGGCGGCGTGCCGCTCCGACTCCTCGCGCTCCGCCTTCTCCCGGCGCTCGGCGATCTCCAGGGCCAGCGACTGGAGGTCCTTGTCCCGCTTGTCGCGGGCGTCGGTGAGCAGCTTGGTGGCCTCGGCGCGCTTCTCCTCGGCCTCCCGGGCGGCCTTGGCCCGGGCCTGGGTGATCTCCCGCTCGGCGGTGGCGCGCAGCGACGCGACCTCGCGCTCCACGGTCGACTTGAGCTCGGCGACCTCGTGGGCGGTCACGGTACGGAGTTGCTTGGTCTCCCGGTCGGCGTCCGACCGGAGCGTGTCGGCCTCGCGGCGGGCCTGCACCCGGGTCTCGGCGGCCTCCCGCTCGGCGTGGGTGCGCACCTGCCCGGCCTCGCGCTCGGCGGTCGCCTTCATGGCGGCGGCCTCGGCACGGGCCTTGTCGGTGATCTCCCGGGCCTCGAGACGGGCCGCGGAGAGAATGCCCTCGGACTCCCGCTTCGCCTCGTTCCGGTGGTCGTTCGCCTGCTCCTCGGCGAGACGCAGGATCTGCTCCACCCGGGTGCCCAGCCCGGAGAGCGTCGGCCGGTTGTTCTCCTCCAGCAGCTTGTTGCTGTCGGCCAGCTTCTGCTCGAGCGCGTTCAGTCGCTGCTCGGCCTGGCGCAGACGCCGCTGGGCGTCGTTCATCCGTTGCTCGGCCTCGCCGCGGGCCTGCTCGGACTGGTTCAGCGCGGCGAGCAGCCGGCCGATGTGTCCGTCGACCTGGTGACGGTCGTAGCCGCGGAGGACGACCGTGAAGTCGTGCTGCGAATTCGCGGTCTCGAAGAAGGCCAGGTTCTGATCCTGCTGCTGGGGCATTGCGCCATCCTGGCGAGAAGGGGGCGGACATGCAAGAGCGGAGGGGCATCCGAACCGCATAGTAGATCAGCTTTGACCTGGACCGTCGCGCGGCCCCGGACCGTTCGGGTGACGGGCCCGGCGGCGCCGGCCGATCCGGTGCCGTCCCGCCGCCACCTGGACAGTCGGGGCTCCGAGTGATCGCGATCCCACCGCTGACGTCGTCGGCCCTGCTCAATGGCCCCGATCCTGCCAGGAGACCGGGGCCGCGTCAGGTCGATTCACCCGACCGGCGTACCCCCACCGGCGGGCTCGACCAACTCGACCAGTACGCCGCCGGCGTCCTTCGGGTGGACGAAGTTGATCCGGGATCCGGCGGTGCCGCGTTTGGGGGCGTCGTACAGAAGGCGCAAACCGCGGGACCGCAGGGCCGCGGCGGTCGCCTCCACGTCGGCCACCGTGTACGCCAGCTGCTGCAGACCGGGGCCGCTGCGGTCGAGGAACCGCGCGATCGCCGAGTCCGGGCGGGCCGGGGCCAGTAGTTGCAGCCGCGGGCCGTCACCGTCGCCGACCGCCAGCATCGCCTCCCGTACGCCCTGTTCCTCGTTGGTCTCCTGGTGCACGCAGCGAAGCCCGAAGGTGGTCGCGTAGAAGGCGATCGCCTCGTCCAGGTCGGGCACCGCTATCCCGACGTGATCGATGCGGAGCAGTCCGGGGAATGTGACATTCTCGTCCCGGCCTGCGCTCGATGTGTCGTCTGTCATGCGGTTAGTCTCTGACCTGACCCATCGTTAAGGCCACCCCGGGTTCCCCCAGACCCGGTCGTCGCAGATCGGATCGTGACCATGACCAGCTCCGTCATCGTCAGTGGCGCCCGGACCCCGATGGGGCGCCTGCTGGGCAACCTCAAACACCTTCCCGCCACCGCTCTGGGCGGTCACGCGATCGCGGCGGCGCTGAGCCGCGGCGGCGTCGACCCCGAGCGGGTGCAGTACGTGATCATGGGCCAGGTGCTCCAGGCGGGCTGCGGCCAGATCCCGGCCCGGCAGGCCGCCGTGGCCGCCGGCATCCCGATGACCACGCCCGCTCTCACGGTGAACAAGGTCTGCCTCTCCGGGATCGACGCGGTGGCGCTGGCCGACCAGCTGATCCGGGCCGGCGAGTTCGACGTGGTGGTGGCCGGCGGCATGGAGTCCATGACCAACGCGCCGCACCTGCTGGCCGATCAGCGCCAGGGCCGCAAGTTCGGCGACGTGCTGGTGCGCGACCACACCGCGTTCGACGGTCTGATGGACCCGTGGGCCGGCATCTCGATGGGCGAGTCCACCGAGGCGAGCGGCGCCCGCCTGGGCATCACCCGCGAGCAGCAGGACGCGTTCGCCGCCCGCAGCCACCAGCGGGCCGCCGCGGCCCAGCGCGACGGCCGGTTCGCCGAGGAGATCGCCGCGGTCCCGGCCGGCGGCCGGGACCCCGGTCAGGTGATCGACACCGACGAGGGTGTCCGCCCCGGCGCCACCGCCGAGTCGCTGTCCGCCCTCCGCCCGGCCTTCACCCCGGACGGCACCATCACCGCGGCCAGCTCCTCGCCGATCTCCGACGGCGCGGCCGCGCTGATCGTGATGAGCCGGGCGAAGGCCGAGGAGCTGGGCCTCACCTGGATCGCCGAGATCGTGTCGCACGGCAACGTCGCCGGGCCGGACAGCTCGTTGCAGTCCCAGCCGTCCAACGCCATCAAGCACGCGCTGGACAAGGCCGGCCTCGAGGTGGACGATCTCGACCTGATCGAGATCAACGAGGCGTTCGCTCAGGTGGCCATCCAGTCGGCCCGCGAGCTGAAGGTGGATGAGGAGATCGTCAACGTGAACGGTGGGGCCATCGCGCTCGGCCACCCGATCGGGATGTCCGGCGCCCGGCTGGTGCTCACCCTGGCGCTGGAGCTGCGGCGCCGCGGTGGCGGCCTGGGCGCGGCCGCGCTGTGCGGCGGCGGTGGCCAGGGCGACGCGCTGATCATCAAGGTGCCGGCGGCGTGACGTCGAGGCGGACCCGTGATGTGCCCTCCCTCGTCGCCAAGGCCCGGGAGGGCGACGCGCGGTCCGTGGCCCGGCTGATCAGCCTGGTGGAGAACGGCGATCCCGCGCTGCCCGAGGTGGCCGCGGCGATGGCCCCGTTCGCGGGCCGGGCGCAGGTCATCGGGCTGACCGGCGCCCCCGGCGTCGGCAAGTCCACCACCACCAACGAGCTGGTCCGCGCGCTGCGGGAGAGCGGCCGGCGGGTCGGGGTGCTGGCCGTGGACCCGTCCAGCCCGTTCACCGGCGGGGCGATCCTCGGCGACCGGATCCGCATGCAGGACCACACCGCCGACCCGGGTGTCTACATCCGCTCCATGTCCAGCCGGGGTCAGCTGGGCGGGCTCTCGGCGGCCACCCCGCAGGCGGTCCGGGTGCTGGAGGGCGCCGGCTGCGACGTGGTGCTGGTGGAGACGGTCGGCGTGGGCCAGGCCGAGGTGGAGATCGCCTCCCTGGCCGACACCACGCTGGTGCTGCTCGCACCGGGGATGGGCGATGCCATCCAGGCGGTCAAGGCCGGGGTCCTGGAGATCGCCGACGTCTTCGTGATCAACAAGGCGGACCGGCCGGGCGCCGACGCCACCTACCGCGACATCCAGGGCATGCTGGCGCTCGGCGAGCGCGGGCCGAACGAGTGGCGGCCCCAGGTGGTGCGCGCGGTCGCGGCCAAGGGCGAGGGTGTCGACGACGTGGTGGCCGCGATCGGCAAGCACCGGGACTGGCTGGAGAGCACCGGCCATCTCCGCAAGCGCCGGGAGCACCGGGCGTCGGCGGAGATCTCGGCGCTGGCGCTGGGCACGCTGCGCGCCCGGATCGGCGATCTCAGCGGCGGCGCGGCCCTGCCACTGCTCGCCGCCCGCGTCGTGGACGGCGAGATCGACCCGCACGCGGCCGCCGCCGAACTGGTCGCCAACCTCTAGCCGAAGCGGGCCAGCGTCTCGTCGATCAGCGCGCGGTCCCAGCTCAGGCTGCCGTCGTCCAGGTCGGCGACCACCCCGCGCAGCCAGCTGATCTCGGCCCGCAGCACGGCCGCCCGGTACTCGTCCTCGATCAGGAAGAGCCGGGGCAGGCCGGGCGGCGCCTGCGCGTCGATGGCCGCGACCCGGTCGGTGAGCGTCTCGAGCCGCCGTTCCAGCAGCTCCCGGGTCTCGGCCGGGCTGAGGACCGGCAGGAAGGCGAGCGCCACCGGGAACTCCGGGAACTCGCGGGCCGGCTCCGGCAGCATCTCCAGCAGCCAGCGGCGCAGTGTGGCGGCGCCCTCCTCGGTCACCTCGTAGACGGTCCGCTCCGGGCGCCCGGCCTCCCGGCTGGTGCCGCCGGGGCGGGCCAGTCCCTCCCGGACCAGCCGGTCCAGGGTCTGGTAGACGCTGTTGCGCTGCGCCACGTTGACCAGCTGGTCCTGGCCGCGCTGCTTGATCACCTGCTGCATCCGGTACGGGTGCATCGGCGCCTCCACGAGCAGGGCCAGCAGAACCATCGCCAGAGGAGACCGCTTCATGCGGCCAGCTTAGGACTTGACGATCCCTAGTCATGTCATCAATAGTCATTGCATGACTAAAAAAGCTGTCGTGATCGGTGGCGGCATCGCCGGGACCGCCACCGCCATCGCCCTGCACCGCGCCGGCCTGCACCCGGTGATCTACGAGGCCGCCGAGCGGGACGCCGGTGAGCGGGGCGTCTTCGTGACCCTCGCGGTCAACGGGGTGACCGCGCTGCGCGCCCTCGGCCTGGACCCGGCGACGGTTCTGGCCCGCGGGTTCGCCACCCCGGTGATCGAGCTGCACGGCGCCTCCGGGCGGCTGCTGGCCGAGGTGCCGCTAGGTGGGCCGCTGCCGGACGGGACGGTCAGCACCACGATCCGTCGCTCCGATCTGTACGCGGCACTGCGCGCCGAGGTGACCGCCCGCGGCATCCCGATCGAGTACGGCGCCCGGCTGACCGGCGTGTCCGGCGACGTGGCCGAGTTCGCCGACGGCCGCACGGCGCGGGGAGACCTGCTGGTCGGCGCGGACGGGCTGCACTCGCGTACCAGGGAGGTTCTCGATCCGAAGGCTCCCGCGCCGCACTATCTCGGCCTGCTCAACACCGGCGGCTTCACCGACGGCCCGGTCCGGGACGCGCCGCCGCCCGGGGTGATGCGGATGTCCTTCGGCCGGCGTGCCTTCTTCGGCTGGGTGACCGCCCCGGACGGCTCGGTCTGGTGGTTCGCCAACCCGCCGCGCCGTCGCCCGGCCGAGCCCGGCGAGTTCACCCCGGACAGTTGGCGGGCGTACCTGCTGGAGTTGTTCGCGGGCGATCCGGCGGCCGATCTGATCCGGGCCAGCAGCGAGGTCCTCGGGCCGTGGAACACCCGGGACCTGCGGCGGGTGCCGGTCTGGCACGGCGAGCGGATCGTCCTGACCGGCGACGCGGCGCACGCCGTCGCGCCGTCCTCCGGCCAGGGCGCGTCGATGGCGCTGGAGGACGCTGTGGTCCTCGGGCACAGCCTGCGCGAGCACCCGGACGTTCCGGCGGCCCTCGCGGCGTACGCGGCCGCCCGCCGCCCCCGGGTGGAGAAGGTGGTCGTCCAGGGCCGGCGCAGCAGTTCCTCGAAGGTGCTCGGCCCGGTCCGCGCGGCGCTGCGGGACGCCACCATGCCGGCGATCATGCGGCTGCTCTACCGCAACGGCGACCCGCAGGCGTGGATCTTCGAACACCGGCTCCCGGGGGCTTAATGATCGTTCAGTTCTGCTCTACGATGGCCGCATGGACGCTGCCGAGATCCATGCCGGCCGGGAACGCTGGCAACGACGCTACGATGCGGCCCGCAAGCGGGACGCCGACTTCACCACGCTCTCCGGCGTGGCGGTCGACCCCGTCTACGGGCCCCCCGAGGGCGCCGCCTATCCCGGATTCGAGCGGATCGGATGGCCGGGCGAGTTCCCGTACACCCGGGGTCTCTATCCGACCGGATACCGCGGGCGCACCTGGACCATCCGCCAGTTCGCCGGGTTCGGAAACGCCCGGCAGACCAACGAGCGCTACAAGATGATCCTGGCCGCCGGCGGTGGCGGCCTCAGCGTCGCCTTCGACATGCCCACCCTGATGGGCCGCGACTCCGACGAGCCCGAGTCGCTCGGCGAGGTCGGGCACTGCGGCGTCGCGATCGACTCGGCCGCCGACATGGACGTGCTGTTCGAGGGCATCCCGCTCCAGGACGTCACCACCAGCATGACCATCTCCGGTCCGGCGGTCCCGGTCTTCTGCATGTACCTGGTGGCCGCCGAACGGCAGGGCGCCAACCTGCGCGACCTCGACGGCACGCTGCAGACCGACATCTTCAAGGAGTACATCGCGCAGAAGGAGTGGCTCTTCGCCCCGGAGCCGCACCTGCGCCTGATCGGCGACCTGATGGAGTACTGCGCCGCCGAGATCCCGAAGTACAAGCCGCTGTCGGTGAGCGGCTACCACATCCGGGAGGCCGGCTCGACCGCCGCGCAGGAACTGGCGTACACGCTGGCCGACGGCTTCGGGTACGTCGAACTGGGACTGTCCCGCGGCCTCGACGTCAACCAGTTCGCGCCCGGGCTGAGCTTCTTCTTCGACGCGCACGTGGACTTCTTCGAGGAGATCGCCAAGTTCCGCGCGGCCCGGCGGATCTGGGCCCGGCACCTGCGCGACGACTACGGCGCCACCAGCGAGAAGGCGCTGTGGCTGAAGTTCCACACGCAGACCGCCGGTGTCTCGCTCACCGCACAGCAGCCGGTCAACAACGTGGTCCGGACCGCCATCGAGGCGCTCTCCGCGGTCCTCGGCGGCACCAACTCGCTGCACACCAACGCCCTCGACGAGACCCTCGCGCTGCCCACCGACGAGTCCGCCGAGATCGCCCTGCGCACCCAGCAGGTGATCATGGAGGAGACCGGGGTGGTCAATGTGGCCGACCCGCTCGGCGGATCGTGGTATGTGGAGGCGCTCACCGACCGGATCGAGGCCGAGGCGGAGGAGATCTTCGCCCGGATCCGCGAGCTCGGCCACGACGGCAGCATCACCGCCGGCATCCTGCGCGGCATCGAGGACGGCTGGTTCACCGCGCACATCGCCGAGGCCGCGTTCGCCTACCAGCAGGCCCTGGAGAAGGGCGACAAGAAGGTGGTCGGCGTCAACGCGCACAACAGCACCCTGGCCAAGGAACTGGAGATCCTGCGTGTCTCCCACGAGGTCGAGCAGGTGCAGCGGCGCGAGCTCGCCGCTCGCAAGACCGACCGCGACGGGGTACGGGTGAAAGCGGCCCTGGAACGGATGGTGGCGGTGGCCCGTACCGGGGAGAACATGATCCCCGCGATGCTCGACGCGGTCCGTGCCGAAGCCACCCTCGGCGAGATCTGCGGCGTGCTGAAGTCGGAGTGGGGGATCTACCGGGAGCCGCCGCGATTCTGACGCTGTGACGTCCGATATCGAGGGGACTGGTGGCGACGCGAACAGGCGTGACAGCGTGCGAGACTAGGTAACCATGAGCGACCCACGGACCACTCCGTCGATCTTCACCCGCGGCGCGGTCGATCTCAGCGCGCTGCGCCCCGCGGCACCGGCCAAACCGGCCGCCCCGAGCCGTCCCGCGACGCCCGCGGCCACCCCGGCCGCGGGCGTGCCGGGCCCGGTGCCCGGCGTCAACCCGGAGACGGTCATCGATGTCAACGAGGCCGACTTCCAGGCCGTTCTCGAGCGGTCGTTGACCACTCCGGTGCTGCTGGACTTCTGGGCCGACTGGTGCGACCCGTGCAAGAAGCTGTCGCCGGTGCTGGAGCGCCTGGCCGCTGAGTACGGCGGTACGTGGATACTCGGCAAGGTCAATGTGGATCTCAACCCGCGCCTGGCGCAGGTGTTCCGGGTGCAGGGCATCCCGCAGGTGACCGCGGTGATCGGCGGGCAGCCGGTGGAGGGCTTCAGCGGGGTCCTGCCCGAGTCCCAGATCCGGCAGTACATCGATGCCGTCCTCAAGGCGGCCGGGGTCGAGGTGGCCACCCCCGAGGACCCCCGCCTCGACGCGGCCGACGACGCCCTGATGACCGGCGACCTCGACGAGGCCGAGGCGGCGTACCGGAAGATCCTGGCCGAGTCGCCCGCCGACGCGGCCGCCGAGTCCGGCCTCGCCCAGGTCGAGCTGTACCGGCGGATCAGCGGCGTCGACCCGTCGTCCGCGCTGGCCAAGGCCGCCGCCGACCAGGACGACGTGGCCGCCCAGCGGCTCGCCGCCGACATCGAGGTGCTCAGCGGTCAGGCGCCGGACGCGTACGCCCGCCTGATCGCCCTGATCAAGCGGACCGCCGGCGACGACCGGGAGGCCGTCCGCAAGCATCTGCTGTCGCTGTTCCTGGTGGCCGGCCCGGACGACCCCGCGGTCGCCGGCGCGCGGCGTGCGCTGGCCAGCGCACTCTTCTAGGCTGCGGGTCTCGAGCGAAGGAGGGCGTCGTGCGCCGCATCGCCGTTCTGGACGCACCGTCCAATCTCGGCCTGCGCCCGCCGACCGCGACGTCGGTGCCGGGCTGCGCCAAAGCGCCCGGCGCCCTCCGCGATCAGGGCCTGCTCACCCGCCTCGCCGCCCGCGACGCGGGCTGCCTCACCCCACCGCGGTACGACCCCGGTGACTGGCGCCCCGGCGACGGGGTGGCTCACGCCGCCGAGATCGCCGCGTACTCGCGGGCGCTGGCCGACCGGATCGGCGCCATCATCGACGGCGGCGAGTTCCCGGTCGTCCTCGGCGGGGACTGCTCCATCCTGATCGGATCGGGCATCGCCATGCACCGGCTCGGCGACGCGGTCGGCGGCCGCATCGGGCTGGTGTTCGTGGACGGCCACTCCGACTTCCGGCACCCCGGCAACGCGTCGTACGTGGGCGCCGCCGCCGGTGAGGACCTCGCCCTGGTCACCGGCCGCGGCCAGGCGAACCTCGCGGCGATCGAGTCCCGCCGGCCGTACTTCCGCGACATCGACGTGGTCGTCCTCGGCATCCGTGCCCAGGACGAGTACCGCCTCGACCTCCAGGCCGCCGGCATCGTGACCCGGCCGGTCCCCGCGCTGCGCGCCGAGGGCGCGGCCCGCAGCGCCCAGTGGGCCCGCGACCAGCTCGTCGACTGCGCCGGCTACTGGGTGCACGTGGACGTCGACGTCCTCGACCCGGCCGTCATGCCCGCCGTCGACGCCCCCGACCCGGGCGGCATCGCCTTCCCCGAGCTGGAGCTGCTGCTGGCCGGGCTGGTCGAGTCCCCGCACTGCCTGGGCGTCGAGATCACCGTCTTCGACCCGGACTACGACCCGGACGGCCGGTACGCCGCCGAGATCACGTCCGCCGTGGTGAGCGGGCTGTCCCCGGTCCGGTCCACCAGCCCGCGCCCGGATCTGGCCGCGGCCCGGCGCGACCTGGCCGCCACCGCCGCGCCGGACGTCTCGCCGGACCCGCCGTCCCAGGCCGAGGCCACCGGCGACGCGCCGTCCGGCACGGCGACCGTCGGCGCTCCGCACGACGGCTCCGCTGGTAAGCCGACGCCCGCCGGGGCCACGCCGGACCGGGCGGTCTCCGGGGTTGGCGAGGCGCCGGATCGGGCGGGTTCCGGGGTTGGCGGGACGTCGGATCGGGCGGCCTCCGGAAGTGGCGGGACGTCGGATCGGGCGGGTTCCGGGGGTGGCGAGACGCCGGACCGGGCGGAGCCGGATGTGGCGGAGCCGGTCGATCCGGGCGTCGGCGTGCCGCTCGGGGCGATCCCGGTCCAGGTGGGGCCGGCCTCCGCCGGTGACGCCGCGACGGAGGACGACCGGGGTGGGTCCGCGTCGGCTCGCCCGGTGAGGAACACGCTGCCCGTGGACGCGGAGTCCGTCCTGGCGGCGGCTCTCGGCACCACGGCGCGGAGCGGCAACGGCCGCCGCGCGGCCGGTGTCGGGGACGATGCCCGGACAGCCCATGACCGATTCGGTTCAGCCCCGGCGACGACCGGCCCGACGGGCGGCACGGTCGTGTCCGATGAGCCCGGCGACAGCCCGGGCGTGGACACCGAGCCGGATCGCTCCGGCCTGGACGGCTCCGGCCACACCGACGGAGATCACGCGGACCGGGACCGGGCCGACCTGGACAACGCCGACCTGGACAACGCCGACCTGGACAACGCCGACCCGGGCGACGCCGACCCGGGCAACGCCGACCCGGCCGAAGTCGACCCGGACAAAGCCGAGCCGGACGAGACCGAGCCGGAGGCGGCGGCCGAAGCCGAACCGGCCGATGAGGAACCCGTGCCGGTGCCGGACGGTCCGGATTCCCGGGCCGGGGCCAACGAGGTGCGCCTTCTCTCCCGGCCGCTGGGATCCGCGCCGCTGCTCGACTCGGATCCGATCCCCGCGACCCGTCCCGGCATGCTGCGCCCGCGCCCGCCGGCGGATCCGCCCGTGCTCGGCGACTTCGGCCCGCCCGCCGCAGGCCCGGGCCCCCTCGGCGGCCTCCCACCCGGTGCCGCCTGATCACGGCGGCCGGGCCGGAGGGTGACCGGAGGCATCAGCCCGGCGGGCGCGTCACGGCCTTGACCGGGCAGATGCTCGCGGGGAGCCACGGGGCGGTCCGGCTTGGCGGGTTCGGTCCACCCCGTACGAGAATGGTCAGTTCAATGTGGTCAGGAAGCGCTTCACCGCGGGGACGGCGGCCTCGGTGCCGGCGCCGCCCTTCTGGACCATGACGGCGAAGGCGATGTCGCCCTGGTAGCCGACGAACCAGGAGTGGGTGTCGGCGGAGCCGGTCTGGAATTCGGCGGTGCCGGTCTTGCCGTGGACCGGTTTGCCGGGGACGGTCCGGAGGGCGGAGCCGGTGCCGGAGGTGACCACTTCGCGCATCATCGAGCGGAGCGCGGCGACCGCCTCCGGGTCGAGTTGCTGGGCGGGGGTGGCGGCGGGCGCCGGGTCGAGGACCAGGGTGGGCGCCTGGAACTGTCCCTTGGCGACGCCCGCGGTGGCCGCGGCCATGGCGAGCGGGCTCACCGCCGTGCTGCCCTGACCGAAGACGGCCGCTGCCAGTTCGGTGGCGGTGCCGCCGTCGGAGACCTGGCCGGTGTAGGCGTCGACGCCGAGATCCCATTTTCCGCCGATGCCGAGGGCGCCGGCCGCCTCCTGGAGCCCGGCGGGGCCGAGTTTCGGGGCGAGAGCGGCGAAGGCGGTGTTGCAGGACTTGGCGAAGTCGACGTGGAACGGGACCTTGCCGAGCGCGGCGTCGTGGGAGTTCTTGAACTCGCGGCCGTCCACGGTGAACGTCTTCGGGCAGTCGGCCACGGTGTCGGCGGTGATCGCGTCGCGGGCGAGCAGCCCGTACGCGGAGATCATCTTGAAGGTCGAGCCGGGCGGCACCTGCCCGGTGAACGCGGTGTTGACGCCGCCCGGATCGGGCCCGTTGGCGGCGGCCAGCACGGCCCCGTCGCTGACCCGGATCGCCACCAGCGAGCTGGGCTGTTTCTCGGCGGCGAGGGCCTGGTCGGCGGCGTTCTGCACCCGGGTGTCCAGAGTGATCTTCACGGGTTTGCCGGCGACCGGCTCCGCGGTGAAGAGCTTGGTGTCCTCGGTGTCGCCGTCGGCGGCCTCGCGGGCGATGACCACCGAGAGGCCGGAGACGCCGCGCAGGGTGGCGTCGTACTTCTCCTGGAGCCCGCCGTGCCCGGTGTCGTCGCCGACCGCGAGCGCCCCGCCGGAGTTGCCGATGTCCTCCTCGGTGGCCTGGTCGACGGTGCCGAGCAGGGAGCGGGCGAATTCCCGGGTGGGCGCCAGCGACCGGGTCTCCTCGCGGAAGACGGTGCCGGCCAGCGGCCGGACCTGCGGCCGGATCTTGTCGTAGACCGCCCGGCGCAGCGTGACGAGTTCGATGAAGGCGCCCGGGTCGGACTGCTCGACGCGGGTCTTCAGGGTGCCGAGGTCGACGTCGACGTCCACCTTGCGGAACGCCGCCGCCAGGTCTTTCTGGAGCTGGGGGAGGTCCTTGATCTTCTCCGGGCTGACCCCGATGACGACCACCTTCTGGGGCCCGAAGAGCGCCTTGCCGCTCGCGTCGACGATGGCGGCGCGTTCCGGGGCGACCCGCCGGAGCCGGAGCTTGTCGCCGGTGGCGAGTTCGGGCTGGACCATGGCCGGCTCCCAGACGACCTGCCAGCCGTCGCTCTTGGCCTTGGTGAGCCGGACGGTGCTCGGGTAGCTCCACTCGACGCCGCCGGGCAGCGCCCACTTCACGGTGACCGGCGCGGTGGCGTCGTCGCCGGTGGTCGTGACGTCGCCGGCGCCGGACACGGTGATCTTCTGCTCCAGCAGGTCGCCGTAGAGGCCGCGCATCTGGGTCAGCACCTCCGGCGCGGGGACCTCGGCGCCGGCCGCGGTCACGAAGCCGATCTTGTTCAGGTCGCCTCCGGACCAACCGCTCAGAAAGGCCGAGACGGTGTCTTCGGGGCCTTCCTTGGAGCAGCCGGTCAACCCGCCCGCGGTCAGCAGAAGCATCAGTGCGGCCAGGCCCGCCGGGGTGCGGCGCATGTCGGTTCCTCCCGTGAACACTGTGACAGCCATGATTGGCTAGGTCGCACGTTAATGGGTACATGCCCGTCGCGGGTGCCCCGGATAGGGGCGATACCGCCCAAACGCCGCTGGCACACCCGGGGTGTGAGGTGGACCATGGCGGTGGTTCTAGGCTGTGCTCGAAACGTTCGAGCCCACAGTGCCGTGGGTGAGGGGAGCGCCGGACCATGGCTGTCGCCGACGAGGCAGCGACCGATTCTGATCAGACCGTTCTCGACGATGTGCCCAACGCTGAGCGGTTGGTGGCGCAGGCCGTCGAGCAGGCGGGCGACGACCACACGACCGCATCTCTGGTGGGCCGCTTCTGGCGGTTCGCACCCGACGAGGAACTGGTCGGATACACACCCCAAGAGATGTTCGCGGCCGCGGTGGAGCACCGCGAACTGGCCCGCAACCGGCTGCCCGGTGAGCTGAAACTCGCCATCACCGAGCCGTCCGGCTCGCAGTCGCACAGCGTGCTGCGGATCGTCACCGACGACATGCCGTTCCTGGTCGACTCGGTGATCGCCCTGCTCAACGCCCACAACCTCCAGGTGTACCTGACGGTTCACCCGCTGATCGTGGTGCGCCGCGAGCCGCTCGGGGCGCTGGCCCAGCTCGAGGCCGAGGTGGAGCCGGACGACGCCATCGAGGGCGATCTGGTGGAGAGCTGGATCCGCATCGAGATCGACCCGGTCCGTCGCCCGGAGGCCCGCGAGCAGCTGCTCAACGAGGTGCGGCGGGTGCTCACCGACGTACGGGACGCGGTGGAGGACTGGCCGCGGATGCGTCAGCGGGCCATGGTCATCTCCGACGAGCTGGCCGCCGCCCGGGGCTCCGAGCACCCCTCGCCGGTGCCGGACAAGGACCTCACCGACTCGATCGAGCTGCTCAAGTGGCTGGCCAACGATCACTTCACGTTCCTGGGGTACCGGGAGTACCGGCTGGACGACGGGGTCCTGTCCGCTGTTCCGGGCACCGGGCTGGGCATCCTGCGCGGGGCGAGCAAGCCGCGCCGGCTGGCCGAGGAGATGGCCCCGGAGATCTACGAGCGGGCCATGGAGAAGCGGCTCCTGGTGATCACCAAGGCCAATTCCCGGGCCAGCGTGCACCGCTCCGCGTACCTGGACTACATCGGCGTGAAGCTGTTCAACGAGGCCGGCGACGTGGTCGGCGAGCGGCGGTTCCTGGGCCTGTTCTCCAGTTCGGCGTACCGGACGAGCGTGCGCGAGCTGCCGGTGGTCCGGCGCAAGGTGCAGGAGGTGATGGACCGCTCCGGCCTGTCGCCGCGCGGCCACTCGGGCAAGGACCTGCTCCAGATACTGGAGACCTACCCCCGGGACGAGCTCTTCCAGATCAAGACCGACGACCTGTACGAGGCGGTCATCGGGGTGCTGCGGATGGCCGGCCGCCGGCAGCTGCGCCTCTTCCTGCGCCGGGACGGGTACGGCCGGTTCATCTCCTGCCTCATCTACCTGCCCCGGGACCGGTTCACCACCGGCAACCGGCTGCGCATGCAGGAGATCCTGCTCCGTGAGCTGAACGGTGTCGGGGTGGACTACACCACCCGGGTCACCGAGCGGATGCTGGCGCGGGTGCACTTCATCGTGCGTACCGACCCGGCCGCCCCGCCCGGCCAGCTGGACCCGAACGAGCTGGCCGAGCGGCTCGCCGACGCGACCCGGATGTGGGACGACGACTTCTCCCTGGTGCTGGAGCGCAAACTCGGCGACGAGCAGGCGCGGCGGCTGTTCCAGCGGTACTCGGCGGCCTATCCGGAGAGCTACAAGAACACGCACACCCCGTACGAGGGCATGCAGGACCTGGCCAAGCTGGAGCTTCTCGAGGAGCCCGGCCAGCTGGCCATGCACCTGTTCCGCCGGCGGCGGCTGGGCGCGGACGGCACTCCGCAGCCGGACGAGCGCGACGTCCGGTTCAAGGTCTACCGGTACGGCGAGCCGATGATGCTCTCCGCCGTCCTGCCGGTGCTGCACTCACTGGGCGTCCGGGTCACCGACGAGCGGCCGTACGAGATCCGCCGCCCCGACGGCACCATCTACCTGTACGACTTCGGCCTGCTGCCCCCGGCCGGCCACCGCGAGCTGGCCGAGGTCCGCCCACAGGTGGAGAACGCGTTCGCGGCCGCCTGGCGGGGCGAGACCGAGGTGGACGGCTTCAACGAGCTGGTGCTGCGGGCCGGTCTCACCTGGCGGCAGGTGGTGGTGCTGCGGGCCTACGCCAAGTACCTGCGCCAGGCCGGGAACGTCTTCACCCAGCAGTACGTGGAGGCGACCTTCACGGCGTACCCGGAGATCGCCGGCCTGCTGGTGCGGCTCTTCGAGGTGCGGTTCTCCCCGGCGCTGCCGATCGGCGAGGCGGAGCGGACCCGTCGCGCCGGCGAGCTGCGCGGCCGGATCACCGAGCTGCTCGACCAGGTGGAGAGCCTGGACCAGGACCGGATCCTGCGCTCCTACCTGACCCTCATCGAGGCGACCCTGCGGACCAGCTTCTACCAGCGCGGGGCGGAGGGCCGGCCCAAGTCCTACGTGGCCTTCAAACTGGACCCGCAGGCCATCCCGGAGCTGCCCCAGCCCCGGCCGAAGTTCGAGATCTTCGTCTACTCGCCCCGGTTCGAGGGCGTGCACCTGCGGTTCGGCGCCGTGGCCCGGGGCGGTCTGCGCTGGTCGGACCGGCGGGAGGACTTCCGGACCGAGGTGCTCGGCCTGGTCAAGGCGCAGATGGTGAAGAACTCGGTGATCGTGCCGGTGGGCGCGAAGGGCGGCTTCGTGCTCAAGCAGAAGCCGGGCGACCGCGACGAGGCGGTGGAGTGCTACAAGCGCTTCATCACGGCGCTGCTCGACGTCACCGACAACATCCTGAGCGGCAAGATCGTGCCGCCGGAGGACGTGGTCCGGCACGACGGCGACGACCCGTACCTGGTGGTGGCCGCGGACAAGGGCACCGCCACGTTCAGCGACATCGCCAACGAGATCTCGGTCCGCAAGGACTTCTGGATGGGCGACGCGTTCGCCAGCGGCGGCTCGGCCGGTTACGACCACAAGAAGATGGGCATCACCGCCCGCGGCGCGTGGGAGTCGGTCAAGAAGCACTTCCGGGACCTGGGCACCGACACCCAGACCGAGGACTTCACGGTGGTCGGCGTCGGCGACATGTCCGGCGACGTCTTCGGCAACGGCATGCTGCTGTCCCGGCACATCCGGCTGGTGGCGGCCTTCGACCACCGCCACATCTTCCTCGACCCGAACCCGGACTCCGCGACCTCGTACGCGGAACGCGAGCGCCTCTTCGGTCTGCCCCGGTCGTCCTGGGCCGACTACGACGCCTCGCTGATCAGCGAGGGCGGCGGGGTGTACCCGAGGTCGGCCAAGTCGATCCCGGTCAGCCGTGAGGTCCGGGCCGCGCTGGGCCTCGGCGAGGCGCCCGCGATCAGCCCCACCGACCTGATGCGGGCCATCCTCAAGGCCCCGGTCGACCTGCTGTTCAACGGCGGCATCGGCACCTACGTGAAGGGCGCCGCCGAGTCGCACGCCGACGTGGGCGACAAGGGCAACGACGCGATCCGGATCAACGGTTCGGAGTTGCGGGTCAAGGTGGTCGGCGAGGGCGGCAACCTGGGGCTGACCCAGCGCGGGCGGATCGAGTTCGCCCGCTCCGGGGGCCGGGTGTTCACCGACTTCATCGACAACTCGGCCGGCGTGGACTGCTCGGACCACGAGGTCAACATCAAGATCCTGCTCGGTGGGGCGGTCGTCGACGGCGAGCTGTCCCTGCCGGAGCGGGACGAGCTGCTCGCCGCGATGACCGACGAGGTCGGCGAGCTGGTGCTGCGGGACAACTACGCGCAGGCCATGGCGCTGGGCAACGCCCGGTCGCAGGCGCACTCGCTGCTCCCGGTGCACCGGCGGCTGCTCACCTCGCTGGAGGAGCGCGGCGAGCTGAACCGGGAGCTGGAGGCCCTGCCGTCGGACCTGGAGCTGGCCGCCCGGTACGAGAACGGCGAGGGACTCACGCCTCCGGAGTTCGCGGTGCTCCTCGCGTACGTCAAGATCAGTTTGGAGCGTGCGGTCCTCGCGGACGAGCTGGTCGACGAGGCCTGGACCACCGATGTGCTGTCCGAATATTTCCCGACCCCGCTGCGCGAGCGGTTCGCCGGGCGGATGGCCGGGCACCGGCTGCGCCGGGAGATCATCTCGACGGCGCTGGTGAACGAGGTGGTCAACCGGGGCGGTACCTCGTTCGTCTACCGGGCCATGGAGGAGAGCGGGGCGTCGGCGGCCGACGTGATCCGGGCCTACGTGGTGGTTCGCGACGTCTTCGGCCTGGAGGAGATCTGGGCGGCCGGTGAGGCGCTGGACAACCGGGTGCCGACCTCGGCGCAGACGCTGGTCTTCCTGGAGACCCGGCGGCTGCTCGACCGGGCGGTCCGCTGGCTGGTCAGCACCCGGCGCTCACCGATCGACGTGCCCGGTGAGATCGCCAAACTGCGGCCCGGCATCTCGACGCTGCTGCCGATGCTGCCCGAGGTGATCGTCGGCGCCGAGCGGCGGGCGCTGGTCGACCGGATCGCCGAACTGGTCGCGAAGGACGTGCCGGAGGATCTGGCGGCCGCGGTGAGCCGGGTGTTCTACGGCTTCGGGCTGCTGGACGTCCTGGAGACGGCCGCCGCCATCGACCGGGACGCGGAGGAGGTGGCACAGGTCTACTTCGTGCTCTCCGAGCGGTTCGGGGTGGACGCGCTGCTGTCGCACATCTCCCGGCTGCCGCGTGGCGACCGCTGGCAGACCCTGGCCCGGATGGCGCTGCGTTACGACCTGTACGCCGCGCTGGCCGCCCTCACCGCCGAGGTGCTCCACTCGACGCCGTCGTCGGCGGCGCCGGAGGACCGGGTCTCCCAGTGGGAACAGGTGAACGCGGCGTCGATCGCCCGGGCGTCCAACGCGATGGGCAACGTCGACGACTCGCCGGCCGACCTGGCGGCGCTGTCGGTGCTGCTGCGCCAGATCCGCACCCTGGTGAAGACCTCGTCGGCGGGCTGATCACGGCGAAACGGTGATGAGCCGGGCAGGGCGTGCTGCTCCCGAAGTCACGCCCTGCCCGGCTCATCGTCCCCAGACCCACCTTGTGGCCATCACGCTAGGTGACGTCCCGGCGTGTGGAAAGCAGTCCCTGTGCGGTTTACCCGTTCGGCTGGCCCGATCGCGCCGTAGGTTCTCCGATCAGCCCCGGGCGGATCACGCAGCGTGATGAAGGCCGAGTGCCTCGGCGGCGGCGCGGCCGTTGGCGAGACTCGCCCCGTGGGTCACCACGTAGACCCGGGCGCCCTCCGGCCGCCACGGCGACGGCCAGCCCATCTCGACGACGCCGACCGGCCGCTCGGCGGCCAGTTTCCCGATCAGGGTGCGAGCCGCGGGGGAGCTGTGCAGGCGACGGCCGACCAGCACGATCGGCCGGTCGCCGGCGGCCGCGGCCAGCGCCTCCGGGGTGGTCTCGCCGGCCGGCACCTCGATCTGCTCGACCCCGCTCAGGTGCGGCCCGAGACCCCACGGCACCCGGCCCTCGGCGATCGAGTGGCCCGCCACGAACTGCACCACCAGCGGGGAACGCAGCTCGGCCGGGTCGCCCTCGACGATCATGCCCCGACGGGCGGCTTCGACGCCCAGATCGCCGTCGCCCGGCTCGGCCCGGTGCGGGGTCGCGCTCCAGGCGGCCAATGCGGCGGTACGGGCGACCGCGTCCTCCAGTCGCGCGAGCTCCAGCCGCCCGTCCCCGGCGGCCGCGGCGATCTCGGCGGCGATCGCCTCGACCAGCGCCCGGTCCACCACGGCCCCGATGCAGAGCAGGTCGGCCCCGGCCGCCAGCGCCGCCACGGCGGCCCGCGGGATGCTCCCCGCCGAGGCGGCCGCACCGCGCATCTCCAGCGCGTCGGTGACGATCGCGCCGCGGAAGCCCAGCTCGTCGCGGAGCAGCCCGGTCAGCGCCGCCCGGCTGAACGTGGCCGGCCCGTCCCCGGTCAGCTCCGGCACCCGGATGTGCGCGCTCATCACGGCGCGCGTACCGGCCTGGACGGCGGCGGCGAACGGCGGCAGGTCGCGCTCCCGCAGCACGGCCAGCGGCACGTCGACGGTGGGCAGCTCCAGGTGCGAGTCGGTGACCGTGGCGCCGTGCCCGGGGAAGTGCTTGGCGCACGCCGCCACCCCGTTGGCCTGCAACCCGGCCACGGCCGCTCCGGTGTGCCGGGCGACCAGCGCCGGGCCGGCCCCGAACGAGCGGGTGCCGATGATCGGGTTCTCGGCGACGCTGTTCACGTCCACGGTCGGCGCCAGGTTCAGGTTGATCCCGACGGCCGCCAGGTCGGCGCCGATCGCGGCGTAGATCCGCCGGGTCAGCTCCGGATCGTCGGCCGCGCCGAGCGCCGCGTTCCCGGGGTAGGGGCTCCCGGTCCGGTGCCCCAACCGGGTGACGTCGCCGCCCTCCTCGTCGATCGCGATCAGCGCGTCCGGCCGGGCCGACCGCAGCTGAGCGGTGAGCCGGGCGACCTGCTCCGGCTCGCCGACGTTGGCGCCGAACAGGGTGTGCCCGGCCAGCCCCTCGGTGAGCAGCTCGCCCGCCCAGTCCGGGGCGACGTGCCCGGGAAAGGCGGCGAGCAGGGTGTGCAGGGCGAGTCGGCGGAGGCCGGGGTCGAGGGCCATGGTGTCCTTCCGATGACGCAACTCTGGCCGTTTTCCGCCGGGAGCTGCCATGATCGCTCGCAGTCGATGGCGTCCTTGCGGTGCGGCGACGTTGCCTACCGTTACGCTGCGGCTGCGTGTCGTGCGTCGACACTGTAACAGGAAAGAATCTTTCTTATTAGGGGACGAACGTATGGCCGCCACCCGCCTCCCGGGCACGCCCCGGTTGCTGCGCGCGCTCAACGACCGCGCGGCGCTGGACCTGCTGCTCACGCGAGGCCCGCTGACCCGGGCGCAACTCGGCGAGATGACCGGGCTCAGCAAGGTCACCGCCTCCCAGCTGGTCGAGCGGCTCGAGGAGCGCGGCCTGGTCCGGCGGGTGGGTGAGCAGGCCGGTGGCCGCGGCCCCAACGCCCAGCTCTACGCGGTCACCCCGTCCAGTGCCCACGTCATCGGGGTGGAGGTCGGCCCGGACGGCGTGGTGGCCGCGTGCGCCGACATCACCGGCGCGGTGATCAGCCGGGTCGAACAGAGCACCAAGGACACCGACGACCCGGTCGGCGTGGTGCACAACGCGGTGGTCCAGGCCGCCGGGGAGGCCGGCGCCGACATGTCCTCGGTGCGCCGGGTGGTGCTCGGCACCCCGGGCCTCGTCGACCCGCAGACCGGTGAGATCTCCTTCGCCCACGACCTGCCCCGCTGGCACCGCGGCCTGCTCGCCGACCTGCGCCGCGACCTGAACATCCCGGTCTTCTTCGGCAACGACGTCAACCTGGCCGCGGTCGCCGAGTCCGGCACCGGCGCGGCCACCGGGGTCGCCGACTTCGCGCTCGTCTGGATCGGCCGCGGCGTCGGCCTCGCCACCGTCCTCGGCGGCCGCCTGCACCAGGGCGCCACCGGTGCGGCCGGCGAGATCGGCTACCTGCCGGTGGCCGGCGCCGAGGTGCCGCACAACGCCTCCCGCCGCGGTGTGAAGGGCGCCTTCCAGGCGATCGCCGGCGCCGACGCGGTCAAGACGATCGGCAAGCAGTTCGGCTTCCGCGGCGCCGAGGCGGCCGACGTGGTGCGGGCCGCCGTCGCGGCCGGCCCGGCCGGCGAGCCGGTGCTCGACGAACTGGCCCGCCGGCTGGCGCTGGGCGTGGCCGCCACCTGTGTGGTGCTCGACCCGCCGCTGGTGGTGCTGGCCGGTGAGGTGAGCCGGGCCGGCGGCGCGGCGCTGGCCGACCGGGTGGAGCGCGAGGTGGCGGCGATCACGCTGGTGTCGCCCAAGGTGGTGGTCACCCGGGTGGCGTCCGAGCCGGTTCTGCACGGTGCGCTGCGGATGGCGCTGGACGCGGTCCGTGACGAGGTGTTCGGCTCGACCACCGACTGAGCCCCGGGCACCGGCACGCCGTCCGGCCCGCACGGCCGGACATGGTTGGATGGACGCGTGCTGGAGGCTGCCGTACCCATTCCGCCCGACGAGGACACCGTCATCGCCTTCGACCGCGTGAACGTGGTGCGCGGCGGAAACTTCCTGATCCGCGACCTGTCCTGGCAGGTCGAGCTGGACGAGCGGTGGGTGGTGCTGGGCCCGAACGGCGCCGGCAAGACCACCCTGCTCAACCTGGCGTCCGCCCGGATGCACCCGACCCGCGGCACGGCGTACGTGCTGGGCGAGAAGCTCGGGCGTACCGACGTGACCGAGCTGCGGACCCGGGTGGGCATCACCACCGGCCGGTTCGCCGACCAGGTGCCGCCCTCCGAGCGGGTGCTCGACGTGGTGGTCACCGCCGCGTGGTCGGTGGTCGGCCGCTGGCGGGAGAGCTACGACCCGCAGGACGAGGCCCGCGCCCGGGAGCTTCTCGAGCAGCTGGGCATCGCGGCGTTCGCCGACCGTGAGTTCGGCACCCTGTCCGAGGGCGAGCGCAAGCGCACCCAGATCGCCCGGGCACTGATGACCGACCCCGAGCTGATGCTGCTCGACGAGCCGACCGCCGGGCTCGACCTGGGCGGCCGGGAGACCCTGATCGGCCACCTCACCGAGCTGGCCCTGGACCCGGACGCCCCGGCCATGGTGCTGGTCACCCACCACGTCGAGGAGATCCCGCCGGGCTTCACCCACGGCCTGCTGCTGCGCGAGGGCACCGTGGTCGCGGCCGGCCTGCTCGGCGAGGTGATGACCGCGGAGAACCTGACCAAGACCTTCGGCCTGCCGCTGATCGTCGACCGGTTCGGCGACCGCTACACGGCCCGGGCCGGCTAGATGGCGACCCGGGTGGTCGTCGCCGGCAGCGCGAACATGGACCTGGTCGGGCTGGCGCCGAGCCTGCCCCGGCCGGGCGAGACCGTGCTCGGTGACGACTTCGTGATGACCCCCGGCGGCAAGGGCTCCAACCAGGCCATCGCCGCCGCACTGGCCGGCGCCGGGACGACCTTCCTCGGCGCGATCGGATCGGACGCGTTCGGGGTCACCCTCAACGCCCGGCTCGCGGCTGCGGGCGTCGACGTCGACCTGGTCCGGACCAGCTACGGCTCCTCCGGCGTCGCCGTGATCATGGTGGACCGTGCCGGGGAGAACTCGATCCTGGTCAGCCCCGGGGCGAACCGCACCTTCGTCGATCTCACCGCCGACGAGACGGCCGCCATCGCCGCCGCCGACGTGCTGCTCTGCCAGCAGGAGATCCCGATGGCCACGGTGCTGGCCGCGCTGCGGGCCGGCCGCGCGGGCGGCACCCGGACCATCCTGAACGCGGCGCCCGCCCGGGTGCTGCCGCCCGGGCTGCTCGACGAGGTGGACCTGCTGGTGGTCAACGAGACCGAGGCCCGGGCCATCACCGGCCGGGCCGAGCCGGACATGGCGTCGCTGCTCGCCCTGGTGCCCCGGGTGGTGCTCACCCTGAGCGGCAACGGCTCCCGGTACGCCGACCGCGACGGCGCCGACGTGCACGTGCCCGCCTTCCGGGTGGAGGTCGCCGACACCACGGCGGCCGGGGACGCCTTCACCGGCGCGCTGGCCGTCGCCTGGGGCGAGGGCCGCGACCTGATCGAGGCGATCCGCTGGGCGAACGCCGCCGGGGCGGCCTGCGTGCGCCGGGTCGGGGCGAGCAACGCCCTGCCGGCCCGGGGCGACATCGAGGAGATCTTCAGGACTGGCGAATCGTCGTGACGAACCGGGACACCTCGGACCGGAGCACCTCGGCGAGCCGCGAGAGCCCGCCGTCGCCCGACCGGTGACCGCCGTCCACCGCCACCGCGATGCCGTCCACCAGATCGCTCATCTCCCGGATCCGGTTGGTGACCGCCTCCAGCACGGCGATCGCGTCGGCCGCCGACTGCTGCACGGTGTTGACCTGGTTCATGATCTCCTCGCTGGACGAGCTGGTCTCGTTCGCCAGGTTCTTCACCTCGCTGGCCACCACGCTGAAGCCGCGTCCGGCCGACCCGGCCCGGGCCGCCTCGATGGTGGCGTTCAGCGCCAGCAGCCGGGTCTGCGCCGCCACCTGATTGATCAGGTCGACCGCGTGCCGGATCTCCTCCGACGAGGTACGCAGCGACGACACCGTGCCCAGCCCCCGCTCGGCGTCGGTGACCGCGCTCCGGGCGAAGTCGGCCAGCCCGTTCGCTGACCGGCCCATCTCGGTGGCGGCCGTCGCCACCTGCTCGGAGGCGGTCAGCACCGCCGACTCCAGCTCGTCGGCGAGCGCCTGCCGGGCCCGGGCGGCGTCCGCGAACTGGGCCGCCGTCCGGCTCATCACCTGGTTCGCGTGGGTGATCTGCTCGGCCGCCGTCCGGTACGCCCCGTCCAGCCCTTGGGTGAGGAAATGCCGGTGGAACCGCCCCTCGGCGGCCGCCGTCGACGCCGCCCCGGACTCCCGGACGAACGCGTCGATGTGGTCGAGCAGCCCGTTCACCGCGACCCGCAGCTCCGGGGCCCCGGCGGTGTCGCCGAGCGCCGGCACCCGGGCCTCCAGATCACCGTTGGCGGCCCGTTCGCAGACCTCGGTCACCAGGCGGATCGCGTCCTCCGGCCCGGTGCCGGCCGGAGGCACCGACCTCATCGGGCGCTCCCGTCGGTGATGTCCCAGACCAGCTCGTCGTAGGTGCGCCCGTGCTCGCCGAGGATCTGCTCCAGGACCGCCGTGCCCGCCGCCACCGCGTCCGGGGTCCGGGATCGCCGGCGCTCCTCGTCCAGCATCCGGGCGTAGACGGACCCGACCGTTTGGACCGCGGCGGCGGCCGGCCGGCGCCGGTTGGAGTGGTAGCCGAGCAGCCGCCCGGTGCGGTCGAAGGACGGTGTGATGTGCGCGAACACCCAGTAGTGCGCGCCGTCGACGGCCAGGTTCAGCACGTACGCGAAGATCTCCTGCCGCCTCCCGAGGGTATCCCACAGCAGCTGGAACACGGCCCTCGGCATGTCCGGGTGCCGGATCAGGCTGTGCGGCCGGCCCACCGCCTGCTCCTCGGTCAGCGCGGAGACACGCAGGAAGACGTCGTTGGTGTACGTGATGACGCCGCGCGGATCGGTCTTGGTGACGATCAGCTCGTCCTCGCCGAACGTGCGCTCGACGCCGGTCGGCCGTACCTCGGTGGCTCTCATGATCTTTCCTGATGGTCAGCGGCGCACCGCGGGCTCCAGCGCGCGCTGCAGGGCGCGGTAGACGCGGCCGAACCGCTGGGCGTCGTTCGTCCGCAGCAGCAGCACGTCGCCCGCCCGCACCCGGCCCCAGATCTCCAGGCTGCGGCTGCCCCGGTCGTACGACCGGTCGACCCGCTCCAGCAGCAGGTCGGCGACCGGCACCACGGCCAGGCCCAGCAGGACCCCGGCGACCACCCAGCCCAGCGTGGTGGTGAGCGAGGCGTCCATGGCCAGCGCCACCAGCACGGCGAACCCGCCGGCCAGCAGCGGCAGCAGGATCGCCAGGCCGAGCGCGCCCCGCCAGGCGATGACACCCCAGGAACGGGCGCCCTTCGTGTACCACACCCGGATCAGCTCGGGCAGGCGGAACTCGTGGCCGTTCATCGACACACCGGATGACGTGATGAGCACATCCGGATCCCGGTAGTACGTGGTCATCTTTGTCCTCCCCAGTGGTCCCAATGTAGTCGGCGGCCGTCGTAGGCTGACGGCAAAACGGCAGGAGTGAACAGGAGGGCACACCGGTGGGTGAGTTCGTACGGCTCGAGGTCGCGGACGGCATCGGCACCATCCGGCTGGAGCGGCCGCCGGTCAACGCGCTCAACACCCGGGTGCAGGAGGAGTTGCGGGCGGCGGCGCAGGCCGCGGCCGCGGACGACGAGGTCCGCGCGGTGGTCGTGCACGGCGCCGGCAAGCACTTCGCGGCGGGCGCCGACATCACCGAGTTCACCACGGTGACGTACCAGGAGATGGTGGTCCGGGCCGGCGCGCTGTCCAGCGCCTTCGACGCGGTCGCGCAGATCCCCAAGCCGGTCGTCGCCGCCATCACGGGGTACGCACTGGGCGGCGGCTGCGAGCTGGCCCTGGCCTGTGACTGGCGGGTGATCGCCGAGGACGCCAAGCTCGGCCAGCCGGAGATCAAGCTCGGCATCATCCCGGGCGCCGGCGGCACCCAGCGGCTGGCCCGGCTGATCGGCCCGGCCCGCGCCAAGGACCTGATCTTCTCCGGCCGGATGGTCGACAGCGACGAGGCGCTGCGGATCGGCCTGGCCGACCGGGTGGTCCCGGCCGATCAGGTGTACGCCACGGCCGTCGAGCTCGTCCGGCAGTACACGACCGGCCCGGCCCTGGCCCTGCGCGCCGCCAAGCAGGCCGTCGACGGCGGGCTCAGCGTCGACCTGGCGGCCGGGCTGGCCCTCGAGTCGCACCTGTTCGCCGGCCTCTTCGCGACCGACGACCGGGTCGAGGGGACCACCGCGTTCGTCGAGAAACGGGCCCCCAAGTTCACCGGAAAGTAGGGCCCGGGTGATCTTTACCGTCGGGAATCCGCCTGACGGGAGGGAACGTAAGCGGGCTGTCATTGCCTAGACTGCGGGCATGCCCATCGACCAGGGTGGTCCGAAGCGGTACGCCCTCGGCGTCGACTTCGGCACCTCCAACACCGTCGCCGTCGCGCGATGGCCGGACGGCCGTGCCCGCCCGATCCTGGTCGACGGCTCCCCGCTGCTGCCGTCGGCCGTCTTCGCCGACTCCGACGGAAGCCTGCTCGTCGGCCGGGACGCGGTGCACAGCGCCCGGCTCGACCCGGCCCGCTTCGAGCCCAACCCGAAACGCCGGGTCGACGACGGGCTGGTGCTGCTCGGCGAACGGGAGTTCGAGACCGTCGAGCTGATCGCCGCGGTCCTGGCCCGGGTCGCCGAGGAGTGGCACCGGGCGGTCGGGCCGCACCGGCCGGAGGTCACCCTCACCTGCCCGGCCACCTGGGGAGCGGCCCGTCGCACCCTGCTCGCCGAGGCCGCCGCCCGCGCCGGGCTGGAGGGCGCCCGCCTGGTCGCCGAACCGGTGGCCGCGGCCACCTACTTCGCCGAGGTGCTCGGGCGCGACGTGCCGATCGGCTCGGTCGTGGTGGTGCACGACTTCGGTGCCGGCACCTTCGACACCAGCGTGGTCGCGCGCACCTCGTCCGGTTTCGAGGTGCTCGCCGTCGACGGGCGTGACGACCTCGGCGGCCTGGACGTCGACGCGGCCGTCGTCGAGCACCTGCGCACCGCCGACTGGGCCCGGCTCATGGAACCCTCCACCGTCGAGGAGCGCCGGGCGCGCCGCCAGCTGTGGGACGACGTCCGGATCGCCAAGGAGCGGCTCTCCCGGGCGCAGGCCGCCGACTTCGTGGTGCCGCTGCTCGACATCGAGGCCCACCTCACCCGCGAGGAGCTGGAGACGGTGGCCCGGCCGGTGCTGGAGCAGACCGTCGAGATCACCCGGAACCTGTTGCGCTGGGCCGATCTGCCGGACGGGCGGCTGGCCGGGGTGTTCCTGGTCGGCGGCGCCAGCCGGATCCCGCTGGTGGCCACCCTGCTGCACCGGGCGCTCGGCGACCCGCCCGTGGTGATCGAGCAGCCCGAGCTGGTCGTGGCCGAGGGCAGCATCCTGGCCGGGGCCGCCCTGCTGACCACCGAGCCGGCCGCGCCCGGGCCCACCGAGGAGCTGCGGCTGCCTTCCAAGTACCTTCCGGTCCGCGCCGAGGAGGACGGTCCGACCGTGCTGGCGGCGCCACCCGTGCCGGTGGCGCCACCCGTCGCCGAGGCGCCGACCGTGCTGGCGGGGCCGGCCGGGGAGCGCGAGCCCGAAGCGGCCCGGACCGAGCTGGTCGAGCGCGACCAGCCGACCGTCCTGGCCAGCCCCGCGGACGTGGCGGATGTCGTGAAGGTCGCGGACGAACCGGTCGCGACGGCATCGGGGCCGGACGCGCCGCCGTCACCCACGCCGCCGGTGGAAGCCGACCGCCCGACCGTGGTGGCCGGCCGGCCGGCCGAGACCGACCGCCCGACCATGGTGGCGGGAAAACCGCTGACCACGCCGGTTCCGGCCGTTCCGTCCGCGACCGCGATCGATGTGCCGGTGCTGCCCGGATCCGGCCGGGCCGAGTCGCCACCGCAGCATCGGCCGCGTGCCGACGGCCCGCCCCAGCGGCAGCCCCGGCAGAACCGCCCGTCCCGGCCGCGACCGCCCGCCGACACCCCACCGCATCTGCTTCCCCCGGTGGACCCGTGGCCGCACGCGGCCGACAGTTGGCGTTCCGATCCGGACGCGACGGTCGCCACCAGTCCCCCCGAACACGAGAGCCGGACTCCCGTACCCCCGAGGCAGCCCCGGCAGCCGGCGCGCGCGCCCCGGCCGCAGCAGCCCGCGCCCCGGCCGCAGCAGCCGGTGGTGGCACACGCCCGGCCGGTCTCGCCCGCCGTGGGCTCGGCCCGCCCGGTCTCACCGCCCGCCCGCGCGGTCGTCTCCGCGCCGCAGCCGCAGCCGCAACCCCAGCCGCAGCCGCGGCCGGCCCGGGTGCGCCGCCGTGGGCGTCTCGGCCGCGCGATCCAGATGCTGCTCAGCATGATCGTGATGGTGACCGTGCCGATCGTGGCGCTGATCCTGGCCTACGGCTACGGCAACGGCGAACCGTTCGACCAGGACGCCGTCGAGGTCTTCACCGACATCGCGAGACTGCTCGGGCTCTGACCGGCGGCCGCCGCCTCACGGACGGTCCGGCTCGTCGTCCTGCCGGAGATCCCGTTCCCATTCGTCGAGCAGCTCACGGTCGCGGCGGGACTGCTCGCTGTCCATCGAACGCAGGAAATCCGGGTCGTCGTCCGGCGAGGAGGGGCGGCGGATCGGGCGGCGGGACCGGCTGATCGGGCGGCCCCAGAGGAGGTAGGCGGTCGGTCCGGCGAGCGGTATCAGCACGATCGCGAGGATCCAGACGGCGCGGGGCGCGTTGCGGACCCGCTCCACCGACAAGGCGCTGATGAGGGCCAGGATCAGCAGGACGAGGGCTGCCGCGGCCAAGAAGATGAACAACCGGACCATGCCGCAATGATGCTCCTCGAAAGCCGGGTCGGCGACGATCAGAGCATGACAACCCATCCGCCGAGGACGGCCAGGACGACGATGAGGACGGCGTAGGCCCGGATCGAGCGGGGCGCCGGCCCGGGGAACCGGGTCCGCAGGTCCCGGCCCCGGTGCAGGGCGATCGCCACGATCGCCGCCCAGGCCGTCATCGCGGCCGCCGCCAGCAGCCACTCGGCCGGGCCGGCGCCGGGCGCGAAGGCCGGCCGGAGGGTGAGCAGCGCCACGGCGGAGGCCGACAGGCCGGTGCGCCGCCAGGCGAGCCGGGTCCGCGGCGCGGAGGCGCCCGGATCGCGGGGCACCCGGGCGCACGCCCCCGGATCCCGGGTGTGCAGGCCGCAGGGCTCGGCCATCTCAGAAGACCTGGACCAGCACCGCCGCGATGATCACGACCGCGCCGGCCGCCACCGCGACGGCGAGCACCGCCGGGAACCGCGAGCGTGGTAGGTCGGTGCCGTGCCGCATGGCCCGCTCGGTCCGCACCCAGTGGTCGACCGCGCGCAGCGCCACCAGGGCGCCGAGCACCAGCAGCAGGATCGCGATGATCTCGCGCAGGTGGCGCACCGGCAGTGGGGGAAGGAACTGCGCGCACGCCAGGCCACCCGCGATCAGTGCCAGGCCGGTCCGGATCCAGGCGAGGAAGGTGCGCTCGTTGGCGAGGGAGAAGCGGTAGTCGGGAGTGGTGCCTGTCAGTGACGGGTTGAACCACTCTCGCAACACACCGTTGATTATTGACCCACGGGGTCCAGAAGGTGGTGCCAGAGATTGCGGACTTCGTCACTCACGCAGGCCTCCCGCGGGCGGCCGCAGCGGCACCACGGAGAGTCCGGGCCGCCTCGCCCATGGGACTGCGGCATCGGCTCTTCGGGACGTGAGGGAGTATGGGTCGTGGATGGGCTCACGCCCTCCACGAGTGAGACGTTTTGACCGGACATGTCTGACACCTCCTCATTGCCCACTGTAGCGATCACGGTCGGGGCGTGGGTGAGGTGTGTCACTCTGGGTGGCCGGCAACAGCGATGCTACTGACGGGTAACCTGGCTGACATGTCCGCCGCCCGGCAACCTCGGCGGCCGTGGACAGGGTCGACCGCAACGGTGCGTTCAATACAGGAGGGTCGTAGGAGCGCGATGAACATCGTCGTACTGGTGAAGCAGGTGCCCGACTCCGGTGCCGAGCGCACCCTTAGCGCTGACTACTCGGTCGACCGGGCGTCGGCGAGCAACGTCATCAACGAGATGGACGAATACGCCATCGAGGAAGCGCTGAAGATCAAAGAGGCGCACGGTGGCGAGGTGACCGTCCTGACCGTTGGTCCGGCCGGCGCGACCGAGTCCATCCGCAAGGCTCTCTCCATGGGCCCGGACAAGGCCGTCCACGTGCAGGACGACGCCCTCCACGGCTCCTGCGCGGTCGCCACCTCCAAGGTGCTCGCCGCCGCGCTGCGCACCCTGAACGCCGACCTGATCATCAGCGGCGCCGAGTCCACCGACGGCCGGGTCCAGGTCGTCCCGCACATGCTGGCCGAGCTCCTCGGTGTGGCCGCCCTCACCGGCGCCCGCAAGCTCACCGTGGACGGCTCCCAGCTGACCGTCGAGCGGCAGACCGACGAGGGCTACGAGGTCGTCACGGCCGCCACCCCGGCGATCGTCAGCGTCTGGGACACCATCAACGAGCCGCGGTACCCGTCCTTCAAGGGCATCATGGCCGCCAAGAAGAAGCCGGTGCAGAGCCTGTCCCTGGGCGACCTGGGCGTCTCCGCCGGCGAGGTCGGCTCGGCCGGCGCCACCAGCCAGGTCCTCGAGTACGCGAAGCGCCCCGCCCGTACCGGCGGCGCCAAGGTCGTCGACGAGGGCACCGGTGGCGAGCAGCTCGTCGCGTACCTGGCCACCGAGAAGTTCGTCTGAGTCCGAGGGGATAGAGAACAATGGCTGAAGTACTGGTCGTCGTCGAGAACGGCGTCAAGAAGGTCACCCTCGAGATGCTGACGATCGCCCGTGGCCTCGGGTCGGTCTCGGCCGTGGTGTTCGGCGACGCCGACACCGCGAAGCTCGGCGAGTTCGGTGCCGAGAAGATCTACACGGCGTCCGGTGAGGACGTCGACGGCTACCTGGTCGCCCCCAAGGCCACCGTGGTCGCCGAGCTGGTGAAGCGGGTCCAGCCGGCCGCCGTGCTGCTCGCCTCCACCCAGGAGGGCAAGGAGATCGCCGCCCGCCTGGCGATCAAGCTGGACAACGGCCTGCTCACCGACGCGGTCGGCCTCGACGCCGACGGCACCGCCACCCAGGCGATCTTCGCCGGTTCGGCGATCGTCAAGTCCAAGGTCACCAAGGGCCTGCCGATCGTCACCATCCGCCCGAACTCGGTCACCCCGGAGCCGTCGGCCGCCACCCCGGCCGTCGAGGAGCTGACCGTGGCCGTGTCGGACACCGACAAGCTGACCAAGGTCGTCGAGCGGGTCGCCGAGCAGAAGGGCTCCCGCCCCGAGCTGACCGAGGCCGGCATCGTCGTCTCCGGTGGCCGCGGCGTCGGCAACGCCGACAACTTCAAGCTGGTCGAGGAGCTCGCCGACCTGCTCGGCGGCGCCGTGGGCGCGTCCCGTGCGGCCGTCGACTCCGGCTACTACCCGCACCAGTTCCAGGTCGGCCAGACCGGCAAGACCGTGTCGCCGCAGCTCTACGTGGCGCTCGGCATCTCCGGCGCGATCCAGCACCGGGCCGGCATGCAGACCTCGAAGACGATCGTCGCGGTCAACAAGGACGCCGAGGCGCCCATCTTCGAGCTCGCCGACTTCGGCGTGGTCGGCGACCTCTTCAAGGTCGTCCCGCAGGCGGCCGACGAGATCCGCAAGCGCAAGTAGTCCCACGGCCCGGGCGTTGGCTCACCCTCCGGGTGGCCGATCGCCCGGGACATGCACGTGCTCGGCCCGGCGTTCATGCGCCGGGCCGTTCGCTTTCCCCAACCCCTTCCCGGTACGCGGTCCGCCGCCCCCGACCACACCATCCCGTCCCGCCGGCTCACGCGAGCCTTCCGTCACCTCCCGCCTGTTGCCGCCGCGCCGGGCGGACCCGCCGCCCTCACCCTCGACCCCACCCGGCTGGCTGCCAGCGCTGTCTCGCGCCCCGCGAGGCAGCTCTCACGGCCAGCTGGATCACCCCGGCTGGCTGCCAGTGCTGTTTCGGGCCTTGCGAGACAGCGCTCACGGCCGGCTGGGGCGGTGGTGCCTCGGGGTGAGGGCTGCCGGGGTAAGGGTGAGGGCGGCGGGTCCGCCCGGCGCGGGCGGCACCGGGCGTGAGGAAACGGAGAGGTCGCCGGTAGGGCGGGACGGGGTGGGTGTGGTCGGGGGCGGCGGACCGCGTACCGGAGCGGGTCAGTGATTTTGATCTTGGGAGGACTCGGACGGGGGCGGTGACCGGAGGACGGCCTAAGCTGGAGGCGATGGCCTACCTGGATCACGCGGCGACCACGCCGATGCTGCCCGCCGCGCTCGACGCCTATGTCGCCGCGGCGCGCGAGCTTGGAAACCCGTCCTCGCTGCATGCGGCGGGTCGTGGGGCCCGGCGCCTGGTCGAGGAGTCGCGGGAGCGGATCGCGGCGGCGCTGGGGGCCCGGCCGTCCGAGGTGATCTTCACGGGTGGCGGGACCGAGGCGGACAATCTCGCGGTCAAGGGCATCTTCTGGGCCCGGCGGGACGCCGATCAGCGGTTGCGCCGCGTGGTGGCCTCGGCGGTCGAGCATCACGCCGTGCTGGACGCGGTCGACTGGCTGGGGCGGCACGAGGGCGCCGACACGGCCCTGCAACCGGTGGACGCGGCCGGCCGGGTGGACCCGGAGGCGTTCGCCGAGCTGGTGCGCGCGCACGGCGCCGAGATCGCCGTGGTCAGCGTGCAGTGGGCGAACAACGAGGTCGGCACGGTGCAGCCGGTCGCTGAGCTGGCGGCGCTGGCCGCGGCCGCCGGGATCCCGTTCCACACCGACGCGGTGCAGGCGGTCGGGCAGGTGCCGGTGGACTTCGCGGCGAGCGGCGCCGCGGCGCTCACGCTCACCGGGCACAAGGTGGGCGGTCCGGTCGGCGTCGGCGCGCTGCTGCTGGGCCGGGACGTGACCTGTACGCCGCTGCTGCACGGTGGCGGCCAGGAGCGGGACGTGCGCTCCGGGACTCTGGACACTCCGGGCGTGGTGGCGTTCGCCACGGCCGTGGAGGCGGCCGTCGCCGGCCGGGACGAGCACGTCAGCCGGGTGGCGGCGCTGCGCGACGACCTGGTGGAGCGGGTGTGCGCGGCGATCCCGGACGCGATCTACAACGGCGACCCGGCCGACCGGCTGCCGGGCAACGCCCACTTCTCCTTCCCGGGCTGCGAGGGCGACGCGCTGCTGCTGCTCCTGGACGCGCAGGGCATCTACTGCTCGACCGGTTCGGCGTGTTCGGCCGGGGTGGCCCAGCCCAGTCACGTGCTGCTGGCGATGGGCGCCGACGACCCGCGGGCCCGCTCGTCGCTGCGGTTCAGCCTGGGGCACGACAGTACGAAGGCGGACGTGGACGCGCTGCTCGCGGCGCTGCCGGGTGCGGTGGAACGCGCCCGCCGGGCGGGGGCCTGGAAGACACCCAGATAGGCTGGGAGCATGCGTGTTCTCGCTGCCATGTCGGGCGGTGTCGATTCGGCGGTCGCCGCCGCGCGCGCCCGTGACGCCGGCCACGATGTCACCGGCGTGCACCTCGCGCTCGCCCGTAACCCCCAGACGTTCCGGACCGGGGCGCGCGGCTGCTGCACCCTGGAGGACTCGCGGGACGCCCGCCGGGCCGCCGATGTGATCGGCATCCCGTTCTACGTGTGGGACATGGCGGAGGAGTTCCACGACAGCGTCGTCGACGACTTCGTGAACGAGTACGCGGCCGGCCGTACCCCGAATCCCTGCCTGCGCTGCAACGAGAAGATCAAGTTCGCGGCCGTGCTGGACCGGGCGGTGGCTCTGGGCTTCGACGCGGTGGTCACCGGCCACCACGCCCGGCTGGGTGCCGACGGCCTGCTGCGGCGCAGCGTCGACCTGGCCAAGGACCAGTCGTACGTGCTGGCCGTCCTGACCCGGGCCCAGCTCGACCGGGCGATCTTCCCGCTCGGCGACTCGACGAAGGAGCGGGTCCGGGCGGAGGCCGCCGAGCGTGGGCTGGCCGTGGCCGACAAGCCGGATTCGCACGACATCTGCTTCATCGCCGATGGTGACACCCGCGGGTTCCTGGAGAGCCGCCTCGGGTCGGCGCCCGGCGACATCGTGGACGGGCGGACCGGCGAGCGGCTCGGCACCCACAACGGGGCGTACGGGTTCACCGTCGGCCAGCGCAAGGGCCTCGACCTGCGGGTTCCCGCCGCCGACGGCCGTCCCCGCTACGTGCTGTCGATCACCCCGGTGACCAACACGGTGACCGTCGGCCCGCGCGAGGACCTGGAGGTCGACGTGGTCACCGCCGACCGGCCGATCTGGCACGGTCCCGCGGAGTCGGTGACGTGCGAGGTTCAGCTGAGGGCGCACGGCGAGGTGGTCCCGGCCGCGGTGGCGGTCTCCCCGGACGCCCTGGTCGCCACGCTCGCGTCGCCGATGCGAGGCGTCGCCGCGGGTCAGGCGATCGTCGCCTACCGGCCGGATCCGGAGGGGGACATCGTGCTCGGCTCGGCGACGATCACGGCCGGTTCCCGGGTGTCGTCGCATGCCTGATCTCCCCTGGGGTGCGGGCGTCGCCACCGGCATCGGCTCGCTGCCCGGCACCGACATCGCCGAGGCCCAGCGGATCGTGCTGGGCGAGCTGCCCGGCCTGCCGCACCTGCCCGAGCTGCCCGACCGCGGCCCGGGCGCGGACATGATCGGCCGGACCGCCGGGTTCCTCGTCGAACTGCCGGTGCAGGTCTACGCCGGCCGCTGGCAGATCGCCTCGCGGCCGGGCAAGGACCTGCGGCGGACCGCGGATCTGCTGGAACGCGATCTGGACCAGCTCACCGAGCAGGCCGACGGATACTCCGGCCCGCTGAAGATCCAGGCCGCCGGACCGTGGACCCTGGCCGCGAACCTGGACCTGCCGATCGGCGGGCGGATGCTGCGTGACCCGGGCGCGGTCCGGGATCTGACCGACTCGCTGGCCGAGGGGCTGCGCCGGCACGTGGCCGAGGTGCGCAAGCGGGTGCCCGGGGCCACCGTGCTGCTCCAGCTCGACGAGCCGTCGCTGCCCGCGGTGCTGGCCGGGCAGGTGCCCACCGAGAGCGGGCTCTCCGCGTACCGGAAGGTGGACGGGCCGGACGCCGCGTCCCGTCTGCGGACGGTGGTCGAGGCCGCCGGCACCCCGGTCCTCGTGCACTGCTGCGCGCCGGACGTGCCGTTGCCGGTGATCCGGGACGCCGGCGCCGCCGGGGTCGCCTTCGACCTGTCGCTGCTCACGGACCTGGACCCGCTCGGAGAGGCGATCGAGGCGGGGCTGGGGATCTTCGCCGGGGCCGCGCCGACCCGTCCGGTCGCCGGCCGCCGCCCGGAGTCGAAACAGATCGCCGACCGGGTGCGGACCCTCTGGCAGCGGCTCGGCTTCCCGGCCGCCCGGCTGCCCGAACAGGTCGTGATCACCCCGGCCTGCGGCCTGGCCGGCGCGCCGATCGGCTACGTCCGCGCGTTGCTGAAGGCGTGCACGGAGGCCGGCCGCCGGATCGCCGAGGTCTGAGAGCGGAAAGTGTCAGGGGGTGGGACTACCGTGCCACCTAGGTATTCCTGACACGGAGGTTCGGTTCAGTGGCTACACCAGAGGCATCTTCCCGGCATGCCGAGCTGGCCGACGAGATCCGCGAGCACCAGCACCGCTATTACGAGCTCGACGCGCCGACGGTGTCGGACGCGGAGTTCGACCTGCTGCTGCGCGAGCTGGAGGCGCTGGAGACGGAGTTCCCGGAGCTGCGCACCCCCGAGTCGCCGACCCAGATGGTCGGCGGCACGGCCACCGGCGACTTCCCCAAGGTCGAGCACGCCGAGCGGATGATGTCGCTGGACAACGTGTTCAACCTCGACGAGCTGACGGCGTGGGCCGAGCGCGCGGTGCGGGACGCCGGCGGCCCGGTGCGGTTCCTGTGCGAGCTCAAGATCGACGGTCTGGCGATCAACCTGACCTATGAGAAGGGTGTGCTGGTCCGCGCCGCCACCCGTGGCACCGGGCGGGTCGGTGACGACGTGACCCCCAACGTGCGGACCATCGGCGACATCCCGGAGCGGCTGACCGGCGACGACGTGCCCGACCTGGTCGAGGTGCGCGGCGAGATCTACTTCCCGGCCGAGGCGTTCGCGGCGCTCAACGCGATGCTGGTGGAGCAGGGCAAACCGACGTACATGAATCCCCGTAACGCCGCCTCCGGCAGCCTGCGGCAGAAGGACCCCCGGGTCACCGGGTCGCGCGGGCTCGGCATGGTGGTGCACGGGCTGGGCGCACGGGAGGGGTTCGGCCCGGCCTCGCAGTCGGCGGCCTACGCGGCGATGAAGGCGTGGGGCCTGCCGGTCAGCGAGCGGTGGCGGCTGGTCGACGACCTGGCCGGGGTGCGCGAGTTCATCGAGTTCTACGGCAAGCACCGGCACGACGTCGAGCACGACATCGACGGTGTGGTGGTGAAGGTCGACGACGTCTCGATCCAGGGCCGGCTGGGGTCGACGAGTCGGGCGCCGCGGTGGGCGATCGCCTTCAAGTACCCACCGGAGGAGGTCACCACCAAGCTGCTCGACATCGCGGTCAACGTGGGGCGCACCGGCCGGGTCACCCCCTATGCGGTGGTGGAGCCGGTCGTGGTGGCCGGGTCCGAGGTCGAGTTCGCGACCCTGCACAACGCGCAGGAGGTGGTCCGCAAGGGCGTGCTGATCGGCGACACCGTGGTGCTGCGCAAGGCCGGTGACGTCATCCCGGAGATCCTCGGTCCGGTGCTGGAGCTGCGGCCGGCGGACGCGCGGGCGTTCGTGATGCCCACCGAGTGTCCCGACTGCGGCACGCCACTGGCTCCCGCGAAGGAGGGCGACATCGACATCCGTTGCCCGAACTCGCGGTACTGCCTGGGCCAGCGTCGTGAACGCCTGACCTATGTCGGTCATCGCAACGTCCTCGACATCGACGTGCTCGGGGAGAAGTCGGCCCGGGCGCTGATCGACTCGGGGGTGCTGTTCGACGAGGGCGACCTGTTCGACCTCACCGAGGAGGATCTGCTGCGCGCCCCGTTCTTCGTGAAGAAGGACGGCACGCTCGGCGCCAACGCGGTCAAGATGCTGGCGAGCCTGGCGGAGGCGAGGAAGCGCCCGCTCGCCCGGATCCTGCGGGCGCTGTCGATCCGGCACGTCGGGCCGGACGCGGCCGGCGCGCTGGCGCTGGAGTTCGGCTCGATGGCGGCGCTCGAGGAGGTCGTCGCCCGGCCCCTGACCCCGCCCGAGGCCGAATCCGAAACCGTGACCGAGGAGGCGACCGCCGCGAAGCGCCCCGCCAAGGTCGTCGACCCGCTCGCCGCGGTGGAGAAGGTCGGGCCGACCATCGCGGACAGCCTGCGCGAGTGGTTCGCCGTCGACTGGCACCGGGAGATCGTCGGGAAGTGGCGGGCCGCGGGCGTGCGGATGGCCGACGAGCGGGTGGAGACCGGTCCCCGCACGCTGGACGGCGTGACCGTCGTGGTCACCGGCACCCTGGCCGGCTGGACCCGTGACAAGGCGGCCGAGGAGATCACCACCCGGGGCGGCAAGGTGACCGGCTCGGTGTCGAAGAAGACCGGGTTCGTGGTGGTCGGCGACAACCCGGGCAGCAAGTACGACAAGGCGCTCGCCCTCAAGGTGCCGGTGCTCGACGAGGCGGGCTTCGGGATCCTGCTGACGGACGGTCCGGAGGCGGCCAGGGCGGTGGCCGAGACCACCCCGGAAGGGTGAATCCCGGCGGATCGCACGTCTGAGAGCTAACCGACGTCTAACAACGTTTAGGCGCTTTCGGACAAAAAGCGCCATATGGATCTATGGTGTATGCGATCGGTGATCGAGGCCATCGTGGAGGTCGCATGGATGCCGCTCGTCCACGGCTGGCCGGTCCGGACCACCGCCGTGCCGTGCTTGTCACCACCGTGCCGGCCGTCGTCGCCGCCGTTCCGCTGATCTGGGCGAGCGGCGGCCTGTCACCGGCGTTCTGGACCATGGCGGTGCTGGCCGTCGTGGTGGACTCCCGGCCGTACGTGGTGCCCGGCCGCCGCGCCAGCTCGGTGATCCTGCCGTCGATCTGCTTCACCTTCGGCATCGCCCTCGCCTGGGGAGCGCTGCCGGCGGTGGCCGTGCAGACGGTGGCGGTGGCGGTCGCGGGCGCCCGGATGCGGCACTCGCCCCGGCGTACCCTGCATCTGACCGTGCAGCACGCCGTGGCGCTGGTCGCCGCGTCGGCCGTCGCCCACCTGGCGTCGCTGCGCGTCGACGACACCGCGGGCTGGTGGACGGCGGTGCTGATCTGCGCGGCCGCCGTCACCTGGATGCTCGCCCGGTACGCGGTGGCCGCCCTGGCCCGGCTGCTGACCTCGGACGCCCGGCCACGCCGGCGCCGCCGCGGCCACGCCGACCTGTTCGCCACCGCGGCCCTGCTGCTGCTCGGCCCGGTGGTGCTGGTCGCCGCCCGGGTCAGCCCGGCCCTGCTGCCGCTGGCCCTGCTGGCGCTGCACGCCGTACACCGGATGGTCCGCTGGGCCGGCGAGTTCGAGCGGGCCACCCGCTTCGACCCGCTGACCGGCCTGCCCAACCGGCGCGGCCTCCAGGCCGCGATGGCCGAGCGCGACCCGGACCGGCGCCGCGCCCTGCTCCTGATCGACCTGGACCGGTTCCGCACGGTCAACGACGCCCTCGGCCACGGCGCCGGGGACCGGCTGCTGACCCGGGTCGCCGACCGGCTGACCGCCGCGGTGCCCACCCACGACCTGGTGGTCCGGCTCGGCGGCGACGAGTTCGCGGTGCTCGCCACCCGGGTCGAGGACCCGGCCTCGGCCCGGCGCATCGCCCAGCACCTGACCGACGAGCTGAGCCGCCCGTTCCCACTGGACGGCACCCCGGTCGAGTTGAGCGCCTCGATCGGGATAGCACTGCAATCCGGCCGCCGCGACGACAGCACCCTGCTGCGCGAGGCCGAGTCGGCCATGTACGAGGCGAAACAGCGCGGCGACCAGGTCGCCGTGCACGGTCCGGACGTCGCCGAGCACACCCCCGACAAGCTCACCCTGGTCGCCGACCTGCGCACCGCGCTGCGCCGGAACCCGCCGGACGACGGGATAGTCCTCTACTACCAGCCGCAGATCGCCATCGCGACCGGCGAGGTGGTCGGGGTGGAGGCGCTGCTGCGCTGGCGGCACCCACGGCGCGGCATGGTCGGCCCGGAGGAGCTGCTCCGCGCGGCCGAGCCGACCCCGGTGATGCGGCTGCTCACCGCCCGTGTGCTGGAGGAGGTGGTGGCCCAGCTCGCGGCCTGGCGGCGGGAGCGGGCGCCGCTGCGGGCCGCGGTCAACGTCAGCGCCCGCGACCTGCACGCCGGGGACATCGCGGACCGGGTGGGCGCGCTGCTCGGCCGGTACGGCGTACCCGCCGACCTGTTGCAGCTGGAGATCACCGAGAGCGCGCTGATGGCCGACCCGCACCGGGTCCTGGAGACCACCACCCGGCTCAGCCGGATGGGCGTGGCCATCTCACTGGACGACTTCGGCACCGGCTACTCCTCGCTGCAGCATCTTCGGCGGCTGCCACTCGCCGAGGTGAAGATCGACCGCTCGTTCGTGCTGGGCATGACCACCGACCGGGGTGACGCCGCGATCGTCCGCTCGGTGATCGGCCTGGCCGACTCGCTGGGGCTGCGTGCCGTCGCCGAGGGCGTGGAGGACGAGGCCACCTGGCGGATGCTCGCGGCCGCCGGCTGTCACATGGCGCAGGGCTGGTTCCACGCCCGTCCCATGCCGGCCACCGAACTCGCCACGTGGCGACGTCGGTACCGCCCGGTCAAGCCCGGGAATCGCGGCGAAATAGACTCAGGCCCGGCAGTTAAACCGTCAAACGATGAGGGGGCAGGATGGCCGCCATCTCCCGCGAAGAGGTAGCGCACCTGGCGCGCCTGTCGCGGCTCGCCGTGACCGAAGAAGAGCTCGATCGATTCGCGGGGCAGCTCGACGTGATCCTGCAGTCGGTCGCGCGGGTCGGTGAGGTGGCCGCGGAGGACATCCCGCCGACCTCTCACTCGGTGCCGCTGACCAACGTGTACCGCGAGGACGTCCCCACCACGAGCCTCACGCAGGACGCGGCGCTGTCCGGCGCGCCGGACGCGTACGAGGGCCGTTTCCGGGTGCCGCGCATCCTGGACGAGGAGGACTGATCCGTGAGTGACCTGACCAGGCTCTCCGCCGCTGATCTCGCTTCACTCATCGCGAAGCGGGAGGTGTCGGCCGTCGAGGTCGCCACCGCGCACCTCGACCGGATCGCCGCCGTCGACGACCGGGTGCACGCGTTCCTGCACGTCGACCGGGCCGGCGCCCTCGAGGCCGCCGCCGCCGTCGACCGCGGGGAGATCACCGGCCCGCTGGCCGGCGTGCCGATCGCCGTCAAGGACGTGGTGACCACCAAGGGCGTCCCGACCACCGCCGCCTCCAAGATCCTCGAAGGATGGAAGCCGCCGTACGACGCGACCATCGTCGAGCGGCTCAAGAAGGCCGGCATGCCGATCCTCGGCAAGACCAACATGGACGAGTTCGCGATGGGCTCCTCCACGGAGTACAGCGCGTACGGCCCGACCAACAACCCGTGGGACCTGGGCCGGATCCCGGGCGGCTCGGGTGGTGGCTCGGCCGCCGCGCTGGCCGCCTACGAGGCCCCGCTCGCGATCGGCACCGACACCGGCGGCTCGATCCGCCAGCCCGGCGCGGTCACCGGCACGGTGGGCGCGAAGCCCACCTACGGCGGCACCTCCCGGTACGGGCTGATCGCCTTCTCCTCCTCGCTGGACACCCCCGGCCCCTGCGCCCGGACCGTCGAGGACACCGCCCTGCTGCACGCGGTGATCGCCGGCCACGACCCGCGGGACTCGACGTCGATCGACAAGCCCGTCCCGGACGTCGTCCGGGCCGCCCAGCTCGGCAAGAGCGGCGACCTGTCCGGCGTCAAGCTCGGCGTGGTCAAGGAGTTCAGCGGCGACGGCTCCGAGCCGGGTGTGGCCGCGGCCTTCAAGGACAGCCTGGAAGCCCTGGTCAAGCTGGGTGCCGAGGTCGTCGAGGTGTCCTGCCCGCACTTCGAGTACGCGCTGCCCGCCTACTACCTGATCGCCCCCAGCGAGTGCTCCTCCAACCTGGCCCGCTTCGACGGCGTCCGGTACGGTCTGCGCGCCGGCGACGACGGCAACCGCTCGCTCGAGGAGGTCATGTCGCTGACCCGGGAGGCCGGCTTCGGCCCCGAGGTGAAGCGCCGGATCATCATCGGCACCTACGCCCTGTCCAGCGGCTACTACGACGCCTACTACGGCCAGGCGCAGAAGGTCCGCACCCTGATCACCCGCGACTTCCAGTCCGCGTTCGAGAAGGTGGACGTGCTGGTCTCGCCGACCACCCCGTTCGTGGCGTTCCCGTTCGGATCGCGGACCTCCGACCCGTACCAGATGTACCTCGCCGACCTCTTCACCATCCCGACGAACCTGTACGGCGGACCGGCCATCTCGGTCCCGTGCGGGCTCTCCGAGGGCCTGCCGGTCGGCTTCCAGATCATGGCCCCGACGCTGGCCGACGACCGGATGTACCGGGTCGCCGCCGCGCTGGAGTCCGCCGTCGGCACGTTCACCCCGCCGGCCCTGTGAGGAGGGAGCAGAGATGAGCTACGAAGAGATCCTCACCAGGTACGAGCCGGTGATCGGCCTGGAGACGCACGTCGAGCTGGGCACCGCGACCAAGATGTTCTGCGGCTGCAAGACCGACTTCGGCGCCGAGCCGAACACCCAGGTCTGCCCGGTCTGCCTGGCCCTGCCCGGCGCGCTGCCGGTGATGAACCGGGCCGCCATCGAGGCGACCATCCGGATCGGCCTGGCGCTGAACTGTGACATCGCCGAGTGGTGCCGGATGGCCCGGAAGAACTACTTCTACCCGGACATGCCGAAGAACTTCCAGACCTCGCAGTACGACGAGCCGCTCTGCGTGGACGGCTACGTGGACGTCGAGGTCGACGGTGTCACCCACCGCATCGGCATCGAGCGGGTGCACATCGAGGAGGACACCGGCAAGACGTTGCACGTCGGCGGCGCCACCGGCCGGATCCACGGCGCCACCGAGTCGCTGGTCGACTACAACCGGGCCGGCATCCCGCTCGTCGAGATCGTCACGAAGCCGGTGCCCGGCCTGGGCGGGCTCGCTCCCGAGATCGCCAAGGCGTACGTCGCCGAGCTGCGCGACATCATCCGCTCGCTGGGCGTCTCCGACGTGCGGATGGAGCAGGGCTCGATGCGCTGCGACGTCAACACCTCGCTGAACCGCCCGGGCGAGGAGTGGGGCACCCGGACCGAGACGAAGAACGTCAACTCGCTCCGCTCGGTCGAGCGCGCCGTCCGCTCCGAGATCATCCGCCAGTCCGCGATCCTCGACGACGGCGGCAAGATCCACCAGGAGACGCGGCACTTCCACGAGGACCGGGGCGACACCAGTCCCGGGCGCTCCAAGGAGACCGCGACCGACTACCGCTACTTCCCCGAGCCCGACCTGGTGCCGATCGCTCCGGACCCGGCGTGGGTCGCCACGCTGAAGGCCGCCCTTCCGGAGAAGCCGAGCGCCAAGCGGGCCCGGCTGCGCGAGGAGTGGGGCATCACCGAGCTCGACATGCAGTCGGTGGCCAACGCCGGCGCCGTCGAGATCATCGAGGAGACCATCGCGGCCGGCGCGTCCCCGGCGGGCGCCCGCAAGTGGTGGATGGGCGAGCTGGCCCGCCGCGCCAACGAGCTGAACGTCGAGCTCACCGCGGTCGGCGCCACGCCGGCCCAGGTCGCGGCCCTGCAGAAGCTGGTCGACGAGGGCAAGCTGAACGACAAGCTCGCCCGTACCGTCCTGGAGGGTGTCGTCGCCGGCGAGGGCGACCCGGCCGAGGTGATGGCCGCCCGCGGCCTCGAGGTGGTCAACGACACGGGCGCCCTCACGGCCGCCGTCGACGAGGCCATCGCCGCGAACCCGGACATCGCCGCCAAGATCCGCGACGGCAAGATCGCCGCGGCGGGCGCCCTGGTCGGTGCGGTCATGAAGACCACGCGCGGCCAGGCGGACGCCAAGACCGTCCGCGAGTTGCTCCTGGAGCGCCTCGGCGTTTCCTGACCGATTTTGTACGGCTACGCCCGGCCCCGGGAATCCATGGGGGCCGGGCGTTGCCGTCCCCGGCCCTTTGCCGCCCGTTTCGGGCGGAGCTGCCGCCGTCCGCTCACGGCCACACCGCAGAGCCGTGGCCCGCGCGGATGAGAGCCCCTCGATCCAGCCAGAAAACGGCTAATCCGTCATATTCTGCGGAAATGCCACTGTTCTCCGCGTTAGGGGTGCTCGCCACGGTCGTAGTGGCCGGCCTGACCAACATCGGCGGCCCCCTGCTGACCACCATGACCCCACCCGTGCACCTCCCCGTCGGCGCCCCGCTGCTCACCGCCATGACCTCGCCCGACCGGCTCGCGGCCGGTGGTCCGCTGTTCCGTGCTGCGGTCCCAGGCGGGCGGCTCGCGGCCGGTGGTCCGCTGTTTCGCGCCGGGGCGCCGGGTGTCGACCGGCTCACGGTCGGCGGCCCGGGTGCGCTGGTCGACGCCGACCGGCTCGCCATCGTCCGGTTCGACGCCACCGCCGGGCAGCGTCTCACCGTACTGGCCGAACGTCGCACCCTCACCGCGGCCGACAACACCGACGTGATCATCCGCCGCATCGACGAGAAGGTGGCCGAGGGCACCCTGCTCACCACCTGGTCGTCGGCGAGCGTCGACTTCACCGCCCCGGCGACCGCCGGCTACATCATCGAGGTGAAACCCCGGGTCGCCGAACACGGAACCGTACTGCTCAGCCTGCGCGGATCGACCTCGGGCACCCTCGTCCCCGGCGGCCCACCCCGGAAGGTCACCATCGGAAAACCCGGCGAACGGGCCTTCCTCACCTTCCCGTCGCCGGCGGCACGGCATCTCACCCTGGTGGCCCGGCGAGGCACCCTGCCCCGCCAGGAGTACACCGATCTCAAGGTCACCACCCCGGCCGGCGAGACCGAGGTGCTCGGAGCCCTCGGCGAGGACAGCGACTTCCGAACCCTGAACTTCGACACCACAGCCGGCGGCGTCCACACCATCGAGGTCAACCCGGACACCACACTCACCGGCACCCTCACCGTCCAGCTGGTCGGCGCCGTCACGGCGCGCCTCACCCCCGGCGCCCCGCCGTCCCGCATCACCCTGTCCCGAGCCGGCGAGCGAGCCTACGTCACCTTCCGCGCCAAGGAGGCCGACCAGCTCCGGCTGACCGTCCGCCGGGGTTCCCTGACCGCCACCGGCCAGACCTCGGTACAACTGCTGACCCCCCTGGGCCTCGACGCCGGCTCCGGCACACTGACTGCCGAGCGCCCCACCGCATCGCTGGCTTTCAGTACCACAGCCGGCATCTACACCATCGAGATCGACCCAGAGGGCCTGGACACCGGCACACTCCAGTTGGACCTCCGCCGAATCCCCTGAAGACCAACAACAGCCCCGCCGGCACTTCGCCGCTAGCGCAGGCCATCCAGCCGACTGCCCCCTCCTCAGCCACACGAACCCAACACCGCGCCACCCACTCCGACCCCATGACCGAGGCGCTTACTCCGCCGCCCGCCGGTTCTCGCCGGGTCCCGCTGTTCCCGCCGGTTCTCGCTTCGGGTCGCGCTGTTCCCGCTGGGTCTCGCGTCGGGTCGCGCTGTTCCCGCCGGGTCTCGCGTCGGTCTCGCCGTTCCCGCCGGGTCTCGCCGGTTTCCGCCGGTTCTCGCCGGTCCCCGCCCGGGTTCCGCCGGGGTCGCGCGTACCGGAAAGGAAGTGAGAAGACGCGCGTGACCGGTCAGCGCGACGGCTGGACCGCCGAGAGGGAGGGCGCCGGGGTGGGGGACGGCTCCGGTTCGAGGCCGATGACGTTGCGCTGCATCTCCACGTTCGACTCGCCGGTGCCGCCGAGTTGGATGTCGTCGTATGCCTTGAGCTCGTTGTTCTCGTCGAAGTAGAGGACCGACAGGCTCAGCGGGGTCGCGTCCTCGCCTTCCAGGCCGCGCAGCCCGGCGCCGCCGGTCGAGCCCTCCACCATGAGGCGGGTGGTGATGGTGGGCAAGGGTGCCGTGGACGCCGACGGGGCCGGGGACGCCGACGCCGACGGGCCTGGCGGGGGTGCGGTGGGCGCGGGCAGTGTGCTCACCGAGCGGCGGTGTTTGTGGCCGGCGAGCACCAGCGGGACCAGGCCGGACAGCGGCTGGGCCATGGCCGGGTCGTGGACCAGGGCGATGTCGACCTTTTTGCCGGAGTCGCGGATCGTCTGTGCCAGTTGGTCGCCGGCGGCGGTCAGCAGCTCGGGGCTGGATTCGTCGCCGGCCGCGTTCGTCTCGCTCTTGTCGGGGGTGAACTGGGGGTCGCCGATGCCCGCGATGGTCAGCCCGTCGATCTCGGTGAGCGCGTCGTCGAGGACCACGGCGTTGCTCTGCCGGGCCACGGCGGCCTGGATCGCCGCCGAGTCGTGGTTGCCGCGCACGTAGATGTAGGGGACCTGGATCGACGGGATGGACGCCACGTACGACGTCTCGGCGCTGCTTCCCCAGTCGACCATGTCGCCGGTGTCGATCACCGCGTCGATCTCGAAGGTCTCCACCACGGTCCGGATGAGGCCCCACGACGTCGGGTTCAGATGCAGGTCGGAGACGTGCAGCAGGCGGGTGGTGTTGCCGGCCGGCTCGTACACCGGCAGCGCCGAGATGGTCGAGTAGACCCGGCTCACGTTGCCGAGGATGGCCTGGAGCTGTTCCGAGTAGCGCCCGTAGTTGTCGGCGATCCGCCGGGCGTCACCGACCACGGCGGGCGCGTTGACGAGCAGGCCCTCATAGCGTGGCTCACTGATCGAATCCGGTCGCAGCGTGGCGGCGGCCACGCCCAGGCTGCCGCCGGTGACGACCAGTGCGGTCAGGCCGGCCGCCGCCGTCCGCCGGGTGTCGCGGAAGATCAGCGCGGCCAGGACGAGCGTGCTGAGCACGGCCAGGCCCATGGTGCGCAGGCCGAGCCGGGCCACCCCGGCGACCACCTCGTCGACCGCCCGCTCGCCGGCCGTGCTGATCGCGGCCGGATTGTCGATCAGCGCCTCGGTCCGGCTCTGGTCCAGCGAGCCGAGGTCCACCCGCAGGTGCACCGGGCCGCGGTGACTGTCCAGGTGCAGCGAGCCGAGCGGTGGGATGTTCACCTCGGTGCCGCCGTGCACGGACGGGATCACCGCCATCTCGGCGCTGAACGGGCCGACGTTCAGATCGGAGCGGGCGAAGAGCATCACCCCGATCAGCGAGCCGACGATCGCGGTCAACCCGATCGCCGCCGCGACCCGCAGCCGCCGGGCCCACCGATGCCGGACCGCCCGGCCGGTCAGACCGGTGGCCGCCCGGAAGAAGCCGGCGCCGGCCCGGAGCGGCCCGGCCAGCGCCCGGAACGACCGCGTCACCGTTCCGAGGAGCGCGGAGGTGGCGGTGGCGGCGCGTCGGCGTGTGCTCCGCCGGGGCGATTCCTGGTTGGTCGGCGCCTCGCTCATCGGGCCCTCACCTGCCCGATCCGGATCGCCGCGAAACAGTCATCGCCGTCAACTCCGGCCGGCGCCGCCGTCGGAGAACACCAGCCGGAGAATGCGGTCGTCCTCGGGACCGGGCTGCCCGGCGTCCTCCTGGTTGGAGGTGGCCACCCAGAACGATCCGTCCGGCGCGGCGGCCAGGGCACGCAGCCGGCCGAACTCATCGGCCAGCAGCTCCTGCGGGCTGCCCAGCACGGTGCCGTTGCCCGTCACGTTGAGCAGCTGCAACCGCCGGCCGAGCACGCACGCGGTGGCGACCATGCTCTCCAGCGTGGCGACACCGGCGCACGACGACGTGTCGGTGGGCCAGGAGACCAGGGGATCGGTGAATTTCGGGTTGGTGGCGGGGCCGTCCGCTTTCGGCCAGCCGTAGTTCTTTCCCTTCACCACCACGTTGAGCTCGGCGGTGCGCGGCTGGCCGCGGTCGGTGGCGAACATCCGCTTCGTCTCGTCCCAGGTCAGGCCCTGCACGTTGCGGTGCCCGGACGACCAGACCGGTGAATTCCGCACCGGGTTGCCGGGGGCGGGCCTGCCGGCCGTGGTGATGCGCAGGATCTTGCCGCCGAGGCTCTTCGGGTCCTGGGCCTGGGTGCCGTCGGGCGTGCCGTCGCCGGTGCCCGCGTAGAGCAGACCGTCCGGCCCGAACGCCAAGGCGCCGCCGTTGTGGTCGGCGGACCGCGGGATGCCGGTGAGGATCGGCTGGACCGGCCCGTCCCCGGCGATCTTGGCGATCCGGTTGTCCTGCGCGGTCGTGTAGTAGACGAAGAGGGTCTTGTCCGACGCGAACTTCGGTGACACGGCCACGCCGAGCAGCCCGCCGTCACCGCCGGCCGTGACCTCGCCGAGCCGCCGCAACTCGGTGACCCGGAGCCCGCCGGCGGTCGACTCGGGACCGATCTTGAGGATGCGGGCGGTGTCGCGCTCGGTGACCACCGCGCCGCCGTCGGGCAGGAAGGCCATGCCCCACGGGACCTCGAGATCCTTCGCCAGCACGCTGAGGGCGACCTCGCGCTCGGCGTCACCCTCGCCGGCGGTCGGCGCGACCGACGGGCGGGGCAGGTTGGGCGGCGAGCCGGCCTGATCCGGGCCTGGTGGCCCGAAGCTGCAGCCCGCGGTCAGCGCCAGCACGGCGCTGGACGTCGCGGCCACGGCGCGGACCCGGCGGAATCGCACGACAAGCCACCCCTCTCGACATCTGCCGACCAGGGTAGCCGCGAGGTCCGACAGAACCCCGCCGCTCATGGAGCGGCGGCGTCCCGGTCGGTCACCGGGTGACCGGCGGCTTCGAGGACCAGCGGAAGATTGGCCCTGGTGACACCGGTGAGCCGGATGACGTTGCCGTTGTCGAGCAGGGCGGAGACCCGGCCGTGCCGGTCCGGCGCCAGCTCCACGACCCGGCTCCAGGGCACCCGGTTGCCGCCGAAGAGGGCGCGCACCCGCAGCTCGTCGGGGTAGACGTCGGTGCCGGCCCGCCACGCCCAGACCAGGGCGGCGAGCGGGATCAGCAGGATCGGGGTCAACTGCCAGGCGGCGCCGGCGAGCGGGACCGTGCCGACGAGCGCGATCAACGCGGCGACCAGCACGGCGCCGGACTTACGGACGCGGAGGACGGGACGACTGCTCACATCCCCCATCCTCCCACCCGGTACGCCGGACCCGTCCGGCCGGTCACCGGTTGACCGTCATCGTTGAATGGCCGACGATTCCGTTCGTGGGACGGTGACACGCCGTGCCGTAACCCGATCCGGGGACCCTCGTTGACCCGGTGCAGCTCCCTCTCGCTCCGCCCCACCCCGGCTCGCCGGGCCGACAGCAGAGGACCGCCGATGACCGCTGTGCCACCCGGCTCCGCTGTCGCGGCGCTGGCGATCGCCGTCGCCGGCCTCGGCGCGGCCGCCGTCCTGATCCGCGTGGCGCTGTCGATCCATCGTGCCGACGGCACCTTCGTGGCCTGCCGGGGTGCCGGTTTCGTCGGCCTGGGCGCGCTGGCCACCGGGCTGACCGGGCTGATCCCGTGGTGGGCGCCGGAGCACCGGGTGGTCTGGCTGACCGCCGGGCTGGCCGTCGCCGCCACCTGCTTCGTGACCGGCACGTCGCTGCTGCCCGGCGCGGCCCGCAACTGGGTGGTCCGGCTGCGGCGGATGTTCGACGGGGTGGGGCTGGGGGTGAGCCTGGGCTTCGCGGCGTACCTGATCCCGGCCACCACCCGGCGTCCCGAGCTGGTGCCGGCGCTGCTCATCGCGGCCGGCGGCGTCGCGATGGTCACGGTGATCGTGCTGCGGGCCCGGCCCCGCCCGGTGCCGGCCCTGTGGTGCGGCGCCGGATCGTCGCTGGTCCTGATCGGGCTGGGGATGCTGGCCTACCGGTCGACCGGCCCGCTGCTCTGGCCGGCCACGCTGCTGGTGGTGGGTGGGCTGACCGCGTCGGCGGTCGGTGGCTCCCGGCGGGACCTGCCGCCCCCGCCGCTGGAACCCCGGCACCCCGACCAGTACCTGGCCAGCTATCCGCTGCTGGCGGTGCCGGCCGCGGTCGGCGTGATCGCCGCGATCTGGCACCTGGTGACGGTCCGGGACTTCGACACCGAGGCGATCATCTTCGGTCTCGTGATGGTCAGCGTCCTGGCCGTACGGGAACTGCTCGTGGTGCGCGACATCCGCCGGTACGCGGGCCGCCTACGGGTGGCCGAGGCGCACTTCCGCTCGTTGGTGGCCGGCGCCACCGACCTGACCCTGGTGCTGGACGAGAAACTGACCGTCCGCTGGCAGTCCCCGGCCGCGGCCCGCCTCTTCGGGCTGCGTGACGAGGAGGTGATCGGCCGGGAGTTCCGGGAGCTGATCCACCCGGACGACGCGGCGGACGCGGACGCGGTGATCGGCTCGATCCTCGCCGGCGCGGACGAGGGCGGGTCGCCGGTGCTGATCAACGCCCGGATGCGGGACGGCGCGCGGCTCTGGCGGGACACCGAGTCGACGATCTCCGACCAGCGGGCCGTCCCCGAGGTGGCGGCGATCGTGGTGCACGTCCGGGACGTCGGCGAGCGCCGGCACCTGGAGCGCACCCTCAGCCGGCTCTCCTACCTGGACCAGTTGACCGGTCTGGCGAACCGCCGGGCGCTGATGCGGGACCTGCTGGCGTTCCGCCGCCGGGCCGGGCAGCAGGGCACCCTGCTGGTGATCGACCTGCACGGACTGGCCGAGGTCAACGACACCCGGGGCCGGGAGATCGGCGACGCGGTGCTGATCGAGGTGAGCCGCCGGATCCGGGGCCTGCTCGGTGGCGAGGACGTGGCGGCCCGGCTGGGCGGCGACGAGTTCGCGGTGCTGACCGGTGAGTCGGCGGTGCCCGCGTACGCCCTGGCCACCCGGATCGTCACCACTCTCGGCGAGCCGTACCCGCTGCCCGGGGCGACCGTGACGCTCTACACCAGCGTGGGCCTGGCCGAGCTGGCCGGCGGCGCCGACTCGGACGACGTGCTGCGCCAGGCGGACCTGGCCCGGCAGCGGGCCCGGCAGCTGGGCCGGGACCGGGTCGAGTGGTACGACCCGGACGTGGAGATCCAGTTGCACCGCCGGATGGAGCTGGAGCAGCAGCTGCTCGGCGCGGCCGGGCGCGGTGAGCTGGACCTGGTGTTCCAACCGGTGTCGGCGCTGCGTGACGGCCGCCCGGCCGGGGTCGAGGCGCTGCTCCGCTGGCGGCACCCGGAGCTGGGCACGATCCCGCCGGGGGAGCTGCTGCCGATCGCCGCGGCGCTGGGGATCACCGCCGAGCTGGACGAGTGGGTGCTCGACGAGGCGTGCCGCCGTCTCGCCTCCTGGACGGTGCGCGACGATTTCTGGCTGTCCGTGAACGTGGGCCCGCGTGAGCTGCTCACCGCCCGTTTCCCGGACCGGGTCGCCACCATCCTGCGCCGCTACGGCCTGCTTCCGGAACGCCTGGTCGTGGAGGTGGCCGAGACCTGGATCGCCGAGGACGTGCCGGCGATCGTGGCCGCCCTGGCCGGGCTGCGCAAACTCGGTGTCCGGGCCGCGCTGGACGACTTCGGGTCGGGCCAGACGTCGCTGTCGCATCTGCGGCGGCTGCCGGTGGACATGCTGAAGCTGAGCCGGGCGCTGATCGACCCGCCCGCGGAGGCGGTGGTCGGCGGCGGCCCGGCGGTGCTGGACGTGGTGGTCAGTCTCGGTCGCCGGCTGGGCCTGGACGTGGTGGCCAAGGGCTTGGAGACCGACGAGCACATCGCCCGGGCGGTGGCGGCCGGCTGCCGGTACGGCCAGGGTTTCGCGCTCGGCTATCCGGGGCCGGCCGAGCGCGTCGAGGCCTACCTGGAGAGCCACCGCGGCTAACGGGGCGGCGCGGTGCTCCCTCGTGGGGTGAGGTGGACCCGGCCCGCCTCCACGTTGCCGACCTTGGTGCCGTCGATGGCGTTGAGCAGCTCCCGGGCCGCCTGTGCCCCGTACGCCGAGATGTCCCGGCTGAGCGCGGTGAGCGGCGGGTGGACGAGGCTGCACAGTGGTGAGTCGTCCCAGGCCACGATGGACAGGTCACCCGGTACGGAGAGTCCCATCTCCTGTGCCACGGCCAGGCCGGCGACCGCCATCACGTCGTTGTCGTAGATGATCGCGGTGGGCCGGTCCCCGCCGATCAGCAGGCGCCGGGTGGCCCGGCTGCCCTCCTCGCCGGTGTAGTCGGCCGGGATGGTGATCGAGTGGTCCAGGCCGAGGGCGGCGCAGACGCCCTCGAACGCCCTGGTCCGGTTCTGCGTGTGCAGCAGGCCGGGCGGGCCGCTGACCCGGGCGATCCGGTGGTGCCCGAGGGCGACCAGGTAGCGGACCGCCTCGGTGATGGCGCCGGCGTCGTCGGACCAGATCTGGGCGATCGGCCCGGTGTCGCCGGGGCCGCCGATCACGATGGCCGGCAGTTGGAGTTCCTGGAGGACCGGGATGCGGATGTCGTTCTCCCGGATGTCGGTGACGATCACGCCGTCGATCCGGCGCTCGCCCCACCAGCGGCGGTAGACCTCGACCTCCTGCTCGGGGGTGGCCACCACCTGGAGGGTCAGCGCGTACGACCGCTCACCCAGCTCGGCCTCGAAACCGCTGATCAGGCCCATGAACCAGGGCTCGATGCCGAGCAGCCGGGCGGGGCGGCACAGGGTCAGGCCGACGGCCCGCGCGCGGGCGCCGGACAGGGCCCGGGCCGCGCTGTTGGCGTTGAACCCGATCTCCTGGGCGATCGACAGGATTCGCTTTCGGGTCGCCTCGGAGACGCCGGGCTGGCCGTTCAGCGCATATGACACGGCGCCCTTGGACACGCCCGCCCGCCGTGCGATGTCGGCGATTGTGGGCCGCTTCACTCAGTCTCCTCTGTCCCCACTGCCGCCGAGCTTATCGGGCGCCGGGTGCACGCCGACGGACTACCTCGACGTCCGACACACGCTTGATCGGTTAAGTGTTACGGCACACATCGGACAATGTAAACCGGGTGTCCGAATAATCCGGACTGGGTGGGGTTGGGAGCGCGCCCGTAACCCGGTATTGACATGGCTGAAAGCCCGGCTTACGGTCTCCCCTACTTACCCGGTTCAGTGATGCGCATCTCCTTGCGGAGGAATGACATGGAACGTTTCGGACGTCGCGCCGCGCGTGTGGGGGCCGCCGGCCTCGCCGCCGCGCTGGCCATCGCCGGTTGCAGTGGGCAGGCGCTGGAGGGCAACGACTCCAGCACCGAAGGCGGCCAGGTCACCCTGAAGGTCAACTTCTGGGGTGACATGGGCCTGGATCAGCTCAAGGCCAAGTACGAGGCCGACCACCCCAACGTGAAGATCGTCCTGAACTCGGGCGAGTACAACGCCCAGCACGAGGACCTGCAGAAGAAGCTGGTCGCCGGCTCCGGCGCCCCGGACATCTCGGCCGTCGACGAGGGCTTCATCGTTCAGTTCCGCAGTCAGGCGGACCAGTTCGTGAACCTGAACGACAAGGGTGCGAGCAGCTTCGAGTCGAAGTACCTGCCGTGGAAGTGGCAGGCCTCGCAGTCCACCGACGGCAAGCAGATCGGTCTCGGCACCGACGTCGGCGGTCTGGCCATGTGCTACCGCACCGACCTGTTCAAGGCGGCCGGCCTGCCGACCGACCGGGACGCGGTCTCCAAGCTCTGGCCCAGCTGGGACCAGTTCATCGAGACCGGCAAGACCTACACGGCCAAGACCGGCAAGAAGTTCGTCGACTCGGCGACCAACCTGTTCAACCCGGTCCTCTCGCAGCAGCCGGTCGGCTTCTACGACCAGCAGGAGACCCTCCAGATGGAGGGCGGCCCGAAGGCCGGCTTCGACGTCGCCATGAAGGCGATCGACGCCGGGCTCTCCGCCAACCTGGCCAGCTTCCAGCCGAACTGGGACCAGGGCTTCACCAAGGACCAGTTCGCCGTCCTCGCCTGCCCGGCGTGGATGCTCGGCCACATCCAGAAGACCGCCCCGAACCAGGCCGGCAAGTGGGACATCGCCGCGATCCCGGGTGGCGGCGGCAACTGGGGCGGCTCCTGGTGGACCATCCCGAAGCAGGGCAAGAACGTCGACGAGGCGTACAAGTTCGTCGAGTGGCTGGTGCAGCCGGAGCAGCAGATCGAGGTCTTCAAGAAGGTCGGCAACCTGCCCTCGCAGCCGGAGCTGTACCAGAACAAGGAGATCCTGGACTTCAAGAAGGAGTTCTTCACCAACGCCCCGACCGGCCAGATCTTCGCCACCACCGCGGCGAACCTGAAGCCGCAGTACCTGGGCAAGAAGAACGGCCCGACCCGGGTCGCCGTGGAGAACGTGATCAACCGGGTGCAGCAGGGCCAGCTGAAGTCGGCCGACGCCTGGGCTGAGGCGGTCAAGGAAGCCGAGAAGGCCTCGAAGTCCTGATCCGAACCCTTCCGGTACGGCGGGGCGGCCTGAGGCCGTCCCGCCGTCCGGCCCGTTAGAGGAGTTGTCGTGTCGCTCACCGATGTCCGCGCGATGCGGACCGAGGAGCCGAAGCACGCGCCCCCGCCGCGCGCGAAGTTCTGGCTCTACCGCTTCGACACCAAGACCGTGCCCTACCTGCTGATCGCGCCGTTCTTCATCCTGTTCGCGATCTTCGGACTGTTCCCGATCATCTTCAACGGCGTGGTGGCGCTGCGCCACTGGCGTCTGGACGACCCGACGCTCACCGGCTGGGCCGGGATGGAGAACTTCACCAAGCTGGCGAGCGACACCGATTTCTGGGACGCCCTGGTCAACACGTTCGGCATCTTCATCCTCTCCACCGTCCCGCAGCTGCTCATCGCGCTGATGCTGGCGAACCTGCTGAACCGCAAGCTGCGCGGCGCCACATTCTGGCGGATCGGCGTCCTGCTGCCCTACGTCACTCCGGTGGCCGCCTCGACCCTGGTCTTCGCGGTCTTCTTCAGCCGCGACTACGGCATGGCCAACTGGCTGCTGTCGCTGGTGGGCTTCGGCGAGGAGCAGCCGCTCGACTGGCGGGCCACCACCTGGAGCAGCTGGATCGCCATCGCCACCATGGTCAACTGGAAGTGGATCGGCTACAACGCGCTGCTCTACCTGTCCGCCATGCAGGCCATCCCGAAGGACGTCTACGAGGCGGCGGCCGTCGACGGCGCCGGCCCGTGGCGTCAGCTCTGGCGCATCACGGTGCCGATGATCCAGCCGGTCGTGCTGTTCACCGTCATCCTCTCCACCATCGGCGGGCTCCAGCTCTTCAACGAGCCGATGCTCTTCGACGAGAACCCGGCACTGGCCAACGGCGGTTACGACCACCAGTGGCGGACCATCGCGCAGCTGATCTACAAGGTCGGCTGGCGTGACCTCAACCTCGGGTACGCGGCCGCGATGAGCTGGGCGCTGTTCCTCATCATCCTGATCGTGGCCGCGATCAACGCGCTGGCCACCCGGCGCCTGGGAGGCGGAAAGTGAGCACCCGCCTGTTGAGCCGCGCGCCCCAGGACACCCCGGGCACCTGGAAGTCCTACCTCGGGCTGTTCGCCATCCTGCTGGTCTCGGCGTTCCCGGTGTACTGGATGTTCGTCATCGCGACGAGCACCGACGACGCCGTCATGAAGTCGCCGCCGTCGGTGATCCCCGGCGACCAGCTGATGGTCAACCTGAGGGAGGTCTTCACCCTCCAGGACGTCTACTTCACCGCGTCGCTGATCAACAGCCTCATCGTGGCCCTCGCGGTCACCGCGTCGACGCTGTTCTTCTGCTCGCTGGCCGGCTTCGCCTTCGCCAAGCTGCGCTTCAAGGGCAACAACGTCCTGATGTTCATCGTCATCCTGACGCTGACCGTGCCGAACCAGCTCGGCGTGGTCGCCCTCTACATCCTGATGGGCAAGCTGGGCTGGAACGGTCAGCTGATCGCGGTCATCGCGCCCGGCCTGGTCAGCGCGTTCGGCGTCTTCTACATGCGCCAGTTCATCGGGCACGCGATCCCGGACGAGCTGGTCGAGGCCGCCCGGATCGACGGCGCGCTCACCCTGCGGATCTACTGGACCGTCGTGGTCCCGGCGATCCGGCCGGCCCTCGCCGTGCTCGGCCTGCTCACGTTCGTGGCCACCTGGAACGACTTCCAGTGGCCGCTGATCACGCTGAACGGCACCGACTTCCCCACCTCGATGGTGGCCCTGTCGGACCTGGCCAGCGGCAACTACGTGATCTACCGCCGGGTGCTGGCCGGCGCCTTCGTCGCCACGGTCCCGCTGATCGTCCTGCTGCTCATCGGCGGCCGGCAGCTGGTCCGCGGCATCATGGAGGGCGCTCTCAAGTAGAGCCCGCCACGATCCGGCGGGTCGAGGCCCGTCCATCGCTTGCGGTGGGCGGGCCGCACCCCTTTCCACAGACCTCGGGGGTACGGGTGAAGCCCGCCCACCGCAGCCGACGTGACTCCCGCGCGGCCCGCCCGGACCCGGCGAGCCGCCTCTGGCGTGTCGTTGCCTTCGATGCCTACCCTGAGGCCCCGTCGGAGACCGGGATCCGAGAGAGGCCGACCGGCGATGGCACAGCCGAAGAAACGTCCCCGCACCCGTCATCTGACCAGCCCTGAGACCGTCACCAGACCGCACCCGCCGTCCACTCCGGATGTTCCCCCGGCTCCGGCTCCGGCCCCGTCGCCGGTGGACGGACCGCGCGACCTGGACGGCCGGATCAGCTCCCGGGAGCTGGTAGCGGTCGGCTCCAGCCTGCTCCTGCTGCTGTTCCTCATCAAGATCTACGGGGTCGCGCGGTATTCGCTGACCACCACGACCGCCCTGCTCGCCGCGACCCCGGTGCAGGTGGCGCTCGGCACGGTGACCATCTACGCGTACTACATCCTGCCCGCGATCGCCCTGGGCACGATCTGGTTCGCGATCCGCTACCGGGCCCGGATCCAGCCCGCTCTCTGGCCACTGATCCTGATCGTGGCCGCGGTCACCGCCCTCGCCTCGCCGTACTCGTACCTGCGCCGTTGTCTGGTCGTGGTCCTCACCGCGCTCTGCGTGGAGCTGGTGATCCGCCACCTCCGCCACCGATGGGCCCGCTCCGCGGACGAGCGGCTGATCAAGCGCGGACATACGCTCACCGGCTGGCAGGGGCTCTCGGTCGTCTACCTGGGCGCCGCCGCGCTGGCGTTCCAGTTCATGAACAGCCTCGACGCGCCATGGGTGTCCGCGCAGGCCTTCCTCATCAACGGCACCGCCGTGACCTCCACGCAGGACCTGGGCGACGGCGTCAACGATCTCCAGGTGCGCCCGGAAAGCCGGTTCATCGGCTACCCGATCGCCGAGACCGAGGAATGGCTGACCGTCCTGCACGCCGACACCCGGTATGTCATGCGCATCCCGCAATCCGCCGTCGACACCCGGTTGACCTGCCACAACGAGTTCGACCAGCTGGCCGGCGACCAGCCGCTCGTGGAAAAGCTGAAGGGCCACACCTACAGCTCACCCAACCTCGACTGCCGCAAGGTGCTGGAGTACCTGAGCCGCAAACAACCAGGCCAGCCCCTCCCCACCTGGAATTGACTGAACTGGGCCTGATGGCTTCGCTTCGCTCCGCGGCAAGCTGGGCCCAATTGCTCCGCTTCGCTCCGCGGCAAAACGCCTTGTAACCGGTGTCGAGGCAGGTGATTTCCCGCCGCCAGCACACCCCGCTGGCGTCGGGAAATCAGCTGCCTCGACACCGGCGGCGTTTTGCGGGGGTGTTCAGTGCACCGCCGTTCCGCTCGGGGCGCGGGTTCCGTGGCTGGGACGAGTGGATCTTCGCGGCTGGCTCCGGGGCTGTCGGGGCTGTTTCACGGTCGGCGAGACAGCACGGGAGTTGGCCGTGCAGATCTTTTCGGGTGACCAACCGCGTTGGCCCGGCGGGCGCGTTGGGGCCTGGAGTGGGCAGCGCCTTGCGAGGTGCGGCGGAACGGCCGCTGCCGTGGGTGGGCGCGGCTATGCCCGTACCGATGGAAAGCAACGCCGTGGGGGCCGGAAGCCGCCACGGCGTCGCTGAAGAGCAACCCCCGCTACTCGGGCACCCGCCGGTAGGCGCCGTCGCTGGCGCTGGTGGCCATCGAGGCGTAGGCGCGCAGCGCCGCCGAGACCGGGCGCTGACGGGCGACCGGCGTGTACGGCCGGGGCCGCCGCTCCTGCTCGTGGCGGCGCTGGGCCAGGACGTCGTCGTGCACGTTCAGCGTGATGCTGCGCCCCGGGATGTCGATGGTGATCTCGTCGCCGGTCTCGACCAGCGCGATCAGGCCGCCGCCGGCCGCCTCGGGGGAGACGTGGCCGATGGAGAGCCCGGACGTGCCGCCGGAGAACCGGCCGTCGGTGATCAGCGCGCACGCCTTGCCCAGCCCGCGGCCCTTCAGGAACGAGGTGGGGTAGAGCATCTCCTGCATGCCGGGGCCGCCGCGGGGGCCTTCGTACCGGATGATCACGACGTCGCCCTCGACCACCTCCTTGCCGAGGATGCCGGCGACCGCGTCGTCTTGGGACTCGTAGACCCGGGCCGGGCCGGTGAACTTCCAGATCGACTCGTCCACGCCGGCGGTCTTCACGACGCAGCCGTCGGGGGCGAGGTTGCCGAAGAGGATGGCCAGGCCGCCGTCGACGGTGTAGGCGTGCTCGACCGACCGGATGCAGCCGCCCTCCGCGTCGGTGTCGAGCGTCGCCCAGCGGTTCCGCGTGCTGAACGGCTCGGTGGTCCGGACTCCGCCGGGCGCGGCGTGGAACAGCTCCAGCGCCTGCTCGGTGGGCGACCCGCCCCGGATGTCCCAATCGGCGAGCCAGCTGGACAGCGAGGCAGAGTGCACGGCGCGGACGTTCTCCTTCAAGGCGCCGCCCCGGTGCAGCTCACCGAGCAGCGCGGGGATGCCGCCGGCCCGGTGCACGTCCTCCATGTGGTACTTCGGGCTGTTCGGCGCGACCTTCGACAGGCAGGGCACCCGGCGCGAGACGGCGTCGATGTCCGAGACGCTGAAGTCGAGCTCGGCCTCGCGGGCCGCGGCCAGCAGGTGCAGGATCGTGTTGGTCGACCCGCCCATCGCCACGTCGAGCGCCACCGCGTTCTCGAAGGCGTCCCGGTTGGCGATCGAGCGCGGCAGCACCGACTCGTCGTCGTTCTCGTAGAACTCCTTGGCGATCTGCACGATCAGCCGGCCGGCCTCGGTGAACAGCGCCTTGCGGGAGGCGTGCGTGGCCAGCGTCGAGCCGTTGCCGGGCAGCGACAGGCCGATCGCCTCGGTCAGGCAGTTCATCGAGTTGGCGGTGAACATGCCGGAGCACGAGCCGCAGGTCGGGCAGGCGGACCGCTCGATCGTGTCGAGCTGCTGCTCGGTCACGTTGTCGTTGGCGGCCGCGCTCATCGCGTCGACCAGGTCGAGCTTCTCGTGCACGACGCCCTCGATGGCGATCGTCTTGCCGGCCTCCATCGGGCCGCCGGAGACGAAGACCGTCGGGATGTTCAGCCGCAGGGCGGCGATCAGCATGCCGGGGGTGATCTTGTCGCAGTTCGAGATGCAGACCAGGGCGTCGGCGCAGTGCGCGTTCACCATGTACTCAACGGCGTCGGCGATCAGCTCGCGACTGGGCAGCGAGTAGAGCATGCCGCCGTGACCCATGGCGATGCCGTCGTCCACCGCGATCGTGTTGAACTCGCGCCCGACGCCACCCGCGGCCGCCACCGACTCGGCGACCAGGCCACCGAGGTCCTTGAGATGGACATGACCCGGTACGAACTGGGTGTAACTGTTGGCGATCGCGACGATCGGCTTGCCGAAGTCGTCGTCGGTCATGCCGGTGGCGCGCCACAGGGCGCGCGCGCCGGCCATGGTGCGACCGTGGGTCGAAGTCCGGGAGCGCAGCTCAGGCATCCCTCAATAGTGCCACCGGCCAGGCCCGGAACCACCCATGCCGTCCACAGCGCGGGACGCCGGGGGTGTCGGAATCGAAGAAGATCGGGCACAGTGTGTCCGTGCACTCACCGTCCGGTATGGATCTGGCGGGACTCGTGGGCCTGCTGGTCGCCGTCCCGGCGGTCGCCTACCTGGCCCGTTCCGGCCGCCGGCACACCGGCGCCGCCCGGCGGGCGCACCTGCTGCTGGCCGCCGGTGGCGCGCTGGTCACCGCCGCGGCGCTGGCCGGCCTGGTCACCGTGCTGATCACCAGCCACCATCACTCTCCCGGGCACGCCCGGGCGCTCGCCACGGCGGTGGCCACCGGCACCACGATCGGCGTGGTCATCCTGCTGGCCGGAGCGGTGGCGCTGCCCGGCGCCGCCCGGGGCCCGGCCGCGGCGCTCCGGCACGTGCTGGACGGGCTGGTCATCGCGGCCGCCATCTGGTTCGTCGGCTGGGTGCTGCTCAGCCGGCCGACCCGCATCCTGGGCGACGCGACGCCGTACCGGTGTCCCGCGATCATCGTCCCGGCCGTCCTGGTGGCGCTCTCCCTCGGCCTGACCGCGGTCCTGGCGCTGCACGCGCACCGGCCACGGCGGCACACCGTCCGGGTGTCGGCCGGTGTCGGCCTGGTGGCCCTCGCGGCGAACGTGCTGGCCACCGGGATCTGCCGGGGCGACGACGGGTTCACGCTGGCCAGCGGCCTGCTGCTGACCGCCGGGCTGACCGTGGTGGCCTGGGCGGTGCGGGCCGCCGACCGGCCGGTCGAGGTGACCGGTGACGTGCTGGAGCGCGGCGGAGCGTACGCGGTCTTTCCGATGCTGGCCCTGCTCGGCGCGCTCGGCTACCACCTGGCCCGCGGCGGCACCCTGGACGCGGCCGGCTACTTCGGCGCCGCCGTGGTGGGCCTGGCCCTGGTCGCCCGGCAGTACCTGGCCCTCGACGACGTCCGCCGCTACACACTGCGGCTGCGGCAGAGCGAGGCCCACTTCCGTGAGCTGGCGCACACCGACCCGCTGACCGGGCTGGCCAACCGGCGTGGCCTCCAGCGGGCGCTGCGCTCCTGCCCGGGGGAGGCCGCGCTCATCGGCATCGACATGGACGGCTTCAAGACCGTCAACGACATGCGCGGCCACGACGTCGGTGACGCGGTGCTGGCCGAGGTGGGCGCCCGGCTGCGGCGCAACCTGCTGGCCGGCGACGTGGCGGCCCGGCTCGGCGGCGACGAGTTCGCGGTGCTGATGCGCGGCGACGCCGACGAGGCGGTGCTGGCGGCGCACCGGCTGCTCGCCGTGCTCGGGGAGCCGTACGACGTGGACGGCGGCTCGATCTTCCTGTCCGCGAGCCTGGGCGTGGCCGCCACCGGAGAGCTGCTGCACGACGCCGACCTGGCCCTGCGGTACGCCAAGCAGCGCGGCAAGAACCGGGTCGAGCGCTACCAGCCGAAGTACGACGAGGTGCTGCGCCGCCGCGGCACGCTCACCGGTGAGCTGCGGCACGCCATCGACCGTGGCCAGCTGAGCCTGGTCTTCCAGCCGGTGGTGGCGCTGCCGTCGATGCGCCCGGTCGGCGCCGAGGCGCTGCTCCGCTGGACCCATCCGGAGCTGGGCCGGGTGCCGCCGGTCGAGTTCATCCCGGTGGCCGAGGAGTCCGGGCTGATCAACCGGATCGGCGCCTGGGTGCTGGAGCAGGCGTGCAAGCAGCTCGCCGAGTGGCGGGCCAAGGGCCACGACGTCTGGCTGTCGGTGAACCTGTCACCCAAGGAGCTGCACAACTCCGACTACGCCGCCCAGGTCGCGGACGTGCTGGCGGAGTACGGCGTCCCCCCGCAGCGCCTGGTCCTGGAGGTGACCGAGCACGCCGTCGCCACCGACATGGAGGAGCTGGTCCGCCGCCTGGCCGAGCTGCGCAAGACCGGGGTGCGGATCGCGCTGGACGACTTCGGCGCCGGCTACTCGTCGCTGGGCCAGCTGCGGACCCTCCCGGTGGACATCCTGAAGATCGACCACGCGCTGGTGGCGGAGCCGGAGTCGCGGACCGGCACGGCCGCCCCGCTGGTCGACGTGGTGGTCCGGCTCGGGCACCGGCTGGGCCTGGAGGTGCTGGCCGAGGGGATCGGCACGAAGGACCAGCGGAAGATCGTCGAGGAGGCCGGCTGCCGGCTCGGGCAGGGCTCGCTGTTCGGCTGGGGCGTGCCGGCCGAGCACTTCGAGTCCCGGCTGCGCACCCTGCGCCCGGCGGGGCCGCGCCCGCTGCCGGCGCCCCGGGTCAACCCGCCCAGTGACGCGCCGGCCCGCAGTCAGGTGGTCCGGCTCGGCCCGGGAATGCGGCAGGTCAGAGCGCTGTTGCCGAGTGATCCGGATTTCGTCACCACCCGTGGTGATCAAAATGTGGGATCAGTTGACTCAGGCCGTGAGATGGGGCAAGGTTAGCCGCATGTGCTTCGCGTCCCGAGTACTTATCTGAGCGCACTGTCCTCGAGTGAGGAGAGTGCGCTAGGTCCCGTGCATCCCGCACGAGGGCCTTTTTTGTTGCTCAAGTACCGGTGCGACCAACCCGAAAAGGTCTGAACTGCCATGACGAGACCCACTCCCGAATCCCTCGCCAACCGAGTCACTCCGGCCACCGTCGCGGCGGCCGTGAACACCGTCTCCACCACCGTGGCCCCGGTAGCCACCACCGGTGCCGGCGCGCTCGTCCGGTCGCTCGAGGCCCTCGGGGTAGAGGTCGCGTTCGGCATCCCGGGCGGGGCGATCCTGCCGGCGTACGACCCGCTGTTCGACTCGAAGGTGCGGCACATCCTGGTCCGGCACGAGCAGGGCGCGGGCCACGCCGCCACCGGGTACGCGCAGGCTACCGGCAAGGTCGGCGTCTGCATCGCGACCAGTGGCCCGGGCGCCACCAACCTGGTCACGCCGATCGCCGACGCGTACATGGACTCGGTCCCGATCGTCGCGATCACCGGACAGGTCGGCCGGCCCTACATCGGCACGGACGCCTTCCAGGAGGCGGACATCCAGGGCATCACCCTGCCGATCACGAAGCACAACTTCCTGGTGCAGAACGCCGAGGAGCTGCCCCGGATCCTGGCCGAGGCGTTCCACCTGGCGGCCACCGGCCGGCCCGGCCCGGTCCTGGTGGACATCCCGAAGGACGTGCTCCAGTCGCAGACCACCTTCCAGTGGCCGCCGGCGCTGGACCTGCCCGGCTACCGGCCCACCCTGCACCCGCACGGCAAGCAGATCCGCGAGGCGGCCCGGCTGATCGCCGCGGCCAAGCGCCCGGTGCTGTACGTGGGCGGCGGCGTGCACAAGGCCGGCGCCACCGACGGGCTGCGCAAGCTGGCCGAGCTGACCGGCATCCCGGTGGTCACCACGCTGATGGGCATCGGCGCGTTCCCCGACTCGCACCCGCAGCACCTGGGCATGCCCGGCATGCACGGTACGGTCCCGGCGGTGTACGCCATGCAGAAGGCGGACCTGCTGGTCACCCTGGGCGCCCGCTTCGACGACCGGGTCACCGGCAAGCTGGACTCGTTCGCCCCGGACGCCAAGATCGTGCACGCCGACATCGACCCGGCCGAGATCGGCAAGAACCGGCACGCGGACGTGCCGATCGTCGGCGACGCCCGGCACGTGATCGACGAGCTGATCGCGGCGGTCTCCTCCACGGCCGGCGGCGCCGAGCAGTACGGGGCCTGGTGGTCGACCCTGAACGACATCCGGGAGCGCTACCCGCTGGGCTACGAGGAGCCGACCGACGGCACCCTGGCCCCGCAGTACGTGATCGAGCGGCTCGGCGAGATCGTCGGCCCGGACGCGATCTACTGCGCCGGTGTGGGCCAGCACCAGATGTGGGCGTCCCAGTTCATCAAGTACGAGAAGCCGGGCACCTGGCTCAACTCGGGCGGCGCCGGAACGATGGGCTACGCGGTCCCGGCCGCGATGGGCGCCAAGGTCGCGCAGCCGGGCACCACGGTGTGGGCGATCGACGGCGACGGCTGTTTCCAGATGACCAACCAGGAGCTGGCCACCTGCGCCCTGGAGGGCATCCCGATCAAGGTCGCCGTGATCAACAACGGCAACCTGGGCATGGTCCGGCAGTGGCAGACGCTGTTCTACGACGGCCGCTACTCGAACACCGAGCTGGGCACCCACAAGCACCGGATCCCGGACTTCGTGAAGCTGGCCGAGGCGCTCGGCTGCGTCGGCCTGCGCTGTGAGTCGAAGGACGACGTCGACAAGGTCATCAAGCAGGCCATGGAGATCAACGACGCCCCGGTGGTCATCGACTTCACGGTCGGCAAGGACGCCATGGTGTGGCCGATGGTCGCGGCCGGCACCAGCAACGACGAGATCATGTTCGCCCGGGACGTGCGCCCGACCTTCGACGAGGACGACCTCTGATGACAAACAAGCACACGCTGAGCGTGCTGGTCGAGAACAAGCCCGGTGTGCTGGCCCGGGTCAGCGGGCTGTTCTCCCGGCGCAGCTTCAACATCGACTCCCTTGCGGTCGGCGAGACGGAGAACCCGGACGTCAGCCGCATCACGATCGTGGTCGACGCCGAGTCGTCGCCGCTGGAGCAGGTCACCAAACAGCTCAACAAGCTGGTGAACGTCCTGAAGATCGTGGAGCTGGACCCGGCCCAGTCGGTCCAGCGCGAGCTCCTGCTGGTCAAGGTGCGTGCCGACCGGGCGCAGCGCAGCCAGGTGCTCGAGACCGTCGAGCTGTTCCGGGCGCGAGTGATCGACGTCGCTCCGGACACCCTGACGATCGAGGCCACCGGTAATCCCGACAAACTGGATGCGTTGCTGCGCGACCTCGAGCCGTACGGCATCAAGGAGATGGTCCAGTCGGGCCTCGTGGCCATCGGCCGCGGATCCCGCTCCATCACCACGGGCCCCGCGCTCCGCGCCGCCTAAGCTCGCCCACACGAAAGAAGAAGGAAGTCATGACCGCGGAAGTTTTCTACGACGGCGACGCTGACCTGTCGATCATCCAGGGCAAGAAGGTCGCCGTGATCGGCTACGGCAGCCAGGGCCACGCCCACTCGCTGTCGCTGCGCGACTCCGGCGTCGAGGTCGTGGTGGGTCTGCAGGAGGGCTCGAAGAGCCGCCCGAAGGCCGAGGAGCAGGGGCTCACCGTGAAGACCCCGGCCGAGGCCGCCGCCTGGGCCGACGTGATCATGGTGCTCGCGCCGGACACCGCGCAGCGCAAGATCTACACCGAGTCGATCGAGCCGAACCTGTCCGCGGGCAAGGCGCTCTTCTTCGGCCACGGCCTGAACATCCGCTTCGAGCTGATCAAGCCGCCGGCTGACGTGACCATCGCCATGGTCGCCCCGAAGGGCCCGGGCCACCTGGTCCGCCGTCAGTACGTCGACGGCAAGGGCGTCCCCGCGCTGATCGCTGTCGAGCAGGACCCGACCGGCGAGGGCCAGGCGCTGGCGCTCTCCTATGCGAAGGCGATCGGTGGCACCCGTGCCGGTGTCATCAAGACGACGTTCAAGGAGGAGACCGAGACCGACCTCTTCGGTGAGCAGGCCGTCCTCTGCGGTGGCGCGTCCGCGCTCGTGCAGACCGGCTTCGAGGTGCTGACCGAGGCGGGTTACGCCCCCGAGATCGCCTACTTCGAGTGCCTGCACGAGCTCAAGCTGATCGTCGACCTCATGTACGAGGGCGGCATCGCCCGCCAGCGCTACAGCGTCTCGGACACCGCCGAGTTCGGTGACTACGTCTCCGGCCCGCGCGTGATCAACGCGGCGGTCAAGGAGGAGATGAAGAAGATCCTCGCCGACATCCAGTCCGGCGAGTTCACCCGCCGCCTGATCGCGGACGACGACGCCGGCGCGCCGGAGCTCAAGAAGTTCCGCGAGGAGGCCGCCAAGCACCCGATCGAGATCACCGGTGCGAAGCTGCGCGGCATGATGAGCTGGGTGGACCGGCCGATCACCGAGACCGCCTGATTCATTCACGATTGAAGGCCCGGCCGGATTCCCGGCCGGGCCTTTAATATCGAGGTCCATGAGTCCAGTAGTGCTCGTCACCGAGGAACTGGCAGCGGCCGCACTCGACGTGCTGGCCGAGGATTTCGAGGTCAGGCACGTCGACGGGACGCATCGGGCGGCATTGGCGGAAGCCCTCGCCGACGCCGACGCGGTGATCATCCGGAGCGCTACCCGCATCGACGCGCCGATCCTGGCCGCCGGCCGGCGCCTGAGAGTCGTCGCCCGCGCCGGCGTCGGCCTCGACAACGTCGACGTCCCCGCCGCCACCGCCCGCGGAGTGCTCGTCGTCAACGCGCCCACCAGCAACATCGTCTCCGCCGCCGAGCAGGCCGTGGCGCTGCTGCTGGCGGTGGCCCGGCACACCGCCGCGGCGAGCGCCGCGCTCAAGGCGGGCGCCTGGCGACGGTCCGCCTACACCGGCGTCGAGGTGCAGGGCAAGACCGTCGGGGTGGCCGGGCTGGGCCGGATCGGCGTCCTCTTCGCGCAGCGCATGGCCGCCTTCGGGGTCCGCCTGATCGCGTACGACCCGTACGTGCAGCCGGCCCGTGCCGCCCAGCTCGGGGTCCGGCTCGTCACCCTGGAGGAGCTGCTCCGGGAGAGTGATTTCATCTCGGTGCATCTTCCCCGTACCCCGGAGACCGTGGGTTTGATCGGGGAGAAGGAGCTGGCGCTGGTCAAACCCGGGGTGCGGATCGTCAACGCGGCCCGGGGCGGGCTGGTCGACGAGCGGGCGCTGGCCGAGGCCCTCGCCGACGGACGGGTGGCCGGCGCCGGGCTGGACGTGTTCGAGACCGAGCCGCTCACCGCGTCGCCGCTGTTCACTCTGGACAACGTGGTGGTCACCCCGCATCTGGGCGCGTCGACCGTGGAGGCGCAGGACAAGGCCGGCCTCGCGGTGGCCCGCAGTGTGAGCCTCGCGTTGCGCGGCGAGTTCGTCCCGGACGCCGTCAACGTCCGCGCCGGAGGGCCGGTCGACGAGGACGTCCGCCCGCTGCTGCCGCTCGCCGAGCGGCTGGGCCGGGTGCTCACCGCGGTCGCCGGCCACCTGCCCGAACGGGTGACCGTCGAGGTGCACGGGGCGGCCGCCGGGCACGACGTCACGGTCCTCGAGCTGGCCGTGCTGAAGGGGCTGTTCGCGCCGGTGGTGAGCGAGCCGGTGACGTACGTGAACGCGCCCCGCCTGGCCGCCGAGCGCGGTGTCACGGTGGAGACGGCGGCCGTCGAGGAGCCGGGCGACCTGATCCGGGTCCGCGGCGGCCTGCCGGACGGCCGCACCGTGAGCGTCGCCGGGCGGCCCGCCGCCACGCTCGTCGAGGTGGACGATTTCGACCTGGACCTGCCGCTGGGCGGGGTGCTGCTGTTCTTCCGCTACACCGACCGGCCCGGCGTGGTCGGCCGGATCGGCACCACCCTGGGCCGGGCCGGGGTGAACATCGCGGCCATGCGGGTCTCCCGCCGTGCGGCCGGCGGCGAGGCGCTGATGACCCTCACCGTGGATTCGTCGGTGGAGCCGGATCTGCTGGGCCGGGTGGCCGCCGAGATCGGTGCGTCCCGGGCCGCGGTGGTCGACCTCCGTGCCGAGTGAGTGAGCCCGACACGCGGGGCGCGCGGCTTGCGCGTCATTAGTCCGCATCGCTAGCGTTGTCCCAGCCGCGCGTCTCGAGTGGGCCCGTCTTCGGGTGACGTCGCCCGTCCCGGGGCGAGCGGTGTGTATCCCGGCGGGACTTCTCGTCGCCACAGCCCCCTGACCGTTTGCCGCGGCCAGGGGGCTGTTCGCTTGGTGGGACTCCCGTTCCGTGTTTCGGGACGGGCGAGTAGCCTGGCCGAGGGTTGACCGGACGTGTGGGGAGAGTTGACGTGAGCGTGGCGCGGATCGCGGTTGTCGGCGGCGACGGCATCGGCACTGAGGTGACCGCGCAGGCCCGCAAGGTCATCGATGCCGTCCTCCCCGGCACCGAGTACCAGGAGTACGACCTCGGCGCCCGCCTCTACCACCGCACCGGCGAGGTCCTGCCGTCGTCCGTCCAGGACGAGCTGGCCGGCCACGACGCCATCCTGCTGGGCGCCATCGGCGACCCGAGCGTCCCGCCGGGCGTCCTGGAGCGCGGACTGCTGCTGAAGCTCCGCTTCGACTTCGACCAGTATGTGAACCTCCGCCCCAGCAAGCTGTGGCCGGGCACCACCAGCCCGCTCTCCGGCGTCAAGGCCGGCGAGATCGACATGGTCGTGGTCCGTGAGGGCACCGAGGGCCTCTACGTCGGCGCCGGCGGCGTTCTGCACAAGAACACCCCCGCCGAGATCGCCACCGAGGAGAGCCTGAACACGCGGCACGGCGTCGAGCGGGTCATCCGCGACGCGTTCGCCCGCGCCCAGCGCCGCGACCGCCGCCACGTCACCCTGGTGCACAAGACCAACGTGCTGACCCACGCCGGCAACCTGTGGTCCCGGGCCTTCGCCGCCGTCGCCGCGGAGTTCCCCGAGGTCACCACGGAGTACCAGCACATCGACGCCGCCAGCATGTTCATGGTGAGCAACCCGCAGCGGTTCGACGTGGTGGTGACCGACAACCTCTTCGGTGACATCCTCACCGACATCGCCGCCGCCGTGACCGGCGGCATCGGTATGGCGGCCAGCGGCTCCGTCAACCCCGAGCGGAAGTACCCGTCGACGTTCGAGCCGGTGCACGGCTCCGCGCCGGACATCGCCGGCAAGGGCATCGCCGACCCGGCGGCCGCCATCCTGTCCGCCGCCCTGCTGCTGGAGCACCTGGGCCGGCTCGACGAGGCCCGGCGAGTAACCGAGGCGGTCGCGGCCGAGGTCGCGTCCCGTGCTCCGGGCGCGCCGCTGCGTACCGCCGAGGTCGGCGACCGGGTCGCCTCCGCCCTCTGAGCGGACTTCACCCGTCACCTCACCCGCGGCCGTTGTGTTAACGGCCGTTCGGGGTAAATTCATGGGGCACTACGGGTGCCCCCGCATGCTTGTATTCTTCTGTGGAAAGCAGGTCAATTCGCCATGAATGGTGATGACAACCTCAATTTCGAGATCCGTCCGAATTCGGCACCCGTGAGCGACGCGGATCGCGTCGCCCTACTGGCCAACCCCGGCTTCGGCCGCATCTTCACCGACCACATGGTCACCGTGCGCTACGCCGACGGTAAGGGGTGGTATGAACCCCGTGTCGAGGCCCGCGCGCCCATCCCGATGGACCCGGCCAGCGCCGTGCTGCACTACGCCCAGGAGATCTTCGAGGGCCTGAAGGCGTACACGCTGCCCGACGGCGGTGTCGCGATGTTCCGCCCGGACGCCAACGCCAAGCGGTTCAACCTGTCCGCCCAGCGGATGGCCATGCCGGCCCTGCCGGTCGAGACGTTCCTCCAGTCACTGCACGAGATCATCCGGATCGACCGCGGCTGGATCCCCCAGGACCCGGAGGGCAGCCTCTACCTGCGCCCGTTCGCCTACGCGAGCGAGGTCTTCCTCGGTGTCCGGCCCGCCACCGAGTACCTCTACCTGGTCATCGCCTCCCCGGTCGGACCGTACTTCTCCGGCGGCGTCAAGCCGGTGACGATCTGGGTGTCGCCCGACTTCACCCGGGCCGCCCCCGGAGGCACCGGCGCGGCCAAGTGCGGCGGCAACTACGCGGCCGGCCTCTCGGCGCAGGCCGAAGCCGCCGAACACGGCTGCGACCAGGTCGTCTACCTCGACGCGGTGCAGCGGAAGTACATCGACGAGCTGGGCGGCATGAACGTCTTCCTGGTCCTCGACGACGGCACCCTGGTCACCCCACCGCTGACCGGCACCATCCTTCCCGGCATCACCCGCGACTCGGTGATCAAGCTGGCCGAACGGGCCGGCCGCCGCGTCGAGGAACGCCCGATCAGCCTCGACGAGTGGCGCGAGGGCGCCGCCTCCGGCCGGGTCCGCGAGGCCTTCGCCTGCGGCACCGCCGCGGTGATCACCCCGATCGGCACGATCCGCGGCGAGGACGGCGAATTCACCGTCGCCGACGGCGGCCCCGGCGAGGTCACCATGGGCATCCGCAAACAGCTCGTGGAAATCCAGCGCGGCCTCGCCGAAGACCCCTTCGGCTGGGTCCACCGCGTCCTCTGACCCATTTCCGGTACGGGTGGGCCAGCGATCAACCGCAACCCACCCCGAACCGCCGGCCCCACGCGGCGGGCGGCGCCCCCCCCGCCCCCCCGCCCCCCCCCCGCGGGCGCCCGGCCCAACGGCGGTGCACCCC
>NZ_JAGFNS010000001.1:382663-435060 GCF_017592555.1 Actinoplanes flavus | reverse complement strand
CCCCCCACCCCCCCCCCCCCCCCCCCCCCCCCCGCCCCCCGGGGGCGGCCGCCCCCCCCCCGCCCCCCCCCCCCCCGCCGGGCTGACGCGCTGCCTAGCGGCTTTCCAGCCCCAGATCCTCCACCCGCTCCGCCGTCGCGGCTCGGCGAATCCACTCGGTGAGCTGATCGAGGTCGGTGCAGCCGGTGATCGTGGTGCGAGCCTCATCGGAGATCTCGAGCCCCCGAGCCGCGAGGACGGTGAGGATCGCCGTGGCCTCGCCCTCGGCGAACTGCCGTCGGGCCCAGTCACTCTTGTACGGGTGATCCGTGGTGGTCATGAATTCCTCCAGGAGCTTGCGGGTCGCGGCCGGCAGCGCCGTGAGCATGAAGTCATGGTATAGAGCTGCGCGGTCGGCTTCGATGACGTCGAGAGCAGAGAACAGGGCCTTGAACAGAGGGGTGGGGTCGGCCTCGCCGGCATGGGCGAGGGTGGACAACACGGCCAGCTCAGGCATCTGCCGGGCGGTCGCGGGATCGGTGATGAGCGGGGTCTGCGCCGGGCCGAAGACCACCGGGGTGACCTGCGAGCCGGGCGGACCGAGACGGATGTCCCGCATGGCCCAGTCAGCCACCGATTGTTGGGGGCACAGCACGAGGAGAGCGACAGGACAGCCCAGGCGGGCGTAGAGGGTGGCGACATAGGCCGGCCAACTTCGCCGTTTCTGGGCGTCTGCCCGGCGTTGGACCTCGACCACCACCGCGAGAACGATGTCACCCGATCGGGTCAGGGTGATCACCGCGTCGGCGCGGTACTCGGTGGGGGCGACATCCGTCAGCTCGGCTGAGGAGAGGTGCGCCTCGTCGTACTCGGGGAGATCTCCGTGCAGCGGGCCATCGAGCAGCTCCGCGGCCAGGGAGGGCCGTCCCCGAAACATCTCGATGAGTATTTCGTGCAGGTGTGACGGCATGGGGCTTAGCGTACGGCTAGTAGCCTCATGACACTAGTCGCCAGTCACCCGGTCGAGTGACGTCAGTCGAAATCTCCGCCCCGGCCGCGTTTCACCTGGGCCCGGCGCTTCTTGTCGGCGATGCGCCGTTCGACCGAGCCCCGGGTCGGTTTGGTGGCGCGGCGCTGGCGGGGCGGGGGAGCGATGGCGGCGGCCACGACGGAGGCGAGCCGGGCCTCGGCGGCCTCGCGGTTGCGCAGCTGCGAGCGGTGTTCCGAGGCGGTGATGGTCAGCACGCCGGTGACCAGGCGGTTGCCCAGCCGTTCGACGGCCCGGTCGCGCAGCGTGGGGGAGAGCACGCCGGAGCCGGCCAGGTCCCAGGACAGTTCGACGCGGGAGTCGGTGGTGTTCACGCCCTGGCCGCCGGGGCCGCTGGAGCGGGAGAACCGCCAGCTCAGCTCGGCCTCCGGGATGACCAGTCCGGGCCGGATCGATACGTCAGCCATCTGGTCATTCTCCCCGGGACACGTCCTCGAACACGGCGCCCAGCATCGCACCCGCGGTGATCACGCGCCATCGAGATTGATGTCCGGCCGCGCCGGAACCGTCCGCGACAGGGCAAGATTGGTCGGGTGACGTCACCAACCGCACCGGTCGCCACGACCGGTTATCCGTGGCCCATCGAAACCACGCGGCTCGCGAACGGCCTGCGCGTCGTCGTCAGCGAGGACCGGACGGCGCCGGTCGTCTGCGTCAACCTCTGGTATGACGTCGGCTCCCGGCACGAACCGCCGGGCCAGACCGGGTTCGCGCACCTCTTCGAGCACCTGATGTTCGAGGGGTCGCAGCACGTTCGGAAGACCGAGCACATGAAGCTGGTGCAGGGCAACGGCGGCTCGCTGAACGCGACGACCAACCCGGACCGGACGAACTACTTCGAGACCATGCCCTCCGAGCACCTGGAGCTGGCGCTCTGGCTGGAGGCGGACCGGATGGGCGGCCTGGTTCCGGCGCTCACCCAGGAGACGCTGGACAACCAGCGCGAGGTGGTGAAGAACGAACGGCGCCAGCGGTACGAGAACGTGCCCTACGGCGACGCCTGGCTGCGCCTGTTGCCGCTGCTCTACCCGCCGGGCCATCCGTACCATCACGCCACGATCGGGTCGATGGAGGACCTGAACGCCGCGGACCTGGACACCTTCAAGGCGTTCCACCAGCAGTACTACGCGCCGAACAACGCGGTCCTCACGGTCGTCGGCGACGCCGGCGCGGCCGAGGTGTTCGCCCTGGCGGAGAAGTATTTCGGGGCGATCGCCGCGGTGCCGGACATCCCGCCGGCGCCGGACGGCACACTGCCCGGCCCGGCCCCCGAACCGGCCCGGGAGGAGGTGACGGCCGCGGTGCCGGCCCCGCGGATCTACCTCTCGCACCGGACCTATCCGTTCGGCACCAAGGGGTACGACGCGATGACCGTCCTCGCCACGGTGCTCGGCAACGGGCGGGGCAGCCGCCTCTACCAGCGCCTCGCCGACGGCGCCCGGATCGCCCAGCCGGACTACATCGGCGCGTACGGCGTCGACCTGGCACACGCCCCGGCCCCGCTGATCGTCACGGCCACCGCCAAGGACGGCGTCTCCCTGGAGACCCTGGAGGCGGGCCTGTCCGACGTGATGCGCAGCCTGATCGACGAGCCGGTCACCGACGACGAGCTGAACCGTGCCAAGGCGCTGCTCACCACCGCCTGGTGGCGGCAGGTGTCCACGGCCGGCGGCCGGGCCGACACCCTCGGCCGGTACGCCACCCAGTTCGGTGACCCGGCCGCGGCCGCCGAGCGCCTGGCGCAGTGGCTGGCCATCACCGCCGAGGACGTCACCGAGGCGGCGAAGGAAGTGCTGCGCCCCGAGTCCCGCGTCACCCTCACCTACCTTCCCGGGGAGCCGTCATGACCCTCGTCACGTCCCGCCCGGCCCCGGGCGCCGCCCGTCCGTACGCGTTCCCGGCCGTCCGCCGGATCTCCGCGCACGGCGGCACCGTGATCGCCGCCCATCTGCCGGGTCAGATCCTGGCCAGCGCCGTCCTGCTGCTGGACGCCGGAGCGGCCCGGGAGACCGCCGGCCGGGAGGGCACCGCCACGGTGCTCGCCAAGTCGCTGGAGGAGGGCACCCGCAAGCGGGACTCGGCGGCGTACGCCCTGGCGCTGGAGGGTCTGGGCGCGGAGCTCGCCCCGTCGGTGGACTGGGACGCCTTCCGGGTCGGCGTGTCGGCGCCCGGCCCGCTGCTGGCCGGCGCGGTCCGCCTGGCTGCCGAGGCCGCCCGGACCCCGAAGCTGGACCCGGCGGACGTGGCCCGGGTCCGCGACGACGAGGTGACCGCGCTGCGGATGGACTGGGCGCAGCCCGGCCCGCGGGCCGACGCGGCCCTGCGCGGCGACCTGTTCGGCGCCGACGGACGGTACAGCCGCCCGCTGCACGGCGACCCCACCTCGGTGGCCGCGGTGACGGTGGAGGACGTGCTGGCCTTCCACGAGGCGTGGCTGCTGCGGCCGGGCGTGCTGCTGGTCGCCGGTGACCTGGACGGGCTGGATCTGGACGCGCTCGCCGAGGCCGCCTTCGAGGGCACCTCGGGGGAGCCGCTGGAGCCGGCCGGGCCGCTCGGCGTGGTGCTGCCGGACCGGCGCCGCACGATTCTGGTGGACCGGCCCGGTTCGGTGCAGTCGACGCTGCGGCTGGGGCACCGGGCGCCGGAGCGGGCGACCCCCGACTACGTGCCGATGACGCTGGCCGCGACCGTGCTGGGCGGCGCCTTCACGTCCCGGCTGAACCACCTGATCCGCGAGGTGAAGGGCTACACGTACGGCATCCGCGGCTCGTACGCGATGACCCGCCGGTCCGGCCGTTTCGAGGTGGCCGCCGGGGTGCAGACCGCGGTGACCGCCCCGGCGATCCGGGACACCCTCGGCGAGATCGCGCGTACCGAGGCCGAGGGGGTGACCGAGGCGGAGCTGGAGGTGGCGCGTTCCTGGCGGGCCGGCCAGCTGTCGGTGGAGATGCAGACGCCGGGCGCGATCGCCGGCGCGCTGGCCTCCCTGGTGGTGCACGGCCTGCCCGACGACTACTACGAGACGCTGCGCCGGGAGTATTTGGAGGCGACCGTCGAGCGGGTGTCGCAGGCGGCCGCCGACCATCTGTCGACCGACCGGCTGACCCTGGTCGTCGAGGGCGACGGCGCGGTGATCCGGGACGAGCTGGCCGAGTTCGGCGACCTGGCCGACGCCGAGGTCTGACGCCGCGCCGGCCCGGGGCCCTACGGCCCCGGGCCGGTGTCGCCGGGGATGTGACGTGGAGCGCGTTGGCGACGGGCGGTGGCGGTGGACGGATAACGTCGCCGCCATGACGATCACCGACGCGCCGCCGGCGGTCCGCCCGGCCCGGCGCCGCCGCCGCATCGTTCTCACCGTCCTGCTCTGGTTGTCGCTGATCCCGGCGGCCGTCTGGCTGCTGGGGCGCACCTTCGGGTGGGAGGCCGGCTACTGGGTCATGCTCCTGGCGTTCACGCCGTACGTCGCCGTGTGGACGCTGATACCGCTCGCCGCGTCGCTGATCGCCCGCCGGTGGGCGGCCGCCGCGGTGGCGGCCCTGATCGCGTTCGGCTTCGCGGTGGCCGTGGTGCCGCGCGCCCTGCCGGACTCGGACCGGGGCCCGTCCAGCGGCGTCGAGATGCGGGTGATGACGACGAACCTGCTGTTCAGTGGCGCCGACCCGGAAGCGGTCGTGAAGCTGGTCCGGGACCAGCGGGTGGATGTGCTGGCCGTGCAGGAGTTCACCGAACGCGGGCAGAACGCGCTGCGGCTGGCGGGTCTCGAGGAGATCCTGCCGTACCGCCAGTTCGCCCCGGAGTGGGGCGCGAGCGGCTCCGGCCTCTACTCCCGCCATCCGTTCGCCGAGCAGGCCGCCAAACGCAACACCGGCGGCTTCCAGCAGGCCCACGCCGCCGTCCAGGTGCCGGGCGCCGGGACGGTCTACATCGAGTCGGTGCACCCGCTCGCCCCGTCGGACCGGGACCTGATCCCCGACTGGTCCACCGATCTGCGGGAGCAGGTGCCGGCCGAGGGCGGGCTGCCGAAGATCCTGATGGGCGACTTCAACGCGACGCTCGACCACCGGCGGCTGCGCGAGCTGATCGGCACCGGCTACCGGGACGCCGCCGACGCCGTCGGTGCGGGCCTGGTGGGCAGCTGGGGGCCGTACGACGGGGATCCGATCCCACCGGTCACCATCGACCACGTGCTGGTCGACGAGCGGATCGGGGTGAAGGACGTGAAAGTGTTCCCGGTGGCCGAGTCGGATCACCGAGCGGTGATCGCCTGGGTGACGGTGCCGGCCGCATGATCATCATCCGTCTGATCAGCCCGGCGGACGCCGAGGAGCTGGCCGTCCTGGTGCGGGCCAACCGGGAGCACCTGGCGCCCTGGGAGCCGGAGCGGCCGGAGGAGTTCTACACCACCGCGGGCCAGTGGCAGATCATCTCCGACACGCTGCGCCAGGGCAACGCGCTGCCGCACGCGATCGTCGAGGACGGCCGGATCGTCGGCCGGGTCAACCTCTCCAACGTCGTGCACGGCCCCTTCCAGTCGGCGAACCTCGGCTACTGGGTGGCCGCGGCGGTCGCCGGGCGCGGGGTGGCGGGCGCCGCCGTGGCCGCGGTCGCCGAGCAGGCGTTCACCACCTACGGCCTGCACCGGCTGGAGGCGGGCACACTGCTGCACAACGTCCGGTCGCAGCGGGTCCTGGAACGCAACGGCTTCCAGCGTTTCGGCATGGCCCCGCGCTACCTGCGGATCGCCGGCGACTGGCAGGACCACTACCTCTACCAGCTCCTCGCCGAAAACTGGCTCGCCGCGCGCGGCGGCGCCGCCTAACCTCGTGGGCATGATGCCGAGCTCGATCACGACCACGCCGGGATGTCCCGGCGTCCGATCGCGCTGAGCTGACAGCGACGACCACGGCCCCGGGCGACCTGCCCGGGGCTGTGTCGTTCCGGGGTCCGGAGTTTCTCGAGGAGACCCACGATGTCCGTAGACCACCGCCGGCTCGGCCGCGAGCTGGACCTGTTCGACTCCGACCCGCTGATCGGCGCGGGCCTGCCGTTCTGGCTGCCGGCCGGCGCGGCCGCCCGCCACGAGGTCGAGTCCTATCTGTACGAGCTGGAGCGCCGCGCCGGCTACCGGCACGTCTACTCCCCGGCGCTGGGCAGGCGCTGGATGTACGAGTTGTCCGGTCACTGGCACAACTTCGCCGACGGCATGTTCCCGCCGATGCGGGCCGGTGAGGACGAGCTGGTCCTGCGTCCCAGCCTCTGCCCGCATCACGCCCTGATCTTCCGGGCGCGCGGTCGCTCGTACCGGGAACTGCCGTTGCGGATCGCCGAGCTGGGACCGATGTACCGGGCGGAACGCTCGGGGGTCGTCGGCGGCCTGTCCCGGGTCCGGTCGATGCTGCTCAACGACGCGCACGTGTTCTGCGCCGAGGACCAGGCGAGCGCCGAGGTGGCCGGGGTGCTGCGGCTGATGCGCGAGGCGCACGCCGCGCTCGGCGTGGGCCCGGTCGCCTACCGGCTGTCGCTGCGCGGGCCCGGGAAGAAGTACGGCGGCGACGACGCGATGTGGGCGCGGGCCGAGGGGCTGCTGCGCGCCGCGCTTTCCGGGGAGCGGATCTCGTACGCCGAGGCGCCGGGCGAAGCGGCGTTCTACGGCCCGAAGATCGACGTTCAGGTGGTCGATCCGTCCGGCCGGGAGTGGACCCTCGCCACCGTCCAGGTCGACTACCACCAGCCGGAGCGGTTCGAGCTGGAGTACGCGGACGCGAGCGGCGGCCGGTCCCGTCCGGTGATGGTGCACCGCAGCCTGGCCGGGTCGATGGAGCGGCTGTTCGGGCACCTGATCGAGGTGCACGGCGGCGCGTTCCCGGTCTGGTACGCCCCGGTCCAGCTGGCGGTCCTGCCGGTCGGCGCCGACCAGGACGAGGCGGCCCGCGAGTTCGCCGCGCAGGCCGCCGCGCTGCGGGTGGAGGTGCTGCACGAGGGCTCGGTCGGCGCCCGGATCCGGGAGTGCCGGAGGGTCCCGTACCTCGCGGTGATCGGCGCCCGGGAGGCCGCGGACGGCAGCGTGGCGCTACGGCTGCGCGACGGCAGCCGGTTGGACCCGATGCCGGGGGCGGCCGCGATCGAACTGATCAGCGCGGCCGCCCGGGCACAGCGTCAGGCAGGAGAGGACGTTCGGGCCAAACCGTAGGTCAGGGAGTCCACCAGGGCTGTCCAGCTGGCCTCGACGATGTTCTCGTGGACCCCGACCGTGGTCCACTCGCGGTTGTGGTCGCTGGTCTCCAGCAGCACCCGGGTGATCGCGTTGGTGCCGTGGCTGCCCTCCAGGATCCGCACCTTGAAGTCGGAGAGCTCGAACGTCTTCAGCTGCGGGTAGTGGTTGCCGAGGGCGGTGCGCAGCGCTTCGTCCAGGGCGTTGACCGGGCCGTTGCCCTCGGCCGTGGCGATCACCCGTTCGCCGCGGACGCGGACCTTGACGGTGGCCTCGGAGATGACCGCGCCGTCCTCGCGGTGCTCGACCAGCACCCGGTACGACTCCAGGGCGAACGGCCTCGCCACGTCCACGCCGGGCAGCTCGTTGCGGACCAGCAGCTCGAAGGAGGCGTCGGCGGCCTCGAAGGACCAGCCCTCGGCTTCCAGGTCCTTGACCCGCTGCGTCACCTTCGACAGGGTGTCGGGGTGGCCGGCCAGGTCCAGTCCGAGCTCACGGCTCTTGAGCTCGATGCTGGCCCGGCCGGCCATCTCGGTTACCAGGATCCGCATGTCGTTGCCGACGACCGATGGGTCGATGTGGTTGTAGAGCAGCGGATCCACCTTGATCGCGCTCGCGTGCAGGCCCGCCTTGTGGGCGAACGCGGCGGCCCCGACATAGGCCTGGTGGGTGTCGGGGGCGATGTTGGCGATCTCGGCGAGCGCGGTGGAGACCCGCGTCGCCTTCTCCAGGCATCCGTCCGGTAGGACCTTCAGCCCGAGCTTGAGTTGCAGGTTGCTGACCGTGGCGAACAGGTCGGCGTTGCCGGGGCGCTCGCCGTACCCGTTGGCGGTGCACTGGAAGTGCCTGACCCCGGCCTCGACCGCGGCGACCGTGTTGGCGACCGCGCAGGCGGTGTCGTTCTGGCAGTGGATGCCGAGCCGGTCCGGGGTCACCCCGGTCCGCTCGACCACCTCGTTGATCGCCTTGGTGACCATCGACGGGAGCATGCCGCCGTTGGTGTCGCACATGACGACCCGCTCGGCGCCCGCCTCGATGGCCGCCTTCACCACGCTCGCGGTGTACTCCGGGTCGTACCGGAAGCCGTCGAAGAAGTGCTCACAGTCCACGAAGGCGCGGCGGCCGTTGGCGACCAGGTGCCGGACGGTGTCCCGGACCATGTCCAGGTTCTCGTCGCCGGTGGTGCGCAGCGCCCGTTCGACGTGCCGGATGTCGGACTTCGCGACCACGCAGACCACCGGGGTCCCGGCGTCCAGCAGCGCCTTGACCTGGGGATCGTCGGCCACGTCCACGCCGGCCTTGCGGGTGGCGCCGAACGCGACGAGCACCGCGTGCCGTAGCTCCAGCTCGGTTTTCGCCCGTTCGAAGAATTCGGTGTCCTTGGGCATGGCGCCGGGCCAGCCGCCCTCGATGAAGCCCACTCCGAACTCGTCCAGCAGGCGCGCGACGGCGAGCTTGTCGGCGACCGTGTAGCTGATTCCCTCGCGCTGCCCACCGTCGCGCAGCGTCGTGTCGAACACCTGGTACTCCATCAGGGGATGTCCTTTCGGTCGGTCACCCACAGCAACAACAAAAAGACCCCCCGCGGATGCGGGAGGTCTGCGCGTCGGCGAGAGGTCAGCCGGCGCGCCAGGTGCGAATAATCAGCACGGAGTGGGTCACGGGTGGAAGCATGCCACGGCCTACCGCAGCCGATGCCGGAAATCCAATAGCTGAGACGCAACGTACCGGCAAGAGTGACGAAATCGACCGGTGAGGCGATCGGCGCCGCCGGATAGGTTGGGGGCGTGGTGGCCGAAGAGTACTCACGAAACCTGACCTTCTCCGGGGCGTTCAACTTCCGCGACGTGGGCGGTTACGCCGGTCTCGACGGGCGCCGGGTGCGCTGGCGGCGGCTGTTCCGGGCCGACGCGCTGCACAGCCTGGACGAGGAGGACGCCGAGACCTTCGCTTCCCTCGGGGTCCGGACCGTGATCGACCTGCGGCGCCCGTCCGAGGTGGAGAAGTTCGGCCGGGTCGCCGAGTCGCACCGCGTCGACTACCGCAACCTGGTCCTCCGGCACGTGGACTGGGACGAGATCGAGCAGCCCGAGGAGTCGGTGCGCGCGCGCTGGCTGGCCGACCGCTACCTCAACTTCGCGGAGGACGGCCGGGAGGGCATCGCCGGGTCGCTGCGCCTGATCGCCGACGCGGAGGCCGCACCGGTGGTGGTGCACTGCATGGCCGGCAAGGACCGGACCGGCACGGTGTGCGCTCTGACCCTGTCGCTGCTCGGGGTGTCCGACGAGGACATCGCCGCCGACTACGCGCTGACCACCGAGGCGATGCGCCGGCTGACCGCGTCCATCCTGCGGGTCAGCCCGGAGTCGGTCCAGGGGAAGGACCACATGTTCGACTCCCCGGCCGAGGCCATGCACCTGTTCCTCGACGACCTCCGTGAGCTGCACGGATCGGTCGAGTCCTACGCCAAGGAGATCGGTCTCACCGACGACGAGCTGGCGGCCCTGCGCTCCCACCTGCTCACCCGTTAGGGTACTTACCACGTGTCATGGGACTACCCGTCGCCGGGCAACTGGCGGTACGCTCACCGTCAGGTCCGGCCTGGTGGCTACTACCCGATTTGTGGCAGCCAGGCCGGGCCCCAGCCGCGGCCCACGTGGAGTGCGTCCCCAGTGACGGGCCGGCTGGAGGCGGTCTCCGACACGGCCGCCGGCTCGGCTCGGGTGGTTCAGCGCGGAGCCACCCGAGCCGGGTCCTCCCCGATCAGCGCTGGTTGAAAGGGGCGACGGCCTCGCGGTTCTGAGCAGCGGCCTCCGGCCCGAGCAGGGCCTCGCAGACACGGATCAACCGGCTGCGCAGGCCGGCCGCCCGGCGGGCCAGCTCCCGCTGGCGAGCCACATACTCCGCCTTGCCCTCCGCGGTCTCTATCTTGACCGGGGGATGGCCGTAGGACGTCAGATCGTACGGACTCGCCTGCATGTCCAGCAGCCGGATCTCGCCGGCCAGGGCGAAGCAGTCCAGGGCCAGCGCGCCCGGGACGGCGGGCCCGAGTTTCTGTGCCCACTTGTGCACGTCCATCGCGGCGTGCAGGCAGCCGGGCTGGTCCAGGTCGACCTGCGTGGCGCGGGTGGGCTGCAACCGGTTGAGCCCGACCGCCTCGGGCGTGAAGAACCGGAACGCGTCGAAGTGGGTGCAGCGGATGGTGTGCTGCTCGACCACCTGGTCGGTGCCCTCCTGGCCGAGGCGCAGCGGCAGCTCGTGGCGGTGCTCCGTGTCGCGGTAGACCATGGCCCACTCGTGCAGGCCGAAGCAGCCGGAGAAGACCGGGCGGGACGCGGTCGCGGTGAGCAGGCCGTGGATGTAGCGGACGCTCTCGGCGCGGGCGTGCATGAACGCGTCCTGGTCGAGGGTGACGACCCCGTCCTCGTACGTCAGGTAGAACTTCCAGCCGGCGTGCTCGGCCAGGCCGTCGGGGGCCGGGGACAGGCCGGTGCCGACTCCGGGATGCCAGCGGCGCAGCAGCGACGGGCGGGTCCCGTAGTAGTCGTACAGGAAGTCCTCGATGGCGTGCTTGTCGCCCGTCGCGCGACGGGCACGGTGGCCCGCGGTCATCTGGTCGGCGCGCTCGGAGTGCGCCCGGGCGAGGGGAATCCAGGTGACCGAGGGCAGCGTGGTGGTGAGTGCCCTCACCTGCTTGATCCCCATCGCACCAATGTATCTAGCCAAGGCGATCAACACGATCACCGTTTGGCGCGAATGAGTTCCGCCACGAGAAGTGGCACTAAAGACGTACGCTGATGTGTAGTACATGTACTACGAGTTTGATAGTGTGCTCGACATGACGGGATCGGTATTGGCCGCGGGCGCCGTGGCCGACACGCCGGGGGCGGAGCCGGTCATCGAGGTCCGCGATCTCCGCATGTCCTACGGCGACAAGGAAGTGCTGGCCGGCGTCGACTTCACGGCGTCCGCCGGCGAGGTGCTCGTCCTGCTCGGGCCCAACGGCGCGGGCAAGACGACCACGATCGAGATCCTGGAGGGTTTCCGCCGGCGGTCCGGTGGCCGGGTGCGCGTGCTCGGCGCCGACCCGGAGCAGGGGGCGGAGCAGTGGCGGGCCCGGCTCGGTGTGGTGCTCCAATCCTGGCGGGACCACAGCAAGTGGAAGGTCCGGGAGCTGCTGCACCATCTCGGCGGCTACTACACGGAGTTCTCGACGGCCGACCGGCCGCGCCCCTGGCCGGTCGACGAGCTGCTCGAGGTGGTGGGGCTGACCGGGTCGGCGGGCACCCGGATCGCCCGGTTGTCCGGCGGTCAGCGGCGCCGCCTCGACGTCGCGATCGGCATCGTCGGGCGCCCCGAGCTGCTCTTCCTCGACGAGCCGACGGTCGGCTTCGACCCGGAGGCGCGGCGCGAGTTCCACGATCTGGTGCACCGGCTGACCGACGTGGACGAGACCACCATCATGTTGACCACGCACGACCTCGACGAGGCGGAGAAGCTGGCCGACCGCATCCTGATCCTGGCCGAGGGGCGGATCGTCGCGGACGGCTCGGCCGACGAGCTGTCCCGGCAGGTGGCCGGCGAGACGGAGATCCGCTGGACGCGGGAGGGGCAGCGGTTCGTGCACTCGGCGGCGGACGCGACCGGTTTCGTGCGGGAGCTGTTCCGCCAGCACGGCGACGCGATCGGTGACCTGGAGGTGCGGCCGAGCAGCCTCGAGGAGACGTATATGAAGTTGGTCCGGGACGCCGAGGGGGGCGCGCGATGATGCGGGTGGTGGGGCTGGGCCTGCGGCGCGGCCTGATCGAGTTGCGGCAGAGCATGAGCAGCGGGACCGACCTGTTCGGGTATTTCCTGCCCGCCTTCTTCCTGGTGATCGCGCTCATCTGGATGCGCGACAGCACCATTCCCGGCACCACGTTCGGGCTGGGCGCGCACAGCCTGGTCGGTTCGGTCGCCATGCTCATCGTGATCAGCGGATTCATGACGATGATGCAGTACCTCACGATGGACCGGGAGGACGGCACACTGCTGCGGGCCAAGGCCACACCGAACGGGATGACCGGCTACCTGATCGGCAAGATCGTGCTGGTCGCCGGGGTGGCCGTGGTCAGCTGCCTGTTCGTCGTGGTGCCCGGGCTCTTCCTGGTGGACGGCCTGACCGTGGGCGCCGACGGGGTGCTGGTCCTGCTCTGGCTGGTGCCGCTGGCGTTCCTGGCGACCATGCCGCTGGGCGCGGTGCTCGGTGCGCTCTTCGAGAATCCGCGTCAGGCGTCGCTGATGATGCTGCCGATCATCGGTCTCACCGTGGTCTCCGGCATCTTCTACCCGGTCACGGCGCTGGCCGGTTGGGTGCAGGGCGTCGCGCAGGTGTTCCCGGTCTACTGGCTAGGGTTGGGCCTGCGATCGGCCTTCCTGCCGGATGCCCTGGCGGCCGCGGAGATCGGCGGCTCCTGGCGCCACCCGCAGACGGCCGGGGTGCTGGTGGCGTGGTCGGTGGCCGGGCTGGTGCTGGCGCCGGGCATTCTGCGCCGGATGGCCCGCCGTGAGTCCGGTTCCGCGGTGGCGGCGCGGCGCGAGCGGGCGATGACCCGGATGACCGTCTGAGGGAGCCATGGGCAGCGAGGTCACGTTCAACCGGATCGCCATGCTGCGCGCCGAGCGCGGCATCACGCGGCGGCAGCTCGCCGACGCTCTCGGGGTGCACTATCAGACGGTGGGCTACCTGGAGCGCGGCGAGTTCAGTCCCAGCCTCCACCTGGCCCTGCGGATCTGCACCTACTTCGAGGTGCCGGTGGAGGTGGTGTTCTCCCTGGAGCCGTTCCCGCGGCTCGGTGCGGAAACCCGATCGGCATAGGTTGTAGGGGAATGCCCGGCCCTCACACCCGGCCGGGCGCCAGCACCGCTACAGATGGGATTACCCGTGCGTTTCGCCCGCTTTGTTCATGCCGGTGGAGTGTCGTTCGGTGTCGTCGAGGGCGACGGCTCCTCGGGCCTCACGGTCGCCGAGATCGACAGCCTGCCCTTCAACGAGGTGCGCTTCACCGGGCAGCGGTGGGCCCTGGCCGACGTCCGGCTGCTCGCCCCGATCTTCTCCAGCAAGGTGATCGGAATCGGCCGCAACTACGCCGACCACGCCAAGGAGATGGGCAACGAGGTGCCCACGGAGCCGCTGATCTTCATCAAGCCGTCCACCTCGGTGATCGGCCCCGGCGACGCCATCCGCATCCCCTCGGTGACCAGCCAGGTCGAGGAGGAGGCCGAGCTGGCCGTGGTGATCGGGGCCGCCGGCGCCCGCCGGGTCGACCGGGCCGGCGCCGAGAAGGCGATCTTCGGCTACACGTGCGGCAACGACGTGACCGCCCGTGACCTGCAGCGCAGCGACCCGCAGTGGACCCGGGCCAAGGGCTTCGACTCGTTCTGCCCGATCGGCCCGTGGATCGTCACCGGGCTGGACGTCAGCGACGTCGAGGTGCGCTGCGAGGTCGGCCAGGACCCGCAGAACCTGGAGGTCCGCCAGATCGGGCGTACGAAGGACATGGTCTTCGACATCCCGGCCCTGATCTCCTACGTGTCGCACGTCATGACGCTGCTGCCCGGCGACATCATCCTCACCGGCACGCCGGCCGGGGTCAGCCGGATCGTGCCGGGGGACACCGTCTCGGTCAGCGTCCAGGGCATCGGCGAGCTGCGGAACCCGGTCGTGTCACTCGACTGACCGCTCGATCCCGTCCAGCAGCAGGGCCAGGCCGTAGTCGAACGCGGCCTGGTCCTCGAAGCCGCCCGCGTTCCACAGCGCGGTCATCGCCGGGTACGCCGCCACGTCGAACCACTTCTCCCAGAACTCGCCGCGCTCCGACCACCACGACTCGGTGGACTGCCCGCTGACCCGGCTGAGCCGTGCGTCCTCACCGGCCTCCCGGGCGAACGCGTAGACGTACGCCGTCACCGTGATCGCCGCCCGGTTGATCTCCGCGACCGGCAGGCCCAGGCCGCTCAGCGTGGCGATCATGTATTCCCGCTCGGCCATCGTGCCCGGCCCCAGCGGCGGCCGGACCAGCGACACCTCGGTCAGCCAGGGGTGCGCCACGAACATCTCCCGGGTCCGCGCCGCGAACACCGCCACCCGCTCCCGCCAGCCCTCCGTGGTCGCGCCGAGCCGCCGGGTCAGCAGCACCTGGTCGACCATCAGATCGACCAGGACCGAGCGGGACGGCACGTACGTGTAAAGCGTCATGGTCGCCACCCGCAGATCGGCCGCCACCCGCGCCATCGAGGCCGCCTCCAGGCCGTCCGCGTCCGCTATCCGGATGGCCGAGGCCACCACCGCGTCGACGCTGAGCCGCGGCGGGCGCCCGGCGGCCTTCTTCGCGGGCAGATTTCCGCGCCACAGCAGGGGGTAGTTCTCCATGATTCCGTATACCCTACGGGAAAGAAGTTTCCGTAGGGGGTACGAGAATGAAGATCCTTGTCACCGGCGCCACCGGAAACGTGGGCCGGATGGTCGTCGACGAGTTGCTGGCCCGGGGCGCGGACGACGTCCGGGCGCTCACCGTCGACCCGGAGCGAGCCGCGCTGCCGCCCGGCGTCGAGGTGGTGCGCGGCTCCTTCCGCCGGCCGGCGACGGTCGCCACCGCCCTGACCGGCGCCGACGTGGTGTATCTCGCGCCCGATCCGGCCACCGTCTTCGAGGTGTGCCGGATGGCCGCGGAGGCCGGGGTGCGCCGGATCGTCGACATGGCCGGCGCGAAGGGCGACCACTGGCAGTCGGTCGAGGACGGCGTGGAGGCCAGCGGCGTGCCCTTCACCCATCTGGAGCCGGGCGAGTTCATGGCCAACGCCACCATCTGGGCCGCGCAGATCCGGGCCGGTGACGAGGTGCGCGACGCCTATCCCGGCGCGGTCAACGCGCCCGTCGCCCAGGAGGACATCGCCGCGGTCGCCGCCGAGGTGATCCTCGGCGACGGTCACGAGGGCCACTCCTATGAGCTGACCGGTCCCCAGGCGCTCAGCCGTCCGGAGAAGGTCGCCGCCCTGGCCGAGGGGCTCGGCCGGGACCTCAGCTATGTCGAGCTGACCGGCGAGGCGGCGGTCGCCCAGTTCGAGCTGGCCATGGGGGAGTACGGGCGGTGGTACCTGGACGGGCTCGCCCAGCTCACGGCACATCCCCAGCAGGCGGTGTCGACGGTCGCCGATCTCCTCGGCCGTCCCGCGACCACCTACGCGCGGTGGGCCCGGCATCACGCTGATCTATTCGGGTGACCCGATTTGGCGGGCCGGAGGGGCTCGGGTAAAGTTCTCTCCGGCGCGGCAAGCCGGGCCAAATGGGGTATGGGGTAATTGGCAGCCCGGCTGATTCTGGTTCAGCTAGTCTAGGTTCGAGTCCTGGTACCCCAGCGCGGCCCTCCTCCGGGAGGGCAGTGCTGGAAGCAGTGAAACAGCACGTTCTGGTCCCGTCGTCTAGCGGCCTAGGACGCCGCCCTCTCAAGGCGGTAGCGAGGGTTCGAATCCCTTCGGGACTACATCGGAAACGGCCCGCATCTCCGGATGCGGGCCGTTTCGCTTTCCCGGCCCCATTCCCGGTACGACCAGAGCCCACCCACCCGCACCAGCCCGGCCGGCTCCCAGGGCTGTTTCGGAGGGGCTGAGTCAGCCCGGGGAGCCGGCCGTGAAGATCCAGCTGGTTGTCACGCGTGTCTCGAGACAGCCCTGGGAGCCAGCCGGGGAGATCCAGCCGGGTTGTCAGGGCTGGAGCGCGCCTTGAGGTAGTGCGGGAGCCGGCCGGAGGGAGTCGGGGCGGGGCTCTGAGGTGGGTGGATATCCGATTTCGGCTGCGGGCCGCGGGCTGATAGAGTTCAGCGCGCCGCCGGGGAAAGCCGGAGGCGAATATGGGGTCCCGTCGTCTAGCGGCCTAGGACGCCGCCCTCTCAAGGCGGTAGCGAGGGTTCGAATCCCTTCGGGACTACAGCGAGAGCGGCCCGCACCGATCAAGGTGCGGGCCGCTCTGCTTTGTGGAGAGTGGCCGGGCTCAGACCGTGGTGGGCACTCCGGGTGTGAGCCAGGTCAGGGTGCCGGGCGGGAAGGCGGCCTCCACACCGGCGCGCCCCTCATGGAAGTGCGACCAGCCCTCGTAGTGGACCGGCACGACCTTCCGCGGCCGCAGGGACTCGACGAGGCCGGCCGCGTCCCGGCCGTTCATGGTGTAGCTGATCGGGCCGGTGAGCCCGAACCGGACGTCGCCGAGGTGCAGGATCGCGGTGTCGACGGTGAACCGGGCCGCCACCTGCCGGACCCCGCCGAACAGCACGGTGTCCCCGGAGATCCAGATCACCGATGAGCTGCCGGGCGGCCGTAGGGCGAACCCGACGGCCTCGCCGACGAGGGGCCGGCTCAGCGGCGGGCCGTGCCGGGCCGGGGTGGCGGTGACCTCGATCTCACCGACCCGGGCGGTCCGCCACGGCGCCAGCCCGGTGGCGTTGCCGCCGAGCCGGCGGGCCCCGCTCACCGTGGTCAGCACCACCGGCACGGACGGCAGCAGCGCCCGGCCCGCGACGTCCAGATTGTCCCCGTGGTGGTCGTGGGTGAGCAGCACCGCGTCGATCGGCCCGAGTTCACCGGCGGCCACCGCCGGGCCGGCCGTCTTGACCGAGGACGTGCCGAGGCCGAACGAGTACCGCCGGCCCGGTTCGTCGAAGGTCGGGTCGGTGAGCAGCCGCACCCCGGCCAGCTCGATCAGGGTGGTGGGGCCGCCGATGTGGGTGATCCGCAGGTCGTTCACCGGGCGTGCCGCAGGGCCCAGTCCAGAACCTCGTCCGCGATCTGCTCCCAGCCCTTCTGGGCAGGCAGCAGGTGGGCGTAGCCCTCGTACTCGCGGATCTCGGTCACCGTGCTGGACCTGTAGTGCTTGTGGTTCGACCGCTGCACCTCGGGCGGCATGATGTGGTCCTCGGAGCCGGAGACGAAGAGCAGCGGCGCCCGCTCGTCGTTGTGGTAGTCGACCCAGGTGTCCTGGTGGCCGGGCTGGAAGTTGGCGAGCACGCTGCCCCACAGGATGCCCCCGTTGGCCGGGATCGCGTACCGCTCGTAGAGGGCCCTCGACTCCTCCTCGGTGAACGTGTTGGTGAACGCGTACGTCCACTGCTCCAGCGTCAGCGGCACCGCCCGGTGCCGGTTCGCCGGGCTCTTCAACACCGGGAAGGTGGACTTCACCTGGGACAGCGGCACCACCCGCACGCCCTCGGTGGGCGCCGAGTTCATCGCCACGCCGGCCGCGCCGTACCCGTGGTCCAGCAGGATCTGGGTGAACGCGCCGCCGGCCGAGTGACCGATGATGATCGGCGGCTCGGGCAGCGCCCGGATCTGCTCCTCCAGGTGCGCGACGATCCGCGGCACGGTGACGTCGAGGATCGGGGTGGGGTCGGCGTTGAGGGCTTCCACCTCGACCTCGAAGCCGGGGTAGGCGGGCGCGATCACCTGATGGCCCTTGGCCTCGTAGTGGGCGACCCAGTTCTCCCAGCTGCGCGGCGTGACCCAGAATCCGTGTACCAGAACGATCGGCTTCATGTCCTACGATCCTGGTGGGAACGCGCCCACCGGCGAATCCCGTGGAACTCGTAGTCAGTCGTGCAACACGCCGCGCAACCGCCGCCGCGAGGTGACGCCGAGCTTCCGGAACACCTTCCGCAGGTGGTAGTCGACCGTGCTGGGACTCAGGTAGAGGGGGGCGCGGCGATCTCCGCGTTCGTCGCCCCGGCGCCGGCCAGGCGGGCCACGGCGGCCTCCTGCGGGGTCAGGGCCGTTTCGCTCTCCCTCGGTACGGGTGAGCGCACGCTCTCCCCGGTCGCCCCCAGTTCGGCCCGGGCGCGCCCGGCGAACACCGTGGCCCCGACCTCCTCGAACATCTCCAGCGCCGTGGCGAGCTGGTCCCGGGCGTCACGCCGGCGCCGGCGCCGCCGCAGCCACTCGCCGTAGAGCAGCCGGGCCCGGGCCAGGTCGCCGTACGCCGGTGTGGCGGCGAGCCGCTCGACGGCGGCGCGGTAGTGCTCCTCGGCCTCCCCGGGCGCGGCCAGCAGGGCCCGGGACCGGTCGAGCAGCCCCAGGGCCCGGGGTGTGCCGCTGTTGCCGGCGGCCGACGTCAGGTCGGCGCAGGCCTGTTCGGCCGTCGCGCGGTCACCGGACCGGAGGGCGGCCTCGACGAGATCGGGTAGGGCCCAGGCGTACCGGCGAGGGCGGCCCGGGTCGGCGATGCCCAGCAGGAGCTCACGGGCGGCCGGATAGGCGCCGCCGGCGATCTCCAGACCGGCCACGGCGAGGCGGGTGACCGCGTGCATGCCGCCCATGTGCAGCATCTCGAAGACCCGCAGCGCCTGCGGAACCGTCTCCCGGAAGCCGTCCGGGGCACGCCAGGCCACCAGTTCGGGATGCCGCCACACCTGCTCCTGCTCGGCGGTGATGCCGATCGACCGGCGCAGCCGCTGCCCGGCGGCGTCGTGCCGGTCGGCGTGCCGCAGCCGGCCCAGCGCCGCGTCGGTCATCGCGCCGACGAAGTGGACCAGGTCCAGCGTGTGCAGGGCGCCGGTACGCCGGGCGGCGGCCTCGGCCCGGTCCAGCAGCACCAGCTTGGTGTCGTCGTCCCAGAGCAGGTTGCAGTAGTTGATCCCGACGACGAACCGGCGGCGCAGCGTCTCGTCCGGGAGGGCCGGGTCGGCGATCGCGGCGACGGCCCGCCGCAGCAGGGGTACGCAGGAGGCGTACCCGTCCTGGATGAACGACGCGTAGGCGGCCAGCAGGAGCCCGTCCAGCCCGTCCGGATCGGTGGCGGCGAGCCGGGCGGCCTCGGCCGCGACCGTGGTCTCGCTCACCGACGACAGGTGTTCCGCGCCGATGGCGTGGTCGACGGCCTGCACCGCGGCCCGCCGGGCCCGGCCGTGGTCGGCGCCGAACGCGCCGGCCGCCTCCAGGCAGAGCGCGGTGGCGTCCCGCAACGCGGTGGGCGCGCCGGTGTTGACCGTGGCGAGGGCCCGGGTGAGCAGCGCCGATCCGCGGGCCGCCCCGGACAGGTGATCGTCGTCGGCGGTCTCCAGAAGCAGCAGGGCCCGGGCCGGCGCGCCGGCCGCCATCGCGGCGGCGGCCGCCTCCACCCGGCGTCCGGTGCGGACGGTCTCGTCCGGGGTCAGCTCGGCCGCCCGGCTCAGGAAGGTGGCCCGGGCGGCGTGCCCGCCACGGGCGCCGGCCCGGTCGGCACGGCGCTCCAGCTCGGCGGCGACCGTCTCGTCCGGCGCGGCGGTGGCGGCGGCCAGATGCCAGGCCCGGCGGTCGGCGTCACCGGTGATGGCGGCGGCCAGGGCGGCGTGCGCGGCGCGGCGGCTCGGGGCCGGGGCGTCGCCGTAGACCGCCGAGCGGACCAGGGGATGCCGGAACACCACCGGCGGCGTGCCGGACACCAGCCGGTCCGACTCGGCGGGCGCGGCGTCCTCGGGCCGTACCGCCAGGAGCCCGGCGGCGGCCAGCAGATGCTCGTGGCGGGCGCCCGCACCGGCCGCCGCGAGCACCAGCCAGGTCCGGGCGGCCTCCGGGTAGCCGCTGACCCGCGCCGAGTAGTGCGCCTCCAGGCGGCTGCCGATCGGCACCGGGTCGGGCAGCGGGGACGCGCCGCGCAGCTGCTCGGCGGTGAGTTCCCGGCCCAGGTCGGTGAGGGCCAGCGGGTTGCCGCCGGTGCTCTCCGCGATGTGCTCGGCCAGGCCCAGGTCCAGGTCGCCGGTGACCACGTCGGAGAGCAGCGCCACGGCGTCGCCGCTGGCCAGGCCGGTGATCTCCAGCACCGCCACGCCGGCGAGCGGCCCCGGATCCTCGGCGGCCACCCGCTGGCCGAACAGCAGGACGACGCCCTCGGCGTGCAGGCGGCGGGCCACGAAGGCGAGGGCGCGGGCCGAGTCCGGGTCGAGCCAGTGCACGTCGTCGACGACGCAGAGCCGGGGCGCGGCGGCCAGCAGGGTGAGCGTCGCGAGGCTGACCAGGTAGAGGTCGGGGGTGGGGCCGTCGGTGAGGCCGCAGGCCACCTCGAGGGCGGCGCGCTGGGCGGGCGGGAGGTGGCCGCGTTCCGGCAGGAGCGGGATGAGCAGGCGGTGCAGCCCGGCGTACGGCAGCCCGGCCTCCGCCTCGACGCCGCTGATGACGAGGACCGCGGCGCTGCCGGCCGGTGCGCCGGTCGCCGTGCTCAGCGCGTACCGAAGCAAGGCGGTCTTGCCCGCGCCGGCCTCGCCGCGCAGCACCAGGGCCGCGCTGTGCCCGGATCGCGCCCCGGAGAGCAGTCCGTCCAGGACCGCGCACTCGGCGTCGCGCCCGAAGAGCCGATCGCCCTGCCCGAAGAGCCGCACGGCGGCAGCCTATCCACACATCGCGATCTTCCGCCGGAGGCGAGGCCGGGGACTCTCGCCGGAGGCGAGGCGGGAAAACGAAGCCGCCCCGCTCGAAGGCGGGGCGGACGGGGCGGAGGGGTGAGAGAAGGGGGAATCAGAGGCCGGACAGGCGCTGGCCGGCGCGGACGACGGCCATCGCGTGGCGCTCACCGGGGCGGCGGCCCAGTCGCTCGATCGGACCGCTTATCGAGATGGACGCGATCACCCGGCCGGTCCGGTCGCGGATCGGCGCGGAGACGCTCGCCACACCCGGCTCACGCTCGGCGACGCTCTGTGCCCAGCCGCGGCGGCGCACCTCGGCCAGGGTGCGGCCGGTGAACTTGCAGCGCGGCAGGAGCGGCATCACCGCCTCCGGCGGCTCCCACGCGAGCAGGATCTGGGCGGCCGAACCGGCGACCATCGGCAGCACCGAGCCGACCGGCACGGTGTCGCGCAGACCACTGGCGCGCTCGGCGGCGGCCACACAGATGCGCTCATCGGCCCGCCGCAGGTAGAGCTGAGCGCTCTCGCCGGTCGCGTCCCGCAGTGCGGACAGCAGGGGCTCGGCGGCGGTCAGCAGAACGTCCGGTGCGGCATTGGCCAACTCGCCCAATCTCGGTCCTGGACGCCATCTTCCTTGAGTGTCCCGGACCAGCATCCGATGAATCTCCAGAGCCTGGGCCAGGCGATGTGCGGTCGCCCGCGGCAGCTTGGTGCGCTCGACGAGTTCGGCCAGGCTGGCGCCGTCGACACACGCGGCGAGGATGACTACCGCCTTGTCGAGAACGCCTACACCGCTCATACTGTGTCCCACAAGCCGAAACATACATTCCAGAATTTAGGATGTCCAGATGGTGGGAGTCACTCCCCAGAGCGGGAAACCCAGGACCCTGGCCGAGAAGGTCTGGGATGACCACGTGGTGCGCACGGCCGAGGGCGAGCCCGACCTGCTCTTCATCGACCTGCACCTGCTGCACGAGGTCACCAGCCCGCAAGCCTTCGACGGTCTGCGGATGGCCGGCCGGCCGGTTCGCCGGACCGACCTCACGCTCGCGACGGAGGACCACAACACCCCGACCGGGTATGCGGATCCCGCGTTCAACACCAAGCGCGGTGAGCTGTTCACGATCGCCGACACCACCTCGCGCACGCAGATCGAGACGCTGCGGAAGAACTGCGCCGAGTTCGGTGTCGAGATCCGGCCGCTGGGCGACGTGAACCAGGGCATCGTGCACGTGATCGGCCCGCAGCTGGGTCTCACCCAGCCCGGCATGACGATCGTCTGCGGCGACTCGCACACCGCCACCCACGGCGCGTTCGGCGCGCTGGCCTTCGGCATCGGCACCAGCGAGGTCGAGCACGTCCTCGCCACCCAGACGCTGCCGCAGGCCAAGCCGCGGACGATGGCCGTCACCGTGGTCGGCGAGCTGGGCCCGGGCGTCTCCGCGAAGGACCTGATCCTCGCCCTGATCACGCAGACCGGCACCGGCGGCGGCAACGGCCACATCGTGGAGTACCGCGGCGAGGCCATCCGCAAGCTCTCCATGGAGGGCCGGATGACGATCTGCAACATGTCGATCGAGTGGGGCGCCAAGGCCGGCATGATCGCGCCGGACGAGACCACGTTCGCGTACCTGAAGGGCCGCGCGCACGCCCCGCAGGGCGAGCAGTGGGACGCCGCGGTCGAGTACTGGAAGACCCTCGTCACCGATCCGGACGCCGAGTACGACACCGAGATCATCCTGGACGCCTCGCAGATCAGCCCGTTCATCACCTGGGGCACCAACCCGGGCCAGGGCGCGGCGCTGAACGGCGTGGTGCCGAGCCCGGAGGACTTCCTCGACGACGTCGAGCGCACCGCCGCCGAGCGCGCGCTGGCGTACATGGACCTCACCCCGGGCACCCCGTTCCGCGAGGTCCCGGTCGACGTGGTCTTCGTCGGCTCGTGCACCAACGGCCGGCTCGAGGACCTGCGCGCCGCCGCCGACGTGATCCGCGGCCGCAAGGTGGCCGACGGCGTCCGCATGATGATCGTGCCCGGCTCGTACCAGGTGCGTGAACAGGCCGAGGCCGAGGGCCTGGACAAGGTCTTCACCGAGGCGGGCGCCGAGTGGCGGTTCGCCGGCTGTTCCATGTGCCTGGGCATGAACCCGGACACGCTCAGCCCCGGCCAGCGCGCCGCGTCCACCTCCAACCGCAACTTCGAGGGCCGGCAGGGCAAGGGCGGGCGTACCCACCTGGTCTCGCCGCAGGTCGCCGCCGCCACCGCCGTGGTCGGCCGGCTGGCCGCCCCCGCCGACCTCTGACCAGCCGGGAGACATCAGTCATGGACAAGTTCGTCACCCACAGCGGCAAGGTCATGCCCCTGCGCCGCTCCGACGTGGACACCGACCAGATCATCCCGGCGGTCTACCTGAAGCGGGTCACCCGGACCGGCTTCGAGGACGGGCTCTTCAACGCCTGGCGTGAGGACCCCTCGTTCGTCCTGAACAAGCCGGCCCACGCGGGCGCCACCATCCTGGTCGCCGGACCGAACTTCGGCACCGGCTCGTCCCGGCAGCACGCCGTCTGGGCGCTGCGCGACTGGGGCTTCAAGGCGGTCATCGCCTCCCGCTTCGGCGACATCTTCCGCGGCAACTCCCTCAAGGAGGGCCTGCTCCCGATCCAGCTGGACCAGAAGATCGTGGAGAGTCTCTGGGACCTGGCCGAGAGCGAGCCGGAGAAGGAGATCACCGTCGACCTGGAGGGCCGGGTGGTCCGGGTGGACGACGCCGCCTACGGGTTCCCGATCGACGATTTCAGTCGCTGGCGCCTCATGGAGGGCCTCGACGACATCGGACTGACGCTGCGGCACGAAGGCGCGATTACCGCGTACGAGAAGGGCCGCCCCGCTTTCAAGCCGGCCGTCGTTCTTTAGTTCCTCTTCGCCAATTTGCCCCTGCCGGGTCACCCGGCAGGGGCGAATTCGTTGGGACACAACGCATTTTTCCCCTGAATGTTTCTGTAACCGGGTCACAGGGCATACCGTGCGCGCAGAATGGCCTTCGACGGGCCAGTTCTCACGTCACGTCCAGGAGGAAATCGTGAACAAGGCCGAGCTCATCGAGGCGCTCGCCGGCAGGCTGGGAGACAGGAAGACGGCGACCCTGGCTTTGGACGCGTTCATCAGTGAGGTGCAGAACGCCGTTGCCAAGGGTGACAAGGTCGCGCTCACCGGATTCGGTTCGTTCGAGAAGCGGGCACGCAATGCGCGCACCGCGCGAAATCCGCGGACTGGTGAGCCGGTCAAGGTGAAGAAGACGTCGGTCGCGGTCTTCAAGGCGGGCAGCGCATTCCGCGAACTCGTGGCGAGCGGAAAGCCGGCGAAGGCGGCCACCGCCGCCAAGAAGACGGCGACCACCGCGGCCGCCAAGAAGACGGCCGCCACCAAGACGGCGCCTGCCAAGACGACCGCAACCAAGACGGCTACGAAGGCGGCCACGAAGACGGCCGCCGCCAAGGCCACCAAGGCGACCACCGCGAAGACCGCGGCCGCCAAGAAGACGACCGCCACCAAGACGGCGCCTGCCAAGACGACCGCAACCAAGACGGCTACGAAGGCGGCCACGAAGACGGCCGCCACCAAGGCCACCAAGGCGACCACCGCCAAGACCACGGCCGCCAAGAAGACGACCGCCACCAAGACGGCGCCGGCCACGAAGACGGCCACCAAGAAGGCCACCACGGCGCCCGCGAAGAAGACGGCGACCACCGCGAAGGCCACCCCGGCCAAGCGGACCGCCCGCAAGACCGCCACCCCGGCCGCCGCACCGGCCCGGGCCCGCACCGCCTCGGCACGCAAGGCCCGCTGAGCAGAGGCGACGAAAAGGCGTCCACCGTTGGGTGGACGCCTTTTCCGTGTGGCCGCGCGACCCGGTTCCGGCGGCCTACGGTCCGGGCATGGACCGATCGAGACCCCGTGGGCTGACCGCCCGGGCCACCGTCGCGGCGGCGCTGTTCGCCGTCGCGGTCGTACCCGGGTGGACCCTCGGCGACCTGGCCGAGGACCGTACCGGGTGGCCGGTGCTGGACTGGCTGATCACCTGCGGATGGTCCGGGATCGCGGTCTGCTGGGCGGCGCCGTGGTGCTCGTACCGGCGGCTCGACGGATGGCTGGGCGTCGTCCCGCTCTACGGGTGGTACCTGGCCGGGGTGCTGAGCTGGCGCCTCGCCCTGCTGCCGCACCGGGACTGGGAACCCCGCCGCGACGAGCTGTGGCGGGCCCGCTGGCTGACCGGCGACCAGATCGGCCTCTGGCGGGTGGACCCGCCGGGCCGTGCCGTCACAGCCGGGACGCGCCCAGCAGCCGGTCGCCGGACCAGGTCAGCAGCCAACCGTCGCCCTTCGGCGTTCTGAACCGCTCGGTGGCGTCGTCGCCGTGCAGCGACGCGAGCAACTGCGGCATCAGTTTGCCCTGGCTGCACACCACCACGCGCTCGTGCGCGCGCAGCTCGGCCAGCCGGGACCGGGCCGCCGCCAGCCGGGCCGGCAACCGGTCCGGGCTCGGGGGCTCGGCGACCGCGCTGTCCCGCACGATCGGCTGACCGCCGAGCGCCGCGGCGAGCGGTTCCAGCGTCTGGGCGCAGCGCAGCGGCGGCGCCGCCACCAGACGCCGCGGTCGCAACGGGGTGAGCAGGTCGGCGATCCGGTCCGCCTGCTTCGCGCCGACCGGATCGATCGGCCGCAGCTCGTCACGGCCGGCCCACTTCTTACGCTCCCCGGCCCGGCCGTGCCGGACCAGCGCGATCACCGCGGTCACCGGCGGCAGCGCGGCGACATGCGCCAGGAGGTCGCGTTCATCGGCGTACGTCAGGCGAGCGGCCGCCTCCTCCAGGGGCAGCCAGGCCAGCTCGTCGACCTCGTCGGTGTCCCGCACCGGACCGTCCGAACCGGCCCGCATCAACCAGAACGCCACGTTCTTCGGCCGCCCGCCGGGCAGCGGATAGTCGACGTCGGGCAGCCGCAACTGCGGTATCCCGGCGGTACCGGTCTCCTCCTCGACCTCCCGGGCCGCGGCGACCAGCGGCGGCTCACCGTCGGACAGCTTGCCCTTGGGCAGGCTCCAGTCGTCGTACCGCGGCCGGTGCACCACACAGATCTCGAGGCCGGCGGTGGCCCGGCGGTAGAGCACCCCGCCGGCCGCCCGCTCCACGGCCCCGGTGGAACCAGCCGGCATCAGTGCTGCTTCTTGCCGATGATCCGGCGCAGCATGGCCGCCTGGAGGTGCACCTGAGGACGGCCGGGGGTGCCGGCGCTGCGGTGCCAGACACCGTCGGCGTCCAGGTCCCAGCCCTCGGTCTGCTCGCCCATCGAGAACTCCAGCACGTGCCGCAGCTCCTCACGGGCCGACGGCAGGGTCACCTTGACCAGCGCCTCCACCCGGCGGTCCAGGTTGCGGTGCATCAGGTCGGCGGAGCCCATCCAGTACTCGGCGTCCGGCCCGGGACCGAACCGGAACACCCGCGAATGCTCCAGGAACCGGCCGACGATCGAGCGGACCCGGATGTTCTCCGACAGGCCGGGGATGCCGGGCCGCAGCGCGCACATGCCCCGGATGATCAGATCCACCTTGACCCCGTCCTGCGAGGCCCGGTACAGCGCGTCGATGGTCTTCTCGTCGACCAGGGAGTTCACCTTGAACTGGACCAGCGCCTCGCCGCCCTCCCGGGCGATCCGGGCCTGCTCGTCGACCCGCTCCAGCAGGCCCTTGCGGACGCCGTGCGGCGCCACCAGCAGACGCCGGTACGTGGTCTGCCGGCTGTATCCGGTCAGCACGTTGAACAGGTCGGTGACGTCGGCGCCCACCTCCGGGTCGGCGGTCAGCATGCCGAAGTCCTCGTACAGGCGGGCGGTCTTGGGGTGGTAGTTGCCGGTGCCGATGTGGCAGTAGCGGCGGATCTGGTTGCCCTCCTGCCGCACCACCAGGGCGGTCTTGCAGTGCGTCTTCAAGCCGACCAGGCCGTAGACCACGTGGCAGCCGGCCCGCTCCAGGGTCCGTGCCCAGGCGATGTTGGCCACCTCGTCGAACCGGGCCTTCACCTCGACCAGCACCACCACCTGCTTGCCGGCGGCCGCCGCGTCGACCAGGGCGTCCACGATCGGGGAGTCGCCCGACGTCCGGTACAGCGTCTGCTTGATGGCCAGCACGTTCGGGTCGGCCGCCGCCTGCTCGACGAACCGCTGCACGCTGGTGGAGAACGAGTGGTACGGGTGGTGCACCAGGATGTCCGACTCGCGCAGCCGGTTGAACACGCTGCGCGGCACCTCGCCGTCGGCCAGGTGCGGGTGGGTCGCCGGCACGAACGGGCGGTCCTTGAGATCGTCGCGGTCGCACTCGCCGAACACCTGCCACAGCGCCGACAGGTCCAGCAGACCGGGCACCCGCAGCACGTCCTGGCTGTCCATGTCGAGCTCGCGGACCAGCAGGTCGAGCACGTGATCGCTGATCGACGCGGCCACCTCGAGCCGCACCGGCGGACCGAACCGGCGCTGCGCCAGCTCCCGCTCCAGGGCCTGGAGCAGGTCCTCGTCGCGGTCCTCGTCGACCTCCAGCTCGGCGTTGCGGGTCACCCGGAACAGGTGCCACTCCAGGATCTGCATGCCCGGGAAGAGCTGATTCAGATGTACGGCGATCAGCTCCTCGACCGGCAGGAAGCGCACGCCGCGGCTGTCGTTCTGCACGGTCACGAAGCGGGGCACGTTGTTCGGCACCTTGACCCGGGCGAACAGCTCCGGCGAGTCGCCCTCCGGGTAGCGCAGCGCCACCGCCAGGTTGAGCGAACGACTCGAGATGTACGGGAACGGGTGCGCCGGGTCGACGGCGAGCGGCGTCAGGACCGGGAAGACCTGCTCCCGGAAGAAGGTCCGCAGCCGCCCCTGCTCGGCAGCGTCCAGCTCCTTCCACGAGACCAGCTCGATGCTCTCCGCCGCCAGTTTCGGCCGGACCTCGTCGGCGAAGCAGGCGGCGTGCCGGGTGACCAGGTCGGCGGTCCGCTCGGTGATCATCTCGATCTGGTGCCGCAGCGGGGACCGGTCACCGCCGCGGACCGGCAGGCCGGCGCTCAGCCGGCGCTTCAGGCCGGCCACCCGGACCATGTAGAACTCGTCGAGGTTGCTGGCGAAGATGGCCAGGAACTTGGCCCGCTCCAGCAGAGGCGTCCCCGGGTCCTCGGCCAGGGCCAGCACCCGGGCGTTGAAATCGAGCCAGGACAGCTCCCGGTTGTGGAACCGGTCCTCGGGCAGCAGGTAGCCGGGCGTCTCGTCGGCGTCCTCGTCGTCCTCGTCGTCGTTCAGGTCGGCGACCATCTCACTCCCGGTGAGCTCGGACACCTCGCGCTCGGTGATCACCGCCTCCGCCACGGCCGCCGGGCTCACCGGTTCCGCGGCGGCGGCCTGCTCGGTCACCACCAGCTCGGTGGCGGCCGGCTCCGGGGCGGTCGCGGGATCGGGGGCCTCGATCGGCTGCGCCTCTGTCTGCTCCGGCCGGGGCAGAAAGCGGCCGTTGGGGCCACGCCGGCGGGTCTCGGGGGTCCGGGGCGGGGTCTGCATGGGTCCATCATCGCCGCTTTCGGCGGAACGTGAAACGAACTAGCGGATGATCAACTCAGGCGACTCCGGGAATCAGCACCCGGCGGACCGCTCCGGTCTCGTCCGGCTCGATGGTGACCCGCTGACCGAGGCGGAGGAGCCGCAGCCCGGAGCGGTCGAACGCCTCCGGGCCGAAGACCAGCGGCGTCCCGTCGTCGAGCAACAGCGAGCCGCTGCGGGTCTGCGGGTCGAAGGTCGCGATCGTGCCCTGCATGACATCGCACGCTACCCGCCTCAGGCGGCCGGCGCGCACTCCGTGGTGAGTCCGAGATCACGCAACAGCTCACAGGTCCGGCGGCCCGCACCCAGAGTGAGGACCGCGTCCAGGTCGGCGGCGGTGTCCACGTCCTGGCGCAGACCGGGCCACTTCCGGACCAGCCGGACCGCCCCGCTGGCCGCGTGCGCGGCCGCCGACGGGCCGCCGAACCGCGGGTCCAGCGCCGGCCCGGGCGGCGCGGCGAGCAACACCGTCCCGGTGCCCGCGGCGTCCGGCACGAAGCTGCGGGCCGACACCCGGCCCAGCGCCTCGTCCAGCTGCTCCGGGCGCAGCGCGGGCAGATCACCGGCCAGCACCGCCCGGTACGCGCCGAGCCCGGCCGCCTGATCGGCGCCGAACCGCATCGCCGCGTTCAGCCCGCCACCCGGATCGGGCACCACCTCGGCGCCCAGCTCCCGGACCGCGCCGCCGACCGCCGGATCGTCGGTCACCACGATCAGCCCGGCGACCGCGGTGGCGGACAGCACCGCGGCGGCGGTGTCGCGGACCATGGCGAGCGCCAGATCCGGGTGCCGGTCCGGCGGAACCGCTCCGCGCAGCCGCGTCTTCGCCAGACCCAGCCGCTTCACCGGGATGACCACCGTCCAACTCCGCACCACCACCCGGCCAGTCTGCCGTACCCGGCGGCTCCGTCCCGCCGCGAGCGGGCCGCCGCGCCTGGGGTGTCCGTCACCTGCGACGCGGCTGTTCGACCCCTGCCTGGTTCCACCGGGCGGGAGCGGGCATGATTTCGTCGCAGGTGAACGCAGGTGCGTCGCCGATCAAGGGACGGGGGATGCCGTGGCACAGCTCAAGCTCGGTTTCTGGCAGCGTCTAGCGGTGGTGCTGGTCCTCCCGGTGATGACCGTGCTCACCCGCAAGACCTGGCACCGGATGAACGACGTCCCGGCCGGCGGGCCGGTGATCCTCGTCCCGAACCACGTGTCGCACTTCGACCCGCTGGTCGTCGCGCACTACGTCTGGCGGGCCGGCCGGTGGCCGCGGTTCCTCGGCAAGGCCAGCGTCTGGAAGGTGCCGGTGATCGGCTTCCTGCTGCGCAAGACCCGGCAGATCCCGGTCGAACGGGGCAGTGTGGAGGCGGTGAAGTCGCTGGACACACTGGTCGAGGCGCTACGCGAGGGCGGTGCCGTGGTGATCTACCCGGAGGGGACGACGACCCGGCACCCCGACCTGTGGCCGATGCGGGGCAAGACCGGCGCGGCCCGGCTCGCGCTGCTGACCGGCGCCCCGGTGGTGCCGATCGCCAACTGGGGCGCCCAGACGATCTTCGACCCGCGTACCAACAAGCTCAAACTGCGCCGCGCGCACGTCACGGTGACCACTGGCGCGCCGATCGACCTCAGCCGGTGGGCCGGCGTCGAACCCACCCGGGCGGTGCTCGAGGAGATGACCGAGGCGATCATGCTGGGCATCCGGGACCTGCTCGCTGAGATCCGCGACGGCGAACCGCCGGCGCTCTACGACCGGCCCGTGCGTCGGGCCACGACCTCGGAGGATGCGCCATGAAGGCGGCCGTCATCGGATCCGGATCCTGGGGCACCGCGTTCGCCAAGGTGCTCGGCGAGGCCGGGTCGGAGGTGCGCATGTGGGCGCGGCGGGAGGCGGTCGCCACGGAGATCCGGGAGAAGGGCTCCAACGAGGGCTCGCTCCCCGGCATCCGCCTCGGGCCGACCGTCACCGGGACCACCGACCTGAAAGAGGCCGTCACCGGCGCCGAGCTGATCGCCATCGCGGTGCCCTCCCAGACCCTGCGCGGCAACCTGGCCGACTGGGCCGGCGCGTTCCCCGGCGACGCCACCGTGGTCTCCCTCATGAAAGGCATCGAGCTCGGCACGCTCAAGCGGATGAGCGAGGTCATCGTGGAGACGGCCGGTGTCGCCCCGGACCGGGTCGTGGTCGTCTCCGGGCCCAATCTGGCCCCCGAGATCGCCGCCGGGCAGCCCACCGCGACCGTGGTGGCGTGCTCCGACGAGAGCCGTGCCCGGCAGGTCCAGCACGCCCTCGCCACGCCCTACTTCCGCCCCTACACCAGCGACGACGTGATCGGCTGCGAACTCGGGGGCGCCTGCAAGAACGTGATCGCCCTGGCGTACGGGATGGCCGTGGCCATCGGTCTCGGCGACAACACCCGGGCCTCGCTGATCACCCGCGGCCTGGCCGAGACCGCCCGCCTCGGCGTGGCGCTCGGCGCCGACCCGCTCACCTTCGCCGGCCTGGCCGGCCTCGGCGACCTGGTCGCCTCCTGCTCGTCGCCGCTCGCCCGGAACCGCACCTTCGGCGAGCACCTGGGCCGCGGCGACTCCCTGGAACAGGCGCAGATCGCCACCCGGCAGACCGCCGAGGGCGTCAAGAGCTGCCTGTCCATCCGTGACCTGGCCCGGGCGAACGGCGTGGAGATGCCGATCGTCGAACAGGTCGAGCGGGTGTGCCACGAGGGCGTGGACCCGCGGGTCGCGGTGAAACTGCTGATGACACGGGAGATGAAACCCGAGTGAGCCCCTCGTTTTCGGACTCCTTCTCCGACGGCACGCGGTCGGTGCACGCCGGCCTGCCCGCTCCGGTGGTCGGTGAGCCGTTCCTCCCGGGACCGGTGTTCGCGGCGCCCTACCACCTGGACCCGATGACCGGGCCGGGAGAGAACGGGTACGCCCGCACCGAGCACCCGACCAGGCGGGCCCTGGAGGCGGCGATCGCCTCCCTGGAGGGCGCGCCCACGCTGGTCTTCGCCAGCGGCCAGGCGGCGATCACGGCGCTGCTGCTCGCGGTGCTGCGCACCGGCGACACGGTCGCGTTGCCGGCGGACGGCTATTTCACGGTACGGGCATTCGCCGAGGGCACCCTCCGTGACCTGGGTGTGAAGACGATCCTGGTGCCGACCGCCGGACCGTACCCGGACTTCACCGGGGTGCGGCTCGTGCTGCTGGAGACGCCGGCCAACCCCGGTCTCGACGTGTGCGACGTGGCCGCCGTGTCCGCCGCCGCCCACGAGGCCGGTGCGCTCGTGGCGGTCGACAACACCACCGCCACGCCACTCGGGCAGACGCCGCTCGCGCTCGGCGCCGACCTGGTGGTCGCGTCCGGGACCAAGGCGCTGACCGGGCACTCCGACGTGCTGCTCGGCTACGTGTCGGCCGGTGATCCGGAACTGCTGGCCAAGGTCGAGACGTGGCGCAAGCAGACCGGGGCGGTGCCCGGCGCCTTCGACTCCTGGCTGGCGCACCGGTCCATCGCGACGCTCGACCTGCGGCTGGCCCGGCAGAGCGCCAACGCGGCCGCGGTCGCCGAGCTGCTGCTCTCCCGTACCGACGTGACCGGGGTGCGGTGGCCGGGGCTGGCGGGCGACCCGTCGTACCCGGTGGCCTCGGCGCAGATGCGGCGGGTGCCCGGCATCGTGTCGTTCGACCTGGGGTCGGCCGAGCGGGCCGGACGGTTCCTGTCGGCGGCGAAGCTGGTGTTCGCGGCCACGTCGTTCGGCGGGGTGCACAGCACGGCGGACCGGCGGGCCCAGTGGGGTGACGACACGCCGCCCGGCTTCCTACGGTTCTCCTGCGGCATCGAGGACACCGTCGACCTGCTCGCCGACATCACCGCCGCCCTGGACGCGTCGGCGTGACGGCCGCTCCCGGCCGTCCGGCCCTTGTCCCCGCCGCCGTTCCCGGCCGCCCGGCCGTCCTTCGCGACCGTGCGTTTGTCCTGTCGTGACGGCCTGGAGCAGTTTCAGCGGTGACGAGGTGGCGGCGCTCACCCAGGGGGAGAGCTTCTTCGCCGATCCGGGAGAGCGGAACTGTCCGGCTTGCGGGCAGCGGCGGCTGCGCGCCTACTTCACGACGCCGGCCAACGCCAAGCGGCCCACCCTGGTCAGCTACGTCTGGTGCGGAGCCTGCGACAAGTTCGTGGGCACCCGCGCCAGGCACCCGGAGGGCCTGATCTTCTCCGATCCGCTGGCCACACTCCCCGCCGAAGAGCGGCGCGCCCTGGAGCGCAGCCTGACCGGCTTCCTGGCCCACCTCGACTCGCTCTGGGACGCCGGAGCCCTGCCCCAGACGTTCACCACGGCCTAGCTTGAGCTGAACGGCGGGACGGGGTGGGTTCGGCGGGGCTTTTCACCGCGTACCGGAAACGGGTTTGAAAGGTGTGACGGGAGCCGGCGGCCGGCCGATCAGCCGTGTGTGGCGACGAAGTCGTGGAGCCAGTCGGGGGCGATGGCCGTGCCGGACGGGCCGGTGCGGCGCAGCGCCTCGCCGGGGCGGATGCCGAGCAGGGCGAGCGTCATGGTGGCCAGCAGCGTCGACCGGCCGTTGTCGGATGCCGACTGGGTGACCACGAATCGGCCCGCGCGGACCTCCCGGGCGAGACGGACGGCCAGCGCGACCACCCGGTTGGCCTCGTCGCGGGTGGCGGTTCCGTCGGAGATCGGGAACGGCACCACCTCGATGCCCGCGGTGTCCGGGCCGGGCTCGGCGGACGACACCAGGACCTCGACCCCGGCCCGGGCGAGCGCGCTCAGCTCCTGCGGTGACCACGGCACGTCGGCCGGATGAGCCATCGTCGCCAGCTGCCCCGGACCGGGTCCGGCGATCACGTGGAGTGCTGGAGCCATGAACGCTTCGTCCTCCCTGCCTTGCACGTCTTTGACGGGTGCCGCCACCATCGGCGAATCTGGCTTACGCAGAGTAGGGTCACCCCCGGCATGCCCGCTAGCTGGAAGGCGCAGAGAAGAGTGACGTCCCCCCGCAAGACCCGCGTCGCGATCGTGTTCGGTGGTCGCAGCACTGAGCACGCCATTTCCTGTGTCAGCGCCGGTGCGATCCTGGGCGCCCTGGACCCGGATCAGTACGAGGTGCTGCCCGTCGGAATCACCCGTGAGGGTCGCTGGGTCCTCGCCTCGGGTGACGCCTCCCAGCTGGCGATCAGCGACCGCCGGCTGCCGGAGATCACGGCCGAGTCGGGCAGCGCCGTGGTGTTCGCGGCCGACCCGACGGCGACCGAGCTGATCGTGCGCGACCCGGCCGAGGGTGTCTCCGAGCTGGCCGGTGTGGACGTGGTGTTCCCGGTGCTGCACGGGGCGTACGGCGAGGACGGCACCATCCAGGGCATGCTGGAGATGGCCGGTATCCCGTACGTGGGCGCGAACGTGTTCGCGTCGGCGGCGGCCATGGACAAGGAGTTCACCAAGAAGCTGGCGGCCGCCGAGGGCATCCCGGTCGGGCCGTACGCGGTGTTGCGCGCCGGGACGTCGCTGTCCGAGGCCGACAAGGAGCGGCTCGGCCTGCCGGTCTTCGTGAAGCCGTCCCGGGCCGGGTCGTCGACCGGCATCACCAAGGTCAGCGACTGGGCCGACCTGGAGGCGGCCATCGCCACGGCCCGTGAGATCGACCCGAAGGTGCTGGTCGAGGCCGCGATCGTGGGCCGCGAGATCGAGTGCGGGGTGCTGGAGGGCGAGGCCGGTGGCGCCCCGGAGGCGTCGCTGCTCGCCGAGATCCACGTCGACGACGCCGACTGGTACGACTTCGAGACGAAGTACCTGGTCGGCAGCCGCTACACGATTCCGGCGCCGCTCCCGGAGGAGCTGACCCGCCGGGTGCGGGAGTTCGCGCTGCGGACCTTCACCGCGCTGGACTGTGCCGGGCTGGCGCGCGTCGACTTCTTCGTCACGGCGGACGGCGAGATCTTCCTCAACGAGATCAACACCATGCCGGGCATGACGCCGACCTCGATGTTCCCGCAGATGTGGGCGGCCACCGGCCTGGAGTACCCGAAGGTGGTGGACCGTCTCATCCGGACCGCCCTGCACCGGGGGACCGGGCTGCACTAGGTCTCAGGCGCAGCCGCTGGGCATGGCGCCCTCGGGCTTCGACTTGACGGTCTTCACGATCGTCTCGGAGAACTCGTTGGCCCACTGCGCCGGGCTCTGGTACGCCGGCGGCACGGTCACCCGCACCGGGACCTCACGGTCCATCGTGGTGAGGACGGCCGTGCCGCCGTCGTTCTTCCCGAACCAGCACACGTTGTCCATGAACAGCAGCTCGGTGTTCAACGGAACGCAGCCCGGGGTCGTGTCGCCGAGTGTCGTGCACATGGCCGGCTGCGGGACGCCACAGGAGACGATCACCGCGGGTTCGCCGTAGGCCGCGTTCTGTTCCGGGCCGGCCGAGACCCTGCGTGCCTCCAGATCCCGGATCTTCGGGGGCAGCTGGGAGGTCACCGCGAGGCAGACCTGAGCGGTCTTCTCGTCCAGCCGCGGGGCGTCGACGAGCACCGGGGTGCTCGGGATCGCCTGCGGAACTTTGGCCGGTTCATCCTTTTTCTCCGGAATCAAGGAGAAAAAGGCCACGAGACCTACGATCAAAGTCACCGGTACGGCTACAGCGGTCGCCCACAGCGCGGCGGCCCGGCGGGTCCGGTCCGGAGCGTCTTCGATCTTCGCGGTCTCGAGGTCCACCATGTCAGAGGTTTACCACGGAGCAGGTGAGCGTCCTCGTGATGCCCGGCACGTACTGGACCTTGCTCACAATCAGACCGCCCAACTCGTCCACGGTGTGCGCCTCGGTCAGCACGACCACGTCGTACGGACCGGTCACGGCGTCGACACGCACCACCCCCGGTATCTTCTCGATCGCGGCGGCCACGTCACGCGCCTTCCCGACCTCCGTTTGAATCAGGATGTATGCCTGGACCACGATCGACTCCTATCCGCCAGTTCGTCGGTGATCCCCGGTCGTGAAACTACCGTACGAAGCGGCCCGGCAGCGGGTCGCCACCATCGAAGGACTTAGACGTGAGCATCGCAGAGGCCGGTGAATTCGGGCTGATCGGCCGAATCGTCTCCCGGCTCGGCTCCGGAACCGCCACCCTGCTCGGCCCCGGCGACGACGCCGCGGTGGTCCGTGCCGCCGACGGACGGGTGGTCGCCTCCACCGACGTACTGGTCGAAGGACGCCACTTCCGCCGGGACTGGTGCGGGCCCGAAGACGTCGGCCGCCGCGCCGCCGCCGCCAACCTCGCCGACATCGCCGCCATGGGCGCCACCCCGACCGCCCTGCTGGTGGCGCTGTGCGTACCGACCGGGCTCGACGTCACCTGGGCCGAAGGGCTCGCCGACGGCCTCTCCGCCGAAGCCGGGCTGGTCGGGGCGACCGTGGTCGGCGGGGACACCTCGGCCAGCCCGACGCTCACCATCGCCGTCACCGCACTGGGTGACCTGGGCGGGGTGGCGCCGGTCCGGCGGGACGGGGCCCGGCCCGGTGACGTGGTCGCCCTGTGCGGGCGGATCGGGTACGCGGCGGCCGGCCTCACCGTGCTGTCCCGCGGCTTCCGGACGCCGAAACTGCTGGTCGAGGCGTACCGGCGGCCGGACGTCCGGTACTCGGCCGGACCCGAGGCGGCCCGGCTCGGCGCCACCTCCATGATCGACGTGTCCGACGGGCTGCTCCAGGACCTCGGGCACATCGCGGAGGCCAGCGCGGTCGGGATCGACGTCCGGCGGGACTCCTTCGAGCCGCCCACCCAGATGCTGGACGCGGCCAAGGCGCTCGGCGTCGACCCGTACGTCTGGCTCCTCGCCGGAGGCGACGACCACCCGCTCGCCGCCACCTTCCCACCCGGGGTGACCCTCCCCGAACACTGGCGGGTGATCGGCTCGGTGCTCGACGGCACCGACGTCACCGTCGACCGCAAGCCCTGGACCGGCGGCACGGGCTGGGACCACTTCCGCTGACCTCGATTAGTCTTGCCGGCGTGCAGGACATCAAGATCAAATCCGCGGGTTTCGGCGACCCGGCGGTCCAGACCCTCGTCGCCGAAAACCTGCGAGACCTCTCCGACCGGTACGGCGGCAGCGGCGACGACACCCCCATCACGGCGGCCGACTTCACCCCGCCGAACGGCGACTTCCTGGTCGCCGTCGAGAACGACCGGCTGATCGCCAGCGCCGGCTGGCGACGACACGGCGACGACGCCGAACTCAAGCGCATGTTCACCACCAGCGCCGCCCGGGGCCGCGGCGTGGCCCGCCGCATGCTCGCCGCCGTAGAGGCCTCCGCCGCGGCGGCCGGCTGCAAACGCATGATCCTGGAAACCGGCGACCGCCAGCCGGAGGCCATCGCCCTGTACGAGTCCGCCGGCTACGTACGCATCCCCGACTTCGGCTACTACGCCGGCTACCCGGACGTCCTCTCCTACGCCAAGCCCCTGTAGCCCAACCACCCCACCCGAACGCCGCGTGCCTCGTGTTGGAGGCCGCGTGCCCTGCGCTGGACGCCGGGTGCCCTGCGCCGAACAGGGGCTGCCGCGCTGGGCGCGGTGTGTGCTGTGTCGGACGCGGCGTGCCTCGCTGGACGCGGTGTGCTGTGTCGGACGCGGCGTGCCTCGCTGGACGCCGCGCGTCCTGCGTCGAGTGCGGCGTGCCTCGCTGGACGCGGTGCGCTGTGTCGGACGCGGCGTGCCTCGCTGGACGCCGCGCGTCCTGCGTCGAGTGCGGCGTGCCTCGCTGGACGCGGTGCGCTGTGTTGGACGCGCCGGTCCTCGCGTTTCGCGCCGCGTCTCGCGTCTCGCGCCGCGTCTCGCGTCTCGCGCCGGGTCTCGCGCCGGGCCTCGCGTCTCGCGCCGCGTCTCGCGTCTCGCGCCTCGCGCCGGGTCTCGCGCCGGGTCTCGCGCCGGGCCTCGCGTCTCGCGCCGGATCTCGCGCCGCGTCTCGCGCCGGGCCCCGCGCCGCGCCTGGCGCGGCGGAAGCCGCCCCCGCCCGCAGTCCGGTGCCGCGTCGGGTCAGCCAAACCCAACATCGGTGATCTTGAACGTTTTGCCACCCGCTGCGGTGGTGAAGCGTTCAAGATCCGATGGGGTTGGGCGGGCACGTGCGGTGTTTCTCGTTGCGCCGTGAATCTTGGGCGGATTGCCACCGGACGCGGTGGGCGAACGTCCAAGATCGGCATGCGGCGGCGAGTGTTGGCGAGTGTTGCTGCTGCGGCGGCGCGGCGGGCCTTTCGGCGAGCGTCCTGCTCACCCCTTCTGCCGTGGATCTTGGACGTCTGACGACCGCGGTAGGTGGTGAGTCGTCCAAGATCTGGTGGGGGGATGTTCGGCGGGTCGTGCTTACGCTTGCTTTTCGGATCTTGAGGCTTTTGCTGCCGGGAGAGGGGGGCGAAGCGTTCAAGAACGGGATGGGGCGGAGGGCGGCGCGGAGTTGGGCCGTTATCTCGGCTGGGCGGTGGCGGACCGCCCAGGCCGGGAAGCGGAGGAGGCGATCGCCGGGGATCCACAGCTCGTTCTGACGGCGCATATCCGCCCACCAATGCTCGACGTCCATGTGCTGGCCACCGTCGATCTCGACGTGCACCCTGGATTCCTCGAAATACGCGTCCAGGTAGTTGCGGCGCCCGTGTGCGCCTCGGCGGGCATGCTGAAGGCGCGGCTCGGGGAGCCCGGCCTGGCGGCAGAGGCGGAGGAAATCGGCTTCGGCCGTCGAGTGCACTCCACCCGAGGACCAGGTGACCGCCTCGGAGATCAATGACCGGCGTTTGGCGCGGGACATCCGGGTGAGAACTGTCCGGACGTCATCGGCGCAGACCAGGCGTTGCTGGAATCCGGCCGCGATGATGGCCCAGGCTCGCTGATCGGAGATCGCCCATTGGGCGGCGTCGACGAGCGACCGGGCCGGCATGGTTCCCGGCGGTCCGCCCATCAGGTGGATGTCCGAGCCGGGCAGGATGCCGGTGCGGTGAACGACGACCCCGTTCGGGGGACCGCTCGGTGTCTTCCCGGCCCGAACCAGCACATCGATTCGATCGGTGAGGAAACCACGGAATCCGACGGTCTCGAGTGCGGACAGGCCACCGAGCAGCGTGTCTTCGCCCGTGCTCAGGACCGCGATCCACCGCCGGGCGTCGCGGCCGATCGGGCCGGTGTGGGCGACATAGATGCCGCGATGTGCGGCCTGCCAACGTCGCGAACTGAGACGCCGTTCCACCATTCGGGCGGAGAGATGTCGCAGCGCCTGCGAGCGGCTGAGGACGCCGGCCTGTCGTGCCAGCAGCTCCCGCAGCGGGGGATCGGTCTCGGCGGACATGGCCGAAAGGTTGCCGTTCCCGGCCGCACCGAACGAACGAATTCCACCGTCCCTGTGGATATCCGTTCCCGGCGGGGTCCTCCTGTGGATGACCGAGTCCGGTGGGGCCCAGCCAGTGAACGGGTGATGTCCAGTGGAGGTTGTTCCGAGGCCCGAGGCGGCCTACTGATGGCGGTGGGGTTTCCGCCGGCGCTGTGGTGTCGTGGGCTGCCGTTTGAGGGTGTTTTCGGGTGCGGGGCGGCCTACTGATGGCGGTGGGGTTTGAGCGGGCGGTGTGGTGTCGTGGGCTGCCGTTTGAGGGTGTTTATCAGGCGCGGGGCGGCCTACTGATGGCGGACCACTACGACGACGACTGGTCGGCGCTGTGGTGGGTGCGCGGTGGGGTTTTCCGCCGGTTGTGTGGTGACGTGGGCAGTGCTTGGAAGTTTTCGGGTGTGGGGCGCCTGCTGACGGCGATGGTGTTGCTTGGGAGCTGTCAGGTGGAGAGGGCGCTCGGTAGAGGCTGGCCACGCGATCAGAGGGCTGTGGTGCCGATGGGTGGTGGTGCGGCGGACGGTGCCGATGGCGGTAGAACAGCGAATAGCCGCTGAACCCTGGGTTCAGCGGCTATTCGGTCAGCCAGAAAGGCTCGGTCAGGCGCGGACGACCTTGCCGGCCTTGATGCACGAGGTGCAGACCTTGAGCTTCTTGGTGGTCCCGCCACCGGCCGGGGTGCGCACCGACTGGATGTTCGGGTTCCAGCGGCGGTTGGTCCGCCGGTGCGAGTGGGACACGTTGTGGCCGAAGCCCGGTCCCTTGCCACAGACGTCGCACACGCTAGCCACGGGATACTCCTGGGTTTGATACGAAACTGACCTGATCCAGCAACCGGAACTCATCTGATCCAGAAACTGGAGGCGCCCAGGGAAAGCAAGCATCGCCCAGGCAACCCGGCAAGGTTACCCGATCCCCGGCCGGGGGAGCCAATCGCCCCCGGCCAGCGTGCGTGCCCCGCGATTGTCGGGGGTCGCAAGTACGATTTTCGCGTGCTGGAGACCCTCGATGCCGCCGCGGTACGCCGCTGGTGCGATGGTGGGCTGGAGGCACTTCGGGCGCATCAGCGTGAGATCGACGATCTGAACGTCTACCCGGTGCCCGACGGTGACACCGGCACCAACCTTGTCCTCACCCTGACGGCCGCGCACGAGGCGGTGGCCGGTCCGGTGGATCCGGAGCCGGGGCCGGAGGGCACGACCGCGGTGGCCCGGCTGATGCGCCGGATGGCCCGTGGCGCCCTGCTCGGCGCCCGGGGTAACTCCGGTGTCATCGTCTCGCAGATTCTGCGCGGCATGGCCGACGCCTTCGCGGCCGCTGTCGCGGTGCGCGGCGGTGAGCTGGCCCGCGCCTTGCGGACGGCGACGGACGCCGCGTACGCCGCGGTGGCCCGTCCGGTCGAGGGCACCGTGCTGTCGGTGGTGGCCGCGGCGGCCGAGGGCGCCGGGCGGACCAGGTCCGACGACCTGGCCACCGTGGCCCGGGCGGCCGCGCGGGCCGCCGCCGAGGCGCTCGAGCGCACCCCGCAGCAGCTGCCGGTGCTCGCCCGCGCGGGCGTGGTCGACGCCGGCGGACGCGGCCTCTGCCTCCTGCTCGACGCCCTGGTCGAGGTGGTCGCCGGCCGCGACGCGCCTCCGGCGGTGTCTGGCGGCGATACGCGTCCGGTGGTGTCCGATGGTGATGCGCGTCCGGTGGTGTCTGGCGGCGACACGCGTTCGGTGGTGTCTGGCGGCGACACGCGTCCGGTGGTGTCTGGCGGCGACACGCGTCCGCTGATGCCCGGTGGTGATGCGCCCCCGGCGGTGCCCGGTGGTGATGCGCCCTCGGTGGTGCCTGGTGGCGATGCCCCCTCGGTGGTGCCCAGCGGCGAAAAGGTGACCGCTCATGGCGGCGCACACGCGGTGGTCGCCAACGGCCCGGCATCGTCTGATTCCGGAAGCGGCGATCCGGCGGACCCGGATCGAGCCGTCCGCACCACGCCGGCCGCCCCGATCGGCGGCCCGGCGTCGACCGCTGAGCCGCTGGTTCGCAGCGGCCCGGTGGTTCAGGAAGATCCGAACCGATGGCCGGGCCGGGAGAACACAGCCCAGGCGGTTCCAGCGGGCGAGAACCAGGCGGTCCGGGCGGGAGAGACCCCGGCAGGTCAGGAATATCCGGGCCAGACGGCCTGGATGGGCGATGATCAGGCAATTGAACCAAACGGGGAGCAATCGACCCGAGTGGGCGAGGGCCATGCGATTCGGGCAAGCAATGAGCAAGCGGATCGGGTAGGCGAGGGGCAAGCGGCCCGGGCAGGCGAAGGGCACGCGGTTCGGGCGGGCGAGGGCCAGGCGGTTCGGGCGGGCGATGAGCAAGCGGATCGGGTAGGCGAGGGGCACGCGGCCCGGGTAGGCGAGGGGCACGCGGCCCGGGTAGGCGAGGATCAGGCGATTCGGGTAGGCGAGGGGCACGCGGCCCGGGTAGGCGAAGGTCAGGCGGTTCGGGCAAGCGATGAGCAAGCGGATCGGGCAGGCGAGAGTCAGGCGATTCGGGTAGGCGAGGGGCACGCGGTTCGGGCGGGTGAGGGGCAAACGGCAGGCGAAGGCCAGCTCGGCCGGGCAGGTGAGGGCCGCGCGGTCTGGAGAGGCGAAGGCTGGGGGGGCCCGGCCCACGAGGACGAGTGCGCCGGTTACGGGTTCGAGGTGCAATACCTGCTGGAGGCCACCGAGGAGGCCGTGTCCCGGCTGCGCGGCATCCTGGACGGCCTGGGTGACTCTCTCGTCGTCGTGGGCACCGGCGACGGCGACCCCCCGACGTGGAACGTGCATGTCCACGTCACCGACGTCGGCCCGGCGATCGAGGCGGGTGTCGAGGCGGGCCGTCCGTTCCGGATCCGGGTGACTCCGCTGGTGGGCCACCGTCCCGGCCCTGATCGGCGGGCCGCCGTGGTGGTCGCGGCCGGGGACGGGCTGACGGCTCTCTTCGAGGCGGAGGGCGCCGTCGTCGTGGACCGTAATCCGTCCACCGCCGAGTTGCTGGCGGCTGTGCACTCGACCGGCGCGGGTTCGGTGGTGCTGCTGCCCAATGACGCGAACACGCAGGCGGTCGCCGTCTCGGCCGCGCGGGAGGCGGAGGCCGCTGGCGTCCGTGTCAGTGTGGTGCCGACCCGTTCGCCGGTGCAGGCGCTGGCCGCGCTGGCGGTGCGGGACGAGCAGCGCCCGTTCGCCGACGATGTGATCGCGATGGCCGAGGCGGCCGGCGCCTGCCGGTACGGCGAGGTCTGCACCGCGCAGCGGGACGCTCTCACGGTGGCCGGCCCGTGCCGGGCGGGTGACCTGCTGGGCCTGGTCGACGGCGAGGTGCACGTGATCGGCGGCGACCTGACCGAGGTGAGTCACCGCCTGCTGGACCGGATGCTGGGTGGGGGCGGGGAGTTGGTCACCCTGGTGCTGGGTGCGGCCGCCCCGCCGGGCCTGGAGGCGGATCTGCGTGGCCACGTGCACCGCACCTGGCCGTTCATCGAGTTGCAGTGCTACGCCGGCGGCCAGCCCCGGTACCACCTGTTGGCAGGAGTCGAATGACCACCACGGACACCCCGCTGACCAAGGTTCTGGGTGCGAAGACCGCGAAGGCCTTGGCGGATCACCTCGATCTGCATACGGCCGGTGATCTGATCTACCACTTCCCCCGACGGTACGACGAGCGCGGCGAGCACACCGACCTGCGCAGCCTGAAGGTGGACGAGCAGGTCACCCTGCTGTGCCAGGTGCAGGGGATCAATGTGAAGCCGATGCGCCAGCGCCGCGGCAACATGCTCGAGGTGACCATCGGCGACGGCTCCGGGGCGACGCTGACCTGCACCTTCTTCAATCAGGCGTGGCGGGAGCGGGAGCTGCGCAAGGGTGTGTGGGGGCTGTTCGCCGGGAAGGTGACCGAGTTCCGCGGCAAGCGCCAGCTGAACGGCCCGGCCTATCAGCTGCTCAGCGCCGACGCCACGCAGGACGACGCGGCCGCCGAGATCGAGGAGTTCGCGGGCGCCCTGATCCCGGTCTACCCGGCGGCGCAGGCGGTGCCGACGTGGGTGATCGCCAAGTGTGTGCGGACGCTGCTGGACACGTTCGAGCCGCCGCCGGACCCGATGCCGGCCGAGGTGCGGGCGAAACGGAACCTCACCGGCATCAGCACGGCGTTGCGGGAGATCCACCGGCCGAGCTCGGAGGAGGCGCTGTACCGGGCGAAGCACCGTCTCAAGTGGGACGAGGCCTTCGCCGTACAGTTGACGCTCGTGCAACGCCGGGCACGTGCGGCCGCGGCTCCCGGCACCGCCCGGCCTCGCGTGCAGGCCGGGTTGCTGGCGAGGTTCGACGCCGGTCTGCCCTATGAGCTGACCGAGGGTCAGCGTCAGGTGGGTGAGGAGATCGCGGCCGACCTGTCCCGGCCGCATCCGATGCACCGGCTGTTGCAGGGTGAGGTGGGTTCCGGCAAGACGCTGGTGTCGGTGCGCGCGATGCTCCAGGTGGTGGACGCGGGCGGGCAGGCCGCCCTGCTCGCGCCGACCGAGGTCCTGGCCACCCAGCATTTCCGCGGGATCAGCGCCCAGTTGGGCGCGCTGGGCCGGGCCGGTGAGCTGGACGGTGATCCCGAGGGCACCCGGTTGACGCTGGTCACCGGGTCGCTGGGGGCGGCGGCCCGGCGTGCCGCGCTGGCCGAGGTGGCGGACGGGCGTGCCGGCATCGTCGTGGGCACGCACGCTCTGCTGTACGAGGGTGTCGACTTCAAGGATCTCGGCCTGGTGGTGGTGGACGAGCAGCACCGGTTCGGGGTGGAGCAGCGGGACGCGCTGCGCGCCAAGGCGGCCCGGCCACCGCACGTGCTGGTGATGACGGCCACCCCGATTCCGCGCACGGTGGCCATGACGGTCTACGGCGACCTGGAGACCTCGGTCCTGTCTCAGCTGCCGCGCGGCCGTTCGCCGATCGCCTCGCATGTCGTCCCCGGCGACAACCAGGCGTACGTGAACCGCACCTGGCAGCGGATCAAGGAGGAGGTTCGGGCCGGCCATCAGGCGTATGTGGTGTGTCCCCGGATCGGCGAGGGCCCGGAGGACGAGGAGTCCCCGCCGAAGGACGCCGAGCCGGCCCGCCGCCCGCCGCTGGCGGTGACCGAGGTCCTGCCGCTGCTGCGCGACCAGTACCTGCACGGTCTGCGGATCGACATGCTGCACGGGAAGATGCCGCCGGACGAGAAGGACGCGGTGATGCGCCGGTTCGCGGCCGGTGACCTGGACGTGCTGGTGGCGACCACGGTGATCGAGGTGGGCGTGGACGTGCCGAACTCGACGGTGATGCTGATCCTGGACGCCGACCGGTTCGGTGTCTCCCAGCTGCACCAGTTGCGCGGCCGGGTGGGGCGTGGTTCGGCGCCCGGCATCTGCCTGCTGCACAGCGAGGCCGCGGAGGGGTCGGCGGCGCGGGAGCGGCTGGACGCGGTGGCCTCGACGACGGACGGTTTCAAGCTGTCCGAGATCGACCTGGAGCAGCGCCGGGAGGGTGACGTGCTGGGCGCGTCGCAGTCCGGCAAGCATTCGCACCTGCGGCTGTTGTCGCTGCTGCGGGACGAGAAGCTGATCAAGGAGGCGCGGGCGGAGGCGTCCGCGCTGATCGGCGACGACCCCGACCTGTCCCGTTACCCGGCGCTGGCGGCCTCGGTCGCCGCGCTGGTCGACGAGGATCGCGCCGAGTACCTGGAGAAGGGTTGATCTTTCATCTCTGCCCTCGCGACGCGTGGGCCAAGGCCACCACGGAAGGCTTCGTCCCGGTCGGGCCGGAGGGTTTCATCCACTGCTCCCCGGCGGACTGGGTGCACGTCCCGGCCACGCTGCTCTTCCGCGGGCGTACCGATCTGCTGCTGTTGGAGATCGACGAGGAGCTTCTCGACGTGCCGGTCGTCTGGGAGGACGGTGTCCCACCGGAGCCGGACGGACGGCAGTTCCCGCACATCTACGGCGGGTTGAAGGTGGGCGCGGTGGTGGCCGTTCACGACTATCCACCGCGCCCGGACGGTTCTTTCCCGGAGTGGGCCGGGCGGTAACGGAAAGGGCGCGCCGACCGCAGTCGACGCGCCCTTTCATGGTGCTGTGGATCAGGCGGTGAACTTCACCTTGCGGCGACGCGCCATGACGAAGAGCAGACCACCGATGGCCAGCAGCGCGGCGGCACCGCCGGCGATGCCACCCGCGGCGGCGCCGGTGAGCGGCAGCTCCGGCTCCTCACTGTCGTCCTCGCAGCCCGCGGGCTCGACGTAGTCGACCTTCACGGTCTCCGAGTAGGTCTCGCCCTCGTAGGTGACCGTGATCGTCAGGTTGACGAAGAAGCCCTCCTTGGCGGAGAACGTCTCCGAGCCCTTGGTGCCGGGGGCGATGGTGCGCTCGCGCTTCTCGCCCTTGCTGGTCTCGTAGCCCAGCTTGATCGGCAGGCTGTCCTTCGGGTTGTCGAACCCGATGGTCATCGTGTCGCAGGTGAGCTCGAAGATCGGCTCGGGCTCGCCGGGCAGGTCGTCCGGAATCTCCGGCTCCTCGGACGGCAGGCTGGGGCTCGGCGACGGGGAGGACGGCGACGGCGAGGCCGGCGGCTCCTCCTTGTCCTTGTCGCAGGTGCCCTCGAAGGTCGCGGTGTTCTCGCGCGGGAGGTCCTTGTGCCCGTTGTCGAACTCGACCTCGACGCCCAGACGGGCGAAGTTCTTGTCGCCGCTGACGCGCTGGGTCGCCGTGATCGCCTTGTTGGTGTCGTACTCCTTGCCGACCTCGTAGTCGGGGAGCTCGACCTCCTTGACCGGGTTGCCCTCTTCGGCCTTCACGGCGTTGAAGCGGAACTTCTCGACGCCGTCGGGGGCGTTACCGGTGACGGTCCAGGTGACGACCCAGTCGCCGGTCTTGGTGTCGCAGTCCGTCGAGTAACCGATGACGCTGTCGGTGGCGTACGCCGGGGAGGCGGCCACCGCGACTCCGGCCAGGCCGAGGACGGCGCCGGCAGCCAGACCGGCCACGCGGCGGAGCGGGGATTTAGACAGGTTCACGCCTTCTCCTGTGAAAGGGGTTCGGGAGCGCGTGGGAGGCGGCCGACTGTCGCTGGTGGATGGAAACCGATCCAGAGACGACGCCTAACCCCGCGGCTGCCCGACCCTAGCCATTCCAGGAGATCAAAGAAACGTCTCAGCGCTCGCTAAGGAGCTTGTTGCAGATCTGTGATCTTCGTTTTACCGAACGGAACCGTATCGTCGCGCGTCGTGCCCGTGACGAGGGAATTGTTCACGCGAAGGTGGCTCACGCCGGGTGGTGAAGTAGCGTCCCCTTTGATGACCAGGATTATCGCGGGTGCGCACGGCGGCCGTCGGCTGTCCGCTCCGTCCGGCGCGCACACGAGGCCCACATCGGACCGGGTGCGGGAGGCGTTCTTCAGCTCACTGGAGACGATGACCGATCTGTCCGGCTCGCGGTTCGCCGACCTGTACGCCGGATCCGGCGCCGTCGGCCTGGAGGCGCTGTCCCGCGGCGCCGACCACGCGCTGCTCGTCGAGTCGGACGCCAAGGCCGCCCGGGTGGTGCGGGACAACATCGTGTCCCTGCGGGTCGGTTCGGCCGCCCGGCTGGTCACCGGCAAGGTCGTGCAGGTCCTCGGCGACCCGCCGGCCGGTGGGCCGTACGACGTGGTGTTCGCCGACCCGCCGTACGCGCTCGGTGACGACGAGATCGACACCGTCCAGGAGGAACTGGTGGCCAACGGCTGGCTGGCGCCCGGCGCCGTGGTGATCTTCGAGCGGTCCACCCGGGGTGGACCGTTGAGCTGGGTGGACGGTCTGGCGGGCGACCGTACCCGGCGTTATGGCGAGACCACGCTTTGGTACGGTCGCCGATCATGAGACGAGCGGTGTGTCCCGGCTCCTTCGACCCGGTCACCAACGGGCACCTCGACATCATCGGACGGGCCAGCCGGCTCTTCGACGAGGTCATCATCGGAGTCCTCATCAACCAGTCGAAGACCGGCCTGTTCACCATCGACGAGCGTCTCGAGATGCTCGGCGAGGCGACGGCGCAGTACAGCAACGTCCGGGTGGCGTCCTTCCACGGCCTGCTGGTCGACTTCTGCCGGGACCAGGGCGCGGCCGTGGTCGTCAAGGGGCTCCGCGCGGTCAGCGACTTCGACTACGAGTTGCAGATGGCGCAGATGAACATCGGGCTCTCCGGTGTGGAGACCCTGTTCATGCCGACCAACCCGCTCTACTCGTTCCTGTCGTCGAGCCTGGTCAAAGACGTGGTCAAGTGGGGTGGCGACGCCTCCTCCTACCTTCCCGACAATGTGCTGGCCCGCCTCGTGGGTCGGTTGAAGCAGAATTAGGCGGCGGCGAAGTAACGTGATCGCACCACGCTGGGTGGCGGTTCGACGACGGGAGTGAGGCACGGTGGATCCGCTCGACCGCATCGACGAGATCATCGACCTTGTGCAGGACGCGCGCTCCGTACCCATGTCCCGGACGAACTTCATGTTCGACCGCGCCGAGATGATCGACCGCCTCGAGATCCTCCGCTCCGAACTGCCCGAGGCGCTGCGCCGCGCGGCCGCGGTCCTGGACGAGCGCGACCGGATCGTCGACGCCGGCCGCCGCGAGGCCGACCGGATCGTCAGCGAGGGTGAGACGGAGCACGCCCGGCTCGTCTCCGTGAACGAGATCACCGTCTCGGCCGAGCACGAGGGCGCCCGGATCATCGCCGAGGCGCGGACCGAGGCGCAGCGTCTGCGTGAGGAGGTCGACGACTACGTCGACACCGCGCTGGCCAACTTCGAGCAGTTCCTGACCCGGGCGCTGGCGTCGATCGAGCGGGGACGTGACAAGATGCACGCGCTCCGCGAGATCGGTACCTTCCAGGGTGAGGATGCCGAGCGCCCGTTGCCGTTCTGACCGCAGCCCGATTCGACGACGTCCGACAAGCTCAGGTAATGTTTTCGGTCGGCCTACCATGGCTGAGGAATCACGATGCCCAAGTCACCGCAGAGTCACCTGGACCCCAGGCAGCCGCTGGTCGTCGACACGACGAAGCTCCCCCGGCAGCCTGGTGCGACGCGTGCCCTGAAACGGGTGGTGCCGGCCCCGGCGGACCTCGGCCTGGAGCTGATCTCGGTCCCCGAGGGCTCCGATCTCACGGTCGATGCGACCCTGACGTCGGTCTCCGAGGGGGTCTACGTCAGTGGCACCGTCAGCGGCTCGCTCACCGGCGAGTGCGGGCGTTGCCTCAACGAGATCGACAAGTCGTTCGAGGTCTCGATCGCGGAGCTGTTCGCCTACGCGGACAGCACCACGGAGGAGACCACCGACGAGGACGAGGTCGGCCGGATGCAGGGCGACCTGCTCGACCTGGAGCCGGCGGTGCGGGACGCGATCGTCCTGACTCTGCCGACCAATCCGCTCTGCCGGCCGGACTGCCCAGGGTTGTGCCCCGAGTGTGGGGTGCATTTCGACGACCTCCCGGCTGATCACAGCCATGGGGAAGTCGACCCCCGCTGGGCCGCTTTGCGCAATCTGTCAAAAAACGAGGAGTAGGAACCGTGGCCGTCCCCAAGCGCAAGATGTCGCGCAGCAACACCCGCTCGCGCCGGGCGAACTGGAAGGCGACCGCGGTGGTTACCGCGGCCTGCTCCCAGTGCAAGTCGCCGAAGCTGCCGCACGCCGCCTGTGGCGTCTGCGGCACCTACAACGGCCGTCAGGTCCTCGAGGTCTGACGTCGCGCGTGACTCGCCCGATCATCGGGCGGGTCGTGCCCGAGCGGTGGCGAACCACCGGTGCCACGGCTCCCGGACAGCGCACTGTCGGGGAGCCGGGCACCGCGCGGATCGCCGTCGACCTCCTCGGCGGGGACCAGGCTCCCGCCGTCGTGGTTGACGGCGCTCTGCGCGCTTGCCGGGCCGATCCGTCCCTCCACCTGACTCTCGTCGGTCCGGCCGATGCCGCCGACGCGGTGCTCGCCGCCCTGAAACCGGGCGACCGGCGCCGGATCACCACCGCCATCACGCCCACCGACACCGTCAACGGCGCGATGGCCGCCGTCGCCCAGGGCCGCGCCGACGCGCTGGTCTCCGCCGGCGACACCCGGGCCACGGTTCTCGCCGCCGCCCGCGAGCTGGGCCGCTGGCCCGGCATTCGACGTCCGGCCCTGGCCGCCGTGCTGCCCACCGTGGCCGGCCGGGTGGTCCTGCTCGACGTCGGCTCCAGCGTCGACCCGGACGAGGAGACCCTCGCCTGGCACGCCCGGCTCGGGGCCGCGTACGCCGCGGTCGTCCACCGGGTCCCCGCGCCCCGCGTCGGCCTGCTCACCATCGGCACCGAGCCCGGCAAGGGCGACCGCCTGCGCCGCGCCCTGCCCAACCTGCTCGTCGATCTGCCGCTGCCCGGCGGCGCCCGCTACGCCGGACTGGTCGAGGGCGGCGACATCGTCCTGGGCCGCGCCGCCGACGTGGTGGTGACCGACGGTTTCACCGGAAACGTGCTTCTGAAAGGCCTGGAGACGGCGTACGCCCTGACCCGGCCACCCTCCCCGGACAAGACTCCGCCACCCCGTGCCGCGCTGCTGCTCGGGGTGTCCGGCACGGTCGTGGTCTGCCACGGCGCCGCCGCCGGCCCGGATCTCGCCGCGGGCATCGCGCTCGCGGCCGACCTGCACCGCCGCGCCTCGGTCGCGGCGATCGCCGATCTGCTGAGGTACAGCGAGGTATCGCATGATTGACAAGCGCCGTCGTCCGTCCACCGAGCCACTCGAGGAGGCGTTCGGTGTCCCGTTCAAGCCGGAGCTGCTGGAACGGGCGCTGACCCACCGGTCGTACGCGTACGAGAACGGGGGTCTCCCGACCAACGAGCGCCTGGAGTTCCTGGGCGACTCGGTGCTCGGCGTGGTGATCACGTCGGCGCTCTTCCACAACCACCCGGATCTGCCCGAGGGGCAGCTCGCCAAGCTGCGGGCCAGCGTGGTCAACATGCACGCGCTCGCCGACGTGGCCCGCGGCCTGGGCCCGGCCGGGCTCGGCCCGCACCTGCTGCTCGGCAAGGGTGAGGAGACCACCGGCGGGCGGGACAAGGCGAGCATCCTGGCCGACACGCTGGAGGCCCTGCTCGGCGCCATCTACCTGGAGCACGGCCTGGAGATCGCCGGTGAGGTGATCCACCGGCTGTTCGATCCGCTGATGGCCGAGTCGGCCGGCCGGGGCGCGGCCCTGGATTGGAAGACCAGCCTCCAGGAGCTGACCGCGGCGCTCGGCCTGGGCGTGCCGGACTACGAGATCGAGGACTCCGGCCCGGATCACGCCAAGACCTTCACGGCCTGGGTGGTGGTGGCCGGCGAGCGTTACGGCGGCTCCGAGGGCCGCAGCAAGAAGCAGGCCGAGCAGCGGGCCGCGGCGGCGGCGTGGCGGACGCTCACCGAGCAGGCCGAGAAGACCGAGTCGTGACCGCCATAGCGGAGGAAGAAGAGACGAAAGAGTCCGCCCTATGGGATAAAGCGGGCGGGTGGAACGGGGTCCTCGCCGCGGTGGGGATCCTCGCCCTCACCCGGGTCGGCCAGCTCATCATGATCGCCTGGCTGGGCGGCGCCACCGACCAGCCGAGGACCGTCTGGGAGCGCCTCCTCGTCTGGGACGCCGGCTGGTTCCTCCGGGTCGCCGTCGACGGCTACCCCGAGGGCTACACCTACAGCGACACCGGCCAGCTGGAGGGCAACGAGCTCGCCTTCTTCCCGGTCTACCCGATCCTCATCCGGGCCGGCGCCGCGATCGGCATCGAACCCCGTTCGGCCGCGCTCGGCGTGGCCTGGCTCGCCTCGATCGCCGCCGCGATCGCGCTGCACCTGCTCGGCACCAGCCTCTACAGCAAGCGGGCCGGATGGGCGCTGGTGGCGATCTGCTTCACGGCGCCGGCGTCCGTGGTGCTGTCCATGGCGTACTCGGAAAGTCTCTTCATCGCCCTGGTCGCCGGCATGTTCGTGGCCGCGCACCGCCGGGTGTGGTGGGCCGCCGGCCTGCTCGGCCTGGCCACCGCGCTGACCCGGCCGACCGGCGCCGCCGCCGCGCTCGGGCTCGCCGTGGCCGCCCTGCTCGCGCTCCGCGACGGCGACCGGCCGAAGTGGAAGCCGCTGGCCGCCGCGGCCGCCGCGCTCGCCGGGGTGCCGCTCTACCTGGGCTGGGTCGCCTACCGGGTGGGCGAGCTGGACGCCTGGTTCAAGATCCAGACGGCGGGGTGGGGCACCTCGTTCGACTACGGCGAGAGCACCGGGAAGTTCCTCTGGACGACGCTGCGCGAGGGCGACGGCTGGATCCCGCTCAGCGTCGCGTTCATCCTGCTGGCGGCCCTCGTGGCGGCCGGGGTGGCACTGGCGGGGAAGCCGTGGCCGCCGCTGGTCGTCTACGGCGTGGTGGCGATGATCCTCGTCTACGGGCAGGCCGGCTTCTACCACTCCAAGCCACGGCTGCTGCTGCCCGTACTGTTGACGCTGCTGCCGGCCGTCGTGGCCGCCGCCCGCGCCCGCCCCCGGGTCGCGGTCCTGTCGATCGCCGCCTGGGCGCTGTTCGGTCTCTACTACGGCGCCTACCTGGTGACCGTCTGGCCGTACACGTTGTAAAGGACACCGCCAGTGCCCGAGCTTCCCGAGGTCGAGACCGTCCGCATGGGCCTGGCCAAGTGGGTGACCGGCCGCACCATCGCCACCGCCGAGGTGCTGCATCCCCGGGCCATCCGCCGCCATCTGCCCGGCGACGCCCACTTCTCGGCGGTGCTCGCCGACCGGACCGTGCTGGACATCTCCCGCCGCGGGAAGTATTTGTGGCTGCCGCTCGACTCCGGCGACGCGATCGTCGGCCACCTCGGCATGAGCGGCCAGCTGCTCATGCAGCCCGCCGAGGCCGCCGACGAGAAGCACCTGCGGATCCGCTTCACCTTCACCGACGGCGGCCCGCAGCTGCGCTTCGTGGACCAGCGCACCTTCGGCGGCCTGTCGGTCTCCGAGGGCGGCGCCGAGTTGCCCGCCGAGATCTCCCACATCGCCCGCGACCCGATGGACCCGCTCTTCGACGACGCGGCGTTCACGGCCCGCATCCGGGGCCGCCACACCGAGGTGAAACGGGCGCTCCTCGACCAGACCCTGATCTCCGGCATCGGCAACATCTACGCCGACGAGGCCCTGTGGCGTGCCGGACTGCACGGCGCCCGCCCCACCGACCAGCTCACCCGCCCCGCGGTCGGGCGGCTGCTCGGCCACGTCCGCGACGTCCTGTCCGAGGCCATCGTGGCCGGCGGCACCAGCTTCGACGAGCTCTACGTCAACGTGAACGGCGAGAGCGGCTATTTCGACCGCTCCCTCAACGCCTACGGCCGCGAGAACGAGCCCTGCCACCGCTGCGGCGCGATCATCCGCCGCGAGCACTTCATGAACCGCTCCTCGTTCAGTTGCCCTCGCTGCCAACCGAGACCCCGCAAAACCCTTTGACCGGTACGCGCGAGGCCGCCCCCGACCGCACCTTCCCCGTCCCGCCCTGCCACGCGACCTGACCGCGGCTCCAGCCTGTGCCGCCCCCGCCGGGCTGAGCTGCCCACTCACCCTCACCGCGCCCCCGGGAGTCACCGCGCCTATCGGCGCTGCCCCATCCCGTGGGCGCTGCCCCACCCCGTGGGGGGGGGGGGGGGGGGGGGGGGGGGGCGGCCCGGGGGGGGGGGGGGGGGGGGGGGGCCGGGGGGGGGGCCCCCCCCGC
>NZ_JAGFNS010000001.1:211570-382653 GCF_017592555.1 Actinoplanes flavus | reverse complement strand
CCCCCCCGGGGGGCGCACCACCCCCCCCCCCCCCCCCCGGGGGGGGGGGCCCGCCCCCCCCCCCCCCACGGGTGGGATGAGGTGGGCCCGCGGGGAGCGTGCTCAGCGCACGGGTGGGGGCGCGCTCAGCGCACGGGTGGCCGCGCGCTCGACTCGCGGGCGGGGGCGGGTGGCCGCGCTCGACTCGCGGGCGGGAGCGGGTGGCCGCGCTCGACTCGCGGGCGGGAGCGGGTGGCCGCGCTCGACTCGCGGGCGGGAGCGGGTGGCCGCGCTCAGCTCGCGCTCAGCGCACGGGTGGCCGCGCTCAGCTCGCGAGCGGGGGCGGGTGGGGCGCGCTCGACTCGCGAGTGGGGCGCGGCCGGCGCACTGGCGCGGGCGCGCTCAGCCGGCGGTTCGGGAGGCGGTTGCCGCGTTCAGGCGCGGGGTCGCGTCGGTGGCCAGGCCGAAGCCGGCGCCCCGGCGGCCCATCAGGCGCCGGGCGGCGGTGAGCAGCGGGGCCGGCACCCCGTGGACGATGTGCCCGTCCCCGGGCCGCACCCCGTCGCCGTCCCAGCTCTGGTAGGCCGACCACGGCCCCTCGAACGTGCAGATCCGCACCCCGAGGTCCCGGTAGAGCGGATGGGTCGGCACCCCGGGGTTCAGCACCACCCGGTGCAGCCCGCGCCGGGCGGCCAGGCGGACGGTCAGCGCGACCGGCCCGACCCCGCCCGACCCGGCCGGCGCCCGGTCCAGGAACAGCCCTTCCACCCCGTCGGCCCGCCAGGCGTCCACGTCGGTGAGCACGTCGGCCAGGGAACGGCTGCCCCAGTCCAGGTCGATCCGGCCCAGCGACTGGTGCAGGGTCCGCCGGTCGCCGGGTTGTTCCCGGACGATCCAGGTGTCGGCGTCGAGTTCCAGGCAGGGTGACGGGTGGGCGTACGGGGGAAAGAGGGTCTTCACGGCGTCCTCCGAAGGTCGGCGGCGGTCAGGGCGACGATGAGCAGGCCGGCGAGGTGCGTCGCGGCGAGTACGGCGACGGCGGCGGGCAGCATCCCCTCCGGCGGGGCGGACAGGGCCAGCACCGCGGCGGCGATCGGCGGGAAGGCGGCCAGGACGGCGGCGATCGCGTGCCGGGACCGGGCCGCCAGCAGGAAGGTGACCGCGAACACCCCGCCGAGCAGGGTGCCGGCGGCCAGCGCCAGCACCGCGTCACTGGCGCCCGGCACTCCGGCGAACCCGAACGGCAGCCGGTACGCGGCCAGCAGCAGCCCACATCCGGCGGCCAGTGGCGGCACCAGCCCGGCCAGGGTGATCGCGGTGACGTTGCGAACGTGGCGGTCGAACTCCTCCGGCGTCTCGGCCGAGTCCAGCCCCGCGTCGAGCCGGGCGGTGTGCCAGCCGATCAACCCCTCCAGCACGGGCACCGCCACCAGCAACGGCAGCACCGCCGGCACCGGCATGACGGCCGGCCCGCCCCGCCAGAGCAGCACCACACTGATCGCTTGAGCGGCCCCGATCACCAGGTAGGCGACACCGCGCCGCCGTTCGGCCGGGGTGAGCCGGGCGGGCCGGGTGACCCGCCCGAGCATGGCCGGCCGGAAGGCGCGCACCGTCACCGCCACGATCGCCGCCGGAAGCAGCGTCTCCACCGGTACGGCGGCGATCCGGTCCAGCCCGGCGGCATCGGCCATGGTCGCGGCGGCGAGCAGCCAGCACGGCGTGAACCAGGCGGCCACGGCGCCCTCGGCCCGGGTGACGAGCGCCGCGGTGACACAGCCGAGGCTGATCAGCCCGCCCAGCCCGACCGTGGCGGCCAGCGCCCGGTCCGGTCCGAGCAGCACGTCCGGCGCGACCCACACGAGCGCGAACCAGAGTCCGATGACCCCGGCGAAACCGGAGGCCACCATCCGTGCCGCGGCGGCCGGGCCGCCCCGGCGGGCCACGCTGACCCCCATGGCGGCCAGCCCCTGCGCGGCGGTCCATCCGAGCAGCAGCGTCACCGCCGAAACCGGCCAGGCCACCCGTCCCAGCGACTCCGCCCCGGCGACGGCCACGCTGAGCGGCCCGAGATACAGGCCGCACCGGACCAGCGCGGCGCTCAGAAACCCGCCGGGAGCGCGCCGGGTACGCGTCGCCCGCTCCGAGCGCCGCCGTCCGGCCGGCCGGTTCTCGCGCTCACTCCTTTCCGGGTACGCGTCCCGCGCGCCCGCCTCGCCATGGAGGGAGACACTCCCGGCCGGCTCGTCCCGGAGTCCGTCGCTCTCCCACCCCCGTACCGGCAACCCCTCGACCGCACCGGTCCCGGTGGCCCAGGCGTCGGGCGTGCCGGTGAGCGCGCCCGCGGGCCAGACCCAGGAGCCGGTCAGGTGGTCGCCGGCCGCGGTATCCCGACCTCCGGCGAAGCCGCTCTCCGGCGCCCCGCCCCAGACCTCGACGGCGTTCGTGCCGGTGTCGGTCCACTCCGGTGCGGTGCGCCCGCTGGCGCCGGCCCATTCCGGTGCGGCGTTCACGCTGCTGTCGGCCCATTCCGGTGCGGCGTTCGCGCTGCTGTCGGCCCATTCCGGTGCGGTGTGCCCACCGGCGCCGGCCCATTCCCGGGCGGTGTGCCCGTTGGGCGCGGCCCATTCCGAGGCGGTCCCGCTCGTGGCGGCCCACTTTGGGGCGGTGTGCCCGTCGGTGTCGGCCCACTCTGGGGCGGTGTGCCCGTCGGCGTCGACCCATTCCGGGGCGGTGGTCCCGTCGGCGCCGGCCCATTCCCGGGCGGTGTGCCCGCTGGTCGCGGCCCATTCCGGTGCGGTCCCGCTCGTGTCGGCCCACTCTTGGGCGGTGGTCCCGTCGGCGTCGGCCCATTCCTCGGCGGTGGTCCCGCTCGTGCCGGCCCATTCCCGGGCGGTGGTCCCGTCGGCGTCGGCCCATTCCCGGGCGGTGTGCCCGTTGGCGTCGGCCCATTCCGGGGCGGTGGTTCCGCTCGTGCCGGTCCGATCCGGGGCGGCGCCGACGGCCGGGGCACGGAGGCCGCTCTGGTCCGGGGGAGTGACGGGTGGCTCCGTGAGGCCGCTCCAGCGGCTTGCGCCCGTTCCGGCGGGAGCACCCGGCGGAACGGCGGCCGCGGGGGCCCCGGCCCAGAAGGCCCGCCCGTCCACGATCCCCGAACCCTCCAACGGGTCGGTGATGCTCGCGGCCGGAAGCTTGTTCTCGGCCGCCGCCCAGGGGTCCCAGGCCGGAGCCGGGGATTCCACCTCCGGCGTCTCCGGCCCGGTGGCGGTCTCCACCTCCGGGTCACCGGCCGCGTGGCGGCCGGTGCGACGCCGTGGTGGCGTCAGCTCCGGCTGGTTCCCGGCGACGTACCGGGGGTCGGTGGCGGCGTTCAGCCGACGGCGGTTGCGGACCCGTACGGAACGCGTCGTCGTCGTCCCGCCCGTGCCGCGCGGGGGGTTGATCCTCATACCTTCTCCCGAGTTAGCCAGCGCACGGTCGCCGGCGTGGTGATCCGGGGCGCGGGAACGGTGAGTGCCAGTTCGAAGGCCGGCGCCGGGGGTGGCGCGGCCAGGTCGGTGTAGAGGGCGCCGTACACCCGCACCACCCGGTCGACGGTGAAGTGGGTGAGGGCACGCTGCCGGGCGGCCTCGCCGAGCGCCCGGCGGCGGTCCGGGGACCGGAGCAACCCGACGATGGCGATGGCCAGCTCGGACGGGTCACCGGGCGGCACCAGCAGACCGGTGTCGCCGAGGGTCTCGCCGGCCGGCCCGATGTCGACGCCGACCACCGCACGGCCGGACATCATGGCCTCGACCAGCCGGTACGGCGGATCCGCCGGCCCCGGAACGTGCGCCACCACCTGCCCGACGGTGTACCGGTCGCGCGGATCGGCGGGCAGTGGGTGCAGCCGTACGGCCCGGCCGAGCCCGGTGCGCTCGATCTGGTCGGCGCACTGCTCCTCGTGGGCCGCGGTGATCCCGACCAGGTGCAGCACCGCCCCCGGTACGGCCGCCGCCACCTCGGTGAACGCCTCCAGCACACAGGACAGCCCACTGTCCGGCCCACCGCTGCCGGCCCACACCACGGTCGGTGTCCCGGCGGGTTCGGCGGCTCCGGGATACTCCCGCGGGTCGACCCCGGCCGGCACCTGGACGAGCCGGTTCGGCTGTGCGCCGTGTTCCAGCGCCCAGCCGTGGTGATAGGTGGAGAGCGGCGCGATCAGTTCCGCCTCGGCGTACCCGGTGCGGGCGACCGACGTGCGGAACCGGCGCAGCACGGTGCGTACCCCGGGGGAGAGCCGCTCCTCGGCGGGCCGTTGCCGGTGCACCGCGGTGCGCGCCTCGGTGAGCAGCAGCGGGATCCCGGTCCGCCAGCGCCCGGCCAGCGCGGTGAGCAGCGGCGTGGTCCCGCCCACGCAGTGCACCAGCCCCACCTCCGGCAGCGGGACGGCCAGCGCCCGCATGGCGTGCCGGATCAGGGTGGCCGCGGTGCGGGCGTCGCGAACGCTGAGCCGGGGCATCGGCGGTTGCCCGTCCGAGGCGTCGGCCTGGCGCTGCCGCCATGCCTCGAGCAGCGCCTCGGTGAGCGGCAGCGACGACAGCGGGTCGGCGCGCCGGGAGTCCTCGGTGGGCGGGCAGAGCCGGGCGACGCGGCGCAGGCCGTCGCCGAACAGGGCGGCGACCGGGGTGGCGTCGCCGAACAGGCCCCGGCAGAGCAGGGCGGCGGTTTCGGCGGCGTCGTCCGGCGCGGCGCCGCGCCGGCGGCCGGCACGTGCCGGGTCGCGGCCGAGCGCGATGGCGCGCGCCGAGGCGACGTTGAACGGAAGCGGGTACGCCGGCGCGGACGGTGGTTCACGGTCCGTGACGGTCAGCAACTCGAAGCGGAACCGGCGCAGCCCTTCGACGAGGGTCCGGCACCATCCGCCGAGGGCGTCCCGCCGGTACGGGTACCCGCCGCCGGTGAGCAGACAGATGCGCTCGCGTGACGGGGTCGGATTCACGCTGGAGGCAACGACACAAACCGCAGAAGTCACCGGAGCATGTCGGCTAGGCGACACAATTACGTCCCATTTATACGGGTTTGTCGGCCAGCTTTGCCCGGTTTTACCCGAAAGGCCATGACGTGCGCGCCTACTTCCCGCGCTCGCGCCCGTACCGTCCGTCGATCTCCACCCGTCCGTGCCGCCACGATGGCCGCGCGGCCGGCTCACGAACCCCTTCGGGCACCCCGTCCCGACCCCGGGGCCGGACCGTCGGATCTGGCCGAAAACGGTGGTGCCGGATGGGGTCGAGATGCCCTCCGAGTGGGCATAATCCCTGCTGGAACGCTGTGGTGGCGTGATTCACCCGACTCCGGCACGCCCCCGGCTCAGCCTCGGCTTGACGGAGAGTGGGTATCGGCGGACTATGGAGTTGTCGCCAGTCGCGCCCACTCATGCCCCGGATCATTCGTGGCTTGGGTCCTTGCACCATCTAGAGCCTCGCTGAGTTCTTGGCGGGATTCTGTGTTCACGCGTGCCCGTGAGCATGTGGTGCGTTCAGTTCGCACTGAGTTGGTTACTGCGTACTGAGTCAGCACGCTGGGCGCCACGTTGGCCGGCTTATCCGGCAACGCATCACAAATCGAGACGCAGCGCGTCACAAGGAGTCACGATGGCGAAGGCCCTCTTTGGCCACGTAGGTGCGGCGCCCGACCGGCGCCTCCTCGACGAGGTCACCCGACTGCGTTCCAGGGTGCAGGCCCTGGAGTTCGAGGTCACCCGCCTCAGGGCGGAGAATGATCGTCTCGCCGCGGCGGCGGTGGAGGCAGACGATTTCGCGCGGCTGACCGAGCCCGCCCTGACCTGAGCTCCGTCCTGATGCCGGTGGGCACTGCGGGGTAGCCGGCCGGCGTCACCATCCCCTCGCACACCAGACGCACAGAAGAAAAAGCGCGCCTCCACTCCCGTGGCGGCGCGCAGCTTTTTACCCACGTGATTCCGCTGCTGGACAGCACCGGCGGGTAGCCTGCCTCCCAGCAGACCTACCCGGCCGACCCTTCTCGGAGATCCGTGCACCTCAAGAGCCTGACGGTCAAGGGCTTCAAGTCCTTCGCCTCCGCCACCACGTTGCGGCTGGAGCCCGGCATCACCTGTGTGGTGGGGCCGAACGGCTCCGGCAAGTCCAACGTCGTCGACGCCATCGCCTGGGTTCTCGGCGAGCAGGGCGCCAAGGCGCTGCGCGGCGGCAAGATGGAGGACGTCATCTTCGCCGGCACGGCCGGCCGGGCGCCGCTGGGCCGCGCCGAGGTGACCCTCACGATCGACAACAACGACGGCGCTCTGCCGATCGAGTACACCGAGGTGTCGATCACCCGCCGGATGTTCCGGGACGGGGCGAGCGAGTACGAGATCAACGGCAACTCCTGCCGGCTGCTCGACATCCAGGAACTGCTCAGTGACTCCGGCATCGGCCGGGAGATGCACATCATCGTCGGGCAGGGCCGGCTCGACGCCATGCTGCACGCCAAGCCCGAGGACCGCCGCGCCTTCATCGAGGAGGCGGCCGGCGTACTGAAGCATCGCAAGCGCAAGGAAAAGGCGATCCGCAAGCTGGACGCCATGGGGGTCAACCTGAACCGCCTGGGTGACCTGACCACCGAGCTGCGGCGGCAGCTGAAGCCCCTCGGCAAGCAGGCCGAGGTGGCCCGGCGGGCGGCCGGCATCCAGGCCGACCTGCGCGACGCCCGGCTGCGCCTGCTCGCCGACGACCTGCACACGCTGCGCACCACGCTGGACAAGGAGATCGCCGACGAGTCGGCGATGCGGGAGCGCCGCGGCCAGGTCGAGGAGGAGAACCGCGAGGTCCAGCGCTGGCTGGCCGACCTGGAACTGGCACACGCCGAGGACGCTCCGCAGCTGGCGGCGGCGCAGGACACCTGGTACAAGCTGTCCACCCTCCAGGAGCGGTTCCGGTCCACCGAGCAGCTGGCCACCGAGCGGCTGCGGCACCTGGCGGCCACCCCCGACGACGAGCGTCCCGGCCGCGACCCGGAGATGCTGGAGGCCGAGGCCGAGCGGGTCCGCGAGCAGGAGGAGGAGCTCCGCGAGGCGCTCACCGAGGACCAGATGCGCCTGGCCGAGGCGGTGGAGCACCGGCAGGACCTGGAACGCCAGCTGGCCGCCGCGGAGGGCGAGCTGCGGACCGCCGCCAAGGCGATCGCCGACCGGCGCGAGGGCCTGGCCAAGCTCACCGGCAACGTGAACGCTGCCCGTGCCCGTACCAGCAGCGCGGCCGAGGAGATCGAGCGGCTCGCCGCCGCGCACGACGACGCGATGATGCGGGCCGAGGCCGCCCAGGCCGAGGTCGACCTGGTCTCCGCCGAGTCGACGGAGGCCGACCGGGACAACGCCGAGCTGGACGCGCGGCACGACGAGGCGGTGGCCGCGCACGACCGGGCCGCGGCCGTGGTCCGCGAGCTGAACGACGCCGAGCGGGCCGCCGAGAAGGACGCGGCCAGCTGGAAGGCGCGCGAGGAAGCCCTGGCCATGGGCCTCAAGCGCAAGGACGGCGCCGGGGCGCTGCTGGCCCGGGCCGGCCAGGTGCCGGGACTGCTGGGCAGCCTCGCCTCGATGCTGACGGTCCGGCCGGGTCACGAGGTGGCGCTCGCCGCCGCGCTGGGCGGGTTGGCCGACGCGGTCGCCCTGGCCGGCGTGGACGAGGCGATCGAGGCCATGCGTACCCTCAAGATCGCCGACGCGGGCCGGGCCGACCTGGTCGTCGCCGGATCCGCCGGGCCGGGCATGCGGGGTTCGCTCGCGAGCCTGCGGCCGCAGCTGCCGGAGGGCGCCGTCTGGGCGCCCGAGGTGATCGACTGCCCGGAGCAGATCCGGCCCGCGCTCAACCGGGCGCTGCGCGACGTGGTGCTGGTCCCCGACCTGGCCGCCGCGGCGAGCCTGATCGCGGCGAACGCCGAACTGCGTGCCGTGACGCCGGAGGGCGACGTGCTGAGCGCCTACGCGGCGGCCGGCGGTTCGGCGAAGGCCACCAGCTACATCGAGGTGCAGGCCGCGGTCGACGAGGCCAAGGCCCGGCGGGCCGCCGCCGAGCAGGGCATCGCCGAGATCAAGGAGCGGCTGGGCGAGGCCCGGGCCGAGGTGGCCGAGCTCAAGCAGGCGGTCGGCGTGGCCGCGCAGGAGAAGCGGGCCGCCGAGGGCGAGCGCAACGCGGCCGCCCGCCGGCTCGCCGAGCTGGGCGCCGCCGCCCGGTCCGCCAAGGCGGAGACCGAACGGCTCGGCGCGTCCCTCCAGAAGGCGCAGGCCGCCCGGGAGACCGACCTGATGCGGGTGGCCGAGTTGGAGGAGCGGCTACGGCTGGCCGAGGACACCCCGCTCGACGAGGAGCCGTCCACCGAGGAACGCGACCGGCTGGCCGCCCTCGTGCCGCAGTCCCGGCAGAACGAGATGGAGGTGCGGCTCGCCGTCCGTACCGCTGAGGAGAGGGTCTCCTCCATCGCGGGCCGAGCCGACTCGCTGATGCGCCAGGCCAACGCGGAGCGGCAGGCCCGGGAACGGGCCGCCGCGCGGCGGGCCGCGCGCGCGAGAGGCGCCGAGATCGCCCGCGCCGTCGCGCTCGGCGCGGCCGCCGCGCTGGAACGGGTCGCGGTCTCCGTGGTCGCCGCGGCCGAGCACCGCGACCAGCTCGCGCAGGCGCGGACCAGCCGGGAGGCGGAGCTCCAGGAGGTACGCGCGACGGCCAAGCGCCTGGTCGCCGAGCTGGAACGGCTCACCAGCGAGGTGCACCGGGACGAGATGGCCCGCGCCGAGCAGCGGATGCGCATCGACCAGCTGGAGGCCAAGGCCGCCGAGGACTTCTCGCTCGACGTCGAGACGCTGATCAGCGAGTACGGCCCGGACCAGCTGGTGCCGCCGACCCAGGCCGACGTGGCGCAGGCCGAGAAGGACGGCGAGCCGGCGCCCGAGCCGGTGCCGTTCCACCGGCCCACCCAGGAGAAGCGGGCCAACAAGGCGGAACGGGACCTCACCCTGCTCGGCAAGGTCAACCCGCTGGCGCTGGAGGAGTTCGCGGCCCTGGAGGAGCGGTACAAGTTCCTCTCCGACCAGCTGGAGGACCTCAAGGCCACCCGGCGGGACCTGCTCACCGTCGTGAAGGACGTGGACGACCGGATCCTGGAGGTCTTCACGTCGGCCTTCGAGGACACCGCCCGGGAGTTCCAGACCGTCTTCCAGGTGCTCTTCCCCGGTGGTGAGGGCCGGCTCATCCTCACCGACCCGGAGGACATGCTCACCACCGGCGTCGAGGTGGAGGCCCGGCCGCCGGGCAAGAAGATCAAGCGGCTGTCGCTGCTCTCCGGTGGCGAGCGTTCGCTGACCGCGGTGGCCATGCTGTGCGCCATCTTCCGGGCCCGGCCCTCGCCCTTCTACATCATGGACGAGGTGGAGGCGGCCCTCGACGACGTCAACCTGGGCCGGTTGATTACCCTCTTCCAGCAGCTTCGCGAGAAGAGCCAGCTGCTCATCATCACGCACCAGAAACGGACGATGGAGGTCGCGGACGCCCTGTACGGCGTCACGATGCGCGCCGGCGTCACCCAGGTGATCAGCCAGCGGCTCAACCGCGACCCGGAGGAGTAAGGAACAGCATGCGCGACCGCGCCCGGGCCCTGTTGATCGACCTGGACGGCGTGCTGCGCCGCTGGGATCCGGCCCCGATGATCGCCGTCGAGGTCGAGCACGGGCTGAAACCCGCCGCACTGCTGGAGACGGCGATGTCGTGGGACATCTACCGGCCCGCGATGGCCGGGGAGATCACCGACGCCGAGTGGATGAAACTGGTCGCCGACCGGCTGCCGCTGCCCGGGGACCAGGCCGCGGCGGCGGTCGCGGCCTGGCAGGCGTACCGGGGCGAGGTGGACCCGGAGGCGCTCGCCTTCGTACGGGAGGTGCGGGCCGGCGGCCGCAAGGTGGCGATCGCCACCAACGCCACCGACCGGCTCCGCGGCGACCTGGACGCGCTCGGGCTCACCGCCGAGGTGGACCTGGTGCTCAGCTCGTGGGAGCTGAAGGTCCACAAGCCGGCCCCGGAGTACTTCGAGCAGGCCTGCCAGGCGATCGGCGAGCTGCCCAAGCACGTGCTCTTCGTCGACGACGACGACCGGGTGATCCGGGGGGCGCGCTCGGCCGGGCTGTCCGGTTACCGCTGGGCCGGGCCCGAGCACGTCCCCTATCTGCGTAAGGTCCTCGACCTGCCGGAGTGACCGGTCAGGGGTGGTAGACGGCGGCCGCCACCTCGACCAGCCCGCCGTCCTTCGTGGTGCCCTCGATGCGGGCGGTCGCGGTCGCGCCGTCCAGACGGAGGGTGCCGACCGCGTTGCCGAAGTACGGGCCGGCCAGCCGCTTCCAGCGCAGCGCCGGCTTGTGCACCGACAGGGTGCGAGCCAGGCCGCGGGCCACCTGCGCCACCGCACGCGACCAGGCGATCCGCATCAGCGGGCGCATCGGCAGCGGCACCTCGTTGTGGATCGGCGAGCAGGTGAGCTGGTACACCGGCGTGGTCATGGGGTGACCGAAGTCGGCGCGGGCCACGTAGGAATGGTGGACGTCGCCGGAGAGGACGCTGATCGACGCGGGCGCCGCGTACACCTCGCCGGCGCCGACCCGGTGCCCCTCGGTGGCCGGGGCGCCCTCGCCGAGCCGCCGGAACAGCTCGCCCAGCGCCGCGAACGACTTGCCGAACGCGGCCCAGTGCTCCAGGTCGAAGGCTCGCCGGACCTTCTCGCCGAACGCGGCCACCCGGGGCCGGTGCGACTCGGCGAGCCGTTCGTTCCACGCCTCCAGGTAGTGGATGGCCGGCGGCATGAGCCACGGCAGCGACGAACCGATCACCAGGTGGTCGTAGTCGCCGTGGGCGCGGTTCAGGAACCAGTTCCACTCGGCGGGCGGCAGCATCGCCCGGGCGCCCGGGGTCAGCACCCGGTTGCACCGGTTGTCCAGCACCACGAGCCGGGTCCGGCCCAGGTCGAGGGCGAAACTCCACTGGTACGGCACGTCGGTGTTCTCCGCCGACTCCGGCTCGTCCACCCGCCGGCCGAACTCGCGCAGCAGCTCGGTGGCGTCCCCGGCGGCGCAGACCTTCTGGAACAGCGGGTCGGCGGCCAGCTCGTCCGGGCTCAGGTTGCCCAGGTGCTGGTAGATCCAGTACGAGGCGAGGCCGCCGGCGATCCGCTCCCGCCACCACGGCTCCCGGGCCATGTCGGCACGCCAGGACGCCGAGGTGTTCCAGTCGTCGATCAGCTCGTGGTCGTCGAAGATCATCACGCTCGGCACGGTGCTGAACAGCCAGCGCACCTCCGGGTCACGCCAGGATTCCAGGTACAGCTTCGTGTACTCCTCGAAGGAGACCACCTGGTTCTCCGGGCCCGCGTGCCCGTCGCGGCGACGGCGGCGCAGGAAACGGCGTACCCGGGCCGAGGTCTCGTCGGCGTACACCTGGTCGCCGAGCAGGACCAGCAGGTCGGGGTGCTGCGAGGGGTCGGCCATCAGACGACGGGCGTAGGCGTCCAGCGCGTCCGGGGGCAACCGGCGGCTGCTCGCCGACGGGGTGGCCTCCCGGCACGAGCCGAAGACCAGGCTCACCGGCTGCTCACGGTCGTCGGCGGCTCGGGTGCGGATGACCGGCGGCGGGTGCTCCGCGCCGGCCTCCGGCCAGACCTGCCGGTCGTCGAGGAACAACCGGTACGGATTCGCGGAATCCGGGGACAGGCCGTCCACCACCACGAGCGCGTAATGATGCCCGTACGCCGAGAAGGTGTGCGCCGAGCCGGCGCCCGCGCTCTCCACCTCGACCCGCACCCGGGCGGGCTCGCTGGTCTCCAGCCACAGGGTGGCGCGGTCGTCGACGACCCGGCGCAGCACCGGGCCGATGAGAAGCTGAGCGGTCACCGGAGCGGTCCGGGGGCGTGCCGCATGGGGGTCCTCCACGCTGTCGAAGGGGGCGACCCATCCTCCGGCAGGACGGCCCGGAACCGCCAGTGCCGTGACCTCTCCCACGGCCGGACGGCTCATCTGTCAGGATTCGGGCATGGAATACGTGGTCGCCGCAGTGATCCTTCTCGTGGTCCTGGTCGTGGGCGCGGTCGGGCTGGTGGTGCCGAGGATGCGCCGCCGGGAGCTCCCGCCGCCGCCCGCACCGGGCAAGACCACCACCCTGGAGCGCCCGCCCGTCGCGCCCACGGTGCCGCCGGTCGAGGAGGAGATCCCGCCGCTCATCGAACCCCCGGCGCCGGTGGTCGTGGAGGAGCCGGTCGTCGAGAAACCGGCTCTGGAGACGCCGGAGCCCTCGGTCGGCCGTCTGGTCCGGCTGCGCGCCCGCCTGGCCCGCTCCCAGACGGTGCTCGGCCGGGGCCTGCTCAGCGTGCTCTCCCGGGACCACCTGGAGGACGACGACTGGGACGAGATCGAGGAGAGCCTGATCACCGCGGACGTGGGGGTCGAGGCCACCCAGGTGATCGTCGAGCGGCTCCGGGAGCGGGTCCGGATCCTCGGCACCCGGACCGTCTCCGAGGTGCGCGACCAGCTCGCCGAGGAGCTCGTCGCGGCCCTCGAGCCGGAGCTGGACCGCAGCCTCAAGACCACCCCGCACGACGGCCGGCCCGCCGTGATGCTGGTCGTCGGCGTGAACGGGGCCGGCAAGACCACCACCTGCGGCAAGATCGGCCGGGTGCTGATCGCCGACGGCCGTACCGTGCTGTTCGGCGCGGCCGACACGTTCCGGGCGGCCGCCGCCGACCAGATCCAGACCTGGGGTGAGCGGGTCGGCGCCGAGACCGTCCGCGGCCCGGAAGGGGGAGATCCGGCCAGCGTGGCGTTCGACGCCGTGAAGCGGGGTATCGACACGAACGTGGACACCGTGCTGATCGACACCGCGGGCCGCCTGCAGAACAAGGTCGGCCTGATGGACGAGCTGGGCAAGGTCAAGCGGGTGGTGGAGAAGCACGGCCCGGTCGACGAGACCCTGCTCGTGCTGGACGCCACCACCGGGCAGAACGGTCTCGAGCAGGCCCGGGTCTTCACCGAGGTGGTGGATGTCACGGGCGTGGTGCTCACCAAACTCGACGGCACCGCCAAGGGTGGCATCGTCATCGCCGTGCAGCGGAAACTCGGCATCCCGGTCAAGCTGGTGGGTCTGGGCGAGGGTCCGGACGATCTGGCGCCGTTCGAGCCCGCCGCGTTCGTCGAGGCCCTCCTTGGTGGGGACGCGTAGGCTCACCGTTGTGTCATCTGAACCTGGGAGGCCGTGAGTGACGCATGAGCCGGTGCGCGAGATACCGCTGCACGGTGGCAACGTCAGCACGGTCTCCCGGATCGGTGACACCGTCCGGCGGAACGCGGGGCCGTGGACGCCGGCCGTGCACGGCCTGCTGCATCACCTGGAACGGGTCGGGTTCACCGGCTCGCCGCGGGCCCTCGGGATGGACGAGAAGGGCCGGGAGGTCCTCTCCTACCTGGACGGCGAGTGCGGGGAATACCCGCTGGCGCCCCACTGGGTGACCGAGGAGGCGCTGGTCACCGTCGCCACCATGCTCCGGATGTTCCACGACGCGCAGTACGGTTTCGTCCCCCCGCCCGGCGCGGTCTGGCGCTCGTTCGGGCCGCCCCCGCCGGACACCGAGGTGATCTGCCACCACGACGCCGCCCCGCACAACGTGGTGTGGCGGCCGGACGGGACGCTCGCGCTGATCGACTTCGACCTGGCCTCGCCCGGGTCCCGGCTCTACGACGTGGCCTACGCGGCGTGGACCTGGGTGCCCCTGTTCAGCGACCGGGACTCGTACACCCTCGGGTGGAAGCGGCCCAACCGGCCGCGGCGGCTGCGGTTGTTCGCGGACGCGTACGGGCTGATCCCGCGGGACCGGCACCGGCTGGTGCGGACCATACGGAAACGGATCGTCGACCACGTCGAGGGGATCCGGCGGATGGCCGCGGCCGGTGATCCGGCGTTCGTACGGATCGTGCACAAGGGCCATCTGCGCCGCCCGATGCGCGATCTCCGCCTCCTCGATTACGAGCGCCACATCCTCGAGTACGCGTTGCGCTGAGCCCGCGGGAAGTGCCTCGACCCGGGCGAAAAACGGCGATATCGTCGCAGCTCACGGGGCTTGATCATATCGACTGTGAGCTTTTCTTCACACGTCGGAAACAACGCGTGACGTTCTGGAAATCGCGTGTAGACCGTGCTCGAAACAGCCGACCGGAAGGCTTCCCGCCGAACCGGCCGACAGGCGACGCCGCCCCAGGTCCGGTGTGAGAGGACACCTTATTCCGAGAGGAGGCAGCGTGGAGATCAACACCGGCAATACCGCCTGGTTGCTCCTGTCGTCTGCGCTCGTTTTGCTCATGACACCGGGTCTGGCGCTGTTCTACGGTGGCCTCAACCGGTCCAAGGGCGTCCTGAACATGATGATGATGAGCTTCTCCGCGATCGGGCTCGTCAGCGTCCTGTGGGTCGTCTACGGCTTCACCCTCGCCTTCGGTGTCAACGAGAGCGCGGGCCTCCAGAACATCATCGGCAACTTCGACTACCTCGGTACCGATGTTGCCAAGATCAGCGAGGAGTGGCTGTTCTTCGGGGCCAACACCGGCATCCCGACGTACGCCTTCCTGGTCTTCCAGATGATGTTCGCCGTCATCACCGTCGCGCTGATCAGCGGCGCGGTCTCGGACCGCATGAAGTTCGGCGGCTGGGTCCTCTTCGCGCTCGGCTGGTTCACCCTGGTCTACATCCCGGTCGCCCACATGGTCTGGGGCGGCGGCTTCATCGGCACCACGATCCGTGCCCTCGACTTCGCCGGTGGCACCGCGGTGCACATCAACGCCGGTGCCGCGGCCCTGGCCCTGGTGCTGGTGCTCGGCAAGCGCATCGGGTGGCCGAAGGAGAACATGCGGCCGCACAACGTGCCGTTCGTGGCCCTCGGCGCCGGCCTGCTGTGGTTCGGCTGGTTCGGCTTCAACGCCGGCTCCGAGCTGACCGTCGACGGCACCACCGTCATCGCCTTCATCAACACCCAGGTCGCCACCGCCGCCGCGCTCCTCGGCTGGGTCGCCGTCGAGTGGATCCGGGACCGCAAGCCGACCCTGGTCGGCGCCTCCTCCGGCGCGGTCGCCGGTCTGGTCGCCATCACCCCGGCCTGTGGCTTCGTCGCCCCGCTGCCGGCCGTGCTCATCGGTCTGGTCGCCGGTGCGGTCTGCGCCCTCGCGGTCGGCCTCAAGTACCGGTTCGGCTACGACGACTCGCTCGACGTGGTCGGCGTCCACTTCGTCGGCGGCTGGATCGGCTCCCTGGCGATCGGCTTCTTCGCCACCGACGCCGTCAACGCCGGCATCACCGACGAGAAGATCCTCAACGCCAGCAACGGTCTCTTCTACGGCGGCGGCGCCACCCAGCTGCTCCGCCAGTTCGAGGCGAGCGCCCTGGTCACGGTCTACTCCTTCGCGGTCGCGCTGGTCCTCGCCCTGGCCCTCAAGGCCGTCAAGCTCCTGCGGGTCAGCGAGGAGTCCGAGGTCGGCGGCATCGATATCGCCGCACACGGCGAGACCGGCTACGAGTTCACCCCGGCCGCGGGCTCCGGCAACGGCGGCGCGTTCGCTCTCGCCGGCATCGGCCAGAAGGAGACCGTGGACGCTGACGGCAAGGCTTCCGTCAGCCAGAAGGTTTCCGGCTAAATTCCCCCGATGGCTGCACCGATGGAAGGACTGAGCATGAAGCTGGTGACCGCGGTCATCAAGCCGTACCAGCTCGACGCGGTGAAGGAGGCTCTGCACGCCCTGGGCGTCGCCGGGCTCACCGTGAGCGAGGTACAGGGATATGGCCGGCAGAAGGGCCACACCGAGGTGTACCGGGGCGCCGAGTACACCGTCGAGTTCCTGCCCAAGATCAAGGTCGAGGTGCTGACCGACGAGATCGACGTCGAGAAGATCGTCGACGCCATCGTCACCGCCTCGCGGACCGGCAAGATCGGCGACGGCAAGGTCTGGGTCACCTCGGTCGACGAGGTGGTCCGGGTCCGTACCGGCGAGCGCGGCCTCGACGCCCTCTGAGCCGATGACGAACCCGTTGAGCGAGCCGCCGGCCCCTCCGGCGCGCCCGGCCGCAGGCGGCTCGCTCGACAAACTCAAGGAACACATCGGCGCCGCCGCCCGCGACGAGCGGGCGGCGGCGCGCGGCGGCAGGGGACGGCCGCGCGTCCCGGCCCCCCAAAAAACACCCCCACCCCCGGGCCCCCCCCCCCCGGCCCGGGGGGGCGGCGGCGCTCGACGTCTGGCTCCGGCAGCTCTTCCCGTCCCACCTGCCCGGGGTCAGCCTCCTCGCGGTCGGCGGGCTCGGCCGGCGCGACTGCGCGCCCTACAGCGACCTCGACCTGGTGCTGCTGCACCGCGGCGCGGCCGGCATCGACCGGATCGCCTCCGCCCTCTGGTACCCGATCTGGGACGCCCGCCTCGGCCTGGACCACTCGGTGCGGACCCTCCCCGAGGCGCTCTCCGTCGCCCACGACGACGTGAAGGTGGCCCTCGGGCTGCTCGACGCCCGGCACGTGGCCGGCGACCCGGCGCTCTCCGAAGAACTGATCACGGCCGCCTCGGACCAGTGGCGGCGGACCGCGGTACGCCTCGTGCCGCAGCTCAAGGAACTCACCACCGCCCGCTGGACCAGCCACGGCGAGCTGGCCTTCCTGCTCGAGGGCGACCTCAAGGAGGCCTGCGGCGGGCTGCGCGACGTCACCCTGCTGCGCGGCGTCGGCCGGGCCGGGATCGCCGACACCATGCGGCCCGCCGTGCGCGCCGCCACGCTGCGCCTGCTCGACACCCGCGACGCCCTGCACCTGGCGGTCGGCCGCCGGGTGGACCGGCTCGTCGCCCAGGAACGCAAGGCCGTTGCCGACCTGCTCGACATCGAGGACACCGACACGCTGCTGCGCCGGGTGTCCGGTGACGCCCGGACCATCGCGCACGCCGTCGACGACGCCTGGCGCGCCATCGACCGGCTGCGCGGCGGCCGCCGCCGAAGCGGCCCGTCCGGTCCACCGTCCCGCCGCCCGGTCGCCCGGGACGTCGTCGAACAGGACGGTGAGCTGGTCCTCGCCCGGACCGCCATCGGGCCGGTGCCCGACCCCAGCCTGTCGCTGCGGGTGGCCGCCGCGGCCGCCATCGTGCGCCTGCCCATCGCCCGGGCCACCAGCGAGTGGCTCGCCTCGTTCTGCCCGCCGCTGCCCACCCCGTGGCCGCCCGCCGCCCGCGCCGCGCTGGTCTCGCTGCTCGGCTCCGGCCCCGGCCTGCTGCCCACCTGGGAGGCCTGCGACCGGTACGGCCTGATCGACACCTGGCTGCCCGAGTGGGCCCGGATGCGCAGCCTCCCGCAACACCACCCGATCCACCGGTACACCCTCGACCGGCACCTGGTGCAGACCGCCTACGAGGCGACCGCCTACACCCGCGAGGTGGACCGGCCCGACCTGCTGCTGATCGGCGGGTTGCTGCACGACGTCGGCAAGGGGCTGCCCGGCGACCACAGCATCGTGGGCGCACCGATCGCCGCCGAGATCGCCACCCGGATCGGCCTGCCGCCCGCCGACGTGGCATGCGTCGAGAAGATGGTCCGGCTGCACCTGCTGCTGCCCGACGTGGCCACCCGCCGCGACCTGAGCGACCCGAAGACCATCTCCACGGTCGCCGAGGCGATCGGCGACCCGGCCACCGTCGACCTGCTGCACGCGCTGGCCCGGGCCGACTCGCGGGCCACCGGTCCGGCCGCCTGGTCCGACTGGAAGGGCCGGCTGATGGCCGAGCTGGTCGGCAAGGTGCACACCGCCCTCGACACCGGCGCCCTCCCGGAGCCGCCGGAACCCGACCCGGAACTGCTCGACGGGACGCTGCCGGTGGTGCACCTGGACGGCGACCGGGTCGCGGTGGCCGCCGCCGACCGGCGCGGACTGCTCGCCGGGGTGGCCGCCTGCCTGGCCATGCACCGGCTCGACGTGGTGGGCGCCAACACCGTCACGGTGAACGGGCGGGCCATCGTCGAGTTCTACACCCAACCGCGGTACGGGTCGCCGTACGATCCGGTTGCTCTCGCGGCCGATCTGCGCCGTGTCGGCGCCGGCGACGTCTCGGTGACCCAGCGGGTCCGCGCCCGCGCGATGAGCGCGCGCGGCGGCACCGCCTCGCCCCGGGTGGTCTGGCAGCGTGACGTGGCCACCGACGCGGTCGTGCTGGAGCTGCGCGCCGCCGACTCGCCCGGCCTGCTGTACCGGGTGACGCACGCCCTCGACGAGGCCGGCGCGGAGATCCGGGCCGCCCGGATCTCCACTCTCGGCACCGACGTGGTGGACGCGTTCTACCTGGTCGGCACCTGGTCCCCGGCCGACCGGGACCGGGTGGCGGCGGCCGTCCTGGCAGCGGTTTAGCGTCACCCGGGCGGTCACCCGGCGTTGATCCGAGCGGATCATCACCGGGTACGGACGGAGAGCCGATGGCTGACGCGCAGCCGGTCGCATTGCTGGACGATCACGTGGCCCTGGCGGGCGCCGGGGCGGAGGTGTCGCTGCCGAACTCGGCGATGCGCACCCGTTCGGTGGCGGCCCGCCGGGTCCTCGCCCGCGCGGCCGGGGTGACCCTCGAGGAGGCGCTGGAGGCGGCCCGGGCGGGTGACGCGCGCCGGCTGCGGCGCCGGGCCGACCCGGCACGGCTCGCCGGGCTGGCCCAGACCATCGCCTTCCAGGAGGAGCTGCCCGGCGACCGGGACGACGCACTGGCCCTCTACGGGCTGCTGCGGACCGCCCTCCCGCCCGAGCACCAGGCCCTGCACGCCCAGCTGGCCTACGTCTGGCAGGGCCCGGAGAAGGCCCGGGAGCTGCTCGGGGCGTACCGGCGGATCCCGGCCCCGGCCCGGGAGGCCCTGGAGATCGACCTGGCCAACCCGTACGCCGGCGGATCCGCCCCGGAGGAGGTCTGGCTGGCCCGGTTCGGCCGGCTCTTCCCGGACCCGCCGCCGGTGCTGGCGGCCGCCCCCGAGCGGACCCCGTTCGACCGGCTCGCCGGATCGGCCGGGCAGCCCGCGGAGACCGGCGGTGAACGGGTCACCGTCGTGGTGACCGCCTACCGGCCCGGACCGGGCCTGCTCACCGCGGTCCGGTCGATCGCCGCCCAGTCCTGGCCGGACCTGGAGATCATCGTGGTGGACGACGCGTCGCCGCCGGAGCACGACGCCGTCCTCGCCGCCGCCGAGGACCTGGACCCCCGGGTACGGCTGATCCGGCTGCCGGAGAACCGGGGCACCTACGCGGCCCGTAACGCCGCGCTGGAGGTGGCCCGCGGCGACTTCGTCACCTTCCAGGACTCCGACGACTGGTCGCATCCGCGCCGGATCGAACTGCAACTGCGGCCGCTGCTCGACGATCCGGCCGTGGTGGCCTCCACCTCGGAGGAGATCAGCGTCACCGACCAGCTGGTGATGACCCGCCCGGGGATCCGCCGCGGCCGGGTCAACGTGTCGTCGCTGCTGTTCCGCCGGGAACCGGTGATCGGGCGGATCGGCTGGTTCGACGAGGTGCGCAAGGCCGCCGACTCGGAGTTCCTGGAGCGGATCCAGACGGCCTTCGGCAAGCGGGCGGTCCGCCGGGTCAGGCGGACGCTGGCCCTGGTCCGGCTCTCCGAGGGCTCCCTGTCGCGCGCCGAGATCCGGGCCTACTGGATGCACCCGGCGCGGGCCGCGTACATGTCGGCGTACCGGTGCTGGCACGCCTCGGAGGGTCCGTTGCACCGGGCCCGGTCCGGCGCCGACCGGCCGTTCGTGGCGCCGGCCCACCTCAGCGGCGGCACGGCGACCCGCCGGTACGACGTCGTGGTGGCCGCCGACTGGCGGTTCCTGGCCGGGGTCCAGCGGTCCGCGCTCGCCGAGATCGCCGCCCTGCGCGAGGCCGGCCGCACCGTCGCGATCCTGCACCTGGAGGCGCTGCGCTCGGTGCACCGGCGGCGTCGCGGCCTCAGCCCCGGGGTGCAGCGCCTGATCAACGCCGGTCGACTGGACCAGGTGCTGGAGACCGACCCGGTCGAGGCGGAGATGGTGCTGGTCCGGCAGCCGGAAGTGCTCCAGTTCGCGCCGGAGGACGGCTGCCGGATCCGGCCCGGCCGGGTGCTCGTGGTGGCCGACCGGGCGCCGGCCCGCCGGGACGGCGCCGACCGCCGGTACACCGTCGACGCGGCAGGTGCGGCGGCCACCCGGCTCTTCGGCGCCGAACCCCTCTGGTGCCCGCAGGACCCGGGCGTACGCGCGCTGCTGGACGGCGTGGAGCTGACCGCCTTCGACCTGCCGGCCGTCGTCGAGCCGCACGACGTGGCCCGCCCGCTGCCCGACCCGCACGGCCCGGCCGTCATCGGCACCGACCTGTGCGACGCCGGCGAGTGGCCCGGCGACCTGGGCGCGGCGCTGGACGTGCCGCGCCGCTGCGCCGGGGCCGACGTCCGGCTCCGGCTGCCGGAGAGCCCGCTGCGGCCGTCCGCCCTGCCCCCGTCGTGGCTGGCCTACGAGGCGGACGACCTGGACCCCCGCACCTTCGCCGCGCAGCTCGACTTCTACCTGCACTTCCCGCCGGACGAGGCGGTCGAGCTGGTGTCCCGGCCGGCCCTGGAGGCGGCCGCCACCGGCTGCGTGGTGCTGGTGCCGCCGCGTCTCGCGACCGCGTTCGGCGACGCCGCGGTGCCCTGCGCCCCGGCCGACGTGCCGGCCCTGGTGCGCCGCTACCAGTCCGATCCGGCCGGCTACACCGCGCAGAGCCGGCGGGCCCGGACCGCCGTCGAACGCGACCACCGCCCCGGGCTTCTGGCCGAGCGGCTCGGCGCTCTGCTCCCGAGCGCGCCGGCCGAGGGCGTAACGAGGCCACGATCCGCCCCGTTACCCCGGGGGAAGTGCACCCAGGAGGAGTTGTCAGCATGAGCACCCTGAGCCGAACACGTCGCCGGCTGCCACGTTTGACCAGTCCGCAGGTCGCGGTGCCGGTGTCCGCCGGCGCCCTCTGCGCCGGGGCCGTGGCCACCGCGCTCACCGGGTACGACAAGATCGCCGTCGCCCTGATCGCGCTGCTCGGCGCCGTGATCGTGGCCGGGCTGCTGCTGGTGTACCGGCGTCTCGCCAAGGTGCAGAAGGCCGGCGTCGCCGCCCAGCAGGCCCTGCGCACCACGGTCGAGGAGATGCAGCGCCGCCTGGTCGCCGCCGTGGAGCGGGAACGGCTCACCGCCGGCGACCGGCACCTGGAGCTGGCCGAGGCGATCGCCCTGGTCCGGAAGCTCACCGACCACAAGGCCGGCTCCGCCGAGCTGCGGTCGCTGCCCCGCGAGTTCGAGGCGACCGTCCAGCTGTTCCAGGGTTTCACCCCGCGTGCGCCGATGCCGTCGTCCGGTGGATTCGCGCTCAACCCCACCGGCCTGCTGGAGCTGCTCCACCTGATCCGGACCCGCAAACCGCGCCTGGTCCTGGAACTGGGCAGCGGCACCTCGACGGTGTGGATCGCCTACGTGCTGGAGAAGTCCGGTGGCAAGCTGGTCTCGCTGGACCACGAGCCGGGGTACGCGAACCGGACCCGGCAGGCGCTGGCCGCCCACGGGCTCACCAAGGTCGCCCAGGTGCGGGAGGCGCCGCTCGCCCCGGTCAACATCGAGGGCCGCGACTACCCCTGGTACGACCCGGAGGCGCTGGCCGACCTGCACGACATCGACTTCGTGCTGATCGACGGCCCGCCCGAGGCGATCGGCGCGGACGCCCGCTACCCGGCCCTGCACATGATCGAGAAGCGGCTCGCCGACCGGGCCACCGTGGTCTTCGACGACGCCGGGCGGCCCGACGAGCAGGCCGCACTGGCCGCCTGGACGCAGCGGTACGAGGGGCTGACCCGGGAGGGCGAGCTGCTCGGCCGGCACGCGGTACTGGCGTTCGCCCGGCCGCCGGCGATGGCCACCACCCGCGGCTGACCATGACCATCACGCTGCCCGGGCGCCGGAGCCGTCCGTCGCCCGCCGCGGCGCATCCGGCGTACCGGGGCGACATCGAGGGGCTGCGCGCCGTCGCGGTGCTGCTCGTCGTCCTGGCCCACGTGGGCGTGCCCGGGATGGCCGGCGGGTTCCTCGGCGTCGACGTCTTCTTCGTCGTCTCCGGGTTCCTGATCACCACGCTGCTGCGCCGGGAGATGGCGTCGACCGGGCGGGTCGATCTGGTGCGGTTCTACGCGCGCCGGGCCGTCCGTCTGCTGCCGGTGGCCACCCTGGTGATCCTGGTGAGCCTGGCCGGCGCCTGGTTCTGGGCGCCGCCCACCCGGTTCGCCTCGTTCGCCCACGACGCGCTGGCCGCCGCCACCTACACGATGAACCTGCGGCTCGCCGGCGCCGAGACCGACTACTTCGGGGACCCGGCGCCGTCGCCGTTCCAGCACTTCTGGTCACTGGCCGTGGAGGAGCAGTTCTACCTGGTCTGGCCGCTGCTCATCCTGCTGGCCCGGGGCCGGTGGGCGCTGGCGGTGCTCACCGCCGGCACGGTCGCCTCGCTCGCCTGGAGCCTGCAACAGACCGGATATTTCGGTACGCAGGGGCGAGCCTGGGAACTCGGCGCCGGCGCGATCCTCAGCTACCTGGCGATCCGGCGGCAGCTGCCGTGGCTGGGCTGGGCCGGGCTCGCGGCCGTCCTGCTCGGGGCGGTCACCGCCGACGAGAGCCACACCTTCCCCGGGCTCGCGGTCGCCGGCACCGTCGCCGTCATCGCGGCGAACGGCAACCGGCTGCTGGAGACGGCGCCGATGCGCTGGCTCGGCCGGATGTCCTACGGCTGGTACCTGTGGCACTGGCCGCTGCTGCTGATCGCGCCGGCCGGCCTCGCCGCGAGGACCGCCGCCGTCACCGTCGCGCTGGGACTCGCCGTCGCGAGCCACCACCTGCTGGAGAACCCGGTGCGCCACCACCGCCTGTGGACCGTACGCCCCCGACGTGGCCTGTTCCTCGGGCTCGGCCTGTCCGCCGCGGCCGCCGCGATCGCCGCCGCCGGCATGGCCCACCCGCCGCCCGTCCCCACCCGGGGCGACGCCCCCGACGTGCGGCGGGCGGTCGCCGCCGCCGGGGACCCGTCGATCACCCTGAGCCGGCTGATCGCCGCCGGGCAGACCGCCACCGACCTGCCGCGCAACCTGAAACCCACCTTCGCGGCCGCGGCCCGGCAGTCGCTCGCCCCGCAACGCGACGGCTGCCACGTCGGGCTGTCCGGACCGTTCCGGCCGACGAGCGACTGCGCCTACGGCGACCGCGCCTCCGACCGGGTGGTGGTGCTGTTCGGCGACTCGCACGCCCTCCAGTGGTTCCCCACCATGGAGGCGCTCGCCCAGCGGCACGGCTGGCGGCTCTACAACTTCACCCGCAGCTCGTGCAGCCCGGCCGAGATCGCCGTCAACGAGCGCCGGGCCCAGCGCCGCTACCTGGAGTGCGACGACTGGCGGCGGGAGGCGCTGGCCCGGATCGCGCGACTGCGGCCCGGGCTCGTGGTGGTCTCGTCCAGCGTCAACTACCGGCAGCTGCTGGCCGAACCGTCGGCCACCCCGGACGCCGTCTGGCAGAGCGGCTGGGTACGCACCCTGGCCGCCCTGAAACGCAGCTCCCGGCACGTGACGATGCTGACCGACACGCCGATCTTCAAGCCGGCGCCGGACGACTGCCTGAGCACCCGGTCGACCGCCATCTTCCGCTGCGCCGCCCCGCGCGGCGACGTGCTGCTCGATCCACGATGGCGGGAGATCCAGCGCGCCACCGCGGTCGCCGCCCGGATCCCGGTGGTCGACCCGGTGCCGTGGCTGTGCGCCGAGAAGTGCCCGCTCGTGGTCGGGAACACCCTGGTCTACCGGGACAGTCATCACCTGACGGAGGCGTACGCCAAGGTCGTCGCTCCGTTGATGGACCCGCACCTGCCGCGAGTGTGAGAAAGGGCGTGCCCCCGCCCGGGGGTGATGGGCGGGGGCACGCGCGCGGTGCGGGGGCACCGCGCGGGCCGGGAGGGGGTTCCGGCCCTGCCCCGTTCTCATCGGCTGCCGCCGCCCCGTCTCGATGCCCGCTCGGGTGCCTTCCCGTCACCACCCGGTTGCTTCGGCCGGCTCTCAGAGTTTGAGCAGCGCGGTGACCGCGTCCCCGTAGCGGGCGTGGGCGTGATGGGACTCGGCGAAGGCCAGGGCCCGCTCGCTCTGGGCGAGCAGGGCGGCCCGGTCGCCGTGCAGGCGGGTGATCACGGCCGGGACGTCCTCGTCGGTGGCGTAGACGGCCGCCGGGCCGAAGTCCGGGCCGAACCGGTGCGGCACGACCGGTACGCAGCCGGCCGCCATGGCGATCAGCACCTCGGGGCAGGCCGGGTCGGCCGGGTCGTCGTCCGTCGGCAGGTGCAGGTAGAAGTCGAGCTGGTGGAGGAAGCCGCGGGTGTCCAGGTCGGCCGGGCGGTAGACCAGCCAGCCGCGGTCCGGCTTCTGGGCCGGACGGTTGAGGTCCAGCATCCGGACGTCGACGCCCGCGGACCGGGGCAGGATGCCGCGCAGCCGCTGCCATTCCGCCGGGCCGTCCGCGCAGATCCGGCCGATCACCGGGCGGTCGGCGCGCGGGCCGGGCCGGTGCAGCTGCCAGCGGCGCAGGTCGACGGTGCCGGGCAGGTCGGCGGCGGTGAGCCGGGCGCCGAACGGGCCGGCGGTCAGGCCGGAGCGGGACGTCGGTCCGGTGGGCGCCCACAGCGGTTCGACGCCGAACAGCCGGCGGGCCTCGGCGGCACAGTGCGCGGCGGCCGGCGCCCACGCCGGGTCGGACTCGATGACCACCAGGTCGCCGCGGACCCCGGACGGGGTGCCGGGCGCGAACCCGAGCCCGGCCGGGCCGTGCACCAGGATCAACCGGGCGTGCACCTCGTCGGCGAGCACCACCTGGTCCACCTCCCCGGCGTTGATCATCTGTTGCAGGGCGGGATCGATCCGGGCCGGGCGGCCGGCGACGCCGGTCAGCTCGTCGAGGTGCAGCACGGCGACCGTGCGGCCGGGCCGGAGCACCGCCCGTACCCGCTCGGCGACCGGCCAGGCCAGATCACCGCGGGTCCGCCAGTCACCGGCCAGGATCACGTCGAAGGTGGACCGCCGGTCCGCCGCGTCCCCGGCCAGACCGCGGGGCACGGCGAACGTCCGGTGCCGCGGAGCCCGCGGCCGGACCGCCGGCTCCTTCCCGGCGGCGACCCGGGTGTGCCAGGCCTGGAAGGCGGAGAGGTACGCGTGCCGCGCCGGGATCATCCAGCCCGGCCCGATGTCGGAACCGGACAGCGACCCGGCGCCGAGCCGGATCAGGGCCAGCGGCTCGGCGCCCAGGTGCCGTACGGCGGGGCGGCCGAAGACGGCGCGGGCGCGTTCCACGTACTCGGCGTCGGCGCCCTTGCGTACCGGGTCGAGGTAGCCGAGCCGGTCCAGGGCGGCCTCCCGGCGGATCATCAGCGACGACAGGTTGTACGACCGGAACTCGGCGAACCCCGGCCGGGTCACCACCAGGTCCTCGGTCACCCGGATGGCCGCCGAGGTGGTCGCCACCGGCCCGTCCGCTGCGAGCAGCGGGGTGACCTGACGTTCCAGCCGCAGCGGGTGGGACCAGTCGTCGGAGTCCTGGAAGGTGACGAACTCACCGCTCGCGTGGTCGAGGCCGGCGTTGCGGGCCTGGTAGGTGCCACCGTTGACGGGCAACCGGATGATCCGTACCCGGGGGTCCAGCTGCGCCGCCCGGGCCAGCACCGCCCCGTACGCGTCTCCGGACCCGTCGTCGACGACCAGGATCTCGTGGTTGGTCCAGCTCTGTGCCACCAGGGACCGGACCGCCGTGATCAGTTCCGGTCCCGGCCGGTACGTCGTGACGATCGTGGTGATCCGGTGCGCCGACCCGGTGCGGGTCACCGTCCCGGACCGGATCCGGTCGAAGGAGGTCGCCGCGGTTCCGTCCAGCGACAGCCCCGGGGCGGGCAGCAGCCCGGCGAACCGGCCCGGCCACTCGTCCTTGGTGGCCAGGTCGACCACCAGCGCCTCACGGACCGGCGCGGGCACCTCCGGATAGTCGGCGAGCAGCTTCGCGACGCGGACCGGGTCGCCGGCCGCGAACGCGATCTGGGCGTGCAGCCCCTGATGCGGGGGCGCCACCCCGGCCGGCCCGAAGGTGCGCAGCAGCGAGTCGAACAGGGCCAGCCCGTCGGCCCGGTCGCCGGGGTACAGGTTCTGGCAGGCCACCACCCGGGCCAGCTCGCCGAGCGTCCACGGGTCGGCGTCCTGGAACAGCCGTCCGTCCCGCGCCGCGGCGACGAGTTCGTCGGCGGAGCGGCGGGCGGCGGCGTACGCCATTAGTGTCCGGGCCGCCGCCGACCGAGTGTGCAGGGCGGCCGTGGCGGGCCCCGTCGGCGCCACCGCGGTCAGTTGCCGCCAAGTGCGTTCCAGCAGTTCCCTGCCGTACGCGTCCGGTGTCGTGTGCTGCCTGCGCAAGGACCCCCCTCAACTGTCGGCAGGATCAACGCACCGGGGCCGGGGAGCGTGACGCCGGGCCTGGACGGTTCGTTGACCCGACCATGACCGCGACCGTCCACGACGTGGCGATCCTCTCGGACTTCCGATACCCGGGCGGCACCTCGACCAGCATCGCCGCGGAGATCCGCGCCCAGGCCCGGGCCGGGCTCACCACGGTGCTGGTGCACGTGAGGTCGCCGCACCTCAAACGGAACGGGCCGTTCCATCCGCTGCTCACCGAGCTGATCAAGGACGGGTCGGTGTACCTGGCGGCCGAGGGCGAGGAGATCGCCGCACGGTTGCTGGTGGTCCGGCAGCCCCGGATCTTCACCGAGGACGTGAAGACCGTTCCACCGATCCGTGCCGGGCGCGCCGTGATGGTGCTCAACCAGGCGCCCGGCGACGCCGAGGACCCGGCCCGCTACTACGACTTCGCGGCCGTCCGGCAGCGGGTCGAGGGCTACTTCGGGGCTGGCATCGAGTGGGCGCCGATCAGCCCGCTGGTGCGCGCCGAGGTGCTCCGGGCCGACCCGGGCGCGCCCCTCACCGCCACCGACTGGCACGAGATCATCGACGGGTCCGAGTGGTGGACCGACCGGCCCGGCCCGGTCGGCGCGGTCCCGGTGATCGGCCGGCACGGGCGGCCCGACCCGGTGAAGTGGCCGCGGACCGTGCCGGAGCTGCTCCAGGCCTACCCGGACACGCCGGGCATCCGGGTCCGCATCCTCGGCGGCGGCGAGCTGGCCGTGGAGAAGCTCGGCCGCACCCCGGCGAACTGGGAGATCATCGAGTTCGGCACCCAGGAGCCGGCCACGTTCCTGCGCGGGATCGACTTCTTCGTCTACTTCCACGACCCCGACCTGATCGAGGCGTTCGGGCGGACCATCATGGAGGCGATGGCGGCCGGCGTACCGGTGGTCATCGGTGAGCACTTCCGGCCGCTGTTCGGCGACGCGGCGCTCTACACCACCCCTGAGGGGGTGGTCCCGCTGGTCCGCTCCCTGTACGCCGACCCCGGCCGCTACCGTGCCGTGGCGCTGCGGGCCCGCGAGTTCGTCGAGACCCGGTTCGGCTACCCGTCACACCTGGCCCGGCTGGCCGACCGCGGCGTCCGCCCGGGCGCCCCGCCACCCCTGGCGCTGGCCCCGCCGCCGCCCCCGCCACCGGCGGCGGTGCTGCTGGTCAGCGACAACGGGGTCGGCCTCGGTCACCTGTCCCGGCTGATGGCGATCGGCCGGCGGCTGCCCGACGGCACCCCGGTGGTGATCGCCACCCAGTCGCACGGCGCCCTGGTGGCCCACCGGGAGGGGTTCCTCACCGAGTACATCCCGTCCCGGAAGACGCTCGGCCTGCCCCGTGACGACTGGGCCGAACTGCTGCGCAGCCGTCTCGAGTACCTGATCGAGCTGCACCGCCCGGCCGTCGTGGCGGTGGACAGCGTGCCGCACGACGGCATCGTCGCGGCGGCCCGCGCCCACCCCGGGATCACCTGGGTGTGGGTGCGCCGCCCGATGTGGCGGCGCGACACCGGCACCGAGTGGATCGAGCGGCGGGACGCCTTCGACCACGTCCTGGAGCCGGGCGAGTTCGCGGCCGCCGCCGACGAGGGCCCGACCGTCGCCGACCGGGCCGGGGTGCGGCTGGTCGGCCCGATCACCTACCTGGAGCCGGACGAGCTGGCCGAGCCGGAGGACGCCCGGCAGGCCCTCGGCATCGAACCGGACCGGCCGGCCGCCCTGCTCCAGCTCGGCGCCGGCAACATCAACGACATCGCGTCGCCGATCGCCCGGATCGCCCGGCACCTGCGCGCCGCCGGCTTCCAGCTGGTGCTGGCCGAGTCGGCGATCGCCACCGAGCCGATGCCGCCGGTGGAGGGGGCGCAGATCGTGAAGCTCTACCCGATGAGCCGGTACCTGCGCGGATTCGACCTGGTGGTGAGCGCCTCGGGGTACAACTCGTTCCATGAGCTGATCGCCTTCGGCATCCCGGCGGTCTTCCTGCCCAACCGGGAGACCGGTCTGGACGATCAGGTGAGCCGGGCCCGGTTCGCGGCGGCCGCCGGCGCCGCGCTGATCATCGAGGACCCGGACGGTCCGGACCTGGACCGGGTCCTGGCCCAGGCGGTGCGCGCCGAGGTCCGGGAGGCGCTGAGCCGCCGCTGCGCCGAGGTGGCCCCCCGGGGCGGCGCCGCCGACGCCGCCGGATGGCTGGCGGACTTCATCGATCGACCGGAGGATGCACGGTGACCGACAGTGGCGAGGAGATGCAGGCGCTCGTGGTCCGGCTGCGTACCGTCGAACAGGAGCGGGACGCCTGGCGGACCCGCTGCGCCGGCCTGGCCGGGGAACGCGACCGGGAACGCGACCGGGCCCTGCGGCTGCGCGGCAGCGGCTCCTACCGGCTGGGCCGCACCCTGGTCTCCTTCGCCCGGGACCCGTTGCAGGGACCGCCGCGGCTGATCCGGCGGCTGGTCGGCCGGATGCGCGGCCGCCCGGGCAAGCCGGCCCGCCGCACCCGTACCGGCAAACGCCCCCAGTCGGCCCGCCTGTACGTGGCGATGGGCCTGGAGCTGCCGGCGCTGCGCGAGTTCACCCAGACGTTGCTGCGGCGGCTGACCGTCCAACCCGACCACCGCGCCGTGGTGCTCACCGACAACCCGGAGTTCTCGCTGCTGCGCAACTCCGGCCTGATCCTGGAGTACCTGCCGGACCGGTGGACCTGGGAGCGGCACCGGCCGGACCGGGCCTGGGACGAGGTGCTCGCCGGCCGCCTGTCCCGCCTGTACGCCGAGCACACCGCCACCCACGTGGTCTTCGTCGACCCGGAGCGGCCCCCGGCGCTGACCGAACTGCTGGACGACACGACCCCGTCGGCGCCGGGCTCGTTGCGGCAGACATGACCGCCCCCACCACCGTGATCCCGGCGCCGCCCGCCGCGGCGCCGCCGGTCTCCCCGCCACCCCTTCTCTGGGGACACGTGGCCCGGCGCTGCGTGCTGGCGCCGGTCGTGGTGCTGGCCCCGCTGCTGGCCGTCGCGCCGGCCCGGGACCACCGGTTCAACGTCTACTGGTACGGCGGCATGTTCCGCCACGACCCGGCCGCGATCGTGTCGCACACCATCGCGAGCAGGGACGCCTACCTGCGGCTCGGCGACTTCCGGCCGCTCGGGCGGATGCTGGAGAAGTCGCTCGACCTGCTCGCCTTCACCGGCATGCAGGAGCTCGGCCTGCCGGCCACGGTGACGCTGCGGGCCGTCTCGATCGGCGCGGCCGTCCTGCTGACCCTGGCCGCGGTGCTGTTCGCGGAGAGCGTGCTGACCCGGGGACGGCTGTTCGACGGCACCCCCTCGCGGGTGGCGCTGCTGCTGCCCTACGCCGTCGCCGCCGGGTTCGTGGCGTCCGGACCGGACAGCACCACGCTCCTCTTCGGCGGCCTCTACCTGACCAGCGCGGCCCTGGTCCTCACGGTCGCCGCGGCGGCCTGCCGGCTGGACCGGCTGCGCTGGTGGAACGGTGTGCTCGCGGTGACCGCCGGGGCCGCTCTCGCGATGTTCAACGAGCCCGCCTACTTCGCCGTGCCGCTGGCCACGGCCGCCGTGCTGATCCGCGGCCGGTTCGTGCTCGGCCTCAGCGGGCGGGAACTGCTCACCTCGGCCGGGGTACGGTTCGCCGGCCTGCTGTGGGCCGGATTCCTGCCGGCCTTCGGGACGGTCCGCTGGATCATCCGCGGGCTCTGCGCGCGGGGCGGCTGCTACCCGGGGTCGGACCTGGCCCTGGACGAGCGGTCGGTGCTGCTGCTGCCGGTCCGGATGGTGGCCTGGCTGCCGCCGCTGCAATGGCGGGCGGCCACCGCCGCGACACCGGGGGACTGGCTGCGCGGTGTGGTGCCGGTGGTGGCGCTGCTGCTGCTCGGGGTGCTCGCCGCGCGTACCCTCTCGGTTCTGCCGAAAGCGGGCGCCCCGGCCGCACGCCCGCTCCTGGGTCTCGCCGCGCTCAGCGTGGTGGTCATGGTCTGCGGCGCGCTGCCGGCCACGCTGAGCGTCGCGGTGCGCGTCGCGATGAGCGGCCGCCAACTGTGGGAGCAGGGCTGGCGGGACACGGCGCTGACCGTCCCCGGTGGGATGCTGCTGGTGGTGGCGCTGCTGGTGCTCGCCGGGCGGCGGGCGACCGTCGGGGCGCTGGCCGCCCTCGCGCTGCTGGGGGCGGTCTCGGCCACCGCCAACCGGGCGTACGCCGAAGGCGTCGCGGTCCAGCCGGCCGCGCAGCTCGACAACCGGATCGCCGCGGCCATGGCCGCGTTCGAGCGGGGCCCGGCCGGTGACGCCCGGCGTTGCGCGCTGGTGGACGAGGTGCTCACCGCCAACCGCAACAAACCATATCTGCAACGGACCTATCGGCAATCGCTCGACACGGCGGCCCGCGCCCTGGCCGGCGTCCCGTTCTGTGAGCGGACCCGATGAGCCCGCTGATCTCGGTGGTCGCGCCGATCTACAACGAGGGCGCGGTCGCCGACCGGTTCGTGGCCCGGCTCGCCGAGGTGCCCACTACGAGCTGGTCCTGGTCGACGACGACTCGTGGTCCCGGATCGCCCGTCACCCGCTGGTCCACGGGCTGCGGCTGACCCGCGACTTCGGCGAGGAGGCGGCGCTGCCGGCCGGCCTCGAACACGACGCCGTCGTGGTGATCGACTCCGATCTCCAGCAACCGGGCCGGACAGGGCCTCGGCAGCCGGATCCGGTCACGGGCTCTTCAACCGCGCCTTCACCCGGCTCACCCGGGTCGACCTCGTCGACGTGCCCGGCCACGGCCGTGGGGTGGCTTGATCTTTTCGGCTGGCTGTCAGCCTGGCTCAACGCCGTCGAGACAGCCTGACAACCAGCCGGACCACCGATCTCCGCCCGGCGGCGCCTCGCGGGCGGGACCGCGCACGGACCTCGCGGCGCGCCACGAGACGGCGCGGAATGTGGTTGGGGACGTTCCATCCCGTACCGGGGAAGGGTTTGAGGATCGGACGGCCCGGCGCCGGATGGGGACGAGAGACGGCCTGGCGCCGGATCGGGGGACGGCTCAGAGGCGGTGTGCTTCGCGGGTGGTGGTCACGCCTCGGGTGTCGAAGAAGCGTTTCGCGGTGCGGGCCAGTTCGTCCGGGTCGTATTCGCGGTGGTTCTGGACCAGGATCACCAGGTCGGCGGAGGCGGTCGCGCCGGACAGGTCGTCGGTGCGGGAGACCGGCACGCCGTCCAGGTCCCAGGTCGTCACGTGCGGATCGTGGTAGGCGACCGTCGCGCCGAGCGCGGCCAGCTGCCGGGCCAGCGGGGCGGCCGGCGACTCCCGCTGATCGGCGATGTCGGCCTTGTAGGTGATGCCGAGCAGCAGCACGGTCGCCCCGCGGACCGCCTGGCCGTCGGCGTTGAGCAGGTTCTGGGCGCGCCGGGCCACATAGGCCGGCATGGTCGTGTTGATCTCCTGGGCCAGCTCCACGAACCGGAACGGGTAGCCGAGCTTGCTGCGCACGTTGTGCGAGAGGTAGTTCGGGTCGATCGGGATGCAGTGGCCGCCCACGCCCGGCCCCGGATAGAACGCCTGGAACCCGAACGGTTTCGTGGCCGCCGCGCGGATCACGTCCCACAGGTCGATGTCCAGCTCGTAGCAGAACCGCGCCATCTCGTTGACCAGTGCGATGTTGACGTGCCGGTAGGTGTTCTCCAGCAGCTTGGCGGTCTCCGCCTCCCGGGTCGACCGGGTCCGCACCACGGTCTCCACGAACCGGCCGTAGAACGCCTCGGCCCGGTCGGTGCACGCCGGGGTGTAGCCGCCGACCACCTTCGGCGTGTTGTGCGCCCCGTAGACCTCGTTGCCCGGGTCGATCCGCTCCGGCGAGAACGCCAGGTGGAAGTCGATGCCCGCGGTCAGCCCGGACAGCTTCTCCAGCCGGGGGCGCACCTCGTCGTCGGTGGTCCCGGGATAGGTGGTGGACTCCAGCACCACGAGCATGCCGGGCCGCAGGTTGCGGCCGATCGCCGAGGTGGCCCCGAGGACCGCCCGCAGGTCCGGCCCGTCGCCTTCGGCGAGCGGCGTGGGCACGCAGATCACCGCGGTCCGGGCCTGCCCGATCAGGGTCTCGTCGGTGGTCGGCAGGAAGCCGCCGGCCAGCATCTTCGCCACGTCGGTGTCGCTCAGATCGTCCACGTGGGAGCGGCCCTCGGCCAGGCTCCGGACGACGTTCTCGTCGACGTCGAAGCCGAGCACCGACATGCCGGCCCGGATCGCCTGCTGCGCCAGCGGCAGCCCGACGTACCCGAGTCCGAGGATGACGACGTCGTAACTCAAGGAGGTCTCCTTCGAAGTTTGGTCAGGCGACGGGCGGCAGCGCCACGTCGGGCGGGACCGGCCGGTCGGTGTTCGGCCGCCGCGGCGCCGCGATCGCCCGGAGGACCCGGTGCTGCGACTCGAACGGCGAGACGAACGGCAGGTAGGCGGGAAGGAACTCGGTGACCAGCGCCTCCTGGTCGGCGACCGCGGCGCTGTGCACGTCCACGTCGTTGAGGCAGAACGCGTCGAGGTCCCGGGAGCGCAGCAGCTTGGCCAGCCGCAGCGGCGTGGCCGGCTGGGCGAGGTCGGTGTAGAGGTAGCGGATCCGGCCCGGCGCGGCCCGGCCGGTCAGGTACGCGTAGTACTGCTGGAGCGACGAGAGCAGCGAGATGTCGTCCGGATGCCGGAACTGGTGCCCGGCCGTGGCGTTCACGTGCTCGGCGAACCGTTCCTCGATCTCCTCGATGACGCTGCGCCGCGACGGGTGCGGCGTGTGCATCATCTTGCGGGTCAGCATCCGGCCGAAGGTCTCCTGGATGAGCCGCCGGTTGTTCTTGGCGGCCGAGTCGGCGGGCCGGTCGGCGGGCCCGCGCGGCGCGGTGTCCACCCGGGCCGCCGACGCGAAGAACTTGGCCAGCCCGCCCGCGGTGAAGAACAGCTCGGGGCCGACCGGGCGGCCCAGGATCACGTCGTCGTTGAGGTAGAGGAAGTGTTCGGCCAGCCCCGGGATCCGGTGCAGCCGCGACTCGATGGCCTGCGAGTTGAAGGTCGGCAGGGTCCCGGTGTCGCCGAAGATCTCCCGGTGGTTCACCAGGGTGAGCCGCGGGTGCGCCCGGTCCAGCCAGGACGGCGTCTGATCGTCGGTGACCAGGAAGACCCGGTGCACCCAGGGGGCGAAGCAGTGCAGGGAACGCAGGGAGTAGCGCAGCTCGTCGCGGCTGACGTACCGGGAGTCGTTGGCGGCCTGCGCGCTGACGCCGCCGACCCACGGGTTCCGTTCCAGGGCCCGGGCCTTGCGCCGCTGCCACTCCGGGTCGCCGCCGTCCACCCAGGTGTAGACCACGTCGATCGGGAAGTCGATGCGCTCCGGGTCGACCGCGGTGAACACCCGCCGGGTCCGGTACGCCGTGGTGTCGTCCCGGGCCGCGAACGACCCGAAGACCGGTTCGGCGGCGATCGTCTCCGGCTCGTCCACCGGGATCTCGTCGGCCACCGGATTGCGCCGCGGCGCGATCAGCCGGTCCTTCGTCACCCGCCAGAACTCGACCTCACAGCCCAGTTCGGGTCCCAGCACCAGACTGCCGCCGGGGTCGGTGACCGGCCAGGACACCGACACCACCTCGGCTTCGCGCCGTCCGCGCCGGCCGGCCGGGCGAACCGTCCGCAGTGTTCCGTGATCCCCGGTGACGAGTTCGGCGAGCAGGCGCAGGGTCCGTTCCCGGTCGGTGTGGCGGACCGCCACCGTGGTCCGGACGGCGGCCCGGACCGGCACCCGGAACCAGTCGATCCCGGCCCGGTCCAGGGCCTGGACGACCCGGTCCAGGTTGCGGCGGCGTACGTCGGCCGGGGCGGCGGCCGGGTCGACGCGGGCGGTCAGCCGGCCGGCCGGGGTGCGGACCCGCAGCGCGGTGGCGTCGGCGGGCCGCCGGCCGGGTCCCAGCGGCATCAGGGTCCGGGCGATCCGGAGGCGCCGTTCGGGGGCGACGCGGGGCAGGACGCGTGTCTCGACCGTCTCGAAGATCCGCTGTCGAACCGACCAGGGGGTCAGCCGCAGGATCTGTCGCAGGGCCACGCCGTAGTCCTTTCGCCGCACGTTCGACGACATAACGGCGACGCCGAGACGGAAGTTGCGGTCTATATCAGGAGTTGCACCTGTTATCTGCGGTATACCCGGCTTCGTCCCTGTATCGGGGGGAAACGCGGAAGCCCCACCCTTAGGGGAACGGATCGGGGTCTCGGCCGATGCGGGTGGTTGCGTGGACAGGCCATGGTGGAAAGCGGCGACGACGCGACGACGGCGGGAGGCCGTGATGGGCAAGGCAGTCGGATATCTGGTGGCACTGATCGCCGGAGTGGTCGTGGTGGGCTGGGTGGCCAGCGCGATCCTCGGCCCGGTGCTCTTCTACCTGATCGTGGGCGCTCTCGTGCTCGGCGGCGGTGCTCTTCTCTACGCGAAGGTGAAGAAGGGCCTGGCTCCCGGCACCCGGACGCAGCGGCGGATCGAGGCGGCTGCGCGGACGTACCGGATGCGGAACCGGTGACCCCGGGACGGTCCGGCTAGGCTTGCGGTCGACGCCAACAGTTACGACCAACGGGAAGTCGCATCGTGTTTGACACCTTGAGTGACCGCCTCTCCGGGATCTTCGGCAAGCTCCGCGGCAAGGGCCGGCTCACCGATGCCGACATCGATGCCACCGCCCGCGAGATCCGTCTCGCGCTGCTGGAGGCGGATGTCGCGCTCCCGGTGGTCAAGGCGTTCATCGCCAACCTGAAGGAGCGGGCGCGCGGCGCCGAGGTCTCCCAGGCCCTCAACCCGGCCCAGCAGATCATCAAGATCGTCAACGAGGAGCTGATCCAGGTCCTCGGCGGCGAGAGCCGGCGGCTGCAGTTCGCCAAGCAGCCGCCGACCGTGATCATGCTGGCCGGTCTCCAGGGCTCCGGTAAGACCACGCTGGCCGGCAAGCTGTCCCGCTGGCTGAAGGGGCAGGGCCACCAGCCGCTGCTGGTCGCCTGTGACCTCCAGCGCCCTAACGCGGTCAACCAGCTCCAGGTGCTCGGCCAGCGGGCCGGGGTGGACGTCTACGCCCCGCAGCCGGGCAACGGCGTCGGCGACCCGGTGCAGGTCGCGCGTGACTCGATCGAGCACGCCAAGCGCACCGCCAAGGACATCGTCATCGTCGACACCGCCGGCCGCCTCGGCATCGACGCCGAGATGATGCGGCAGGCCGCCGACATCCGCTCCGCGGTCGACCCGGACGAGGTCATCTTCGTCATCGACGCGATGGTCGGCCAGGACGCCGTGCGCACCGCGGAGGCGTTCCGCGACGGCGTCGGCATCACCGGTGTGGTCCTCTCCAAGCTCGACGGTGACGCCCGCGGTGGCGCCGCGCTCTCCGTCCGGCACGTCACCGGCCAGCCCATCCTGTTCGCCTCCACCGGTGAGAAGCTGGAGGACTTCGACGTCTTCCACCCCGACCGGATGGCCGGGCGGATCCTCGACATGGGCGACCTGCTGACCCTCATCGAGCAGGCCGAGCAGGCCTTCGACGAGGACCAGAAGGAGAAGATGGCCAGCAAGCTGCTCGGTGGCGAGCAGTTCACGCTGGAGGACTTCCTGGACCAGCTGATCGCGGTCCGCCGGATGGGCCCGATCGCCAACATCCTCGGCATGATGCCCGGGATGGGCCAGCTCAAGGGCCAGCTCGACGAGCTCGACGACAGCCACTTCGACCGGGTCACCGCGATCATCCGCTCGATGACGCCCGGCGAGCGCAGCAACCCGAAGATCATCAACGGCTCCCGCCGGTTGCGTATCGCGAACGGCTCCGGCGTCACCGTGATGGACGTCAACCAGCTGCTGAACCGCTTCGCCGAGGCGCAGAAGATGATGAAGCAGATGACCGGGATGATGGGCCTGCCCGGTTCCCGGCGCAGCGCCACGAAGAGCTCGAAGAACAAGCGCAAGGGCACGAAGGGCGGCAACCGGCCGCGGGTCGGCGGTCGTCCCGGCGGCATGCCCGCCGGGTTCCCGGGCGGGATGCCGCAGCTGCCGCCGGGGCTGGACCCGGGCGCGCTCGGTGGTGGGCAGGGGATGCCGCCCGGCTTCAAGCTGCCGAAGCTCGACTTCAACAAGCTCAGCAAGCCCCCGAAGGACGACGATCGCTGACCTAGTCACTCGTCAGGCTGTATTGCGCTAGGTGTCAGGGGGCAAGTAGCATGGGCGGCGATCCACGTGAGGAGGAGCTCGTGACCGCTGCCCTTCAGTTACCTGACAAGCAGGACTGGACCGTCGACGACCTGGCCAGCCTTCCGCCGGATCTCAACTATGAGTTGATCGACGGAAGGCTGATCTTGCCGTCCCCTACCGGCCTACATCAGATCCTTGGAAACAAGATCGCAACCGCTCTGGAGCAGGGTTGTCCTGAGGGCTACAGCGTCGTGACCGACTACTCGATGGAGGTCGATCGCCGCAATGAGCCTCGGCCGGATGTGGTGGTGGTGCACGACAGCGTCATCCTGAGGACTCCCGCACCCATCGACCGGGCGATCCTCGCTGTCGAGATCATTTCGCCCAGTTCGCACTGGCGTGACATGCATGCCAAGGCGCGTGTCTACGCCATGGCCGGCATCGGCGCTTACCTGGTCGTCGACCCGGTCACCTTCGATCACGGCGTGGTGCTGACCGAGTCTCGGATCAGCGACAGGGGCGACTACGAGATCGTCACCAGCACCAGCGAGGCCTTCGAGACCGAGAAGCCTTTCCCAATCAAGATCAATCTCGCGGCCTTCACGGCGCTGCGTGATAAATACCTCGCTGCACAGGACGATGCTTGATCCGGTAGGACTTAGGCATGGCGTTTCATGTGCGTGGGACGGTTCTGCCGGACGGTGAGGTCCGGGATCTGTGGCTGGTGGGGGACAGGGTCACCTTCGAGCCGGTGGCCGGTGCCGAGACGATCAGTGACGGCGGGTTCGTCGTGCCGGGGCTCGTCGACGCGCACTGCCACCTCGGGATCGCCTACGGGGCCAAGCCGATCGAGAGCGTCGGCCAGGCCCGTGAGCTGGCCCATCAGGATCGGGACGCGGGCGTGCTGGCGCTTCGGGACGCGGGCTCGCCGTACCCGTACCCCGAATTGGACGACGAACCGGGCGTGCCCCGCCTCGCCCGCGCCGGACGGCACGTGGCCGCGCCTCGCCGCTATCTGCGCGACATCGGCGTCGAGGTGGCCGGTGCGGAGGTCGCCGCCGCCGTCACCGAGCAGGCGAAGGCCGGGACCGGCTGGGTGAAGCTGGTCGGCGACTGGATCGACCGTTCGGTGGGGGATCTCGCCCCGAGCTGGGACGCCGCGACCATGGCCGCCGCCGTCGAGGCCGCGCACGCCGCGGGCGCCCGTGCCGCCGTCCACACCTTCTCCGAGGAGGGTGTGGAGATCATGGTCCGGGCCGGGGTCGACTCGGTGGAGCACGGCACCGGGCTCACGCTGGACCTGATCGACGAGATGGCCCGGCGGAAGACCGCGCTGGTGCCCACGATGATCAACATTCGTACGTTCGGGAAGATCGCCGACAGCGCGCGCGGCAAGTTCGACGGGTACGCCGACCACATGATCGCGCTGCGCGACCGGTTCCCGTCGGTGGTGCTGGCCGCGCACGAGGCCGGCGTCCCGATCTACGTGGGCACCGACGCGGGCGGCGGCATCCGGCACGGGCTGGCCGCCGAGGAGATGCTCTACCTGCACGAGGCCGGCATCCCGGCGGTCGACGTGCTGGCCGCCGCCTCCTGGCGGGCGCGCGAGTGGCTGGGTTTCCCCGGCCTGGTCGAGGGCGGTCTCGCCGACCTGGTGGTCTACGACGCCGACCCGCGCGCCGACCTGCGTGTGGTGCGGGCCCCGCGCCGGATCGTGCTGCGCGGGGCCGTCATCAAATGATCAGCGGGTGAAGCGCCAGATCCGCAGCTCCCGGCCGGCGGGGCAGGTCAGCACCGTCTCGTCCCAGTCGCACCTCCCGGAGACCTCCGGGAGGACGCCCAGCTTGCTCTTCTTGTAGTCGATGGTGGAGACGCCGCGGGCGGTGTACTTCCGGTCGCCGGCGTCCTGGGTGAGGGTGAGCACGTTGCCGTCGTCGAGGAAGCCGCCGAAGCCGTTGTCGGAGTACATGGCCTGGCCGTTCGGGTCGTAGAGGGCCGTGCCGCCGTTGCCGCCGAAACTCATCATGATCCGGCCGTCCCGCATCGAGGCGACGCCGCTGCCGGGCACCGCCCCGGTGGTCCGGAGCACGGTTCCGGTCGCGGCGTCGATCATGACGAGGCGAGCCTCCCGCTCGCCCTGCTGTTCGAGGACGCAGACCCGCTCGCGTTCGCAGGGGACGAAGTGCGTCCAGCTCCATGTGCCCTGACTCGGCGGGAACACCTGGGTCGGGGTTCCGAGCTGAAATCCGTTCTCGATCGTCTCGGTGAGGTAGACGGTCCCCTCGTACGCGGTGATCTCCATGACCCCCTCCCAACGCGGCGAGGCGAGTGCGGCGGCCGCCGAACTCACCCGGCTCTGGATCCTCGACCGGACCTTGCCGGTGCGGATGTCCCGGATCACCACCCGGCCCTTCCCGGTCAACTGCACCAGACGGTTGTCGCTGTACGGGTAGGCCCTCTCCGTGGACGGATCGAAGAGCGCGTCGTTGCCGCTGCCGAACTCGCGCCCGTCGGCCTCGGTCGCCATCCCGCTCATCAGCACCGGACGGTCCGCGCCGCCCGGTGCCGACCACAGCCGCCGCCCGCTGGCCAGGTCGTACGCCTCGGTCACCCCGGTCGTGTTGATCAACCGGACCAGGGTCTCCTCGTGCAGCACCAGCCGGTCGTCGTCGGTGTAGGCGAGCTTCCACCGTTCGGTGCCGGTGGCCGGGTCGTGGAAGTACAGGATCCGGTCCTGCGGCGCGTCGATCTCCCCGCTCGCCACGTTCAGCTCGCGCAGCAGGATGACCGCCTCGGCGGTGGCCGCCACCCCACGGAAGTAGCTGTCCGAGCTGCTCAGCCGCCACAGGGTGGCCCCGGTCGAGGCGTCCACGGCGACCGTCTCGTGGCCGCCGCCCTCGATCGTGGAGAAACCGATCACCCGGTTTCCGGAGATCCGGGCGTTGTTCCACATCCGGCCCTCGGCGAGCCGCGGCGGCTCGCCGACCGGGGCGAGGCCGCGGACCCGGGCCGGGGTGGTGGCCGGGAGGATCGGCTCGGCGTGCCGGTCCCGGGTGACGGCCAGGCCGGCGCCGGTGAGCACCAGCAGCACCGCCAGGCCGGCCAGTGCGGCGCGGTTGCGGGTGCGGCGCTGCCGGCCGCGTTCCCGGGCCCGCTCGGCGCCGGCCAGCGGAAGCGTGTCGGCCTGCCGGCCCAGGGCGGTGAACAGGTCGTCCAGGTCAGCGGGCACGGCGGGCTCCTTCCGGGGTGACGGTGGCGCGGGTGTCACCCAGGGTGGCCGCCAGCGCGGCGCGGCCCCGGGACAACCAGGACTTGACGGTGTTCTGCGAGGCGCCCGACTCGGCGGCGATCTCGGCGATCGACCGGTCCAGCAGGTAGTGCAGGGCCAGGGCCCGTCGCTGCTTGTCCGGCAGGTCGCGCATCGCCCGGACCAGCAGGACGACGTCCTCCGACGGCGGGTTGACCGGCGGCGTCGGTGGTTCGGCGGCGGCCCGCGCCCGGCGGACCCCGAGGCGGCGCCAGCGGTCCGCGGACAGCCGGTTCACCACGAGCCGCAGCCAGGCCTCCGGGTCGTCGTACCCGGACACCCTGCGCCAGCGCTGCCACGCCCGCGCGTACGCCTCCTGCACCAGATCCTGAGCCTCGCCCGGATCACCGGTGAGTCCGTACGCGTATCGCAACAGCCGCCGGGAGGTGTCCCGGTAGAAGCCATCGAAGTCCATCCGTCACCCGTCCTTCTCCGATGAGGGACACGGGATGCCCACCCGGCCGGTTGCGGTTCGGGCGGGACTACGATGCTTCCTCATGGCTCGCGTGCTCACTCCCCGTGCGGAGGACTTCCCCCGCTGGTACCAGGACCTCATCGCCAAGGCGCAGCTCGCCGACAACGGCCCGGTGCGCGGGACGATGGTGATCCGTCCGGTCGGCTACGCGATCTGGGAGCGGATGCAGGCCGACATGGACGCCCGGATCAAGGAGCAGGGCGTCCAGAACGCGTACTTCCCGCTCTTCATCCCGGAGAACTACCTGCGCCGCGAGGCCGACCACGTGGAGGGCTTCTCGCCGGAGCTGGCCGTGGTCACCCACGCCGGTGGCAAGGAGCTCGCCGAGCCGCTGGTCGTGCGCCCCACCAGCGAGACCGTGATCGGCGAGTTCATGGCCAAGTGGGTCGACTCGTACCGTGATCTGCCTCTCCTGCTCAACCAGTGGGCCAACGTGGTCCGGTGGGAGCTGCGCCCGCGGACCTTCCTGCGGACCACCGAGTTCCTCTGGCAGGAGGGCCACACCGCGCACGCCACCGAGGCCGACGCGCGGGAGCACGCGCGGGACATCCACCGCAACGTCTACCAGGCGTTCATGGAGGAGTTCCTGGCCATCCCGGTCATCCCGGGCCGCAAGACCCGTGGCGAGCGCTTCGCCGGCGCCACCAACACGATGACCGTCGAGGCCATGATGGGCGACGGCAAGGCGCTCCAGATGGGCACCTCGCACGAGCTCGGGCAGAACTTCGCGAAGGCGTTCGACATCACCTACTCGTCGGCCGAGCGGACCGTCGAGCACGCCTGGACCACCTCGTGGGGCACGTCCACCCGGATGGTCGGCGGCCTGATCATGGTGCACGGCGACGACAACGGCCTGCGGCTTCCGCCGCGGCTCGCGCCGATCCAGGTCCAGATCATGGTGGTCAAGGCGGGCGAGGGCGTCGCGGAGGCGGCGGCTCAGCTCACGGCAGACCTCAAGACCGCGGGTGTACGGGTGAAGCTCGACGACCGCGCGGACGTCCCGTTCGGCCGGCGTGCGGTGGACGCCGAACTCCAGGGCATCCCGATCCGGATCGAGGTCGGCCCGCGTGACCTGGCCAACGGCAACGCCGTGGTGGCCCGCCGGATCGACGGCACCAAGTCGCCGGTCGCCCTGGCCGAGGTGGTCAACGAGGTCGTCGCCGCCCTCAAGGCCGACCAGCAGCGGCTCTTCGACGACGCGCTGGCGTTCCGGGTGGAGCGCACCGTCGAGGTGAAGACACTCGCCGAGGCGATCGAGGCGGCGCAGACCGGGTTCGCCCGGGTGCCGTGGTCGGCGGTCGGCGAGGCCGGCGAGAAGGAGGCGAACGGCAAGGCCGTCACGGTCCGCTGCCTCACCCGTGAGGACGGCTCGATGCCGGAGTCGGACGAGGAGCCGGACCTGATCGCCTACCTGGCCCGCTCCTACTGATGGGTTTCGCGCCGGGCCGGCTGATCCTGCACCGGGACACCCACCACGGCCGGATCGCCTTCGTGCATCCCGGCCGGGTGGTCTCGGACGACGACCGTGGGCTGCTCATCTGGGTGGCCCGCGGTTCGGTGATCGCGGTCGAGACGACGCTGGACGGCCGCTTCCCGCGCGATCTCCCGTTCGCCGACTGGATGGCCGCCGAGCGGGCGCCCCGGATCGCCCGCTGGCAGGGCCCGGGTGTGCTGCGGTTCTTCCCGCCGGGGGAGAACCACTCGGTCTGGTTCTTCCGCGACGACGAGGGCCACTTCACCGAGTACTACGTCAACCTGGAGGAGTCCGCCGTCCGCTGGGACGACGGCGTGGCCGCCGGGATCGACGTGATCGACCAGGATCTCGACATCGTGGCCCGGCCGGGCGGCGCCTGGCGCTGGAAGGACGAGGACGACTTCGCCGAGCGCCTGGCCCACCCCGACCTCTACTGGGTCCCCGACGAGGCCGCGGTCTGGGCCGAGGGCCACCGAGTGATCAAGAAGATCGAATCCGCCGAGTTCCCGTTCGACGGCACCTGGACCGATTTCCGCCCCGACCCGTCCTGGCCGACCCCTGAGGAACTGCCGGAGGGCTGGGACCGCCCGGTCGTGGCCCGGGCGTAAAACTCATCCCGATTGGGATCCTTCCCTGGTCGTCTGGCAGAATGGCTCGTTGGTATCCGGCACGCTGCAGGCGCCCTCTAACCCCTGACAGCGCAAGCCAGTCCACGAGGCATCGGTCCCACATCCCCACGTGGGTTCCGGTCGGCTCACCCACGCAGTCATCAGGAGCGAAAACACCGTGGCCGTTAAGATCCGGCTCCTGCGGATGGGCAAGATCCGCAACCCGCAGTACCGCATCGTCGTCGCCGACTCGCGCACCAAGCGCGACGGCCGCGCCATCGAGTACATCGGCATCTACCAGCCGAAGGAACACCCCTCGGTCATCGAGGTCAAGTCCGACCGCGTTCAGTACTGGCTCTCCGTCGGCGCCCAGCCGTCCGAGCCGGTGCAGCGCATCCTGGAGAAGACCGGCGACTGGCAGAAGTTCAAGGGCCTGCCCGCTCCGGCCCCGCTGCTGGTCGCGCCGAGCAAGCAGAGCAAGGCCGAGGTGTTCGACGCCGAGTCGAAGGCCGCCGCCGGCGTCGCCGACAAGCCCGCCACCGCGAAGAAGGCGTCGAAGCCCGCCGAGGCCGCCGAGCCGAACCGCGAGGCTGTCGCCGAGACCGCTGAGGACCCGGCCGGTGCCGGCGCCGACGCGAGCTGACGGGGCGCTCCGGCCCGCGCTGGAGCACCTCGTCAAGGGCATCGTCGACAACCCGGACGACGTCCGGGTCCGGCTGGTCGACTCGCGCCGTGGCAAGCGGCTCGAGGTTCGCGTGCACCCCGAGGACCTGGGAACGGTCATCGGGCGGGGCGGGCGGACGGCCAAGGCCCTGCGTCAGGTGATCGGGTCGATCGGCGGTCGTGGCATCCGGGTCGACATCGTCGACGCGTACTGATCGATGCTGCTCGTCGTCGGCCAGATCGGTAAACCGCACGGCATCCGGGGCGAGGTCTCGGTGGTCGTGCGGACCGACGAGCCCGAGGAACGCTTCACCGCCGGGTCGGTGTTCATCACGGAGGTCCCCCGGGACCGCCGGGTGGGCGCCGGCCCGGCGGCCGCTCCCGCTCCCGGTGCTCGTTTCGAAGTCCCGAAGCACCTCACTCTCGAGTCGATCCGCTGGCATCAGGGCCGTGGGATCGCCGTCTTCGAGGGCATTCACGACCGCAACGTCGCCGAGGCGCTCAAGGGTGTGTTCCTCCAGGTGGACAGTGCCGACCTGGCGCCCCCGGAGGACCCGGAGGAGTTCCACGACCACCAGCTCATCGGGCTGCGGGTGGAGTCCCTGGACGGCACCGAGCACGGCACCGTGCAGCGGATCGAGCACGCCCCGGCCTCGGATCTGATCGTGCTCGCGAAGAAGGGCGGCGGGACGGCTCTGATCCCGTTCGTCACCGCGATCGTCCCGACCGTGGACCTGCCCGGTGGCCGGGTCGTCGTCGACCTCCCGGAAGGCCTGCTCGACCTGTGAAGGCTCTCCCGCTGTGAAGGCTCTCCCGCTGTGAAGGTTCTCCTGTGAAGGTCGACATCATCTCGATCTTCCCGGACTATTTCGCGCCGCTCGAACTCTCGCTGATCGGCAAGGCGCGGACCACCGGGACGCTGAAGCTCGCCGTGCACGACCTGCGCACCTGGACCTCCGACGTGCACCGGACCGTGGACGACACCCCGTACGGCGGTGGCCCCGGCATGGTGATGCGGCCGGAGCCGTGGGGTCAGGCCCTGGACGCGGTCGCCTCGCCGGGCGCCACGCTGATCGTGCCGTCCCCGGTCGGCCGGCCGTTCACCCAGGCCGACGCCCACGAGCTGGCCGAGCTTCCCCACCTGGTCTTCGCGTGCGGCCGCTACGAGGGCATCGACCAGCGGGTGATCGACGACGCCGCGGCCCGGATGCCGGTGCGCGAGGTGTCGCTCGGCGACTACGTGCTCTTCGGCGGCGAGGTCGCGGTCATCGTGATCATGGAGGCGGTCACCCGGCTGCTGCCCGGGGTGCTCGGCAACGCCGACTCGCTCACCGAGGAGTCGCACGCGGCCGGCCTGCTGGAGGCCCCGGTCTACACCAAACCGCAGTCCTGGCGCGATCGCGAGGTGCCGGAGGTGCTCCGTTCCGGCGACCACGGCCGGATCGCCCGCTGGCGGCGGGACCAGAGCCTGCTGCGTACCGCGTCCCGCCGGCCCGACATGTATGCCGCCTACCCCCCGGATAACCTGGACAAGAAGGACCGGGCGGCGCTCACCGAGGCCGGATTTCAGATCCCGCCTCCGCGTGTGGCAGAGTAGGGAGGTTGCCGTCTTCGCCGCACGCCGTGCGGTGCTGACGAGGACCCCTCCGGGGGTCAGAATCACCCATCCGCGCACCGACTCCCGGTGCGCTTCTAGTACGACGAGGATGCAGCGATGAACACGCTGGACGCTCTTGACGCCCAGTCGCGGCGTACCGACCTTCCCGACTTCCGGGCCGGTGACACGCTCAAGGTGCACGCCCGGGTCGTCGAAGGCAACCGCTCCCGTGTCCAGGTCTTCCAGGGCGTCGTGATCGCCCGCCAGGGCGCCGGTCTGCGTGAGACCTTCAAGGTTCGCAAGATCAGCTTCGGTGTCGGCGTCGAGCGGACCTACCCGCTCAACAGCCCGGCGATCGACAAGATCGAGGTCATCACCCGTGGTGACGTCCGCCGCGCCAAGCTCTACTACCTGCGTGAGCTCCGTGGCAAGAAGGCCAAGATCAAGGAGCTTCGGGAGAAGCAGACCGTCTGATTCACGCGGTGCGGCGGGAACGGGTGCGGGCGAACTACGCTTGCGGCTGTGCCTGGCGCGCTGTAGGTGAACCTTTTCAGTCCTACCGCTCGTAAATTTCCCTAAGCCGGGAAACTCGGGCGGTAGTGCTGTATCCGGGGGCGGTTCGGCCGGTAGGCGGCGGGAGATGCGAAGCGTGGATCCGATGGAAGGCTATCGGCCGTCTCAACGACGGCGGGCCGCGATGCGGCGCAAGGAGATGCCACTGTGGCAGGAGCTGCCGCTCCTGCTGATCGTGGCGTTCTGCCTGGCCGTTCTCATCCGGACCTTCTTGGTCCAGGCCTTCTACATCCCCTCCGGGTCGATGGAGAACACCCTGGCGATCCAGGACCGGGTCCTGGTCAACAAGGTCGTCTACGACATGCGCGACCCGCTGCGCGGCGAGATCGTCGTCTTCCGCGGCACCGACGACTGGGCGCCCGAGGTCACCGAGGCGGTCAGCAACACGTTCCTGGCCAAGCTCGGCCGGACCATCGGCGACCTGGTCGGGGTGAGCCGTCCCGGCGAGCGCGACTTCATCAAACGGGTGATCGGCCTTCCGGGTGACAAGGTGGCCTGCTGCGACGCGCAGGGCCGGATCACCGTCAACGGCGTCGGCATCGACGAGGTGTACATCGCGGAGGGTTTCAACTCCGATCTGAGCCAGCCGCCGATCCCCGGGCAGTGCACCAGCCGGCGGTTCGCCGAGGTGACCGTCCCGGCCGGTGAGATGTTCGTGATGGGCGACCACCGCTCGGTCTCCCAGGACGCCCGCTGCCAGGGGACCGTGCCGATCGAGAACATCATCGGCCGGGCCTTCGTGGTGGTCTGGCCCAGCGACCGGTTCACCAGCCTCAACGTGCCCGACGTGTGGAAACGGTATGCCGAGCAGTACCCGTCGGCGGCTGCCGCCCACCCGGTCAAGGCCCGTGAGGAGCACCCCGCGGTGGCCACGGACGTGTTCGGAGTTCTGTTCGCGGTGGCGCTATCCGCGCGTTCCGGCATGTCGTTGGTGACTCGACGACGTAGGCTCCGAGCGTGATTGACGAGCAGACCGAAAAACGCAAGGGCTCATTCTGGCGCGAGCTCCCCATCCTGCTTGGCGTGGCGATCCTCGTCGCCTTCCTGGTCCGGGCGTTCGTGCTGCAGACGTTCTACATCCCGTCCCCCTCCATGCAGCACACCCTGGAGCTGTGGGACCGGGTGCTCGTCAACAAGCTGGTCTACGACTTCCGGGACCCGCGCCGCGGCGAGATCATCGTCTTCAAGGCGCCGACCGCCTGGCAGTCCGGCGCCGACGGCGAGGACTTCATCAAGCGCGTCATCGGCCAGCCCGGCGACAACGTGGTCTGCTGCGACCAGCAGCAGCGGCTCGTCATCAACGGCAAGTCGCTCGACGAGCCTTATGTGTACGTCGAGGCCGACGGCACCCGCAACCAGGTCGCCGACCAGAATTTCGACATCACCGTCCCGGAGGGCCGCCTCTGGGTGATGGGTGATCACCGCGAGGCGTCCGGCGACTCGCTGGAGCACTACGAGCAGAGCGGCGCGGCCGACGAGGCCGGCAAGATCCAGGACGCGACGATCCCGGTCGACTCGGTGGTCGGCCGCGCCTTCACGATCTTCTGGCCGGCGAGCCGGGCGACCTGGCTGACCGTGCCGGAGGAGTTCGATTCGATCCCCGACGCGGGTAGGTAACCATCCGAGCATAGGCTTGGTCGCGTGACCGAGGTGATTGACCGCCGTGCCGGCCGGGTTCTCCTGGTCGATCCGGCCGGCCGGGTCCTGCTGCTGCACGGCGGCGACCCGGCGCGCCAGGAGCAGCGCTGGTGGTTCACGCCCGGCGGCGGCCTGACACCGGGCGAGACGGTCGCCGACGCGGCCCGCCGCGAGCTCTTCGAGGAGACCGGCCTGCGGATCGGCCCGTCCGATCTGGGTGAGCCGGTCCATCACGAGGTCGCCGAGTTCTCGTACGACCGTCGGCGGTACCGTCAGGAGCAGGACTTCTTCCTGGTCCGGGTGGCCGATTGGCAGGTCGACACGGCCGGGATGGAGGAGGCCGAGCGGCTCACCATCACCGAGCATCGATGGTGGTCGGCCGCCGAGATCGAGGCGAGCGCCGAGCAGATCTACCCGGTCGACCTGGCCGCCCTGCTGCGCCGGCACGCCGCCGACGCCGTACCGGATGGACGTTGTTAGATGCTGGCCCCACCACGCACCGTGGTCCGCCGCGAGGCCGGGCTCTACGCGCTGGAGCAGGCGCTCCAGCGCCGTGGCTTCCGGCACGTGGCCGGCGCCGACGAGGCGGGCCGCGGCGCCTGCGCCGGCCCGCTGGTCGCGGCCGCCGCGATCCTGCCCGAGGGCCGGCGCGGCGAGATCCCCGGCCTGGCCGACTCCAAACTGCTGACGGCGGCGGCCCGGGAGCGCGTCTACGACCAGGTCGTCGCGAAGGCCCTGGCCTGGTCCGTGATGATCATCCAGCCGACCGAGGTGGACGCCCGCGGCCTGCACGTCTGCAATCTCGCGGCGATGCGCCGCGCGCTGGCGTCGCTCACCGTCCGCCCGGAGTACGTGCTGACCGACGGCTTCCCGGTCGACGGCCTCGGCGTGCCCGGTCTCGCGGTGTGGAAAGGCGACCGGGTCGCCGCCTGCGTCGCGGCCGCCAGCGTCCTGGCGAAGGTCACCCGGGACCGGCTCATGGTCGAGCTCGACGAGAGGTATCCGGACTACGGCTTCGCCGTTCACAAGGGCTACATCACCGAGGAGCACAGCACCGCGCTGACCAGGCACGGGCCGTGTCCGGAGCATCGGTTCTCGTACGTCAACGTGGCCGCCGCCTCGGGGCGCGGCAACCGGCCACCGCGGGCCCGGCGTCCCGTTTCGTCATCGGCGCCTTCTTTGTTCGACGATGTATCCGTTACCGAGCCGCTGCTGCTTCCGGAGGCCGCGGCGGGTACCGTCGGCGTGGCGTCAGGCGAGCAGCCTCGGCCGTCGCCGTCAGTGGGGGAAGATGAGGCCATGGAGGGCGAAGAACGATGAGCGCAGAGGATCTCGAGAAGTACGAGACCGAGATGGAGCTGCAGCTCTACCGGGAGTACCGCGACATCGTCCGCCAGTTCTCCTACGTGGTGGAGACGGAGCGCCGGTTCTACCTGGCCAACCAGGTGGACCTGCACGTGCGCAACTCCGACGGTGAGGTGTATTTCGAGGTCGAGATGCACGACGCCTGGGTGTGGGACATGTACCGTCCGGCCCGCTTCGTGAAGAACGTGCGCGTGATGACGTTCAAGGATGTCAACGTCGAAGAGCTGGAGAAGCCGGACATCTCGTTGCCCGACGACGCCGGCTTCGGCAGCTGACGCTCCATCCACAGTTCGCGGCTGTCCACAGGGCCGGCCGCGCGCCGGCGGCTGACCGGGCAGGCTCTCCGGCATGCCCGGACTCGTTGCACTCCTGTCCCTGCTGCTGCTCGCCGCCCCGTCCGGTTACACCTGGCCGGTGACGTCGCCGACGGTGCTGCGGCGCTTCGATCCACCACCGCGACCCTGGCTCGCCGGGCACCGCGGCGTCGACCTGGGCGCCCCCGCCGGGGCGGTGGTGCGATCCGCGGGCGCCGGCATCGTCGTCCACGCGGGCCCGCTCGCCGGCCGGGGTGTGATCAGCATCGCCCACGCCGGTGGCCTGCGGACCACCTACGAACCGGTCACCGCCACGGTCGCGGTCGGCGAGCCGGTCACCGCCGGCCAGCCGATCGGCACCCTCCAGGCCGGGCATCCCGGCTGCCCACAGACCGCCTGCCTGCACTGGGGCCTGCGCCGCGGCCCGGCCTACCTCGACCCGCTCGCCCTGCTCGGCATCGGCCGGGTCCGGCTTCTGCCGCTCACCGCCGCATCTCCCTGATCAGCGCGGGCAGCCGATCCGCCAGAAGGTGGTAATCCTCCGGCCGGTTGTAGATCTGCGCGCTCAACCGGAGCAGCCCGCGCCCGCCCCACGCGTTCACCGCCACCTCCGCGGCCAGCTTGTCGGCGATCCGCAGCCGCAGCTCGAGAGCCTCCGGCGGGGTGCTGGCCAGCCCGGCCGGCAGCGGCACCACCCGCATGGCCACCCCCGGGCCGCCGGGGCCGGGCAGATCGGCGGGCGCGAGGCCGAGAGCCTCACCGACGACCCGCTGACCGTACGCCGCGAGCGTCGCATTGTGCTCCCGGACCGCCTCCAGCCCCAGCGTGCGCAGCGCGAAGATCCCGGCCGGGGCCGCCAGCCACGACGTGTAGTCGATCGTCCCCTGGAACTCCACCGACAGCGGGAACCCCTCGTCGTGCTCCCACGACACCACCAGCGGGTCGATCCGGCGGCGCCAGGCCGGCGCCACGGTCAGCAGGGCGGTGCCGCGGGGCGCCCAGCCCCACTTGTGCAGATTGCCGACCCAGAAGTCGGCGCCGATCGCGGACACGTCCACCGGCAGCATCCCCGGCACGTGGGCGGCGTCCACCAGCACCGGGATGTCGTGCTCCCGGGCGGCGGCGACGATCTCGCCCACCGGGAAGAGAGCCGCCGTCGCCGACGCCACCTGGTCGACCACCAGCAGCCTCGTCCGGCCCGGCCGCAGCGCCGCCCGGATCCGGGCCGTGACGTCCACGGCGGAGGCGCCGAGCGGAACAGCCACCGTCCGCGCCGTCGCCCCGGACCGCCGGCACTGCCGCCGGACCGCCATCGTCACGGCCCCGTAGGCGTGATCGGTCAGCAGCACCTCGTCGGCCGCCCGCAACCCCACCGACTGCAGGATCAGCGAGACGGCGGCCGTCGTGTTCGGGACCAGGGCGCTGCCGTCCGGGTCGGCGCCGAGAAACGCCGCCAGATGACGTCGCGTGTGGACGATCCGGTCCATCAGCCCGGAACCGTAGAAGCGCAGCGGATTCGCCTCCACCTCGTCCCGGAGCCGCTGCTGGGCCCGCTGCACGCTGATCGGCAGCGCGCCGAACGAACCGTGATTCACATGGGACACCGACGGATCCAGCGAGAAGAGCAGACGGGCGCCCGGAATGGGCCGCGGCTTCTCCGGGGCGGTCATGCTGAGGATCGTACGATGTCAGGCCCGCGGGTGCGCCTGATTGAAGGCCGTACGCAGGCGCTCGGTCGACACATGGGTGTAGATCTGGGTGCTCGCCAGCGAACTGTGCCCCAGCAGCTCCTGCACCGCCCGCAGATCAGCGCCCCCGTCCAGCAGATGGGTGGCCGCCGAATGCCGCAGATCGTGCGGCCGAGTGTGCGGCAGCCCCGCCGCCCGGGCCGCGCCCGCCACGATCCGCCGAACCACGGTCGGTTGCAGGCGGCCGCCCTTCACCCCGAGGAAGAGAGCGTCCCGGCTACCCCTCGCCACCAGTTCGGGCCGCCCACGGCGAAGCCAGTCGTCGAGCGCACGGCGAGCCGGATGCCCGAACGGCACCGCGCGCTCCTTGGCGCCCTTCCCGAAGACCCGCACCACCTGCCGGGCGTGATCCACGTCGGAACGGTCGAGGTTGCAGAGCTCACTCACCCGGATCCCGGTCGCGTAGAGCAACTCCAGTACGGCCCGGTCCCGAACCTCGAGCACACTCCCACCGCCGATCCCGCCGCGCCCACTTCCCGCGCCGTCCGCACGTTCGGCGTCGCTCGGGCATCCGGCATTGTTCCGGCTTTCGGCGGTGGCGCTGCGGTAGCTGCGGGGGGAGGCGGTGACCAGGGTCGCGGCCTGATCGGCGCGAAGGACCGTCGGCAGGTTGCGATGCGCGCGCGGGGTCGCGAGCTGCGCGCCCACGTCGGTGGGAGTGCGCCCGGTGCGATGGGCCCAGCCGGTGAAGGCGCGGACCGACGCCGCACGCCGGGCCTGCGAGGTACGAGCCGCACCCGACCCCATCCGGGCGGCGAGCCACCCGCGCAGCAGCGTGATGTCCAGTTCGGCGACGCTGGACCGGCCTTCGTAGGCGGCGTGGTCGAGCAGCGAGACGACATCCCCGGTGTAGGCACGCACGGTGTGCTCCGAACGGCCCTCCACCACCGCCAGGTGCCGACTGAACTCGTCCACCGCCTCGCGCAGCCCCGGGGGCAGTCGCTCGTGCATCTCACGGATCCGCATCACCCTGACCGTCCTACCGCCGGACCGTCTCGTCAAGCTTCCCGCGCCCACGAGCACACCAGCCCGAAGCGATACCCGCCCTCGCGGATCTGCCCGGCTGCGACCGATCTTGTCCAGGCTGGCCGTCGGCGCTGTCTCGGCACCGTCGAGACAGCCCTCAGAGCCAGCCGATCACTTTCGGCTGGTCGTGAGCGCTGTCTCGGCACCGTTGAGACAGCGCTGGGGGCCAGCTGGCCAAGATCTGCGACAGGGCGCAGTCGGCCGCCGTGCTCCTGAGGCAGTTGGCGGAAGCAACCGGCCCGCCCCTTCCCGGATCCGGTGGGCGAGGCTGTCCGGACGCGCGTAAGCGGGCAGGTGGCTAGCCGCGCGCCCAGGAGATGAAGCGTTCGTACAGGTTCAGTGGCGCGGACCCGCCCTGGGCTGTGAAGTCGTCGAGCGCGTCGTACATCTGCGCCGACAGGTAGATCTTCAACAGTGACGGGAAGTCGGTGTACTCGGTCAGGAGCCGTCTCTTCGCCTCGGCGCAGGGCCATGGCTGCCGGCAGACGCGGCAAAGCCAATGAGGACGGTCGTGCAGGTGTTCTGCCTCGTGTGCGGTGGACAAACGTTCCCCCGGAAGAATCAACTGTTCGTGGTGGGCGGCGAACTCCGGCCGTTCATTCGTCGCCGTTGTATGAGCCATCCGTGCCGCCGGTTCGGACCTGCGGTGGTGGGGAGTCACGGATCAGCGTGATGAGCTCCTCGCGGTGCCGACTGGAGCCCTATTCCTGGAAGGGCCCTCCCGTGACGGCGGCCAAGCCGTCCCGTGATTCGGGACCGTGGAGCGTGTTCGGGGGCACGCCGCGCTGTAGGGCCCGCTCCTCGTATTCGGGTGGGGTGACTGCGGACGGCGCGTGTGCTCGGCCGGAAACCGCGAGTCGTGAGACGGGCTGCTGCCTTCGGCGGTCGGGGTGTGTGGTGACGCGTCGCAGGAATCCGAGCTGAGGTTCCGGCCTTCGGTGGTCGGGGTGTGTGGTGACGTGTCGTGGGGATTCGAGCTGGGGTGTCGGCCTTCGGTGGTTGGGATGTGTGGTGACGTGCCGTAGGCGTTTCGGCTCCGGCCTTCGGTGGTCAGCGGCCGGAACGTCGACGCCGGAGTGTGGGACGGCCACCCTGCCCGGCCCGATGCTCCTGAGCCGGGGTGAGACGCCCGGCGCGCCCGGCGTCGAACTCTCCGGAGGTGCGGGCAGGCGGACCGGACCTGTGCCCGCCTCCGGAGAAGCCGGGTGGTTTGGGCCCGGAAGCACCCGGAGGTCCGGACGGCCCCGGGTGGGCGGATGGCTTGGGCCCGAAGGCTCCCGGGTGTGCGGGCGGCTTGGGGGAGGAGGCCCCCGGACGGGTGGGCGGTCTGGGTGCGGGTGCGGCTTCCGTGGGAGGCTGGGGCCCGGCCGGGGTGCCCGCGCCGGGACGGGCGGCCCTCGACCGGTAGAGGCGCGGCCCACCCCGTGGCACCTCCGGCTCCATGAGGAGGGGCCGGGGCGGATAGGGCGGCGGTGGTGACGGCGGGATGCGGTCGATGCAGGGTGCGGGGAGACCGCATATGCAGCGACGCCACAGGGTCCGCCAATCGCGTCGATGGCGAGGGTGGTGTGGCACCAACTCGGCTGAATCGCGTCGAGTAGTCATCGGCTCACCTTACTTGTCTGGTGACAACCCGTCCCATAACAAGTTGATTGTTGACTAATTGACCCGCGCCTACGGTCGATCGCGTGGGAGTGAAGCCGATCCGACTCATGGGCGCGCACGAAATCCGTATCCGTCTGGGTGGTGTCAGTCGCCAGCGGGCGTACCAGATCACCAGCCGCGCGGACTTTCCGAAGCCGGTCGCCGACCTGGCGCAGGGCAAGGTCTGGCTGACCGAGGATGTCGAGGCCTGGATGAAGGTTCACCGCCGTGACCTGGACGAGTCTGACGACTGACCCGTCCGGTCACGTGTCGTGACCCGTTCACCGGCTCGTGTGCCGGCCGCCGTTCCGGCGGTGGCCGGCGCGCTCGACGGGCCGGTCGCAGCCGTGCCCGCGGGCCGGTGATGTCCATCGATGCAGGCCATCGATGGTCCGGCATCTCATGCACGCTTGGTGGCGGCCTATAAGTCCGTATTGTCCGAATGTTCGCATGGGGTGAGATCACTCGTCCGAGTGACGGACGGGCCGCCGACCGGGTGGCAGCGCGAATCCGTCCCCGGTGCGGACCACCAATTCGGCCATCTCCAGCAGGGAGAGCCGCCGCAACACCGTCCGCAGGCTCAGCCGCGCGCCGGCGGCCAGCTCCTCCGGGGTGCAGGCTCCCCGTGCCGGCAGGGACTCCAGGATCAGGGCCGACTCCTCGTCGAGACGGTCGCGCCGGTGCTCCGGGCCGCGCGGCGGATCCACCAGGTATTCGCCGATCCGGCCGACCTCCTCGAGCACGTCCGTGGCCGAGGTCACCACCCGGGCGTACGGATGGCCGCGCAGGATCTCGTGGCAACCGACCGACATCGCCGACGTGACCGGGCCCGGCACCACCATCGCGGGCCGGCCGAGGGCGAGCACCCGGCTCATCGTCTGGGTCGCGCCGCTGCGGGCCGCCGCCTCGACCACGACCGTGCCGGCGGTGACCGCGGCGATCACCCTGTTCCGGATCAGGAACCGGTGCCGGAACGGTGCCGCGCCGATCGGCCACTCGCTCACCAGCAGGCCCTGCTCGACGATCCGGTCGAACATCGCGGAGTTCCCCACCGGGTAGGGCCGGTCCACGCCGCAGGCGAGGATCGCCATGGTCCGGCCGTCGGCGGCCAGCGCGCCGCGATGGGCGGCCGTGTCGATGCCGAACGCGCCGCCGGAGACGACGGTCCATCCCTCGCCGGAGATCGAGTACGCCATGTCGGTCGTGACGTGCCTGCCGTACGCGGTGGAGGCCCGGGCGCCGACGATCGCCACCGACCGTTCCAGGGTCTCGCCGAGGGCCGCGGCGCCGCGCACCCAGAAGCAGAGAGGCGGCCGGGTGTCCTGGTTGACGAGCCCGCCGGCGTCGAGTTCCAGAGCCGCCAGGTCGTCGACCCGGGCGGGCCACTCGTCGTCGGCGGGTACGACGAGGCGGGCGCCGAGCCGGTCCGCCCGGCGCAGAGCGATCTCCGCCATCCGGCGTGGGTCACCGGACCTGAGCCGGGCGGTGACCGCCGAACGCAGGCGGGTGTCCGGGATGTCACCGTCGAGCAGCCGGTCCAGCGCGGCCGGTGCGCCGGACTGCTGGACGAGTGTCCACACCGTCCGGTTGCCGGGTTCGGCGAGCCAGGTCAGTGCGACACGGGCGGCCCGATCGGCCGGCTCGCCCGCGCCGGGGCAGCCGCTCATGACGGGCATCCCGCGGCGATCACGAGAACAACGGCGATCACGGCGACGAGCGCCGCACGGCTTACGGCACGGGTCGTGGCGAAATTCATCAGAAACTCCAAAAAGGACGTACGACGGAGGCCACCGATGCGGTCAGGCGCACCGCACCGGGTCGGTGAAGCGGTCGCCCCGAGTCGAAGCAGCCGGCGGCGGTGGGTGAAGGTGGGGGAGCGGGTGGGGCGAACGGCGGGCCGAGGGTGACGGGCGGGAGCGGGCGTCACGCGGCGGCGCGGGTGGTGGGCTCACCCATGCGCAGCTGGTACGCCTCACAGACGTCCCCCACCGCGGGCCGGTCCCGCCCGTCCAGGTCGGCGATGGTCCAGGCCAGCCGCAGGCACCGGTCGAAGCCGCGCGCCGACAGCACCCCGATCTCCAGGGCGTCGTGCAGGACGGCCGTGTCCCGGGGTGGCAACCGCCACGGCGGCCGCCGCAGCCGGTGCCCGGGCACCTCGGCGTTGACCCGCCAGCCGCCGGTCGCCCACCGGGCCGCGGCCGCCGTACGGGCTCGGGCCACCCGGACCGCGACGGCGGTGGACGGCTCGGCGGGTTCGGTGGCGACGGTCAGCTGGGCGGCCCGCACCGGCAGCAGGTGGATCTTCATGTCGATGCGGTCGAGCAGCGGCCCGGACAGCTTGCCCAGATAGCGGCGCCGGACCAGGGGCGTGCACTGGCAGGCGTGGTCCCCGGCCGGGCTGGCGCAGGGGCACGGGTTCGCGGCGACGACCAGCTGTGCCCGGGCCGGGTACTCGGTGGTGCCGCGGGCCCGGGACAGCACCACCCGGCCGCTCTCCAGGGGTTGCCGCAGCGCCTGGAGCGTGCCGCGGCTCATCTCGGGCACCTCGTCGAGGAAGAGCACGCCCCGGTGGGCCAGGCTGAGCGCGCCCGGCCGGATCAGCCCGGAGCCGCCGCCGACCAGGGCCGCGAGTGACGAGCTGTGGTGTGGCGCCTGGAACGGCGGACGGCGGATCAGCCGCCCGTCCGGCGGCAGCACCCCGGCGATCGACTGGAGAGCGGTGACCTCGAGGGCGGCGTCGTCGTCGAGCTCCGGCAGGATGGACGGGAGCCGCTCGGCGAGCATCGTCTTGCCGGAGCCGGGCGGGCCGAAGAGGGCCAGGTGATGGCCGCCGGCCGCGGCGATCTCCAGGGCGTACCGGCCGATCTCCTGGCCGGCCACGTCGGCCAGGTCGGGGCCGGGCGGCTCGGTCGTCTCCGGTGCGTCCGGCGGATCGAGCAGCGCCGCCTCGCCGCGGGCGAACTCGACGAGGCGGTGCAGGGTGTCGACGGCCCGGACGGTGACGCCCGGCACGACGGTCGCCTCCCGCGCGTTGCCGGCCGGCACGATGACGCGGGTGATCCCGGCCCGGACCGCCGCGGCCACCATCGGCAGCACGCCGCGCACCGGTCGTACCGTGCCGTCGAGGCCGAGCTCGCCGAGCAGCACGACCCGGTCGAGCGGCGCCGGCGGCAGCTCACCGGCGCCGGCCAGCACCGCGGCGGCGATCGCCAGGTCGAAGGCGCTGCCGTGCTTGGGCAGGGCGGCGGGCAGCAGGTTCACCGTGATCCGGCGGTTGGGCCAGTCCCGTCCGGAGTTCACCACGGCGGCCCGGACCCGGTCGCGGGCCTCGTTGAGCGCGGTGTCGGGCAAACCGGTGAGGGCCAGCGCGGGCAGGCCGGCGGACAGGTCGGCCTCGACTTCGACGAGGTGGCCGGCCACCCCGGCGAGGCCGACGCAGAGCACCCGGGCGTAGCTCATCAGAAGGCGCTCCTGATGTGTACGAGGCGGGTGGCGCCACGTGGTTGCGGCAGGACCTCCACCACGTCGAAACGGATGCGCTGTCCCCGTACCCCCGTCTCGGTCAGCCAGCGAGCCGCCAACTGGCGCAACTTGCGCACCTTGCGGTGGCTCACCGCGGCCGCCGGCGGACCGAAGGTCGCCGTGCGGCGGGTCTTCACCTCGCAGAAGACCAGGTCGTCGCCGTCACGCAGGATCAGGTCGACCTCGCCGTCGGCGCAGCGCCAGTTGCGTTGCAGCAGGATCAGGCCGCTGTCCTGGAGGTGCCGGGCGGCCAGTCGTTCGCCGTACGCGCCGACCGCCCGTCGCTGAGTCGTCATGACCCGGCACGGTGGCACCGATCGCGGCGGCCCGCTCGGCGCCCTGTGGGCCGTGCGGCGCTGTGGATGACCGCCGACCGTCCGCCGGATCGTGGTAGCGACCCAAGACAAGAGGGTGGACCGGCCCGGCGCGGGGCTTGGCGTATGCTTGTCGGCGGCGACCGCCCACGCGGTCGACCTCGCGCGCCCTCCGAACGCGCCGTGATCTGAGTCACTCAGAGTAACGGTCGTCGGCGGCGGCCCTCCCTGGTCCCGATCTCGTCGGGTCCGACCGTGGCCGCCGACCGGGCGCCAGGACGCCCACCGCCGGTGGGCGTGACAACCAGGGAAGATCAGGGAGTGCCAACCATGGCCGTCGTGACCATGCGTCAGCTGCTGGAGAGCGGTGTCCACTTCGGGCACCAGACCCGGCGCTGGAACCCGAAGATGAAGCGCTTCATCTTCACCGAGCGCAACGGCATCTACATCATCGACCTGCGCCAGACCCTCGACTACATCGAGAAGGCGTACAGCTTCATCCGGGACACCGTCGCCGAGGGTGGCCACATCCTCTTCGTCGGCACCAAGAAGCAGGCGCAGGAGGCCATCGCCGAGCAGGCGACCCGGGTCGGCCAGCCGTATGTCAACCACCGCTGGCTCGGTGGCATGCTGACCAACTTCCAGACGGTGTACAAGCGCCTTCAGCGGATGAAGGAGCTCGAGGCCCTGGGTGACCTGAGCGGCACCGCCGCCGGTTACACCAAGAAGGAGACCCTCCAGCTCTCCCGCGAGAAGGAGAAGCTCACCAAGACCCTCGGTGGTCTGCGTGACATGACCAAGGTGCCGTCGGCGATCTGGGTCGTGGACACCAAGAAGGAGCACATCGCGGTCGACGAGGCCCGGAAGCTCAACATCCCGGTCATCGCGGTGCTGGACACCAACTGCGACCCGGACGAGGTCGACTTCCCGATCCCGGGCAACGACGACGCGATCCGCTCCGCCGAGCTGCTGACCAAGGTCGTCGCCAGCGCCGTCGCCGAGGGCCTGATCGCCCGCTCCGGCCGTGGCCGCGGTGGCAACGCCGACGAGAAGCCCGAGGCGGGCACCGTCGCCGCCGGCGAGCCGCTGCCCGAGTGGGAGCGGGACCTCTACGAGGGCGCCGAGAAGAAGGCCGAGGAGCCGGCCGCCGCCGCTCCGGCCGCCGCCGTCCCCGCCGAGTAACTCGACCGACTGACATCGAGAGAAGAGTCATGGCTAACTACACCGCCGCGGACGTCAAGAAGCTCCGCGACCTCACCGGTGCCGGCATGATGGACTGCAAGAAGGCGCTCGAGGAGTCCGAGGGCGACTTCGACAAGGCTGTCGAGTTCCTCCGCATCAAGGGTGCGAAGGACGTCGGCAAGCGGGCCGGCCGGACCGCCGCGAACGGCATCGTCAGCCACTCGGGCGGCGCGCTGCTCGAGCTGAACTGCGAGACCGACTTCGTCGCCAAGACCCCGGACTTCGTGGCCCTGGGCGACCGGCTCGTCAAGTTCGGTGAGGCCAACAAGATCGCTGACGCCGCCGCGCTGCTGGCCGCCACGATCGAGGACGGCAAGACCGTCGCCGACCTGGTCCAGGACTACGCCGCCAAGATCGGCGAGAAGATCGTGGTCAACCGCTTCACGATCGTCGACGGCACCGTCGCGGTCTACCTGCACCGCAAGGCGCAGGACCTGCCGCCGCAGGTCGGCGTCCTGGTGCAGTACACCGGCAAGAGCGACGAGGCGGCCGACAACGACGCCCGCGCGGTCGGCATGCAGATCGCCGCGATGCGCCCGAAGTTCCTGACCCGCGAGGAGGTCCCGGCCGAGGTCGTCGAGACCGAGCGCCGCGTGGCCGAGCAGACCGCTCGTGAGGAGGGCAAGCCGGAGCAGGCTCTGCCCAAGATCATCGAGGGTCGGGTGAACTCCTTCTTCAAGGACTTCGTCCTGCTCGAGCAGGCTTCGGTCGTCGACAACAAGAAGACGGTCAAGCAGGTCGTCAGCGAGTCCGGCATCGAGGTCACCCGCTTCGTCCGGTACGAGGTCGGCCAGGAGTAAGGCGAGTAACGCTGTGGCACGGGAGGTCGGGTACGCGATTCAGCGCCCGGCCTCCCGGTCGCATAAGGTCTCCTGCAGATAGCGAAGGAAAGGCGGGTCTCATGACGATGGTGACCGAGCAGTCCGCCACGGTTGACGAGAACCCGCCGCCCATGCGGCCACGGCGGGTCGTGCTCAAACTCTCCGGCGAAGTCTTCGGCGGCGGCGCGGTCGGGGTCGAGCCCGACGTGGTCCAGTCGCTGGCGAAGCAGATCGCGACCGTGACGCGGCGCGGCATCCAGGTCGCCGTGGTGGTCGGCGGCGGCAACTTCTTCCGCGGCGCGGAGCTGCAGAAGCGCGGCATGGACCGCAACCGGGCGGACTACATGGGCATGCTCGGCACGGTGATGAACTGCCTGGCCCTCCAGGACTTCCTGGAGAAGGAGGGCATCGAGACCCGTGTGCAGACCGCCATCACGATGGCCCAGGTCGCCGAGCCGTACCTCCCTCTCCGTGCGATCCGTCACCTGGAGAAGGGCCGGGTCGTGATCTTCGGCGCGGGCGCCGGCATGCCGTACTTCTCCACCGACACGGTGACCGCCCAGCGCGCGCTGGAGATCCACGCGGACATGGTGCTGATGAGCAAGAACGGCGTGGACGGGGTCTACACCGCCGACCCCCGGATCGACCCCACCGCCCGGAAACTGGAGACCATCACCTTCCAGGGCGTCCTCCAGCGCGGGCTGCGGGTGGCCGACCAGGCCGCGTTCAGCCTCTGCGAGGAGAACAAGCTCCCGATGCTGGTCTTCGGCGCCGAGGGCGACGACACCATCGTGCGCGCGTGTGCCGGCGAGCGGATCGGGACCCTGATCACCGCCGACTGATCGCGCTCCGTCCCCACATCCCGCACCACCGAAGACAGCAAGGAGGCGAGAAGAGCCGGTGATCGAGGAAACCCTCTTCGAGGCCGAGGAGAAGATGGAGAGCGCGGTCGAGCACGCCAAGGAGGAGTTCGCCGCCATCCGTACCGGCCGGGCTACTCCCGCGATGTTCTCCAAGATCCTGGTCGACTACTACGGCGCGCCCACGCCGGTGACGCAGATGGCGTCCGTCGGCGTCCCGGAGCCGCGCATGGTCATCGTGAAGCCCTATGACGCGTCCCAGCTGGGTCCGATCGAGCGGGCGATCCGTGACTCCGATCTGGGAGTCAACCCCAACAACGAGGGTACGCAGCTGCGCATCCACCTCCCGCAGATGACGGAGGAGCGCCGCCGAGAGATGATCAAGGTGGCCCGTGGCAAGGCCGAGGACGGCCGTGTCGCCATCCGGAACGTCCGCCGCAAGGCCAAGGACCAGATCGACAAGCTGGTCAAGGACGGCGACACCGGCGAGGACGAGGGCCGTCGCGCGGAGAAGGAACTCGACGACGTGACCCATCGCTACGTCGCCTCGATCGACGAACTCCTCAAGCACAAGGAAGCCGAGTTGCTCGAGGTCTGAGCACCGGACGAAGCCCGGCCCGCCTCGCCGTCAGGTGCGCCGGGCTTCCGCCTGTTCGGCCGGTCTCGGTTCACGGATGGTTAAATTCCCGGCCACCTCGAACCCTGTTCAACCGTCACCTTTGCAGTACGCTCTGCACGGTTTCAGTGAGCATGAGGTAGGGGTCGGCATTGTCTTTGCAACCAGCGGCGGCGCCGCCCGCGTACCCCGGAACGGAATCGATGATCGAGCCCGGTAACCCGCAGCCGGCGGAGAACGCCAGGAGCGGCGGCAAGGGCCGTCGCCGTGCCGGGAAGGGCCGCAAGCCGCAGGGCGGCGGCCGCGCGGGGCGTAACCTGCCCGCCGCCATCGCGGTCGGCCTCAGCCTGGGCCTGATCGTCCTGGCGTCCCTGCTGATCGAGCCGATCGCCCTGCTGGGCGTCCTCGTGGTGGCCTCCGGCGTCGGCGCCTGGGAGATGGCCCGCGCGCTGGCCACCACCGGCGCCCGCCCGCCGCTGATCCCGCTGATCGCCGGCAGCACCGTGATGATCGGCCTGGCCTGGTTCGAGGGCGTCGACGCGCTGACCCTGGGCCTGGTGGCCACGGTCGGCGCCGCGGTCCTGTGGCGGCTCGCCGACGGGGTGGCCGCGGTCCGCCGGGACTTCACCCCCAGCCTCCTGATCGCCGTCTACGGCCCGTTCCTGCTGGCCTTCGCGGCCATGCTGGTGCAGATGGACGACGGCCCGCTGCGGGTGATCTGCACCCTGGTCGCCGTGGTGCTCTCGGACACCGGTGGGTACGCCGCCGGCGTCTTCCTCGGCAAGCACCCGATGGCTCCGAAGATCAGTCCGAAGAAGTCGTGGGAGGGCTTCGCCGGTTCGGTCACGGCGGCCGCCATCGGCAGCGGCGCCCTGCTCTTCTTCCTGCTCGACGTGCCGGTCTACGGGGGCCTGCTGTTCGGCGCGGTCATCTCGGTGGTGGCGGTGCTCGGCGACCTGGCCGAGTCCATGCTCAAGCGGGATCTCGGCGTGAAGGACATGAGCAACCTGCTGCCCGGGCACGGCGGCCTGATGGACCGGCTGGACTCGATCCTGTTCGCCGTTCCGACCGCGTACCTGCTCTTCGCGATCATCGCCCCGAGCTAGCAATGGGCGAGAGACTCCGCGGACGTGGGAGACTGGATACGCCATGACGATTCTTCCGGTCATCCCGATCAGCCCCGACCAGCCCGACGCGGTGAGCACCCGCCGCCGCCCGAGCATGCCCCCACGCCACCTCGCCGACCTGGACCTCGCCGGCCGCAAGAGCGCGGTGACGAGCCTCGGCGAGCCGGCGTTCCGGGCCAAGCAGCTCTCCACCCACTACTTCGGCCGCCTGGTGCGGGACGTCTCCGAGATGACCGACCTGCCGGCCGCGGCCCGCGAGCGGCTCACCGCGGACCTGCTGCCCACCCTGCTGACCCCGATCCGGGAGCAGGCGTGCGACGACGGCGCGACCCGCAAGACGCTGTGGAAGCTGCACGACGGCGCCCTCGTGGAGAGCGTCCTGATGGGTTACCCCGACCGGGTGACCGCCTGTGTGTCGAGCCAGGCCGGCTGCGGTATGGCCTGCCCGTTCTGCGCGACCGGCCAGCAGGGCCTGACCCGCAACCTGTCGGTGGCGGAGATCGTGGACCAGGTGGTCTACCTGGCCGGTGTGGCGGCGTCCGGCGCGGTCACCGGTTCCCCGCCGCGCCTGTCCCGGGTGGTCTTCATGGGGATGGGCGAGCCGCTGGCCAACTATCCGCGGGTCATCGAGGCGGTGCGGCGCCTCACCGCGCCCGCTCCGGAGGGTCTCGGGCTGTCACAACGGCACATCACCGTGTCCACGGTGGGTTTGGTGCCCGCAATGCGCCGGTTGATCGCCGAACAGCTCTCGGTGACTCTTGCGCTGTCACTGCATGCCCCCGATGATGATCTGCGCGATGAGCTTGTGCCCGTCAACCAGCGTTGGAAGGTGGCCGAGGTGCTCGATGCCGCGTTCGACTACGCGGCGCAGACCGGCCGTCGGGTTTCCATCGAGTACGCCCTGATCCGGGACGTAAACGATCAGCCCTGGCGTGCCGACCTGTTGGGCCGCCTTCTGAACGGCAAGCTGGCCCATGTGAATCTCATCCCGCTCAACCCGACACCGGGCAGCAAGTGGGATGCCAGTCCCAAACCGGTCGAGCGCGAGTTCGTCCGCCGGCTTCGTGAGGCCGGCGTCGCGACGACCGTTCGCGACACCCGGGGGCGGGAGATCGACGGCGCATGCGGCCAACTGGCCGCGGGCGAGCTGACGCACGCGAGCGCAGGGGGCGCCGCAGCCGACGCGGAGGTGGCACAGTGACTGGGCGTAGGTCCCAGCGAGCGGAGTGGGAGACGTTGTGACGAGTCAGGGGCAGCGTTTCCGAAGGCGTGCGCTGCGGCGTGGCTACAAGGTCGACGAGGTCGACGCCTTCCTGGACCGGGTCGAGGCGACCCTGGCCGGGGAGCAGGTCGGCCCGCCGGTGGCGGCGCAGGAGGTGCACGACGTCGTCTTCCGGGTGCGCTTCGGTGGCTATGACGAGTGGCAGGTCGACCTGCACCTCGACCGGGTGGAGCGGCAGCTCGCCGAGTTCGAGGAGCGGGGCGGGCGTCCCGCTCCGGATCCCATGCGCGACTCCATGCGCAGCGGCCTGACCGCCGCCTCCGCCTCCGGCCCCCCGTCGGGGGGCCCCGGGCCCGGTGGCCCCGGCCAGGGCTTCGACCGTGGCGGTTTCGACCGTGGCCCCGGCGGCCCCGGTGGCATGCCGCAGGGGCAGGGCTTCCCGCCTCCCGGCCAGGGTTTCCCGCCGGGCGGCGGCATGCAGCCGCAGGGCATGCCCGGTCAGGGCGGTTTCGGCGGCCCGCAGCAGCAGCCCGGCCCGGCCATGAACCCGGCGGCCCGGATGGCGTCCCCGCCGACCGAGCGGCTGCCCGCACCGGTGCGTGACGACCGGATGATGCCCCCGCAGATGCCGCAGCGGCAGCAGCAGCAGCTTCCGCCCGGCCCCGACCCGTACGGGCGGTACGACGAGCCCACCGGTTACGGCCAGCAGCAGCCTCCGCAGCAGCAGCCTCCGCAGCGGCCCGGCCCGCCGCCCGGCTACGACCAGGGTGGTTACGACCAGGGCGGCTACGACGGTTTCGAGCCCGGCCGGCACGGCAAGGCGGACATGACCGCCGAGATCCGGATGCCCGACCGGGACCCGCGCGGCGGTTACGGCCAGATGCCGGGCGCCCCGATGCCGGGTTCGCCGATGGCCATGCCGGGTTCGCCGATGCCGGGCGCGCCGATGAGCGGCCCGCCGTACGGCGGGGGTTACGGCCCGCAGCAGCCGCAGCTCGGCCCGCCGCTGGGCGAGCCGGGTGGCGAGCTGTACCGGGTGGACCAGCTGCGCCGCACGTTCCAGCCCCGCCGGTTCGGCAGCGGCTACGACCCGATGCAGGTGGACCGGCTGTTCGAGGGCATCCTGCAGGCCATGACCGGCCGCGGCCCGATGCCGGTGAACGAGAACGACCTCGACATGCTGCAGTTCGGTCTGGTGCCGAACGGCTACTTCGAGGCCGAGGTCGACGCCGCGCTGCGCGAGGTGAAGGACATCCTGCTGCGCCGCCGCTGAGTCACGGAAACGAAAGAAGAGGGGGCCGTCGGCCCCCTCTTTCTTCGTCAGCGAGGGACTACTGGTCGTTCGGCCGGAGGCCGCTGCGGCGCAGGACGGCGTCGCCGATGATGATGGCGATCAGGCCCACGGCGATCACGGCGAGCCAGACCTTTTCGGTGTTGCCCTGCTGGTTTCCCCAGAAGAAGAGCAACATGATGGCGGCCGAGATGATCGCGCCCTTCTGAGCCCGCTTGCGATTGCCGGGCTTCAGCTGGTCGGGCGCGTAGACCTCCTCGTGGTGTTCTTCCGCAGCCACGGTGGCGACCTCCTGTTCGATGGTGAATCGGAAAACAGTCTGTCACGGGGTCAGTGGGCGGAACCCACCAACCCGGCTGTACTTTCGAGGCGGTCAGAAAGCCGCAAGTAGAGGAGCGATTCAGTGCGGATCACGGGCACCGGCCATGCGAGCATGCGGATCGACACCGCTGCCGGCAGCATTCTGTGCGATCCGTGGGTGAACCCGGCGTACTTCGCCTCCTGGTTCCCGTTCCCGGACAACTCCCAGCTGGACTGGGAGACCCTGGGCGACGTCGACTACCTGTACGTCTCCCACCTGCACCGGGACCACTTCGACGCGGAGCACCTGAAGAGGTTCATCAGCAAGAAGGCCACCGTTCTCCTGCCGGAGTACCCGACCAGCCAGCTCGAGGACGAGCTGCGGGCGCTGGGTTTCACCAGCTTCCTGCGGACGAAGTCCGACGAGGTGCACGAGCTGGACGGCGGCCTGAAGGTGATGATCCAGGCGCTGATCAGCCCGACCGACGGCCCGATCGGTGACTCGTCACTCTGGGTGGAGTACGACGGCATCCGTGTGCTGAACCAGAACGACGCCCGGCCCGCCGACCTGACGCGGTTCAACGAGCTGGGCCACGTGCACGCGCACATGCTCCAGTTCTCCGGAGCGATCTGGTATCCGATGGTCTACGAGCTGCCGGAGAACGCGAAGACCGCGTTCGGCAAGCAGAAGCGGGAGCGGCAGTTCGACCGCACCTGGCGTTACATCGACGACCTGAAGGCGGACTTCGTCTTCCCGATCGCCGGTCCGCCGTGCTTCCTCGACGACGAGCTGTGGCAGTTCAACGACATCCACGGCGACGAGGGCAACATCTTCCCCGACCAGTCGGTGTTCCTGTCCGAGTACGCGAAGGTCGGCGGCACCAACGCGGTCGTCCAGCTGCCCGGCAGTGTGACCGAGCTGACCGACGGTGGCACGAGGCAGACGACCACGCACCCGATGCCGGTCGACGAGTTCTTCGCCAACAAGAAGGCCCACCTGGAGGAGATGCGGGAGCGCAAGCGGCCGATCATCGAGGCCGAGAAGGCGTCCTGGCGGCACCCGGAGATCGACGTCCTCGGCGAGCTGAAGAAGCGGATCGAGCCGCTGCTCGAGGAGTCGATCTACATGGCCAAGGGCGTGGGCGGCCCGGTCCGCTTCGATCTGGTCTCCTACGACGGCGACGAGGTCGAGTCGATCGTGGTGGACTTCCCGGGCAAGCAGGTCCGGGCGTACGCCGACGAGAAGGTCCGCTACCGCTTCCGCACCCAGCGCGAGCTGATCGAGCACCTCATCTTCATCGACGAGGGTGACTGGGTGAACTCGCTGTTCCTGTCCTGCCGCTTCTCGGCGGCCCGGATCGGCCAGTACAACGAGTTCGTCTACGCGTTCTTCAAGTGCCTCTCCGAGGAGCGTCTCCAGTACGCCGAGGGCTGGTACGACGAGCACGAGAAGGCCGTCGACGCCGAGGACATCGAGTTCGGCGACTGGACCGTGCAGCGCCGCTGCCCCCACCTGAAAGCCGACCTGTCCCGGTTCGGCATCGTCGAGGGCAACGTGCTGACCTGCCAGCTGCACGGCTGGAAGTTCGACCTGCCGAGTGGCCGCTGCCTCACCGGCGTCGGCCACAAGATCCGTGCCGAGAAGAAGGCCTAGACGGCGAGATCACGCAGGATGCGGCGGGCCGCGTTGTGGCCCGCCGCGCCGATCACGCTGCCGGCCGGGTGTGCGCCCGCCGAGCCGTGGTACAGCCCGTCCAGCCCGGTGAAGTAGGGCATCCGCCGGTCGAAGGCGACCGTGTTGTCGACGTGGTGGATGTGCCCGCCGGTCATCCCGAAGTGCTGCTCGATGCCGGGCGGGGTCAGCGGCATCACATCGGCCACCAGGTCCGACGTTCCCGGCGCGTACCGGTCGCAGAGGGCGAGCAGGCGATCCACGTACCCCGGAAGCTCTTGATCCCACGAAGATCCGGCAGGCTCGAAGGGCACCGACTGCACGAAGAGCGCCGACGAGTGATGCCCGGCCTCGTCGCGCAGCGACGGGTCGACGGTGGTGTGCAGATACCACTCGATGGTCGGCTCGTCCGGCAGCACCCCGGCCTGCACATCGGCCCACATCCGCCGCAGGTTCGTCATCGGCGAGGCCTCGCCCGGCAGCAGGTGGATGGTCGACCCGAACGGCGACGGCGCACCCTCCGGCAGGCAGGAGAAACGCGGCAGGTCACGCAGCGCGAGATTGACCTTGAGGGTGCTGCCCGGCCGCTTGACCGCGGCCATCCGCTCGGTGAGCGAGGCCGGCAGAGCACCTTCAGGGACAAGACCCATCAATTGGTACGGGTCACAGCCGCCCAGAACGACATTCGCCGCGACCGACCGCCCATCGGCCAGGACCACCCCGCTGGCCGCCCCGCCGTCCACGGTGACCGCCGTCACCCGGGCATCCGTGTAGAGACGGGCCCCGGCGGCGCGCGCGGCGTCGGCGAAGACCCGGGAGACCGTGCCCATCCCGCCCTCGGCGATCAGCCAGGTCCCGTCCGAGCCGGGCAGCCGGCACATGTTGTGGACCAGGAAGTTGTGCCCGGTGCCCGGATCGTCCGGCCCGGCGTTCAGACCGGACAGGCCGTCGGTCACCGAGTACATGGCGACCAGCAGCTCACTGGCGAACCCGAAACGGGCCAGGTAGTCGACCACCGATCCGCGTACCAGATCGAGGAAGGTGCTCTGGAGCTGCGGCCGGATGTAGCGGTCGGCGATCTCCTCGCCGGACGCCGGCGCGGCCCGCCTGGGGGGCGGGAGCGCGGCGCGCCGCGCGCCGATCTCGCAGGCCAGCGCCTCGTCGGCGGCGGCGTCGCGGGGGGTCAGTTGCGCGCGGTTGGCCGCGCCGTCACTGCCGAAGAGGAGGTACGGCGAGCCGGCCGGCCCGGGCGACGGCAGGAAGTAGTGCGGATCCCGGCGCAGCACCGGAATGTCCACGTCCAGCGTCCTCAGCAGCTCCGGTGGCATGAGGCCGAGCAGGTAGGAGCCGGTCGACTGGCCCAGACCGGGAACCTTGGCGAAGGGATGCTCGGTACGCGTGGCGCCGCCGAGCACGCTCGCCGCCTCGAGCACGACGACGTCGAGCCCGGCGCGGGCCAGCAGGACGGCGGAGACCAGGGCGTTGTGACCGGCTCCGATGATCACCACGTCGGCGCGGCCAGGAATGGGCGTCATGTGCTGCCACGCTACCTTCCGATCGGCGCGGCATCCTCGGTCGAACGCTCCTTGACAGAGCGCGTGGCCGCGAACCCGGTCAGCACGATCACGTGGAACAGGTACAGCCAGAGACCGACCGCGACCACCCCGCCGATCTCGGTGAATCCGCCGAACGGCAGGCCCAGGTCCAGCGGAAGGGAGCAGAAGAGCACGAAACCGTGCAGGAAACCGGAGAGGTTCGCCGCGGTGAACGAGCCGATCAGCACGGTGGGCAGCCAGGGCGGGCGACCCGGCGCCACATAGCGGTAGACCCAGATCACCACCGGGGTCAGCACCAGCCAGACGGCCAGGAACGAGAGCACCACGCCGAGCACCGACCACCAGCCGCCCCGCAGCCACAGGCCGCTCGTCGTGGGCAGGGCCAGGAGCAGGGCCAGCAGCAGGGCCGGGGCGGCGGCCAGCAGCGGCAGCCAGAGCACCCGGCCCCGCCAGCCGACCAGTCTCTCGCCGGGGCGGGCGATCGAGGCGAAGGCGCGGCGCAGGCCCTCGCCGTACAGGGTGGCCGGGAGCAGGCTGGCCAGCGCCAGCATCGGGGTCAGCGCCAGCCCGGCGTCGATGAGGGCGGTGAGCGCGTGCGGTACGCCGATGTCGTCCGGCAGCGCCTCGATGGTCCGGCCGGTCAGCCGGCGGACCCGGTCCGCGCCCACCACCAGCCCGGTCAGCCAGACCGCGAGCAGGGCGACCGGAACCACCGCGATCCCGGAGTAGAAGGTGATCGCGGCCGAGTGCAGCGCGAGATCCTTCCCGCGCGGGAGAGCCATCGATCGCACGCTGGTCCGATACCCCGTTCCGGCCTGATCGCAACCGGGGTGCGGCCGTCCGGAAAGATGAGTGGTATGCGTGACCTCGTACTGCTCGGCTCCACCGGGTCCATCGGCACCCAGGCCATCGACATCGTCCGGCGCAACCCGGACCGGTTCCGGGTGGTGGCCCTCGGCGCCGGCGGCGGCAACGTCGAACTGCTCGCCGCCCAGGCCCTGGAGCTGGGTGTCGAGGTGGTCGGCGTGGCCCGCTCCTCGGTCACCCAGGATCTCCAGCTCGCCTTCTACGCCGAGGCGCAGAAACGGGGCTGGGCCACCGGCGACTTCAAACTCCCCAAGATCGTGGCCGGTCCGGACGCGATGACCGAGCTGGCCAGGCACCCGTGCGACGTGGTGCTCAACGGTGTGGTCGGCAGCCTCGGCCTGGCGCCCACCCTGGCCGCGCTGGAGAGCGGCCGGATCCTCGCCCTCGCCAACAAGGAGTCCCTGGTCGCCGGTGGGCCGCTGGTCCGCCGCGTCGCCAAGGAGGGCCAGATCGTCCCGGTCGACTCCGAGCACTCGGCGCTCGCCCAGTGCCTGCGCGGCGGGACGGCGGCCGAGGTGCGGCGGCTGGTGCTGACGGCCAGCGGCGGGGCGTTCCGGGGCCGCCGGCGCGACGAGTTGACGAACGTCACCCCGGAGGAGGCGCTCAAGCACCCCACCTGGGACATGGGCCCGGTCGTGACGATCAACTCGGCCACCATGGTGAACAAGGCGCTCGAGGTGATCGAGGCGCACGAGCTGTTCGGGGTGGCGTACGACGACATCGAGGTGATGGTGCACCCGCAGTCGGTCCTGCACTCGCTGGTCGAGTTCACCGACGGCTCGACACTGGCCCAGGCCAGCCCGCCGGACATGCGGCTGCCGATCGCCCTGGCCCTGGCCTGGCCGGAGCGGGTGCCGCACGCGGCGGCCGCGGTCGACTGGACGAGCGCGCACAACTGGGAGCTGCGCCCGCTGGACGACGAGGCGTTCCCGGCGGTGCGGCTGGCCAAGCAGGCCGGCCGGGCCGGGCGCTGCCTGCCGGCCGTCTACAACGCGGCGAACGAGGAGTGTGTGGCCGCTTTCGTCTCCGGTCGGCTACCGTTCTTGGGCATCGTCGACACCCTTGAGCGGGTGCTGGCGGCGGCCCCCGACTTCGCGGAACCGGGTACCGTCGATGACGTGCTTGCCGCAGAGGCGTGGGCCCGCGCCCAGGCACAGCGGACGATCGCGACTGTGGCTGAAGGAGCCTGATGCTGTTCTGGCTGGGTGCGGCGGCCTTCGCGCTGACCATTCTGATCTCGGTGAGCCTGCACGAGCTGGGTCACATGATCACGGGCAAGCGCTTCGGCATGAAGGTCACCAAGTACTTCGTCGGGTTCGGCCCGACGATCTTCTCGTTCCACCGGGGTGAGACCGAATACGGTTTGAAGCTCATCCCGCTCGGCGGATTCTGCAAGATCGTCGGGATGACGCCGCAGGACGACGACGTCGCCCCGGAGGACCAGCACCGCGCCATGTGGCGGTTCCCGGTCTGGAAGCGGACCGTCGTGATGGCCGCCGGCTCGATCACCCACTTCATGCTCGCGCTGGTCGGCGCCTGGGTGATGGCCTGGAGCATCGGCCTGCCGAACATCGCTCTGCCGAACACCGCGGCGGAGCAGCGTGCCGCCTCCGCGACGATCTACGTGGGCGACTGCGTCCGGACCTCCCTGTCGGACACCAGCACCGAGTGCGTGCCCGGCCAGGGCAGCGCCGTGGCGGCGCCGGCCCACGCCGCCGGCCTGCGGACCGGCGACGTGATCACCAAGGTCGGCACGACCGCGGTGGCCAACTACGGGCAGCTCACCGACGCCATCCGGGCACAGGCCGCCGGCCCGACCCCGTTCGAGTACGTGCGGGACGGCCGGACCCAGACCACCACGGTCACCCTGGTCAGCGCCGAACGGCCGCCGCTGGACGACCCGAAGGGCCCGGTCTCCCAGGTGCCGGTCGCCGGGGTGAACTGGGAGCCCGACCAGCCCACGGTGATCCAGTACAGTCCCCTCAGCGCGATTCCCGCCTCCGGTGAGTTCAACTGGTACCTGGTGGAGAACTCGCTCAAGGCGATGGCCCGGATCCCGGAGAAGATCCCCGCGCTGTGGAACTCGATCACCGGCGACGAGCGCGACCCGGACACCCCGATCAGTGTGGTCGGGGCCAGCCGGATCGGCGGCGAGGCCATCGAGAAGGGTGTGCCCGAGGTCTTCTGGCAGGTCTTCATCTCGCTGAACGTGTTCATCGGGCTGTTCAACCTGCTGCCCCTGCTGCCGGTCGACGGTGGGCACATCGCCATCGCCTGGTTCGAAGCGATCCGCTCGTGGGTCTACAAACGCTTCCGGCGGCCCGATCCGGGCCGGGTGGACTACTACAAGTTGATGCCCGTGACGTACGCGGTCATCCTGATCGGTGGTGCGTTCACCCTGCTGACCGTCACCGCCGACATCATCAACCCGATCACGATCTTCAAGTGAGTGCTATGAAAGTTGTTCACGACGGTGGAGACCATGGATCCGAAACTCACTCTCTCTGCGACTCACGGAAGGTCGTGAACAACTTCCAATGACTTCCATCAGTCTGGGCATGCCGGCCGTACCCCCGCCGCCGTTGGCCCCCCGTCGGCAGAGCCGTCAGATCAACGTCGGGGGAGTTCTGGTCGGCGGCGGCGCCCCGGTCAGCGTCCAGTCGATGACCACCACCCTCACGTCGGACGTCAACTCCACGCTGCAGCAGATCGCCGAGCTCACCGCGTCCGGCTGCCAGATCGTCCGGGTCGCCGTCCCGTCCCAGGACGACGTCGAGGCGCTGCCAGCGATCGCCAAGAAGTCGCAGCTCCCGGTGATCGCCGACATCCACTTCCAGCCGAAGTACGTGTTCGCCGCGATCGACGCCGGCTGCGCCGCCGTCCGGGTGAACCCGGGCAACATCCGGCAGTTCGACGACAAGGTGAAGGAGATCGCGAAGGCGGCCTCCGACGCCGGCATCCCGATCCGCATCGGCGTCAACGCCGGCTCGCTCGACAAGCGGCTGCTGGAGAAGTACGGCAAGGCCACCGCCGAGGCGCTGGTCGAGTCGGCGCTCTGGGAGTGCTCGCTGTTCGAGGAGCACGGCTTCCGGGACATCAAGATCTCGGTGAAGCACAACGACCCGGTCGTCATGATCCGGGCGTACCGGCAGCTCGCCGAGCAGTGCGACTACCCGCTGCACCTCGGCGTGACCGAGGCCGGCCCGGCGTTCCAGGGCACGATCAAGTCGGCCGTGGCGTTCGGCGCCCTGCTGGCCGAGGGCATCGGCGACACCATCCGGGTCTCGCTGTCCGCCCCGCCGGTCGAGGAGATCAAGGTCGGCAACCAGATCCTGGAGTCGCTGGGTCTGCGCGAGCGCGGCCTGGAGATCGTCTCCTGCCCGTCCTGCGGCCGGGCCCAGGTCGACGTCTACACCCTCGCCGAGCAGGTCACCGCGGCTCTCGACGGGTTCCCGGTGCCGCTGCGGGTGGCCGTCATGGGCTGTGTCGTCAACGGTCCCGGTGAGGCCCGTGAGGCCGACCTCGGTGTGGCGTCCGGCAACGGCAAGGGCCAGATCTTCGTCAAGGGCAAGGTCATCAAGACCGTGCCCGAGTCGATCATCGTGGAGACCCTGGTCGAGGAGGCGCTGCGCCTCGCCGACGAGATGGGCGCCGACCTGCCCGAGGAGCTGCGCGACCTGCTCCCCGGCCCGACGGTGACCGTGCACTGAGCCAACTGGCTCCGCTTCGCTCCGCGGCGATTCGCCTGGTAACCGACGACGAGAGGTCCGCTCTTCCGCCACCCGCAACCCCGCGGGCGTCGAAAGGCCGGGCCTCTCGTCGTCGGCGGCGAATCGCTAGAAGAGAACCGTGGCGAACGAGCCCGCCGAGACGAAGCCACAGCGTGCGTAGACTCGGCGGGCCGTCGTGTTGTAGTCGTTGACGTAGAGACTGACCGTCGGCGCGACCCGGCGCAGGGCGTCCGCCACGACGGTCGCCATGGCGCCCGTGGCGATGCCGCTGCCGCGGTAGTCCGGGTGCACCCAGACGCCCTGGACCTGCGTCGTCCGCCGGGTGACGATCGCCAGTTCGGCTTTGAAGATCACCAGATCGCCGTCGAACTTCGCATACGCCCGCTTCGCCTTCACCAGCTCCGCGATCCGCCGCCGGTAGCCGCGTCCGCCGTCGTCCTGCAACGGTGAGACGCCGACCTCCTCGGTGTACATCGCCACCGCGGCCGGGAAGAGCTGATCGACCTCGACGGCGCGGACCAGCCGGACCGAGGGGTCGGCGCGGACCATCGGATCCCGGTCGGTGACCAGGAGCGGCTGATGCGGCCGGACGTCCCGGGCCGGCCCCCAGTTGCCGCCGAGCCGGTCCCACAGATCGAGCACCGCCTCCGAGCGGCCGATGATCGACGAGCAGACCCGTGGCTCGGCGCCCAGCAGATCGGCGAAGGCGGCCGTGGCGGGCGGCGTCGCGCCCACCGGCACCAGGTGCGCCCCGGACCAGATGATCGACTCGATGTGGCGATCCGGCTCGTAGCCGTAGATCCGCCCGTCCGACCGCCACCAGTTCAGGCCGTGTGCCGCGACCCGCTCAGCGATCTGGGCGCCCGCGTAGGGGTCGGCGTCGAGGATCCGCTCGACGGCCGCGCGCTCGGGCTCACCGAGCTGGCGAATGGGCACCGTCAACACAGGTATCACATTGCCAGATGCGCGCCCGCTGACACGTACCGCAACCCCGCGATCTCAGAAACCCTTGCCGCCGACAGATTGCCGATATATCGTCTAACTATCGACGACAGAACGGAGAAGATCATGAGGCACGCACACGGAGGACACGGACACGGTGGCTGGATCGGCGAGGCGCGCCGGCGCGGCTTCGGTTTCCCGCCCGGTTTTCCCTTCGGCGGCCCCGGTGGCCCCGGCTTCCCGCCGCCCGACTTCGGCGGCAGGCCAGGGCCACGGCGTGGTGGTCGCGGCGCCCGGCAGAACGTCCGGCCCGCCATCCTCGCGCTGCTCCTGGAGCGCCCGATGCACGGCTACGAGATGATCCAGGAGCTCGATTCCCGCACGGGGGGAATCTGGCGGCCGAGCCCCGGTTCGGTCTACCCGACCCTCCAGCTGCTGGAGGACGAGGGCCTCATCGAGGTGACCGCCGAGGGCGGCCGCAAGAGCTACCGGCTCACCGAGGACGGCCGGCCCGAGGCCGAGACCGCGGCACAGAACCCGCCGTGGGCCCAGATCGGCGCCGACACCATGTCCCAGGTGCAGGATTTCCGCGACGCGGCGGTCGGCATCATGGGCGCGCTCAAGCAGGTCGGTTTCAGCGGCACCCCGGAGCAGCGTCAGAAGGCGCTCGAGGTGCTCAACGAGACCCGGCGCAAGCTCTACGCCATCCTCGCCGAGAGCGAGTGAACCCCCACGAAAGGGCGCATCCGGCAAGCTCCGGGTGCGCCCTTTCGTAAACCCGTTTCTGGTACGCGGTGGAACGCGCCCGCCGAGGACACCCCGTCCCGCCGGCTCCGCGCGAGCGTCTGCCGGGTCCAGCCATTGCCGCGCCCGCCGGGCTGAGATCGGTGGTCCGGCCGATTCTCAGGGTCGTTTCAAGGGCGTCGAGACGGCCCGGAGAGCCGACCGTCAGTTACGGCCCAGGGCGGTGATCAGCTCCAGGAGGGCCGGGAGCCCGCCGCGCTCCAGCTCCGGGGTGGGGGTCAGCGCCATGATCGGAACGGTGACGCCGGCGTCCGCGTACGCCTGCACGCGGGCCCGGCATTCGTCCGGCGACCCGTGCACGATCAGGTCGTCGACGAGCGAGTCCGGGAGGGCGGCCAGCGCGCCCTTGCGGTCGCCGGACTCCCACGCCCGCCACATCGGGGTGAGGACCTCCTCGCGGCCCAGCCAGCGGTGGAAGGCGGCGTACGCCGGGACGGTCAGGTACGACGTGATCAGGCGGCGGCCCACGGCGCGGGCGTAGGCGGCGTCCTCGGTGGGGACCATGAAGATCCGGGTGGCCACCTCGAAGCCGGGCCGCGCCTCCTTGGTCTCGTCGAGCGCGGTGGCGACGTCGCCCGCGGACAGCCAGTTCAGGATCACGCCGTCGGCCTCGGCCGCGGCCAGGCGCAGCATGCCGGGGCGCAGCGCGGCGAGCAGCACCCGCGGCGGGACGGCCGGCGGGCGTTCCAGGCGGAACCGGCGCACCCGGAAGGCGCCGAACTCGCCGTCGGCCAGCTCCCCGGCGAGCGCGGTGCGCAGGAAGCGGAGCACGCCCCGGCTGCGCTCGAACGGCTTCGTGAACTCCACCGCGTTCCAGTCGCCGACGACGACCGGCGAGGACGCGCCGATGCCCAGCTGGAACCGGCCCGGCGCGGCCTCGGCCAGCGCGGCGGCGGTCATCGCGAGCAGGCCCGGCCCGCGGGTGAAGACCGGGGCGATGGCGGTGCCCAGGCGCAGCCGTGGCTCCCACGCGGCGGCCAGGGTCAGCGGGGTGAACCCGTCGCTCCCGGCCACCTCGGCCGTCCAGGCGTCGGTGAAACCCGCGTCGGCCAGCGCTGTGAAGACGGGCGCGTGGTCGGCCAGCGGAACACCGCCGAACGGTACGGTCATGCCCCATCGCATCGACATGACCTCGATCCTGCCGTTCACGATCACGTGATGTCCACCACCTCGGAACGGTTGTGGGATTTCTCCGCCGGGCCGGCTCAGCCGACCGGGGTGGGATTGCGCCACGCGGTCGCGAACGAGGTGCGCCCGTTGGTGCGCAGCAGCGACCCCTGGTAGATCCGGGCCCCGGCCAGCAGGGTGAGCGCGCTGGTCAGCAGGAGCAGGGCCAGCGACACGAACGGCTCCCAGGTGGCGGCCTCGCCGGTGAACAGCCGGACCGGCATGGCCACCGGGGCGGAGAACGGGACGTAGGACAGCACGGTCATCGCCGCCGGGTTCGACTGGAAGGCCAGCACCAGGAAGAACGGGGTCATCACGAGGAGCTGGAGCGGGGCCGTGGTGGAGCCGAGATCCTCCTGACGGGCGGCCAGCGCGCCGACACCCGCCCAGAGCGCCGCGAGCATCAGGAAGCCGATGACGAAGAACGGCAGGAACCAGCCGATCGCCGGGAGGATCGCGTCGATCACCGGGCCGCCCACGTCGGCCACCCGCATGCCGACCAGCCCGACCACGGCGATCAGGGCGAGCTGGCCGAAGGCGAGCACGGTCATGGCGGCCACCTTGCCGATGAGCAGCGCCCGGACCGGGATGCTGGCGACCAGGATCTCCACGATCCGGGTCTGCTTCTCCTCGGTGACGCTCTGCGCGATCTGCACGCCGAACGAGATCGTGGTGAAGAAGAAGAGCGTGGCCAGGGCGAACGGGACCAGGAAGCGGGCCGCCTCGTCGAGGGCGTCCGGATTGAGGAACTCCACCGGGGGCGAGGTGCTGAGCGCCGCCACCACGTTGCCGGGCTCCTCCTCCAGGGCCAGCACCTTCGGCCCGTCGACCACGGCGGCCGTCACCTCCTCGTCGCGGACCAGCCGTTCGGCGGCGGCCGTGTCCGGAACGGTGACCACCTCGAGGCCGGCCCGCTCCAGGGCGGCGACGTGGGTGGCGCCGACCACGGCGACCTTGTCCGGGCCGCCGTTGATCAGCACCGGCAGGACCACGCCGAGCGCCGTGAAGAAGAGCAGCAGGACCGTACTGAAAAGGAAGGTCTTGTCGCGGAGCTTGACCCGGATCTCCCGGCCCGCGACCAGTTTGGCGGCTTCGAACGTGGTCACTGGATCACCTCTCGGAAGATCTCGGCGAGGGAGGGGCGGACCGGCGCGAAGGCGCGGACCGGGCCACGGGTCAGGGCGGCGCGCAGGAGCGGCTGCTCGTCGGCGCCGGGATCGAGGTCGACGACGGCACGGCGGCCGTCCAGCTCCACCAGCGTCACCCCGGGCTCGTCGCGCAGCCAGCCGGCGTCGGAGTCCACCTCGATCCGGAACCGGGGCAGGGTGTACTGATCGCGCAGGCGGGACCGGGAGCCGGCGGCCCGGATCGTCCCGTCGGCGATGATCACCAGGTCGTCGCAGAGGCGCTCGACCAGCTCGAGCTGATGGCTGGAGAAGAGCACGGCGGTGCCGGCGCGGGCCCGCTCGCGGAGCACGGCGAGCACCGTCTCGATGGCGATCGGGTCCAGCCCAGAGAACGGCTCGTCCAGCACCAGCAGCTCCGGGTCGTGCACCAGGGCGGCGGCGATCTGGGCGCGCTGCTGGTTGCCCAGCGACAGCTTCTCCACCGGATCGTTCGCCCGCTCGGTCAGCTCCAGCCGGTCCAGCAGGGCGGTGGTGCGCCGGCGGGCGTCGGCGGCGGCGATCCCGTGCAGCCGTCCGAGGTAGACGATCTGCTCGGCCACGGTCATCTTCGGGTAGAGGCCGCGCTCCTCCGGCATGTAGCCGAACCGCTGCCGGTCCGCCCGGGTGATCGCGGCGCCGTGCCAGGTCACCGCGCCGCTGTCGGCGGCGAGCACGCCCAGGACGATCCGCATCGTGGTGGTCTTGCCGGCGCCGTTCGCGCCGACGAAGCCGGTGAGCCGGCCGGAGTCCACGGTGAACGAGACGTCCTTGAGGACCTGACGTTCGCCGAAGGACCGGTTCACGGCATCGACGTTCAGGACGGTGGTCATGGGAACCACGCTAGATCCGCGTCGATGTCCCGTCGTCCGGCTCGGGTACGTCATCCTCGCGGAGGACCTCACCCGCCGGGCCGGACCACCCCGAGCTCGTACGCCAGCACCACGGCCTGCGTGCGGTCGCGCGCGCCGAGCTTCATGAGCACCCGGCTTACGTGCGTCTTCACCGTCGTCTCGCCGAGCCGCAGGGCGATCGCGATCTCCGCGTTGGTGGCGCCGCCCGCCAGGAGGACCAGCACCTCGTGCTCGCGCGGGGTGAGCTGGTCCAGCCGGACGCCGGCGGCCACCGGCGCGGTGAAGGTGGAGATGACCCGGCGGGTGACGGCCGGGGCGAGCAGGGCCTCCCCGGCGGCGACCACCCGGACCGCCTCGGTGAGCGCCTCCGGCGTGCCGTTCTTGAGCAGGAAACCGCTGGCCCCGGCCCGGAGCGCGGCGAACAGGTAGTCGTCGCGGTCGAAGGTGGTCAGGATCAGCACCGACGGGCCTCCCGCGGCGGCGATCCGGCGGGTCGCCTCCAGGCCGTCCATCCCGGGCATCTCGACATCCATCAGTACGACGTCCGGCCGCAGCCGCAGGGCCAGTTCGACGGCCTGGGCGCCGTCCGCCGCCTCGCCGGCCACGGTGATGTCGTCCTCCATCTCGAGGATGACCCGGAACCCGGTCCGGACCAGCTGGTGGTCGTCGGCCAGCAGCACACTGATGGTCATGCCGCCGCCTTCGCCGGGTAGGGGATCCGGGCCCGGACCCGGTACCCGCCGTTCGGCTGTGGCCCGTGCTCCAGGGTGCCGTCGTGCACCGCCACCCGCTCGCGCATGCCGATCACGCCCAGCCCGCCGCCGTCGGCCGGTCCGCCCCGCCCGTCGTCGGTCACGTCCAGCTCGATCTGCCCGCTGAGATAGCGGACCCGTACGTCGACCGTGCTCGCGTGGGCGTGCTTGAGGGTGTTGGTCACCGCCTCCTGGACGATCCGGTAGGCGGCCTGGGACAGCGACTCGGGCAGTGGCACCGGATCACCGTAGACGGCGTACCGGACGGCCAGTCCCGCCTCCTCGGCCCGCTCGGCGATCTCCGGCAGCCGGTCGATGCCCGCCGGGCTGCCGGCCTCCGGCGCCCCGGAGGCCCGCAGCGCGCCGAGCATCCGCCGCAGCTCCTCGACCGCGGTCCGGGCGCCCTCCTCGACGGCGGTGAGCGCGGTCCGTGCGCGGGCCGGGTCCTTGTCCATGGCCCGGCGGCAGGCGGACGCCTGGATGCCCATCACCGACACGTGGTGGGCGACCACGTCGTGCAGTTCCCGGGCGATCCGGACCCGCTCGCCGAGGACCGCCCGCTCGGCCGCCGCGGCGTGCGCGGCCAGCAGTTCGGCGGTCTGTTCCTCGAGCTCGTAGCCGTGCCGGACGCCGCGCCAGACGGCGTCGCCCATCAGGTAGCAGAAGGCGAAGAAGGCCGCGTTCACCACGAACGTGTTGAACGCCGCCGAAGCCTTGACCGCGGGGGCCACCGAGTCGCCGCCGAAGATGACGAAGACGGCGGCGAGCCAGGCGAACATGGCGCCGATGATCACCAGTCGCAGCAGCCGGGACCGGCCCCGGTTCCGGCCCCAGGCGCCGAGGGTGTAGATCGAGGCGAACAGCACACCGATGGTGACCTGCTGTTCCTGGGATCCGCGGGCCTGGGCGCCGATGAAGGCCGCCGCGATCACCACGGCCACCACGTCGGGGTGGCGGCGGCGCACGGTCAGCGGCAGGGTGATGGCCAGCACCCAGCAGATCTGTTCGGCCAGCGGCGCGGCGCGCTCGGAGTCGGCGAATCCGGCGCTCCGGACGATGACGAGGTTGAGCAGGGCGACGGCGGCGACGGCCAGGCCGGTCCACACGTCGGTGCGGCGCTGGCGGGCGGTCGGCCCGGGCCGTCGCCAGTCGTCGGGGTTCACCGATGGCATGCGGTGAGGGTCGCACGGGCCCCTCAGATCAGGGAACGCGGCGACCGCCGGGTCTGGGTGGGGATGGTGGCGTCCTGGTCGGGCGTGACCCGGCCGCCCAGCTCACGGATGCGGCGGTGGGCGGCCTCGAGGCGGTCCTCCAGCGTGACGATCCGGCAGGCGGCCGCGAGCAGGAAACCCTCGTCGAGCAGGACGCGGACCCGGGCGGCGAGGTCGAGCTGGTGGCGCGAGTAGCGGCGGTGCCCGCCGTGCGAGCGCTCCGGCTCGATCAGCCCGGCCTCGTCCAGGCTGCGCAGGAACGCGGGTGTCACGCCGATCGCGGCGGCGGCCCGGCCCATGCTGTGCACCGGCGCGTCTCGGTCCTCCATGGGTCCCTTCGTACCCGAAGTCGGCACATAGTCCAGGGCCCCGGCGGGTAACCGGGGCCCTGGCTTTTCAATTCTTGTGCCGGTCACTGCCGGCGCATGTGGTCGACCGGCTGCGTGCCGCTAGCGGTCGACCGGAGTGATGGGCATCGGCTGCGATCACCTCTTGTCGGGCCGGGGACGTCTTGATTACGCGTTGCTGCGGTATCTCGTCCTCCTCCTCAACTCAGCGACTGTGCCAGTTGCTTGCCGGCCGTGGCCGACTCATCGAATGTAAGCCTGCGCCGGACGGATTTCTAGACTCGCCGCTGTAGATTTTTTAGGGGCAAAGGTCTGACTGAGCTGGGGAAACGCTTTTCCGGGAGAGCGGCGGCGCGGGGCGGGCGCTTGCCGAAGAGAGAGGTGACCGCGCCCCGCGCCGCCGCTGGGAGGTGAGTCCCGCGGGGGCGGCCCGGCCGAGGAACCGCCCGCATTCAGGCTCGCACCGGCCCGGTCACGCGGCAACGCAATTAACCCCTGTCATTGACGCCCGTAACACGGCGGAGCGATCATCACGGCATTAGTGGCTCAGGTCACACACCTTCGGGTAGGGGGTACTCACGTGAGCACCGACGAAGAACGGCTCGCCCAACTCGGATACAAACAGGAACTCCACCGCCGGCTCTCCGGCTTCTCGAACTTCGCCGTCTCCTTCTCGATCATCTCGATCCTGGCCGGCGCCATCACCTCGTACGGCATCGCCATGAAGGCCGGCGGGCCGGCCGCCATCACGCTGGGCTGGCTCGGCGTCGGCGTCATGGTCACCTTCGTGGCGCTGGCGATGGCGGAGGTGTGCTCGGCGTACCCGACCGCCGGCGCCCTCTACTGGTGGGCCGCCGCACTGGCCAAACGCAACAAGGCCGCCTGGGCCTGGTTCATCGGGTGGTTCAACTTCCTCGGCGAGGTGGCCGTGACCGCGGCCATCGACTTCGGCGCGGCGATCACCACGGCGGCCTTCTTCAGCCTGACCCTGGGCATGGAGGTCACGGCGCTCAAGACCTTCCTGATCTTCCTGGTCATCATCGCCGTGCACGGCCTGCTGAACACCTTCGGCGTCAGCCTGGTCCGGATCCTCTCCGACGTCAGCGCCTGGTGGCACCTGATCGGCGTCGCGGTGATCGTCGGAGTCCTCGCCGTGGTCCCGGACCAGCACAAGCCGCTCTCCGAGGTGTTCTTCGAGGTGCACAACGCCACCGGCTTCACGTTCGCCGGCGCGGGCGTCTACGCCGTCCTGGTCGGCCTGCTGATGGCGCAGTACACGTACACCGGCTACGACGCCTCGGCGCACGTCGCGGAGGAGACCCACGACGCGGCCCGGGCCGCCCCGCGCGGCATCGTGATGTCCGTGGTGGTGTCGGTCGTCGCCGGCTTCGTGCTGCTGGTCGCGATCACCTGGTCCATCCAGGACTACGAGGGCTCGCTGGGCACCCCGCTCGGCCTGCCCCCGGCGCAGATCTTCATCGACGCGGCGGGCCACGACCTCGGCGCGTTCCTGCTGTTCATCTGCATGATCGCGCAGTGGTTCTGCGGGATGGCGTCGGTCACCGCGAACTCCCGGATGTCCTACGCCTTCGCCCGCGACGACGCGCTTCCCGGTTCGCGGATCTGGAAGCGGGTCAACCCCCGCACCGGTACGCCGACCAACTCCATCTGGCTCTGCGTGGCCCTCTCCACGCTCCTGGTCCTGCCGTCGCTCTGGAACGTGGTCGCCTACTACGCGGCCACCTCGATCGCGGTGATCGGGCTCTACATCGCCTATGTCGGCCCGGTCCTGCTGCGCCGGCTCAACCCGGACTTCCAGCCCGGCCCGTGGAATCTCGGCAGGTGGAGCGCCCCGGTCGGCTGGATCGCGATCGTCTGGGTGGGGATCATCTGTGTCCTCTTCGTACTGCCGCCCGGCTCGCCGATCACCGCCGAGACGTTCAACTACACGATCGTCGCGGTGGCCGTGGTGCTCGGCGCGGCCGCGATCTGGTGGTTCGCCGGGGCCCGGACGTGGTTCACCGGACCGAAGCAGAACCTGCTGGAGAAGGCCGCCCACGGCGAGTCCACGGACTGAGGGTTATTCAGGACCTACCTTGCCTGATGCTGTGGATCAGTGAAATGGCCACGTCTCCACCGTCCTGAATAATTCTCATTGATAGGACTGTTCGCATGGATCTCGAGGAGCTGGACGTCGCCGTCGACAACGGCGGCATCGACACGGTGCTGCTGGCACTGACCGACATGCAGGGCCGCCTGCAGGGCAAACGGCTGCATGCGCGCTACTTCATGGACGAGGTGGTGTCCGGCGGCAGTGAGGGATGCAACTATCTGCTCGCGGTCGACGTCGACATGAACACCGTCGACGGCTACGCCATGTCCTCCTGGTCCACCGGTTACGGCGACTTCGTGATGCGGCCGGACTTCTCCACCCTGCGCCGGATCCCGTGGCACCCGGGCACGGCGCTGGTCCTGGCCGACCTGTACGACGTGTCCGGGGCGCCGGTGCCGGCCTCACCCCGGCAGATCCTGCGCCGCCAGCTCGACCGGCTGGCGGCGCACGGCCTGTCCGCGTACGCCGGGACCGAGCTGGAGTTCGTCCTCTACCGGGACTCCTACGAGCAGGCGTCGCAGAAGAACTACCGGGACCTGATCCCCGCCAACCAGTACAACGTGGACTACTCGCTGCTCGGCACCGCCCGCGTGGAGCCGCTGCTGCGCCGGATCCGCAACGACATGTACGGCGCCGGCCTGACCCCGGAGAGCGCCAAGGGCGAGTGCAACCTCGGCCAGCACGAGATCGCCTTCCGCTACTCGGACGCGCTGACCGCGGCCGACCATCACGTGGTCTACAAGAACGGGGCCAAGGAGATCGCCGCCCAGGAGGGCATGGCGCTCACCTTCATGGCCAAGCCCAACGAGCGGGAGGGCAACTCCTGCCACATCCACTTCTCGCTGCGCGACGAGAACGGGCGGTCGGCGATGCTCGGCGACGGCCCGGCCCATCTCAGCGAGACCGGGCAGCGGGTGCTGGCCGGCCTGCTCGCCACGATGCGGGAGTTCAGCCTGCTCTTCGCGCCGAACATCAACTCGTACAAGCGGTACCAGCCGGGGTCGTTCGCGCCGACCGCGCTGCGCTGGGGCGTCGACAACCGGACCTGCGCGCTGCGGATCGCCGGGCACGGTCAGGGCATGCGGGTGGAGAACCGGGTGCCGGGCGGGGACGTGAACCCGTACCTGGCGATCGCCGCCCTGGTGGCCGGGGCCCTGCACGGCATCGAGAACGAGCTGTCGCTGGAGGACGAGTTCACCGGCAACGCCTATCAGGACCCGGAGGCCGGCCGGGTGCCCGGCACCCTGCGGGAGGCGACCGCGCTGTGGGCGGACAGCCGGGTGGCGGAAACCGCGTTCGGCCCGGACGTCGTGGCCCACTACGCGAACATGGGACGGGTGGAACTGGCGGCCTACGACGCCGCGGTGACGGACTGGGAGTTGCGCCGTGGATTCGAGCGCCTCTGAGTGTGAGGATCTTGGCGTGCGGACTACAGAGGTGATCGATCCTTCGACGGGTGAGGTCTTCACGACCGTACCGTCGCTGGGTCTTGCGGAGACCGACGCGGCGATCGAGCGCGCGCGGATCGCTTTCGGTGAGTGGCGCCGGGTCTCGCCCGGGGACCGGGCGCGGCTGCTGCGGCGCTTCGCGACGGTGGTCGAGGAGCACATCGAGGAGCTGGCGCGGCTGGAGGTGCGCAACGCCGGGCACACCATCGGCAACGCGCGCTGGGAGGCGGGCAACGTCCGGGACGTGCTGAACTACTACGCCGGCGCCCCGGAGCGGCTGGCCGGGCGGCAGATCCCGGTGCCCGGTGGCATCGACGTGACGTTCCACGAGCCGCTCGGCGTGGTCGGGATCATCGTGCCGTGGAACTTCCCGATGCCGATCGCCGGCTGGGGGTTCGCGCCGGCGCTGGCGGCCGGCAACACGGTGGTGCTCAAGCCGGCCGAGCTGACCCCGCTGACCGCGATCCGGCTCGGCGAGCTGGCGCTGGAGGCCGGGCTCCCGGAGAACGTGTTCCAGGTGCTGCCGGGTAGGGGCAGTGTGGTCGGGCAGCGGTTCGTCACCCACCCGGCGGTGCGCAAGGTCTGCTTCACCGGATCCACCGAGGTCGGCAAGTCGATCATGGCGGGCTGTGCCGACCAGGTGAAACGGGTCACCCTGGAACTCGGCGGCAAGAGCGCCAACATCGTCTTCGCGGACGCCGATCTCGACGCCGCGGCCGCCGCCGCGCCCGGCGCCGTCTTCGACAACGCCGGGCAGGACTGCTGCGCGCGCTCCCGGCTGCTGGTTCAGGAATCGGTGTACGACAGGTTCCTCGCGCTCCTCGAACCGGCCGTCCGGAACTTCCGGGTGCTCGACCCCGCCGATGACTCGTCGGAGATGGGACCACTGATCTCCTCCGGACAGCGGGCCGCCGTCACGTCGTACCTCGACGGCTCTGACATCGCGTTCCGCGGCACCGCGCCGGACGCGAAGGGATGGTGGTTTCCGCCGACCGTGTTGCTGGCCCGCTCGAACGCGGACCGGCACTGGCGCGAGGAGATCTTCGGCCCGGTGGTGAGCGTGTTGCCGTTCCGGGACGAGGAGGAGGCGATCCGGCTGGCCAACGACACCGAGTACGGGCTGTCCGGCTCGCTCTGGACCCGGGACGTGGGCCGGGCGCTGCGGGTCTCACGGGCCGTGGAGACCGGCGCGCTGAGCGTCAACAGCAACTCCTCGGTGCGCTACTGGACCCCGTTCGGTGGCATGAAACAGTCCGGTCTCGGGCGTGAGCTGGGCCCGGACGCACCCCTGTCCTTCACGGATGTGAAGAACGTGTTCATCTCGACGGGAGACTGAGTGGAACGTCTGTTGAGCCGGGTCGCCGTGATCACCGGCGCCGGAAGTGGGATCGGGCTGGCCACCGCCCGGCGGTTCGCCGCCGAAGGGGCATTCGTCGTCTGCGTCGACATCTCGGAGAAGGCCGGCAAGGCGGCGGCCGAAGAGGTCGGCGGCGAGTTCGTGGCCTGTGACGTCAGCGACGAGGAGCAGGTCAAGGCGCTCTTCGACGGGGTGGTGCAGCGGCACGGCCGGGTCGACATCGCCTTCAACAACGCCGGCATCTCGCCGCCCGACGACGACTCGATCCTGGTGACCGGCCTGGACGCCTGGGAGCGCGTGCTCAAGGTGAACACCACGAGCGTCTTCCTCTGCTGCAAGTACGCGATCCCGCACATGCAGCGGCAGGGCAAGGGCTCGATCATCAACACCGCCTCGTTCGTGGCCCTGCTAGGGGCGGCCACCTCGCAGATCGCCTACACCGCCAGCAAGGGCGGCGTGCTGGCGATGACCCGCGAGCTGGGCGTGCAGTTCGCCCGCGAGGGCATCCGGATCAACGCGCTCTGCCCCGGGCCGGTGGCCACGCCGCTGCTCATGGAGCTGTTCGCCAAGGACCCGGAGCGGGCCGCCCGGCGGCTGGTGCACGTGCCGATGGGCCGGTTCGCCGAGCCCACCGAGATCGCCGCCGCGGTGGCGTTCCTGGCCAGCGACGACGCGTCGTTCATGACGGCGTCGCAGTTCGTCGTCGACGGCGGGATCACCGGGGCGTACGTAACGCCGCTGTGAGGTTTACCGACCCGCTACGGTGGATAAGGAAGCCCCAAGACACCCAGTTCAAAAAGGTGTGAGGGGTCGAATCCCCGCCCGTACGGGTCAGATCCCCGTGGGGGTGGGACAGAGGGCCCGTGACGCGGCGCCGGTTCACCGGCGCCGCGCGCCTGTGACTACGGTGGTGCGATGCGTCCGATCATCGGCATAACGTCCTATGTGCTGCCCGCGACGTGGGGCGTCTGGGTCGATCTCGAGTCCGCGCTGGTGCCGCACGACTACGTCGAGGCGATCCGGCTGGCCGGTGGCCGTGCGGTGCTGCTGCCGCCCGACGACCTCGACACCGACGTGCTCGACCGCCTCGACGGCCTGGTGCTGGCCGGTGGCCCGGACGTGCAGCCGGACCGGTACGGCCAGGAGCCGCACCCGGCCACCGTCACCCACCCGGAACGCGACGCCGCCGAGCTGGCGCTGCTCCACGCGGCTCTGGACCGGGACCTGCCGCTGCTCGGCGTCTGCCGGGGCATGCAGCTGCTCACCGTGGCGGCCGGCGGCAGCCTGCACCAGCATCTGCCGGACGTGCTGGGCCACGAGAAGCACCGCCCGGGCCCGGGGATCTACGGCTCGCAGTCCGCGCGGTTCGCTCCGGGCAGCCGGATCGCCGCGCTGATGGGCGATGACCCGACCATCAACTGCTTCCACCATCAGGGGGTCGCCGACCCCGGAGCGCTGACCGTCACCGGCTGGGCCCCCGACGGTCTGCCCGAGGCGGTCGAGGATCCGGACCGGAGTTTCGTCCTCGGTGTCCAGTGGCATCCGGAGACCGGCCGGGACCGGCGTCTCTTCGGCGCCCTGGTGGCGGCGGCCACGAAGGAGAGCACCGGAACATGCGCAGACCGCTGATCGGCCTCACCGCCTACGCCGAGCAGGTGCAGTACGGCCGGAACGACCTGATGGCCGGAATGCTGCCGATGACCTACGTGAAGGCGGTGCACGCCACCGGCGGCCGGGCCGTCCTGATCACCCCCGACGATCCCGGCACCGACGTGCTGGAGGCCCTGGACGGCATCGTGTTCTGCGGCGGCGGCGACATCGACCCGGCGAACTGGGGCGCCCCGCCGCACCCGGCCACCGAGGTCGACAAGGTCCGCGACCGATCCGAGCTGATGCTGATGGGCGCCGCGCTGGACGCCGGCCTGCCGATGCTGGGCGTCTGCCGCGGCATGCAGATGATGGCCGTGTCCACCGGCGGCTCGCTGCACCAGCACCTGCCGGACCTGGTCGGTCACGAGCGGCACCGGGCCGCCCCGGGCACCGACCCGCTGGCCGCCAACGCCTCCGACTACGGCCGGCACGACGTGGTGATCGAGGACGAGACCCTCGCGCACCGCCTGTTCGGCCGCAGCCTCACGGTGAACTCGTTCCACCACCAGGCGGTCGCCGATCCGGGCGCCTTCCTCCCGGTCGGCTGGTGCCCCGACGACCGGGTCATCGAGATCGTCGAACACCCCGGGCAGCCGTTCGCGCTCGGCGTGCAGTGGCACCCCGAGCGGACCAACGACCTGCGGCCCTTCGAGGCACTCGTCGAGGCGGCGGTACGCGGACGGGCCGTCGCCGCCTGATGAGCGGACCGGCCGCTCCGGTGTTAACGTGCCACGGGACCGGGTGTGCCGCCCGCGTCCGGTGATCCGTGGGAGGCATGCATGGGTGCCCTGCCGAGGCGGCTGCGCAACGCCTTCGAGCGGGGCGGCGAGATGGGCGCCCGGATGTCCGCCCTGGACTGGTCCACCAGCCCGATCGGGCACCCGTCCACCTGGCCGCCCGAGCTGGTCGGCGCGGTGTCCACGATGCTCGCCTCCCGGGCGCAGATGGTCATCTTCTGGGGGCCGGAGTACGTCGCCCTCTACAACGACGCCTACACCGTGACCATGGGCGGCAAGCACCCCGGGTTCCTCGGCCGTCCCGGCGGCGAGCTGTGGGCCGAGGCGTGGGAGCTGCTGCACCAGCTGTTCGACGGGGTGCTCGCCGACGACCAGTCGTTCTACGCCCGCGACCACCCGTTCATGCTGGAACGGTACGGGTTCCTCGAGGAGACGTACTTCGACATCTCGTACGACCCGATCCGGGCCGACGACGGCACACCGGGCGGGGTGATGTGCATCGTCACCGAGACCACCGGCCGGGTGCTCGGTGAGCGGCGCGTCCGGACCCTCAGCGCCCTGGGCCGCCGCCTGGCCGACTCGCCGGACCAGGGGGCGCTCGCCGCCGAGGCCGCCGCGGTCCTCACCGAGAACGGCGACGACGTGCCGTTCGCCGCGCTGATCCTGGACGATCCGGACCCGCACCCGGCGATCCGGGCGGTCCGGGAGAGCGGGCGCCCCGGCCTCGTCCCGCTCGCCGACCTCACCGAGCCCGGCCCGTCGGCCGCCGCGGAGGCGCTGGTGCTGCCGATCGGCGTGGCGGCGGACACGGTCGGCGCGCTGGTCGTCGGGGTGAGCCGGTTCCTCGCGCTGGACGGCGACTACCGGGACTTCCTCGACCTGGCCGCCGCGCAGATCTCCCGGGCGGTGGCCAGCGCGCGGGCGTACGAGCAGGAGCGCCGCCGCGGCGCCGAGCTGGCCGCCCTGGACCAGGCCAAGACCAACTTCTTCTCGAACGTGAGCCACGAGTTCCGTACCCCGTTGACGTTGATCCTCGGCCCGATCGAGGACCTGCTCGACGACCCGGCGCTGGACGGGCCGCTACGTGACCGGCTCACCCCGGTGCACCGCAACGGGCTGCGCCTCCTGAAGCTGGTCAACACGGTGCTCGACTTCTCCCGGATGGAGTCCGGGCGGATGCGGGCCGTCTACCGGCCGACCGACCTGGCCGGGCACACCGCCCGGCTGGCCGGCACGTTCCGGCCCGCCGTCGAGCGGGCCGGGCTGACGCTCACCGTCGACGCGCCGCCGCTCGGCGAACCGGTCCACGTCGACCACGAGCTGTGGGAGAAGATCGTCTTCAATCTGCTCTCCAACGCGGTCAAGTTCACCCGCGAGGGCGGCGTCGAGGTCCGGGTCCGGGCCGTGGACGGGCACGCCGTGCTCGCCGTCCGGGACTCCGGGGTCGGCATCCCGGCCGACCAGCGGCCGCTGCTCTTCGACCGGTTCCACCGGGTCACCGGAGCCTGGTCCCGCAGCCACGAGGGCACCGGCATCGGGCTGGCGCTGGTCCGCGAGCTGGCCGAACTGCACGGCGGATCGGTCGGCGTGACCAGCGAGGCCGGGGTGGGCAGCGAGTTCACCGTGCGGATCCCGTTCGGCACGGCCCACCTGCCGCCGGACCGGATCACCGACGACCCGGCGGCGCCCGGCGAGACGGCCGGGCCGCTGCTCTGGGTGGACGAGGTGACCTGGTGGGCGGGGGACGGCCCGGAGGCGCCGCAGCCGGTGGGACGTGGCGTGGGCGGCCGGATCCTGCTCGTCGACGACAACGCCGACCTGCGCGAACACGTCTCGCGACTGCTCGGGCCGTACTGGGAGGTGGTCACCGCGGTGGACGGCGCGGACGCGCTGGAGCTGGCCGCCGGGGACCAGTTCGACCTGGTGCTGACCGATGTCATGATGCCCCGGCTGGACGGCTTCGGCCTGATCGCCCGGCTGCGCGCCGACGAGCGCACCCGGGACGTGCCGATCGTGGTGCTGTCCGCCCGCGCCGGCGAGGAGGCGGCCGTCGAAGGGCTGGCCGCCGGCGCCGACGACTACCTGGCCAAGCCGTTCTCCACCCGGGAGCTGATCGCCCGGGTCCGGGCCAACCTGGAACTCGGCCAGCTGCGCCGGCGGACCGTCAGCCGGCTGCGCGGGCTGGTCGACGCGGCCGCCGCGCTCAACGCGGTGCCGACCACCGCCGAGGTCCTCGACGTCGCGGCCCGGCACGTGCTCACCATGACCGCGGCCGGGCGGGTGGTGCTGACCGCGCCGGGCGCCCGGGCCGAGCGCGACGGCGGCGCCGCGGCGGGCGCGCCGGCGGACGTGGTGCTGCCGCTGCCGGACACCGCCGGGCCGCCCCTGGGCGAGCTGCGGGTCTGGGCCGGGCCGGACGGGTCCCCCGAGCCGGCCGTGCTCACCCAGCTGGCCCGGCTGGTCGGGCTGCGGCTGGCCAACGCGCGGCTCTACGAGGCCGAGCACCGGATCGCCTCGACCCTCCAGCACAGCCTGCTGCCGCAGTCGCTGCCCCGGGTGCCGGGCGCCCTGGTGGCCGGCCGGTACGTGCCGGGCAGCAGCGAGGCCCGGGTCGGCGGCGACTGGTACGACGTGATCCCCGGCCCCGACGGCGAGCTGTTCCTGGTGATCGGCGACGTGGTCGGCAAGGGCGTGCAGGCGGCCGCCGGCATGGGGCAGCTGCGTAACGCGCTGCGGGCGTACCTGCTGGAGGGCTTCGACTGCGGCACCGCGCTGACCCGGCTCAACCGGCTGGTCGACACGCTGGGCCGGCGGCAGTTCGCGACCGTCCTCTGTGTCGGCTTCGACCCGCGGACCCGCCGGGTGCGCTACTCGTCGGCCGGCCACCCGTCACCGGTGGTGGTCGCCCCGGGCGAGCCGGGCACCTTCCTGTACGGCGCGGCGCTGGGCCCGCCGATCGGGGCGCTCGGCTCGGTCACCTACCCCACCCGGGAGACGTCGCTGACCGCCGGCGCGCGCCTGCTGCTCTACACCGACGGCCTGATCGAGGACCGCCGGGAGGGCATCGACAGCGGCATGGCCGAGCTGACCGTGGACGCGGCCGAACCGGCCGACCACATCGACGACCTGCTGGACGCGCTGCTCGCCGAGGCGGCCCGGCACACCCGGCACGACGACATCGCCCTGGTCGCCCTGGAGGTGACCGAGCCGCGCGAGTTCGTGCTGCGGCTGCCCGCCGAACCGGGCCGGCTGACCGTGCTGCGCCGGCGCCTGGAGGACTTCCTGGCCGCACACCGGGTGCCCGAGGCGGACGCCTTCGACCTGGTGGTGGCGGTCTCCGAGGCGGCCGCGAACGCCATCGAGCATCCGGTCGACCCGGCCGAACCGGTGATCACCGTGACCGCGTCGCTCGACGACGGCGCGGTGACCGTGACGGTCCGCGACACCGGAGGCTGGCGGCCGGCCGCCGACCCCGGCTTCCGTGGCCGTGGCCTGGCCCTGATCGGCGCCCTCACCGAACTGTCGGTGCATCGTGGCGTGGACGGCACCGAGGTGCGGCTCCGGCGGCCGCTCACCCCGTCGCTCACATCGTCTTGACCCAGGGCTGGTCGCCGAGCCCGGAGATGTCCAGCACCCGGCGCACCCGGTCGGAGGGGTAGACCTCGAGGGCCCCCGGATAGTGGTCGGCCAGACGGATCAGCGTGTGGATGGCCGCCGAGTCGAAGAAGGTCACGGCCCGCAGGTCGAGGGAGGCGGAGGTGACCGAGTCCGGGGTGGCGGCCCGGAACAGCGCGTCGGCGGTGGCCATGTCGACCTCACCGGTCACCGTGACGGCGACCCGGTCACCGGTCACCTCACCGACCGCCGAGAAGTTCGGGTCCAGGCCCTCTTGATCCACGCCGAATACGATTTCACAGGGTCCCGGAGGCGGCAAGGACAGGTCCGATCGGCTCCGGGGTGGCCGGTTAGGCTGTGGTCATGACCGTACGTGCCCCTCTCGTGCCGGGAAAGCAGTCGCCCTGGCGGTCGGTCCCCGCGCACATCGTCCGCCCCGAGTACGTGGGCAAGAAGCGCCCGCGTGAGTGGAGCGGCTCGCATGTCCAGACGCCCGAGATCATCGAGAAGATGCGGGTCGCCGGCCGGATCGCGGCGCAGGCCACGCAGCTGGCCGGTGAGCACTGCAAACCGGGCGTGACGACCGACGAGATCGACCGGGTGGTGCACGAGTTCCTGCTCGACCACGGCGCCTATCCGTCGACGCTGGGCTACAAGGGCTTCCCGAAGTCCTGCTGCACCTCGCTGAACGAGGTGATCTGCCACGGCATCCCGGACTCCACGGTGCTGGAGGACGGCGACATCATCAACGTGGACGTCACGGCGTACCTCGACGGGGTGCACGGCGACACCGACGCCACCTTCTGCGTGGGCGACGTCGGCGAGGAGGCGCGGCTGCTGGTCGAGCGCACCCACGAGGCGATGATGCGGGGCATCCGGGCGGTCGCCCCGGGCCGCCCGATCAACGCCATCGGGCGGGTCATCGAGGCGTACGCGCGGCGGTTCGGCTACGGCGTGGTCCGTGACTTCACCGGCCACGGCATCGGTGAGGCGTTCCACTCCGGGCTGTACGTCCCGCACTACGACAACCCGCAGCTCACCACGGTGATGGAGCCGGGCATGACGTTCACCGTCGAGCCGATGATCACCCTGGGCACCCATGAGTACGACATCTGGCGCGACGGCTGGACGGTCGTCACGAAGGACCGGAAGTGGACCGCCCAGTTCGAGCACACGCTGGTGGTCACCGAGGACGGTCACGAGATCCTGACCCTGCCCTGACCGGCGTCCTCAGTCGAAGAGCGCGCCGAGCCGGCCGTCCACCGGGCGGCCGCGGGCGGTCAGCTCCTCGGCCTGGTATTTGAGGATCGCGCCCAGCTCCTGCATGTCGGCCGCGGCCACGCCGGTGCGCTTGACCGCGTCCGCCGTGTTGCGGAAGTGGGTGCGGGTGAGCAGACCGGCGACCAGGGCGGCGTGCAGCCGGGCCTCGGCCATCAGGATCAGGGCGGCGTCGGTGTCGTACCACTGGGCCAGGCGCGCCGCCCGGGTGTGCGCGCCGTTGGCGACCGCCCAGTCCTGCCGGGCCAGGCCGGTGAACTCCATCGGCCGGGCCTCGGCGAGCAGCGACAGGTGGGCCTCCCGCCGGTCGGCGAACCAGTTCTGCGGGTCGTGGAGCGGGAACGTGGTGAGGTAGCCGTCGGCCAGCAGCGGCCATCTCGGGGTGAGCTGACGGGCCTGCCCCAGCCCCTCCTCCGCGGTGACCACCCGCAGGTCGACCGGGATGCCGTCGACCTTGCGCAGCGCCGGCCTGGGGCCGGTCCGGGGGCGGTAGGTGACCACCAGGACGTTGACGTCGCTGCTCTCGGTGTCGTCGCCGTGCGCCATCGAGCCGGACAGCCCGATCGCCTGCACCTCGGCGGACCATCGCTCCTGGACGGCGTCACGCAACCGGATCGCGAGCGACCCGCGGGGTGAGGAGGCGTCGAGCTCGTCGATCACGCCCCCATTGTCGGCCATTCACGTTTCCGGAGTGGCCCGATCCTCAGCCCGGTTTGCCGGGGAAGGGCATCGTCAGCGGCGTGACCTCGGCGATCCGGCGCCACCGTGTCGCACGAACTGCGGAGTCGGTCAAATACGACAGCGAGTCGACGCGGTCGGCACCCTCGGTCACCGGAAGCAGGGCGCGCCAGGACTGGGCCACGCCGTCCTCCACGTGCACCGCCAGTCTCAGGGCGCTCTCCCGGTCGGTCACCTCGAAGGGCAGCTGGTACGCCGGGGGCGCGGGTGCGGTGCTGGCCCGGACCCTGTCCAGCCGGTCCACCAGCTCGTCGCGCCGGCGCCGGTGTTCCAGTTCACAGGCGCGGGCCCGGGACACCTCGTCGGCGTCGTCCAGGTGCACCCCGATCACGCCGTACGCATAGATGGCCGCCTCCTCGGCGGCGAGGGCGGCGGCGAGTTGTTCCGTCACGCCGTGGACAGTAACCCGTCAGCGCAGCGCTTCGGCATGCGTGGCCCGGCAGGCCGCGATCGATCCGGTCAGCCCGGCCCGTTCCGGGGTGGCCGTCTTGCACGCCGCCACCGCCGTGCGCTGCGCGGCCTGCTCGGCCTTACGCAGCGTGGCCGTGGTTTCGGCCGGGCCGGCCGGGGCCGAGGAGGACGGCGCGACCGAGGGCGCGGCCGGGCCGATCACCCGGGTCAGTTCGGCGGCGTGTGCCCGGTGGTCATCGGCCAGCGGGGTCAGCCGGGCGGCCAGCGAGGCGTCGGCGAGGATCGCCCGGTCGTACGCCGCGGCCAGCGCCAGAGCCTCGTTCAGCAGGGGTTGCAGCGGGTCCGGCTGCGGTTCGGGCTCGGGTTCGGAGTCCAGGAGCCCGCACCCGGCCAGGGCGGCGGAGCTCAGCGCCGTCCCCAGGAGCAGCCGCCGTGAAGTCGATAGCACCCGGCCAGTCAACACCATTCGGTGCGGCGCTGCTCCGACCCGCCCACCGGCGCGTTACGCTCAGCGTCAGCCGCGGGGCCGCATCGGGCCCGGCGGCATATAGTCGTTCCTGCGAGAAAGCTAGCGAGAGGTCGAGCCCGATGACGCAGCGTGGTCGCGCCGGGTCCCGGCCCGGTGGGCGCCCCGGCAACCGCCGTTCCCGGCCGGAGCCGGAGACACGTAGTACCCCGTCCCTGCCCCGTGTCGATCTGAGCGCCGCCCGCGCCCGGATCCGCGAGGTGATCGAGCCGGTGGTCGCCAAGGCCGGCTACGACCTGGAGGACCTGACCCTGTCCCGGGCCGGCCGCCGGTTCGTGGTGCGGGTGCTGATCGACACCGACGGCGGCATCGGGCTGGACGACGTGGCGGTGGTCTCCCGGGAGATCTCCGAGGCGCTCGACCAGGCCGAGGAGTCCGGCGGCGAGGTGCTCGCCGGGGAGTACCAACTGGAGGTCGGCTCCCCGGGCGTGGACCGGCCGCTGACCCAGCCACGGCACTGGCGCCGCAACATCGGCCGCCTGGTGGCGGTCGGCGACCTCACCGGCCGGGTGCTCTCGGTCGACGACACGGGTGTGGCGCTGGACGTGGACGGGACCACCCGGGAGCTGGCGTGGGCCGATCTCGGGGCCGGCCGGGTCCAGATCGAGTTCAAGCGCATGGACGAGGCCGACTTCGGTGACGAGGACGGCGAAGAAGACGACGACGAAGGGGAGGGCGAGGAGTGAACATCGACCTCGCGGCGCTGCGCGCCCTGGAGCGCGAGCGGGAGATCCCGTTCGAGACCATCCTGGCGGCCATCGAGACCGCTCTGCTGACCGCCTACCGGCACACCGAGGGCGCGGAGAGCCACGCCCGGGTGGAGATCGACCGCCGCAGCGGCGTCGCCTCCGTCCTGGCGCAGGAGCTGGACGCGGACGGCACGTTGGTCCGGGAGTGGGACGACACCCCGCACGACTTCGGCCGGATCGCGGCGATGACCGCCAAGCAGGTGATCCTCCAGCGTCTCCGGGAGGCCACCGACGAGCAGCACTTCGGGGAGTACGCGGGACGCGACGGCGACCTGGTCACCGGCGTGGTGCAGGCGGACGCGGCCCGCGCCGAGAAGAACATCGTCACGGTGGACCTCGGCAAGCTGGAGGCGGTGCTGCCGCAGTCCGAGCAGGTGCCGGGGGAGACCTACCCGCACGGCGCCCGGATCCGCTGCATCGTGGTGCACGTGGCCAAGGGCTTCCGCGGCCCGCAGATCACCCTGTCCCGCTCGCACCCGGCCCTGGTGAAGAAGCTGTTCGCCCTCGAAGTGCCGGAGATCGCCGACGGGACCGTGGAGATCGCCGCCATCGCACGTGAGGCAGGTCACCGTACGAAGATCGCGGTGCGCTCGACCGTCGCGGGCGTCAACGCGAAGGGTGCCTGTATCGGCCCGATGGGCCAGCGGGTCCGCGCGGTGATGAGCGAGCTGCACGGCGAGAAGATCGACATCATCGACTGGTCGGACGACCCGGCCCAGTTCGTCGGCAACGCGCTCTCACCGGCCAAGGCCCTGCGGGTCGAGGTGGTCGACGCGGCCAGCCGAACGGCCCGGGTGACCGTGCCCGATTTCCAGCTCTCCCTGGCCATCGGCCGGGAGGGACAGAACGCCCGTCTCGCCGCCCGTCTCACCGGATGGCGCATCGACATCCGTCCGGACAGCGAGCCGGCCGGAGTCTCGGACCGTGATGCGGCCGAGGCGGGGAACTGACCGGATACGCGGTCGGCGCGATCGAGGGGTAGACTTGGCCTCGGTCGGCCCGACGCGAACCTGCGTCGGCTGCCGCAATCGCGCGCCGGCCGCTTCATTGCTGCGGTTCGTCGCGGCAGAATCGGAGGGAAACCTTCGGCTTCTGCCCGATCCGAGTCGCCGACTGCCGGGGCGGGGAGCACATCTGCATCCCGATCCGGCCTGCTTCTCGCAGGCAGAGCGGCGCCGCGCCTTCGGGCGTGCGTTGCGTCTCACTGGATTTGCTGACCCAGAGCTGCTCGCGGAGCACATCCGTACGGTCTCCGTGCCGTCCGGATCCACCGATGACGAGGCGTCGTCGCTTCGTCACGACCCAGCAAGGTAGGACGACCCAGATGAGCACACGATGAAGTCCCTGAAATGAACAGGCTTCTAGTGCACGAGTGAGGTCTGTGCGGGTGCTGCTCGCACGACCTCGAAGTGAGGAGTGCAGTGCCAGGCAAGGCCCGCGTACACGAGCTCGCCAAGGAGCTCGGGGTCGACAGCAAGACCGTTCTCGCCACGTTGAAGGAAATGGGCGAGTTCGTTAAGTCCGCGTCCAGCACCGTCGAGGCCCCCGTGGCCCGGCGGCTCCGTGGCGCCCTTGAGCAGGGTGGCGCCATTCCGGCGTCCCCGTCGTCCCCGGCGCCCACCGCCGCGTCCGGTGGCTCCGGTGCCTCCGCGGCGCCGCGCCCGGGCCCGCCGATGGGGCGGCCGCAGCCGCCGCGCCGTCCGGGTCCGACGCCCGGTGGCGCGCCCACCAACCAGCCCACCTCTCCGGCGCCCACGCCCGGCCCGTTCGTGCGGCCCAAGCCGCCGGCCGGCCGTCCGGGCCCGACGCCCGGCCCGGTCGCCAAGCCGGCCAGCGCGCACGACATCGAGGTGGCGGCCGCCGAGGCCCGCGCCTCGGCGCTGAAGGCCGAGCAGGAGGCCGCGGTCAAGGCCGCGCAGGCAGCCCGTACCCGGGACGCCGAGCGCCGTCAGGGCGGCCCGTCCGAGGGCGGTGGCCAGCGTGGCCCGCGTCCCGGCCCGGGCAGTGTCCCGCCGCGTCCGGGGTCGCCGGCCGCGAACCGTACCGCGACCCCCGGCGCCCCCGGTGGTCCTCGTCCCGGCCCGGCCGGCGGCGCTCCGCGCCCGCCCGCGCGCGGTCCGGGTAACAACCCGTTCGGTGTCTCCGGTGGCGGCGCGACGCGCCCGTCGCCGGCCTCGATGCCGCGTCCGAACCCGGCGGGCATGCCGCCGCGGCCGAGCCCCGCCTCGATGCCGCCGCGGCCCAGCCCCGCCTCGATGCCCGCGCAGCGTCCCGGTCGTCCGGGTGGTCCCGGCACCGGTGGCGCCGGTCGTCCGGGTGGTCCCGGCGGCGGCCGTGGCGGCCCCGGTGGCGGCGGCGGTGGCTACCGCGGTGGCGGCGGCGGTGCCGGTGGCGGTTTCCGTCCCGGTGGCGGCGGCGGCGCCGGTGGCGGCTTCCGTCCCGGCGGCGGTGGCGGCGGCGGTGGCGGCTTCCGTCCGGGTGGTCCCGGCGGTGGCGGCGGCGGTCCGGTCGGCGCGGGTGCGCCCGGCCGTCCCGGTGGCGCCGGTGGCCGTGGCCGTGGCGGCGGTGCGGCGGGTGCCTTCGGGCGTCCCGGCGGCCGGCCGACCCGTGGCCGCAAGTCGAAGAAGCAGCGGCGTCAAGAGTTCGACAACCTGTCCGCTCCGCAGATGAGCTCCGGTGCTCCGCGCGGTAACGGCCAGGAGATCCGGCTCTCGCGCGGCGCGTCGCTCTCCGACTTCGCCGACAAGATCAACGCCAACCCGGGCTCGCTCGTCCAGGAGATGTTCAACCTGGGTGAGATGGTGACCGCCACGCAGTCGGTGTCCGACGACACCCTGCTGCTGCTCGGCGAGCACCTGGGCTTCGCCGTGAAGATCGTCAGCCCCGAGGACGAGGACCGCGAGCTGCTCGCACAGTTCGACATCGACCTCGACGCCGAGGTGGCGGAGGACCGTCTGGTCACCCGTCCGCCGGTGGTGACCGTCATGGGCCACGTCGACCACGGTAAGACCAAGCTGCTCGACGCGATCCGCAAGACCAACGTGGTCGCCGGCGAGGCGGGTGGCATCACCCAGCACATCGGCGCCTACCAGGTCGTCGTCCCTCACCAGGGGGAGGAGCGGGCGATCACCTTCATCGACACCCCGGGTCACGAGGCGTTCACCGCCATGCGTGCGCGTGGTGCCAAGGTGACCGACATCGTGATCCTGGTGGTCGCGGCCGACGACGGCGTCATGCCGCAGACGGTCGAGGCGCTCAACCACGCGAAGGCGGCCGACGTGCCGATCGTCGTCGCGGTGAACAAGGTCGACAAGCCGGACGCCAACCCGGACAAGGTCCGGCAGCAGCTGACCGACTACGGCCTGCTCGCCGAGGAGTACGGCGGCGAGACGATGTTCGTCAACGTCGCGGCCAAGCCCGGCATCGGCATCGACGACCTCCTCGAGGCCGTCCTGCTGACCGCCGACGCGGCGCTCGAGCTGACCGCCCCGATCGACGGCCCCGCCCAGGGTGTCGCGGTCGAGGCCCACCTGGACAAGGGTCGCGGCGCCGTGGCCACCGTCCTGGTGCAGAAGGGCACGCTGCGGGCCGGTGACTCGATCGTCGCCGGTGGCGCGCACGGTCGCGTCCGGGCCATGCTCGACGAGAACGGCCAGCAGGTGGCCGAGGCGGGTCCGGCGCGTCCGGTCCTGGTCCTGGGTCTGACCTCGGTGCCGAGCGCGGGTGACACGTTCCTCGCGGCTGAGGACGACCGCACCGTGCGGCAGATCGCCGAGCAGCGGCAGGCCCGCCGTCGTGCGGCGACCTTCGCCAACTCGACCCGCCCGAAGACGATCGACGAGATCGTCAAGGAGATCAAGGAGGGCGAGAAGGCTTCGCTCACCCTGATCATCAAGGGTGACGGGTCCGGTTCGGTCGAGGCTCTCGAGGACGCGCTGTTCAAGATCGACATTCCGGAGGAGGTGCAGCTCAAGGTCATCCACCGCGGCGTCGGTGCGATCACCGAGAGCGACGTCAACCTGGCGTCCGCGTCCTCCGACCAGAGTGCGACGATCATCGGCTTCAACGTCCGTGCGTCGAACAAGGTCAAGGAACTGGCCGACCGCTCCGGCGTGGAGATCCGCTACTACAGCGTGATCTACCAGGCCATCGAGGAGATCGAGGCCGAGCTCAAGGGCCTGCTCAAGCCGGAGTACGAGGAGGTCGAGCTCGGCACGGCGGAGATCCGCGAGGTGTTCCGCTCGTCCAAGATCGGTCTCATCGCCGGCTGTATCGTCCGGTCCGGTCTCATCCGCCGCAACACCAAGGCCCGCGTCATCCGCGAGGGCACCGTGGTGGCGGACAACGTCACGATCAGCTCGCTCAAGCGGTTCAAGGACGACGCGACCGAGGTCCGCGAGGGCTTCGAGTGTGGTCTGACGCTGAGCGGTTACGGTTCGCCGCAGGTGGGCGACGTGATCGAGACCTTCGAGATGCGTGAGAAGCCGCGGGCGTAAGCTCCGCGACTCCCGACGGCCCGGCGTTTCTGCGCCGGGCCGTCGGCCGTGCTCGACTGTTCCGCTTCGCTCCGCGGCAAAACGCCTGGCGGCGTTTTGCGGGTACTCCCGTTCGTGGGGGTCATCGGAGGCTGGGAGGATGGCGGGATGTCCCGCTATGCCATGCTGCTCGCGCCCTCCGCCAACCGCGTCTACGCCGACCAGGCGTCGCGCATGTCCCAGGCGGAGCTGGCCGCGTTCGGGCCGGTGCTGTCGTCGGGGCTGGACGACATCGGCGTGACGGTGCTGGGCGGGGTGGAGTACCTGACGTTCTCCGCCGATCTCAGCGAGCGCGATATCGCGTACGTCTCGAATCTCTCCTCCGCCCATGCCCTCTTCGAGCGGGTGGACGACGGCCTGTTGCGCCCCCTGGCGCTCGCGCCGCTGGCGCGTTACGACAGCGACCTGATCACCATCCCGAAGTACGCGGGGAAGACCAACGAGCAGTTCACCAAGCTGGTGCTGAACCTCACGGTGCTGGCCTCCGGCTCGGCCGGCCGGATGCTGGACGGCGGCCTGACCGTCCTCGACCCGGTCTGCGGCCGTGGCACCACGCTGAACCAGGCGCTGATGTACGGCTACGACGCCATCGGCGTGGAGATCGACGGCAAGGACGTCGAGGCCTACAAGCTGTTCCTGCAGACCTGGCTGAAGCGCAAGCGGCTCAAGCACACCGCCGAGCTGGTGCAGGTGCGCCGGCAGGGCCGCCGGGCCGCACGCCGCCTGGAGGTGACCATGGCGGCCAGTAAGGATGATCACAAGGCCGGCGCGGTGCAGAAGGTCACCGTGCTGAACGCCGACACCACTTCGCTGGACGGCCTGATCCGCGGCAACGTGGCGGACGTGCTGGTGGCCGATCTGCCGTACGGGATCGCGCACGGCAGCTACGACGACGAGGGCGGCCTGTCCCGGCGCCCGCTGGATCTGCTGGAGCGGGCCGTGCCGCAGTGGCTGCCGTTGTTGCGCCCCGGTGGCGCGATCGGCCTGTCCTGGAACACCAAGGTGGCCAAGCGGGAGTTGGCCGAGGACATCCTGCTGGCCGGTGGGCTGGAGCTGGTCGAGCACCTGCCCCTGGTGCACCGGGTGGACCAGGGCATCGAGCGGGATGTGGTGGTGGCGCGGAAAAACCCGCGCTGAGCAGGCCGATCGTGAGTACCCTGCTCGCTGATGTATACCGAGACCGCAGTCTTCGATCTGCTTCTGCCCGGTGACTCCCGCTCGCTGAAGCAGAAGCGCTCCTATGTCCGCCCGATTCTGGCGATGCTGAAGAAATTCGAGGTCAGTGCCGCCGAGGTGGGCTTCCACGATCTGCATGCGCGGGCTCTGCTCGGGGTAGCCGTGGTAGCGGCGGACCCGGCGCAGGCCCGTGCCGTGATCGACACGTGCGAGAACCAGGTGGCCGGCCGCCCCGAGATCGAGCTGCTCTCGGTCAAACGACGGGTCTACGGCGACGACGATTGACCTGGGTACGCTTCATCAGTTGGGCGGGGGCTGTCGGACCCGCGGGATACATAGTCGGAGGTGGGCGAAATGTCGGACCCAGCCAAGACACGCCGGCACGCGGAGCGCGTCCGGGAGCTGGTGGCTTCGCTGGTGCGGGAGATCAAGGATCCCCGTCTCGGCATGCTGACGGTCACGGATGCCCGGATCACCGGCGACCTGCGTGAGGCGACGGTCTTCTACACGGTCCTGGGCGATCCGACGGAGCAGGCGTCGACCGCCGCGGCCCTGGAGAGCGCCAAGGGCATGCTGCGCAGCCGGGTCGGTCACGCGCTCGGGCTGCGGCACTCGCCGAGCCTGACGTTCGTGCTGGACAACGTGCAGACCCACGTCAAGGAGATCGACGACCTCCTGGCTCAGGCGAAGCACCGCGACCAGGAGGTGCAGCGGCTGGCCGCCGGAGCGAAGTACGCCGGTGACCCGGACCCGTACAAGAGTGACGACGACGAGATCGAGGACGACGAGGCCGAGCGGGTCGGCGCCCGCGAGGATCACGGGTGACCCTGTCCGGGCCCACCCCCGAGCAGTGGGCCGCCGCGGTCGCGGCGGTCCGCTCCCTCGGCGCCGACGACGAGATCCAGCTGATCTGTCACGTGAACCCGGACGGTGACGCGCTCGGCAGCATGCTCGGTTTCGGGCTCGGTCTGACCCGGCTGGGGTACACCCGGGTGCGGGCGACGTTCCCCGGGGAATTCGCCGTTCCCGGCCCCTATTCCGCCCTGCCCGGTTCGGCCCTGCTCGTGCCGGAGGCGGAGGCCTGGACGGACCCCCGGCTGGTGGCGGTCTTCGACGTGGCCAGCGAGTCCCGTCTCGGCGGGCTGGCCGGCCGTCTCACCGCGGCGCCGGTCAGCGTGGTGCTCGACCACCACGCGTCGAACACCGGTTTCGGCACGGTGCGCCTGGTCGACCCGGCGGCCGCGGCCACCTCGGTGGTGGCCGAGCAGCTGCTGGCCCGGCTCGGGGTGCGGCTGGACGCGGAGATCGCCGAGTGCCTCTACGTGGCGCTGGCGACCGACACCGGGTCGTTCAAGTTCGACATGACCACGGTAGCGGTTCACGAGCTGGCCGCGCGGCTGATCGCCACCGGGATCCGGCCGGGGGAGATCTCCCGGCGGATCTTCGACAGTAAGCCCTTCGGGGCCATGAAGCTGACCGGTGAGGTGATCGGCCGGGCGGTGCTCGAGCCGGGCGCGGCCGGCGGGCGGGGCATGGTGTGGACCTATGCCACGCTGGCCGACCTGGAGCGGCACGCGCAGCAGCCGTACGTGCTGGACACCCTGATCGACCCGGTGCGCTCGGTGGCCGAGGCGGACGTGTCGGTGGTGGTCCGGGAGGTCGCGGCCGGCGAGTGGTCGGTGTCGCTGCGCAGCAAGGGCGCGGTCGACGTGAGCGGCGTGGCGGTGTCGCAGGGCGGCGGCGGTCACCGCTTGGCGGCCGGCTTCACCGGGTACGGCGAGGCCGCCCAGGTGGTGGACACCGTGCGTCGGCTTTTGGACGAATACCTGAACTGAGCAGTGTTCGCCCTGCTGAGCGGGGGTCACCCGAAAGGGTGGCCCCCGCTTTCGTCGTCCCGGATCCCGGGAACCAGGCCTGCGGAGAGGTGACTGAACGTTAGTTTGGGGCCTGAACGGTGATTTGGTTTCGCGCGGCTGCCACCACCGCCTTCCGCGAGGCCTCGAGCCACCCGGGTCCACCGCCCCGGGCCGCGTCACCAGTGCCAGTGGTTCCGGCGATCCCGGGGCCGGCGAGTGACGCTCCGCTCGACCGCAGGGGCGCTCCGTCTCACGGCGCGCCCGCACCCGTTGGAAGGATTGCCCTCTCATGGCCGCCAAGCCGAAGCCCCAGCCCGCCGACGACTCCCGCGAGCAGGCCCGCCGCGCCCTCCAGACCTCCCTGGACACGCGCCAGTAGGGGTCCGTCGCGAGTCGGTAGGGGTAAGCAACAAAGCCGCGTTGCGGCCCTTACCTCAGGCGGGCATCATGGGGAACCATGAGCCCGCCTGCCGATGCGCCCGCCCCTCCGCAGCGCACCGCGACCGCCCGCCGGATCGCCGGCCTGGCGCTGCCCGCCCTCGTGGTGCTGGCCGCCGAGCCGCTCTACGTCCTGGTGGACACCGCGGTCGTCGGGCATCTCGGCGCCGTCCCCCTGGCCGCCGTCGCCATCGGCGGCACGGTCATGTCGGTGGCCGCCTGGTTCGGCACGCTCATGGCGTACGGGACCACCGGCCGCGCGGCCCGCCGCTTCGGCGCCGGAGACCGGTCCGCCGCCATCGCCGAAGGAGTCCAGGCCTCCTGGATGGCCCTCGCCGCCGGCGTCCTGCTGGCCCTGCTCGGCCTGGCCGGCGCCGGCCCGCTCACCAGCCTGCTGGCCGGTGACCCGGAGACCGCCGAGGCGGCCGCCGGCTGGCTGCGGATCGCCGCCCTGGGTGCGCCCGGCCTGCTGCTGGCCGCCGCCGGGAACGGCTGGATGCGCGGCGTCCAGGACACCCGACGCCCACTGTGGATCGTCCTCGGCGCCAACGTGCTGTCCGCGATCCTCTGCCCGGTCCTGGTCTATCCGGCTGGCCTCGGCCTGACCGGCTCGGCCATCGCCAACGTCACGGCGCAGAGCCTCGGCGGCGCCCTCTTCCTGGCCGCGCTGGTCCGCGAGACCCGGGCGCTGCGGCCGGTGCCGTCGATCATCGTGAGCCAGCTGGTGCTCGGCCGTGACCTGCTGATCCGTGGCGCGGCGTTCCAGGCCTGCTTCCTGTCGGCGACCGCGGTGGCGGCCCGGTTCGGCGTGGCGGCGGTCGGCGCCCACCAGATCGTGCTGCAACTCTGGTTCTTCGCGGCGCTCGCCCTGGACGCGGTCGCCATCGCCGCGCAGTCGCTGGTCGGGGCGTCGCTCGGGGCCGGCGACGAACGCGAGGCCCGGGACGTGGCCCGCCGGGTCACCCTGGCCGGCGGAGTGTCCGCCCTGGCCTTCGCGGCACTCGCGGCGGCCGGCGCCACGGTGGTGCCCGGGTGGTTCAGCGACGACCCGGCGGTCCACGAGCAGGCCGCCGTGATCTGGCCGTGGTTCGTGGCGCTGCTGCCGTTCGCCGGAGTGGTCTACGCCCTCGACGGGGTGTTCATCGGGGCCGGGGACGTGGCCTTCCTGCGGACCGTCACGGTGCTGTCCGCGCTGCTCGGCTTCCTGCCGGCGATCTGGCTGGCGTATGCGTTCGACCTGGGGCTGGGCGGTGTCTGGGCCGGGCTCGGGCTGTTCACCCTGGGCCGGTTCGTCTCGCTGATGTGGCGGTGGCGGTCACCGTACTGGGTGGTCACCGGCGTCACCCGGTGAGCCGGCAAATAGGGTGGTCGGGTGAACACGGACGGACTGATCGTGGTGGACAAGCCGGCCGGGATGACGTCGCACGACGTCGTCGCCCGGATCCGGCGGCTGGCGAAGACCCGGAGGGTGGGGCACGGGGGCACGCTGGACCCGATGGCCACCGGTGTCCTGATCATCGGGGTGAACCGGGCGACCCGCCTGCTGACCTATGTGATCGGTTCGGAGAAGAGCTACGCCGCGACGATCCGGCTGGGGGAGTCCACGGTCACCGACGACGCCGAGGGTGAGGTCACCGCGACCGCTTCCACGTCGGCGGTCACCGACGACGCCATCCGGGCCGGGCTGGCCGCCCAGACCGGCGAGATCGACCAGGTGCCCAGCGCGGTCAGCGCTATCAAGATCAATGGGCAGCGGGCGTACAAGCGGGTCCGCGAGGGCGAGGCGGTGGAGATCCCGGCCCGCCGGATCACCGTCCACCGGCTCGACGTCCTCGACGTCCGGCGACCCGAGGGGCGTGACGTGATCGATGTGGACATCGACGTGACCTGCTCCTCCGGCACCTACATCCGGGCCATCGCCCGCGACCTCGGCGCCACGCTCGGCGTCGGCGGGCACCTCACCGCGCTGCGCCGGACCGCCGTCGGCGGCATGACCCTGGACGCCGCCGCCACCCTCACCGAACTCGAGGAACGCGCCCCCGACGTGATCGGCCTCACGCTCGCCGAGGCGGCCCGCCGGTCCTTCCCGCAGCGCACCGCCGACGAGGAGGAGACCCGCGTCCTCCGGCACGGCGGCCCGCTCGCGGCGGCCGGCATCGAGGGGCCCTACGCGGTCTTCGACCCGTCCGGCGAGGTCCTGGCCATCGTCCGGGAGCGGGCGGGCCGGGCGCGCGCCGAGATCGTCCTCGCCCCGGCCTGAGCGGCCCCTATTTTCCGGTACGGGCCACGCCGCCCCGACCGCACCCGGACCGTTCCGCCGAGGGACCACCGATCTCCGCCCGGCGGGCGCGGCACCGGCTCGACCCGGCAGCCGCTCGCGTGGAGCCGGCGGAGCGGTCCGAGTGTGCTGGGGGCGGTGTAGCCCGTACCGATGAAGGGGTTTACGAGGGGAGATGGCGGGCGACCGTCGCGACCAGGTCGGCCGCGGCGTAGGGCTTGTCGAGGAAGTCGTCGCAGCCGGCGTCGAGGGCGGCCTTCTGGTCCTGGGGCAGGACGCTCGCGGTGACCGCGACCACATGGGGTTTGGGCGGGCTGTGGCCGGCGAGTTCGCGGGCCAGGCTGAGGCCGTTGCCGTCGGGCAGGTTGAGGTCCAGCAGGATCAGGTCGAACCGGCCGGTGGCGAGACGGCTCCGGGCGGCGGCCAGGGACTCCGCGTCGACCAGTTCGGCCTCGCGGACCGTGGCGATGTCGGCCCGGGCGAGGACCGCCTTGACCAGCATGCGGTTCAGCTCTTCGTCCTCGACCAGGAGGATGCGGTGGGGTGCGCTCACGAATGATTCCTCACGGTTGGGAGCCGGATGGTGGGACGGCGTCGCGCAGCTTGATCGCGACGTGGCCGCGCGAGTGCCGACGGCCGGCCGGAGCAGGGGCGTGCACCAGCGGGGGCAGGCCCTCCCAGCCGCTGCCGGTCATCGCCTCGGCGACCGCGTTGCCGGCCATCGCCGTGGCGATCAGCGGCGTGGTGTCGCCGGACGCCAGCGCGGCGGCGCTCAGACCGAGCACCGGTGTGTGCCGGCCGGACGGGTCCTGCTCGATGGCGGCGAGCAGGCTGAAACCGTCCTCCTCCGGCGACTGCATGTCGCAGACGATGAGGTCGAAGTTCTCACTGCGGCTGCGGGCCAGCCCGTCCCACCCGTCGGCGCAGGCGACCACGTCGGCGCCGCCGGCCCGCAGGCCGTCCTCGATCGCCTGCCGGACCGTGTCGTCGTGGTCGACCACCAGCACGCGCGGCGCCGGGCGGGCCGCGATGGCGTTCGCCAGGGCGCTGAGCAGGGCCGGCTGATCGACCGGCTTGACGAAGTAGTCGTGCGCGCCGAGGGCCAGCCCGGCCGGCGCCTCGTCGAGGATGCTGGCGAAGAAGACCGGGATCGCGTTGAGCCGCGCGTCCGCCTTGAACCGGCGGATCACCTCCCAGCCGTCGATGCCGGGCAGGGTGACGTCCAGCACCACGGCGTCCGGCCGGTGCTCGCGGGCCAGCGCCAGGCCGCTCTCCCCGGTGCCGGCCACCTCGACCCGGTAGCCGGCGTTGCCGAGCTGGGTGCGCATCAGCTCGGCGGACTGCGGGTCGTCCTCGATCAGCAGCACGTACGGTCCGGGGCCGGCGCCCGCCGAGGAGGCGGCCACCGGCGCGGCGGGCAGGACCACGGCGAACTCGCTGCCCTGGCCCGGCTCGGAGGTGAGAAGGATCTCGCCGTGGTGGGCGGCGACCAGCCGGCGGGTCAGGGCCAGCCCCAGGCCGGTGCCGGAGTGCCGCTGGTTCGGGTCGCCGGCCTGCTGGAACTCCTCGAAGACGCGTTCCAGGTCGTCGGTGGCGATGCCGACCCCGGTGTCGGCCACGGTGACCCGCACCCGGTCGCCGGCGGGCCCCGCGGTGACCGTGACGACGCCCTCCTCGGGGGTGAACTTCACCGCGTTGGACAGCAGGTTCTCGACGATCTGGCGGAACCGCAGCCGGTCGGCGTACGCGGTGACCGGCGCCAGTTCGGTGCGGACCGTGAGCCGTTTGCCGGTGAAGAGCGGGGTCAGCGCGGTGAGCAGGTCCTCGATGGCGGTGTCGACCCGTACCGGGGTGAGCCGCAACTCCAGCCGGCCGGCCTCCACCTTGCTGAGATCGAGGATGTCGTTGATCAGACCGAGCAGGTGGCGGCCGCTGCCGTGGACGTGATCCACCCAGTCGGCGGGCACCCGGCGGCGGTCGCCGTCCGGCTCCTCCATCCGCATCAGGTCGCTGAACCCGATGATCGCGTTGAGCGGGGTACGCAGTTCGTGGCTCATGTTCGCCAGGAAGTCGCTCTTGGCCTGGCCGGCCCGGGTGAGCGCGGCCACCGAGGCGCTCAGCTCGGCGGTGATCGCCTGCCGTTCGGCCAGCACCCCGGCCTGTCCGCCCAGGTCGGCGAGCAGTCCGAGGTCGTCCTCGCTGAACAGGTTGCGGTGCCGGTTGAACAGCAGGACCACGCCCTCGACGTCCGGCGGCACCCGCATCGGCAGGACCCGGACGTAGTCGCCGGCCAGTTCGGCGCCGAAGTGGGCGACCAGGGCCGGGGCCTGTTCGCCGACCCGTAACGGGACGTTGCTGCGGGTCAGCGTGCCGGTGATCGGCGGCCCGGCGGCGGGCAGGTCGGGGCCGGCGTAGGCGATCCGGTGGTACGCCCGGTCCGCCGCGTGCAGCAGGACCGCGACCGCGTCGGCGCCGGTCTGCACCCGCATGATCTCGGCGTAGGTCTGCCACACCTGTTCCGGCGAGTCGGCCGGCGCCCGCAGCAGCCGCTCGGTGACCGATTGGGCGGCGAGCGCCGCGAAGTGCCGCCGCAGCCGGCGGGGCGGCTGGAGGGCGATGAGGTAGCCGAGCGCGCTGACCAGCGCCAGCACCACGCCGAACGCCCGCAGCGGCGATTCCCTGGTGCCCACCCGCAGCACGATCACCAGGCCGAAGACGACGGTGGCGCCGGCTGCGATCATCAGCCGTGCCCGGTTCGCCCCGGTGCGGCCACGCGCCTCGCCGTAGAGCAGCCCGGCGGCGACCAGTTCCGCCCCGAGGAAGTAGACGACGAACACGATGCGGGCACCCGGCGGCAGCGGGCGGGGCACGGTCGCGACCAGGGCGAGGACCACGACGTAGCCCACCAGTATCGCGGCGGTCAGCAGCCGGGGGACCGAGCGCAGCCGCCCGGCCAGGCGCAACGTGAGGTACGGCTGGGCCAGCAGCACCGCGGCGTTGAGCGCGTTCACCGCCGTGGGCAGGGGCCCGAGCAGGAGGCGCAGCAGGTCCACGCAGAGCGCCACCATGAACGGGGCGAAGACCAGGGCCACGTCACGTCGCAACGGATCCTGGCGGCGCCGCCAGGCGAGCAGCGCGCGCAGGAACAACACCGCGAAGGTGATTTCCGCGGCGAGGAGGACGGCGCGGGTCCACTCCAGGCTCATTTCACGATTTATCGTACCGATGCGGGCGGGGAGGAGGGGCCACACCGGACTGCTGAACGATCGATACGCTAGGGCCATGCAGCGATGGCGGGGGTTGGAGGCGGTTCCCTCCGGGTGGGGCCGTTCGATCGTGACGATCGGGGTCTTCGACGGGGTGCACCGCGGCCACCAGGCGATCATCGGGCACGCCGTGAAGCGGGCCCGCGACGCCGGCCTCCAGTCGGTGGTGATGACGTTCGACCCGCACCCGGCCGAGGTGGTGCGGCCCGGGTCGCACCCGGCCGTGCTCACCGAGCCGGTCCGCAAGGCCGAGCTGATCGAGGCGCTCGGCGTCGACGCGCTCTGCGTGGTGCCGTTCACCCCGGCCTTCTCCCAGCTCTCGCCGAACGCGTTCGTGCACGACGTGCTGGTCGAGTCGCTGCACACCGCGGGCGTGGTGGTCGGCGACAACTTCCGGTTCGGGCACCGGGCCGCCGGGGACGCGGCGTTGCTCGAGTCGCTGGGCCGCACGTTCGGGTTCACCGTGGAGGACGCGCCGCTGGTCTCCGAGGACGGGCTGGTGTTCTCCTCGACGTACATCCGCAGTTGTGTCGACGCCGGGGACGTGCGGGCCGCGGCGGCCGCGCTCGGCCGGCCGCACCGCCTGGCCGGCGTGGTGGTCCGCGGCGACCAGCGCGGGCGCGAGCTGGGCTTCCCGACCGCCAACCTGATGGCCCACCGGTATGCCGCGGTGCCCGCCGACGGCATCTACGCGGCCTGGCTCACCCATGGCGGCGAGCCGGGCGTCCGGCGGCCGGCCAGCGTTTCGATCGGCACCAATCCCACCTTCTCCGGGCGGGAGCGCCGCGTGGAGGCGTACGTTCTCGACTTCGAGGGTGATCTGTACGGCGAGCGGGTGAGCCTCGATTTCGTGGCGCACCTTCGTGAGCAGCGCAAATACGACGGGATCGAGCCGTTGATCGCGCAGATCCGGGCCGATGTCGAAGAGACCCGAATGTTGTTGAGTTGACCCCCTGGTAGGGTGGAAACGTCGTTGGAATATCCGACACCGGTCCCGCCTGCCTGCCCGACGCCGCGGGTCGCGGGGTAACCGTGAAATCGGCAACACAGAAGTCCGGAGAACATGGCGCTCGATCAAGAGACCAAGAACAAGATCATGGGTGAGTACGCGACCAAGGAGGGCGACACCGGTTCGCCCGAGGTTCAGGTCGCCATGCTGACCAAGCGGATCGCCGACCTGACCGAGCACCTCAAGGCGCACAAGCACGACCACCACAGCCGTCGTGGCCTGCTGCTCCTGGTCGGTCAGCGCCGCCGCCTGCTGAACTACGTTCAGAAGAAGGACATCGCCCGCTACCGGACGCTCATCGAGCGTCTCGGCCTGCGCCGATAGCTTGACCCGAGGGAGCGGCCGGCTGGTCGCTCCCTCGATTTCCACCCCACGGACCCGCGCGGATCACTCCGTCAGCACCGGTCCTCGGTAGTGGTTCCCAGGTGACGTCCCTGGGCACTTCGATCGAAGACCGGCTCGACTGAAACGCGCTGTTGACCGCCGGGTCCTCGACGAAGGAGTACCACTCTTCATGACCGAGCAGAACAACGCTCTCGGCAACGAATCCCGCACCGCCGTCATCGACAACGGATCGTTCGGCACCCGCGAGATCGTCTTCTCCACCGGCCGCCTCGCTCAGCAGGCCGCCGGCTCGGTGATCGTCCAGCTGGGCGACACCACCGTCCTCTCCGCGACCACCGCCAGCAAGCAGCCGAAGGACCACTTCGACTTCTTCCCGCTGACCGTCGACGTCGAGGAGCGGATGTACGCCGCGGGCCGCATCCCGGGTTCGTTCTTCCGCCGTGAGGGCCGTCCGTCCGAGGACGCCATCCTCACCTGCCGGCTGATCGACCGGCCGCTGCGCCCGTCGTTCACCAAGGGCCTCCGCAACGAGGTCCAGGTCGTCGAGACCGTCCTCGCGCTCGACCCGGCCCACCCGTACGACGTCGTCGCCATGAACGCGGCCTCGATGTCGACCAAGCTCTCCGGCCTGCCGTTCAGCGGCCCGGTCGGCTCGACCCGGGTCGCTCACGTCGAGGGCCAGTGGGTCGCCTTCCCGACCCTCGAGGAGCTCGAGCGCGCCACGTTCGACATGGTCGTGGCCGGTCGCGTCACCGCCGAGGGCGACGTCGCGATCATGATGGTCGAGGCCGAGGCCACCCCGCACGCGATCAAGCTGATCTCGGCCGGCGCCACCGCGCCGACCGAGGAGGTCGTGGCGAGCGGTCTCGAGGCCGCCAAGCCGGCCATCCGTGAGCTGTGCCGCGCGCAGAGCGAGCTGGCCGCGATCGCCGCGAAGCCGGTCGCCGAGTTCCCGGTCTTCCTGGACTACCAGGACGACGTGTACTCCGCGGTCTCCGACGCGGTTCGCGCCGAGGTCGCCGAGGCGCTGAAGATCGCCGGCAAGCAGGAGCGCGAGGAGTCCCTCGACCTGGTCAAGGCGAAGGCGCACGAGCTGCTCGACGAGCGGTTCGAGGGCCGGGAGAAGGAGATCAGCGCGGCGTTCCGCTCGGTCACCAAGTCCGAGGTGCGCCAGCGCGTGCTGCGCGAGCAGGTCCGTATCGACGGCCGTGGCCCGCGTGACATCCGCCCGCTGACCGCTCTCACGGGCGTGCTGCCCCGCGTGCACGGCTCGGCGCTGTTCGAGCGCGGCGAGACCCAGATCCTGGGTGTCACCACGCTGAACATGCTGCGCCTGGAGCAGTCGCTGGACACTCTCGCTCCCGAGAAGACCAAGCGCTACATGCACAACTACAACTTCCCGCCGTACTCGACCGGTGAGACCGGCCGGGTGGGCTCGCCGAAGCGCCGGGAGATCGGTCACGGCGCGCTGGCCGAGCGGGCCCTCGTGCCGGTGCTGCCGTCGCGCGAGGAGTTCCCGTACGCGATCCGCCAGGTCTCCGAGGCCCTCGGCTCCAACGGCTCCACCTCGATGGGTTCGGTCTGCGCTTCGACGCTGGCCCTGCTCAGCGCGGGTGTGCCGCTGAAGGCCCCGGTCGCCGGCATCGCCATGGGCCTGATCTCGGACGAGGTCGACGGCAAGACCGAGTACGTCGCACTGACCGACATCCTGGGCGCCGAGGACGCGTTCGGTGACATGGACTTCAAGGTCGCCGGCACGTCCGAGTTCGTCACCGCCCTGCAGCTGGACACCAAGCTCGACGGCATCCCGTCGGACGTGCTGGCCGGCGCTCTGCAGCAGGCGCACGAGGCCCGTGCCACGATCCTCGCGGTGATGACCGCCGCGATCGAGGGCCCGGCCGCGATGAGCGAGCACGCCCCGCGGGTCACCACCGTGAAGATCCCGGTCGACAAGATCGGTATGGTGATCGGCCCCAAGGGCCAGACCATCAACGCGATCCAGGACGAGACCGGCGCCGACATCTCCATCGAGGACGACGGCACCATCTACGTCGGCGCGACCAACGGCCCGGCCGCCGAGGCCGCGGTCGAGCGGATCAACGCGATCGCCAACCCGACCCTGCCGAAGGTGGGCGACAAGTTCCTCGGCACCGTGGTGAAGACGGCCGCGTTCGGCGCGTTCATCTCGCTGCTGCCCGGCCGTGACGGCCTGCTGCACATCTCCAAGGTGGGCGACGGCAAGCGCGTCGAGAAGGTCGAGGACTTCCTCAACGTCGGCGACAAGGTCGAGGTGTCCATCGCGGACATCGACGCCCGCGGCAAGATCTACCTGGACAAGGTGCGCCCGGAGGGCGAGGAGGCCCCGGCGGCCGCCGAGGGTTCCGAGGGTGGCCGTCCCGAGCGGGCGCCGCGTGAGGACCGCGCGCCCCGCGGCGAGGGTGGCGGCGAGCCCCGCCGTCGCCGTTCGCGCCCGTCCGGCGACCGCGGCGAGCGCCGCGACTAGGTGACAGCGAACGACGGACACGGGCCGGCCACTAGGCCGGCCCGCGTCTCTACCCGCACCCTGCAGGACGGGGTCAAGAAGACCGTCCTGCCCAGTGGCCTGCGCATCATCACCGAGGCGATCCCGACCACCCGCAGCGCCGCGCTCGGCATCTGGGTCGGGATCGGGTCCCGTGACGAGACGCCCGCCCTGCACGGCGCCTCGCACTTCCTGGAGCACCTGCTCTTCAAGGGCACCCACAAGCGCACCGCCCTGGAGATCTCCGCGCAGATCGAGGCGGTCGGCGGCGAGACCAACGCCTTCACCACGAAGGAGTACACCTGCTACTACGCGCGGGTGCTCGACGCCGATCTGCCGCTCGCGGTGGACGTGCTGGCCGACGCGGTGGCCGACTCGATCCTCGATCCGGCGGACGTGGAGACCGAACGTGGCGTGATCCTCGAGGAGATCGCCATGCACGAGGACGAGCCCGGTGACGAGGTGCACGACGTCTTCGCCGAGGCGATCTACGGCGACCACCCGCTCGGCCGGCTGATCTCCGGCACCCCGGACTCGATCAGCCCGATGACGCGGGACCAGATCAACCGGTTCTACCGGCGCCACTACACGGCGCCGGAGATCGTGATCGCCGCCGCCGGGAACCTCGACCACGCGACGGTGGTCCGGCTGGTGCGCAAGGCCCTGGCGGGCACCCCGCTGGACACCGGGCCGGGCGCGCCGGCTCAGCCGCGTGCGGCCGACAAGAGGGTACGCGTACGCAAGGCGCGCAACCTCATCCTGCATCGCGACACCGAGCAGGCGCACATCGTGCTGGGCGGCCCCGGGGTGGGCCGGCACGACGAGCGGCGGTTCGCCCTCGGTGTGCTCAACAACGTGCTCGGCGGCGGCATGTCCAGCCGTCTCTTCCAGGAGATCCGGGAGAAGCGCGGCCTTGCCTACTCGGTCTACTCCTACTCCGGCCAGTACGCCGACAGTGGCCTGGTCGGCGTCTACGCGGGCTGCGCCCCGGCCAAGGCCCGGGAGGTGCTCGACCTGATCCGTGCCGAGCTGGACCGGGTCGCGGCGCACGGCATCACCCCGGAGGAACTGGTCCGCGGCAAGGGCATGGCGAAGGGCTCGTACGTGCTGGGCCTGGAGGACACCGGCTCCCGGATGAGCCGGCTGGCCAAGTCGGAGCTGCTGCACGGCGACCTGATGGGCGTCGACGAGCTGCTGGCCCGGGTGGACGGGGTCACCGTCGAGGAGGTCGGCGCGGTCGCCACGGACCTGCTCGCCCAGCCCATGTCGCTGGCCGTGGTGGGTCCCTTCGACGAAGATGAATTACCAGGCTGGTAACCCTCCGCTCTACCCTTGGTCCCCGTGACGACGCTGGAGACCCCGCCCGATACCCCCACCTCCCCGCCACCACCGGATCTCCGGAGGCGGCGGGCCCTGGGGATGCTGATCTGGGCGGTGGTCTTCGCCGTCGGGGTGTATTTCGTCGGTGTCCCGACCAGTGACCCGCTGATCGCCTTCGGCTGGCTGTGGCTGGCCACCATCGCCTGGCGCAACCACGAGCCGTGGCGCACCCACCTGCGGTTCCTGCGCGACTGGCTGCCGATCTGCCTGCTCCTGGTGGTCTACAACGTGTCCCGGGGCTACGCCGACCGGCTGTTCGAGCCGCACGTGACCGAGCTGGTCGGGTTCGACAGGTGGCTGTTCGGCGGGGTCGTGCCGACCGAGTGGCTCCAGGCGCACCTCTGGCAGCCGGGCGTGGTCCAGTGGTGGGAGGTGGTCGTCTCCCTGGTCTACTTCTCGCACTTCCTGACCATGCCGACCATCGCCGTGGTGCTGTGGATGCGGTCGCGCCTCCAGTGGGCCCGGTTCATGCGCCGCTGGTTCCTGCTGTGCGTGTTCGGCCTGATCACCTATTTCCTCTACCCGGCCGCGCCGCCGTGGTGGGCGGCGCAGCCCGAGCACGGCGCGCTGATCGAGGCGCAGCGGATCTCCACGCACGGGTGGGACGCCATCGGCCTGCACGGCGCCGGCAACACCCTCAACGCGTTGCAGGTGGAGGCGTCCAACCCGGTGGCCGCGATGCCGTCGCTGCACACCGCGTTCGCCTTCATGTCGGTGGTGTTCTTCCTGCCGATGGTGCGGCGGTACTGGTGGCCGCTGCTGCTCGCGTACCCGCTGTCGATGACCTTCACCCTGGTCTACACGGCCGAGCACTGGGTGATCGACGTGCTGGTCGGATGGGCGTACGTCGGGCTGGTGTTCCTCGTGGTGGGGCTCGGCGAGCGATGGTGGGACGCCCGTCGCCGTACGTTAGGTTGACGGGGTGACAGACGTTCCCGAAACCATCCGTGTCGGTGTCCTCGGCGCCCGGGGCCGGATGGGCCTCGAGGTGTGCAAGGCGGTCGACGCCGCCGAGGATCTCGCTCTGGTCTCCATGATCGATCAGGGTGAGGAGCTGTTCCAGGCATCCGACGCCGGCGCCCAGGTTCTCGTCGACTTCACCAACCCCGACGTGGTGATGGACAACCTGCGCTGGGCCGTCGATCAGGGCATCAGCGTGGTGGTGGGCACCTCCGGTTTCACCGAGGACCGTCTGGAGCAGGTGCGTGGCTGGCTGGCCGCCAAGCCCGGCGCCGGTGTGCTGATCGCGCCGAACTTCGGCATCGGCGCGATCCTGATGATGCAGTTCGCGGCCCGCGCGGCCCGCTACTTCGACTCGGTGGAGATCATCGAGCAGCACCACCCGCGCAAGCTGGACGCGCCCAGCGGCACGTCGCTGCACACCGCCAAGGTGATCGCGGCGGCCCGGGCCGCCGCCGGCTGCCCGCCGATGCCGGACGCCACCAAGGAGGAGATGGCCGGCGCCCGCGGCACCGAGATCGACGGGATCCGGGTCCACTCGATCCGGGCGGCCGGCCTGGTCGCCCACCAGGAGGTGCTGTTCGGCACCTCCGGCGAGACCCTGACCATCCGGCACGACTCGCTGGACCGGTCCTCGTTCATGCCGGGCGTGCTGCTCGCCGTCCGTCACGTGCTGCGCCGCCCCGGCCTCACCATCGGCCTGGACCCGCTGCTCGAGGACTAGGCGCCCGAAACCGCCACGTGCAGCCGGATCTGGGGTACGAGCAGGTCGTCCACGTCGAGGGCGCGGCTCGCCCCGTCCGGCTCCCAGCCGGTCGAGCCGAGGAACTCGCGCATCACGCTGTCGGCGTCGTAGACCCAGGCCACCGCGGTCCGGAAGCCGTCGTCGCGCCAGTTGTCGACCGCGGCGGCCAGCAGCCGGCTGCCGTGGCCGCGCCGGCCCCAGCGCGGCTCGATCAGCAGGTCGGTGACGGCCGCGACGTCCTCCGGCAGGGGCTTCTCCTCCGGCGCCAGGGCCTGCTCGTCGGCCGGGCCGGAGGCGGCGAAGCCCACCACGTGCGCCGAGCTCTCACCCTGTTCGACGGCGATCAGCACCCGGTGCCGCGCGGACGGGGCGGCGGTGATCGCCTCGGTCCACCCACGGGCCAGGTAACCCTCGTCCAGGCCGGCCAGCACGTGTGCCGGGAACATCCGGCGGTACGCGGAACGCCAGGTGGACAGCTGGATGCGCGCGATCTCTCCCGCGTCCTCGGGACGAGCGGGACGAACGAAGCCGAGTGCCATGGCGGCAACTTTGTCATACCCCGCGTCTAGTCTCTCTCCACGATGGCCGTGTCCGAATCACTCTCGCTCTCCCAGGCCCGCCGGATCACACTGGCGGCCCAGGGCTTCGCCGACCCACGACCCGGTGGCGCCACCGATCTGCGCCATCTGCGCCGGGTGCTGCGCCGCCTGCACCTGATCCAGATGGACTCGGTGAACGTGTTGCAGCGCGCCCACTTCATGCCGCTCTACAGCCGCCTCGGACCGTATTCACCGGGGCTGCTGGAGCGGGCCGCCTACCGCCGGCCCCGCGAGCTGTTCGAGTTCTGGGGCCACGAGGCGTCGCTGATCCGCGCCGACCTCCAGCCGCTGTTCCGCTGGCGGATGGCGCGGGCGCACGAGTTCGCCTGGGGCAACATGCGGCGCATCGCCGTGGAGCAGCCCGACCTGGTCGCCTGGGTGCTCGACGAGGTGCGCGACCGCGGCCCGATCACGGCCGCCGAGATCGAGCACGACACGCCCCGCGACAAGGCGCACTGGGGGTGGAACTGGTCGGTCGTCAAGCAGGCTCTCGAGTGGCTCTTCTACACCGGTCAGGTGACCGCCGCCGAGCGCACCACGTCCTTCGCCCGCCGCTACGACCTGCCCGAGCGGGTGCTGCCGGCCGAGGTGCTGGCCGCGCCCACCCCGGCGCCGGAGGAGGCGTTCCGGGCCCTGGTCGAGCTCTCCGCCCGGGCGCTCGGGGTGGCCGCCGAGGCCGAGCTACGGGACTATTTCCGGCTTCCGGTGCAGCCGTGCCGGCAGGCGATCGCCGAGCTGGCCGAGGCCGGGGTGCTGCGCCCGGTCACCGTCCCGGGGTGGAAGCCGGCGTGGCTGCACCACGAGGCGAGACTGCCCCGCCGGGTCGGCGCCGCCACCCTGGTGAGCCCGTTCGACCCGCTGATCTGGGAGCGCGGCCGGACCGAGCGGCTGTTCGGCATGACCTACCGGATCGAGATCTACGTCCCCCGGCCCCAGCGGCTGTACGGGTACTACGTCCTTCCGTTCCTGATGAACGAGCGGTTCGCGGCCCGGCTCGACCTGAAAGCCGACCGGAAGGCCGGTGAGTTGCGGATCCCGGCCGCGTGGCTGGAGCCGGGGGCGGACCCGGAGGAGACCGCCGCTGCGCTCGCCGCCGAGCTGCGCCGCCTGGCCGGCTGGCTGGGCCTCAGCACGGTGGCGGCGCCCGAGCGGGGCGATTTCGCCGGCCCGCTGACGAGCGCTCTGCGGGCCGGCGTCACGGGTGTAGCGTGACGGCCATGAGTGCCGCCGCCCAGTCGCCTCCGTGGCTGGCCGATCAGCCGGTCCAGGGCCCTCCGGTGCCGCCCGAGTGGCTGGCGTACCGGCCGGTGCGGGAGGACCGGCTGACCCGCCTGGTCAACCGGGTCTCGGCCCGCTCGCCGATCTGGCTGGCCCCGCTCGCGATCCTCGCCTGCACCGGTGGCGCGGTCGGCTACACCCTGCTCACCGACCCGACCACGGCACAGGCCGGTGACCCGCCGTCCTGCCTGCTCAAATACCTGACCGGCTTCGTCTGCCCGGGGTGCGGCGGCACCCGGGCGGCGTGGTTCCTGCTGCACGGCGACCTGCCCGCCGCGGCCCGGCACCACCTGGTGTTCGTCTTCGCGGTGCCGTTCCTGATCTATCTGTACGTGGCCTGGGCCGGCCGCCGGCTGTTCCGCCTGCGGCTGCCGGAGTTGTCGATCAGTCCAGGCGCCATGATCACATTCATGGTGGTCTGGGGCGTGTGGAGCATCCTGCGTAACCTCCCCTGGGCGCCGTTCACCGCTTTCTACGTGTGACCGGGGCGTCCGATAGGTTGTCAGGTATGACGCACGACCCGCGGCCCTTCGGACGGCTGCTGACCGCCATGGTGACCCCGTTCACCCCGGACGGTTCCCTGGACATCGAGGGTGCGGCGCGCCTCGCCGCGTACCTCGTCGACGAGCAGCGCAACGACGCGCTCGTCATCAGCGGCACCACCGGCGAGTCCCCCACCACCACCGACGCGGAGAAGGACGCGCTGCTCCGTGCCGTGATCGAGGCCGTCGGGGACCGGGCACGGGTGCTGGCGGGCGTCGGCACCAACAACACCGCCCACACCATCGAGCTGGCCCAGGCCGCGGAGAAGGCGGGGGCGCACGGCCTGCTGGTCGTCACCCCGTACTACAGCAAGCCGCCGCAGGCGGGCGTCGAGCGCCACTTCCGTGCGGTCGCCGACGCCACCGGCCTGCCGATCATGGTCTACGACATCCCGCACCGCGCCGGCACCGCGATCACCACCGAGACCATGTGCCGGCTCGCCGGGCACGAGCGGATCGTCGCGGTCAAGGACGCCAAGGGCGATCTGGTCGCCAGCTCGCACGTGCTGGCACGGACCGACCTGGCCTACTACTCCGGCGACGACGCCGCCACCCTGCCACTTCTGTCGATCGGCGGGGTCGGCCTGGTCGGCACCTCGACCCACTTCACCGGCCGGCTGGCCAAGGACATGATCGAGGCCTGGGAGCGGAGCGACACGGCCGCCGCGCTGGCCCTGCACCGCACGGCTCTGCCCCTGTTCACGGGCATTTTCCGTACGCAGGGGGTCATGCTGGTCAAGGCCGGGCTGAACGCTCTGGGCCGGCCCGCCGGGGTGGTCCGTTCGCCGCTGGTCGACGCGACCGAAGAGGAATTGAACCAACTGCGCCAGGACGCCGCCGCGGCCGGCATCGTGCTCTGACAGGAAGAGGCGAATGACTAACGCTCACGTCGAGCTGGGTCCGCCGCCGCCGTTGCCGGAGGGCGCCCTGCGCGTCATCCCGCTCGGCGGGCTCGGCGCCATCGGCCGCAACATGACGGTGTTCGAGTTCGACGGGAAGATCCTGGTCGTCGACTGCGGGGTGCTCTTCCCGGATGTGGAGCAGCCGGGTGTCGACCTGATCCTGCCCGACTTCGCGCCCATCCTGGACCGTCTGGACGACATTCAGGCGATCGTGCTCACCCACGGGCACGAGGACCACATCGGCGCGGTGCCGTACCTGCTGGCCCACAAGCCGGACATCCCGCTGGTCGGCTCGGAGTTCACCCTGGCCCTGGTCGAGGCGAAACTGGCCGAGCGCCGGCTGGACCCGTACACGCTGACCGTCCGCGAGGGGCAGCGGGAGCGGCTCGGGCCGTTCGAGTGCGAGTTCTTCGCGGTGAACCACTCCATTCCGGACGCGCTGGCGGTCGCCGTGCGCACCCCGGCCGGGCTGGTGCTGCACACCGGTGACTTCAAGATGGACCAGGTGCCGCTGGACGGGCGGATCACCGACCTGGCCGGGTTCGCCCGGCTCGGCGCCGAGGGCGTCGACCTGCTGCTCTCCGACTCGACCAACGCCGAGGTGCCCGGCTTCGTCACCCCGGAGCGCGACATCGGCCCGGTGCTCAGCTCGATCTTCGGCAAGGCCCGCGGCCGGATCATCGTGGCCAGCTTCGCCTCCCACGTGCACCGGGTGCAGCAGGTGATGGACGCCGCCTGGGAGTACGACCGCAAGGTCGCCCTGATCGGCCGGTCCATGGTCCGGAACATGGGCATCGCCCGCGACCTGGGCCTGCTGCGCATCCCGGACGGCCTGCTGGTCGGCCTGGACGAGGCCACCCACCTGCCGCCCGACGAGATCGTCTTCATGTCGACCGGATCCCAGGGCGAGCCGATGAGCGCCCTCGGCCGGATGTCGACCGGCGACCACCGGCACATCACCATCGCCTCCGGCGACACGGTGGTGCTGGCCAGCTCGCTGGTCCCGGGCAACGAGACCTCGGTCTACCGGGTGATCAACCAGCTCTCCCGGGCCGGCGCCACGGTGATCCACAAGGAGACCGCGAAGGTGCACGTCTCCGGCCACGCCCCGGCCGGTGAGCTGCGCTATCTGCTCAACGTCACCCGGCCCAGCAACCTCATGCCGGTGCACGGCGAGTGGCGTCACCTGCGCGCCCACGCGCAGCTCGGCATCGAGACCGGGGTCGCCCCGGACCGGGTCGTGCTCTGCGAGGACGGCGACGTGGTCGACCTGGTCGAGGGCCACGCCCGGGTGGTCGGCCGGGTCCGCAGCCGGTATGTGTACGTCGACGGCCTCGCGGTCGGCGACGTCAGCGAATCGCTGCTCACCGAGCGCCGCATCCTGGGCGACGGCGGGTTCATCGCGGCCACCGTGGTGATCGACTCGGTCACCGGCAAGGTGGTCGGGGAGCCGGTCATCTCGGCGAAGGGCTTCTCCGAGGACCCGGAGGCGTTCAACCCGGTCGTCCCGCTGCTCACCGCGGCGCTGCACCGCTCCGCCGAGGACGGGATCACCGACACCCACCAGCTGCAACAGGTGGTCCGGCGGACCGTGGGCCGATGGGTGAACGACGCCTATCGGCGACGGCCGATGATCGTGCCGACGGTCGTCGAAGTGTGAGAAGTCTGTGAATCCATAAGGATCACGCTGACTTTTCAACCATTTTTGTACGGGCTGCGTACTCCCAGGCACCGGTGCCGCCCCCACGGCACCCGTGGCGGAGGGAGTCTTCCAGATGCAGCGCAGACCGATCGCCGTGGCAGCGGTGGTGGCGGTGGCGGGCGCGGCGGCAGTCGCGTTCACTCTGCCGTCGCTGGCCGGCACCGACGAGGACGGCCGGTCGACGGCCGCGACCGGCACTCCGGGGAGCCTCTCCCCGGAGTTGCTCGCGGCGATGAAACGCGACCTCGGCCTCGACGGCGAGCAGGCGGCCACGCGGTTGGCCCGTTCGGAATGGGCCGGAGGCGTCTCCGCGACGCTGGCCGCCCAGACCGGCGAGGACTTCGGCGGCGCCTGGCTCGCGTCCGACGGCACCACGCTCAAGGTCGCGGTGACCGACTCCGGGGCGGTGTCCGTGGTGAAGGCCGCCGGCGCCGTACCGGTGCTGGTCAAGCGGAGCGAGGCCGAGCTGGACGCGGCGAAGACCAAACTGGACGCGGCCGCTTCCGACACCGACGGCCTGACCGGCTGGTACGTCGACGTGACCACCAACAAGGTGGTCGTGGTCGCGCGGCCGGGTGGGAAGCAGGCGGCGCTCGCGGCCGCGCGGTCGGCCGGCGTCTCGTCCGACGCGGTGACCGTGAAGATCAGCAAGGCCCAGCCGAAGCCGCTGTTCGACGTGCGCGGCGCCGACCCGTACTTCATCAGCGTCGACGGCGGGCAGGCGCGCTGCTCGATCGGCTTCTCGGTGACGACCGGCTTCGTCACGGCCGGCCACTGCGGCGCGGAGGGCACCGCCACCACCGGCTTCAACAACCAGGCCCAGGGCACCGTGGAGTTCTCGGTCTTCCCGGGTGACGCCGACATGGGCTTCGTCGCGGTGAACGACGACTGGACGCCGCGCCCGGTGGTCAACGACTTCCAGGGCAACGAGCTGCCGGTGGCCGGCAACACCGAGGCCCCGGTCGGCGCGGCGGTCTGCCGCTCCGGTTCCACCACCGGCACGTTCTGCGGCACGATCCTGGCCAAGAACCAGACCGTCCGCTACCCGGAGGGCGCCGTCACCGGCCTGACCCGGACCGATGTCTGCGCCGAGGGCGGCGACTCCGGCGGCCCGTGGCTCTCCGGCGACCAGGCCCAGGGTGTCACCTCGGGTGGTTCCGGCGACTGCACCGCCGGCGGCGAGACCTTCTTCCAGCCGGTCAACGAGATCCTGGCGGCGCAGAACCTGACCCTCGTCACCAGCGAGGGCGCCGGTGGCGGGGCCACCAGCGCGCCGACCACCGCCCCGCCCGCCGAGGAGGGTGGGGACGCGTCCGCGTGCGACGCCCTCCCGGTGCAGCGGACCGGCACGATCAACCGGGCCGGTCAGGCCCAGGCGCAGCCCAACGGCGGCGCCTACCGGGCCCGGGCCGGCACCCACACCGCCTGCCTGGACGCTCCGGACGGCGCCGACTTCGACCTGGTCCTGCAGCGGCTCAACAACCGCGGCAGCTTCCGGACGGTGGCCCAGGCCACCGGTGACGGCGACAAGACCCTGAGCTTCACCGGCCGCTCCGGCACCTACCGGTACGTGGTCGTGGCGGCCGGCGGCACCGGCGCGTACAGCCTCGGGTTCAACGTCCAGTAGTTCAGACGACTCGGTGGGCCGGGCGTGGAAGCCGCCCGGCGCCACCGCCGGGTCCGGTCACCTCAGCCCGGCCGGGAATCCGTGACCCGGCATCGGATCGGGGTCCTCGTGCTCAGCGCGAGGACCCCGATTTCAGTTCGCCCAGCGCCTCGCCGAGACGGCATCCGGTCGCGATACCGCAGAGCAGCACCTGGTCGAGTTGCTCGACGGTGGCGCCGTGCTCCCAGTCGGTCGTCACCTCGCCCACCACGATGGCCTGGCCGTCGTCGGTGACCTGCACGTACGCCTTCGGCCAGAGCTGGTCGCGGTTCCAGGTGTTGCAGAACTCGTACAGGTTCTGGACCTCCTCGACCGAGAAGACGTGCTGCATCATGGCCCGCACCTGGAGGATCTCCTTCCGCTCACCGAGGCGGAAGAAGTAGATGAGGTTGTTCTGGAAGTTGCCGGCGATGTCGCCGTCGGCATCGACGAAGTAGGAGAAGCCTCGTTTCTCCAGCGCGGCCTTGATCATGTCGTTGCTGAGAGGTTGCACCTTGCGATGGTAAATGCCGGGAAAGTGAAAAGCAGTCGCGGTGCGCCTTCTCGAAGGATCGCCGGGTCACCGCTACGGTGACATCCATGGCGGGCCGAACTCCTCCGGCGGGCCGGAGCCGCGCCGCGTCCACAACCCGGGGCGCGGCGGTCAACCGTGCCCGTCAGCCGGCGCGCAAAGCCACCGGCAAGACCACCACCGGCAAGACGGCCGCGCGCAAGCCCGCCACCCGGCGCCCCGCGGTCCGGAAACAGCCGACCGTCGGGCCCAGCCTGGCCCGTGGCGTCGGCGCGCTCTGGATGGGCCTCGCGGGCAGTGTCGGCTGGCTGGCCCGCGGCGCCGGCCGGCAGGCCGCCACGGCCCGCAACATCGCGCCCGAACACCGCCGGGACGGCGCCGGTCTCTTCATGCTCGGCGCCGCCATCCTGATCGCGGTCGCGGTCTGGGCGGGCAGCGCCGGGCCGGTCGGGGTCTGGGTGGCCGACATGGTGCGGCTCTTCCTGGGCAGCCTGGCCGTGCTGCTGCCGCTGCTGCTCTTCTTCGGCGCGATCCGGCTGATGCGGGAGCCGGCCGACCCGGAGCACCGCGGGCGCACGCTGGTCGGCTGGACCGCGATCATCGTGGCCACCGCGGCGCTGCTGCACATCTCCGGCCCCGAGGTCGACAAACCGGAGGTGGGCCAGGCCGGCGGTCTGCTCGGCTTCGGCATCGGCGGCCTGCTGGAGCGGGCCGTCACGGCGTGGGTGGCCGTACCCCTGCTGTTGCTGCTCTTCGTCTTCGGTCTGCTGGTCATCACCGCGACGCCGATCGCCAAGATCCCGGAGCGGGTGGTGCTCCTGCTCGACCTGGTCTCCGGGCGGTCCGGCAAGCACACGCCGCGGCCGTCGCCGGGGCTGGAGCTCGAGGACGACGATCCGGAGGAGGCCCCCGCGAAGCCGCGCCGCCCGGCCCGGCGCCGGCAGGCCACCATGACCGAGCCCGCCCCTCTCGATCAGGAACCGCCGGACGACTTCGACGAGGAACTCATCCTGCACGACACGGTGGCCCTGCCGAAGCTGCCGAAGACCCGGAAGAAGCCGCCGCCCGAGCACTCGCCGATGCCCACCCGGGCCGAACAGCTGGAGATCTCGGCGGTCAAGGGCGACTACCGGTTGCCGCCGCCGAACCTGCTCGCCACCGGCGCCCCGCCGAAGGCCCGCAGCCGCGCCAACGACGAGATCATGGCCGCGCTGACCGGTGTCTTCGACCAGTTCAACGTGGACGCCGTGGTCACCGGTTTCACCCGCGGCCCGACGGTCACCCGGTACGAGGTGGAGATCGGCCCGGGCACCAAGGTGGAGCGGATCACCCAGCTCTCCCGCAACATCGCCTACGCCGTGAAGTCACCGGACGTGCGGATCCTCAGCCCGATCCCGGGCAAGAGCGCGGTCGGTGTGGAGATCCCGAACACCGACCCGGAGAACGTGTCGCTCGGCGACGTGCTGCGCTCGCGGGCGGCCACCGGCGACCACCACCCGATGCTGGTGGCGCTCGGCAAGGACATCGAGGGCGGGTTCGTCACGGCGAACCTCGCCAAGATGCCGCACATCCTGATCGCGGGCGCCACCGGCGCGGGTAAGAGCTCCTGCCTCAACTCGCTGCTGGTCTCGCTGCTGACCCGCGCGACCCCGGACGAGGTCCGCCTGCTCCTGGTCGACCCCAAGCGGGTGGAGATGACCGCCTACGAGGGCATCCCGCACCTCGTCACGCCGATCATCACCAACCCGAAGAAGGCCGCGGACGCCCTGGAGTGGGTGGTCCGCGAGATGGACATGCGCTACGACGACCTCGCCGCCAACGGGGTCCGCCACATCGACGACTTCAACCGCAAGCTGCGCAACGGCGAGATCAAGCCGCCGCCGGGCAGCGAGCGGGAGATGAAGCCCTACCCCTACCTCCTGGTGATCATCGACGAGCTGGCCGACCTGATGATGGTCGCCCCGCGCGACGTGGAGGACTCGGTCGTCCGGATCACCCAGCTGGCCCGGGCCGCCGGCATCCACCTGGTGCTGGCCACCCAGCGCCCGTCGGTCGACGTGGTCACCGGCCTGATCAAGGCGAACGTGCCGTCCCGCCTGGCCTTCGCCACCTCCTCGCTCGCCGACAGCCGGGTCATCCTGGACCAGCCCGGCGCCGAGAAGCTGCTCGGCCGCGGTGACGGCCTCTTCCTGCCGATGGGCGCCTCCAAGCCGGTTCGCATCCAGGGCGCCTGGGTCGACGAGAAGGAGATCGCGGCGGTCGTCGAGTTCTGCAAGAACCAGCGCGAGCCGGAGTTCCGCGAGGGCGTCACCGACGCGCCGCCCAGCAAGAAGAAGGAGATCGACGAGGAGATCGGCGACGACCTCCAGCTGCTGATCCAGGCGATCGAGCTGGTGGTGACCAGTCAGTTCGGCTCGACCTCGATGCTCCAGCGCAAGCTGCGAGTCGGTTTCGCCAAGGCGGGCCGGCTCATGGACCTCATGGAGACCCGCGGGATCGTCGGCCCCTCCGAGGGCTCGAAGGCACGCGACGTGCTGGTCAAGCCGGACGAGCTGGAAGAAGCTCTGGCCGCTCTGCGGGTGGACGGGGAATGAACGTCTGCCGGAAGGTGAACGCCTCCGGGCCGGGGCCCTCGGTGGTGACCCGGTGGAGGCGCATCAGGCCCTCTCGGAGACTCGGGATGTGACCCGCCTCCACCCACCACAGCACCAGCGACGAGCCGCCGGGCACGAACCAGTCACGGCGTTGCCGCAGGTAGTCGAGGTGGGTGGACTGGTACACATACGCCCGGAGATGCTCCAGCGACTCCCAGACCGACATCGTGGCGATCACCGCGGGGTCGCGCGGGCCCGGCAGCGTGGACTCGTCGACCTCCTCCTCCTCCTTGAGCCGCCAGACGAAACCTGGCGAGCGGTCGGCCAGCTCGTTCATCAGATCCAGGCCGGCCACGAACTCGGCGATGGACGGGTCTTCCAGCGGGGCTCTCAAGCGGGCGACATTCATCTGGGCCAGGTGGAAGTCGGTCATGCATCCACCTCACCAGCACCGCCCTCTAATGTCAATCGGATTTGTTTTTACAGAGGATCACGCAGCAGCGGCCGGGCGCCGGATCCATCCGTGCGGTCCACCCGGAACCCGCCACCATGCCGTCGACGAGCGCCAGGTTCATCCCGCAGATCAGCGGCGGGAACTGCTCGGCGAGCCGGTGGAAGGGGCAGTTCCGCAGCTCGATCCGGTCCTCGCCGGCGACCGGGGAGTAGCCCCGCTCGGCCAGCGCCGCGGCCGGGTCGCTCGCCGGCTCCCGCCGGCCCTGCTCCCGGGCCACCTCGTAGAGGACCTGATCGGCGCCGCTGCGGTCCACCGCCTCGGCGAGCAGCTCCGCGGCGTCGCGATAGGCCCGCGGCGGCACGCTGACCGAGTGCTCCCAGGGCACCACCCGGTACAGCTTGGCGGGCCGCCCGGCGCCCGGCCCGCTGCGGCCGGTCCGGCGGGCGTAGGAGACCTCGAGCAGCCCGGCGTCGACCAGCTTGTCGAGATGGAAGGCGGCCAGGGTGCGGCCCACGCCGAGCGTGTCGGCCACCTCGTCACGGCCGACCGGCTCCGGCCCGCCGTCGGCCACCGCCTGGTACGCCGAGCGCCGTACCCCATCGCTCAGCGCCGTCACCGCGGCGAGATCGTCCCAGTTCTCCGAGGTCGTCACCCGGCAATCGTATTGTCAATCGCGTTTGGCGGTAGAAGCTGGACGAGCGGAGGAACGACCACGCCGGGCTGCCCGGTAACCTTGGCGGGTGTCTGGAACTCCTCCCACCCGCCGTGTCGCGCTACTGACGCTGGGCTGCGCCCGTAACGAGGTCGACTCGGAAGAGCTGGCCGCCCGCCTCGACGCCGGCGGCTGGGAGGTCGGCACCGACGCCGAGGGCGCGGACGTGGTCGTCGTCAACACCTGCGGTTTCGTCGAGAAGGCGAAGCAGGACTCGATCGACACGCTGCTGGCCGCGGCCGACACCGGCGCCAAGGTGGTCGCCGCCGGCTGCATGGCCGAGCGCTACGGCAAGGAGCTCGCCGACAACCTCCCCGAGGCCAACGCGGTTCTCGGCTTCGACGACTACACCGACATCACCGACCGGCTGGAGAGCGTGCTGCGCGGCGAGAGCCTGGACGCGCACACCCCTCGCGACCGCCGTGAGCTGCTCCCGATCACCCCGGTGAAGCGGCAGGCCGCCAAGGTGGTCGTCCCCGGTCACGCGACCGTCGACGACCACACCCCGGCCCATCTGCGCAAGGTGCTGCGCCGCCGGCTCGACACCGGGCCGGTGGCCTCGCTGAAACTGGCCAGCGGCTGCGACCGGCGCTGCGCGTTCTGCGCGATCCCGGCGTTCCGCGGCGCCTTCGTCTCCCGTGACCCGCAGGAGCTGCTCGCCGAGGCCGAGTGGCTGGCCAAGACCGGCGTCCGGGAGCTGGTGCTGGTCAGTGAGAACAGCACGTCGTACGGGAAGGATCTGGGCGACCCGCGCCTGCTGGAGAAGCTGCTGCCACAGCTGGCCGCGGTCGACGGCATCGTCCGGGTGCGGGCCAGCTACCTGCAACCCGCCGAGACCCGTCCCGGTCTGGTCGAGGCGATCGCCACCACGCCCGGCGTGGCCGCCTACTTCGACCTGTCGTTCCAGCACTCCAGCGAGCCGGTGCTGCGCCGGATGCGGCGGTTCGGGTCCACCGAGCGCTTCCTCGAGCTGCTCGACTCGGCCCGGAAACTGGCGCCCGCGGCCGGCGCCCGGAGCAACTTCATCGTCGGCTTCCCCGGCGAGACCCGACAGGACGTGGACGAGCTGGTCCGCTTCCTCACCGAGGCCCGGCTCGACGCCATCGGCGTCTTCGACTACAGCGACGAGGACGGCACCGAGGCCGCCGGCCTGGACCGCAAGGTGAGCGACGCCACCATCAAGCGGCGGTACGACCGGGTCGTCGCGCTCGCCGAGGAGCTGTGCGCCCAGCGTGCCGAGGACCGGATCGGCGACACCGTCGAGGTGCTGATCGACGCGATCGACGGCGACGAGATCGAGGGCCGCGCCGAGCACCAGGCCCCGGAGGTGGACGGCTCGACCAGCCTGGTGGCCGGCGACGCCGGGGTGGATCTGTCCGTGCTGCGCCCCGGCGACCTGGTCCGGGCGAGGGTCACCGGCACCGAGGGAGTGGACCTGATCGCCGTCCCGGTCGAGATGATCTCGGCCGCACCGGTGACGCGGTGACCGACGAGCCGGCTCCGGTCCCGGCGGCGCGGGTGGTGTCGCTTTACAACGCGGCCAACGCGCTGACCGTCGTCCGGATCGTGCTCGTACCGGTCTTCCTGTTCCTCGTCGTCGTCTCCGAGATGACCCGGCCGGACTGGCGCATCGCCGCCTGCCTGGCCTTTTGCATCGCCTCGGCGACCGACTTCGCGGACGGCTGGATCGCCCGGCGCTGGTCGCTGGTCACCTCGTTCGGCAAGATCGCCGATCCGATCGCGGACAAGGCGCTCACCGGCACCGCCCTGGTCCTGCTCTCGTTCTACGACGCGCTGCCGTGGTGGGTGACGGTCACCATCCTGGTCCGTGAGTGGGGTGTGACCGCGCTACGGTTCTGGGTGATCCGGTACGGCGTGATCCCGGCCTCCCGGGGTGGCAAGCTCAAGACCGGGCTGCAGACCGTCGCCATCGCCTGGTATCTGTGGCCCGTGCCGGAGCCGTTCCACCTCGTCGGGGTGGCGCTGATGGGCGCCGCGCTGGTGGTCACCGTGGTGACCGGGGCGGACTACGTGGTTCAGGCGCTGCGGTTGCGGCGCGGCTCTGTCTCCTAGGGGCGCGGGAGGACCGGATGGACATCTCGGTGGCGGCCGCGGCGGCGGTGCACACGCTGGTGGAGCGGCGGCAGACGGCGGCGACCGCGGAGTCGCTCACCGGTGGTCTGGTGGCCGCGACGATCGTCGAGATCCCCGGGGTGAGCGCCGTCTACCGGGGCGGCCTGGTGGTGTACGCGACCGAGCTCAAGGCGCGGCTCGCCGGCGTACCGGAGGGGTTGCTGGCGGAGCGGGGCCCGGTCGACGGTGACGTGGCCGCCGCGCTGGCCGAGGGCGCCCGGGAGCGCTGCGGCGCGGACTGGGGCCTGGCCACCACCGGCGTCGCGGGCCCGGAGCCGCAGGACGGCAAGCCGGTCGGGCTGGTGTTCGTGGCGGTCGCCGGCCCCTCGGGGACCCGGGTGCGCGAGCTGAAACTCGACGGGAACCGGGAGGCTGTCCGCACCGAAAGTGTGACGGCCGTCCTGCAATTGCTGATCGATTGTCTTCGCGACTCGCCGGCCCCGGCCTGACCTGGGATTACGCGCGCTACCGCACCTGTTGTCCGGTTCTGCCGTGAGCCTAGGGGCCCGGGAATTCGGCGGGGCGGGATGTCGGCGCGGCTCGGGCCAGGTACGGTTGCGGGAAGCCTCCGGCGTATGCCGGCGGCGAGCTCGCAGGAGGAGGTGCCATGGTCCTGCTACGCCGCGTTATCGGCGACGCTCTTCGTGCGCGCCGGCAGGGGCAGCACCGCACGCTGCGCGAGGTGTCGACCGCCGCGAACGTCAGCCTGGGCTATCTGTCCGAGATCGAGCGTGGTCAGAAAGAGGCGTCCAGCGAGCTGCTCGCGGCCATCTGCGACGCGCTCGGCGCCCGCCTCTCCGAGTTGCTCAGCGAGGTCAGCAGCACGCTGTCCCTGGCGGAGAACATGGAGGGTGTCCTGGTTCCGGTCGAGGGCCAGACGACCGACGGAAACGTCTCCGTCTCCGTGCGCCAGGAGTCCCCGCTGAAGACCACGCTGCACGCGACCCGCAAACCGAAGCGGGACATCGTCTACGCCGCCTGATCATCATGACGCGATCGGCCGGGCCGCCCCTGAGGCGGTCCGGCCTGTTTCGTGTGTCGGTTCGGCGCCTCGCTCCGGCACCTCAGGGAGGCGTAGCCTCGATGCCAGGGGAGACCCTGAGATCCCCCGGAGGACCCGTGACGCCAGTGGCGTCCGGCTGTCACGATGGGTTTCGCGTCATCCTCACAACGAGGGATGACGCGTCCGGCAGAGCGACATTGAGGGGACACCACGAGATGGCGAATCCGTTCGTCAAGGGCTGGCATTACATGATGGCGCTCTTCGGCGCGAAGATCGACGAGTACGCCGATCCGAAGGTCCAGATCCAGCAGGCCATCGAGGATGCTCAGCGCCAGCACCAGGCCCTCGTGCAGCAGGCCGCGGCCGTCATCGGCAATCAGCGGCAGCTCGAGATGAAGCTGTCCCGGCAGATGTCCGAGGTCGAGAAGCTGCAGGGCATGGCCCGTCAGGCGCTCGTCCTCGCCGACCGCGCCCGAGCCGCCGGTGACGAGGCCGAGGCCCAGAAGTACGAGTCGACCGCGCAGACCCTGGCCACCCAGCTGGTCTCCGGCGAGCAGTCGATGGAGGATCTCAAGACCCTCCACGACCAGGCGCTCGCCGCCGCCGGGCAGGCGCGCAAGGCGGTCGAGAACAACGCGATGGTCCTCCAGCAGCGCATCGCCGAGCGCTCCCGGCTGCTCAGCCAGCTCGAGCAGGCCAAGATGCAGGAGACCGTGGCCAAGTCGCTGGAGTCGATGTCGCAGCTCGCGGCGCCGGGCAACACCCCGTCGCTGGACCAGGTGCGCGACAAGATCGAGCAGCGGTATGCGAACGCCATGGGCCGTGCCGAACTGGCCGCCAACTCGGTCGAGGGCCGCATGCTCGAGGTGCAGAAATCCAGCCTGGACCTGGCCGGCGCGTCCCGCCTGGAGCAGATCCGGGCCAGCATGGCGGGGGAGAAGCTGGGCGGCGCCGCCGATCGCCCGGCCGTCGAGCAGCCCGCCACCCCGGCCGCCGATCCGGCCAGTGTGGCCCGTCTCGACGAGATCCGGGCGAGCCTCAACCAGAAGCGGGGCGACACCACCGCTGCCGGCTGAGCGGCGGAGACGACGGGGAGGGGAGCGACGGTGGACGAGCGGACCAGGTATTTCCGGCGGCTCAAACGGCTGCGGGGTTCCGCACGCCGGTGGAGTGTGCTCGGTGGAGGCCTGACCGCGGCGGCGGCCGTCCTCACTCCGTACGCGGGGATAGGCGTCGCCGACGCGGTCTGGGCGGCGGCCGCCGGATCCTCGGCGATGCTCGCCTGGTGGCGCTGGAGCGACCACCGTGAGCTGGCCGCCCAGCCGGCGCCGCCGCCCAGCCTCCCGGAGACCCGCCTCGCCGCGGCGCTCCAGCGGTTCCCGGCCGGGCGGACCGTGGTGCAGGAGGTGCGCCGCCAGAAGAACCGGTTCGCGCTGCGCGGCTCGGTCATCGCCGACTCATGGGACCGCCTGGAACGCGCGTCACAGACGATGGCGGGGCTGGCCGGTCGGCTGACCGGCGAGGGCGAGGCCGCGGTCTTGGAGGCGGCCACCGCCGAGCAGTGGCTGCGCGACCTCGGCCAGCGGGCGGCCAGCGTCGAGCGGGCCATCCCGCTCGGGCACGGCGGCCGGCGGGATGCGCTCGTGGAGTCGCACGCCGGGCTCGCCGAGCAGTTCAGCGAAGGCGTCGAGGCGTTCGAGGCGCTGGTCGCGGCTGCCGCCAGCTATGTCGCGGAGGACGGGCAACCACTCGTCGACACCCGCCATCCGGCGTATTTCAGCCTGGTCGACGCGGCCGACCGGTTGCGCGGCATCGCCGAGGGCCTGGCCGAGCTGCGGACCACCGAATTCCGCACCCCACCCGCGGCGGCCGGCTGACCGTCACGGCTCCGGCTGGCAGCGCGGGCACCAGTAGGTGACGCGTTCGTCCTGTTCGGCCTTGCGGATCGCGGTGGCACAACGACGGCACGGCTGGGCGCGACGACCGTACACATAGTTGGTCTCGCCTTTGCGCAGCGATCCGGTGGTGGTCTGCGTCCAGCGGCCGCGGTTGGCGGCGACCAGCCTCTGCGCCAGCTCGACCGTGCCGGTCAGGTCGGTCACCGCGGCGACCGGAGTCCATGGCCACAACCCGCGCAGGAACAGCGTCTCCGCCTTGTAGAGATTGCCCACCCCGGCCAGATTCCGCTGGTCCAGCAGCGCCTCCGCGATCGTGGCCGACGGCTTCGCGGCGATCCGGCGGACCGCCTCGGCCGGATCCCAGTCGGCGCCGAGCAGATCCGGCCCGAGATGCCCGACCAGACGGTCCTCCTCGGCGGTCGGGATCAGCGTCACCTCGTGCAGGTGGTAGCCGACGGCCACCGAGCGGGCGGTGCGCAACACCACCCGGATCAGGTGCGCGGGACGGCCGGTCCAGCGTTCCCGGGGTGCGTAGGCCCGCCAGGCGCCGTCCATCCGCAGATGCGAGTGGAGCGTGTGCGATGGCCGCCCGTCCCGGGTCAGGCGCAGCAGCAGATGCTTGCCCCGGCTCGCGGACTCGGCGACGGTCCAGCCGGTGAGGTCGGTGGTCGCGAGCCGCGGCACCCGGAAATCGGAGCCGGTCAGCACCTCGCCGGTGAGAGCCTTCTCCAGCACGCGGGCGGTGTTCCAGACGGTGTCCCCTTCCGGCATGTCCCCATTCTCGCGAAAATCGGGTGACCCGGCCGGGGTGGGGTGGCATCCTGCCCGCATGCAACTCGAGATCGCCCCGGTCGGGGACCGGCTGGACCTCTATGACGAACTCGCCGGAGGCTGGCCCGAGTTCATGACCAAGGATCCGACCGGTGGCCTCTACTACCGGTATTTCGACCAGTTCTGGCCCGCGTTCTCGCTGCTCGCGGTGGACAAGGAGACCGGCCGGGCGGTCGCGAAGGCGCACGCGGTGCCGTTCGCCTATGACGGCGATCCGGCCGAGGGGCTGCCCGAGGGCGGCTGGGACTGGGTGATCCGCCAGGCCCTCCACGACCGTCTCGACGGCACGAAACCCACCATGGTCTCGGCCCTGGAGATCAACATCCGGCCCGATCTGCGCGGGTCCGGCCTCTCCGGCCTGATGCTCACGGCGATGCGCGACAACGCGGCCGAGCACGGCTTCACCGATCTCGTCGCGCCGGTCCGGCCCAGCGGCAAGCACGCTCAGATCAGACAACCCATCGATGCGTACGCCTACGCGACCCGTGACGACGGCCTGCCCGTCGACCCGTGGCTGCGAGTCCATGTGCGGGCCGGGGCGAAGATCGTCAACGTGGCGCACTACAGCATGACCTACGCCGGGACGCTGGAGCAGTGGCGATCCTGGACCGGGCTGGCCTTCGACGCCACCGGGCCGGTCGACGTGCCGGGCGCCCTGTCCCCGATCCACTGCGACGTGGAGCAGGACCATGCCGTCTACGTCGAGCCCAACGTCTGGGTCCACCACCGCATCTGACCGCCCCACCCGCCCCGCACCCCGCCACCCACTCGAGCACGTCATCCCGCCCGGCGTTTTCGCCCCGCCCGGCGTTTTCGTCCCGTCCGGCGTTTTCGTCCCGCCCACCCGGCGTGCTGACCGGCTCGACCACCCGCCCGGCGTGCTGTCCCGGTCGGTCACACCGGCCAGGCGCACCGTGGCCGGGTCGGCCTCAAATCCGGCTGGCTATCAGAGCAGTCTCGATGCGCTTGAGACAGCACCTGAAAGCCAGCCGGACCCGGTGGCCGGTGCGGCGCCAGCCGCCCGGGTCGGATCGTGCGGCGCCAGCTGCCCGGTCGGGTTGTTTCGGTGCGTTTGGAGTAGTTCTGGTTTCAGCTGGAGCTGGTGGCGGGTGCGGCGCTGGCGGCCCGGGTCGGATCGTGCGGTGTGTAGCCGCCCGGTCGGGCTGTTTCGATGCGCCTGGACCAGCCCTGGGTTCCAGCTGGAGCCAATGGCCCGTGCGGCGCTGGCCGCCCGGGTCGGACCGTGCGGCGTCAAGCCGCCCGGTCAGGCTGTTCCGATGCGCCTGGACCAGCCCTGGGTTCCAGCTGGAGCCAATGGCCCGTGCGGCGCTAGCGGCCCGGGTCGGACCGTGCGGCGTCAAGCCGCCCGGTCAGGCTGTTCCGTTGCGCCTGGACCAGCCCTGGGATCCAGCTGGAGCCAATGACCCGTGCGGCGCCAGCCGCCCGGGTCGGACCGTGCGGCGCTAGCCGCCCGGTCAGGCTGGGCCACCGATCAAAGCCCGGCGGGGCCTCGCGGGCTGGACCCCGCGGGCGCTCGCGGGGCGCCGCGGGACTGTTTCTCTGTGGTTGGGGCGGGGTGGCCCGTACCGGAGAGGGTTGGTTTTCATCGGGCGGTGATGCGGACGATGTCGCCGGGGACCACCGAGAGAAGGACCACGGCGCGGCCGTTGTTGACCGCGATCGCGACCCGGTCCGCGGAGTCGGCGAAGACGAGCAGCTCGCCCACATTGACGTCGGCGAAGGTCGCGCCGCGGCGGGCCCGGACGCCGCCGTTGACCATGAGTTCCGGGCCGAGGCCGGAGAGGGCGGAGCCTTCGGCGGCCAGTTGGACGTTGCCGAACCGGTCGACTGTCAGGACCTCGGCCTCGATCCAGCCGTCGCCGACGGTGACCACCGGATCGGGCAGGCGGGCGAGGCCGGACGGGTCCACCGCGGGGCCGGCCTCCGCGGGGTCGGCGCCCGCCGCCAGCCGGGCGGCGGCCGGGGCGAAGAGATCCCGGCCGTGGAAGGTGCGGGAGACGTCGCCGAGCATCCAGTCCTTGTTGTCCAGCTCATAGGCCGCGGTGATGCCGCCGAGCGCCTCGGCGGCCCAGATGAGCAGGCCGTTGTCCGGGCCGACGAGCAGACCGTTCGGCGTGACGAGGACCACACCGCGCCGGGCCGTGCCGACGCCCGGGTCGACGACCGCGAGGTGCACCGAGGGCGGCAGGTAGGGCGCGGTCTGCGCCAGGACCGCGGCGCCCCGGCTGACATCGGCGGGCGGGACGTGATGAGTGACGTCGATCACTCTGGTGTCGGGGGAGACGCGGGCGATCGATCCATGGCAGGCGGCGACGAAGCCGTCAAAAGTGCCGTAATCGGTCGTGAAGCTGATCCATCCATAACCGCCCATGGTGGTCAACGTTACTGCCTGTCGTTGTCCGAAGTGGGGTGGGCGCGCCGGAATGTCGTGGCAGTGTTGATCTATGCGTCTCGTGATCTTCACCGAACCCCAGCAGGGCGCGTCCCACGACGATCTCCTGCGGGTCGCCAAAGCCGCCGAGGACGGCGGATACGACGGGTTCTTCCGCTCCGACCACTACCTCAAGATGGGCGATGTGCCCGGTCTGCCCGGTCCCACCGACGCGTGGATCACGCTCGCGGCCCTGGCCGTACAGACCTCCCGCATCCGGCTCGGCACCCTGGTCAGCTCGGCCACCTTCCGCCTGCCCGGCCCGCTGGCGATCGCGGTCGCCCAGGTGGACGCGATGAGCGGTGGCCGCGTCGAGTTCGGCCTCGGTGGGGGCTGGTTCGAGGCGGAACACCGGGCGTACGGCATCCCCTTCCCCACGGTCGGCGAACGCTTCGACCGGCTCGAGGAGCAGCTCGAGATCATCACCGGGCTGTGGGGGACGCCGGCCGGCGCCGCCTACGACTTCGACGGCAAGCACTACCAGATCAGCGGTTCTCCGGCGCTGCCCAAGCCGGTGCAGTCACCCCGGGTGCCGGTCATCGTCGGCGGTCACGGCAAGAAGCGCACCCCGTACCTGGCGGCCCGGTACGCCACCGAGTTCAACGTCCCGTTCTCCAAGATCTCGGACATCCCGGCCCAGTACGCGCGGGTCCGCGCCGCCGCCGAGGCCCTCGGCCGGACCGAGCCGCTCACCTACTCGGCCGCCGCGGTCCTCTGCGTCGGGCGTGACGACGCCGAGGTCCGCCGCCGGGCCGCCGCGATCGGCCGCGAGGTCGACGAGATGCGCGAGAACGGCGGCATCGTCGGCACCCCCGCCGAGGCGGTCGAAACCATCGGCCGGTACGCGGAGGCGGGCGCCTCTCGCCTGTTCCTGCAGGTGCTGGACCTGTCCGACCTCGATCATATCGACCTGGTGGCGTCCGAGGTCTCCGCGCGGCTCTGACCCGGTCGCGTTTCGCGGCCGCCCGCCGCGGGGCGCCGGGCGGCCGTTCCTTGCTTGCGGCGGTGGACGGTTGGCCGTCCCGTCCCGTCCCGTCCCGTCCCGTGCCGTGCTGGGCGGCCGTTCCCTCTCGCGGCGTCAGGCGCGTAGCCGGAGGCCGCGTGGGGTCACGCGGAAACCGGCCGCGGTCAAGGCATCCCGCAGTGGGGAGGCGTGGACCGGCTCGCCGTCGGCGCGTTCCACCGACAGCGCGCCCAGGGCGCCGGAGCGCACCGCGCCGGCCAAGCCCTGGGCGGCCCTGGCCAGCGCCTCCGTGTCGTCGGTGAAGGACAGCAGGGTCCGGCCGCCGCGTTCGACGTAGAGGATCAGGTCTCCGCCGACCGTGACGACCAGGGCACCCGCTTTCCGGCCGGCGCGGTGGCCGGCTTTGGCGACCGGGTCGCCGTCGCCGCTGTCGATGACCCGCTCCGGCCAGGGCAGCGCCGCCCCGAACGGATTGGCGGGATCGGTGGCCGCCAGCACCACGGCGGACGCGACGGCTCGGCGGTCCTGCTCGGCCGGCTCGCTCAGGGCCCGTAGCCGGTCCACCGCGCCGGGCACCGCGAACTGGGCCGCCCCCAGGCCCTCGACGAAATAGCCCCGCCGGGCCGCCCCGCGCTCCTCCAGCGCCGCCAGCACCGGGTAGACCGCCGCGAAACCGCCGCTCACCCCCTCGGCCATGGCCGCGCCCCGGGTCACCACGCCGTGCCGCTCCAGCAGCAGGTCGGCGACGGCCGCCGCACGCCGGGTCGGGTCGAGATCCCGCTCCGGCAGCCGGGACCAGCGACCCGCCATGTTCGGCGGCCCACCCCGGGCGGGCAGACGTGGCCGGCCCGGCCGTCCATACCTGGTCCGGGCGGGCGCCGCCTTCGCCCGATGGGCTCCGCTGCCACCGAGCAGCGCCCGCAGCGGGGCGAACGTGTCGTTGGTCAGGTGACCCGCCCACACTAGATCCCACACCGCCGCCGAGAGCTCGGCGTCGTCGGTCGCACCGACCCGGTCGGCGAGGGACCGGAAGAACATCGCCTGCCCGTCACCGAGCGCGTCGAGCACCGCTTGATGCAGCGGGGTCGCCGCGAAGTCCTCATCGGGTGGTGGCAGCAGCAGCGGAGCGCTCTCCGCATAGGCCAGCGTGACCCAGCCGTCGCCCCCGGCGATCGAACCGGACCCGGCCCACACCACCTCACCGGCCCCGCACAACTCGTCCAGCAGCGGTGGCGCGTAGCCGGAGACCCGGGCCGGCAACACCAGACGCTCCCATGCCGACGCCGGCACCGCGACGCCCTGCACCTGCTCGATGGCGGCGGCCAGCGCGTCCACGCCCCGGCCCGACCCGCCCACCTGCTGCCACCTCGGCAGGAAGGAGGCGAGCACCCGCGGCGGGACCGGCTCGATCTCCCGGCGCAGCGCCGCCAGCGAGCGCCGCCGCAGCATCCGGAGCACCTCGGCGTCGCACCACTCGCTGCCCGCGCCGCCCGGCGAGAACTCGCCCGAGGTGACCCGGCCGGCCGCACCGAGCCGCTTGAGCGCCTGCTCCACGACGAAGACACCGAGACCGAACCGGGCCGCGCAGGTGGCCGCCGCGAACGGCCCGTGCGTCCGTGCGAACCGTGCGACCAGATCGCCGAGCGGGTCGGCCACCGGTTCCAGGTACGCCTCCGGAACACCGACCGGCAAAGCCACTCCCAGCGCGTCGCGGTAGCGGCCGGCGTCGTCGATGCCGATCCAGCGCTCCTCGCCGGCCACCCGCACCCGGATCGCCCGCCGGGTCACGGCCAGTTGCTCCAGCCACTCCTCCGGAACGCCGCGCACGGCCAGCTCGGCGGGCGCCAGGTCGCCGAGGAGCCGCAGCAACTCGGCCGCGTCCTCGGCGTCACGTGGGGTGCGCTGGGTGGTCAGCCACTGCAACTGGGCCTCGGTCTCGGCGACCACCTCCGGATCCAGCAGCTCCCGCAGGTCGACCCGGCCGAGCAGCTCGCCCAGCAGGGTCGAGTCGAGGGTGAGCGCGGCGGCACGGCGCTCGGCCAGTGGGGCGTCCCCCTCGTACAGGAAGGCGCCGACGTAGCCGAAGAGCAACGACCGGGCGAACGGCGACGGCCGCGCCGTCTCCGCCTCGACGAGCCGGACCTTGCGCCCGGAGATCTCCCGCATCAGACCGACCAGGCCCGGTACGTCGAACACGTCCTGCAGGCACTCGCGGGCCGCCTCCAGGGTCACCGGGAAGTCGGCGAACTCACGGGCCACGTCGAGCAGCTGCGCGGAACGCTGCCGTTGCTGCCAGAGCGGCTGCCGGCGGCGCGGATCGCGGCGGGGCAGCAGCAGCGACCGGGCCGCGCACTCCCGGAACCGGGACGCGAACAGCGCCGACGTGCCGACCGACTCCTCGACGATCTGCGCGATCTCCTCCGGGTCGAAGGCGACCAGGTCGATGCCGGGCGGCTCGTCGGCGGTGTCCGGCAGGCGCACCACGATGCCGTCGTCGGAGGGCATCACCTGGCCGTCCACCCCGAACCGCTCGCTGAGCCGGCGCCCGATCGCCAGTGCCCACGGCGCGTTCACCCGGGCGCCCAGCACACAGTGCACGGTCATCCGCCAGTCACCCAGCTCGTCGCGGAACCGCTCCACCACCACGGTCCGGTCGTCCGGCAGATGGCGGGTCGCCTCACGTTGCTCGCGCAGGTACGCGATCAGGTTGCCGGCCGCCCACTCGTCCAGACCCGAGTCGCGCAGCTCGGTGGTGGCCCTGTCGTCGCCGGACCGGGTCAGCGCGCGCAGCCGGGCGCCGATGGCCCGGCCCAGCTCGATCGGCCGGCCGGGGGAGTCGCCCTTCCAGAACGGCATCCGGGCGGGCGCTCCGGGCGCCGGCGAGACGAGCACCCGGTCCGGTGTGATGTCCTCGATCCGCCAGGACGTCGAGCCGAGCAGGAAGACGTCGCCGACGCGAGACTCGTACACCATCTCCTCGTCCAGCTCGCCGACGCGGGAAGCGCGCTCCGATCCGGCCAGGAAGACCCCGAAGGTGCCCCGGTCGGGGATCGTGCCGCCGCTGGTCACGGCCAGGCGCTGGGCGCCGGGACGCCCGGTGAGCTGATCGGTGGTGCGATCCCACACCAGGCGGGGGCGCAGCTCGGCGAAAGCGGTCGAGGGATACCGCCCGGAGAGCATGTCGAGCACCGCGTGCAGGGCCGACGACGGCAGCTCGGCGAACGGCGCGGCCCGCCGCACCAGCGTGGCGAGGTCGTCGACCTGCCACTCGTCGAGCGCGACCATGGCCACGATCTGCTGGGCGAGCACGTCGAGCGGGTTGCGCGGGCAGCGCAGCTCCTCGATCGCGCCGGCGCCCATCCGCTCCGCCACCACCGCACAGGACAGCAGGTCGCCGCGGTGTTTCGGGAAGACCACACCGCGGGAGACGGCGCCCACCTGGTGGCCGGCACGGCCGATGCGCTGCAGGCCGGCCGCGACCGACGGCGGCGCCTCGATCTGCACCACCAGATCCACCGCGCCCATGTCGATGCCCAGCTCCAGGCTGGATGTCGCGACCACGGCCGGGAGCTGCCCGGACTTGAGCGCCTCCTCGATCTGTTTGCGCTCCTCACGGGAGACGCTGCCGTGATGGGCGCGGGCGACGACCGGTGGCGCGCCGCGCGTGCCGCCGGCCTGAGCCATGATCTCCGCCGGCATCCGCGAGCCGGGAGGCGCCTGTGCGGAAGCCGGATCGGCGCGCTCGGCGGCCAGCTCGTTGAGCCGGGCGCAGAGCCGCTCCGAGCCGCGCCGCGAGTTGGTGAACACGATCGTCGACCGGTGCGCCTCGATCAGGTCGAGAACCCGCTCCTCGACGGCCGGCCAGATCGACGGCGTGTGCCGGCTGCCGCCCGGCTCGTCCGGATCCGGATCGGGCATCTCGTCGAGACGGGTCATGTCCTCCACCGGGACCTCGACCAGCACCTCGATCGTCTTGGCGCTGCGCGGCTGGACGACCTCCACATCCTGGGCGCCGCCGAGGAACCGGGCCGTCTCGTCGATCGGGCGCACCGTGGCGGACAGGCCGATCCGCTGGGCCGGGCGGTCGAGAAGCGCGTCCAGCCGCTCCAGGGAGAGGGCCAGATGTGCGCCGCGCTTGGTGGCGGCGACCGCGTGCACCTCGTCGATGATCACCGTCTGCACGCCGCGCAGCGACTCCCGTGCCGCCGAGGTGAGCAGCAGGAACAGCGACTCGGGCGTGGTGATCAGGATGTCCGGCGGGGTTCGTGTGAAGCCACGCCGCTCGTCTGCCGGAGTGTCGCCCGTCCGCATCCCGACGGTGATCTCCGGAGGCGGCAGCCCCAGCCGCCCGGCCGCCTGACGGATCCCGGTGAGCGGGGCGCGCAGGTTGCGCTCGACATCGACGGCCAGCGCCTTCAACGGGCTCACATAGAGCACCCGGCATCGCTGCCGGGGCTGCTCGGGGACCGGCTCACGGGCCAGCCGGTCGAGCGACCAGAGGAAGGCGGCCAACGTCTTGCCGGACCCGGTCGGCGCGACCACCAGGGCGTTGCGCCCCGCGCCGATCGCCCGCCACGCCCCGGCCTGAGCGGCGGTGGGCGCGGCGAAGGCGGCCGTGAACCACTCCCGGGTGGACGGACCGAACCTTTCCAGCACCTCTCGCACGCCTCACATCCTGCCCCGGGGGTACGACAGAAAACCGTCCGCCGAGGCACCGGGCGCGTTTCGAGGCGTCTCGTTCCCGTGGAAACCGCACGCGGGGGCCGGGTGATCGTCGTTCCTTGGGCGGTCTGTGGCTGATTATCCTGATACCCGACTTGATGGGTGGGTGCCGATGGCGGTCAGGCAGATGCTTGTCGCCGGCCGGTACCGTCTCCTGGAGCCGGTCGGCGCCGGTGGCATGGGGCGGGTCTGGCTGGCCCGGGACGAGATGCTCCACCGCGAGGTAGCCGTCAAGGAGATCGTTCCGCCGGACTGGATGACCGGTGCCGAACAGGATCGTCTGCGTGCTCGGACCCTGCGTGAGGCGCGGAGCGCGGCGCGGCTCAACCACCCCCACGTGGTCCGGATCTACGACGTCGTGCACGCCGAAGGGCTGTCCTGGATCGTCATGGAGTACGTCCAGTCCCGGTCGCTCCAACAGGTGCTTCACGAGGAAGGGCCGTACCAGCCGGCGGCCGCCGCGCGGATCGGCCTGGCCGTCCTGGACGCCCTCGCCGCGGCGCACCGGGCCGGGGTGCTGCACCGCGACGTGAAACCGCACAACGTACTCATCGGGACTGACGGACGGGTCGTGTTGACCGATTTCGGTCTCGCGACCTTCGTCGACGACGGGTCCGTGACCGCCCCCGGCCTGATCGTGGGTTCGCCCCAGTACGTGTCGCCGGAACGGGCGCGCGACGGCGCCTCCACCGTCGAATCGGATCTGTGGTCACTGGGCGCGACCCTGTACGCGGCCGTCGAAGGGCGGTCACCTTACGCCCGTGAGACCGCGATGGCGACCCTCGCGGCGCTCGCCACGGAACCGCCGGATCCGCCGGTCCGGGCCGGCCCGCTGGCCTCGGTGCTCGACGGCCTCCTCCGATACGAGCCGGCCACCCGCCTGACGGTTCCGGAGGTCGAGCGGCGGCTGCGCATGATCGTGTTCGAGGACCCGTCGGAGAAGATCCCGTTCCTGCCCGGGCAGCGTGACGGCCGGCGGGCCCGCGAGACGGGATCCCCGCACGCGGCCGGGGCTCCGGCGCGGCCGCACCGGGGGACGGCCTCGGTGGCCGGACTCTCGCCTCCACCCGCGTCTCCGGCGGCCGCCGCGCCGGAGACGGGGACGCACAGCCGGCCGAGCCCCTCGGCCGCGCCGGAGACGGGGACGCACAGCCGGCCGAGCCCCTCGGTCGATCCGGTGCGGAGAGCCGCAGGCGCCGCCCCGGTCCCGCCCACCGGCGGTGAGCCGTCGACGGGCGGCGCGGGGAGGCCGCCAGTCGGGCCGTCACCGCAGGTTGTGGTGAAGCGGACATCCGAGCCGTCTTCGCCGAGCCCACCCACCGCGGTTCCGCGGGCCGCCGGTGGGTCCGCCGCCGGGGGTCCTGGGCCATCCGCCACCTACCGGGCCGGGCCGGTGCCGGGTCCCTCGGCGGGCAGAGGACATCCGCCCCCGTCGGCGGAGGATGTTCGCGATGTGCCGCGCACTCCCGGCACCCGTCAGGACGACGCGCCGCGTCCCGCGACACCGGCTCCAGCGGAACCGAACGCCGAGCCCTCAGGGATCGGCCCGTCGACCGAAGGCCCGGCCGAGGCCGCGGTTGTGTCAGGTGCCCGGTCTGATCTCATCGTGGGGAACCCTTCCGGATCGCCGGGCCGCGCGCCCGGTCCGGATGATCCGCCCCTTTCCCGCGACGAGCCGTCCTCGGCGTCGTCTCGCGCGGTGGCCCCTGAGCCGGGCCCGTCCCGGGCGGCCGGCCCGTCCCCGGGGTCAGATCCTCCCGCGGCGGCCACGGGCAGGCCGGGAACGACCGCGCACGCTCCGGAGGCGGGCCGGGACGACGGTCCCGCATCCGGCATGACAGGCACGAAACTGGAGCTCTGGCAGCCGACAGCGCCGTCCGGTCCGCCGGACGCCGGGGTGCGCATCCCGGGCGAACGTCCCGCCGGCGAACCGGTCAACCGTCAGGCCACGGACCCACCGCCGTCCGAGCCGGCGGAGCCGAAGACCTCCCGGCTCCCGCCCGCCGCCGGCACGGCCGTCGTCCGCGCGGCCTCGGGCGACACGACGAGCCGGACGTCAAACCCGAAACCCACCCGATCGGTACGGGTGAAGCGGACCCGGATCACCGTCACCGCTCTCGTCATGCTGGCGCTCGGCGGCAGTGTGTTCGCGGGTTACGTGGCCGACCGCGATGATCCCCGCCCCCAGGTCTTCCTCCCGTCCCCCTCGTCCATGACGGAGTCGCTGGTGACGACCACGCCGTTACCCACCGTCCCGGTGCCGCCCGCCGAAGTTCCGATCTCCCCGGTCTCGCCGGTTCCTCGGAGCTCCCAGCCTCCCCAGGTCTCCTCGCCCGAGCCCGGCGGCTCACCGGCTGACTCCGAGCCGGCCACCGTGGTCCCTTCCACGGCGGCGAGTTCGCCACAGCGGGGAGCCTTCGCCTCCGCCCCCTGTGACGCGTCACCGCCGACGGGCCTCCCGGCGACTCCGCGGAAGGGCGCGACCCGAGGCGTCAACGGATGGACCCTGCCCTCCGGCTGGTCCTACTTCACCGACGGATCCGGCTTTCACGTCGCCGTCCCCGACGACTGGACCTACCAGCGAATCGGTACGACCTACTGTTTCCGGAACTCCCGGAACTCCAGGGTGCTGAGCCTCGACACCGGCCGAGACCCCGCCGCCGACCCGGTCCAGGCGTTACAGGCCGAGGAGGCCCGCCTGGCCGGACCGGGTGGGCTGCCCGGCTACACGAGAGTGCGGATCGAAGCGGTGGCCCTGCTGCACCGGGCTGCCGATTGGGAGTACCGCTACCGAACCCGGGACGGCGCCGCCCGGCACGCCATCGTCCGATGGTTCGTGGTCGACGGTCGGGCCTTCGCGCTGGGCTGGACCACCGCGGAGAAGACGTGGACCGCGGACCTCGGCAAGCTCCAGATGGTCCGCGGCACCTTCTACGCGGCGGGCGCCACCCGCCGTCCGGCCCCGAGCCCTTCCTGATCGTGGGGCGTCTCAGCCCACGCTGGCCGTGGCGAGTTTGATCCCGAATCCCACGAACAGCGTGCCCACCGCGGTGGTCGCTCCGGTGGCCAGCCGCCGTCGTTCCCGGAACTGCCCGGCGAGGTAGCGGCCCCCGAAGATCAGGGCGGACAGGTAGAGCGCGCTGAAGAACTGCACGACCGTGCCGAGAACCAGGAACGACAGCTCCGGATGCGGATAGCCGGGCTGAACGAACTGGATGAAGAACGACACGAAGAACAGGATCGCCTTGGGGTTGAGCAGGCTGATCACGGCGGCCCGCCGGAACGGCCGCTGCATCCCGGCCGGTGGCTCGCCGGTCGGTGCGGGGGCCGGCACGGCACGGTCGCGCCACCGCCGCCAGGCGCTGCGGATGATGTTGAGGCCGACCCAGGACAGGTACGCCGCTCCCGCGTACTTCAGCACGAGGAACAGGGCCGGGTAGGCGGCGATCAGGGAGGCGACGCCGGTCGCCGAGAGGATCATGAGCACCGCGTCGCCCAGGAACACGCCACACGCGGCCTGGTAGCCGGCGCGGACGCCGCGCTGGGCTCCCACCGAGAGCACGAAGATCGAGTTCGGGCCGGGCAGGAGGATGATGGCCACCACGCCCAGCACGTACGTCCAGAAATCAGTGATGCCGAGCATCGGTCAACCTTTCTCGCCGGAGCGCTCCGGAGTATCGCTGATGGGACTCATCCGCCGGCCAGCCGGTCCCTGAGGCGCCGGGCCGCGGCCGGCCACTCGTCCACCGTCATGGCGAACAGCACGGTGTCCCGCCAGCTGCCGTCGGGCCGCTTGCGCTGACGACGGATCACCCCGTCACGGCTGGCGCCCAGCCGTGCGATCGCCTGCTGGGACCGCTCGTTGCGAACGTCCGTATACCAGAACACGCGTTCGGCGCCGAGCACGTCGAACGCCCGCTCCAGCAGCAGCAGCTTCGCCTCGGTGTTGACCCCGGTCCGCCACCACTTCCGTCCGAGCATGGTGTGACCGATGCCGAGGGCCCGCAGATTCGTGTCGATGTCGTGGTAGGTCGTCATGCCCATCACCGCGCCCGTGGCCGGGTCGACCTGCGCCCAACCGGAACGCTGGCCCAGCCACTGGCCGCGCAGCACACCCGCGACATCCTCGGCCAGATCCTCCGCCGTGCGCGGCCGGGGGAAGGGGATGTGCCGCCAGACCTCCTCGTCGTCCAGCGCCTCGAACAGGCGCTCCACATGGCCGGGCGTGAGGGGCTCGAGCCGCACGTGCCGGCCCTCCAGCACGACCGGGGTCTGCCACTCCGACGGGGAACCCGGAAGATACGCCGGCGGGGCGGCCGCGACGCCCGGCTCCGTCACCGGAGGACCGGCCACCGTCCGCAGCGGCAGGATCCCCGCCCAGTGCGGCAGGTCCAGGTCCTCCGGGTCGTCCACGGCGCCGGCGGCCCGGATCCGCACCGACACCTCGACGAGCGGGAGCGCCAGCACGGTCGTCTGAGCGAGCTCCTGGCGGGTGGGTGGCCGACTGTCCCGGGAGCGGCCGTCACCGACCTTGTCGGCCAGGGCGGACAGCACACGCAGCTTCTCGGCGTCGTCGGTGACCGGCCGGGCGGTCCCGAGAGCGACCACGGAACGGTAGTTGGCGCTGTGGTTGAACTGCGACCGGGCGTAGACCAGCGCGTCCAGCAGGGTCACGGTCACGCACACCGGGACGCCGTCGCCACGGGCCGCCAGGCCGATCCGCGAGCCGGTGGAGCCGTGCAGGTAGAGGGTGTCCCCGAGGCGGACGTGCAGGTTGGGCAGCACCCGGGGCTCACCGTCGACCACGAAACCGACCGCGCAGTCGAACGCCTCGTCGAGAATGGCGTGGGCCGTGTCGCGCTCGTAGTGCATCCGCTTCCGGGTGCGTGTGGCCGTCGTACGAGAAGTGGGGGTGTAGAGGTCGGTCATGATGGCCTCCCCGGCTGTTCCGCTTGCGAATGACCTTGTACTAGTACAGACTGCTTGCTGTGTCAGCACAGTATCAGGTCAGCGGTGACAGCGCCGCCGAGATTTCGGCCAGCATCGAGGCGGGCATCGTCCGGGGCGACTGGATCGCCGGGGCGGCGCTGCCGTCGGTCCGGGTCCTCGCCGGCTCTCTGCACGTCAGCCCGGCCACCGTGGCCAAGGCCTATCAGGAGCTGCGCCAGCGCGGCGTGATCGAGACCGAGGGGCGGCGCGGCACCCGCGTCCGTTCCCGGCCGGCCGTCGCGGTGACGCGAGCGGCTCTGCGTACGCCGGCTCCGCCGGGCCTGCGCGATCTCTCCACCGGAGAGCCGGATCCGCATCTGCTGCCGCCCTTGGCTCCGGCGATCGCCGCGCTCGCGGCGCGGCCCGGCCCGCCGCAGGGGTATGCGTCCGCGGTGACCATGCCGGAGCTGGCCGACGCCGCCCGGCCCCGCCTGCTGGACGAGGGAGTTCCCGTCTCCGGCGCGGTGATCGTGGTCACCTCGGGAGCGCTCGACTCGATCGAGCGGGTTCTCACCGCTCACCTTCGACCAGGCGACGGCGTCGCGGTCGAGGATCCCGGGTGGGCCGCCCTGATCGACCTGGTGGCCGCCCTGGGCCTGCGCGCGGTGCCGTTCGCGGTCGACGCCGAGGGGCCCGACCCGGAAGCGCTGGCCGCAGCGTTGCGATCGGGCGCCCGGGCCGTCGTGATCACCGTCCGCGCGCAGAATCCGACCGGCGCCGCGGTCGGAGCCGAGCGGGCCGCCCGGCTCCGGGAGTTGCTGGCCGGCCATCCGGGCGTCGTCGTCATCGAGGATGACCACGCGGCCGAGCTGGCCGAGCGTCAGCCGCACTGCATCGGTCCGGTGACCGGCTCCTGGGCGTTCGTCCGGTCCGCCTCCAAGCCCTTCGGGCCGGACCTGCGCATCGCCGTGCTCGCCGGCGACGAGACGACCGCGGCCCGGGTGGCCGGCCGCATGCGGATCGGCATGGGCTGGGTGTCGACCGTCCTGCAGCGGCTCCTGCTCCGGCTCTGGCGGGACGAGGAGACCACCGAGCTGGTCGCGCACGCCGCGAGGACGTACGCGGAACGCCGCCGCTCACTCCGGGCGGCGCTCCGGGCGGAGGGCGTCGAGGCCTTCGGCGAGACCGGTATCAACGTCTGGGTTCCGGTGCCCGACGAGACCCGGGCGGTCGCGGCGCTCCGCGATCGGGGGTACGCGGTGGCGCCCGGCGCCCTCTTCCGGATGGGCTCCCCACCGGGGATCCGCATCACGATCAGCACACTCGAGCCGGCGGAGGCGACCGACCTGGCCGGAGCGGTGGCGGCCGCGGTCAACCCGGCGGGCGTGGTTCCGCCGATGAGGTGAGGTCTGGCGCGGGAAGGGGGAGTGCCGTCATCCGGACGGGTCGGGGCGGTGGGAATTTTGTCGGTGGCTGCGGGTAGAACGGTGCAATGCCATGGACGGAGGCGCCGGTCGGCGCGCAGCGATGGGTGCCGCCGCACCCCCGGAGCATCGACGAGCTGAAGTCGGCCGCGGCGGACTGTCAGGGCTGCGAGCTCCACCAGAACGCGACCCAGACCGTGTTCGGGCGCGGGGCGCCGCACGCGAAGATCGTCTTCGTCGGCGAGCAGCCCGGCGACATCGAGGACCGGCAGGGGCTGCCGTTCGTGGGGCCGGCGGGCCGGCTGCTGCGGGAGGCGGTCGACGACGCCGGCATCGACCCGGCCGATCTCTACATCACGAATGCGGTGAAGCACTTCAGGTTCGAGCCGCGCGGCACCCGGCGGATCCACCAGAACCCGGGGCCCGCCCACATCACCGCCTGCCGTCCGTGGCTGGTCTCGGAGTTCGCGCTGCTCAAGCCGGAGCTCGTGGTCATCCTGGGCGCCACCGCGGGCAAGGCGCTGCTCGGCCCGTCGTTCCGGGTGACCCGGTCACGTGGGCAGCTGATGCCATGGCCGGCGTCGGCCCAGCACCCCGAGGACTTCCCGGTGGCCGAGATCCAGGCGCTGGCCACGATCCACCCCTCGGCGGTGCTGCGTGCGGATGATCGCGAGACGGCGTACCGGGGACTGGTCGACGACCTCCGGGTCGCGGCCGCGGCGGTCGCCTGACGGGTCGGCGGCCCGTTCGTGGGTAACCTTTCACGGTGCGCCTGACAGATTTCTGGGAACGCCTGGAGCAGAGTTTCGGGTCCGCCTACGCCCACAGCATCGCGGCGGATCACGCCTTCACGGAGCTGGGCGGCCGGACCATCGACACGGCCATCGCTCAGGGTGTCGAAACGGCTACCATCTGGCGCGCGGTGGTCGCCGCGTACCCCGATCGGGTGCCCGCGCGGCTACGCTGAGCTGCTTTCGTACGTCTGTTCGGCGGTTCTCTCGATCCTCGTACAGGTGTTCGGCTATTGTCCACAGCGGCTCGGTCATCCACAGCACACGACAGGGCGGAGGATTTTTGTCATACCCACCGCCTACCGTGTCGACCGTGGTGAACAAAAGCTCGTCGGCGAAGAACGCGAAATCGAATACAGGGGTGGCGGGAATGGCGGCAGGAACACCTGATCGTGAGAAAGCGCTCGAGCTGGCGCTGGCGCAGATCGACAAGCAGTTCGGCAAGGGCTCGGTGATGAGGCTCGGGGAGCGGCCGGTCGTGCAGACCGCCGTCATCCCGACCAGCTCCATCGCGCTGGATGTGGCGCTGGGCGTCGGTGGCCTGCCGCGTGGCCGGGTCATCGAGATCTACGGGCCGGAGTCCAGCGGTAAGACCACGGTCGCCCTGCACGCGGTGGCGAACGCGCAGAAGGCCGGCGGTATCGCGGCGTTCATCGACGCCGAGCACGCCCTCGACCCGGAGTACGCGCGGGCCCTCGGTGTCGACACCGATGCCCTTCTCGTCTCCCAGCCGGACACCGGTGAGCAGGCCCTCGAGATCGCGGACATGCTGATCCGTTCGGGTGCTCTCGACATCATCGTCATCGACTCGGTGGCCGCCCTCGTGCCGCGTGCCGAGATCGAGGGTGAGATGGGTGACAGCCATGTCGGTCTGCAGGCCCGTCTCATGAGCCAGGCCCTTCGGAAGATCACCGGTATTCTCAACAACTCGGGCACCACCGCGATCTTCATCAACCAGCTGCGCGAGAAGATCGGCGTCATGTTCGGCTCGCCCGAGACGACGACCGGTGGCCGGGCTCTCAAGTTCTACGCTTCGGTCCGGCTCGACGTCCGGCGCATCGAGAGCCTGAAGGACGGCACCGACGTCGTCGGCAACCGCACCCGGGTCAAGGTCGTCAAGAACAAGGTGGCCGCGCCGTTCAAGCAGGCCGAGTTCGACATCATGTATGGCAAGGGCATCTCCCGGGAGGGTTCGCTCATCGACGTCGGTGTCGAGCAGAGCATCATCCGGAAGTCGGGCGCCTGGTACACGTACGACGGCGACCAGCTCGGCCAGGGCAAGGAGAAGGCGCGGGAGTTCCTGAGGGAGAACCCCGACGTCGCCGCCGAGATCGAGAAGAAGATCCTGGAGAAGCTCGGCGTCGGGCAGGCCGGTGCCGATGCCGCCGGTGGCCCCGAGCTGCCGCCGGTCGACTTCTGATCCGGTAACCGGCGATGGCTGGACGGCGCGGTGCACGGTCCGGGCGAGGGTGGGATGCCATCCCGCCCCGGGCCGCCTCCGGCATGCCGGAGGACGGAGAGGCGGGTGCGACCCGCCGTGCCGGTGGTCGTGGCGCCCGCCGGCGCCCGGCCGGATCCGGCATGCCGGATGACCACGCGGGTGGAAACGGGCGGGAGCGGCCGGAGCCGCCGCGCAGCGAGTCCGAGCTCGCCCGGGAGATCTGTCTTCGCCAGCTCGCGGTGCGCCCACGGACCCGAGCCGAGCTGGCGAAGGCGCTGGTCCGCAAGGAGATCTCCGAAGAGGTGATCGCCGAGGTCCTCGACCGGTACGACGAGGTCGGCATCATCGACGACGCGGCCTTCGCCCGGGCGTGGGTCTCCAGCCGTCATCACGGGAGAGGGCTGGCCCGACGGGCGCTGGCCAATGAGCTGCGCCAGCGCGGGGTCGACGCCGAGGTGGCCTCCGAAGCGCTGGAGGCGGTCGACGACGAGGCGGAGGCGGCCGCCGCCCGGGCGCTGGTCGATCGCAAGCTCCGTTCGGCGACAGGTGCCCCGGAGGCGGTCTTCCGGCGGCTGGTCGCGATGCTCGCCCGAAAGGGATATCCGGCCGGCATCGCCATCCGCGCCGTCAAGGACGCGCTGGCCGCCCGCGACGCGGAGGCCGCCGAATTCGCCGACGCGATCGACCCGGATGCGCTCGAGGACGAGGCCACCGGCCTCTGACGACGCGCGGCCACGGCCCGGTCGCCACGCGGCGCGGCGGGGTTCGCATGCCTATGGCTCGCGTCGGGCGGTGGGCCGCTCCCTGCCCGGTGGCCGCGCGGCGGGGTGGGTTTGCACACTTCTTGTCCGCGTGGCGAGTCGGCGGGGCATGACTGCGTGGATCATGATCGCCTGGGCGTGGTCGTGGCCGGGAAACCGGACGACTTCGGTGCGCGCCCGGCGTTGCTGTGGGGCCGTTCCTCGCTGTGACAGGGATCCGCGGGAAAGTGTTGCCAGCCTCGAAGGGTCGGTGGCGGGTTTCCGTCAGTCGTCGCGGCGGTGGCCGAAACTTTCGCTGATGCGAGTCGGCGCTCGAGACCGGTGTTGGCGCCGGGACCAGGGATTTCACCGATATGATCCTCATGTGAGGAATGCTCCGCTGGTGTCCCTTCGGTGCGATATCACGCAACGGCCTCGGGGCCGGGGCGGCTGATACGCTCCGTTACCGCGCCTCACTATCACGCTCCGTGTCGCATGGTGAGAGTGCTGGCGGCGGTGGTGATAATGGTTGAAGTCTGGAGCGGCTCTTCATCACTGTGGCGTGATCGCATGGTACGCCGGAAATGTCCTGTGGGTTCGTGAGCTGGGCGTAAGCGGGTCTGTGCCCTACGTCCCATCCGCTGCCGAATCATGAGTCCTTGACCGAAGCGGTGCTCGCGACCTAGCCTCGCGTTACACAAGGTTTGTTCGACCATCTCATGCAACAGGCACAACATAGATCGCATCACATTACGGCATCACTTGGGCGGTCCGACGCTCGTGAGGTGCCTCCATCGGCCGCTGACCGCGCGGCTGATGGCGCGACATACCGGCGGTCAACCCCACAACTCCACACACTCTGATTCGAGCGGCTGACGGGCGGCTCGCCGACAGGGGGCACCTGAGCCGGCCGGAGGATCATCAGACGGGGTCTCGGGCGAGGAAGATCGCTCGAGACATTGTCGTATCCCACGGACGGTGACGATGTTCCCGGTTGGCGTGGCGACCGCGGTGGCGAGGCTACGCAGGGAAACGCTGACGGGATGTCCTCATGGTCATCATCGGGCAGCGCTTCCCCGGCCGAGGAGCTCGAGCGCCCTCCGTGACGGCGGGCGGCAGGGGAGGATTCCGGCACATCGTCTCCGGCTCAGGCCGGCGGATGTTCCGGCTCTGAACCGGTCGTCCTGCTTGAGCGGAGCGACTGGTCCGAAGACCGGTCGCTGACCGGGGTCCGGACGGTTCGGCTGACACAGTCGCTTCGACCGGTTTCCCATGCGACCGGGCCGCCCGGGTAGGCGAAACGACGGAATCGAGGCGATCAGGCGGCGGCAGCCGCCGGGTTGAAGCGATTCAGGAGTCCTCCCACGGCGGCCGGGCCGGCCGAGCAGGCGGCGGCGGATTCCGGCGCGACTCGGTTGAAGGACCGAGTCGTTACGGACTCCGAGGTCGCCGGGACGTTCGAGCACCGGGCCGGGCCGGCCGGGGCAGCGGCTGGATCGCTTCGCGGCGACCACGATGCCGCGGCTCCCAAAGGCGATCCGCGTGCGCGACCGGAAGGGCTACGGGCACCGGCAGGCTTCGGGCGACCGGCAGGCTCAAGCAACCGAAGTTCCGCGAAGACCACGGGCAACCGGGTGACCAGGGCCCAGGTACCGGTCGGACCGGCAGGCTGCGGGTAGCTGAATGGCTGCGGGCGGGTCGAAGGCTTCGGGTAGCTGAATGGCTGCGGGCGGGTCGAAGGCTCCGGGTAGCTGAATGGCTGCGGACGACCGGAAGCTCTGGGCAGGCCGGAAAGCCTCAGGTGCCGGAAGGTTGCGGGCCGGCAGGCTCCAGGGAACCGAAGGCTCCGCGGTAACCCGGGCGACTCCGGGGTAACCGGAGAGGCGACCGGACACCACAGCCCGAGCCCGCGACCGAGGCCCGGAACGGCGCCACCCGACCCGGTGATCCGGCGAGGGCGGCCGAGTCCCGGCGCGGTGAGCCGCACCCGGTGCCCGGCGGATCGCCGGCGTCGGACGGAGACTGGAAGCCGGGGTGGCCGAACGGCGGAGCGCGTGTACCCGGGGGCCGGTGCCGCCCGCGATCTGCTGCCTTGGTCGGGCATCCCGCAGAGAGGCCCGCGCGTGTGCACCGCGCCGGCGGCGAAGGGAGACGCGGCGAGATGATGACCCCGCTGGACTGGGTGCTGGTGGTTGCCATCATCGTGATCGCCGTAGCGGTGATAGCGGGGCTGGTCCTCGGGGCACGGGCGCTGCGCCAGCTGCGCGCCGACCGGCAGGACGCCCAGGAGCGGCAGGAGCAGGCGGTCGGTGACGCCCGGGCGAAGGTGGAGGACGCCAACGCCAAGGCCGCGTCGGTGCGTGCCGAGGCCGCCGCCGCGAAGGCCGAGGCGAGCGCCGCCCGGGCCGAGGCCCGCCGGGTTCTGGAGACCGCGCACAGCGAGGCCGACACCATCCTGGAGCACGCCCACCGTCAGGCCGAGGCCGACGCGGAGCAGGTGCGTGCCGCCGCCCGCCGGTCCGGGGAGCGGGAGATCGCGCTGCTCAACGCCACGGTGAAGGAGCAGGCGGCCGAGGTGGAGCGCCGGGCCGCCCGGATCGACGAGCGGGAGCGGCTGCACGGCGAGGAGGTGGAGCGCCTCGTCGAGCGGGAGCGCCGCCTGGCCACGCTGGAGACGGATCTGTCGGCGCGGGAGGCGGCTCTCACCACGCGGGAGGCCGACCTGACGAAGGCCGAGGATGTCCGGCGCCGGGAGCTGGAGCGGATCGCCGGGCTGACCGCCGAGGCGGCCCGGACCGAGCTGATCGAGGCGATCGAGGGGCAGGCGAAGCGCGAGGCGGCGATCCTGATCCGGGACATCGAGACCGAGGCGAAGAACACTGCGGACACCCGGGCCCGGCACATCGTGGTCGACGCGATCCAGCGGATCGCCAGCGAGCAGACCGCGGAGAGTGTGGTCAGCGTGCTGCATCTGCCGAGCGACGAGATGAAGGGCCGGATCATCGGCCGTGAGGGCCGCAACATCCGGGCGTTCGAGTCGACGACCGGCGTCAACCTGATCATCGATGACACGCCCGAGGCGGTCCTTCTCTCCTGCTTCGATCCGGTACGCCGTGAGGTGGGCCGCCTGACGCTGGAGAAGCTGGTCCTGGACGGCCGGATCCATCCGCACCGGATCGAGGAGGTCTTCGACAGCGCGAAGAACGAGGTGGAGCGGCTCTGCGACCGGGCGGCCGAGGAGGCTCTGGTCGATGTCGGGATCACGAACATCCATCCGGAGCTGGCGAAGCTGCTGGGCCGGCTGCGGTACCGGACGAGTTACGGCCAGAACGTGCTGAAGCATCTGGTGGAGACGGCGCACATCGCCGGGATCATGGCCGCCGAGATGGGCCTGGACGTGCCGACCATGAAGCGGGCCGCTTTCCTGCACGACATCGGCAAGGCGCTGACCCACGAGGTGGAGGGCAGTCATGCCCTGATCGGCGCCGATCTGGCCCGCAAGTACGGCGAGCACGAGGACATCGTCCACGCGATCGAGGCGCACCACAACGAGGTGCCGCCGCAGACCATCGAGGCGGTTCTGACGCAGGCCGCGGACGCCTGTTCGGGCGGGCGGCCGGGGGCCCGGCGGGAGAGCCTGGAGGCGTACGTCAAGCGCCTGGAGCGGATCGAGGAGATCGCCGGCGGGAAGCTCGGGGTGGAGAAGGTCTTCGCGATGCAGGCCGGCCGCGAGATCCGGGTGATGGTGCGGCCGGACGACATCGACGACATCGGCGCCGCCGTTCTGGCCCGTGACGTGGCGAAGCAGATCGAGGAGGAGCTGACCTACCCGGGCCAGATCCGGGTCACCGTGGTCCGTGAGTCCCGGGTGACCGAGTTGGCCAGATAGGAGCCGGGGTCTTTGCCCCGAAGGCGACTGCGGAGTGACCGTTTCGGGCTCGGCCGGCCGGCCGAGCCCGAAACGTTGGGTCACACGGCCGCGGCGCTGCCGTCGGCCTGTGCGGCGAGGGCGGCGGGCGGCACCTGGGCTGCGGTGCCGGCGGTCTTGCGGCCCCGCGCGAGCCGGCGCTGGACGTACTGGGCGAGCTTGGACAGCGAGTAGTTGACCAGAATGAAGAGCACCGCGATCACGAAGTAGACCTGGATCGGGTTGCTCAGCACGCCGATGATCTGCTTGCCGATGTTCAGGGTCTCCTCGTAGCTGATGATGAAGCCGAGCGAGGTGTCCTTGAGGACCACCACGAGCTGGCTGATCAACGCGGGGAGCATGATTCGGAAGGACTGTGGCAGCAGGATCAGCGTGGTCGTCTGGAACGGTGAGAGCCCGATCGCGACGGCCGCCTCACGCTGCCCGAACGGCAGGCCTTCCATGCCGGAGCGCAGGATCTCGGCGATGACCACGCCGTTGTAGATGGTCAGACCGATCACCAGATACCACAGCGTCTCCAGGGTGATCCCGAACTCGGGGAAGCCGCGCGCCACGAAGAAGATCGTGATGACCACGGGCAGACCGCGGAACACCTCCACGCAGAACCGGGTGAGCACGGCCAGCCCGGTGCCGAGGCCGCGCAGCAGGTAGGCGGCCGGGGCGGAGAGGTCGGCGTAGCGGCGGCCGGCGAGGTCCTTGAGCTGCAGGCGCAGAACCGCCAGCAGGGTGCCGATGATCAGCGACGCGACGATGGCCAGAACGGCCGCGATCAGGGTGTTCTTGATGCCGACCCAGATCCGTTCCCAGACCAGAACGAAGTTCTCGTTGGAGGGGTCGATCAGCGGTCCCCACAACTCCATCGAGAACTGCCCCTTCTCGTCCAGGGGCAGGTAGATCAGGTAGTACGCGCCGGCCAGCACCAGGATGGTGGCCGCGATGCTGAGGATCAGGGTGAGGCGCCGCTGGCGCGGGCCGGGGATGTCGTAGAGGACGCTGCTCATCGGGCCGCCACCGCCTGACGGCGCTCGATCCGGTCCAGGAGGGCCCCGAGAGGGACGGTCATGATCAGGTATCCGATCGAGATGCCGATGGCGACGGGGATGAAGGCGTACCCCTCGGCCGAGGTGAGCTGGTCGGCGCTCTGCGAGAGGTCGCCGACGACGCCGAAGAAGCCGATCAGCGCCGAGTTCTTGATCATCGCGATGATCACCGAACCGAGCGGGACGATCGAGGCCTTCCACGACTGCGGTAGCACCACGTACCGCAGGTTCTGTCCGAAGGTCAGCCCGAGGGAACGGGCGGCCTCGGCCTGGCCGGGCGGCACCGCGTTGATGCCGGACCGCAGCGCCTCACAGACGAACGCGGCGGTGTAGAGGGTCAGCGCGATCAGGGCGAAGCGGAAGTACGGCAGGTCGGTGCCGAGCCGGGTGAAGACCACATCGAGGCCCGGGATCCGCAGAAAGTCCGCGTTGGAGCCGAGGGCCGGCAGCGCGAACGCGGCGAAGAACATGACCACGGTCAGCGGCATGTTGCGGAAGACCGTGACGTACGCGGTGCCGACCGCCCGCAGCGGCGGCACCGGCGAGATGCGGAGCACCGCCACGACGGCGCCCAGAATGAGGGCGCCGATCGCGGCGAGCACGCAGATCTGGAGAGTCAACCAGAACCCGCCCGCGAAGACGTCGAACTTGTCTATGAGCACATTCACGGACGGAAACTCCCGGATCAGCTGATGTTCTCAGTAACGGTTGACGGCGGGGGCGGCGCCCAGCTCGGCGCCGAACTTGCCGGCGGTGTCGTCCCACGCCTTCTTCCAGCTGCCGTCGGCGTAGGCCTTCTCGAGGGTGTCGTTGATGAAGGTCCGGAAGTCCTTGTCGTCGATCTTCACGCCGATGCCGTACGGCTCCTTGGTGAAGTTGTCGCCGGCCAGCTTGTACTTGCCCTCGTTCTTGGCGATGTAGCCGAGCAGGATGACGTTGTCGGTGGTCACGGCGTTGACCTGGCCACCGTCGAGAGCGCTGATGCACTTGTCGTAGGTGTCGAAGAGCACCACCTGGGCGGCGACGTCCTTGACGTACGTCTTGATGTTCTCGGCCGGGGTGGAGCCGGTCACCGAGCAGACCTTCTTGTCGCCGGCCTTGAAGGAGTCCGGGCCGGTGATGGTCGTGTCGTCCGCCTTGACCAGGATGTTCTGGCCGGCCTCGTAGTACGGCCCGGCGAACGCGACGCGCTCCTTGCGCTTGTCGTTGATCGTGTACGTCGCCACGATGAAGTCGACGTTGTTGTTCACGATGGCGTCCTCACGGACCTTCGAGGTCGTCTCGACGAACTCGATCTTGTCCGCGGGGATCCCGAGCTCCTTGACGATGATCTTCGAGACCTCGACGTCGAAGCCCTCGGGCTTGCCGGACAGGCCCTTGAGGCCGAAGCCGGGCTGGTCGAACTTCGTGCCGACCTTGACCGACTGGGCCTTGTTGAGCCGCTCCATGGTGCTGCCGGCCGCGAACGACTTGGCGGCGCCGCCGGTGTCACCATCGGATCCGGCGTCCTCGCCGGCGCACGCGGTCAGGGTAAAGGTCAGAGCCGCGGCGGTGGCCACAGCGGCTACGCGAGTGAAACGCATAGTTCATCTCCTTTTCGATCAGGGCGCCGTCGTGTGGCGGCCCTGAGGGGCACATCAGTGCGTGAGGATCTTGGACAGGAAGTCCTTGGCCCGATCGCTGCGGGGGTTCGCGAAGAATTCGTCCGGCGTCGCCTGTTCGACCAACTGGCCGTCTGCCATGAATACGACACGATCGGCGGCGTGGCGTGCGAAGCCCATCTCATGGGTGACCACGACCATGGTCATCCCCTCGCGGGCCAGCGACGTCATGACCTCCAGCACCTCACCGACCATCTCCGGGTCGAGGGCGCTGGTCGGCTCGTCGAAGAGCAGGGCCTTGGGCTGCATGGCGAGCGCGCGGGCGATGGCCACCCGCTGCTGCTGGCCGCCGGAGAGCTGGGCCGGGTACTTCTCGGCCTGGTTGGCGATGCCCACCCGTTCGAGGAGGGACATGGCCCGGTCCTGGACCACCGCCTTCTTCTCCTTGCGCACCTTGACCGGCCCGAGCATCACGTTCTCGAGGATGGTCTTGTGGGCGAACAGGTTGAAGGACTGGAAGACCATGCCGACTTCGCTGCGCAGCCGGGCCAGCTCCCGGCCCTCGGCCGGCAGTGCCTGTCCGTCGAAGATGATCCGGCCGGAGTCGATCGGCTCCAGCCGGTTAATGGCCCGGCACAGCGTGGACTTGCCGGACCCGGAGGGTCCGATCACGACCACGACCTCGCCGCGCGCGACGGACAGGTCAACGTCCTGCAGCACGTGCAAGGGGCCGAACCACTTGTTGACGTTCTCTAGGACGATGAGAGCCTCGTCTGTCACCCCTGGTCCATCCACTCGTTCTCGGTTCACTCGAATGGACACACCCTATGGGGCGAGCAGTATCGGATTGTGTCGAGAATGGTCACGGAGCGGTAACACAGCCATTGCGCTGAGAGAGGGGCCGAGAGCATGGAGTACATGGCGGACGGCCCGTGGAACTGGTGTGTCGCCGGTCACTGTGAGCCCGACCGGGTCATGGGCGCGCTCGCCGGGGCGCTCGAGCGCCCGGTGCACGGCATGGTCCCCGGAGCTGATCTGCTCTGCGACGTCTACCACGTCGGAGGGGATTTCCCGACCCTGGTCGACATCTACGTGACGCCCGCCGGCGTCGCCGAGGAGACCATCGCGAGCGCCGTCGCGGTCCGGCTGTGTGCCGCGGTCCTGCTTCCCGACGACACCCTCAACCCGTCCCGGTACGTGCTGGCGGAGCCGGACGGAACGTTACGGGCGGTACACGTCGACGAGGTGGAGACCGACGACGGGCCGGAACGCCGCAACGTCCGGCCCTGCACCGGCGCCGACCCGTCCTGTGCCGCCCCGGCCGGCTGTCACCGATCGCGGTGGAAACCCGGCCCGACGCCGGAGCGGCCCGCCGCGGCGTAACGGGTAGCCTGGTCAATTGCCATGACTACCGAGATGAGCGGCAGCGCGCGTACCTATGATGTGCGCACCTACGGCTGCCAGATGAACGTGCACGACAGCGAGCGGATCTCCGGCCTGATGGAGGACGCGGGTTATGTGCGCGCCGCGGACGCGGACGCGGCGGACGTCGTGGTCTTCAACACCTGCGCGGTCCGGGAGAACGCCGACAACCGCCTCTACGGCAACCTCGGCCACCTGCGCCCCACCAAGCTCAAGAACCCGGGCATGCAGATCGCGGTCGGCGGCTGCCTGGCGCAGAAGGACCAGGGCGACATCGTCAAGAAGGCGCCCTGGGTCGACGTGGTCTTCGGCACCCACAACATCGGGTCGCTGCCGGCCCTGTTGGAGCGCGCCCGGCACAACGAGGAGGCGCAGGTCGAGATCCTCGAGTCGCTCGAGGTCTTCCCCTCCACCCTGCCGACCAAGCGCGAGTCGACCTACTCCGGCTGGGTCTCGATCTCGGTGGGCTGCAACAACACCTGCACCTTCTGCATCGTCCCGAGCCTGCGCGGCAAGGAGAAGGACCGCCGCCCCGGCGAGATCCTCGCCGAGGTGGAGGCCCTCACCAAGGAGGGCGTCCTCGAGATCACCCTGCTCGGGCAGAACGTGAACTCGTACGGCGTCGAGTTCGGCGACCGGCTCGCCTTCGGCAAGCTGCTGCGCGCCACCGGGGACGTCGAGGGTCTGGAGCGGGTCCGGTTCACCAGCCCGCACCCGAAGGACTTCACCGACGACGTGATCGCCGCGATGGCCGAGACGCCGAACGTGTGCCACTCGCTGCACATGCCGTTGCAGTCCGGCTCCGACCGGGTGCTGAAGGCGATGCGCCGCAGCTACCGCCAGGAGAAGTACCTGGGCATCATCGAGAAGGTCCGGGCCGCCATGCCGGACGCCGCGATCACCACCGACATCATCGTCGGCTTCCCCGGCGAGACCGAGGAGGACTTCGAGCAGACCCTCGAGGTGGTCCGGCGGGCCCGGTTCTCCAGCGCCTTCACCTTCCAGTACTCGAAACGGCCCGGTACGCCCGCCGCCACCATGGAGGAGCAGGTGCCGAAGGCGGTCGTCCAGGACCGCTACAACCGGCTCATCGCCACCCTCGAAGAGATCACCTGGGCGGAGAACAAGAAGCTCGTCGGGCAGAAGGTCGAGGTGCTGGTCGCGGTCGGCGAGGGCCGCAAGGACGAGCGGACCGGCCGGCTCAGCGGCCGGGCCCGGGACGGCCGGCTCGTGCACTTCGCGACCGGGGACACCGTGCCGCGTCCCGGTGACATCGTCGAGACCGTGGTGACCTACGCCGCGCCGCACCACCTGAACGCCGACGGGAACCCGCTCAGCCACCGCCGTACCCGGGCCGGAGACGCGTACGAGTCCGGTCGTACCCCGAAGTTGAAGGGTGTGTCGCTCGGCCTGCCGAGTGTCGGTGTGCCGGCCCCGCTGCCGCCCGCGTCCGAAGGATGCGCGCTCTGATCGCTGCGTAGCCGCACGGCGGCGGGGTGTGACAATGTGGATCGATGGCCACCTTTCCGCGCACCCCGCTCTCCCTCGCCGACGACCAGGGACAGCCCGCCGTCACCGTGACGCGGGCCCTGTTCGCCCTGGCCGGGGTGCTGGCGCTGGTTCTCGGTTTCATCGGCCTCGACCAGTACCTCGCCGCGCAGGGCGTCGCCGACCGTGACCCGCTGAACCTGCTGTACGGCACGTTGCAGCTGTTCGTCCTGGGCTCCGATCCGCTGGAGGGCGGCACCGAGTTCCCGCCGGCCCTGCAGGTGGCCCGGTTCGTGGCCCCGATCGTCACGCTGTACGCCTTCGCCGAGGCCGCCCGGGTCCTGCTGGCCAGCGAGATGCGCCGCCTGCGGGCCCGCCGCTCCCGGCGGCACGTGGTGGTCTGCGGCGACTCCTCGGTCGCCCGGACGCTGGCGCACCGCCTGCACCTGAGCGGCCATCGCGTCGTGGTGGTCCGGACCCGGCCGATCGGTCCGCTGGAGTTGCGGCGGCGCGGGCTGCTCGGGGTCAACGGCGACGCCCGCGACCCGGACGTGCTGCGTGGCGCCGGCGTCCCCCGGGCCGCGACCCTGTACGCCTGCGCCGAGACGAGCGCCGCCAACCTGGAGATCGCCGCGGCCGCCGCCCGGATGGCCGCCCCGCGCAACGATCTCGCCGTCTACGCCCAGATCCACGAGGCGGACTGGGCGCTCACCCTCCAGGCCCGGCGGCTCGGTGTGCCGCACACGCCCGGCCAGCGGCTGGACTTCTTCCACCTGGACCAGTTGGCGGTGCACGTCCTGCTGGACCAGCGGCCGCTGCCGAACCGTCCGGACCGGGTGCCCCGGCTGCTGGTGGCCGGCGACTCCTCGCTGGTCCGTGCGCTGATCGTGGAGATCGCCCGGCACTGGCGGCTGCGCCGGTCGAGCCCGGCGCAGCGGGTCGTCGTGGATCTGGTGGCGCCGGACGCGATCCGGGTGCGGGACCGGTTCGCCGAGCGGGGCGGGGTGGTCCCGGACGGGTGCCGGGTGACGGCGTACGAGACCGACGTGTCCGCCCTGCTCGACGACCCCGGCCGGGCCGGCTACGACCGCGTCTTCCTCTGTTTCGCCGACGACCGGGTGGGGCTGGAGCTGGCGCTGCGCGAACACCGCCTGTGGGGCCGGGTCTCCGGCGACATCATCGTGGTGGTGGACGCGCTGGCCTCGATCACCGAGGCGTTCAGCCGGGACCAGCGGGACCAGCCGCTGCTCGACCCGATCGACGGCCGGGTCCGGCTGTTCTCGGCGGTGGCGGCCGGCTGCGATCCGGCGCTGATCGCCGAGGACCTGTCCGAGCGGCTGGGGCGGCTCATCCACGAGCGGTTCGTCGAGGCCAGCCTGCTGCGGGGCGAGCGGCTGGGCAGCGGTCCGGCGCTGTGCCCCTGGTCCGAGCTGGACGAGGAGCTGCGCCGGTCGAACCGGCAACAGGCCGGCGACTTCGGGGTCAAGCTGCACATGGTCGGGTGCGCGGTGGTGCCGGCCGACGGCGGTGACGACGACTTCTGCTTCACCGAGGCCGAGGTCGAGTTGCTGGCCCGCCGGGAGCAGCAGCGCTGGGCGGAGGCCGCCCGCGGCAACGGCTGGGTGCGCGGGGCGGCGCGGGACACCGCACGGCGGCGGACGCCCGACCTGGTCGACTGGGAGGAGCTCGGGCCGGAGGGACGTGCCAAATGTCGCGCCGCGGTGCTGGAGATTCCGCAGATCCTGGCGGACGCCGGGTTCCGGGTGGTCCGGCTGACGGACACTGGAGTCAGCCGGGCGCTGAACCCGGCGTGATCCCCACGGGAGCGGGCATGACGACGATCGGCGTCACCGGGCACATCCGGTTGCGGCCGGCCACCCACCGGCTCATCCTCCGGGAGCTGGTCGAGCTGCTGTCCGGCTATCCACGGGTGCACGGGGTCACCTGCCTGGCCGCGGGCTCCGACCAGATCTTCGCCCGGGCCGTCCAGGCCTGCCGGGGCACCTACGACGTGGTGCTGCCGGTGCCCGCCGCGGCGGCGCCACCCGCCGCGCCGCCACCCCACCTGCTGCGCCGGGCCCGCCGGGTGACCCGGCTCGAGGTGGCCGGCCCGCCCGAGGCGGCCTACGAGGCGGCCAGCCGCGAGGTGGTGGAGCGCAGCGACATCCTGGTCGCGATCTGGGACGGTGATCCGGCCGGCGGTCGCGGCGGCACCGCCGAGACGGTGGAGTGGGCCAAGGCGATGGGCCGCCGGGTCGTCCGGGTCTGGCCCGCCGGGGCGGAGCGGCTCACCGCGCCGGTTTCGTAGCGACGCTCTCCAACAGCTCCAGCTCGCCGATCGTGATCTGGTTCTTGACCCGGTCCATCGCCCTCTCCCACTGCCGGGTGAAGCCCGGCCGCCGATCCAGCGCCGACCAGATCGGCATCAACTCCTCGGGCACGTGCGCGCCCGGCACCCACAGATGCGGCAGGTGCTCCAGCAGCGGCTTCAACCGGCTCACCCGCTCCGCGCGGCTGCGGTCGTGGGCCAGCATCGCGTCCAGGACCGACAGCACCGTGGTGAGCAGCCAGTCGTGCACGGCCAGGTCCTCGCAGAGGGCGACCACGGCGCTCAGGTCGGTGGTCGGCATCCGCAGCTGGAGCGAGCGGACGTCCTCGGAGACCAGCGTGAACGTGCCGCCCGGCCGTTCCACCGACCGGTCCAGCAGGGCGGTCCAGCGCAGCCGGACCCGCGGGGTACGCAGCGGCGGGGCGTGGTCGATCAGCCGGGACCGCTGGACCGTGTCGAGCATCCGGGCCGCGATCGCGCTCAGCTCCAGGGTGTCGGCGGTCCGCGCGCCGGTGAGCACGCCCTGCTCCAGGTCGGACTGGTCCAGCTTGCCGATCGCCTCGAGATGACCGGGACTGGCCAGATAGTGCGACCACGGCAGCCGGATCGTGGTGCGGGCGGGCGCCACCCGGGCGTACGCCGAACCCTGCGCGACATGACCGGCCACCACCACGGCGCGCGACACGACCGTACCGATGGCTCTGGTCTGACGTCCGGAAGTGGTCGGCAGGCGGCAGTCCACGCCCTCGAGCCGGTCCGGTGAGACGGACCGGGCGACGGGCCGCTCGACCGAGCGGACCCGCTCGTCGGCCTCGTTGCTGAGCAGGTGCTCGGTGGCACGCAGGGGAAGGGCGACGGAGTTCTGCAGGAGGCCGGTCTGGACCTCTCCGAAAGCCAACATGAGTCCTCCGCGGCCGTTTCCTGATTCCATCGTGCGTTCCCTGGCGAGACCCGGCAATCACCCCGCGCCGGAAGGATAAGGGCTCATCCGCCGAGGTCGGCTCAGGTGCGGCCGGGTGCCGAAATTTCAGCCCGTGCGACGCCGCCGAGTAAGCCGTTAGTGTCGGGGGGTGACCGTTACCAACATCGATGCCATTGTGGTCGGTGCGGGCGTCTGCGGTTTGACCAGCGCACTGTGCCTGGCCCGGCGGGGTCTCGCGGTGAGTGTCGTGGCGCGGCGGCTGCCGCCCGCCACGGATTCCTGTGCCGCCGGCGCCATGTGGGGGCCGTTCCTGGTCGATCACCCGGAGGCCGAGCGCTGGGCCGGGGAGGGCCTGACCGCCTTCCGTGAGCTGGCCGCGGCGCGGAACGCCGGAGTCACCATGGTGCGTGGCGTCGAGGTCGCCCGGGGCGTCGCCGATCCGCATCCCTGGCTGCACCTCACCGGGGACCTGGAGCGATGCGACGAGTGGGCCTGGCCGGGGTACCGCAGCGCCTGGCGCTACACCACGGCGGTGGTCGACATGCCGGTCTACTCGGAGTATCTGATGGCCGAGCTGCGGGCCGAGGGCGTCCGGGTGGAGCAGCGCGAGCTGCGGTCGCTGCGCGAGCTGTCCGGCCACGCTCCGGTGATCGTGAACTGCAGCGGCAGCGGCGCCCGCCGGTTGGCCGGCGATCCCGGCCTGGTTCCGGTGCGCGGCCTCGTGGTGGTGGTCCGCAATCCCGGCATCGACACGTTCTTCGCCGAGGACGGCGAGGGCCCGGAGCTCACGTACTACATCCCGCACGGCGACACGGTCGTGCTCGGCAGCACCATCGAAGCGCCTGGCGGGGTGGCGCTGCCGGAGGCCGTCGCGGTCGAGCGGATCCGCCGCCGGTGCGCCGACATCGAGCCGCTGCTGCGGGACGCGCCGGTGATCGGCGTCCGGTCCGGGCGCCGGCCGGTCCGCGACCGGATCCGGCTGGAGACCACCACCCTGGACGGGCAGGTGGTGATCCACAACTACGGCCACGGCGGTGGCGGCGTGACCGTCTCCTGGGGCTGTGGACGGGACACAGCGTCCATGGTGGAGGCTTGCCTCACGCGGCTATATTGATTCGCTACGCGGCGTTTTAGGGGGAACGCGGCGAGGGGAGATTCGCTTGAGCGAGGCCTACATCTCCGCGACCTTCGAGGATCTGAAGGAGTGTCGCGAGGCCGTCCGCCATGCGCTCGGCCTCATCGGCCTCCGGTTCAAGACCATGGAGGAGTACGTGGCGGGCGCCACCGCCCCGCTCGCGCGCTGTCTCGACGACGTCGAGTCCTGCGACATCTACATCGGCATCTTCGCCTGGCGGTACGGCTACACCCCGCCCAAGCAGTCCAAGTCGATCACCCACCTGGAGTACGAGCACGCCGTCGCCAGCGGCAAGGACTGCCTCATCTTCCTGCTCAGCGACCATGCCGCCTGGCCGGTGCGCTACGTCGACCGCGGCCCGAAGGCGGCCCAGGTCGACGCGTTGCGTGACGTGCTCCAGCGCGAGCACCTGTGCAGCTTCTTCGACGCGCCGGCCGACCTCGGGCTGCTCGTCTACGCCGCCGTCCACAAACTGCTGGAGCAGCGGTCCCGGGGCGTCGCCACGACGCCGGCCGTCCCGGTGGCCCCCGGCCTGAGCGCCGCGGTGACGGCACACTACTTCGAGCGCCTCCGCCAGCAGTACGGCGGTCTCGACCTGCTGAACCTGGCCCAGCAGTCGTCGCCGTACCTGGGGACGCAGTTGTTCGACGTCTTCGTCGAGCCGTTCGCCCGCGCCGACCATCCGCCGCAGCTGACCCGGGCGCCGTGGGGCGAGGGCGCTGGCGAGGCCGAACGCCTGGACCGGGACGCGCTTCCGCCGTCCTGGCCCGGCCAGCCGGTCTTCGACGTGCTCTGCGAGCGGGCACAGCGCCGGTTCGTGCTGGTCGGCGATCCCGGTGCGGGCAAGTCGGCGGTGGTCCGCTACCTGACCCTGGCGCTGGCCCGGGCGCACGCCGACGAGCGCCTGGCGCCACTGGCCGGGCATCTGCCCGTACTCGTGGAATTGCGCTCCTATGCCGCGGCCGTGGCCGCCGGGCAGTGCCGCAACCTCCGGGAGTACCTCGCGCACCGGGCCGCCACCGACGGCTACCAGGAGGAGCCCGAGGGCCTGTCGCTGCACCTGGCCCGCGGCGACCCGGCCGTGGTCGTCTTCGACGGCCTGGACGAGATCCTGGAACGGCGGATCCGTGAGGAGACCGCCGGGCAGATCGCCACGTTCGCGGAGACGTTCCCGGAGGCGCGGGTGGTGGTCACCACCCGGCCCGCGGAGTACAACCGGCGTGCCCTGGCCGCCGCCGGGTTCGCCCACCACACCCTGCAACGATTCGTGCCGGAGCAGACCGCCGAATTCCTGCGCCGCTGGTTCGAGGCGCTGCCGGAGGCGCCGGGCGCCGACGCGACGGTCCGCCGGGAGGTGGTGGTCGGCACCATCCGCCGCTCCCCGGAGCTCACCGAGCTGGCCGGCAACCCGATGCTGCTCAGCATCCTCGCCGTGATCGGCCGGCACCGGATGCTGCCGAAACAACGCTGGCGGCTGTACGAGCAGGTGGCCGTCACCCTGGTGGACAGCTGGGACGACAGCCGGATGGTGGACGCGCCGGCCGGCTCGCAGCGCCTGGACGCGGAGGTCAAACACGAGCTGCTGCGCGGCCTCGCCTTCGACATGATGTCCGGGCGGCTGGGGCGCCGCGACCACGTCGGCGGCGACCAGCTGCGGCGGATCTTCACCCAGCACCTGGAACGGCACGGACTGGGCTGGGCGGAGGCCGGCGAGTTCGCCCGCCAGGCCATCGACCAGCTCCGCCGCCGCAGCTACGTGCTGGGCCGGTACGGCCGGGCCGACTACCGGTTCGTGCACCGCACCTTCCAGGAGTTCTACTGCGCCTGGGCGATCATCGAGCGGTTCAGCCCCGGCGGGTCCCGGTTCGACGAGATCCGGGCGGTGTTCCGGGAGAACTGGGCGGATCCGGCCTGGCGGGAGACCCTGCGCCTGGTGGCCGGCCAGCTGTCGGCGGGTTTCGCGGCGGAGCTGGTCGAGATGCTGATCACCGAGGTCAACCCGGAGTGGTGGGAGTACCCCGGGCCGTCCGGCCGGGCACCCCGCCCCGACCCGCCGTGGAACGTCGCTCTGGCCGTGCAGTGCCTGGCCGGGGTCCGCCAGATCGCCGACGCCCGGCACGCCGCCGAGCTGGCGCTGCGCGAGGTGGTCCGGATCATCGAGTACTGCGCCGCCACCCCGGACCGGGACCTGCCCGGCCCCGACTACGCGGACCTGCTGGTCGACGAGTTCATCCCGGCGATCGAGGCGATCGGGCCGAACTGGCCGGACCGGGAAGCCTACCTCGACTGGTACCGCACCGCCGGGGTGGAGATCGTCGGCAACCCGGCGGCCGCCTCCGCCGCCCGGATCGCGGCCGTCCTGGCCCGGCCCGACGACCACTTCGACGAGATCTTCAAGGCCCGGATCGGCGAGGCCGACGACGTACGGGTGGTCTGCGCCGCGGTCGCCGGCCTCGGCGAGATGGCCCACCAGGCGGTCCGGCAGGAGCGCGCCGACGAGGGCCGGCTCGCGCTGGACCCGCTGGTCCGCGCCGCCGACGACGCGCGGGCCGTGGTCCGGCTCGCGTCCGTGCAGGCGCTCGCACCGCTGGCCGCCGTCTACCCGGAGGCGCGCGCCGTGCTGGTCCGGGCGGTCTCACCGGACCCCCGGCGGCGGGACGGCTTCTCCACGGTCCGGCTCTCCGCCGTCCAGATCCTGGGTGAGCGGCTGCGGGCCGAGCCCGGGATCGAGGAGATCCTGCTGGAGTGCCGCCGCGGCGATCCGCACCCGGCCGTCCGGGCGGGCGCGCTGCGTGTCCTGGCCCGTCCCCGGCAGCTGTCCGCCGCGGTGGCGCAGGACCTGGTGGACGCCTGCCGCGACGACACGGCGCCCGAGGTGGTGGAGGCGGCGGCCGGGATCCTGCTGCCCCGGGCCGGCAGCGACGGGCCGGTCCGTGAGCTGCTGCTGGGGCGAATGCGTACCGACCCGGCGGCCGGGGTCCGCCGGGCGGCGGTGCGCCTGCTGGCCCGCAGCGGCCCGGAGGCACGGCTGCTCGAACGCATCGAGACCGATCCGGACGGTGCGGTCGTCCGCGCGGCGGCCGTGGCACTCGCCGGGCGCGGGAACCGGCCGGGGGAGCGGTCCTGGCAGGCGCTGGTGGCCCGGCTCGCCACCGAACCGGACGAGGTGCTCCGGGTGGCTCTCGTCCGGGTGCTGGGGGCCACCTTCCGGGCCTATCCGCGGACCGCGGAGATCCTCACCGGTGCGGCGACCTCGGACACCGAGCCGGCCGTGCGGCTGGCCGCCGTGCACGGGCTGGCCGCGCTCCCGGCCGCCCCGTCCCGTGAGGCCGTGCTGGCCCGGGTCGCCGGGCAGGATCCGACGCCGTCGGTCCGGCGGGCCGCGGTCGAGTCGCTGGCCGGCGACCGGAGCCCCACCGCGACCCGGGCGCTGATCACCGCTTCCGTGCACGACGCCGACACCGAGACCCGGACCGCGGCGCTGCGTGGTCTGTGCGGCCGGATCCTGGAGCCGGCCGACGCCCGCCGGCTGCTGGACCTGACCGGCCACGGCCATCCGGAGATCCGGCTGGAGGCGCTGCGGGTGCTGATCGCCGACTGCCCGCCCGACATCGACCTGCCGGCTCTGCTGCTGGACCGGACCAGCAACGACAGCGTGGGCGAGGTGTTCGCGGCCGCCGCCCGGGCCGCGGTGCTGGACCGCGCCGACGCCGGCCCTCTCTGGACCGTGATCGCCGAGCGCGCCGGCGCCGACCCGAACCCGGAGATCCGCGCGGCGGCCGTGGAGATCCTGAGTTCCGGCGGCGACGCCAAGGCGGCCGGGGAGGTGCTGCGCGACCGGGTCCGGGTGGACACCGACCCGGCGGTGGTCGCCGCGGCCGCCCGTGCCGCCGCGGCGCTGCGCGACGACGGGACCCGGACCGACCTGCTGGCCCGTCTCGCCGGCGCCGACCCGGTGATCCGGCCGGTCCTGATCCGGGCGCTGGCGCACTGGATCACCGACGACGATGTCCGGCGGGTGCTGCTGAGCCACGCCCGCACCGCCGAGGCGCATGAGGCCCGCCGCGCGGCCGTGGAGACGCTGGCGCCGGTCGCTCACCTCGACGAGGTCCGCGACATCCTGATCGACTGCGCCGAGGACGAGGACTTCGCCGTCCGCAACACGGCCGACACGTTGCTGCGGCTCAGCGGCCGCTGGCCGGGGTCCAGTCGTTGATGAAGGCGTAGTCGATCCGGTCCAGGATGGTCGGCGGCAGCTCGATGCTCTCCGAACCGGCCCGGGCCTCCAGGTCCTCCATGATCAGCGGATCGACCCGCACCTGGTGCAGCACCGTGCGCGCCGCCATCTCGATCTCCATGAACCGGGTCGGCAGGATCGAGAAGCTCCGGTACGCGCAGAACGAGTTCGCGGTCTTCGTCAACTTGATCACCGGCGGCAGGTCGGACCAGTCGCTCGGATAGTCGCCGTCGACCCGGACCGGCTTGGTGAGCTGCTTGTCCTCGGGCCGGAGCAGGCCCAGCCGGAGCAGCTGCCACACCGACGCCAGGAACGAGCAGGACCACAGCTCGTCATCGCGGATCTCCACGTCCATGAAGACGGAGTGCCGGTTCGCCGCCGTCTGCTCCGGGCTCTGCCACGGCTCCGCGGCCATCGCCGGGGCGGCCGCGGTGTTGGGGGAGCGCCGCCCGTTCGACAGCCAGCCGCAGTCCTTGACGGTGGGCCGGCCACCGTTGGCGCCCCGCAGCGGCTCCGGGACGATCTGGTCGAACACCAGCTGGGCCAGCCGGGTGTCGCCGAACTCGGCACAGCTCGACTCGCGGGCGATGTAGTCGATGGACAGCCCGCTCTTCGCGGCCGCGTCGACCACCTTCTTGATGATGACGCCCGGCTCGTCGAGGCGGCTGAAGTAGTCGTCGATCAGGAAGCAGGTGCTGATCCGTGGCGAGGTGGTGCCCCAGCGGCCCATCGACTCGATGGCCTTGACCCAGGGGTACACACTCACGAAGTAGTCCGCCAGCCTGCTTTCACCCTCCCGGGCCTGCAGGTCCTCCATGTAGAGGTGGCCGAGCTCCAGCGAGACGTGCGACAGACCGACGGAGGGGGCGACATACTCCGTCGCCTGCTCCCGGTAATCCATGCGGTGCAGCGCGACCGTCATAGGGTCTCCCAAGAGGAGTCGTCGACGAGGCGCCTCGCCAGCAAGTCGAACGCGTTCCGGGTCTCCTGGTTCGCGACGCCGCTCACCACGTCTTTGTCAGTGATCAACTGTTCTTGCCATTGGAGCATGGGGTCGAGTGGTACGGACCCTAGTAACAGATTTTTGCCGACTTGGTGCTCTCCAGCCAATCGAGTGAGCCGTCTATTGCACTCATCGAGCCAAATGCCCTGTTTCGCGGTGAGGCCGCTCTGGGTCGACGGCGCCGGATCGATCACCGCGGTACGCACGTACCGCAGGTTGTTGGCGAACTGCTGCCGGTCGTGCCCGGACTTCTCGGCGATCGTGAGCAGCCCACGTGGACCGTTCACCAGCCCGCCCGCCGCCACCACGTGCTGCCGGGTCCACCGGTGGAACACCAGCCAGCGACTGGTGATCTTCTGCATCTCCGGCATGGCGGTCACCTTGAGCACCATCTCGACGGCCAGGTTGCGGCCCGCGCTCAGGTCCACCATGCAGAGACTGAACTCCTCGTTGAGCCGCAGGAACAGCTCCAGGCACCGGCCCACCAGGTCGGCGCGGTCCGGGAAGTCGCCACCGCCCACGTCGCCGGGCAGCAGGACCAGGCGGCCGGTGTTGGCCTGCCCGTCCCGGATCCCGCGCCGGTCGGTGGCGGTCCAGACGTCGATCCGCTCCGGTTGGTACACCTCCTGGAGCAGGAACCGGTGCATGCCGGAACCGCTGGTCGTGCCGTTCTCCGCGCGCTCGATGCCGAAGATGGCGCCGGCCGTCGGCGAGCCGAAGTCGAAGTCGAGGTAACAGACGTCGTTCCCCTGGAGGGCGCTGCGGTACAGCAGGTTGCTGCTGGTCACCGAACGACCGGTGCCGCCTTTGTCGGACGCGGCGAAAACGAACATCAGATCGCCGTGCTCTCGCTGTGCCGGACGGCTTCGAGGCCGTCGAGTTCCATCAGGACCCAGTTCACCAGGGCGGAGGCGGCCCCCGGCCGGGTACGGGCGATCGCACGGGCCCGCTCGAGTTTGGCCCGGATCTCGGTCAAGACGTCCATCACCTCGAGGCTGGCATCGGCGGAGCCCCGCATCAGCTCCATGTCGTACAGGTGCTCGGCTTCGTAGAGCAGGTCGAAGGCGCGGACCACGACCCGATCGTTGACGAGCGGCTCCTCGCTCAGCAGGTTCGCCGCGCTCACCAGGCCGGCGACCACCCGTTCGGTGTAGTACCAGGAGGGTTTGTCGTACTCCGGCAGATCGTCGAAGACCAGCGTCGGCTGGTCCCACAACTTCCGGTGGTCGGTCTCGACGAGCCGGCGGCGGGCGAGATGGTCCCACACCCGGTCGGCCAGGCGCAGCAGCACGGCCCGCTCCTCCACGTCGCTCAGCAGGCCGGCGATCGCGATGCACCGCTGGAGCAGCAGCGAGGCGAACTCGCCGACGAACCAGACCGCGTTGGTCTTCTCGTCCGGGGAGTCCTCGAGGCTGCCCTCCAGGGAGACCCGGAGGCCGGGGGCGTGCAGCTTGATCCCGGAGTCGCCGGGCCGGTGCTTGCGGGTCACCCGGGCCTCGTTGGCCAGGTCGGCCAGGACCGAGCCGATCCGGGCCAGGCGGGTGTCCGAGCCGCGCTTGCGGACCAGGTCCTTGACGACGATCGAGGTCACCAGGAGGGTGTAGTACTCGCTGCGCAGGCCGTCGGTGGTCTGCCACGGCGGGTCCTCCAGCGGCCACGCCGGGCCGCCGCCGAAGGTGGCGACCGTGGCCCAGTAGGTGAGGGTCAGATCCCAGCGCAGCTGGAGGGCACGGGAGAGACGCTGCTGTTCCTCGTTGAGCAGGCCCAGCACCCGGGTCCGTTCGGAGAAGAGGTCCTCGATGGCGTCGACCGCCACCACGGTGAAGTAGAGGTACGGCTTGTTCTCCGCGACCCCGTCGGGCTGCGGGCCGATCTCCTCGGCCGGCTCGTCCTGGGTGCCGGCGGCGGTGCTCTCCTTCTCCCGGCCGGACGACTTGTACTCCAGAGGGATGGCCGGGGCGTCCTTGACGATGCCCCAGGACCAGCCGCACTCGAAGAGGGCGTTGGCGCTCTCCAGGTCCTCGGTCTGGCCCGACCCGATCAGCACCTCGTTGAACGACGCGATGGTCTCCTGGAGCACCGAGCGGAACTGGTTGACCACCGTCTTGGACGGCAGGCCCGCCTTGTTGATGGTCTGGAGCAGGATCTGCCCGGGATCGTCGTCGGCCTCGAAGACGTGTGTGGAGAAGCTGCGCAGCAGGCCGACCATCGCCGCGGTGAGCCGGGTGCTGGCCAGCCGCTCCAGCTGCCGCAGCTCGCGGCGCAGCCCCATCCGGGTGACCGACTGCCGGAAGATCCGGACGAAACCGATGGTGGCCAGCGAGAGGGTGACCGAGATGGCGAACGAGTCCACGATGTCGCGGGACTGCTGGGCCTCGGTCAGCTTCGCGCCCTCGTCGGGCTTGTAGTAGCTGCCACCGGAGAAGACCGGCCGGTCGTTGTCCACATACCGGGTGAAGTACTCGGTGGCTATCCGCACCAGGTTCAGCGGGATGGTCTTCTCGTCGCCGAGCGGGCGGAGCGCCTCCAGCATGGCGTCGGCCGTGGCGTTCGGCCGGTCCAGCCCGAACGGTCCCACCTGGGTCGCCGGCAGGAGGATGCAGAGCAGCTGCTCGGCATCACTGATCGAATTCGATCCGTCCCGGCCGCCCCAGTGCCAGGCGCCGTCGCGCCAGGAACTCTGGACCGTCGCTTTCCACGTCTCCAGCAGGTGCTGTCGCGGTTCGATCCTCACTGGTGCACACCACCATCTCTGCGGACCTCGCCGACCGCACCGAGAAGGCACGCGGCGGTGCCGGCTCCCTCATGATGTCGCACTCGTCAAGGTACCCAACCTCGACGACGCTCCAAAGTAGCGCAACGGGCCGGAAAAATCGCGCGACCCTCCACAGCGGAACGATCGGAGGGTGCAAACGGGTACACGAGAAACGGGGGCGGCGGGCCCGCCGTCCGGCGCCCCCCGCCCCCGCGCGGGGAATTAACTTAGCCGGC
>NZ_JAGFNS010000001.1:0-211560 GCF_017592555.1 Actinoplanes flavus | reverse complement strand
TGGTGGGGGGTGTCCAAGGGTGCACCCCCTCCGGGGGGGCGCCGCCCCCGGGGCCCGCCCCCCCCGTCACCGGAGCGTGAAATTCAGTTCGCCTGCTCGGCCAGAGCGAGGAACTGCTTCTTCGAGGCGAGCGCCTGCTCGGCCTCCTTGATCCGCCGGTTGTCGCCGGCGGAACGGGCGCGGGCCAGCTTCTCCTCGGCCTCGGCGACCTGCTCGCGCATCTGCCGCAGCAGCGGGTTGTCCTGCGGGCTGGTCTTGCGCCACGCCGAGTCCATCGCCACCCGGATCCGCTCCTCGGCGGCCCGCCAGCGGCGGTCCAGCGAGGCGGCGGCCTCCCGGGGCACCCGGCCGGCGTCGTGCCAGGCGGCCTGCGCGTCCCGCATGCGGTTCTGCGCGCCGCGCGGGTCGGCGTCGACGTCGATGGCCTCGACCTCGGCCAGGATCGCCTGCTTCTTCTCCAGGTTGCCCTGGTACTCCGCGTCGCGGGCGGAGAAGACCTCGCTGCGCCGGGTGAAGAAGGCGTCCTGAGCGGCCCGGAAGCGTTCCCAGAGGCGCTGCTCTGCCTCCTTCGCGGCGCGCGGCGCCGACTTCCACTCGGTCATCAGCTCCTTGAGCCGGTTGGCGGTGCTCGACCACTCGGTCGACTCGGCCAGGCTCTCCGCCTCGGTGACCAGGTCCTCCTTGGCGCTCTGCGCCTGCTTGCGCTGGCCGTCGAGGGTGGCGAAGTGGGCGCCCCGGCGGCGGGTGAAGCCGTCCCGGGCGGCGGCGAACCGCTTCCACAGCTCGCCGTCGGTCTTCTTGTCGACGCCGCGGATCGTCTTCCACTCGTCGAGGATCTCCTTGAGGCGATCCCCCGCCGACTTCCACCCGGTGGCGTCGGCGGCGATCTTCTCCGCCTCCTCGACCAGGGCGGTCTTGCGGGCCACCGCCTCGGTGCGGGCCACCTCGCGGGCCGCGCGGGCCTCACCCGCCTTCTCCTCGGCGAGGGTGGCGAGGCGGTCCAGGCGGGCCGCCAGACCGTCGATGTCACCCACCACGTGGGCCTCGTCGAGCTGGGTCCGCAGCCGCTTCACGCTGGTCAGCGAGTGGGCCGCGTCCGCCGCGCCGGACTTGAGGCGAGCCTCGACGAGGTCGACCTCGGTGACCAGGTCCTCGAATCGCCGGGCGAAGTGAGCGAGACCCTCCTCGGGGGTGCCCGCCTGCCAGGAGCCGACCACACGGTCGCCCTCGGCGGTCTTCACGTACACGGTGCCGTCGGCATCCACGCGCCCGAAGGCCGTCCAGTCGTTCATGAGCTCATCCTCGTTCTCCCGGCGCCGCCGGTCCAACCGGACCTCGGCCACCGCCATAGCGCAGTCTCGAATGCCAACTTCCCAACGGCATTCTTTCTCGCGCATTGTCACAGGTCCAACCCGGTTAGGGGAAAGCTCCCGCCGACGACCGTGACACAACGGTGTCCTACGGTTGGCCGGTGCGGTTCCGGACAGGTCAGCGGGTGGTCACCGTCGTCGGGCCGACGGCGGCCGGCAAATCCGCGCTGAGCATCGCTCTCGCCCACGAGCTGGACGGCGAGGTGATCAACGCCGACTCGATGCAGCTCTACCGCGGGATGGACATCGGCACCGCCAAGCTCACCCCGGCCGAGCGCGAGGGCGTGCCGCACCATCTGCTCGACATCTGGGACGTGACCGAGCCCGCCGCGGTCGCCGAGTACCAGCGGCTGGCCCGCGCCGCGATCGACGGCGTGTTCGCCCGCGGCCGGGTGCCGCTGCTGGTCGGCGGCTCCGGCCTGTACGTCCGGGCGGTCCTGGAGGACTTCGAGTTCCCGGGCACCGACCCGGCGGTCCGGGCCCGGCTCGAACAGGAGCTGACCGCGGCCGGCCCGGCGGCGCTGCACGCCCGGCTCGCCGAGCGCGACCCGGCGGCCGCCGCCAAGATCCTGCCGAGCAACGGCCGCCGGATCGTCCGCGCCCTCGAGGTGATCGAGCTGACCGGGCTGCCGTTCACCGCGAGCCTGCCCGATCCCCGGCCGGTCTACGAGTCGGTGCAGATCGGCGTCGACCGGGACACCGCCGCGCTGGACGAGCGGATCGCCCTGCGGGTCGACCTGATGTGGGCGGCCGGGCTGATCGGCGAGGTGCGCGGCCTGACCGGGATCCGGGAGGGCCGGACCGCCTCCCGTGCGCTCGGGTACCAGCAGGCGCTCGCCCAGATCGACGGCGCGCTGACCGAGGAGCAGGCGAAGGCGGACACCGTCCAGGGCACCCGCCGGTTCGTCCGCCGGCAGCGGTCCTGGTTCCGCCGCGACCCCTCGATCACCTGGCTGGACGGGGCGGACCCGAAGCTCGTGGCGGACGCGATCGCGCTTGCGGGATGATGGTCGGCGTGCGTTTCACCAAAGGCCACGGGACCGGCAACGACTTCGTCATCCTCCCCGACCCGTTCGGGGAGCTCGACCTGACACCCGAACTCGTCGCGGCGCTCTGCGACCGCCGCCGCGGGATCGGCGGCGACGGTGTGCTCCGAGTGGTCCGCAGCGCCAAACATCCCGAGGCGGCCGGGTTCGCCGCCGAGGCCGAGTGGTTCATGGATTACCACAACAGCGACGGCTCGATCGCCGAGATGTGCGGCAACGGCCTGCGCGTCTTCGTGCGCTACCTGCTGGACCGCGGCCTCGCCACGCCCGGCCCGGAGGGCCTCGCGGTGGCCACCCGGGCCGGCGTCCTGGTCACCCTGATCGGTGACGGCACGATCCGTGCGCGGATGACGACCCCCCGGGTGTACGCGGGAAGCACGGCGACCGTGGGCGCCCGCATCGTGCCCGGCGTGGCCGTGGACACCGGCAACCCGCACCTGGTCTGCGGTCTGCACGACGGCATGGAGCTGGCCGCACTCGACCTGACCCGCCCGCCGCTGCACGACCCGGCGGTCTTCCCGAACGGGGTGAACGTGGAGTTCGTCGAGCCCGCCGAGCCGGTCGAGGGGGTCGACGGCCACGTCCGGATGCGGGTCCACGAGCGTGGCTCCGGCGAGACGCAGTCCTGCGGCACGGGCGCGCTCGCGGTCGGCACGGTGGCGTTGCGCGACGCCGGCCTGACGACCGGCTCGATCGCGGTGGACCTGCCCGGCGGCCGCCTGGTGGTGACCCACGACGCCGAGGGCGGGTGGTGGCTGGAGGGCCCGGCCGTGCTGGTCGCCGACGGCGAGGTCGACCCGGCGGCCGTGCTCTGATGCCACCCCGGACCGCAGTGCACCGCGTCGCGCACCGGGGCTACTCGACCGTCGCCCCCGAGAACACGCTGCCCGCCTTCGCCGCCGCGCTGCGGGCCGGGGCCACCTTCGTCGAGTTCGACGTCCGGGTGACCCGGGACGGCGTGCCCGTGGTGATCCACGACCGGACGGTCGACCGGACCACCGACGGCTCCGGCCGGGTCTGGGACCTGACCTACGACGAGATCGCCGAGCTGGACGCCGGCTCCTGGTTCGGCGCCGGGTTCACCGGGCTGCGGGTGCCCACGCTGGCCGAGACACTGGACCTGCTCGCCCCCGGACCGGCCGAGATCCTCGTCGAGATCAAACCGCCGGCCACCCTCGACGAGGTGAAGTCGATCGTGGCCCAGCTCGCCGAGCGCGACCTGCTGGGCCGCTCGGTGCTGCAGAGCTTCGACGCCGACGTGGTCCGCAAGGTCCGGGACGTGGTGCCCGAGGTGCGGCGCGGGCTGCTGCTGTTCCGGTTCGACGCGGAGACCGTCGAGCTGTCCCGGGAGCTGGGCGTGGCCTACACCAACCCGTCGGTGGAGGACGTGCTGCACGGCCCGGAGACGATGGCCGGGCTGGCCGCGGCCGGGATCGGCGTGATGCCGTGGACTCCCAACGACATGGCCCGGTGGGGTCCCCTGGCGGATGCGGGTGTGTCCGGCCTGATCACCGACCTGGTCGGCGAACTCACCGGCTGGGCGAGCGCGGGATAGCCTTTCCGGGTACGAGAGCGCGTCCCCCGTACCCGGAAAAAGGTTTAAAAGGTCGCCTCCGGGGCCTTGTCGAGCTCCGACTCCGGAACGGCCGCGGGGTTGGACGGGGCGTGCACGCCCCGGACCACCGCGCGGATCGCCGCCGCCACCGCCGGAGTGACCCGCTGGTCGAAGACGCTCGGGATGATCACCGTGGGGTTGAGCTTGTCCTCGCCCACCACGTCGGCGATGGCCCGGGCGGCGGCCAGCGCCATCTCCTCGGTGAACTCCTCGGCGCCGGCGTCGAGCAGACCGCGGAAGACGCCCGGGAAGGCCAGCACGTTGTTGATCTGGTTGGGCTGGTCGGAACGGCCGGTCGCGACCACCGCGGCGTGCTTGCGGGCCTCCCGCGGGTCGACCTCCGGGTCCGGGTTGGCCATCGCGAACACGATCGCCCGGTCCGCCATCCGGGCGATGTCGTCGCCGGTGAGCAGGTTGGGCGCGGAGACGCCGATGAAGACGTCCGCCCCGGCGATCGCGCCGGGCAGGTCGCCGGAGTAGTTCTCCCGGTTGGTGTGGTCGGCCAGCCACTGCATCGACTCGTTCAGGCCGGGCATGCCGCGGTGCAGGGCGCCCCGGCGGTCGTAGGCGATGATGTCGCCCACCCCCTGCCGCATCAGCAGCTTCATGATCGCGGTGCCGGCCGCGCCGGCGCCGGACACGACCACCTTGACGTCCTCCATCCGCTTGCCCACCACCCGCATCGCGTTGGTGAGCGCGGCCAGCACGCAGATCGCCGTGCCGTGCTGGTCGTCGTGGAAGACCGGGATGTCCAGCAGCTCCCGCAGCCGCGCCTCGATCTCGAAGCACCGCGGGGCCGCGATGTCCTCCAGGTTGATGCCGCCGTAGGCCGGGGCGATCGCCTTCACTATGGCCACGATCTCGTCGGTGTCCTGCGTGTCCAGCACCACCGGCCAGGCGTCCACGCCGCCGAACCGCTTGAACAGCGCGGCCTTGCCCTCCATCACCGGCATCGCCGCGGCCGGCCCGATGTTGCCCAGGCCGAGCACCGCCGAGCCGTCGCTGACCACGGCGACCGTGTTGCGCTTGATGGTGAGGCGGCGGGCGTCCGCCGGGTTCTCCGCGATCGCCATGCAGACCCGGGCCACCCCCGGCGTGTACGCGCGGGACAGCTCGTCGCGGTTGCGCAGCGCGACCTTCGACGACACCTCGATCTTGCCGCCCAGGTGCAGCAGGAACGTGCGGTCGGACACCTTGCGGACGTCCACCCCGTCCTGGTCCTCGAGCTGCTTGACGACCTGGTCGGCGTGCGCGGCGTCGGCGGTGTCACAGGTGAGGTCGACCAGCACGTGGGTGGGGTCGGAGTCCACCACGTCCAGCGCCGTCACGATCGCCCCGGCCTCACCCACACAGGTGGTGAGCCGGCCGATGGACGAGGCGTCCGCGGTAACGGCGATGCGAATCGTGATCGAGAATCCTGCGCTCGGCAGGCGGGTGGTCACCACGGTGGTCCCTCCGACGTTGGTGGGTGAGTACCCGCATTGTCGCTCGCACGGAATAGCGGGGTCGCCGACGGTGGTTACTGCAGGGTCACCATCACGCAGCGAAACTGCCGGCCCTCATATGTGGATGCGCCCGCGCGCGGGACGTGCCACGATCGAGGTCCGAGGAGGTCACTTTTGCGAAACACGTACCAGACACCCGTCCTTGACGAGCTGGATCCCACCACCGGCGACCTGGAGCTCGAGGAGCGGCACTCGCTCAGGCGGGTGGCCGGTCTCTCCACGGAGCTGACCGACGTCACCGAGGTCGAGTACCGCCAGTTGCGACTCGAACGGGTCGTGCTGGTCGGGGTGTGGACCGAGGGCAGCGTCGAGGACGCCGACAATTCACTCACCGAGCTGGCCGCTCTCGCCGAGACGGCCGGCTCCCAGGTCCTCGAGGGCCTGATCCAACGACGGAAGCAACCGGACGCGGCCACCTTCATCGGCCGTGGCAAGGTCGACGAGCTCCGCGACGTGGTCGTCATGACCGGCGCGGACACCGTCATCTGCGACGGCGAGCTGTCCCCGTCCCAGCTGCGCAACCTGGAGCAGCAGATCAAGGTCAAGGTGGTCGACCGGACCGCCCTGATCCTCGACATCTTCGCCCAGCACGCCAAGAGCCGGGAGGGCAAGGCCCAGGTCGAGCTCGCCCAGCTGCAATACCTCCTGCCGCGTCTGCGCGGCTGGGGTGAGGCGATGTCCCGGCAGGGCGGTGGCGCCGGCGGCGGCGCGGGTGGCGGCGGTGTCGGCACCCGTGGTCCCGGTGAGACCAAGCTGGAGACCGACCGGCGGCGGATCAACACGCGGATCGCGAAACTGCGGCGTGAGATCAAGTCGATGAAGACGGTCCGGGAGACCAAGCGCTCCCGCCGTGCCGCCAGCGGGGTGCCGGCCGTGGCGATCGCCGGTTACACCAACGCCGGCAAGTCCAGCCTGCTGAACCGTTTGACCCAGGCCGGGGTCCTGGTGGAGGACGCGCTGTTCGCCACCCTGGACCCGACCACCCGGCGGACCGCCGCGGAGGACGGGCGTGTCTTCACGCTCTCCGACACGGTCGGCTTCGTCCGGCACCTGCCGCACCAGATCGTCGAGGCGTTCCGCTCGACGCTGGAGGAGGTGGCCCGGGCCGACCTGGTGGTGCACGTCGTCGACGGCGCCCACCCGGACCCGGAGGGCCAGGTCAGCGCGGTCCGCGAGGTGCTCGGTGAGGTCGGCGCCGACCGGCTGCCCGAGCTCCTGGTGATCAACAAGGTGGACGCGGCCGACGAGGAGACCGTGCTGCGCCTGAAGCGGGCGTGGCCGGACGCGATCTTCGTCTCCGCGCGGTCCGGCGCCGGCATTCCGGAGCTGCACAAGGCGATCGCCGACCGGCTGCCACGGCCGGCCGTCGAGCTGCGGCTCCTGGTGCCGTACGACCGGGGCGACCTGGTGGCCCGGGTGCACCGGTCCGGTCAGGTGCTCCAGTCGCGACACCTGGACGACGGAACCGAACTGCTCGTACGAGTCGACGAGCGGCTGGCGGCCGAGTTGGCGGAGTTTCGTTCCTGAATCCGTGGTTTCGCCGTCCGCGGCGACCGGGTGAATGTGAACAAAATTTCGATCGTGTCGAGGAGGCCGCATCCGATCCCGGTGGGGACGGGTGCGGTCAATCCGGTCATGTCAATCACCGACGGTGAAGGCGTGTTATCACGGGAGTGCCCGACTCGTCCCAGCTTTGATCCACACGTAATACCGGCACGTGTCCCCGCATGCGACACTGTGCGCATGCGGCGTCTCGTGTTCTCGACCATCGTGGCTTTCGGTCTCGTGATGGTCGGCTCCTCCGGTGCGTCCGCCGACGACCCGACGCCGGCCCCCACGGTCAGCGCGAAGGCGACGCCGGGCAAGAAGCTCTGCAAGATCGGCGATCCCAACCTGTCCGAGATCTCCGGCCTGGTGGCGACCAAGTCGGGTTACGTCGCCGTCAACGACGGCGCCGACGACAGCGGCGCCGGCCGGGAGCAGGTCTTCTTCCTCAACAACCAGTGCAAGGTCGTCGACAAGGTCGCGTTCAGCGGCTCCGGCCCGGCGGACACCGAGGACATCGTGCTCTCGCCCGACGGCGAGACCCTGTGGATCGCGGACACCGGCGACAACGGCGTCCGTGACTCGCCGCCCGACCCGCGGCCCACCGTCGGTCTGTGGAGCATGAAGGCGGACGGTTCGGACAAGCCGAAACTCCACCGCCTCAGCTACCCGAACGGGGACGCGCACGACGCCGAGGCGCTGCTCCTCAATGGCGACGGCACCCCGCTCATCGTGACCAAGGAGATCGGCAAGCCGGCCGGCATCTACCAGCCGACGGCGGCGCTCAAGGTCAACAACTCCAGCGGCGTGCCGATGAAGCGGGTCGGCGAGATCACCCTCTCGGCCACCGAGACCGCCGGCAACCGGGTCGCCCGGATCGGCAACAAGACCATCACCGGCGGGGCGATCGCCCCGGGCGGGGGCAGGGTCGTCCTGCGGACGTACACCGACGCCCTCGAATGGGACGTGACCAACGGTGACGTGCTGAGCGCCCTGAAGAAGGTGCCGAGGACCACCGGCCTGCCCAACGAGCAGTTCGGTGAGGCGATCTCGTACTCGGCGGACGGCAAGACCTTCCTCACCATCTCGGACATGAGCGGTGACACCGCCACCGCCAACCACATCCGGCAGTACACGCCGGCCACCGAACTCGCCAAGAAGTCGGACAAGCAGGGAAGCGACACCACGGGCACGCCGTGGTACTACTCGCCCGACAACTTGATGTACGCGGTGGGCGGTGTCGGTCTGCTCGGCCTGCTCCTGGTCGGCGCCGGCGTCTTCGGCATCGTCCGGTTCCGCAAGTCGCCGCAGGCGACCGGCCCGCTCGACGACGCCCTGCCCGGCGGCCTCGACAAGGACGACCCGGAGACCGAGCTGATCGGGGTCGGCGGAGCGCCCCGGGGCACCGCGGCCTACGGCTCCGGCCGTCCCGGTGGCGGCGGCCCGGTCTACGGCGCCGGGTCCGGCCCGGCCCCCGGCGGCCCCCAGTACGGCCGCCCCGCCGGTCAGCCGCCCGCCCGCGGCCCGCAGCAGCAGCCTCCGCGTGGTCCGCAGCAGGCCCCGCGTGGTCCGCAGCCGCAGCCCGCGCGTGGCCCCCAGCAGCAGCCTCCGCGCGGTCCCCAGCAGCAACCGCCGCGTGGCCCGCAGCAGGCCCCGCGTGGTCCGCAGCAGCAGCCACCCCGTGGTCCGCAGCCGGCTCCCGGCCGTGGTCCGCAGCAGGCGCCCGGCCGCGGCCCGGGCCAGGTGCCGCCGCGTAACCCGCAGCAGCCTCCGCGTGGTCCGCAGCAGCAGCCGCCCGGTCGTGCTCCGCAGCCGCCCGGCGGCGGTAGCGGCGTCTACGGCGGCCAGCCGCAACCGCGCGGGCCCCAGCAGGGCCCGGGCATGTATGGCGGCGGCCGCCCACCGGGCCCCGACAACCGCTAGTCCCTCGGCTCGACGAAAAGCCGGCCCCGTCGCGGGGCCGGCTTTTCGTCGTTTCGTCGCCTGCCGACGGCGCGCGTGGTTTTCGCCGCCCGCGGGCGGCGGCGGGTCAGGCCGGGCGCACTTCCCGCCCCCGGGGCGGGTCAGACCGGGCGTGTTTCCCGCTTGCGGGCGGTGCGCGGGTCAGGCCGGGCGTTTCCCGCCCCCGGGGTGGGTCAGACCAGGCGTTGCCGCCCGCGGCGGGTCAGAGCGGGTGCGTTTCCCGCTTGCGGGCGGTGGGCGGGTCAGACGCGGCGCAGGACGGCCACCACGCGGCCCATGATGGTCGCGTCGTCGCCCGGGATCGGATCGAAGGCCGGGTTGGCCGGCATCAGCCAGACGTGCCCGTCCCGCTGGCGGTAGCTCTTCACCGTCGCCTCGCCGTCGATCATCGCGGCCACGATGTCGCCCGCCTCGGCGTTGGGCTGCTGGCGGACCACCACCCAGTCGCCGTTGCAGATCGCCGCGTCGATCATCGAGTCGCCCTTGACCTCCAGCATGAAGACGTCGCCCTCGCCGACCAGCTCGCGCGGCAGCGGGAAGAAGTCCTCCACGGCCTGCTCGGCCAGGATCGGGCCACCGGCGGCGATCCGGCCGACCAACGGCACGTACGCCGGCTGCGGCCGGGCGGCCCGTAGGGCCTCGTCGTCGACCAGGTCGCCGGGCGCCCGCACGTCCACGGCGCGGGGCCGGTTGGGGTCGCGCCGGAGGTATCCCTTGCTCTCCAGAGCCTTCAACTGGTACGCCACGCTGGACGGCGAGACCAGGCCGACCGCTTCGCCGATCTCGCGGACGCTGGGCGGGTAACCGTACTTCTCCACCCAGTCACGGATGAACTCGAGAATGCGGCGCTGCCGGGCGGTGAGGTCGGTGGCCACCACCTCGGGCAGGTGGCCGACCGGTGTGACCGCGCGTAACTGGGGTGCCTCGGGACCGCGGGATCGGCTCGTCGTCCGCCGCCGGGCGGTCTCGGTCTTCCTGGTCTGCTGCTGTCGGCTCGTGCGGTCGTCGGTCGACACGTCCGCCCTCCCTGTCGGCCAGTGCCTCGTCGGCACGTGGTGCGTCGCGGAGCCGGGGGCAACGCCGTGGGGATGGCGTTTGTCCGGCTGACCCCTCTTGACGGAGAACCTAATGGTCAGGTGCGACATATTCAAACATCTGTACGAGATTTCCCCGGCGTGTCGCTCCCGGACGCTCGACTTCCGTACCCCTGTTCTGATAGACCGTCGTACGGACGTTCTATCGAACGGGTGTCCTAGAGGGGGGATCGCCATGACCGTCAGTGGTGCGCGACACGTCGGGCCTCCGTTGCGGCTCACGCGGCGTGGCCGGGTGGTGCTGCTCGGTGTCTTCTTCGCCATGGTGGCCCTGGCGAGTGTCGTGCTCTTCACTACGGCTTCTCCGGCCTGACCTGGCCGTCCCGGGTGTCCCCGGTTGATCTCCGTCGGGTGTCCCGCCCGATTTTCCGGCGCGTCGCGCGGCCCGTTCCGGCTGCCGCGCGTGATCGTGAGATCACCTGCGGTGGTGGGGTGTGATCCCCGGCGCGTCGGCACGTCGCTGAGCTTGCATCGGCGTCCGCCGGGGCCTAGCGTCTACCCCAACATCTAGTGGTTACACTGATGCAAGTTGTCCACAGGTTGGGTTTCTTTCTCCCTGGTTATCCACATGCCATCCACAGCGTTACCAGTCGTTCCGACACCGGTTCCGCTGTGTTTCGGCGTGCCCGGAGTCCGTCGAGAAGGGGCCGAAGGGAGATCGCGGTGCGCTGCCCGTACTGTCGCCATGCCGATTCGCGCGTGGTCGACTCGCGCGAGGCCGACGACGGTCAGTTGATCCGTCGCCGCCGGGCGTGCCCCGAGTGCGGCAAGCGCTTCACGACCGTCGAGGAGGCGGTCCTCGCGGTCGTCAAGCGCAGCGGCGTCACCGAGCCCTTCAGCCGGACGAAGATCATGAGCGGGGTGCGCAAGGCCTGTCAGGGCCGGCCCGTCGACGAGGACTCCATCGCTCTGCTCGCGCAGAGGGTGGAGGAGACCGTCCGGGCGCGTGGCGCCGCCGAGATCCCCAGCCACGAGGTGGGCCTGGCGATCCTCACGCCGTTGCGTGAGCTGGATCAGGTGGCCTATCTCCGGTTCGCCAGCGTGTACAAGTCCTTCGACTCTCTCGACGAATTCGAGAAGGAGATCGCCGCGCTGCGCGACGCCGTTCCCGTCCGGGAAGCCGGGACGCGACACGCTGTCGCGCCACGGTCCGGGGGACGCGCACCCAAGCTCAACGGCTGAGACGCCGGCAGCGGCCGATCTCAGCCTGACGCACTTCTATCCGACACACCTGTAGCGGTACCTACGAGGGGGAGCACATCCATATGGCCGGAGACGGCATCACTGCAGGTCGTCAGCGCAGCCGGGCGAACGGCGGCGGCGGCGCGGCGGCCGGGGGGCTGCGAGTGGAGCGGGTCTGGACGACCGAGGGCGTTCACCCGTACGACGAGGTCGAGTGGGAACGCCGCGACGTCGTCATGACGAACTGGCGCGACGGCTCGATCAACTTCGAGCAGCGCGGCGTGGAGTACCCCGCGTTCTGGAGCGTGAACGCGGCGAACATCGTCACGACCAAGTACTTCCGTGGCGCCGTGGGTACCCCGGAGCGGGAGTGGTCGCTGAAGCAGCTGATCGACCGCGTCGTCCAGACCTACCGCAAGGCGGGCGAGGAGCACGGCTACTTCGCCAGCGCGGCCGACGCCGAACTGTTCGACCACGAGCTGACGTGGATGCTGCTGCACCAGGTGTTCAGCTTCAACTCGCCGGTCTGGTTCAACGTCGGCACCAAGTCGCCGCAGCAGGTCAGCGCCTGCTTCATCCTCTCCGTGGACGACTCGATGGACTCGATCCTCGAGTGGTACAAGGAGGAGGGCCTGATCTTCAAGGGCGGCTCCGGCTCGGGTGTCAACCTGTCCCGCATCCGCTCCTCCAAGGAACTGCTGTCCTCCGGCGGCACCGCCAGCGGTCCGGTCAGCTTCATGCGCGGCGCCGACGCCAGCGCCGGCACCATCAAGTCCGGCGGCGCCACCCGGCGCGCGGCCAAGATGGTCATCATCGACGTCGACCACCCCGACGTGGAGGAGTTCGTCTGGACCAAGGCGCGCGAGGAGAACAAGATCCGCGCGCTGCGGGACGCCGGCTTCGACATGGACCTGGGCGGCGCCGACATCGTCAGCGTCCAGTACCAGAACGCCAACAACTCGGTGCGGGTCAGCGACGAGTTCATGCGGGCGGTCGAGGAGGGCGGCACGTTCGCGCTCCGTGGCCGGCTGAACGGCGAGGTGATCGAGGAGATCGACGCCAAGAAGCTGTTCCGCGACATTGCCCAGGCCGCCTGGGAGTGCGCCGACCCCGGCCTGCAGTACGACGACACCATCAACGACTGGCACACCAACCCCGAGACCGGCCGCATCACCGCGTCCAACCCGTGCTCGGAGTACATGTCGCTGGACGACTCGTCCTGCAACCTGGCCTCGCTGAACCTGATGAAGTTCCTCAAGGCCGACGGCGGCTTCGAGGTGGAGAAGTTCGTCAAGAGCGTCGAGTTCATCATCACCGCGATGGACATCTCGATCTGCTTCGCCGACTTCCCGACCGAGAAGATCGGGGTCACCACCCGCGCCTACCGTCAGCTCGGCATCGGGTACGCGAACCTCGGCGCCCTGCTCATGGCGTCCGGCCTGCCGTACGACTCGGAGGGCGGTCGCAGCGTCGCCGCGGCCATCACCTCGCTGATGACCGGCACCGCGTACCGCCGCTCCGCCGAGCTGGCCGGTGTCGTCGGCGCGTACGACGGCTACGCCCGTAACGCCGAGGCGCACCAGCGCGTCATGCGCAAGCACGCCGCCGCCAACGACGAGATCCGCCCGCAGGGCGCCGTCGCGGGCGAGATCGTCCGCGAGGCGACCCGCCAGTGGCAGAACGGCAACAAGATCGGCGCGAAGAACGGCTGGCGCAACGCCCAGGCGTCGGTGCTCGCCCCGACCGGCACCATCGGCCTGATGATGGACTGCGACACCACCGGCATCGAGCCCGACCTGGCCCTGGTCAAGTTCAAGAAGCTGGTCGGCGGCGGCTCCATGCAGATCGTCAACCAGACCGTCCCGCGGGCCCTGCGCAGCATCGGCTACCCCGAGGAGCAGGTCGAGGCGATCGTCGAGCACATCGCCGAGCACGGCAACGTCGTCGACGCGCCCGGCCTCAAGCCGGAGCACTACGCGATCTTCGACTGCGCCATGGGCGAGCGGGTGATCTCCCCGATCGGCCACGTCAAGATGATGGCCGCGGTGCAGCCGTTCATCTCCGGCGCCATCTCCAAGACGGTCAACATGCCGGAGACGGCGACCGTCGAGGAGATCGAGGACATCCACTTCCAGGGCTGGAAGCTGGGCCTCAAGGCGCTCGCGATCTACCGCGACAACTGCAAGGTCGGGCAACCGTTGTCGGCGGCGAAGAAGTCTGTCGCCGTTGACGCACCCGTGGCTGCGCAGCCCGAGAAGGCGGTCGAGAAGGTCGTCGAGAAGGTCATCGAGTACCGGCCGGTCCGCAAGCGGCTGCCGAAGAAGCGCCCGTCGGAGACGGTCTCCTTCTCGGTCGGCGGCGCCAAGGGCTACCTCACCGCGTCGTCCTACCCGGACGACGGCCTCGGCGAGGTCTTCCTGAAGATGTCGAAGCAGGGTTCCACCCTGGCCGGGGTGATGGACGCCTTCTCGGTCGCCATCTCGATAGGTCTTCAGTACGGCGTGCCGCTGGAGACGTACGTCGGGAAGTTCACCAACATGCGCTTCGAGCCGGCCGGCATGACCGACGACTCGGACGTCCGCATGGCCTCCTCGGTGATGGACTACATCTTCCGTCGCCTGGCGCTGGACTTCCTGCCCTACGAGACCCGCGCTGAGCTGGGCATCTTCACGGCGAAGGAGCGCACCGCGCAGGCCGCCGCCGAGGCCGCCGCGGAAGCGGCCGCCGAGGAGATGGCCGCGATGGCCTCCTCCGCGCCGGTCGTCGCCCCGGTGAGTTCCGCCAAGGTGACGGTGGCCGAGGTCAAGGCCGCGTCGGCTCCGGAGAAGGAGACCCCGGTCTCCGCCGGGTCCTCCACCGAGCTGCTGGAGATCGTCACCGGTCACGCCGCCGACGCGCCGCTCTGCTTCACCTGCGGCACGAAGATGCGCCGCGCCGGAAGCTGCTACGTCTGCGAGGGCTGCGGCTCCACCTCCGGTTGCAGCTGACCCGGAGTCATGACGGCGATGCCTCCCATCCGATGCGGGTGGGAGGCATCGCCGCCTTCAGGGGTCCGGCGCCGAGGCTCGCCACGCCCCGAACCCATCCGCCGATCGGCCACATCCGACAATGTCCGTCTACGGGGGTCATGGAGGCATCCGGATGGGAAGGAGAGCGGGATGGGCCGGCCCGAGGATCTGCAGGCGGAGGCGCGTTCGGTGCTCGCGCTGCTGGAGCCCCTGGGGCCGCTGCTGCCGACCGGCAGCTACGTCTCAGGGCTCATGGTGTGGCGCGACCTCGATGTGATGCTGGCCGGGGGCCCGGAGTTCGGCCCGGGTGACGTCGTCGCCCTGCTCGGGCGCGCGGTCGCCATCCCCGGGCTGACCGGTTTCACCTACACCGACGAGCGGGGCGACCGGTCACCGACCGGCAAGCCGCGGGACGAGCGCTACCACGTCACCCTCACCGTGGGCGAGTGGCGCGTCGACCTGTCGATCTGGCTGCACGACGACCACGCCGACGGCGCCGAGTGGCACCGTGAGCTGGCCGGCCGGCTCGGCGACGAGGAGCGGCAGGCCATTCTCGCGATCAAGAACGTGTGGCATCAGCGTCCGGAGTACCCCGACGAGGTGAGTGGCTTCGACATCTACACGGCGGTGCTGGAGCACGGGGTGCGGACCGCGGTGGAGTTCGGCGTCTGGCTGCGTACCGAGCGGACCACCCGCTGACGTCCACTGTCTAGTGGGAGCCGAGGAAGTCGGTGATCACCCCGGCCAGGGCGGCCGGCTGCTCGATCACCATGGCGTGCGAGGCGTCGGCCAGCGACAGGTGGCGCAGGTGCGGCACGGCCCGCGCCTGCTCCACCAGGAACCGGCGGTGAGCCTCGTACAGCTCGGCGAAGGGCTCCTGTTCGGGCAGGTTGCGGGTGGGCAGCACGACCAGCTCGGGGCAGGTGGTCGCGGCGTACACCGGGGTCAGGTCCAGCTCGTTCATCGCGGTCCGCAGCTGGGCGGTGAGCTCGGCCGACGGGCGGATCGAGGTGTCACCGTGCTGGTGGACGAGGTTGCGCCGGAAGGCCTCGATCCACACCTTCTCGTTGGCGCCCATGTCGCGGGCCGCCATCTGCTGCCGCTCCACCAGATCGGGCAGCTGGTCGGCCGGGATCACCTGGCCGGCGGCGGCCTGCATGGCGTCGAAGACCGCGTGCAGCCGGGCCAGCTCGGCCGTCGCCTTCTCCGGGTCGAGCCCGGGCAGCTGCTCGGGCCTGGTCGGCGGCGGGTTGCCGTCGAGGCTCACGATGCCCGGGGACTCCGGGTGGCGTTGACCCCACAGCGCGGCCAGCATGCCGCCGAGCGAATGGCCGACCACCGCCGGCCGCTCCAGCTCCAGCTGGACGCAGACGGCGGCCAGGTCGCCGAGGGCGGCCTCCCACGTCCAGGAGCCGTCGGCGGAGCGGCCGTGCCCTCGCAGGTCGAGGGTGACCACCCGGTGGTGCGGGCGCAGCGCCCGGGCCAGCGTGGTCATGTGCGCCAGGTTGCCCCCGGCGCCGTGCAGGAGCAGCAGCGGCGGCTGGTCGCCGCCGAAGTCGCGGACGGCCAGCTGAACCTCGCCGGCGTCGATCAGTCGGTCGTTGATCATGAGGACTCCTCGGTGGGAGGGTTGTCGCGAAGTCGGTCGCGGATGGCGGAGACGGGCACGCCACCGTCCGGATGGCGGGGCAGGCGACCCCGGCGCACCAGGTCGTGCACACCCTGCCGGCTGATGCCCAGCATCGCGCCGGCGGTGGACAGGGACACCGTGGTCGCGAACGGGTGACCGACCCGGCGGGCCACGACGCGGCCGAGCGGGGTGCGCCACCAGTCGGCCGGTGGATGGAAGGCGTGATCGTCGGAATAGAGCGTGCCGATCAGCCGGGCGATCACGTGGACGGCCGCCGCGTCGTCGTCGCCCTCCAGCACGCGGGTCCACTCGAGCACCCGGTGGCGCAGGAGCGGGCGGACCGCGTCACCCGGCCGGGCGTCCTCCAGGAGGATCTCCAGCGGGTCGAACAGGCGGTTGTCCAACAGGCGGAACAGCTGCCCGGCGAGGTCCATGAGGCCATCCTGTCCCTACTTGACAGCAAGTGTCAAGCGATAGCATTCCGGGCGTGGAACCGGCCCCGCGTCCGTTGACCGAACCTCATCCCAGCCGTCTGGCGCCGGACCATCCGCGCCGTTCGGAGATCCTCGCCGCCCACGCCGCGGCCCTGGCCGGCGGTCAGCCCGGTTACCTGGATCCGGTTTCCGGGTTATTCGTTCTGACCGCCGGTTTCCTGGCTGAGCGCGGCACCTGCTGTACCCGAGGCTGCCGTCACTGTCCGTACGTGACCGACGCGTGATCACCCTCTTCCGCTGCCACCGGGCCGCCCAGTACGGTGTGTCCGCTCGTTCCCCGGGAAGGATCGCTTAGTGCGTACGCGTTTGGCTCTGCTCGGCGCCGTGGTGTTGCTCGCCGCCGCGGGCTGCCAGAACGGTGGGGACACCACCGTGGTCACCGCGTCGGCTCCGGCCGAGGAGATCGTGGAGGAGCCCGCGGCGGCGGCCGGCGGGGCCTGCATCCTGTGGGATTACGAGCTCATCGAGCAGACCACCGGTGTGCGTTTCGCGGTGGCCGCCTCGGACCAGGTGCAGGACACGTCGAGCTGTGTGGTGCAGACGCTGGAGGCCGCCTGGCCGGATCTGACGCTGTCGGTGGTGGAGACCACGAAGGCGAACGCCGACATCTTCCTGAGCGAGCGGATGCCGGCGAAGGCGACGAAGCTGAGTGGCCTGGGGCGTGCCGGTTACCGGCTCACCATGAAGGCCACCGCGGCCCACGGGCCGGCCGTGGAGATCGGCTGGCTCAGCGAGGCCAAGCAGCTTCAGACGTTGCGCTTCACCTTCGCCAAGGACGCGCCGGCGGCCGAGGTGAAGGACATGAACGCGAAGCTGCTCGAACTCGCCAAGGCCCTGAGCACCACCAACGGCTAGCGGGCGGCGACGAACACCCGGGACGCCACCTCGCGCGGCAGCCGGATCTTGTCGCCGGAGCGGTCGATGGTCACGCCGTCGCGCTCCTGCGCCACGGTCACCGTCGTGCCCGGGTTGATGCCGGCGGCGTGCAGCTGGCGCAGCACGTCCGAGTTGGTCTGCACGCTCTCGCAGATGCGGCGGATCTCGACGCTGCCGCTCAGGCCGGGGAAGGCGAGGTTGCGCTCGCCCCGGGTGAGGACCTCGGCGGCGTCGTCCACGGCGCCGAGCTGTTCGAGGCCGGGGATCGGGTTACCGTACGGTGAGCGGGTCGGCTTGTTGAGCAGCTCGTAGACCCGCTTCTCGACGGAGTCGCTCATCACGTGCTCCCACCGGCAGGCCTCCTCGTGGGCCTCCTCGTAGGGCATGCCGATGACGTTGACGAGCAGCAGCTCGGCGAGGCGGTGCTTGCGCATGACCGCGACGGCGCTGGTGCGGCCCAGCTCGGTCAGGACGAGATGACGGTCGCCCTCGACGGTGAGCAGGCCGTCCCGTTCCATCCGGGCGACGGTCTGGCTGACCGTGGGACCGCTCTGATGCAGGCGCTCGGCGATCCGGGCGCGAAGTGCGGGCACACCCTCTTCCTCGAGCTCGAGGATGGTGCGAAGGTACATCTCGGTGGTATCGACGAGATCGTTCACGATGCGGTCCTCCCAGCAGCGATAATAACGCGTTGCGGGGGGTTGACCTCCGCCCCGGACAGGTGCCGTCCGACCCTACCCGACGCCGGAACACCTGTGCTAACGGCACGTCGCGCCCGTCCGGGGGACGGTGTCACATGGCAGCATGACGGTCATGGCGGACGACGTGGCGGCGGTGGTCTGGGACAGTGCCCTGCTGGACTATGACATGGGCGACCATCCGCTCAATCCGGTGCGAGTGGAACTCACCATGGCACTCGCCCGCGAATTAGGCGTTCTGGACCGTCCCGGCGTTCAGATGATCACTCCCGAGCCGGCCAGTGATCTCGATCTCACCCGGGTGCACCGCGCCGACTATCTGGACGCCGTCCGTCTCGCCCCGATAGATCCTTTCTTCACGGGCTGGGGACTGAACACACCGGACAACCCCGTCTTCGACGACATGCACCAGGCCTCCGCCCGGATCTGCGGCGCCACCCTGGCCGCCGCGCAGGCCGTCTGGCACGGTGCGGCCCGTCGTGCGGTCAACGTGGCCGGTGGGCTGCACCACGCCATGCCGGCCCGGGCCGCCGGATTCTGCGTCTACAACGACCCGGCGGTGGCGATCGCCTGGCTGCTGGAGAACGGGGCGCGGCGGGTGGCGTACATCGACGTCGACGTGCACCACGGCGACGGGGTGCAGGCCGCCTTCTACGACGACCCACGAGTGCTCACGGTGAGCCTGCACGAGACCCCGCTGGCGCTGTTCCCCGGCACCGGGTTCGCCGACGAGATCGGTGGGCCGAACGCCGAGGGCACCGCGGTCAACGTGCCGCTGCCACCGTCCACCGGCGACGCCGGATGGCTGCGGGCCTTCCACGCGATCGTCCCGTCGGTGGTCCGCGCCTTCGCCCCGGAGATCATCGTCAGCCAGTGCGGCGCCGACGCCCACCGGCTCGACCCGCTCGCCGACCTGCGGCTGTCGGTGGACGGCCAGCGCGCCGCGTACATCGCCATGCGGGCCCTGGCCGACGAGGTCTGCGACGGTCGCTGGGTGGCCACCGGCGGCGGAGGGTACGCCCTGGTCGAGGTGGTGCCCCGGGCCTGGGCGCACCTGCTCGCGGTGGTCACCGGCGACCCGTTGCCCCCGCAGACCCGGATCCCGCAGCCGTGGCGTGCGCTGGCCGGGTCCCGCCGGCCGGGGACCACCGTCCCGGAGACGATGACCGACGGGGCCGAGCCACCGGTCGAGCCCTGGCCGGGGACCAGCGAGGACGCCGTGGACCGGGCGATCCTCGCCACCCGTACGGCGGTCTTCCCGCTGCACGGCCTGGACCCGCACGACCCCCGGGACTGACGGTGGAACGCAGCGCGGACGTCCTGCTCTCCGACGGCACCACGGCACATCTGCGCCGGATCCGGCCGGAGGACGCGCCGGCCATCGTGGACTTCCACTCCCGGATGAGCGACCGGACCCGGTACCTCCGCTACTTCTCGCCGTACCCCCGGATCCCGGAACGCGACCTGCACCGGTTCGTGAACGTCGACCATCGCGACCGGGAGGCGTTCGTCACCGTCGCCGGCGGCCGGATCACCGCGGTCGGCCGGTACGAACGGCTCGGCCCGGACTCACCGGAGGCCGAGGTCGCCTTCGTGGTGGAGGACGCGCTCCAGGGCCGGGGCATCGGCTCGGTGCTGCTGGAGCATCTCGCCGACGCGGCCCGCGAGCACGGCATCACCCGGTTCGTGGCCGAGGTGCTGCCGGAGAACAGCGGCATGCTGCGGGTCTTCGGCGACTCCGGCTACCAGGTGCAGCGCCGCTACGCCGACGGAGTGGTCCACCTGGGCTTCCCGATCGAGCCGACCGAGAAGTCCCGTGAGGTGCAGGAGTCCCGCGAGCACGTCACGGAGGCCCGGTCGATCGCCCGGCTGCTGGCGCCCCGGGGCATCGCCGTCTACGGCGCCAGCGCCACCGGCCACGGGATCGGCGCGCACATCCTGGGCAACCTGCGCGACGGCGGCTACACCGGCGAGATCGTCCCGGTGCATCCGTCCGCCGAGCGGGTGGCCGGGCTCACCGCGTACCGGAAGGCCTCGGAAGCCGGTGTCCCGATCGACCTGGCCCTGATCGCCGTGCCCGCGGACCGGGTCGCCGAGGCCGGGCGCGACGCGGCCCGCGCCGGAGCGGGCGGCGCGGTGGTGGTCTCGGCCGGCTTCGCCGAGACCGGCCCGGACGGCGCCGCCCAGCAGCGCGGCCTGATCGAGGCCGCGCGGGCCGCGGGGTTGCGCGTGGTGGGCCCGAGCAGCTTCGGGATCGCCAACACCGACCCCGGGGTACGCCTGAACGCCACCCTCTCCCCGCGCCTGCCGACCGCCGGGCGGGTCGGCTTCTTCAGCCAGAGCGGCGCGCTCGGCGTGGCGCTGCTGGCCGAGGCCGACCGCCGAGGTCTGGGCCTGTCCAGCTTCGTGTCGGCCGGCAACCGCGCCGACGTCTCCGGCAACGACCTGCTCCAGTACTGGCAGGACGACCCCGGCACCGACGTGGTGCTGCTCTACCTGGAGACCTTCGGCAACCCGCGCAAGTTCGCCCGCCTGGCCCGCCGGATGAGCCGGGTCAAGCCGGTGGTGGCGGTGGCCTCGGCGACCCGCCCGCCCGGTCTGGCCGGCGACACGCCCGGCCCGGACGCGCACGCGGTGACCGCCCTGTTCGCCCGCTCCGGCGTCATCCGGGTCGACACGGTGCAGGAGCTCTTCGACGTCGGCATGATCCTGGCCCACCAGCCGCTGCCGGCCGGCCGGCGGGTCGCCGTGGTCGGCAACTCGTCGGCGCTCGCCGAGCTGGCCGTGGTCGCCTGCCGGTCGGCCGGTCTTCTGGTGGCCGACGGCTACCCGCTGGACACCGGTCCGGACGCCGGCGCGCACGATCTCGCCGACGCGCTGGCCGACGCGGCCGTCGACGACCGGGTGGACGCGCTGCTGGTGGTCTTCGCCCCGCCGGTGCCCGGCCGGCACGCCGACGAGGACGCCGACTTCGCCGCGGCCCTGGCGAGCGTGGCCCTGGCCGGGGAGAAGCCGACCGTCGCGACGATGGTCTTCGGGCAGGCCCCGCCGCGGGTGCCCGGCTATCCGTCGGTCGAGGAGGCGGTCCGCGCGCTGTCCCGGGTGGCCGACTACGCCGACTGGCTGCGGCGCCCACCGGGCGTGCTGCCCGAGCTGTCCGGCGTGGATCCGGTGGCCGCCGAGACCGCGGAGGACCCGGCCGGGCTGCTGGCCGCCTACGGCATATCGGTGGTGCCGGCGGTGCGGGCCGGTGACGGGGACGCGGCGGTCGCCGCGGCGGCCGAGCTGGGCTATCCGGTCGCCCTCAAGGCGGCGGGCGGTGCGTTGCGCCATCGGATCGACCTCGGCGCGGTGCGCCTCGGCCTGTCCGGAGAGGAGGGGGTACGCGCGGCGTACCGCGAACTGGCCGGCGCCTTCGGTCCGGACGTGCTGGTGCAGACCATGGTGCCGCCGGGCGTCGCCTGTGTCGTCGAGATGGTCGAGGACCCGGCGTTCGGCCCGGTGATCGGTTTCGGGCTCGGCGGTGTGGCCAGTGAGCTGCTCGGCGATCTGGCCTGGCGGGCCGCGCCGCTCACCGACCGCGCGGCCGAGGCGCTGGTCGACGAGCCCCGGGCGGCCCCGCTGCTGCACGGCTACCGTGGCTCCACGCCGGTGGACCGGGCCGCCCTGATCGACCTGCTGCTGCGGGTGGGCCGGCTGGCCGACGAGCACCCGCGGGTCCGGTCGCTGACCCTGAACCCGGTGCTGGCCCGGCCGGACGGCTGGACCGTCCTGCACGCGGCCGTCGAGTTCGGTGACCCGGGGGCGCGGCCGGACACCGGCCCCCGGAGGTTGCGGAGGGTCTGAGGATCAGCCGGCGTAGGCCTCGAGGCGGGAGGCCCGCTCCGGGTCACGCAGCTTCAGCATGGTGACCTTCTCGATCTGGCGGATCCGCTCGCGGCTCAGGCCGAACTCGCGGCCCACCTCGTCCAGGGTGCGCTGGCGGCCGTCGTCCAGGCCGAAGCGCAGCCGGATCACCGCGGACTCCCGCTCGGAGAGGGTGCTGAGCACGATCTCCACCTCGCTGCGCAGTTCGCCCTGGGTGTGGCCCTCGCCGGGCACGTTCGGGTCGACGGCGGCCACGAAGTCGCCGAGGGCGCTCTCGCCGTCCTCGCCGACCGCCTGGTCCAGGCTCACCGGCTCCCGGTCGTACGAGATCAGCTCGATGACCTGGAACTCGGGCACGTCCATGGCCTTGGCGATCTCGGCGATGCTCGGCTCGCGGCCGATCGTGGCGGCCAGGTCGCGGCGGCAGCGGACCATGCGGTTGACCTGCTCGACCATGTGCACCGGGATGCGGATGGTGCGGGCCTGGTCGGCCATGGCGCGGGTGATGGCCTGCCGGATCCACCAGGTGGCGTACGTGGAGAACTTGTAGCCCTTGGTGTAGTCGAACTTCTCGACGGCGCGGATCAGGCCGAGGTTGCCCTCCTGGATCAGGTCGAGGAACGCCATGCCCCGTCCCGTGTACCGCTTCGCGATGCTGACCACCAGGCGCAGGTTCGCCTCCAGCAGGTGGTTCTTCGCGGCCTTGCCCTCGGTGACGATGACCCGCAGCAGGGGCGCCAGGTCGGCGGGCGCCGACGGCAGCTTCTCCTCGGCGTACAGGCCGGCCTCGATGCGCTTGGAGAGCGTCACCTCCTCGACGGCGGTGAGCAGCCGGGTCCGGCCGATGCCGTTGAGGTAGGCGCGGACCAGGTCGGCCGAGACGCCCCGCTCGTCGGTCGCGTCCAGGTCGGCCAGCGTCTCGACTTCGTCGGTCACGATGTCCTCGACGACCGTGGACTCCGACGCCTTCATCTCCAGGACCACTTTGAGTCCCCTCCCCGCGATAACGTCTCGTGCGAACCAGCCGCTGCGTGCCGGTGTGAGGGCTAGCTTCGTCCGAGGCGCGTTAAGCGGAGGTGAGGCCAGCGTCCAGGTGGCATGAATCGGGGAGAACCCTGTGGTCGTCAAGCCGACAACCCGGGCGTTCGAGGCACCGGGACACTTGCCGCAGGCCGATAATGTGCTTGGCCCTAGGAGGGGATCTGCGTGGTCTTCAAGAAGATGTTGCAAGCGCTCGGCGTCGGTGGGCCGTCGGTCGACACCGTGCTGACCAACCCCAACACCTATCCGGGCGGCTTCCTCGAGGGGCACGTCCACGTGGTCGGCGGCGACCACGCGGTGGATATCGAATATGTGGCGATCGCCCTGACCACCCGGGTCGAGGTGGAGAGCGGCGACAGTGAGTACCAGTCGAACCAGGAGTTCCAGCGGCAGCGGCTGACCGGTTCGTTCAAGCTCGAGCCGGGCGTGCGTCACGACGTGCCGTTCCGCTTCGAGGTGCCGTGGCAGACCCCGATCACCGAGGTGTACGGGCAGCATCTGCACGGCATGACGATGGGTCTCGCCACCGAGCTGGAGGTGGCCCGCGCCGTCGACAAGTCGGATCTCGACACGGTCGCCGTGCATCCGCTGCCGGCCCAGGAGCGCATCCTCAACGCGCTGCTCCAGATCGGTTTCCGGTTCAGCAAGGCCGACGTGGAGAAGGGCCGGGTCTACGGGGTGGAGCAGCACCTGCCGTTCTACCAGGAGATCGAGTTCTACCCGCCGCCGCAGTACGCGAGCGGCATCAACCAGCTGGAGCTGACCTTCCTGCCCACGCCGCAGAAACTCCAGGTGGTGCTGGAGCTGGACAAGCGCGGCGGCGTCTTCACCGAGGGGCACGACGCGTTCGGCAGCTTCGACGTCGACTACGCCACCGCCGACCAGGTGGATTGGGTGTCGCGCCTGGACCAGTGGCTGCGCCAGTCGGCCTCCCGCCGGGGGCTGTTCTTCTAGAGCTCCAGCAGGACCGTGCAGGGTCCCACGTTCACACTCTCCACCAGCATGTGCGCCCGGAAGCGGCCGGTCTCGACCGTCGCTCCCCGGGCGCGCAGTGCTTTCACGTACTCCTCGACGAGCGGCTCGGCGATCTCGGCCGGCGCGGCCGCGCTCCAGCTCGGGCGGCGGCCCTTGCGGGCGTCGCCGTAGAGGGTGAACTGGCTGACCACCAGGACCGGCGCGCCCACGTCGGCGGCCGACCGGTCGTCCAGCACCCGCAGCTCCCAGGTCTTGCGGGCCAGTTCGGCGGCCTTGGCCGGGGTGTCGTCGTGGGTGACCCCGACCAGGACCAGCAGACCGTCCTCGATCTTGCCGACCACCTCGTCGCCGACCGTCACACTCGCCCGGCTCACCGTCTGTACCACTGCGCGCATGACCGTGGACGGTACCGGAGCCCGACCTGCCATCATGAGGGCGTGACGTTCTCCCTGCCGGTCCCGGCCGAAGCCAACGACCTCCTGAACCGCGACCCGCTCGCCGTGACCCTGGGTATCGTGCTGGACCAGCAGATCACCCTGGAGAAGGCGTTCACCTCGCCGTGGGTGCTGGCGCAGCGGCTGGGGCACGAGCCGACCGCCACCGAGATCGCCGACTTCGACCCCGACCGGCTGATCGCGATCTTCGCCGAGCCGCCGGCCCTGCACCGGTTCCCCAAGGCGATGGCGGTGCGGGCCCAGGAGGTGTGCCGGATCATCGCCGACCAGTACGCCGGCGACCCCGCGAACCTGTGGCGCGACGCGAAGACCGGCGCCGAGCTGTACCGCCGGATCCTCGCCCTGCCCGGCTTCGGCAAGCAGAAGGCGCAGATCTTCGTGGCGCTGCTCGGCAAGCTCTACGACGTGCGGCCGGAGGGCTGGCGGGAGGCGGCCGGCGGCTACGGCGAGGAGGGGTCGTACCGGTCGGTGGCCGACATCGTCGACGCCGACTCGCTGGCCCGGGTGCGCGCCTACAAGAAGCAGGCCAAGGCCGAGGCGAAAGCGGCCAAGGAGGCCTGAGGTCCCGACCCGGTGGGCGGGACGGCCCGTCCGGTGCGAGGATGGCGGGGTCGATCGGAGACCTCGCGTGAAGAGACACCCGGAGCGTCCGGTGTTGATCACCGACGCCGCCACCAGCCAGGAGGACCAGCTCCGCAGCCGGCAGATCCGCTACGTCACCATGATGTCGGTGCGTGCCGGATGCCTGATCCTCGGCGCGATCCTGATCAGCGCCCGGGTCCCGTTGCTCCCGCTGTGGCTGGCCCTCTGCGCGCTCGGCATGGTCCTCCTGCCCTGGATGGCGGTGCTGATCGCGAACGACCGGCCACCCAAGAGCAAGGCCGAGCGGGCCGCCGACGCCGCGGCCCGGGAGGACACCCGGCGCGCCCTCACCCAGCCGGCCCCCGAGCCGGACCACATCACCATCGACGCCGAGGTGGTCGAGGAGACGCGAGGCCGCACCGACTGATCTCGGCGGCGCGCCGCCGGCTTCGCGTCTCCGCCCAGCCCCGATCGGGTACGCCGTACGCGCACCCGATCGTCGAAAGAGGCGGGCCGGCCGGCCGGGTGAGCCCTGCACGGGTCCCGCCCGTCGGCCGCACCCGGCCGTTCAGCGGATCGCCGGCCGCGCCCCGGCTCCGGACACCGCGGTCGCCCCCAGCACGGTGCCCGCCCGCAGCGACGCCTCCGGCCCGGCGCCCGAGCACCACGCCGCGAGCAGCCCGGCCGCGAAGGCGTCACCCGCGCCGGTGGGATCCCGCACCGCCGCCGCCTCGGCCGCCACCGGGAAGGCGCCGTCCGGCCCGTGCCAGAGCGCCCCGTCCGCGCCGCGTTTGACGACCACGTTGCGGACCTGCCGGGCGAGCCGTTCCGCCTGTTCGGCGGGACTGCCCGGCCCGGCGAGCACCTCGGCCTCGGCGGCGTTGCACAGGAGCAGGTCGATTCCCCGTACCCAGGCCAGGAAGAGATCGGCCCCGACGTCGCGCAAGGGGGCCGCCGAGGCCGCGTCGACGCTCACCGTGAGTCCTCTCGCGGCCGCGGCGGTGAGGGCGGCGAGGCCCGCCGGGCGCGACCCGGAGTGCAGCAGGGGATAGCCGGAGAGATGCAGGTGGCCGTCGGCCGGCACGGCCGTGACCGCCGCGGTGACGTGGTCCGGATCGAGCAGCAGCGACGCGCCCCGATCGGTGATCATGGTGCGTTCGGCGGCCTGGGTGAGCACCACCACGCTGCCGGTCGCGGCGTCCGGATGGACCCGGACGGCGCAGGACACCCCGGCCGCCTCCAGTTCGGCGACCCGGTCCCGGCCGGCCTGGTCGTCGCCGACCGCCGCGACCAGGGTGACCGCCCGGCCGGCGTGGGCCAGCCAGGCGGCCGTGTTCGCGGCCTGGCCGCCACCGGCGATCCGGATCGTCGCGTCGGTGTCCGAGCCGGCCCGGATCGGCCCGTGGTGCTCGACCAGGACGTCGGTGACCAGATCGCCGACGATCACCAGACCCCGGCCGGCCCGGGGAGACGTCCCGGGCGCCCGGAGACCAGCCGGGGAGCCGGCCGGATCCGTCCGGCGGGCCGCGGTCACGCCGGGACGGCGAATCCGACCGGCGCGGACGACCCGCTGCTGGTGGCCACCGCGATCCGCGCGGCCAGCGCGGCGTTGCGCAGGATGATCCGGATGTTGACCGCCAGGCTCCGGCCCTCGGTGCTGGAGTGGAAGTGGCCGAGCAGGAACGGCGTGACCGCCTTGCCGGTGATGTTCTGCTCGGCGAGCAGGTTCAGGCCGGTCGCCAGGGTCCGGTCGTGCAGTGCCGGGTCCAGCTGCTCGTCGGTGGGCAGCGGGTTGGCCAGCACCAGCGCCCCCTCGGAGACGCCCTGCTCGGCCCGGGCCCGGATGAAGTCGGCCACCTGCTCCGGCGAGTCCAGCTGCCAGTCCAGGTCGAAGCCGCCGTCGGTGATGAAGAAGCCGGGGAAGCGCCGGGTGCGGAAGCCGGCCACCGACACGCCCAGCGTCTCCAGCCGCTCCAGGGTGGCGCCCACGTCGAGGATCGACTTGACCCCGGCGCAGACCACCACGATGGGGGTACGGGCAAGCGCCGTGAGGTCGGCCGACTCGTCGTACGTGACGTTCGCCTCGCGGTGCACCCCGCCGAGGCCGCCGGTGGCGAACACCCCGATGCCCGCGGCCGCGGCGATCGCGCTGGTGGCCGCCACCGTGGTCGCCCCGTCGGCGCGCCGGGCCGCGGCGACGGCCAGGTCCCGCACCGAGAGCTTGGCCACCGACTCGGCCGACGCCAGCCGCTCGACCTGATGGTCCTCCAGCCCGACGATCACCTCGCCGCCGATCATGCCGATGGTGGCCGGGACCGCGCCGTTGTCCCGGACGGCCTGTTCGATCTCCCGGGCCACCCGGATGTTGTCGGGGTGCGGCAGGCCGTGGGAGATGATCGTGCTCTCCAGCGCCACCACCGGCCGGCCGTCCCGGCGGGCACGGGTCACATGCTCGCCGTATCGAATCGCGAAGTCAGTCGTCACGCTGGTTACCGTACGGGCCGGACCCCCTGCGTTGTCGTTGGACCGACCAGGCGTGAGGTGTCAGACTTGGCCGCTGAGGCTTTGCTGATTTCCCGAAGGGCAGATAACCGTGAGCACCCAGATCCTGGAGCGTCCGGAGACCCGTGACGCCGACACCGGGCCGGAGATGTTCCATTACGTCCGCAAAGAGAAGATCGCTGAGAGTGCCGTCATGGGCACCTATGTGATCGCTCTCTGCGGCGAGACCTTCCCGGTGACCAAGTCGCCGAAGCCGGGGTCGCCCGTCTGCCCCCAGTGCAAGGAGATCTACGAAGCCATGAAGGCCTGATCCGGGCGTGACGGGCGGAAACGCACTGCTCGTCGCGGACCTGATCGGTGTGGCGGTGTTCGCCGCCTCGGGCGCCTCGGCCGCCGTCGCGAAACGACTCGACCTGTTCGGTGTCGCGTTCGTCGGCTTCGCGGCCGCGCTCGGTGGTGGCATCCTGCGCGACCTGGTGATCGGCGCGGCGCCCCCGCTGGCGTTCGCCGACTGGCGCTACGCGGTGACCGCGGTGGCCGCCTCGGTCGCGGTCTTCTGGCTGCACCCGGCGCTGCACCGGGTGCGGCGCAGCGTGCTGGCGCTGGACGCCGCCGGCCTGGGCCTGTTCACCGTGACCGGCACGCTCAAGGCGCTCGACGTCGGCGTCCCGGAGGTGGGCGCCTGTCTCGTGGGGATGCTCACAGCAATCGGCGGGGGCCTGACCCGCGACCTGCTCACCGGGCAGATCCCGGCGGTCCTGCAACGAGAGATCTACGCGGTGGTCGCGCTCGGCGGCGCCGTGCTGGTGGCGGTCCTGCACCGGTTCCAGCTCACCGGCCTGCTGCCGCTGGCCGTCTCCGCGGCCCTGATGACGGGGGTCCGGCTGCTCGCTCTCCACCGCCGCTGGTCGGCTCCGGTGGCGGCGCCGTAGACCCGCTCCGCAACCTCACGTGGCTATGCTGAAGCCCGCCTCCGCGCCTCTCATCGCGGGGGTTTTTCCATGGAGAAGGGATCACCGCAGCTTGAGCCCGCCTGTGCCGAACCTGGAGATCTTTCCGCCGCTGCGGGACTGGCAGCGCAAGGCGATGGTGACGTACCTGCGTCGCCGATCCGAGGACTTCATGGCCGTGGCGACGCCCGGCGCCGGCAAGACCACGTTCGCTCTGCGGATCGCGGCCGAGATGCTCGTCGACGGGACCTGCGACGCGGTCACCGTGGTGTGTCCCACCGAGCACCTCAAGACGCAGTGGGCGCACGCCGCGGCCCGGGTCGGCATCCAGCTGGACCCGCATTTCCGCAACTCGGACGTGCACTCGTCGCGGGACTTCCACGGCGCCGTCCTGACGTACGCCCAGGTCGGCATGGCGCCGGCCGTGCACAAACGGCGCACCATCACCCGGCGCACGTTCGTGATCCTGGACGAGATCCACCACGCCGGTGACTCGCGTACCTGGGGCGACGGGGTCAAGGACGCCTTCGAGCCCGCTGTACGGCGTCTCCTGCTCACCGGGACCCCGTTCCGGTCCGACGAGAACCCCATCCCCTTCGTGTCGTACGAGCGGGGCTCTGACGGTGTCCAGCGGTCCCACGCCGACTCGGTGTACGGGTACGCCGACGCCCTCCGGGACCAGGTCGTCCGCCCGGTGCTGTTCATGGCGTACTCGGGGGAGACCCGCTGGCGCACCAACGCCGGTGACGAACTGGCCGCCCGGCTGGGTGAGCCGATGACCAAGGACCTGGTGGCGCAGGCGTGGCGTACCGCCCTGGACCACCGGGGCGACTGGATGCCGCAGGTCATGCGGGCCGCCGACGCCCGGCTCACCAAGATCCGCGAGCACGGCATGCCGGACGCGGGCGGCCTGGTCATCGCGAGTGACCAGCAGTCGGCCCGGGCGTACGCGAAGCTTCTCCACGACCTCACCGGCCAGTCGGCCGTCGTGGTGCTCTCCGACGACGAGGGCGCCTCCGGGCGGATCGCCGAGTTCGCCGCGTCCGAGCAGCGCTGGATGGTCGCGGTCCGGATGGTGTCGGAGGGCGTCGACATCCCCCGCCTGGCCGTGGGGGTGTACGCGACGAGCGCCTCCACCCCGCTCTACTTCGCGCAGGCGATCGGCCGGTTCGTGCGGTCCCGGCGCCCCGGCGAGACCGCCACCGTCTTCCTGCCCAGCGTGCCGCACCTGCTGGGGCTGGCCAGCGAGATGGAGGCCCAGCGCAACCACGTCCTGGGCGCGCCGAAGGACCCCGACGGCCTGGACGACCAACTGATCGAGCGGGCGCAGAAGTCCGAGGACGCGCTGGGCGACCTGGACAAGAAGTTCGAGGCGCTGTCCGCCACGGCCGAGCTGGATCAGGTGATCTACGACGGCACCTCGTTCGGTATGGCGGCCCGGACCGGCACCCCCGAGGAGGCCGACTATCTGGGGCTGCCCGGCCTGCTCACCCCGGACCAGGTGACCACCCTGCTGAACAAGCGGCAGCAGGAGCAGATGGCGGCCGCGTCGAGGCGGCAGGCGGAAGAGGCGAGGAACCAGGAGCCCGCGACCCGGGAGCCGGTCGTGCCGATGAGCGCGGGCGAGCGCCGCAACAGCCTGCGCCGTCAGCTCAACACCCTGGTGGCGGCGCATCACCACCGGACCAACCTGCCGCACGGGAAGATCCACGCGGAGCTTCGCCGGATCTGCGGCGGGCCGCCCAGCGCGCAGGCCACGATCGAGCAGCTGGAGGAGCGGATCGCGACGATCCAGACGTTCTGATGTAAAGAGGACTTGACGTCAAGTCGACTTAACATCATCATGGACGCATGACCACGACGCTGATGGATCGATTCGTTCGCTGGAACCTCGACTTCGACGGTGACCTCTACGGCCGCGACGAGCGCGAGCGCCTGCGGTGGTACGAGGCCGTCACCGTCGCCTTCCAGCTCCAGGCCATCGTCGTCCCGTGGACGGCCACCGCCCTGGTCTGGACCGTCGGCGAGCCGGTCGCCTGGCCGCTGCTCATCCTGCTCGCCGTCTTCCTGGTGCCGATCGGCTTCAGCTCGATCTACGTGCAGAGCCGCCGGGTCGACACCACGCCGCGGGTGTGGAGCGGCAAGCGCCTGCTCATCTCGACCCTGCTGGGCGCCCCCTATGTGGCGTTCGGGGTCGGTTTCCTCTACCACGCCTACCCGGAGTCGGACGTCTGGCGTTCGGCCCTCATCGGCTCGCTCATCGGCCTCGCCGCCGGTGCGGTGATCCAGGCCGTGCAGACCCGCCGCGTGCGCCGCCGGGACGCGCTGCTCGTCGGGGACGACGACTGATGGCCCCGGTGCGGGCGGCCGAGTCCGACGGCACGACCGGCGCCCGGATCCGGGACGCCCGCAAGGCGGCCGGGCTGACCCAGCAGAGCATGGCCGCCGAGATCCAGGTGAGCCGGCAGACCGTCATCGCGATGGAGACCGGCGACTACGCCCCCTCGGTCTACCTGGCCATCAAGGTGGCCCGGGCGCTGGGTGTCACCGTCGAGGACCTCTGGGGCCACTGAGCCGGGCACAGCAGAGAGGGCGCTCCCTGCAGGGGAAGCGCCCTCTCTTCGTCACACGTATCGGTTGGGGGACCGCTGCTAGTTGCTGGAGTTCGACATCATGTCCGCGCCGCGCCAGGTGAACTCGGGATCGGCCGCGTACTGCACCGCGATCTTCACCAGGTCCTCGGCGTACCGGTTGGCGTGGTGGCCGCAGAACACCAGCTCTCCACCACCCGCCAGGGTCAAACGGAGCTTCCCGGCTGCATTGCAGCGGTCGCACCGTTCATCGGCTGCGGGGCCGGCCAGACTTCCGGCCGGCGGCGTGAGGGTCGGGGTCATCGCCTTCCTCCTCTGTTCGTCACCGATGAACATGTTCCTCGGCTACTGCTCACACATCGTGCAACACCCTGCACCGTTGCAGCCTTCCCAAGGTGCCCCGGGGGGACCAGGGTCACACGTTGGTTCCGGCTAGTGTGCCGTGATCCAAGGGTGCCACGTCAACGATCACTTCTGCACAACGGTCTGATCACCACCCGTTGATGTACGGGTGGTGACCAATCGGACACGCAATGTTGACCAAAGGTCCTAGTCGAGGTAGTCGCGCAGAACCTGCGACCGGGACGGGTGACGCAACTTCGACATCGTCTTCGACTCGATCTGCCGGATCCGCTCCCGGGTCACCCCGTAGACCTGGCCGATCTCGTCGAGCGTGCGCGGCTGGCCGTCGGTCAGGCCGAACCGCAGCCGGACCACGCCCGCCTCCCGCTCGGAGAGCGTCTGCAGCACCTGCTGGAGCTGATCCTGCAGCAGCGAGAAGGAGACCGCGTCGACCGCGACGACCGCCTCCGAGTCCTCGATGAAGTCACCGAGCTGGCTGTCGCCCTCGTCGCCGATCGTCTGGTCCAGCGAGATGGGCTCACGCGCGTACTGCTGGATCTCCAGCACCTTCTCCGGCGTGATGTCCATCTCCTTGGCCAGCTCCTCCGGGGTGGGCTCGCGGCCCAGGTCCTGGAGCAGCTCGCGCTGGATCCGGCCGAGCTTGTTGATCACCTCGACCATGTGCACCGGGATGCGGATGGTGCGGGCCTGGTCGGCCATGGCGCGGGTGATGGCCTGCCGGATCCACCAGGTGGCGTACGTGGAGAACTTGTAGCCCTTGGTGTAGTCGAACTTCTCGACGGCGCGGATCAGGCCGAGGTTGCCCTCCTGGATCAGGTCGAGGAACGCCATGCCCCGGCCCGTGTACCGCTTCGCGAGCGACACGACGAGCCGCAGGTTGGCCTCGAGCAGGTGATTCTTCGCCCGCTCGCCGTCCCGGTTGATCCACTTGAGGTCGCGCTCGAAGTTGCGCTCGAGCGCCTCCTCGCCCTCCTCGGCGGCCCGCAGGCGCTCGGCGGCGTACAGGCCGGCCTCGATCCGCTTGGCGAGCTCGACCTCCTGCTCCGCGTTGAGCAGCGGAACCTTGCCGATCTGCTTGAGGTAGGCGCGGACCGAGTCGGCGGAGGCGGTGAGCTCCGCGTCCCGGCGGGCCTGCTTGAGCGCCTCGGACTCCTCGTCGTCCCACTCGAAGTCGCCGTCGGTGGCCGAGCTGGCGGCGTCGGTGGCGGCGGCCGCGACCATGGCGGGCGGCTCCTCGACCACCACGTCCTCGATCTCGGCGGCCAGCTCCTCGGGATCGATCTCCTCGCCCTCGGGGCCCTCGCCGGGCTTGGCGGCCTTGGCCGGGCCGGCCTTGGCGGCGGTCACCTTGCGGGCCGGAGCGGCCTTGGCGGCCGCGGCGGTGGCCTTGCGGGCCGGAGCGGCCTTGCGCGCGGCGGCCGGGGCGTCGCCCTCGGCGGCCGGGGCGGCCTGCTTGGGCGCCGGCGCCGCCTTCTTGGCCGGCGCGGTCTTGGCGGTGGTGGCACGCGACGCCGGGGTGGTGGCGCGAGCCGCCGCCACCTTCGGCCGGCGGGTGCTGGCCGATCCGTCGACCACGACGGTGATGCCGGCGTCCACCAGAGCCCGCAGGATCTTCTTGGCCTGCGCCGGGTTGACCGCGGCTGACTCGAGCGTGTGCGCGACCTGTGCCGAGGTCAGTTGCCCGCCAGCACCCTGCGCATGGGTGATCAAGGCCTCGGTGAGAGAGCGAACGTCGGCACCGTTCTGGTGGGCTTCTGTCACGAATGACCTTCCGGAGGCGATGAGATAGGGCACGGCCAGGTCCAGCGCAGCACGCGGGGGCGAGTGTCGCCGGAGTCGGTTTGGGGACCCCCGGGTCACGGACCGTCCCGGTGGTCGGTGTCCGTGAAGCGGGTGCAGGGGTGAATTGTAGCGCCGCTTACCGAGATCCTCCGCCCACAGCACGCCGCCGGGGGCCGACGACCTCGTCAGAGACGCCTGGCGAGAGAATGCTATCGGCGGAAAGGACCCATACGTGAGCGAGATTCCGGTGGCATCGACACCCGATGAGTTGTTGGTCCTGGCGGTCCGAGTGGCCCGGGAGGCGGCCGGCACGGCCCGGCGGATGCGCGCCGCGGCGATCGGCGACGTCGAGACCAAGAGCACCGACACCGACGTCGTCACGGCGGCGGACAAGGCGGTCGAGCGGCAGGTCGTGGAGGCGCTGCTGGCCGAGCGGCCCGGCGACGGCGTGCTCGGCGAGGAGTACGGCGACTCCGCCGAGGTGGCGCCCGGCGCCGTCCGGTGGATCCTCGACCCGATCGACGGCACGGTGAACTACCTGTACGGACTGCCCCAGTACGCGGTCTCGCTGGCCGCCGAGCGGGACGGCGAGGTGGTGGCCGGGGTGGTCGTCAACGCGGCCACCGGCGACGAGTGGACGGCCACCCGGGGCGGCGGGGCGTGGCGGGCCGGGCGGCGGCTCAGCGGCTCGGTGCGCACCACGCTGGACCAGTCCCTGGTCGGCACCGGGTTCGGCTACGACGCGCGGCGACGGGCCCATCAGGGCGCCGTGCTGGCCGGTCTGATCACCCGAGTGCGTGACATCCGGCGATTCGGTGCGGCGTCCCTGGACCTCTGCATGGCCGCCGAGGGGCAGCTGGACGCGTACTTCGAGAAGGGTCTCAACGCGTGGGACCACGCGGCGGGCGGGCTGATCGCGGCCGAGGCCGGTCTCACCGTGGCCGGGCTGGCCGGCGCGCCGGCCGGCCGCACGATGCTGGTGGCCGCGCCGCCGGCGATCTTCCCGGCCCTGCACGACGCCCTGGTGGAGCTGGACGCGGCCGGTGGCCCGTGACGGCCTACTCCGGGTCCTTGGTCGCCTCGACCGGCTTGACGCAGGCGCCCGGCGGGAGGGTGGGCTCGCCCACCTCGACCAGCGACTGGTTGACCTCGGTCGTGGTGGCCAGCTGCTGGAACTGGTCGCCGATGACGATGTCGATGACGTCGCCCTTGCGCTTGGCGTTGTAGACCATCTTCGACTGGGCCAGGAAGTACGCCCGGATGAGCTGGGCCTTGCCGGCCGCGTCGGGGCCGAACCGGACCTCGGCGACCCCGTTGAACTTGGTCTTGCTCTTGCCCGGGTCCTGGACGGTGAAGCGCCGGTTCTTGAACTCGGTGGTCACCTGATCGGCCAGGCCGGCCCGGTTGGTCCCGTTGAACACCTTGACGGTGATCTCGGCCGGATCGTCCGGGAGCCGCATGTCGGCCAGCGGGGCGCCGGCCGGGCAGTCGCTGCCGTTCGCGGTGTTGCGCTGCGTGTCCCGGAAAAGGGCGACGACGACGAACACGATTGCGGCCACGGCGAGCACGCCGACGACGACGAGCGCTCGGACGCGGGCAAAGCTCATGGGGCAGGCTCCAGGATCGGACGGCGGGCCCGGGTGAGGCGCCCGGACCTGTCGAGAGGTTAGCGTCTGTCCGCCAGGGGCTGGGAAACAGGGAATGCTTCCGGCGCGTTGACGATGATCCAGAGGCTGGTGCCCCTACTTTGATGTCGCCTCAGTCACATCGGGAACAATGTGCCGCCAGAGCGCGTACAAGCCTGCCGCGACAGGGGTAAGGTTCCGCGCCCGGCAGACCGGTTTCTGGTGTCAGAAATCGTCCACCGAAACAGGGAACCGAAACCTTGTCATCGGCGTTACAAACGCCAAAGTGACACATCGATACAGGAGAGTGAAGACCGATGGCCACCGACTACGACGCACCGCGTCGCGATGAGGTCGACCTCGGCGAGGACAGCCTCGAGGAGCTCAAGGCCCGTCGCGCCGACTCGCAGTCGGGCGCAGTGGACGTCGACGAGGTCGAGGTGGCGGAGAGCTTCGAGCTGCCCGGCGCCGACCTCGCCGACGAGGAACTCACCGTGAAGGTCCTGCCGATGCAGACCGACGAGTTCCGCTGCTCCCGCTGCTTCCTCGTGCACCACCGGAGCCAGCTGGCGACGGAGCGCAACGGGGAGCTGATCTGCCGCGAGTGCGCCTGACGCACTCGCGCGCAGGTCGCGTCACCACCCGGTCGCGGTCTCCGCGGTCGGGCCCACGGCGTTCCCGCCGCTGTTTGACACGGGGTTTGACCCTGGGGCGTGACCGGGCACTGACAGGCCGGTGACGACCACGGGAAGGACGACGATGAGCCATCCGGATCGCGCGACCGAACCCGGCGCCGAGATCGAGCCCGTCGTGCCCCGTGCTCCGGAGGCGGTGGGCCGCACCGTCGCGGCCCTCACCGCCGACGACCTGGAGCAGGGCGGCCGGCGCCGGCTGCTCGGCCGGCTGGCCGGGCAACTTCGCGGGCGGGGGATCGGCCGGGTGTTCCGGCCGCGGGCGGCACTGCGGTGGGTCGCCGACACGGTCGCCGATCTGGCCCCGCACGTGCCGATCAGGGACCGCGAGACGCTACGCCGGCACTTCCCCGGCATGGACGACGGGGAGCTGGCCGAGCGCCTGATCCGCAACGCCGCCCGGGCCACCGCCGGGGTGGGCGCGGCCGGTGGCGGCATCGCCTCGGTCGAGTGGGTCGCCGCCCCGACCCTGCTCTCGGTGCCGGTGCTGCTGGCCACCGAGACGGTCGCCGTGGTGGCGATCGAGATCAAGTTGATCGGGGAGCTCCACGAGCTGTACGGCCGGCCGATCACCGGCGACGCCGGCGAGCGTGCCCTGCGCCTGATCGAGGCGTGGTCCGGGCAGCGCGGTGTCAACCCCATGGTGCCCGGCGTCGGGGTCGCCACCGTGCTCAGCACGGCGTCCCGCAGCGAGTTGCAGAAGTCGTTGATGAAGCGGTTCGGCCGGAACCTGACCACGCTGGGGCCGATGCTCACCGGCGCGGTGGTCGCGAGTTACCTGAACCGGCGGGCCACCCGGGCGGTCGGCGACAAGGTGCACGACGACCTGCGGAGGAAGGCCCTCAGGACGCCGCCCGCTCGGCCCGCGCTCGGCCGCTGACCTCGAGCAGGGCGGTGGCCAGCTCGACCGGGCGCCGGGTGCTGACCACCCAGAACGGGGTCGGGTCGGCCGGGTCGTCGAGCAGCACCTGCACCGCCGGGCCGATCCAGGCGCGCTGCACCACGAAGGCAAGCGGGTGCGAGCCGACACCCAGCGCCTCCCGCTTGCCGGCGGCGTCCAGCGCCACCACGCCGGAGATGAACTCGACCGGCAGCCGGGCGTCGTCCACCCGGAACTCCTCCGGTGTCACCTCGACGCGCAGCCGGTTCAGCGGGAGCAGCAGCAGGACACCGAGCGGGGGCAGCACCACGAACGGCAGCCAGGCGGGCAGCGCGGGCACGCCCAGGACCATCTCGACGGCGAGGATCGCGGCGGCGGCGAGAGCGGCGGGCCAGGCCCACCACGGCAGGCCGAGGCGTTCCTGATGGGCCGCCACCGTGCGGACCGGGGACTCGGGTGTCACCCTCGAAGGGTACGGCGCGCCTCCGTGGCGGGGCGCGGCAGGATGGCAGGGTAAGTGCCGCCCGCAGTGCCCGTGCCAGTGAGGAACCCCGACGTGACCGACGTGAACATCCAGGTCCTCCGGATCGACCCGGACCTGCCCGTACCGGCTTACGCCCACCCCGGGGACGCCGGCGCGGACCTGTTCGCGGCCGAGGAGGTGGAGCTCCTCCCGGGCGCCCGGGCGAAGGTGCGCACCGGGATCGCGATCGCCCTGCCGGACGGCTTCGCCGGCCTGGTGCACCCACGCTCCGGGCTCGCCGCGCGCCTGGGCGTGACGGTCCTCAACGCGCCCGGTACGGTCGACGCCGGCTACCGCGGCGAGATCCTGGTGAACCTGATCAATCACGATCGGCACAACACCGTCAAGATCTCCCGGGGCGACCGGATCGCCCAGCTCGTCGTTCAGCGGGTGGAGCGGGCGGTGTTCCAGCAGGTGGACACGCTCGACGACACGGCGCGGGGCGCGGGCGGGCACGGTTCGACCGGCGGCCACCAGGCCCTCTGAGCCCCGAAGAGAAGGAAAGGCTGGCAGTGATGTTCTCCCGTAAGCGTGGTGCCGCGAAGCACGTCCGGGCGGCCGACGCGCCGCCCTCCAAGGCGCTCGCCGACAGCCTCGCCTCCGACGGTGCGGCCCCGGCGCCCGAGTTCGGGCCGTGGGACGCCCAGCACGCCCCGGCCGGGGTGCGGCGGCTCGATCTGGGCAGCCTCCAGATCCCCGCGCTCGACGGCGTCGAGGTCCGGGTGCAGGCCAACCCGGACGGCAGCGTGGAGCAGGTCGTCCTGGTCGACGGCGAGAGCGCCCTGCAACTCGGGGTGTTCGCCGCGCCGCGTACCGAGGGCATCTGGGTCGAGGTGCGTGAGGAGATCGCCCAGGCGATGGCCGCGGACGGGGTCACCCCGCGCGAGGTCCAGGGACGGTACGGCGTCGAGCTGCTGGCCCGGGTGAACACCCCGGACGGCCCGGCGGACGTCCGGTTCGTCGGCGTGGACGGGCCCCGCTGGATGGTCCGGGCGCTGTTCCAGGGCGCGGCCGCCTCCTCGCCGGAGAACGAGGGCGTGCTCGGCGCGGTGCTCACCGGTCTGGTCGTGGTCCGGGACAACGAGCCCCGCCCGGTGCGCGAGCCGCTGCCGCTGCGCCTGCCGAAGGAGATGGCCGAGCAGGGCCAGGCCGCGGCCGATCGGGCGGCCAACGGCAACCAGCTGGGGTGACCTAGATCACCGGGGCGTCGCGGTTGTAGCGTGGACGTCCGGCACACGCGCACACTGCGTCGCGTCGACGAAGGGTGACGGCGAAGTCATGACGACCGAAGAGCGCACCGGACTGCGCCGGTTCCTGGACCGGTTGACCGCGACCGACTCCGAGCTGGACGCGAGGGAGCTGCAACGGGACAGCGCCAAGTGCGGCGCCGTCCCGGCGGGCGACTGCCGGCGTGGCCAGGTCGTCTCGGTGTCGGGACGACTGCGGACGGTGGCGTACACTCCTCGCACCAACCTGCCGACGCTCGAGGCCGACCTCTACGACGGCAGTGACGTGGTCACGCTGGTCTTCCTGGGGCGCCGGTCCATCTCCGGCATCGAACCGGGGCGTCAGCTCACCGCGCGAGGCCGGATCGCGATCCGGGACGATCGCAAGGTGATCTACAACCCCTACTACGAGCTGGAGGCGCCCCGGTGACATCCGGAAGCGAGCCGCGCCACGTCGCGCACGAGTCGGTCGAGGAGCGGCTCTCCGCGATGTTCGACTCCGCCGAGGAGAAGATCGCCGAGGAGATCATCGCGGATCACGACCTCCACGAGATGAAGCCGGCCGGGAAGCCCGACGACGAGGAGCCGCTCCCGTCGATGAGCGAGCAGATCGCCGAGCAGCTCGGCGGTGTCCGCGGCCTCGTCGAGTCGAGTGTTCCGGTGCTCGCCTTCGTCCTGCTCAACGTGCTGCTCGGCGAGTCCGTGGCGGGGCTGGAGAAACGGACCGCCCTACTCTGGGCGATCATCGGCTCGGTCGGTTCGGCGCTGGCCATCGGCGCGGTGCGGCTGGCCCGCCGGCAGCCGGTCCGGCACGCGGTCAACGGCCTCTTCGGCATCGCGCTCGGCGCCTGGCTGGCCTGGCGCAGCGGCGACGCCAAAGACTTCTACCTGCCCGGCATCCTGCTGACCTTCGGTCAGGCGGCGGTGCTGCTGGTGTCGGTGGCGTTCCGCAAACCCCTGATCGGGTACGCCTGGGGCATCATGGCCAACAAGGGCAAGCAGGACTGGTTCGGCAACGGCCGGCTCTTCCGTACCTTCCAGTGGTTGACCGTGCTCTGGGCGGTCTCCCTCACCACCCGCGCCGGCATCCAGGCGGTCCTCTACGCGATGGACAAGGCGAACGCGCTCGGCATCGTGCGCATCCTGGTGAGCTGGCCGATCTACGCCGCCACGTTCGCCTTCACCGTCTGGGCCATCCACCGGGTCACGTCGGCCCAGCGCCGGGACACCGCCGTCGCCTAGTCGCCCGGGCCCAGCACCACGGCGCGGACCTGGTCCTCCACCTCGGCGGTGCACACGAAGATCAGCTCGTCGCCGGCCTCCAGCGGATCGTCCGGGGTCGGCACCACCACCCGCTTGCCGCGCAGGATGGCGACCAGGGCGGCGTCGCGCGGCATCGGCACCGAGCGGACCGGCTGGCCCTCGTAGGGCGCGTTCCGCGGCAGAGTGATCTCCACCAGGTTCGCCTCGCCCTGCCGGAAGGTCATCAGCCGGACCAGGTCGCCGACCGTCACCGCCTCCTCGACCAGGGCGGCCATCAGGCGGGGCTTGCTCACCGCGACGTCGACACCCCACTGCTCGTTGAAGAGCCACTCGTTCTCCGCCCGGTTCACCCGGGCCACCACCCGGCCCACCGCGAACTCGGTCTTGGCCAGCAGCGACACCACCAGGTTGGCCTTGTCGTCGCCGGTGGCCGCGACCACCACGTCACAGCCGGCCAGGTCGGCGTCCTCCAGGCTGCTCAGCTCGCAGGCGTCGGCGAGCACCCAGCGGGCCTCCGGCACCCGCTCCGGGCACAACTGCCGGGGCTGCCGCTCGATCAGCATGACCTCGTGACCGTTGCCGATCAGCTCCTGGGCGATGGACCGGCCCACGTTGCCGGCGCCGGCGATGGCGATCCGCACGATCAGTTCCCTTCCTTGTCGGCGCCCTGGGCGATGTCCAGCACCTGCTCCACGGTCTCGTCGGTGACCAGCATGTAGACCTGGTCGCCGTCCTGCAGGACGGTGGACGGCACGGCGAGCGTGCCCACCCCGAAGCGGGCCAGGTACGCCACCCGGGCGCCGGTCCGGTCCTCCAGCGACTTGACCGTGCGGCCGACCCAGTCCCGGTGCAGCGGCGTCTCCACGATGCTGATCACGCTGGTCGGGTCGCGGAACACCTCGATGCGGTCGGCGGGCACCAGGAACCGGTACATCCGGTCGGCGGCCCACCGGATCGTCGCGATCGTCGGGATGCCCAGCCGCTCGTAGACCTGCGCGCGGCGGGAGTCGTAGATCCGGGCCACCACCCGGGAGACGCCGAACGTCTCGCGGGCCAGGCGGGCCGAGATGATGTTCGAGTTGTCGCCGCTGGAGACCGCCGCGAACGCGTCGGCCCGCTCGATGCCGGCGGCGCGCAGCACGTCCCGGTCGAAGCCGATGCCGTTGACCGTGACGCCGCCGAAGTTGTCCCCGAGCCGCCGGAACGCGTCGGCGTCGCGGTCGATCACCGCGACCTGGTGACCCTGAGCGTCGAGCTTCTGGGCCAGCGTCGACCCGAGCCGGCCGCACCCCATGATCACCACGTGCACGGTTCGTGCCTCCCCTTCCAGGACCTACCTCGAGCTGCTCCCGGCCGAACGTTAGCGGTCGGTCTCCACCGTCGGGACAAGGCTCACCGTGAGCCTGCCATGCCCGTCGGCCGGGCGCTGTCCGGGGCGGGCCGCAGGACGAAAGGGCCGCCCGTACGCTTGGCACTCGTGGCAAGTACCACCTCTCTAGCCAAACGGCTGCTCCTGGGCCGGCCGTTCCGCTCGGACAAGCTGCAGCACACGCTGCTGCCCAAGCGGATCGCCCTGCCGGTCTTCGCGAGCGACGCGCTGTCCAGCGTGGCGTACGCGCCCGACGAGATCCTGCTGACGCTGTCGATCGCCGGCGCCGCGGCGTACGCCTTCTCGCCATGGGTGACGCTGGCCGTCGCGGTGGTGATGGTGACGGTGGTCGCCAGCTACCGGCAGAACGTGCACGCCTACCCGTCCGGCGGCGGCGACTACGAGGTGGCCACGGTCAACCTCGGGCCGAAGGCCGGGCTCGGCGTGGCCAGCGCGCTGCTGGTCGACTACATCCTCACGGTCGCGGTGTCGATCTCCTCCGGGGTGAGCAACCTGGGCTCGGTGGTCCCCTGGGTCGCCACCCACAAGGTGCCCATCGCCATCCTCGCGATCGTCCTGCTCAGCGCGCTCAACCTGCGTGGCCTGCGGGAGTCCGGGGCGGCCTTCGCGGTGCCCACCTACCTGTTCATCGTGGTCATCGTCGGCATGATCCTCATCGGGGTGTTCCGGGTCTTCGTGCTCGGCGACGACCTGCGGGCGCCCAGCGCGGACCTGACGATCGACGCCGAGGAACACCATCTGACCCAGATCGGGTTCGCCTTCCTGCTGCTGCGGACGTTCTCCTCGGGCTGTGCCGCGCTCACCGGCGTGGAGGCGATCTCCAACGGGGTGCCCGCCTTCAAGAAGCCGAAGAGCAAGAACGCGGCGACCACCCTGATGCTGCTCGGCGGGCTCGCGATCGTCATGCTCTCCGGCATCATCCTGCTGGCCCAGCGCACGAAGTTGCAGTACGTGGAGGACCCGCTGCTGCAGATCGTGCCGAACGCCGCGTCCGAGGGCTACGTCCAGAAGACGGTCACCACGCAGCTCGCCGAGACGGTCTTCGGATCCGGTTCGACCATGCTGTACGTGGTCGGCGCGGTCACCGCCCTGATCCTCTTCCTGGCCGCGAACACCGCCTTCAACGGCTTCCCGGTGCTCGGCTCGATCCTCGCCCAGGACCGTTACCTGCCCCGCCAGCTGCACACCCGCGGCGACCGGCTGGCCTTCAGCAACGGCATCCTCTTCCTGGCGGGCGCCGCCATGGTGCTGATCGTGGCCTTCGAGGCCGAGGTCACCCGGCTGATCCAGCTGTACATCGTGGGCGTGTTCGTGTCGTTCACGCTGTCCCAGGCCGGCATGATCCGGCACTGGAACCGGCACCTGCGGACCCAGCGCGACCCGCTCCGGCGCCGGCAGATGATCCGGTCCCGGGCGATCAACACGTTCGGCATGATCCTCACCGGCGCGGTGCTCATCGTCGTCCTGATCACCAAGTTCCTGCTCGGGGCCTGGATCGCGATCGCCGCCATGATCGTGATCTACGGGCTGATGGTCGCCATCCACCGGCACTACACCCGGGTCGCCGAGGAGCTCAAACCCACCGACGAGCGTCCCGTGCTGCCGTCCCGCAACCACGCCATCGTGCTGGTCAGCAAGGTGCACCAACCGACCCTGCGTGCGCTCGCCTACGCGCAGGCCACCCGGCCGGACACGCTCACCGCGGTCACCGTCAACGTCGACGACAACGACACCCGGGCCATCCAGGCCGAATGGGAACGACGGCAGTTGCCGGTCGCGCTCACGGTGGTCGACTCGCCGTACCGGGAGATCACCCGGCCGATCATCGACTTCGTGAAGAACACCCGGCGCGCGTCACCGCGCGACGTGGTCACCGTCTTCGTCCCGGAGTACGTGGTGGGCCGCTGGTGGGAGAACCTGCTGCACAACCAGAGCGCGCTGCGGATCAAGGGCCGGCTGCTGTTCGAACCCGGCGTGATGGTCACCAGCGTGCCGTGGCAGCTCCGGTCCAGCCAGGACCGCGACCTCGACCGGATGGACCGGGGGCTCACCCGGGCACCGGCCCGTGGACCGCGCATCCACGACGAGGAGGAGACGCCGCGATGACCGGTGCGATCGCCGACGACCTGGTCGAGGGGGACCGGGTCGAGGTCACCGTGGGCGCGCCCGCGCACGGCGGGCACTGCGTCGCCCGGCTCGGCGGCCCGCACGGACGGGTGATCTTCGTCCGGCACGCCCTGCCCGGCGAACGGGTCACCGCCGAGATCACCGAGCTGCACCGCGGCTACCTGCGGGCCGACGCCGTGGAGATCCACGAGCCGTCCCCGGACCGGGTCACCCCGCCGTGCCCCTACGCCCATCCGGGCGGGTGCGGCGGCTGCGACCTCCAGCACGCCTCCGGCGAGGCCCAGCTGCGGTGGAAGGCCGAGGTGGTCCGGGAACAGCTGGTCCGTCTGGCCGGCCTCGACCCCGACGGCGTTTTCGTACGGGTGGAGCCGCTGCCCGCGAAGGATCCGCTGCTCGGATGGCGGACCCGGGTGCGGTACGCGGTCGACGCGGCCGGGCGCCCCGGGCTGTTGCAGCACCGGTCGCACCAGGTGGTGCCGATCGACCGCTGCCGGATCGCCCATCCGGCCATCCAGGACCTGGACGTGCTCGCCCGGGACTGGCCCGACACGGACGCGGTGCAGACCGTCGCCTCCACCGGCGGGGACGTCGCGGTGCTGGGCCGCCCGTCCGGCACGGCCGGCCCCGCCCACGGCGACGACCTCGGTGAGGCGCCGGAGGGCGGCCCGCTGATCCGGCTCGCCGGACCGGCCGAGGTCACCGAGCAGGCGGCCGGGCGGGACTGGCGGATCCCGTCGCAGGGCTTCTGGCAGGTCCATCCGCAGGCCGCGGACACCCTGGTCACGGCGGTCCTCGAGATGCTGCGGCCGGCCGCCGGCGAGACCACCTGGGATCTCTACGGGGGCGCCGGCCTGTTCGCCGCCGCGATCGCCGGCCGGACCGGGGCCCGGGTGACCGTCGTCGAGTCGTCCCCGGCCGGGGTGGCCGCCGCCCGCGCCAACCTGGCCGACCTGCCCCACCTGGACGTCGTCGAGGCCCGGGTGGAGACGGCGCTGTCCCGGCGCCGCGTCACCGGCCCGGTCGACCTGGTCGTCCTCGACCCGCCGCGGGCCGGCGCCGGCGCCCGGGTGGTCCGGGCCGTCGCGGCCGCCCGTCCGCGGGCCGTCGCCTACGTGGCCTGCGATCCGGCCGCCCTGGCCCGGGACCTGAAGACGTTCCGTGCCGAGGGCTGGCGGGTCGAGAGGGTGCGGGCCTTCGACTGCTTCCCGATGACCCAGCACGTCGAGTGCGTGGCCCACCTGACCCCACCCACCGCCCGGTAACCGACTGGCCCAGCGGAACCGGGCGGCCCGTGCGGCGTCAGCCGCCCCAGCGGCACCGGGTGGCCCGTGCGGCGCTAGCCGCCCGGGCCGGACCGTGCGGCGCTAGCCGCCCGGTCAGGCTGGACCACCGATCTCAGCCCGGCGGGGGCGGCACCGGCGTGACCCGGCAGGGAGGTCGCGTGGAGCCGGCGGGACGGGGTGGATTCGGCGGGTGCGTTCCACCCCGTACCGATGAAGGGCTTTAGGGGTTGGCTCGTTCTGCGGCGGTTACCGCGTTGCGGAAGAGCATGGCGACCGTGGTCGGGCCGACGCCGCCGACGCGGGGGGTGATGGCGCCGGCCACCTCGGCGCAGGACTCCTCGACGTCCGGCAGCAGGCGGCGGCCCTCGTAGCGGACGCCGGCGCCGATGACGACCGAGCCGGGCTTGACGTGTTCGGGCTTGACGATGCCGGGGACGCCGGCCGCGGCGATCAGGACGTCGGCCCGCTGGGTGTAGCGGGGCCAGTCCTTGACGCCGGTGTGCACGACGGTGACGGCGGCGTTGGCGGTCGGGCGTTTCTGGGCCAGCAGCATGGCGAGCGGTCGGCCCAGCGTGGCGCCGCGGCCGAGGATGACCACCTCGCGGCCGGAGATCTCGATGCCGTGGAAGGCGAGCAGCGCCTCGATGCCGGCCGGGGTGCAGGGGAGCGGGCCGGGCAGGCCGACGGCGAGCCGGCCCATGTTGAGCGGGTGCATGCCGTCGACGTCCTTGTCCGGGTCGAGGGTCTGCAGGGCCGCGTCGTAGTCCAGGTGGGCCGGGATCGGGTACTGGATGAGGACGCCGTGGACGCCCTTGTCGTCGTTGAACTCGGCGATCACCTTGAGCAGGTCGGCCTGGGTGACGTCACCGCTGAGGTGCCGGTGTGGGGAGGAGAAGCCCAGCTCGGCGGCCTGCTTCTGCTTGATCCGGATGTAGCCGGCGCTGGCGTCGTCGTCACCGACCAGGATGGTGGCGAGGCTGGGCTGGATGCCGCGGTCCTGGAGACGTGCGACACGTGCGCGGACGTCGTCGAGGACCGATTCGGCGACCGGGGCGCCGGGCAGAAGACGTGCGGTGGACATGTGGACTCCTCGTGCGGGGAGCCCAGGCGGTCGACTCCTCGTGACGAGCTCCCCGATGGTTGGACCATCCCCGTGCCGCCAGTCGCTGTGTGCCCTCCAGGATGCCCGAAGGTCGCGCCGGAGAACCAGCCGGGGGTCCGATTCGCGCCGGTCGGCGGAGGTCCCGGTTGGGTGGAGGACTACGTTCCAATTGTGTGGAGGATTGGTGACGGTCCGTTCGCTCAAGTCGCGGCGAAGCGGGGCACGGATAGACTCTGCCCTCATGAGTGACTCCCCCTCGACCCCGGCCGGCCTGCTGAGCAGCATCACCGAACCCGGTGATCTCAAGCGACTGACCGCGGAGCAGTTGACCCTGCTCGCGGCCGAGATTCGTGACTTCCTGGTGGCCAAGGTGTCCCGCACCGGCGGTCATCTGGGTCCGAACCTGGGCGTGGTCGAGATGACCCTGGCGACGCACCGCGTCTTCGACTCCCCGCGCGACAAGATCCTCTTCGACACCGGCCATCAGGCGTATGTTCACAAGATCGTGACCGGCCGGCAGGACGGCTTCGACCTGCTCCGCCAGCGCGGTGGCCTGACCGGCTACCCGAGCCAGGCGGAGAGCGACCACGACCTGATCGAGAATTCGCACGCCTCCACCGCCCTGTCGTACGCGGACGGCCTGGCCAAGGCGTTCACCCTGCGCGGCGAGGACCGGCACGTGGTGGCGGTCGTCGGCGACGGCGCGCTGACCGGCGGCATGTGCTGGGAGGCGCTGAACAACATCGCGGCCACCCGCAACCGCCTGGTGATCGTGGTCAACGACAACGGCCGCTCGTACGCGCCGACCATCGGCGGCCTCGCCGACCACCTGTCCACGCTGCGCCTCAACCCGGGCTACGAGAAGGTGCTCGACCTGGTCAAGGACGCGCTGGGCCAGACCCCGGTGGTGGGCAAGCCGGTCTTCGAGGTGCTGCACGCGGTCAAGAAGGGCATCAAGGACGCGATCAGCCCGCAGCCGATGTTCGAGGACCTGGGCCTGAAATACATCGGCCCGGTCGACGGCCACGACCAGCAGGCCATGGAGTCGGCGCTGCGCCGGGCCAAGGGCTTCAACGCCCCGGTCATCGTGCACGCGGTCACCAGGAAGGGCTACGGCTACCGCCCCGCCGAGCAGGACGAGGCGGACTGCCTGCACGGCCCGGGCAGCGCGTTCGACGTGGAGACCGGCAAGCTGCTGGCCGCGCCGACGCTCAAGTGGACCAAGGTGTTCTCCGAGGAGCTGGTCCGGATCGCCGACGAGCGCCCGGACATCGTGGGCATCACCGCGGCGATGGCCGAGCCGACCGGCATCGCGGCGCTGGCGAAGAAGTACCCGGAGCGGACGTACGACGTGGGCATCGCCGAGCAGCACGCGGCGACCTCCGCGGCCGGTCTGGCGATGGGCGGGCTGCACCCGGTGGTGGCGGTCTACGCGACCTTCCTGAACCGGGCCTTCGACCAGGTCCTGCTGGACGTGGCGATGCACCGCCTGCCGGTGACCTTCGTGCTGGACCGGGCCGGGATCACCGGGCCGGACGGGCCGAGCCACTACGGCATGTGGGACATGAGCGTCTTCGGCGTGGTCCCGGGGCTGCGGATCGCCGCCCCGCGGGACGCCGCCACCCTGCGTGAGGAGCTGCGCGAGGCGGTCGCGGTCGACGACGGGCCGACCATCGTGCGGTTCCCGACCGGCTCGGTCGCCCCGGACACCCCGGCGCTGCGCCGGGTGGGTCAGGTCGACGTGCTGCGTGAGGGCGACCGCGAGGACATCCTGCTCGTCGCCGTCGGTTCCTTCGTGGGCCTGGCGCTGGACACCGCGGAGCGGCTCACCGAGCAGGGGTACGGAGTGACCGTCGTCGACCCGCGCTGGGTCCGCCCGGTGCCGATCGAGCTGACCGGTCTGGCCGCCCAGCACCGGGCCGTGGTCACCCTGGAGGACGGCGTTCGCACCGGTGGTGTGGGTGACGCGGTGGCCAGCGCGCTGCGGGACGCCGGCGTGACCACCCCGCTGCGGGACTTCGGTGTGCCGGCCGCGTTCCACCCGCACGGCAGCCGCGCCGAGATCCTCACCGCCCTGGGCCTGACCGCGCAGGACATCGCGCGGGACGTGACCGAGTGGGCGTCGAGCCTTGAGGCGAGCATTCCCGTTACATAATTGTTACCTTTGATGGATGAGCGCTGACCCCGCTTCCAGCGGACCGGTCGTCATCGACCTGGGGCTGGAGCGAGGTGAGCCGGAGACGTACCACCGGCCGGAGCGGCGGACCACGCCGCTCTGGCTCGGTCCGGCCCTCCTCGCCGTCCTGCTGCTCTTCTCGGTCGCGGCCGCGGCGCCGCCGCCCGGCCCGCCGCTGTCCGAGCTGCTCCGGCTGGCGATCAGCCCCGGCGACCCGGACACCCTGACCAGCGACGGCCGCCTGGTCGTCCAGCGGGCCGGCGAGCTGAGTTCCTACGACCTGGAGACCGGCGACCGGCAGTGGCGGGTCGCGCAGGACATCCCGGTCTACCGGTTGCGCACCGGCGGCGGCCAGGTGCTGCTGCGCCCCTGGGCGCCCGGCCGGGGCGAACCCGGGACCACCGCGGTGTCCCTGCGGACCGGCGCCCTGACCTGGCACCACGAGCGCAACGTGATCACCTTCCCGGGCGACGACCTGATGCTCGCGGTCGAGGGCGTGCGCAGCCTGTCCGGCAACGGCCGCCGGGTGGAGAAGTGGATCGAGATGCTCGATCCGGCCGCCGGGGCCGCGCGCTGGCGGCTCTGGGTGCCGTCCACCGCCGTGCTGCTCGCCGTGCCCGGCCCGCCCGGTGGGCCCGGCCGGCTGCTGCTCGTCCGGGACGACCTGACGGCCCAGCTGTACGAGGTGGCGACCGGCACCCCGTTGGCCGCGCAGCGGATGCCGGCCGCCAACTACGACCCGGACAACCCGGTGGTGGCCGGTGGCCTGGTGCTGCTGCGGCACCCCGGGCCGTCCGGGATCGAGATCTCCGCGTACGACCCGCTGACCCTGCGGCCACTGTGGACCCAGCCGGCCACCGGCACCCGGGAGATCCAGGCGTGCGGGCCGCTGGCCTGCCTCATCGGGCTGGACGGGGTGCGGGCCATCGACCCGGCCACCGGCGACCAGCGGTGGCACCGGCCGGGCTGGCGATCCGTCGAGGAGTCCGGCGCCGGCCTGATCGCGTACGCCGACGGCCCCGAATACCCGGCCGGGGTGGTCGACGCCCGGACCGGGCGACTGCTGGTCGACCTGACCGGGTGGCGGCCGGTCGGCGGGGCGGCCACCGGCGGGGAGCTGCTCGTGACCCGGGAGATCGGTCCGGGTCCGCGTACCATGGTCGCCGTCGCGGCCCCGGGCCTGCCCCATCCGCGCCTGCTCGCCGAGCTGCCCACCGGCACCGGGGAGTGCCAGACCGCCCCGGAACGGCTGATCTGCCGGTCGGTGTACGGGGAGTTGGTCGTCTGGGCGTACCGGCCTCTGACGGCGTGAACGAGGAGGGCGCGGCGTGACGTTGATCGAGCTGGACCGGGACGCCCCGCTCGATCCGGAACCGGCCCGCCGCACCCCGCCACCCTGGCGCTACCGGCACCTCGGCCTGATCCTGTCCGCCGTGCTGGCCGTGACCCTGGGTGGTGCGGCCCTCCCGGGCGGCACGTTCTGGCGCTATCTGGGCCTGATCCCGGCGTCGGCCGGCACCGACGCGCCGATCCAGCTGGCCGGTGGCCGCCTCTTCACGGTCACCTCGTCCGGTCAGGAGCGGACACTGACCGCCTGGGCGCCGAAGCCGGAGCCGTACCGGATGTGGAGCGCCGCGCTGCCGGTCAGCGTGAGCTACGACCCGGTGAGCAACATCTTCGGGCCGGTCTCGGTCCGGGCGGCCGGCGGGGCGCTGCTGGTCACCGACGGGCCGGGAACGACCACGGCCCTGGACCCGGAGGACGGGCGGACCCTCTGGACCTCGGCGGGCCGGATCACCACGGCCGGCGACACCGCGTTCACGGTGGAGCGGATCTTCCGGCCCGGCACGCTCTACGACCAGGAGTCCGGCGACCCGGGCATGCTCTACTTCTCGGCCGACGGGCAGCCGCACACCGAGCCGCCGGTGCGCACCGAGGTGCGGGGCCTGGACCTGTCCACCGGGGAGGCGCGGTGGACCGTCACGTCGCCCGGCTCGGTCACCGCCGACCCGGTCGCGGGTTCGCCGCGGGCCGTCCTGGTGACCGCCTCCGACCGGCTCACCCTGCTGGACGCGGCGACCGGCCGGGTGCTGCGCGAGAAGCCGTTGCCGCAGGTCGACGGCGCCGGGCCGAGCACCGCGTCGGTGCTCGGCGACCTGGCGCTGGTCGGCTACCAGGGCGTGGGCGTGCAACTCGGCTACGACGCCCGCACGCTGGAGCGCCGGTGGAAACGGGAGATCGCCGACGACCCCGCCCCGGCCGACTGCGACGGACTGCTCTGCTCCCGCGACAAGGACCAGACGGCCGTGCTGGACCCGGCCACCGGCGAGCCGACATGGTTCGTTCCGGCGAACATGCGCCTGATGGTGCGGGCCGGCGGGGTGCTGTTCGCCGACGGGGAGACGGGCGCCCCGTCCTACCTGGTCGACCGGGGCAGCGGAGCGCCGCGGGTGAGCCTGCGGGACTGGACCGAGGCGGTCGACGGCCCGCCCGAGCGGATGCTGCTGCTGCGCCGCTACGAGCATGGCGGCGGGAAGACGTTCGGTGTCGTGCTGCCCGGTCGGTCCGAAGTCACGGTGCTCGGGACGACCGGCTTCCCGGGCAACGAGTGCGTCGGTGACGATCGATACGTAGTCTGTCGGGACACCGGTGGCCTGCGGGTCTGGGCGTACCGGGCCTGACCGTTTGCGGACCGGGGGGTCGACGTGCGGGACCGCGTGATCGACCTCGGCGAGGTGCCGGCCGGTGCGCCGGAGGAGCCGGTGCTGCCGCGGGCGCCGCTGCCGTACCGATGGATTCTCGGTCCGCTCGCGGCGATCCTGCTGATCGCGCTCGGTGGCGCGGTGCCGCCCGCCGCGCCCCCGCCGCCGCCGCAGGTGATCCCGCTCACCCTGCGCGACGCGATCCGGGTGCAGGGCGACCGGCTCTACCTGATCGGGCCCGGCGAGCCGATCGGCGGCGAGGTGCGGACCCACACCATCCGCGCCTTCGCGCTACCCGGCATGACCCTGTCCGGTACGTGGACGGCCACGATCGCGGGCGACATCTCCTCCCTCATCGATGCCGGCGACGGCATCCTGCTCATCTCGTCCAGCACGCAGAACGGTGCCGGGGCGATCGGGCTGACCGCTGTCCGGGCCGGGTCGGCCGAGCCACTCTGGCGGCGGGCGGCCGGCATGTTCGGCCTCTCCGACGACCGGAGTACGGTGCTGGTCTACGACGACATCATCGATCCCGACCTGGCGCCCTTGCACGGACTGGATCCGGGGACCGGGAAGCCCCGCTGGACGATGCCGCCACCACCGCGGCCGGGCGGGTGGGCGCTGCGGACCGGCTACTTCTACACCGGTTTCCCGGGCCTCGTCTACCTGTTGTGGCCGGACGGGCGGCTGGAGGCGCGGGAGACGCGTGACGGCCGGACCACCGCGTCCACCCGCACGTCGTTGCCGGTGGACTCCGACACCATGGTTCGGGTGGCGGGCGGCCTCCTCATGATCACGCGGGGCGGCGACTCGATCGCCTACGACGACACCACCCTGGCCGAGCGCTGGCGGGGCGGGCCGCTGGTCGGCCCGGACGGGTATCTGGTGGACTGCCGTCCGATGATCTGCGCCGTGCAGGGGCAGGACGGCCTCGCCGGCATCGACCCGGCCACCGGGCGCCAGGTGTGGCGGCAGGACGGCTGGGACCGCCACGAGCCGCTCGGCGACCATGTGCTGCTGGGTGCGGCGAGCCGAGGGGATCCGGAGCTGTCGGTGCTCGACTCGCGTACCGGCCGGATCACCGTCCGGGCGGGCGCCTGGATCAACGGTGGTCCCGGTCCGCGGCCCGGCACGGCCTACGTCCACCGCATCCTCTCGATCGACAACACCATGCGGTACGGGGTGCTCGATCTGGCCACCGGAAAGGTGCGCCTGCTCGGTGGGGCGCGGTGGATCGCCGGTGACTGCCGGTTCGGTTCGGGCGCGCTGATCTGCCGCCGGCTGGACGCCTCGGCCGCGGTCTGGCGCCTCTGACACCGCTGGCCGGGGCTGGGTAGCCTGCACGTACGGCCGGGGTGTTTCAGGAGGTCTGCGGTGCGTGTGCTGGTGGTGGAGGACGAACGGGACATGGCCGACGCGATCGTGCGGGGCCTGCGCCGCAAGGGGATGGCGGTGGACGTCGCCTACGACGGCCTCCAGGGTCACGAGATGGCCTACGTGACGCGGTATGACGTGGTGGTCCTCGACCGCGACCTGCCCGGCATGCACGGCGACGAGATCTGTGCCGCCCTGGTCGAGTCGGGCACGCTGACCCGGGTGCTGATGCTGACCGCCAGCTCGTCGGTGGACGACAAGGTGGAGGGCCTGGAGCTGGGCGCCGACGACTACCTGGCCAAGCCGTTCGACTTCAAGGAGCTGGTGGCCCGGGTGCAGGCGCTGGGCCGGCGGGCCACTCCGGTGGCGCCCCCGGTGCTCATCGCCGGCGATCTGGTGCTGGACCAGTCCCGCCGGGTGGTGACCCGCGGCGGGACGCCGCTGGAGCTCACCAACAAGGAGTTCTGCGTCCTCGAGGAGCTGCTCAAGGCCAAGGGCGGGGTGGTCTCCAGCGAGGAGCTGCTGGACCGGGTGTGGGACGCCAACACCGACCCCTTCACCACGACCGTCCGCGTGACGATCAACACCCTGCGCAAGAAGCTGGGTGATCCGCCGCTGGTCGAGACCGTGGTGGGCGCCGGTTACCGGATCGCCGAGCCGGTCGTGGCATCGTGACCGTCTACCCCGGCGATCGCGGCCGGATGCGCCCCACCCTGCGGCTGCGCCTGACCCTGCTCAACGGCATCCTGCTGGTCGGCGCCGGGGTGATCCTGGTGCTGCTGGCCTGGCTGATGGTCAGTGAGTCGTTGCACCCGGTGGACGAGTTGCGGGCCGGCTCCACGGTGACCCTGCGCGACGGGCGCACGCGGGAGGCGCTCGCCTGGCAGACCGAGATGGTCGAGCAGGCCTCCCGAGAGGTGCTGGTCAAGGGCTTCAGCGCGCTGATCGCGGTCGGCCTCATCGGCGTCGCCCTGGCGTATCTGATGGCCGGCCGGGCGCTGCGCCCGCTGCACTATGTGACCCAGACCGCGCAGCGGCTCGGCGAGGAGACGCTGGACCAGCGGATCCGCTACTCCGGCGCGGACGACGAGGTGGCCGAGCTGGCCCGGACCTTCGACGCCATGCTGGACCGGCTGACGGCCGCGTTCGAGTCGCAGAAGCGGTTCGTGGCGAACGCGTCGCACGAGCTGCGGACTCCGCTCGCGGTGATGCGGACCGAGATCGACGTGACGCTCAGCGACGACGAGGCGGACGTGGCGGAGTACCGGCGGATGGCCAAGGTGGTCCGCAACGCCTCGGAGCGGGCCAACGGGCTGGTCGACGCGCTGCTGGTGCTGGCCCGGTCGGAGGCGCAGTCCGGCCGCCGGCTGGTCCGCAAGGTGCCGGCCGACCTGGCGACCAGCGTCTACAACGCGCTGTCCGCGGTGAAGGCCGAGGCCGAGCGCCTCAAGCTCGACGTCAGCACGGAACTGGCGCCGGCCCCGGTGGTCGGCGACCCGAGCCTGCTGGACCGGCTGGCCGGCAACCTGATCGAGAACGCGATCCGCTACAACCACCTGCTCGGGCAGCTGTGGCTGCGGACCGAGTCGGTGGGCGGCCAGGCCCGGCTGGTGGTCGGCAACACCGGCTACGAGGTGGAGCCGGGCGATGTGCCGGGCCTGTTCGAGCCGTTCCAGCGGGGCGGCTGGGAACGCACCGGCTCCCGTGGGTCGGGCCTGGGCCTCTCGATCGTGCGCGCCGTCTGCGACGCGCACGGCGGCACCGTGTCGGCGGTGGCCCTGGAGGGCGGCGGCCTGGAGGTCACGGTCGCCCTGCCGGCCGCCGACACCACCCCGGTGGTGTCGGCCACCGCCAGCGTCCCCCGCGCCGGCTGACCGCTCAGCTCTTGGTCTCGATCTCGGCGCGCAGAGCCGGGAAGTCCGCACGCACGTCGCCGGCGGTCTTGAAGAACCACATGATCATGCCGACGCTGCCCTCGTCGGCCCAGCCGCAGATCGCCAGGTCGACGCCGGAGGTGCTGCTGGTGCCGCACCGGGCGACACCACCCAGTTCGCCGGTGGAGGCGTCGGACAGGCCGGACACCTCGGCGGACTGGCCGAAGACCCGGAACGACTCGGTGAGCTCCTTCTCCGGGTCGCTGATGGTGGCCTTGGTGGCCAGGGCGGCGACCATATTCTGCTCGGCGGGCGAGCCGTAGATGGCGCCGAACGAGCTGGACGCGCCCGGGTAGGCGGCCAGGCTGCTCTCCATCTGCTCGGTGATGGCCGCGAACCGCGGGTCGTCGACCAGCGGCAGGCCACCCAGCGTCTGCGGCTGCGTGATGGCGATCCGGGCGGCCGCGGCCTCGGCGTCGTCGACCGCGTTCTTGCCGATCAGCAGGATCGTGGCGGCGCCGCCGACGCAGAGCACCAGCGCGATCGCCACCGAGAGCAGGACGATCGGGACCGTCCGGGACTTGGGCTTCGGCGGCGGGAAGGGCGGCGGGAAACCCGGGTAGCCCGGCTGCGGGGGCCCGAAGCCGGGCTGAGGCGCACCGTAGGGGCCGTACCCGGCGGGCGGGTACTGCTGCGTCGGCGGGTACTCCGGCTGGCCGGGGTGCGGCGGGTATGTCATCAACGCTCCATGACTGGTGAAGGTCGGTGGATCTTATCGACGCCGGGGAGCGAGAACGGACCGTTCATGCCGTGAGTAGTCACACCTGCACGCCGAAGGCCCCCGCACTGAGAGTGCGGGGGCCTCCGAAGGAGTTACCTGATCAGGAGCGGACGTTGGCCACGCCGTCCGGCAGGAAGCGCTTGCCGGTGACCCGCTCGGCGGTGCCGCTGCGGTCCAGGTACGGCGTGACGCCACCCAGGTGGAACGGGTAGCCGGCGCCCAGGATCATGCACAGGTCGATGTCCTGCGCCTCCGCGACCACGCCCTCGTCGAGCATGATCCGGATCTCCTCGGCCAGGCCGTCGAGCGCCTTCTGGCGGACCTCGTCGGCGGTCAGCGGAGCGTCGCCCACCTCGAGGAGCTTGATCACCTCGGGGTTGATCTCCTTGTCGACCATCACCGGCAGCTTGCTGTCGACGATGCGCTTGAGGTTCGGCGAGTCGACGTAGCGGTCCGGGAACGCCGCGTGCAGCGTCTCGCCCACGTGGTAGGCCACGGCCGGGCCGACCAGCTGGAGCAGGGCGATCGGGCGCATCGGCAGGCCCAGCGGGTCCATCGCCACGTTCACCACGTCCAGCGGGGTGCCGGCGTCGACGGCCTGGAAGATCTCGCTGGTGACCCGGGTGAGCAGGCGGTTGACCACGAACGCCGGGGCGTCCTTGACCAGCACCGACGACTTCTTCAGGGTCTTGCCGACCTCGAACGCGGTGGCGAGGGTGGCGTCGTCGGTCTGCTCGCCCCGGATGATCTCCAGGAGCGGGAGGACCGCGACCGGGTTGAAGAAGTGGAAGCCGACGACCCGCTCCGGGTGCTCCAGCTCGGCGGCCATCTCGGTGATGGACAGCGAGCTGGTGTTGGTCGCGAGGATCGCCTCGGGCTTGACGATCTTCTCGAACTCGGCCCAGATCTGCTTCTTCAGGTCGAGGTTCTCGAAGACCGCCTCGATCACGAAGTCGGCGTCGGCGAAGACGGACTTGTCGACCGAGCCGCTGACGAGCAGGCGCAGCTTGGCGGCGGTGCCCTCGTCCATGCGCTTCTTGGCGACCAGCTTGTCGATCTCGCCGTGGACGTAGGCCACGCCCTTGTCGACCCGCTCCTGGTCCAGGTCGGTGAGGACCACCGGGACCTGGAGGCGGCGCAGGAACAGCAGGGCCAGCTGGGAGGCCATCAGGCCGGCGCCGATGATGCCGACCTTGGTGACCTTGCGGGCCAGCGACTTGTCCGGCACGCCGACCGGGCGCTTGGCCCGGCGCTGGACCAGGTCGAAGGAGTAGAGGCTGGCACGCGCCTCGTCACCCATGATCAGGTCGGCGAGGGCCTCGGTCTCGGCCGCGGTGCCGTCCTCGAAGGACGCGGTCTTGGCCAGGGCGAGCAGCTCGACGGCCTTGTTGGCGGCCGGGACCGCGCCGTGCAGCTTCTCGTCCAGCATGGCCTTGACGAACTCCAGGACGCCGTCCCAGTCCTTGCGGTCGATCTCCGGCCGCTCGACGATGATGTCACCGTTGACCACGCCGGCCGCCCAGGCCAGCGAGTCCTCCAGGAAGTCGGCCGCCTCGAAGAGGGCGTCGGCGACACCCATCTCCTTGGCCTGCTTCGGCCGCAGCTGCTTCTGGGTCAGCGGGTTCTGGAGGATGACCGTGGCCGCGTTGATGATGCCGATCAGGTTCGGCAGGATCTGCGAGCCACCCCAGCCGGGGATCAGGCCGATCGCGACCTCGGGCAGGGCGAGCGCCGCCGCGCCGGTGGAGACGGTCCGGTAGTGGCAGTGCAGCGCCACCTCGAGGCCGCCGCCCATGGCCGCGCCGTTCACGAACGCGAAGGTCGGGATCTCGCTGTTCCGGAGACGGGCGAAGACCCGGTGGCCCAGCTCGCCGAGCGCCAGGGCCTGCTCACGCGAGTTGATCAGCGGCATGCCGGTGATGTCGGCGCCGACGCAGAAGATGTACGGCTTGCCGGTCACCGCGATGAACGACGGGTTCGCCTCGGTGGCCGCGGTGATCGCCTCGTCCAGCGAGGTCAGGCCGCCCGGGCCGAAGCTGTTCGGCTTCTTGTAGTCGAAACCGTTGTCCAGCGTGATCAGGGCCGCGGGCTTCGCCAGACCGGGGACCTGGACCAGGCGGAGGATCGCCTTGGTGACTACCTCGTTCGGGTTCTCGATCACTTGGCCGCGCCTTCCCAATACGGGTTCTCCCAGATAACGGTGCCGCCCATGCCGATGCCGATGCACATCGCGTTGATCCCGTAGCGGACGTCGGGCCGCTCGGCGAACTGCCGGGCGAGCTGGGTCATCAGGCGGATGGCCGAGGACGCCAGCGGGTGACCGATGGCGATCGCGCCGCCCCACGGGTTGACCCGCGGGTCGTCGTCGGCGATGCCGTAGTGGTCGAGGAAGGCGAGCACCTGCACGGCGAACGCCTCGTTCAGCTCGAACAGGCCGATGTCGTCGATCGTCAGGCCGGCCTTCTTGAGGGCCTTCTCGGTCGCCGGGACCGGGCCGTAGCCCATGATCTCCGGCTCCACGCCGACGAACGCGTAGGACACCATCCGCATGGCGACCGGCAGGCCCAGCTCACGGGCGGTCGCCTCGTCGGCCAGGATGGCCGCGGTGGCGCCGTCGTTGAGGCCGGCCGCGTTACCGGCGGTGACCCGGCCGTGCGGACGGAACGGGGTCTTCAGGGTGGCCAGCTTCTCCAGCGACGTCTGGCGCGGGGCCTCGTCGACGGTGGCCAGGCCCCAGCCCAGCTCGGCGGAGCGGATGGCGACCGGCACCAGGTCCGGCTGGATCTTGCCGTCGGCGTACGCCTTGGCGGTCTTGATCTGGGAGTTGAGGCCGTACGCGTCGGCCCGCTCCTTCGTGATGTGCGGCAGGCGGTCGTGCAGGTTCTCCGCCGTCGAGCCCATCACCAGGGCGGACGGGTCGACCAGCTTCTCGGCCAGGATCCGCGGGTTGGGGTCGACGCCCTCGCCCATCGGGTGGCGGCCCATGTGCTCGACGCCGCCGGCGATGGCGATGTCGTACGCGCCCATCGCGATCCCGCCGGCGACATTCGTCACCGCGGTCATGGCGCCCGCGCACATCCGGTCGACGGAGTAGCCGGGGGTGGTCTTCGGCAGGCCGGAGAGCAGCGCGGCGGTCCGGCCGAGCGTCAGGCCCTGGTCGCCGATCTGGGTGGTGGCCGCGATCGCGACCTCCTCCACCTTCTCCGGCGGGAGGTTGGGGTTCCGCTTCAGCAGCTCTCGCATGCAGCGGATCACCAGGTCGTCGGCGCGGGTCTCGGCATACATGCCGCCCGCCTTGCCGAACGGGGTGCGGACGCCGTCGACGAAGACGACCTCGCGTACTTCACGGGGCACAGCAAGCCTCCTTGCGGGCGTGAACCCAAATGTGTCGGCAATGCTACTCGCCAGTAACTAGTAGCTGCCAGGCCCACCGGGAAAAGGTCACACCTCGAGGCCGGCCGGATCCCGGGGCCGTCTCGGACGCCCCGGGACAGCCCTCAGGAGGATTCGGGGAGGACCTCGGCGAGGTCGTCGGCCAGCAGGACCACCTGCCAGTTGCGGGCGCCGAAGCCGAGCAGCGTGTCACCCACCGTGCGGGACGTGATCTCGTCCGGCGGGGACCAGGCGAGCCGGCGGACGAAGTCCGGGCTGACCAGGTTCTCCGGCGGGAGGTTGTGCCGTTCGGCGGTGCCCACCACGATCTGCCGGCACCGGGCCAGCCGGGCCGCCGCGATCGGGTCGCGCTCGGCCCAGCGGTGCGGCGGGGGCGGCCCGTCCACCGGCTGGTTCACCGGCAGCGCGTCGTCCGGCAGGGACCGCGCCTGGTCCAGTGCGTCCAGCCAGATCCGGGCCAGCCGGCGCACCGAGCGGCCGCCGAAACCGGGGATGCCGAGCAGGGTGCGCTCGTCCTTCGGGTCGGCCTCGGCCGCCGCCACGATCGCCGAGTCGGGCAGCACCCGGCCCGGCGCCGAGTCCCGGCGGGCCGCCACGCCGTCGCGGGCGTACCAGAGCGCGCGGACCCGGGACTGGGCGCGGGCGCCGCGCACCCGGTGGATGCCCGAGGTGCGCCGCCACGGATCGGGGCGCACCCGCGGCGGGCGGTCCGCGCCGGCCACCAGCGCGGCGAACTCCTCGGCCGCCCACGCCGTCTTGCCCTGCTGCTCCAGCTCGGCGGCGAGCACGTCGCGCAGGTCGGTGAGCAGCTCCACGTCGAGTGCCGCGTACGTCAGCCAGGACTCCGGCAGCGGCCGGGTCGACCAGTCCGCCGCCGAGTGGTGTTTCTCCAGCGAGTAGCCGAGCAGCTGCTCGGTCAGCGCGGCGAGACCGACCCGTTCGAAGCCGGCCAGCCGGGCCGCCAGCTCGGTGTCGAACAGCCGGCGTGGTCGCATCCCCAGCTCGGCCAGGCAGGGCAGGTCCTGGCTGGCGGCGTGCAGCACCCACTCGGTGTCGGCGAGGGCGAGGTCCAGGGTGCGCAGATCGTCGAGGGGGAGCGGGTCCAGCAGCACGGTGCCGGACCCGGCCCGGCGCAGCTGCACCAGGTAGGCGCGCTGGGTGTAGCGGTACCCGGAGGCGCGCTCGGCGTCCACGGCGACCGGGCCGCTGCCCGCCGCCATCCGGGAGACGATCTCGGCCAGCTCGGCCTCGGTCTCCACCGGGCGGGGCGTGCCCTCGCGGGGTGCGGTCAGCGGTGTCGCGGGTCGGGGTTCCTCGGGGCCGCCCTCGGGACCGCCGGCGTGCGGGCCGGGCGGCACTGGGTGCGGTCCGTCTCCTGCCGTGTCCGGCGAGTCCCGACGGCGCAGGGGTGCTTCGTCGGTCACTCCGTAACCGTACGGGGGTGGCACCCTTGGCGTGCGCAGCCGGGGTCCGGCGCGTCGATTCTTGATCTCGTGCGAAGTTCATCCGTTCAGCGCTCCGGTCCGTACCACCTGTCGCAGCGCCGAGACCCGGGGAGGCCGCGCCGGATGACCGCACCATTCGAACCCTTCACGCCCGCCAACGGATCAGGCGGGCACCGGCGCGCTCAGGAATGGGGCTGGGAGGACGACCGGTCCTGGAACCAGCAGCCCCAGCAGCAGCAACAGCAACCCGCCTACGACCCGTGGGGTCAGCAGCAACAGCAGCAGCAGTGGGCGCCGCAGCAGCCGCAGTGGAGTCAGCCGGTCTACGAGACGCCGCAGCAGCCGGTCTACGAGCAGCCGGTCTATGAACAGCCGGTCTACGAGCAGCCGGCGCCGGCGCCCGCTCCGAAGCGCACCCGGGGCCGCATGATCGTCATCGGCCTGGTCGCGGCGCTGCTGCTGGTCACCGGCTGGCAGGCGTTCCGGGTGGAGACCATGATCCGGAGCAGCAACGACCTGGCCACCGCCGTCAACGCCGAGCAGGGCCGCAGCCAGGAGCTGGAGAAGCAGCTGGCCACGGTCTTCGACCCGGAGGGCATCGCGAAGAGCGTGCTGCCCAGCGTGTTCCGGGTCCGGGCCGGCGACTTCACCGGTACGGCGTTCGCGGTCGGCCAGGCGAACGGGCGGACCAACCTGTTCACCAACTTCCACGTGGTGGAGGAGGTGTGGAGCGGCGGCGACCGTGCGGTGTCGCTGGAACGTGGCAACACCCGGATCGACGCGACGATCGTCAAGGTGAGCCAGGGGCGGGATCTGGCGCTGCTGCGTACCAACGCCGACATCACCCCGCTCGGTGTGGCCGCCGACGAGGTGAAGCCCGGTCAGCAGGTGATGGTCGTCGGCGCGCCGCTCGGCCTCGAGGACTCGGTCACCACCGGCGTGATCAGCGCGTACCGGCCGGGCGCCGAGGACGGGCCGACCATCCAGTTCGACGCCCCGATCAACCCGGGCAACTCCGGCGGCCCGGTGGTCAACTCCAGCAAGAAGGTGGTCGGGCTGGCCACCGCGAAGGCGCGGGACGCCGAGGGCATCGGCCTGGCGATCCCGATCGAGACCGCCTGCCAGACCCTCGGCGCCTGCGGCAACGGCTGAGGCCGCTCCGGCCGGGAAACCGGCCGGAGCCGCTCAGGCGTGCAGGTGACGGTCGGTGAGGGAGGCCACGCCGGGCGGCGGCAGGCCGGCCGTCGAGGCCAGCATCGCGCACCAGCCGTACAGATGGGCGCCGAAATCGGTGGAGGTGGGTGTCCAGGAGGCGCGCACCTCCAGGTCGGCGGTCGGGGCCGGGCCGGCCAGCTCACCGAACCGGGTGGACGCGGTCTGCGTGACCGTGCCGCCGATCGCCGTGTACGCCGCCGCGTGCTGCTCCAGCCCGTCAATCAGCCAGGTCCACGCCACCGCCGAGAGCAGCGGATCGGAGGCCAGGTCCTCCTCCAGCTCCGCGGTGATCAGCGTGACCAGGCGCAGGTCGCCCTGCCAGGCCTCGTGCCCGGCCGGGTCGTGCAGCAGGATCAGCCGGCCGCTCGCCACCTCGTCACCACCGCGCAGCACGGTGGCGCTGAGGGCGAACGCGAACGGCGCGAGCCGCTGGGGCGCGGCGATCTCCTCGAGCAGGATCTCCGGCCGCGGCGAATCCGCGCGCAGCCCGGCGACGGCGCGGGTGAACGCCTCAGGGGCAGCGGAGGGGGACGCCATGGGGAAAGCCTATGCCGATCTAGCGGTGGTCCGGGGTCGGCACGCCGCCGCGCTCGGAGTACTGGCGTGGCACCATGGCCCGGTGACGGTTCTCCAGGATTCCCCCTTCGTCCGGGCGTGTCGCGGTCTGCCCGGCCCGCACACGCCGGTGTGGTTCATGCGGCAGGCCGGGCGCTCGCTGCCCGAGTACCGCAAGATCCGGCAGGGCGTCGGCATGCTCGAGTCGTGCCGCCGTCCGGACCTGGTCACCGAGATCACCCTGCAACCGGTCCGCCGGCACAACGTGGACGCGGCCATCTTCTTCAGCGACATCGTGGTGCCGGTCGCGGCGGCCGGCATCGACCTCGACATCGTGGCCGGCACCGGCCCGGTGGTGGCCGAGCCGGTGCGCACCGAGGCCGACCTGGCCCGGCTGCGGCCGATCGTCCCGGCCGACGTGGACTTCGTCACCGAGGCGGTGCGGCTGCTGGTCGCCGAGCTGGGCGCGACGCCGCTGATCGGCTTCGCGGGCGCGCCGTTCACGCTGGCCAGCTACCTGATCGAGGGCGGCCCGTCACGGACCTATCTGAAGACCAAGGCCATGATGTACGGCGCACCCGAGCTGTGGAACGCCCTGCTGGCCCGGCTCGCCGAGATCACGCTGACGTTCCTGCGGGTGCAGATCGACGCCGGGGTGAGCGCCGTGCAGCTGTTCGACTCGTGGGCCGGCGCCCTGTCCGAGGCCGACTACCGGCGGTTCGTCATGCCGCACTCGGCCGCGGTGCTGAACGGCCTGATCGACGCCGGGGTGCCGCGTATCCACTTCGGTGTGGGCACCGGGGTGCTGCTGGAGGCGATGGGCGAGGCCGGCGCCGACGTGGTGGGTGTGGACTGGCGGACCCCGCTGGACGAGGCCACCCGGCGGATCGGCCCGGACCGGGCGGTGCAGGGCAACCTGGACCCGGCGATCCTCTTCGCCGGGTGGGACGTGGTGGAACGGGAGACCCGCCGGGTCCTCGACCAGGGCAAGGCCGCCCCCGGGCACGTCTTCAACCTGGGCCACGGCGTGATGCCGGAGACCGACCCGGACATCCTCACCCGCCTGGTCGCCCTGGTTCACGAGGTCTCCGGGTCCTAGGCCCCTGGGCGACCGGGCCGGATCTCGGCAGGCTCACGTCACAGACCCGGACCCCACTGGCCGGGGTCCGGCGCGACCTGGGAGTGTGTGAAGCGTGCGGAAGCGGATCGCGGTCATCGGCGGCGGCATCGCCGGCCTGGCGGCCGCCGTGCGCCTGCGGGATGTCCACCCGGGCGCCGAGGTGGTGGTGTACGAGCGCGGCCCCGCCCCGGGCGGCAAGCTCAGCACCGGTGAGCTGGGTGGGCGCACGGTCGAGCGCGGCGCCGAGTCCTTCCTGAACAGCGCGCCGGACGGCGGCGAGTCCGCGGCGGTGGCCCTGGCCCGGCGGGTCGGCCTCGGCGACGCCCTGGTGCACCCGGCGGCCCGTCCGGCCGCCCTGGCCTTCGGGGGCCGTCTGGCTCCCGTTCCCGGCGGCACGCTGGTCGGCGTCCCCGGTGACCTGTCCACGCTGGACGGCGTGGCGCTGCCGGCGAGCGACGCCGACCGGGACACCGGCCATCCCCTGCTGGCGCCCGGCGCCGACGTGGCGGTCGGCGCCCTGGTCCGCGAGCGGTTCGGTGACGAGGTCGTGGACCGGCTGGTCGACCCGATGCTCGGCGGGGTCTACGCGGGCCGCGCCGACCGGCTGTCCCTGCGGGTCACCATGCCGCAGCTGGCACACACCGCGGAGACCGAGCACACGCTGCGCGGCGCGGTCCGGGCCGCCCAGGCGCGCGGGCGCCGGGTCCCCGGACGGCCGGTCTTCGCCGCGGTCGAGGGCGGGATGAGCCGGCTGATCGAGGCCGCCGCCGCGGCGAGCGGGGCGCGGATCCGCCTCGGTGCGCCGGTGCGCGAGCTCACCCGTACCGGGAAGGGTCTTTGGCAGGTGGTCTCCGGGCCGGTGCCCGCGCCGCGGACCGAGGAGTTCGACGCGGTGATCCTGGCGTTGCCGGCGAAGCCGGCGTCCCGGCTGCTGAGCGAGGTCGCGCCGGAGCCGGCCACCGCGGTCGCCGCCCTGGACTACGCGAGCGTCGCCCTCGCGGCGATGACCCTGCCGGCCGGGACCGAGCTGCCGGACCTCTCCGGGTTCCTGGTGCCGCCGGGCGAGGGCACGCTGGTGAAGGCGGCCACCTTCGTCACCGCCAAGTGGCCGCACCTGGCCCGCGACGAGGGCCCGGTGATCGTCCGGGTGTCGCTCGGCCGGTCCGGCGAGGAGGAGCGGCTGCAGCGCGACGACGCCGCGCTGCTGGAGGTGGCCCACCGGGAGCTGAGCGACCTGCTCGGGGTGGGTCTGCCGGTTCCGGCGGCGACGTGGGTGCAGCGCTGGGGCGGCGGCCTGCCGCAGTACGCGCCGGGTCACGCCGACCGGATCGCCGCGGCGCGGGCCGGGCTGCCGGAGGGGCTGGCGCTGGCCGGCGCGGCGTTCGACGGTGTCGGCATCCCGGTGTGCGTGGCCAGCGGCGAGCGCGCCGCGGACGATGTGAGTACGTTCCTGAAGGAGATCGCATGAGCGAACAGCAGACGAACGCCGCGCGGATCAACGAGTTGAACGCGACCATCCGCTACACCATGTGGTCGGTGTTCCGGGTGTCCGCGCCGCTGCCCGCACTCCGTGACGAGCTGGCCGGCGAGGTCGGCGCGCTCTTCGAGCAGCTGGCCGGCAAGGACGTGACGGTCCGCGGCACCTACGACGTGTCCGGCCTGCGCGCCGACGCCGACATCATGGTGTGGTGGCACTCCGGCTCGTCCGACGCGCTCCAGGACGCCTACGGGCTGTTCCGCCGGACCGCGCTGGGCCGCCACCTGGAGCCGGTCTGGTCGCAGATGGCGCTGCACCGTCCGGCCGAGTTCAACCGCAGCCACCTGCCGGCCTTCCTGGCCGACGAGGAGCCCCGGCCGTACGTCTGTGTCTACCCGTTCGTCCGCTCCTACGAGTGGTACCTGCTGCCCGACGCGGAGCGGCGCGAGATGCTGGCCGAGCACGGCCGTCAGGCGCGCGGCTACCCGGACGTCCGCGCCAACACGGTCGCGTCGTTCGCGCTCGGCGACTACGAGTGGATGCTCGCCTTCGAGGCCGACGAGCTGCACCGCATCGTCGACCTGATGCGTGAGCTGCGGGCCTCCCGGGCGCGGCGGCACGTCCGCGAGGAGGTGCCGTTCTACACCGGCCGGCGCCGCTCGATCACCGAGATCGTGGCGAACCTGCCCTGATCCCGCTTCATCGGGATGTGCGGGATGCCGTCCTCGAGGTATTCCGGGCCGGACTGCTCGAAACCGAAGCGGGTGTAGTAGGCGGCGAGGTGGGCCTGGGCGTGCAGGATCGACGGGCGGTTGCCGATCACGGCGAGCGCCTCGGAGATCAGCCGCCCGGCCAGCCCGTTGCCGCGGGCGTCCGGGGCGGTCACCACCCGGCCGATCCGCTCCACCCCGTGGTCGCTCAGGATCCGCAGGTAGGCCCGCACCCGTTTGCCCTGGGCGAACCACAGATGCCGGGTCCCGGGTTCGACGTCTCGCCCGTCCGGATCGAGGTAGGCGCATTCCTGCTCGACCACGAAGACCTCGCTGCGCAGCTTGAGGATCTCGTAGAGGGTGGTGGTGTCGAGATCGCGAAACGACGCCACCCGCAGCTCGTCGTGAGGTTCGGGATGCATCGGCACAACATACGTGGGCTTTCGACGTTGTACCGGTGAAGGCTGGAGGACGTCATGATCAAGCGCAGCAGACTGTTCGGCAACAAGACCCGGGTGACGTTCTGCCTCCCGGCGGACGAGCCGCCCGGCACGGTGAGCGTGGTCGGCGACTTCAACGACTGGCGGCCGGGGACCCACGAACTCCAGGTGCGGCGCAACGGCACCCGGACGGTGAGCGTGCCGCTCGACCCGGGCCACTACAAGTTCCGCTATCTGGCCACCGACGGCGTGTGGCTGGACGACCCGGACGGTAGCGAACTTCATCTATAAGTGGGTCGGCCGGGCCGCCGGGGAGATCTTCTTGAGCCATGGCTGAGGTGAAGCTGGCGATCATCTACTACTCGTCCACGGGCACCGTGCACGCGATGGCGCGCCGGCTCGCCGAGGCGGGGGAGAAGGCGGGCGCCGAGGTGCGCCTGCGCCAGGTGCCGGAACTGGCCCCGCCCGCGGCGATCGCCTCAAATCCGGCCTGGAGCCGGCACCACGACCAGACCAAGGACGGTCCGCGGGCCGAGGCCGGCGACGTGGTCTGGGCCGACGCCGTGCTCTTCGGCACACCCACCCGGTTCGGCAACCTGACCAGCCAGCTCAAGCAGTTCCTCGACACGCTCGGCCCGCAGTGGGCGCAGGGTCTGCTGGCGAACAAGGCGTACGCCGGGTTCACCGCCTCGATGACCGAGCACGGCGGCCAGGAGTCGACGTTGCTGGCCCTCTACACCACGATCTACCACTTCGGCGGCGTGGTGGTGGCGCCCGGCTACACCGACCCGCTGAAGTTCTCCGACGGCAACCCGTACGGCGTCTCGCACGTCACCGGTGGCAGCAACGACATCCCGCTCAGCGAGGTGCAGTACGCGGCCCTGGATCACCTGGCGAGGCGGATCGTCGCGGTGGGTGGGCGTCTGCGATAATTTCGCCGCATGGCCGACACCCAGTTTGAAGATCTGTTGCGACGGGTTCTGGAGACCGGCACGCCCAAGAGCGACCGCACCGGCACCGGGACGCGGAGTCTTTTCGGTGCGACCCTGCGATACGACCTGGCCCAGGGCTTCCCGCTGATCACCACGAAGCGGGTGCACTTCAAGTCGATCGCGGTCGAGCTGCTCTGGTTCCTGCGCGGGGACACCAACGTGAAGTGGCTGCACGAGCAGGGCGTCACGATCTGGGACGAGTGGGCCGGCGCCGATGGCGAGCTGGGGCCGGTCTACGGCAAGCAGTGGCGTTCCTGGCCCGGTAAGAACGGGGACATCGACCAGCTTTCCGAGGTCGTGGAGACCATCCGGAAGAATCCGGACTCGCGCCGGATGATCGTGTCCGCGTGGAACGTGTCCGACATCCCCGACATGGCATTGGCGCCCTGCCACGCGCTGTTCCAGTTCTACGTGGCCGACGGCCGGCTCTCCTGCCAGCTCTACCAGCGCAGCGCCGACCTCTTCCTGGGTGTCCCGTTCAACATCGCCAGCTACGCCCTGCTGACCCGGATGATCGCGGCACACGTCGGCCTGGAGCCCGGTGACTTCATCTGGGTCGGCGGCGACGTGCACATCTACGACAACCACATCGAGCAGGTCCGGGAGCAGCTCACCCGGGAGCCGTACCCGTTCCCGGAACTCGAGATCGCGCCCCGCCCCAGCCTGTTCGAGCACGAGTACGCCGACTTCACCGTGGTCGGTTACCGGCACCACCCGCTGATCCCGGCTCCCGTCGCGGTATGACGATCCACATGATCTGGGCCGAGGCCCGGGACCGGGTGATCGGCGCCGGCAACACCATCCCGTGGCGGGTCCCGGGGGAGCAGGCCGTCTTCAAGGAGCGCACCCTGGGCTCGCCGGTGGTGATGGGCCGCCGCACGTGGGAGTCGCTGCCGAAGCGGCCGCTGCCGGGCCGGGAGAACATCGTCCTCACCCGCGACCCGTCCTGGGCGGCCCCGGGCGCCACGGTCATCCATTCGCTCGATGATGTGAAATATCGGGACTTCTGGGTGATGGGCGGCTCGGAGGTCTACGCCGCCTTCCTCCCGCGGGCCGAGCACATCGTCCGGACGAGGATCGACCTCACGGTGCCCGGCGACGCCTACGCGCCTGAACTCGGCGACGACTGGCGGGTCACCAGTGCCGACCGGGTCCAGGCGCCGAACGGCGTGACCTATGTGGTGGAGGATCTCAGCCGGCGGGCGTGAGCCGGATCGACAGGCTGTTCACACAGTGCCGCGTGTTCTTCGAGGTGAAGCCCTCGCCCCGGAACACGTGACCCAGGTGTGAGTCGCAGCGGGCACACCGGATCTCGGTGCGCACCATCCCGTGGCTGTGGTCCTCGATCTCGGTGACCGCGCCCGGGATGGCGTCGTCGAAGGACGGCCAGCCGCAGTGACTGTCGAATTTGGTGTCGCTCGGGTAGAGCTGGGCGCCGCAGGCCCGGCAGTCGTAGACACCGGCGGTCTTGGTGCTCACATACTCGCCGCTCCACGGAGCTTCGGTGCCGGCCTCGCGGAGCACGCGGAACTCGGCCGGAGAGAGGCGGATCCGCCACTCCTCCTCGGTCGTGGGTAGATCGGTTGTCATGCCATCCACCGTACGTCGCACGCGGCGTGCGCCGGAGGTGATGATCGGCCCGGTTGAGAGGACATGGAAGGTGGATCCCCGGCGATGTTCCGGCCGACCTGGCAGCAGGTCCTCGGCCATGGTCTCTACCTCGGCGCGATGAGCGCGGTGGCGAGTGTCACGACGGGGGTGATCGCGGCATTGGCCTGGCCCGGCCGGGGCGGCCCGCCGGGCTGGGTGTGGCTCGCGCTGATCGGCGGGCCGCTGCTGCTCGGTGCGGTGGCCGGCATGGTGGCCGGGCGGCGTACCGGGGTCGAGGTGGGTGCCGTCGGCATCCGTACCTCGTCGGTGTTCGAGGAGGGTGAGGCGCCCTGGCACCGGGTGGTGGACCTGCGGGCCGAGCGGCGCGGTCGCCGCAACGTGGTCTCGGTCTACCTGGACACCGGGGCCAGCGTGCAACTGCACGCTCCGTACAGCGGGGGACTCTTCGCCGCGGACCCGCAGTTCGAGCTCAAGGTATTCACTTTGTCGCACCTGTGGCGCAGTCACCGTTTCGGTGGTCTTCCTAGCTGAAGACCCGCCTCGGGGTGTTTCCGGGTAAAACGGGCAATTACCGTTAAGCTCCCGTGCGACCATGGAACCGTACCTTCAGCAACAGAACGGATACTCCTCATGAGCTTTTCGCGTCGGCTGACCGCTGGAATTCCCACGGTCGGCGCCACTGTCCTCGCTGCTCTCGCCCTCGGTGCCGGACCCGCCGCGGCGTCTGCCGAACTCGTCGGCGAGGCCGGTCACGTCATGGCGGCGCCGAGCCCTGACCCGGTCGACGGCCAGGGGGGCGACGGCTACGGTGGCGCCGAGACCGCGCCACCCGCCGTCAACGCCGTGACCGCCACCCCGCCGACCCGGGGCAAGCCGGGCTACGGCGGCGTGAGCGAGACGCCGAGCCCCAGCCCGAGCCTGCCGACCGGCAACGTCAACTCGGTGCCGCCGGCCGGGGTCAGCTCGGAGATCGCCACGCCGAAGCCGACTCAGACCACCGCGGGCGCGGGTGTCAGCTCCGGCAACACGCTTCCGGTGACCGGCTCCCCGTCCGGGGGCGTGGTGGCCCTCGGCGGCCTGATGGTGGCGGGTGGCGCCGCGGCTGTCTGGTACACGCGTCGCCAGCGTAATGTCTGAAATATCAGCATAAAACGGTAAGAGGCCGTCCGGTTTGCCGGGCGGCCTCCTCGCGTATCGGCCCCTAAGCTGAGGGGCATGCCGAAAGCCGCCGCGGAAGAACACGAGGTCGCCGGCCACACCGTGCGCCTGAGCAGCCCGGACAAGATGGTCTTCCCCGAGCGGGGATTCACCAAGCGCGACGTCTTCGAGTACTACCTCGCCGTCGGCGACGGCATCCTGCGGGCCCTGCGCGACCGTCCCACCACGTTGCAGCGCTTCCCGGACGGCATCGAGGGCGAGATGTTCTTCCAGAAGCGGATCCCCACCCGCGGAGTCCCCGACTGGATCCAGACCGCGAAGATCAAATTCCCCAGCATGCGTACGGCCGACGAGCTCAGCCCCGCGGACCTGGCCCATGTCGCCTGGGCCGCGCAGATGGGCACCGTGGTCTTCCACCCCTGGCCGGTCCGCGCCGCCGCCCCGGACGAGCCCGACGAGCTGCGCATCGACCTCGACCCGCAGCCCGGCACCGGCTTCGCCGACGTGGTCGCCACCGCCGGCGTGGTCCGCGAGGTCCTCGCCGACCTCGGCTGGACCGGGTGGCCGAAGACCTCCGGCGGCCGCGGCGTACACGTCTACGTGCGCATCGAGCCGCGCTGGTCCTTCGTCGACGTGCGCCGCGCGGCCATCGCCCTGGCCCGGGAGGTGGAGCGCCGCAACCCGGCCGGCATCACCACCTCCTGGTGGAAGGAGGAGCGCGGCGAGCGGGTGTTCCTCGACTACAACCAGATGGCCCGGGACCGCACCATCGCCTGCGCCTACTCACTGCGCGCCAACGCCCGGGCCACCGTCTCCACCCCGGTCACCTGGGCCGAGCTGGCCGACGTCGAGCCCGACGACTTCGATCTGCGGACCGTGCCGGCCCGGTTCGCGAAGAACGGCGACCCGCACGCCGGCATCGACGACGTGGCCCACGACCTCACCCCGCTGCTGGAGTGGGTGGCCCGCGACGAGCGGGACGGCCTCGGCGACCTGCCCTACCCGCCGGACCATCCCAAGATGCCCGGGGAGCCGAAGCGGGTGCAGCCGTCCAAGGACCGCGACCTCAAGTCACAGAAGTAGCTTCATGCCCTCGTGCGAGGCCTCGAAGCCGAGCGCCTCGTAGAACCGGTGCGCGTCGGTGCGGCGCTTGTCCGTGGTCAGCTGCACGATCCGGCAGCCGCGCGCCCGCGCCCGCTCGATCGCCCAGCGCATCAGCTCGCCGCCGAGGCCCTGCCCACGCCGGGCCGAGCTGATCCGGACCGCCTCGATCAGCATCCGCTCGGCGCCGCCCCGGCTCAGGCCCGGGATGAAGGTGAGCTGGCAGGTGCCCACCACCTCGTCGCCGTCGGCGGCCACGATCAGATAGTTGCGGTCGTCGGAGTCGATCGCGTCGAAGGCCGCCCAGATCCCGGGCTCGACGTCCGCGGTCCCGAAACCACGGGTACGGCTGATGTCGTCATCGGCGAGCAGGCCGAGTACGGCGGGGACGTCGGCACGGGTGGCGATCCGGATCTGCATGATCGAAAGCTTGTCACGGGCTGTCGCGGACCGTTCACCTCGGGCACCATGACGACATGCACGCGTTGCTCACGCTGCCGAGACTCGTCTACCGCGCGATGGTCTGGCTGGCCAACTCGCCGAAGACGCTGCTGCTGTCCTACTCGATGCTGATCATCATCGGCGCCACCCTCTACTACCACTTCGAGGACGACACCAGCTTCGGCGACGCGATCTGGTGGGCCGTCGTCACCGCGTCCACGGTCGGCTACGGCGACATCTCACCCGAGACCTGGCAGGCGCGGGTGATGGCCGGAATCCTCATCTCGGTCATGGTGCTGCTGGTGATCCCGCTGATCACCGCGCACTTCGCCAGCAAGCTGATCGTCGACGCCGACGCCTTCCGCCACGAGGAGCAGGAAGAGCTCAAGAACAACCTCCGACGGGTACGCGCACTGCTCGAGGAGATGGCCGCCCGTCAGGAAATGCTCACTTCGGAGGGCAGCGCAGACCCTCCGCCGGCATCTTCAGATCCAGCAGATAGCCGTCCACCGCGTCCTTGATGCACGGGGTCGAGGGGTAGGCGGTGTGCCCCTCGCCCTCCCACGTGAGCACCTGCCCGACACCCAGCATCTTCGCCAGGTCGGCGGTGTTCTCGTACGGCGTGGCCGGGTCCCCGGTCGTGCCCACCACCAGGATCGGCGGCGCACCCTTCGCCTCGCCGGCCGGGTACGGGTCCCGCTGGCCACCCCAGTACGCGCACGGCAGCATCCCGACCGCCATGGGCGCCCCGAACAGCGGGTACTTCGCCCGCCACTCGCCCTGGAGCTTGCGGATCTCCGCCACGCCCGGCGCCTTCTCGTTGTCCACGCAGTTCACCGTCAGGTTGGCGTCGAACAGGTTGGAGTAGGTGCCGTCGGGCTCGCGTTCGGCGTACTGGTCGGCCAGCTCGAAGATGCCGGTCGCGTCACCGGCCTGCAGGTCGTCGATGGCGTTGGCCAGGTCGGCCCAGCCGGACTCGGTGTAGAGCGACGAGATCAGCCCGAGGAACACCCAGCCGGCCGTGGCCTCCCGCCCGTCCGCCCCGCGCACCGGCGACGTCTCGGCCTTGGCGAGCGCGTCGGTCACCGCGCCCCGGGCGTCCGGCGCGATCGGGCAACGGCCGGGCTCGGCCGTGCACCACTTCGTGAAGTTGGTGAACGCCCGCTCGAAGCCCTTGGCCTGCTGCTCCGAACCCTGCGTGAAGGTCTCCGTCGGGTCGACCGCGCCGTCCAGCACCAGGGCCCGCACGTTCTTCGGGAACAGCTGGGCGTAGGTGGCGCCGAGCAGGGTGCCGTACGAATACCCCAGGTAGGTGAGCTTCTCGTCGCCGACCGCGGCGCGCAGCGCGTCCACGTCACGGGCGGCCTGCTCGGTGGAGAAGTCGGTCAGGTCGTCGCCGTACTTCTTCGTGCAGCCGTCGGCGATCTTCTTGTTGAGCGCCGCCACCGCGTCGAACTCGGCCTGGGTCACCGGGTCCGGGTCGGCGGCGAAGGAGGCGTCCTGGTCCTTCGCGTCGATGCACTTGACCGGGCTGGACCGGCTGATCCCGCGCGGGTCGAAGCCGACGATGTCGAACCGGTCGGTGATCTCGGTGGGCAGGCCGCCCAGCTTCTCCCCGAACGTCAGGTAGACCGCCAGGTCGACACCCGAGCCACCCGGGCCGCCCGGATTGAGCAGCAGCGAGCCGATCCGCTCCGACGCCTTCTGCCTGCTGGAGCGGATCCGGACCAGCGAGATGTCGTACTTCTCGCCGGCGTCCGGCTTCGACCAGTCCTCCGGCACCGGGACCGTCGCGCACTCGTAGGCCATCCCGGGGGCGGTCCGGCCGACCAGGTCACGCGCCACCTCGGGGCAGGGCCGCCAGCGCGCCGAGCCGGGCGCCGCCGAGCCGGGCGCGGACGTGCCCGACTCCGCCCGGGCCGGCTGGTCCGCGCCCTCCGGAGCGAACGACGGCAGGGTGCAACCGGTGGCCGTGACCAGCACGGCGAGGACTGCGACGGTCAGGCGCGAGCGACGATCCACGCAACGACCCTATCCGGTCCGTGCCGGTACGCCCCTCAACGGCTGGTGAGCACCTCGGCCAAGTCGAACCGCACCGGGCGCTCCAACTGCTCGTACGTGCAGGTCAGCGGGTCGCGATCGGGACGCCACCGTTCGAACTGGGCGGTGTGCCGGAACCGGATGCCCTCCATGTAGTCGTAGCGGACCTCGACGACCCGCTCCGGCCGCAGCGGCGTGAACGACAGGTCCTTGCCCGCGTTCCACCTGCTCACCTCGTTCTTGCGGGGGGTGCGCTCGCCCTGCTCGTGCGCCGCCCAGTTCCACGGGTGTCCCTCGAACGTGGTGACCAGCGGCTGCAACTCCTCGAACAGCTCCTCGCGCACCTTCATCGGGAACGAGCCGATCACCCCGACGCTCACCAGGACGCCACGCTCGTCGTGCAGGCCCAGCAGCAGCGACCCGATCCGGTTGTCGGCCGACTTGTGCACCCGGTAGCCGGCCACCACGCAGTCCGCCGTCCGCTTGTGCTTGATCTTCGACATCACCCGCTTGTCCGGCTGGTACGTCAGATCCCGCCCCTTGGCGATCAACCCGTCCAGCCCGGCGCCCTCGAACTCGGCGAACCACCGGCGGGCCGTCTCCAGATCATCGGTCGCGGGAGTCACGTACACCGGAGGTTCAGCGTCTTCGAGAATCTCGCTGAGACGGGCGCGCCGCTCGCTGAACGGCAGGCCGGTCAGATCCTCGTCGCCGAGCGCCAGCAGATCGAAGGCCACGAAACTGGCCGGAGTCTGCTCGGACAGCAGCTTGACCCGGCTGGCCGCCGGATGGATGCGCTGCTGGAGCGCCTCGAAATCGAGAGTGTTCCGCCCGGTGTCGGCGACGATCACCTCGCCGTCGATCACCGCCCGCTCCGGGAAGTTCGCCAGCACGGCGGCGACCACCTCGGGGAAGTAGCGGGTCATCGGCTTCTCGTTGCGGCTGCCGATCTCCACCTCGTCACCGTCCCGGAAGACGATCGACCGGAATCCGTCCCATTTGGGCTCGTAGAGCTGGCCGGGCGGGATCTCCGCGACGGGTTTCGCGAGCATCGGCTTGACCGGCGGGTTCAGCGGGAGCTGCATCCGATCAGTCTGCCTCCTCGCGCGCCCGCCGGGTGCCCCGTTGCCGGACCAGCAGCCCTGCCTGCTGCGGACGTCTTGGGCCAGCAGCCCTGCCCGCTACGGACGTTTCGGACCGGCAGCCCTGATGGCTCAGCGGACCAGCAGCTCCACCAGGCGCTCCAATTCGGCCGCCGGCTCGGCGGTCAGGCCCATGTGGACCGGCCCGGCCCGCAGAATCGTGCTGCGCGGCGCCACCAGCCAGCGGAACCGCTCACCCGGCCGCATCCCCTCGGCCGCCCCGCTGCCGCCACAGGTCCGGTCCCAGGCGTCCAGGGCCGCCCGGATCGCCGCCACGTCCGCCGACGGGTCCAGCGCGAGCAGCCGCGACTCGTCCAGATGCGTCCGCGCGGACAGGAAGTCCCGCCGCTGGCAGTAGAGCAGCACTCCGACGTTGATCAGCTCACCGCGCTCGACGCGCGGCATGGCCTGGATGATCGCGTACTCGTACGGTGTCACGGCAACCACGCCTCCGGCCGCTCCGCCCGGCGGGAAAGATGGCTCAGGTAGGCGGCCCGGTCCCCGTTCTCCAGCCACTCCTGCGGCACCAGATCGATCACCTCGGCCAGCAGCTCCGGGGTGATCCGTGCGGCCAGCGCCGGGCCCTCGGTGGCGAGCCCGGTCGCGTACGGCTTCAGCACGTGGTCGTCCCACCGGTAGGGCCGGTGCGCCACCTGCTCGGCGCGCGCCCAATTGTGATGGAAGTAGAGCGTCGCCCCATGATCGATCAGCCAGAGCCGGCCGTGCCAGATCAGCAGATTGGGGTTGCGCCAGCTGCGGTCCACGTTCTCCACGAACGCGTCGAAGGCGACGATCCGGCTGGCCAGCGCGGCGTCCACCGGATGGGCCACCGGGTCGTACCCCAGCGAGCCGGGCAGGAAGTCCATCCCCAGATTGCCCCCGGCACTCGCCTTGATCAGCTCCTGGACCTCCTCGTCCGGCTCGGCGCGGGCCACCACCGGATCGAGCTCCACCCGGGCCAGCTCCGGCACCGGCAGCCCGAGCCGTCGCGCCAGCTCCCCGGCGATCACCTCGGCCACCAGCGCGCGCGGCCCCTGGCCCGCTCCGCGGAACTTGACCACATAGGTCCCGAGATCGTCCGTCTCGACGACACCGGGCAACGAGCCGCCCTCCCGCAGGGGCGTCACATAACGGATAGCGGTGACCTCACGCAACACGCCACTCACCCTACGGACCATGATCCTGTACGCGGTGCGCCGCCCCGCCCCACAGCGCCCGCCCCCGCTTTCCGCCTCCCGGCCGCCTCGCCCCCGCTTTCCGCTTCCCGGCCGCCTCGCCCCTCACCCAGACAGCCCGTCGGCCGAAGTGCCCCGCGAGGGCTAGGTCCCTCTCTCAAGATCAACTCCAGCTGGCCGCCAGGGCTGTCTCAGCGCCCCTGAGACAGCCCTGCCAACCAGCCGCATCCGGAGAGCGCCCCCATTCCGGACTTGCGTCCGCCGCGCCGACTTGCGTCCGTGCGTCAAGACCAAACTCGGCTGGTTGTCAGGGCTGTCTCGGGGGCGCTGAGACAGCCCTGACAGCCAGCTGGATCTGGGGTGCCCCCGCGCTCCGGGTGGCGTCCTTTGATGGGTCCGGGCTTGTCTCTGTGGGTCGGCGTGCGCCGTTGCCGGGGCTGTGTCTGGGCGGCTAGATCGACTTTGGCTGGTTGTCAGGGCTGTCTCGGTGTGCTTGGGGCAGCCCTGACAGCCAACTGGATCAGGCCTCCGGTCCGCGGCGGCGGAGTTCGTCGACGCGGGTCATGGCGGAGCGCAGTTCCGCCAGCCAGTCTTCGGTATGGCGGCCGACCAGCTTCACGCACCAGGCCAGCGCCTCGGAGCGGGAGCGGGCCACGCCGGCGTCGACCAGGGTGTCGAGGACCTGGCGCTCGGGCTGCCGCAGCCGGGTCATCACCGGTGCGGACAGATGGGTGAAGAGCTCCGAGGTCTCCCCGCATCGGGCCCCCCATGCGACCTTGCGCTGGTACCGGTGCTCGACCTGGCGGGCGACCCGGATCCGGGCCTCCCGGGTCTCCTCCCGGAACCGGGCGATCCGTCCGGCCTGGCCCGCGGCCCGGTCGGCGTCGGTGGTGTCCTCCGGCAGGTCGGGCTGGGGCAGACGGCCCCAGATGATGATCTCGTCGCGGTCGATGACGACCTCGGGCGCCTCGGTGAACCAGCCGTCGGGGAGCGCGCCGATGATCCAGGCGGCGGCGTCGTCGGCGTTGGGCGGCTCGGTGCGCCCACCGGGCGCGGCGAATCGGACTGGCATGACAACCTCCTCGCTTACCTGATTACATACTTACAACCTTTCGCGCCGCTCCGCCAGACCTGTCGGCGATGGAGGTGCGGAGGGCCGATGCCGGGCGCAGTGGATGGAGAGCCGCCTGCCGGTCAGGAACTGGTCGTGTAGCTGCGGCGGAGCGATTGCTGCCGGCTATGGCATGGCGGCAACGAGCCGGCTCGACGCGGACGGGCATCGGGATCGCCTGCCGGGCGCAAGTGTGCTCGGTTTGGCGGTGGCGATCTGGGGCGCCGTGCGGACGCGGTGGCGGCGGAGTTGGGCGGCGTGCCCGGTGTGGTGGTGACGGTTCGGGGAAGCGTGCGGGCGCGGCGGCGGAGGGTGTGGCGGTGACGGGCCGGAGAGCGTGCGGCCGGGTTTCCTGCCGGGCGAGGTGCGGGGCGTGTGGGAGGGCGGCGCGCGATGAGATCGCGTGGCAGGATGGGCCGGATCATGGACCGGGGAACGGCGAACCGCCCCGGCACCGGAGGATCGGCGACGAGGCGGCTCGGGTCTGCGGGCCATCGCGGGGGACGGCGACGTGGGAGCGCTCCCACCGCGAACGTTACCGCATATTCACAGGTCTGAAAAGCCCTCGCGGCCGACGTCCGATGAGCCCGGCAATTGCGACATGCCAGAACGGGCAATTTGCACTAGCCGCCACCCGGACGACAGAATGAATGCGATGACGACCATTCGCGGCCAGTACGGGGGCGGGCGTCAGCCTAATGACGTCGCTGTAGGAGCGAACAACCATGGCCAAGCAGATAATTACCGTTCTGACCGACGACCTCGACGGGGGTGAAGCCGACCGCACCGTCGAATTCGGTCTCGACGGGGTCAACTACACCATCGACCTCTCCGAGAAGAACGCCGGTAAGCTGCGTAAAGCCTTGGAGCCGTTCCTCTCCGCGGCCACCCGTCTGGGTCGCAACGGCAGCACTCCGGCCACTGCCCGGCGGGCTGTCGCGGCCGTGTCGAGCCGTTCCAGCCGGGACCAGAACCAGGCTATTCGTGAGTGGGCGAACAAGAACGGCTACCCGGTCTCCGAGCGTGGCCGGATCCCGAGCAACGTGGTCGAGGCGTACCACAACAAGCGCTAGAGCGCTCCGCGGCGGCGCCGTCCGGGTTTCCGGGCGGCGCCGTTCCGTCTCCTGTGGACGGTCCGGACCCGCTCTGACCTCAGCGGCCGCCTTCGATAACCGGCGCGATCGGCGCCATTCCGGTTCCGGTACCCGGGAACGATCCGGCCGCCGACCGGGGAAAGCGGTGCACGACGGCGGGGAAAGGCGGGCCCCTAAAGGTCCGTTAACCGGTGGGAATGAGACGGTACCGGACCGACGTAACCGTGGCCGGGGGGAACCCGCCGAGCCTTCGCCGGGGGCCGGCCGGGCGGGCCGGAAAGGGTATCCGGTGGCGGGCGGAGACCGGAAAACGGGGGCCGGCCCATCCGTACGGGAAAGCGCCCGCCCGGGAAATGGCCGAGGATTCCACGCGTGGCCGGTGTGCGGCGCCCGTACCGATCAGACGGCTATCTGCTGGGTGCCGCGCAGCCAGGCCAGAACCTCGGTGGGGCCGAGCGGGCTGGAGAACAGGTAGCCCTGGCCGAGCGGGCAGCCGAGGCGGATCAGCACCTCGCGGTGGGTGGGGCTCTCGATGCCCTCGGCGATCACCGTGAGGCCGAGCGAGTGCGCCAGGCTCACGATGCCGCTGACCAGAGCCATCGGCTGCGGGCTCGAGACCATGTCGTCGATGAACGTCTTGTCGATCTTGATGATGTCGATCGGGCGCTGGCGCAGGTAGCCGAGCGACGAGTAGCCGGTGCCGAAGTCGTCGATGGCGATCCTCACGCCCATCTCCCGCAGCGCGCCCAGATCGGTCCAGATCCGTTCGTCGTCCTTCACCAGCAGGGTCTCGGTGATCTCCAGCATCAGCCCGTGCGGCGGCACGCCGGTGTGGGTGAGCGCGGCCCGGACCTGTTCGACGAACCCGGACTCGCGGAACTGCCGGACCGAGACGTTGACGCTGACGTACGGGGCCTGGTCGGCCGGCAGGATGCGGCGCCACTCGGCGACCGTGCGCAGCGCCTCCTCCAGCACCCAGCGGCCCATCGGCAGGATCAGCCCGCTCTCCTCGGCGACCTCGATGAACTCCTCCGGCGTGACGACCCCGCGCTTCGGGTGGTGCCAGCGGACCAGCGCCTCGAACCCGACCGCCGTACCGCTGGGCAGGTCCACGATCGGCTGGTAGTGCAGCAGGAAGTGGCCCTCGTTGACGGCGTGGTCCAGCGCCGACCGCAGCTCCAGACGCTGCACCATCTCGTCGTGCAGGTGCGCCTGGTAGCGGCGCCACTGGTTCTTTCCGGCGCCCTTGGCCACGTACAGGGCCAGGTCGGCCTGGCGCAGCAGCTCGTCGGCGTCGTTGCCCTCGGGGGTGGTGGTGATGCCGATGCTGGCCGCCGCGTACAGGGGCTTGGCGTCGGTGGCGATCGGCTCGGCCAGGGCCGTGAAGATCCGGTTGGCGGTCTCCTCCACGGCGCCCGGGTCGTTGACGTTCTCCACCAGGGCGGCGAACTCGTCGCCACCGAGCCGGGCCGCGGTGTCGTCGGCCCGCAACGCCCCGGCGATCCGGTGCGCCACCGCGATCAGCAGCTGGTCGCCGACCGCGTGCCCGAGGGTGTCGTTCACGATCTTGAAGTCGTCCAGGTCGATGAAGAGCACGCCGATCACCGAGCCGTCCCGGGCGCTGCGGGCCGCCGCGTGCCGCAGCCGGTCGTTGAACAGCACCCGGTTCGCCAGACCGGTCATCGCGTCGTGGAACGCCTGATGGGTCAGCTCGTTCTGGAGGCGCCGCTGCTCGGTCACGTCCCGCATCGTGATGACCAGGGCGGACACCGTCGGGTCGGCCCGCAGGTCCCGGCATTGCAGTTCGAGCAGCACCTCGGTGCTGCGGTTGCCGCGCGCCCGGAAGTCCGGCTGCTCGTCCAGCTGCTGACCGCTGCGGACCGCGGTCAGCAGCTCGCCCAGCCGGTCCTGCTCGCCGGGGTGGATCACCTCGGACAGGAGGTAGCCGGTCGGGTCACCACCGAAGACGCCGATCGCGGACGGGCTGGCGTACCGGATCCGGTCCTGCTCGTCGACGATCGTGATCACGTCGGCGGTGTTCTGGACCAGGGTCCGGAAGTACCGTTCGCTGTTCTGCCGGGTCACCTCGTGCCCGAGGGCGATCCGTTCCAGGGCCAGCGCCACCTGCCCGGCCAGCACCTCGACCGACCGCTGCAACTCCAGCAGCGCCCAGGTCGGGGCGCCCACGTGCAGGACGCCGACCAGCGGGTCGCCGGCCGGCCGGTCCTTGAGCACCATGGGGCAGCGCAGGGTCCTGGTGAACTGGGTGAGGCGTACCGCCACCGCCCAGTCCACGTCCCGGGTGGTGACCAGGCGCGCGGCGGTGCCGGTGGCCCGGTCCACGGCGGCCTGCGCCACCGCCTCCGGCGACTGCGGCTCGGCCTGCGCGATCGCGATCGCCAGGACCACGCCGTGCGGCACGTCACCGGGGATGAGCTGGGCCACCGCGGTGCGTACGGCCCGGCCCACCGCCTCCACCTCGGCGGCCGACACCAGGGCCGCGGACGCCTCCCGCAGCGCCTGTTCCCGGGACATCGCCTTCCGGTGGTTCGCCATGATCCCGGCCATCCGGGCCAGCACCAGCGCCATCATCAGCGCGCTCAGCGCGGCCACCACGGTCAGGCCGGCGAACTCGCCGTCCCGGAACATCTTCACCAGCAGCACGGTCGGGGCCACCATGGCGGCCACCCCGAGCAGCGCCAGCCGGCCATGACTCGTCTCGGTGGGCGGCGACTCGGCCGGACGGGTCAGCTCCGCCATCGACGGGATCAGCGCCGCCAGGCCGGCCGCCGTGTAGAGGGCCAGATTCCCGTACCCGGAACCCCGGGCCACGTGGGCGGCGAGCAGCGCCACCACCCCGGCGCCCAGGATGTAGCCGGGCGCCACCAGACGGCCGGGCATGGTCGCCAGCCGGACCAGCAGGCCCAGGCAGAGCAGGTCGGCGACCGGCATGGCGATCTCGGTCCAGCCGGTCGCGACCGAGCCCTCCAGCCGCGGGCCGACCACGAAGGTCCAGATCAGCAGCGCCACGCCGGAGGTGACCATGAGCGCGTCGAGCAGTCCGGCCAGGTCCCGCGACGAGCTGGTTCGCCGGTCCACGAAGCCGGCCAGCGCCACCGCCAGGGCCGTGTAGCCGATCAGCAGGAGGGCCGTGCCGGCCGGTTCCAGCCAGGGCAGCCGGTCGGTGAGGAAGGCGGGGGCGCCGACGGCCGCGCCACCGAGCGCGGACAGGCCGACCGCGCCGGCCAGGACCCACCACGGGCGTACGTCGTCCGGTTGGCTGCGGCGGATGCCGAGGGTCAGCGCCGCCACCGCCGAGATCCCGGCGATCAGTTGGAGCGGAGCCCGCAGGTCCGGCTGCAGCCCGAAGGCCACGGCGAGGACCACCATCCAGGCGCCGAAGATGGTGGCCGGCCACCGTGTCGGCATCCCGCTCCCTCCGACGTTCTCCCCTGTCCTGATCGGCCCGGTCGCCGCGCCTCTGAGCGGCAACGGCACAATCGGAGGGTGCTTCTGGAGTTCGTCCACGCCCACACGGTCCTGGCGCCGGTCCCGTTCGTCCCCGAGGTCTCGCTCTACCAAGCCGAGGACTCGATCGCCCTCTGGGAGGCGACCGAGGCGGCCGGCACGCCGCAGCCACCGCCGTTCTGGGCGTTCGCCTGGGCCGGCGGGCAGGCGCTGGCCCGGCACATCCTGGACGAGCCCGACCTGGTCGCCGGGCGCAGTGTCCTCGACCTGGCCACCGGCTCCGGCCTGGTCGCGGTGGCCGCGGCGCGGGCCGGCGCGCGCCCGGTCGTGGCCAACGACATCGATCCGCTGTCGCTGGCCGCCGCGCGGGCCAACGCCGAGGCCAACGGCATGCCGGTGGAGACCGTCGAGGCCGACCTGTTGGACAGCGACGACCGGTACGGCGTCGTGCTGGCCGGCGACGTCTTCTACAGCCGGGAGATGGCCGGCCGGGTCCTGCCGTTCCTGCGCCGCGCCGCCGCCCGTGGTTCGCTGGTCCTGGTCGGCGATCCGGGCCGCGCCTACCTGCCGGAGGGCCTGATCCGCCGCGCCGAGTACGACGTCCCGGTGGTCGAGGACCTGGAGAGTGTCCCGATCCGCCGAACCACCGTCTGGCAGGTCACCACCTAGGCGACCTGGCCCAGCGTCCAGGCGCGGACGCCGCCGACGATGCCCGCCGTGTTCGGCACCACCACCACGTCGTCGCCCATCCGGGCCAGCTGTGCGGGCGTGATCAGGCGGGAGTTGCCGCCGCCCAGGTAGACCCGGTCCCACAGGAAGACCGGGCGCAGCCCCTCCACCACGTTGCGGACCCGGCGGGACCAGAGCGCGTCACCGAGGCGGCGGCGCTCGTGCTCGCCGATGTACGTGTCGTAGGACATCCCCCACCGCACCGGGGCCTGTGACATCTCCAGGTGCGGGGCCAGCTCACCACCGTCGAAGAGGGCACAGCCCAGCCCGGTGCCGAGGGTCAGGACCAGCTCGCAGCCGGTGCCCGCGACGACCCCGCAGCCGTGCACCTCGGCGTCGTTGAGCACCAGCGTGGGCAGCCCGAACGCCTCGGCCAGGGCGGTCCGCGCGTCGAACCCCCGCCACGCCTCGAACAGTTCCGGATCCACCCGGGTCCGCGGGCCGCTGCGGGTCACGTAGTGCGGTGTGGCCACCACCACGCCGTGCCGGATCATCCCGGGCATGCCGACCGTGACGCGATCCGCGTTCGGCAGCTGGTGGCCCAGATCGACGAGCGTCTTGACGAACAGGTCGGGCGACAGGGGATAGGGGGTGGGCACCCGGATGGGGTGTGCCCGCATGGTCCCGGCCTCGTCGAGGACCGAGCCCTTGATCCCGCCACCGCCGCAGTCGATCGTCAAGGTGAATGCCACCCGGCCAGTGTGCATGCGTGACACCTCCCCCGGTGGTGATTGTGCCGGGTGTCCGGTCAGCCCGCCTCCTCCGCCCAGACGCGCCAGTTGTCCAGAACGCCGTACAGCGCGGGGGTGAGCCAGCCGGGCGCGGACCGGCGGAAGACGCCGGGGTCCATCGATCCGGCGCCCGCCGGCAGGGCGCCCACCAGGTGCGGGACCAGCTCGCCCAGGTTGGCCCAGTGGACCAGCTCGGGCTCGGCCGGCCAGGCGCCGAGGATCACCCGGGCCGGGACGGCGCGACGGTTCAGCGCCTCCAGCGTGAGGGCCGTGTGGTTCAGCGTGCCGAGCCCGGCGCGGGCCACCACGATCATCCCGCAGCCCAGCGTGGTGGCCAGGTCGGCGAACGTCCACGCCTCCCCGGACGGGCGCACGCCCATCGGCACCAGGAGGCCGCCGGCGCCCTCGACCAGCACCAGGTCGTGTTTCTCCGCCTCGGCCCGGATCGCGTCGACCACGTCGAACAGGTCCAGCGGGGGCAGCCCGGCCACCTTGGCGGCGGCCAGCGGGGCGAGCGGTTCCGGGAACTCGGACAGGGTGCGCACGGTTTCCGGACCGGCCAGGCGGGTCACCACCTCGGCGTCGGTGGGCATGCCGGTGGCGATGCCGGTCTGACCGGGTTTGATCACGGCCACGCGAAGACCGGCGGCCTGGGCGGCGGCGGCCATCGCGGCGGTGGCGATGGTCTTGCCGACCTCGGTGTCGGTGCCGGTGACCAGCACGATGCCGCGCCACTCGTCGCTGTCGGCCCGGCTCGGCCGCGCCGCCTCCACCGGCTCGGCCGAGGCGGCCTCCGCGGGCTGGGCGAGAGGCTCGGCGGGTGAGGCGGGGGCCTCCGCGGGCCGGGCGGGAGGCTCGGCGGGTGAGGCGGGGGCCCCGGCGGGCTGGGCGGGGGGTTCGGTGGCGGGCTCCGCGGGCTGGGCGGGGGGCTCGGCCTCCGGTTCACCGGCGGGTTCGGCCGGGGTCACGCTCACGACCGGAGAGGGTACGGCGGCCGCGTGCCCGCCGCCGTGTGCCTGCAACGGGTCCGGGGCCGTCGTCACCGTCCGCCGGGCCGGACCGGTGGCGACCGGCAGGCCGTGGCCGCCACCGCGGTGCGGGGGGACCAGCGTGAGGTGGGTGGGACGGGACGCCTGAGGGGGGTCGGCGGTCATGGTGCGCACTCCAGGATCACGGTCAGGGCTCGGGCGAAGTCCGTCTCGGGGACGCCCGCGTTCACGGTCAGCCGCAGGCGCGAGCTGCCGTCCGGTGTCGACGGTGGCCGGAAGCAGCCGACCGCGACCCCACGGTCGCGGCAGTCGGCGGCCCACGCCACGGCGGCCTCCGGCCCGGGCGCCGGCACCGAGAGCACCCCGGCCGCCGGATCGCGGGCGGTCAGCCCGGCCTCCCGGAGCCGGGCCGCGATCCGGGCGCCGCGCTCGAACAGCACGGCCCGGCGGTCGTCGGCCTCCCGGGCGATGCCGACGGCGGCCAGCACCCCGGCCACCACGGCCGGTGGCGGCGCCGTGTCGTAGATGAAGCTGCGGCCCGTGTCGACCAGGTGGCGGACGAACGCCGCCGGCCCGGCCACCACGCCACCGGCGCCGCCGAGCGATTTGGAGAGTGTCGCCGTGACGATCACATCGGGCGCGCCGGCCAGCCCGGCGGCCGCGACCCCGCCCGCGCCGGACGGCCCGAGCAGGCCGAGGGCGTGCGCGTCGTCGACGATCAGCAGCGCGCCGTGGGCCGCGGTCACCTCGTGCAGGGCGGCGAGCGGGGCGAGATCGCCGTCGACCGAGAAGACGGATTCGGTCACCACGGCGGCCCGGCCCGGATGCGCTTCGAGGATCGCGGCGACGGCGGCCGGGTCGTTGTGCGGCGACACCCGCACCGGCAGACCGGAGATCCGGCAGCCGTCGATCAGGGAGGCGTGGTTGTAGGCGTCCGACACGACCAGGTCGCAGACCGCGCCGACGGCCCGGACCACGGCCAGGTTGGCCAGATAGCCGGAGGAGAAGAGCAGGGTGGACTCGGCGCCCAGCCAGCCGGCCAGCGCCTCCTCCAGCTCGGTGTGCGGGCCGGTGGAGCCACGGACCAGTCGGGAACCGGTGGCGCCGAGGCCGTACCCCTCGAGGGTCTGCCGCGCCGCGGCGATCACCCGGGGGTGGGCGGAGAGGCCGAGATAGTCGTTGCCGGCCAGATCGACGACGGTGTCGCCGGCGGCCCGCGGCCGCAACTGACGGGTGAGCCCCGCCTTGGCCCGCTCGCGGGCCAGGCTGTCCAGCGCCTCCAACCAGTCCGCCAAGACACCCCCAGTGATCACGAGAATGGGAAACTATCACCCAGCACCGACAGTCCTACCGGGCTGTGAACTCTGTAGGGTACGGGCATGTCTGACATCCTCGACCGGGCCAGGGCCCGGGTGCTCGACGAAGGTTCCGGCTTGGCCGAGGCGGACATTCTGGAGATTCTGCGCCTCCCCGACGAGGCGCTGCCGGAGTTGCTGCAGTTGGCCCACGACGTCCGGATGAAGTGGTGCGGCCCCGAGGTCGAGGTCGAGGGCATCGTCTCGCTGAAGACCGGCGGCTGTCCCGAGGACTGCCACTTCTGCTCCCAGTCGGGCCTGTTCGCGTCCCCCGTCCGGTCCGTCTGGCTGGACATTCCCTCCCTGGTGGAGGCCGCGAAGCAGACCGCCGCCACCGGCGCGAGCGAGTTCTGCATCGTGGCCGCCGTCCGCGGGCCGGACAAGCGGCTCATGGAGCAGATGCGCGCCGGCGTCGCGGCCATCCGGGAGGCGGTCGACATCCAGGTCGCCGCCAGCCTCGGCATGCTCAGCCAGGAGCAGGTCGACGACCTGGTGGACATGGGCGTGCACCGCTACAACCACAATCTGGAGACCTGCCGGTCCTACTTCCCCAACGTGGTGACCACCCATTCGTGGGAGGAGCGGTGGGAGACGCTGAGGATGGTTCGCGAATCCGGCATGGAGGTCTGCTGCGGCGGCATCCTCGGGCTGGGCGAGACCGTCGAGCAGCGCGCCGAGTTCGCCGCCCAGCTCGCCGAGCTGGACCCGCACGAGGTGCCGCTGAACTTCCTGAACCCGCGGCCCGGCACCCCGCTGGGCGACCGGCCGGTGGTGGACGGCAAGGACGCGCTGCGCGCGATCGCCGCCTTCCGGCTGGCGATGCCCAAGACCATCCTCCGGTACGCCGGGGGCCGGGAGATCACCCTCGGCGACCTGGGCACCCGGGACGGCCTGCTCGGCGGCATCAACGCGGTGATCGTCGGCAACTACCTCACCACGCTGGGCCGCCCGGCGACCGCCGACCTGGAGCTGCTGGCCGACCTGAAGATGCCGGTCAAGTCCCTGTCGGCGACGTTCTGATGTTCTGCGACCGGTGCGGGCTGCCGGCGGCCGACGGTGATCACATGGCTTGCGCGGCGGCTCGTGCGCTGGAACCGCCGCGTTTCTGCCCGGAGTGCCGCCGCCGGATGAAGGTGCAGGTCGTCCCCACCGGCTGGACCGCCACCTGTGTGGAGCACGGCCTCCGCACGGGCTAGGCCGACGGCGCCGGAGTCTCCCGGGCGGCCGGCATCGTGACGCTGACCATCGCGCCGTCGCGCTCGACGGCGTGCGCCCCGAGCCGCCGCAGCGTGCGCAGCATCGCCACGTTGTCGCTCGGAGTGTGCGCCACCACCGCGCCGAGGCCGGCCCGCTCGGCGTGCGCGCGTAGCCGGCGCAGCAGGACGGTGCCCAGGCCGCGGCGCTGCCAGTCGTCCTCCACCAGGACGGTGGCCTCACCGAGGTCGCCCTCGACGAGCAGGGTCGCCATCGCCGCCACCGACCCGCCCGGCGCCACCGCCAGCAGGGTGACCCCGCGGGACGGCTCCAGGAGGCGGCGCAGCCGGGCCTCACCGGGGACCCCGCCCGGGTAGCGGTGGCGCAGCGTGGCCGGCGAGCACTCCTCGTGCAGGTCGCGGACGGCGGGCAGATCGTCCGGCCCGGCCGGGCGGAGCACCAGCTCGGAGCCGTCCGGCAGGAGCAGGGAAACCTGCTCCCGCTGCAACCGGTGGACCGAGGCGGCGACCTCGACCAGCGCCTGCGCCCGGGCGAACTCGGCCGGGGTGAAGGCGGGCAGCGCCCGGAGCACCTCCAGGCAGCCGCCGGCCGGGTCGATCAGCGTCATCCGGCCGCCGTGGAAGCCGGGCCCGTCGGAGGCGGACGCCGGCCGCCAGCGCACGTCGGTGGCGTCCAGCAGGGCGACCAGGGACTCGCCGAGGGAATCCGGCTCGTGCACCAGGCGCCCGGCCAGCGCCAGGCCGCGGGTCGGCTGGTCGGCCAGGCCCTCCGCCTCGGCCCGGCCGACGAACGCGTCCCGCCCGCGGCCCTTGACCACCGCCGCCATCAGGTCGGCCTCGGTGAGCGTGTCCGGCGCGTCCACCAGGAAGTCGTCGACCGCGCCCTCCTCGGTGGTGTGCACCTGGACGGCGAGAATGTTCACCGACCGCAGAGCCAGGCTCGCGGTCAGCACCGAGAGGTAGCCGGGACGGTCGTCGACCGTGGCCCTGATCCGCCACAACGCCATGCGGGCACTCCTTTCCTCCGCCCTCAAGAGTGCACCGGCGTTGTTGCGCGAATATTGCCTTCACCAGGGGTTACCGGGTCAGGAGCATCACACCGGGGTGGCTCCGGCGGGCGCGCCGACGGCGTCCAGACGGTCGCCGAGGATGACCGCGGCGGCCCTCACCAACTGGGCGACCCGGTCCACCTCGGTCACGTGGAAGGCGGCGGCGGGCAGGTCCTCGTCGTCGGCACGGGCGACGACCAGAACCAGCCCGGCCCGGCCGAAGGGTGCCACCGCGTACCGTGCGCCGCCCGGCTCGGCCATCGGCCGGGCCCGCAGCGGGGTGACCTCGGGCAGGTGCAGCGGGGACGGGGCACGCCAGCTCGCGTAGACCGACCGCGGCTCGCTGCCGCCGCCGGCGCCGCTGCGGGCCGCCCAGTCGGCCGGCACCACGGCGGCCGCGGCCCAGTCGGCGGCCAGCAGGCCGGGCACCGCGTCGACCAGGGTGGCCAGGCCGTCCACCGGGTTCGCCGCGACCTGGGCGAGCAGTTCGGCGTCGTGGCCGCCGTTGACCGGGGCTCCTATCGCCTTCCACACGCCGTCGACCTGCACACCGGGGATCGCGGCGAGACCGGCGAGGAGGCGCTCGACGCGGGTGGCGCCCGGCCACACCACGGTGAAGTCGTCGACGGCGCGGCCGCCGAGCCGTTCCAGCACCACCACCTGGACGATGTCCGCGCCGGCCACCCCGAGGGTGCGCGCGACCTGGCCCAGAGCGCCGGGACGGTCCGGCAGAGTGACTCGAACCCGCAGCAACATGAAACTCCTCCCGTCGCGACGGCCGGTGGCGCCGTCCTGCGATCAACACCTTGCACATTCGGCGTTTCGGACCCGTTGCACGGCCGTGTCCCGGCCGTCAAGCTGCAGCTTTATGTCCGGAATCACAACGTCAGAGTAGGAGTTCGCGATGTTCGGAGAACCGCGCCGGTCGGGTGTCGGACAGTGCCGTAGGGTCGGCACATGATCTGCGCAGCCTGCCGGCAGCGGCGGCACGACGACTGCCGCGGCGGTTCGTGGTGCGACTGCCAGCACCGCGAGCCCGAGCCGACCCCGCCGGTCACCGGTCCGCCCGGTCCGTGAATCTCGACCCCGCGGCGCTCGTCGCCCACTATCCGCGTGCCGGGCGGCCGGTCCTCCGGGTGAACTTCATCGCCAGCGCCGACGGCGCGGTCACCGTCGACGGACTCTCCGCCGGCCTGCAAGGGCCCGGTGACAAGGAGGTCTTCGACACCCTGCGGATGGTCTGCGACGCCCTCGTGGTGGCGGCCGGCACGATCCGCGCCGAGGGCTACGACGCCCTGCGGCTGACCCCGTCCGCGCGGGCCTGGCGGGTCGCGCACGGGCTGCCCGAGTTCCCGCTCATGGTGATCGTCTCCGGCTCCCTCGACCTGGACCCCGCGCAGTTGGTCTTCTCGGACGCCCCGATTCCGCCGATCGTGCTGACCCACCGGGCCGCCCCCGATTCGCCGGTCCGCGCGGTCGCCGAAATCATCCCCACGGGTGACACCGAGGTCGACCTCGCGGCCGGGCTGCGGCTGCTGCACGAGCGCGGCGCGACCCAGGTGCTCTGCGAGGGCGGGCCGGGGCTGCTGGGCGCGATGATCGCCGCCGATCTGGTCGACGAGCTGTGTCTCACGGTCGCTCCGTTGCTGGTCGGCGGCCCGGCGGGCCGCATCGCGCACGGACCGCCGTCGCCGCCTCGGCGGATGTCGCTGCGGCACGCGCTCGTCCACGGGGACATGCTTTTTCTGAGGTACGCCCGGAGCGCCTGATTCGTGGAATCAAGATCTTGTGCATAACTCGGTGGATGGACCCCACAAGTTGTGGACAGCCGAGGGCGCGGGCATTTTGTCGTACCGCTGAGGCACGATGATCGACGTGTCTGACGAAACTTCCTCCGTCGGCCGCGTGCTGGGCACCGCGGACGCCACCCCCCTGCAGTTCTGGACGGCCGTGACCCCCGGCAGCTACCTCCAGCTCGACGACGTCGTGGTGACCCGCCGTGACCTGCCGGACCGCGAGCCGGTGACGATCGCCGGGGTGGTCACCCAGGTGCGCGCCCGGCACGAGGGGGCCCAGTTCGACTCGGACGTGTTCGCCATCGCCGACGGCACCCTGCCCGCGATGGTGCAGGAGGCCGCCGAGATCACCACCACCCGCGTCGACCCGGAGCTCTACGTCCCGCCCGCCCCCGGCGCGGTGGTGCACCGGGCCAGCGGCGACGCCCGCGACGCCGCGCTGCACTTCGACCGGATGGAGCGGCGGGTCCCGATGGGCACCGGGCGTGACGGGGTCCCGGTCTTCCTGAACGCCGACTTCCTCGACGGCACCCGCGGCGCGCACGTGTCGATCTCCGGCATCTCCGGCGTGGCCACCAAGACCAGTTTCGCCACGTTCCTGCTCTACTCGGTGTTCCGGTCCGGTCAGCTGGGCGCCGACGGGACGAACGCGCGGGCGCTGATCTTCAACGTCAAGGGTGAGGACCTGCTCTTCCTGGACCATCCGAACACGAAGCTGGACGACGCGACCCGCTCGGCGTACGCGCTTCTCGGTCTGCCCGCCGCGCCGTTCCCGGACGTCCGGGTCTACGCCCCGCCGCGCGCCGGCGACTCGTCCGGAGCGCCGGACGTGGCCAGCCGCCTCACCGGTGTCGACGCGTTCTACTGGACGCTGGCCGAGTTCTGCGAGAAGAAGCTCCTTCCGTACGTGTTCGCCGACGCCGACGACGAGCGCCAGCAGTACACGATGGTGGTCCACTCGGTCACCGCCCACCTGGCCCGGTACGCGGTCCCGGCGGAGGGCGGCATCAGCATCGACGGGCAGCGGATCAGCTCGTACCAGGATCTCGTGGACCACGTCGTCGAGCAGCTCACCGACGACGAGACCCGCTCGACCTGGGCCGGCAGCGCGGTCAACATGGGCACGGTCAACGCCTTCGCCCGCCGGCTGATCGGCAGCAAGCGGGACCTGTCCCGGCTGATCCGCGGCGACCTGGCGCAGCGCCGCCCGCACCAGATCAAGACCGCGGACAGCGCCCAGGTCACCGTGGTCGACCTGCACAACCTGCCGGACCGGGCACAGCGGTTCGTGGTCGGCGTGACGCTGAAGACCGAGTTCGAGGAGAAGGAGAAGGCCGGCACCGGCCGCCCGCTGCTCTTCGTGGTCCTCGACGAGCTGAACAAGTACGCCCCTCGCGAGGGCTCCTCCCCGATCAAGGAGGTGCTGCTCGACATCGCCGAGCGTGGCCGCTCGCTCGGCGTGATCCTGATCGGCGCCCAGCAGACCGCGAGCGAGGTGGAGCGGCGGATCGTGACGAACTCGGCGATCCGGGTGGTGGGCCGGCTCGATCCGGCCGAGGCGTCCCGCCCGGAGTACGGTTTCCTGCCCCCGGCCATGCGCCAGCGCGCCCTGCTGGCCCGGCCCGGCACGATGTTCGTCAACCAGCCGGACATCCCGGTCCCGCTCTGCGTCGAGTTCCCGTTCCCGGCGTGGGCCACCCGCAAGTCGGAGTCGGGGCCGCCGCCGGCCGAGACGTTGCGGTCGATCGTACAGGGCGCCGACCCGTTCGCGGTGATAGGCGGGCGACCAGGGGCCGACGACGACATTCCGTTCTAGGGATCGGACTAGGGTTCAGCGATGCGCATCCTGCACACCTCCGACTGGCACGTCGGGAAGGTTCTCAAGGGCCGCGACCGTCGTGACGAGCATCGCCGGGTGCTCGCCCAGGTGATCGAGATCGCCCAGGCCGAGAAACCCGACCTGGTGATCGTGGCGGGCGATCTCTACGACACGGCGGCGCCGACGGCTGACGCCACCAAGCTGGTGACCCGCGCGCTCTCCGCCCTGCGCCGGACCGGCGCCCGGGTGGTGGCGATCGGCGGCAACCACGACAACGGGGCGGCTCTCGACGCGCTGCGCCCGTGGGCCGACGCCGCCGGGATCGAGCTGCGCGGGTCGTACCCCCAAGGTGATCTGAACGATCTTCTGATCGAGGGCGTCACCGAGGGCGGTGAGCGGTGGCGGCTGGTCGCCCTGCCGTTCCTCTCCCAGCGGTACGCGATCCGCGCCGCCGAGATGTACGACCTGACCGCCGCCGAGGCCAACCAGACCTACGCGGACCTGGTGGCCCGGCTGATCGCCAAGCTCAGTGAGCCGTTCGCCGAGCCGGGCGTGGTCAACCTGCTGACCGCCCACCTGACGATCGTCGGGGCGAGCACCGGCGGCGGCGAGCGTGAGGCGCACACCGTGATGGGTTACGCGGTGCCGGCCACGGTCTTCCCGCCGAACGCGCACTACGTCGCGCTCGGTCACCTGCACCGGACCCAGTCGGTGATCTCACCGTGCCCCACCCGCTATTCGGGCAGCCCGCTCGCCGTCGACTTCGGCGAGGAGGAGAACGTCTGCTCGGTGGCGGTCGTCGACGTCTCCTGCGACAAGGCGGCCCAGGTCCGGGACGTGCCGGTCACCTCGGCGCTCACCCTACGGACCGTGCGCGGCACCCTGGAGCAGCTCGCCACGGTGAACCTTCCGGACGCCTGGTTGCGTGTCCTGGTCCGGGAGGCGCCACGGCCCGGCCTCCGGGAGGACGTGCAGGAGCTGCTGCCCAACGCGCTGGAGGTGCGCATCGACCCGGACATGCTGCCGAGCCGGTCGGGGGCGCGGTCGGCGGAGCGGGCCGGCCGTTCCCCACGTGAGCTGTTCGGCGACTACCTGGACAGTCGCGGCAACGCCGAGGAGGGCGTCCGCGAGCTCTTCGACCAGCTGTACGACGAGGTGAGCAGCAACCAATGAGGCCATTAAGGCTGGACATGGCCGGATTCACGGTGTTCCGTGACCAGACCACCGTGGACTTCACCGACGCCGACTACTTCGCCCTGGTCGGCCCGACCGGTTCGGGCAAGTCGACGGTGCTGGACGCGATCTGTTTCGCCCTCTACGGCACGGTTCCCCGGTGGGGCGGCGTCCGGGGCATCGGCAACGCGCTGGCCCCGTCGGCGGCCGAGGCCCGGGTGCGACTGGTCTTCGAGTCGGCGAACAACCGGTTCGTGGCGACCCGGGTGGTCCGGCGGGACGGCCGGGGCAACGTGAAGACGGCGGGAGCCGGGCTGCAGCTGATGCCGCCCGGCTTCGACGTCACCAAGCTCGACACCGGCATGGACCTGGCCGACCTCGGTGAGGTGCTGGCCGGCACCCCGGCCGAGATGGACGCCGCGGTGCTGGAGGCGGTCGGCCTGCCGTACGAGCAGTTCACCAGCTGTGTGGTGCTGCCGCAGGGCCAGTTCGCCGACTTCCTGCACGCCAAGCCGGCCACCCGCCAGCAGATCCTGGTCAACCTGCTGGGCCTGCACGTCTACGAGGAGGTGCAGGTCAAGGCGACCGAGCGGGGCCGTGCCGCGGAGGCGAAGCTGACCGTGGTCGAGCAGCAGCTCGGCACCCTGGAGGACGCCACCGACGCCTCGGTCGAGGCGGCCGCCGCGGAGCTCGCGCGGATGCGGGAGCTGACCGCCGCCGTGGAGGCGGCCGTGCCGGGGCTGCGGACCGCCCGGGAGGCGGAGACCGCCGCCGCCGGGGCGCGGGACGCGCTCGACGCCGAGCTGGCCGCTCTGGGCGCGGTCCGGGTGCCGGACGGTCTGACCGAGGTGTCCGGCGCGATCGCCGCGGCCCGCGAGGCCGCCACCCGTGCGGCCGACGAGGTGCACGCCGCCGAGGAGGCGGAGGAGAAGATCCGCGGCGAGCTGGCCGCGGCCGGCGATCCGGGCCGCCTGCGGGTGGCCCTCGACCGGCACACCGAGCTGGCCCGCCTGATCGAGCAGGAGGAGTGGTTCGCCGGCAAGGTGTCGGTCGCCGAGGTCGAGCACCGGGACGCGGTCGCCGCCGCCGATCTGGCGCACGCCCACCACGTCGGCGCCCAGCAGCTTCTGGAGCAGGCCCGGCAGGACTACCGGGACGCCCAGCAGCGGGACCGGGCGGCCGCCCTGCGCGGCCACCTGACCTCCGGCGACGCCTGCCCGGTCTGCGAGCAGACGGTGACCGAGGTGCCGGAGGTGCCCGGGGAGTCGGCGGTGCGGATCGCCGAGGCGGCCGGCAACGCCGCCAAGGAGGAGGCGGAGAAGGCGACCGCCCGGTGGCGTGAGCGGGACGCGGTGGCCCGCAACGTGGCGAACGATCTGGAGCGCAAGCGCGGCCAGTACGAGCATCACCTGACCCGCCTGGCCGAGGTGCGCCGGGCGGTGGAGGGCCTGCCCGGGGTGGAGGCGCTCCAGCAGCGGCTGGCCGAGCTGGGCGAGCTGCAACGGCGCCTGGAGGACGCGGCCACCGCGGTCCGCGCCGCCCGGGACGGGCACCGGAGGGCCCAGGCGCTGGTCCGGACGGCGGAGGAGCAGCAGCGGGCGGTCTGGCAGCGGTTCGACGCGACCCGCGACGGCCTGGCCCGCTTCGTGCCGCCGCCGGCCGACCGGGACGACCTGGCGGGCGCCTGGCGGGCCCTGGTCGACTGGGCGGCCGCCGAGCACGGTCGGCGGCGGGCCGCCCGGGAGGAGGCGGAGGTGGCCGTCCAGGCCGCCCGCGCCTCGACGGTCCGGGTGCACGAGTCGATCGTGGAGCTGTTCACCGCGGCCGGGGCGACGGCGCCGGCCGGGCAGGTGGGGGAATCGGGGCTGATCCGGGCCGCCGCGGTGGCGGCGGAGCGGGCCGGCGCGGCGTGGGAGCGGGCCACCGAACGGCGTGAGCAGGCCCGGGCCGCCGCCGAGCAGCGGGGTGCGCTGCAGCGGGAGAGCCGGGTGGCGAAGTCGCTGTCCGGGCACCTGCGGGCCAACAACTTCGAGCGCTGGCTGCTGGAGGAGGCCCTCGACCTGCTGGTCGACGGCGCCTCCCGGATCCTGCGGGAGCTCACCGGCGGCCAGTACGAGCTGATGCACGAGAAGGGCGAGTTCTACGTCGTGGACCACCACGACGCGGGGCTGCGGCGCGGCGTGCGGACGCTCTCCGGCGGCGAGACGTTCCAGGCCTCGCTGGCCCTGGCGCTGGCCCTCTCCGAGCAGCTCGCCGGGATGAGCACCACGGCGGCCAGCCTGGAGTCGATCGTCCTGGACGAGGGCTTCGGCACGCTGGACGCGGCCACGCTCGACGTGGTCGCCGCGACCCTGGAGAACCTGGCGGCCCGCGGCGACCGGATGGTCGGCCTGGTGACCCACGTGCACGCGCTGGCCGAGCGGGTGCCGGTCCGGTTCGAGGTGCGCAAGGACGCGCGTACCGCCCATGTCGAGAGGGTCGGCCTGTGACCAGAGTGTTCGTCGACGCGTGGGACCCGTCCTACGGCGCGTCGTTCGAGGGAGGCGAGGGCGGCGACGGGCCGGGGTCGTCCAGCAGCGCCCAGGTGGACGTCGAGGTCGAGGTGCCGGCCGCCGAGTGGGCGCCGATCGACGTGTCGGCCGGCGCCCGGGTGCCGGACGTGGTGTTCCTGGTCGACGGGGTGCGGCGCAACGACGCCCAGGTGTGGACGGCGGAGGACGACGGCACCTCGTACGCCGGGCTGGCCGCCTCGTTCGCGGCCGGCGTGGTGCGCTGCGACCTGGCCCGCGGGGCGGCCGAGCTGGCCGTCGCCCGGGTGAGCCGGGGCCTGTTCACCGCCAGCCCGTCGCTCGGCGACGTCCGCGCCGGGACGGTGCGCTACGAGGTGCACCGGGTCAGCGGCCCCGGCGAGGCCAGCAAACTGCCGGCCGCCGTGCAGGGGCCGCTCACCGCGCTGGAGATCGAGATCTCGTCGGCCGCGCGGGACAGCGGCTCGGACGGGACCGATCTGTTGATCGTGGACGGTCCGCTGCGCAACCGGCGGCAGCTGCCCCGCACCATCGGGTACGTGAAAACCCAGCAGAAGCACTATCTGCCGGCCGCGCAGGAGGCGATCGTGCCCCGGCTGCGGCCCGGCCAGCGGACCCCGGTCTTCCAGATCGGCACGGTCTGGGGCGGCTGGTCGTGGTATTTGAGGTTGCCCGGGTCGTCGGGCGCGCCGTGGTCCGGGATCGTCCGCGTGGAGTGTTCGCCCGAGCTGTCCCCGGAGCAGGCGATCGAACTGGCCGAGGTGTCGCTCGCGACGCTGCCGCGGTTCGCCTCGTCGGCGTACAAGGATCCCCGGGCGCCCCAGAACCTGGTGCCGATCGCGGGCCTGGAGCGCCGTCTGCGGGGCATGCTCGGCGATGCCCGGGTGCTGCACCGCGCGCTGGCCCGCGACTCGGCACGGGCGTTCTGAGGGGCCGTGCCCACCTGCTGGGCGCGCGGTCTCAGAACCGATCCCAGCGTCTCACTGAGTGGGACATTGATCCGGGCGCCGGAGCGGGGTTCGCCCCGCCGGCACCGGCGCTCGCCGCCGAGGTCGGTGACCGGCTGTCGCGTGGCGTGCGAATTCGGGCACGTTCTACCGCCCGATCAGGGGGATCGAAAATTGGGAGCGCTCCCGCACGGGTGTCGCCCGAAAGGGTCCGTGTGGCATTCCGGCATCCCCCGATCGGCTCGCCGGTGCCCCTATTAGCCGCACATTACGCACCTGTGACAACGCAGTGGAATCGCCTGTTCACGCTGCGAGTTCAGGCTCTCTCCACGCCTCCGAGAATTATTCTCAGGGACATGTCCAGGGTCGAATGTCACTGAGTATCATTCCGGCTTACCTGGCGTCCCAATCGGCGTTGATCAATACGGAGGGTGATCGGCGACGGGTGCGCCGTCTCGACCACGAACGCAGCGGAGGACCGTTGAGACCGAGTGTCCCGGAAATTCTCGCCCCGGCTTTGATCCCGGCAGGGCTCCCCGGCCGTATCTCAGGCGACGGGGAAGGGTCCGGGCGGAGGTATCGATGCATGCGGTGGTCGAGGAACGGCTCGCGCCGGAGAGGGTGCGCGTGATGGCACGGCAACACTCCGGTGGTCGGTGGCAGGCGCTGGACGGTGGCAACCACCGGGACCAGGGCACGGTGATCCCGCGGCAGGGGCCGCGGCACGAGGCCGCTTCGAGCAGTTCTCCCAGCCACGAGGACACCCTCGTGCGGACACTCTACGAAGAGCACGCGGGCCCGCTGCTGATGTTCGTCCTGCGGCTGACCGGCGGTGACCGGCAGCGCGCCGAGGACATCGTGCAGGAGACCCTGCTCCGGGCCTGGCGCAACGCGCACCGGCTCGGCGCCCAGGGCCAGCAGTCGCTGCGTCCCTGGCTGGTCACCGTGGCCCGGCGGATCGCCATCGACGAGCATCGCAGCGCCAACGCGCGCCCCGCGGAGACGTACGATCGGGAGCTGGAGAGTTTCCCGACCACGTCCGACGAGACCGACAAGGTCCTGCAGTCGATGACCGTGTCGGACGCGCTCCGGCAGTTGAGCCACTCGCACCGGGAGATCCTGATCGAGACGTACTTCCGCGGCCGTACCGTGCCGGAAGCCGCCGAGGCGCTGAACCTTCCGCTGGGCACGGCCAAGTCACGGGTGTACTACGCGCTGCGCGCGCTGCGTACCGCGTTGCAGCAGCGGGGGGTGACGGAATGACGCAGGAGCAGCACTACGACGTCGCCTCGTACGCCCTCGGCATCCTCGACGACCGCGATGCCGCCCAGTTCGAGGACCACCTGATCGACTGCGCGCAGTGCGCGTACGAGCTGGAGTCGTTCGTCCAGGTGGCGGACGTCCTCGCGACCGTCGACGCGGAGGCGTTCGTGGCCGCCGAGCGGGCCGAGCGCGACGGTGCGGTCCTGAACCGCATGATGCGCGAGGTCGGCGCGGAGCGGCAGCGGGCCAACAGCCGCCGGCTCTACTCGCTGGCCGCCGCCGTGGTGGTCTTCGCCATGCTGTCCATCGGCGCGCTGTTCGCCGGCGGCAAGTGGCTCGCGCCGGACCAGGCGGGCACGACCGAGACCGGCGCCCAGGGCGGCGCCAGCCAGCTGGACCAGCTGCCGAGTGCCGACGGGGTGGCCATCGGTGGCACCAAGCTGCCCGGCGACAACTACAGTGGCACCGACAACCGGACCAACGTGGCCGCCGCGGTCGGCCTGCTGAAGAAGGACTGGGGCACCCAGGTCTCCTTCGCGGTCGCCAACATCAGCGGGCCGAAGACGTGTGCCCTCTTCGTGGTGCGCACCGACGGCACGGCCGAGAAGGTCGCCGACTGGACGGTCACCGAGACCGGCTGGGGCACGGCGGCCAACCCGACCCCGCTGATGCTCCAGGCGGTCACCGCCACCCCGCGGGACAAGATCGCGCACGTCCAGGTCCAGGAGATCACCTCGACCGGGGCCGGCGAGACGCTGGTTCGCGTTCCGTAACCGTACGACCACGAAAAGGTCCGGTCGCCCACGCGGCCGGGCCTTTTTCGTGCGCCGGGTCATCTCTTTACGTACGGCCGGGCCGGAAGGTTCAACCGAAAAATCATTGATTTGATCCACCCGAATGTTCAACCGACTCCGCACCCTCTCCGTACTACTGCCCGGAAATGGCAGAGCCATGAATCAGCCGGGAGGGCTCGTGGTACCGGAGAAGCGAAAGTTGATGGTCGTCGGTGCGGCGCTGGCGGCGGTGATCACCCTGCCCGGTTGTGCCCCGGCCGGATTCGACGCGGGCGCCGCCGACTACGGGAACGCGGCCGAGCCGGCCTCCAACGACGTCCAGGCCTCGCCGGGCGCGACCGGTGAAGCCGTCGCCGCGGCCGATCCCACCGCCGAGGCGACCGCGCCGGCCGACCCGGCCGGCGGTGGCGAGGCGAACACCCCGGAGATCAGCGACGAGGTGGCCACCACCGAACTGAACGCGACGAAGGTGGCCCGGATGGGCAGCACCGTTCAGGACGAGGACGGCTTCGTGCTCTACCGCTTCGACAAGGACTCCGACGACCCGGCGAAGTCGAACTGCAACGGCGACTGCGCCAAGATCTGGCCGCCGGCGGTCACGAACGACGGGGAGCCGACCCTCAAGGGCGTCGACAAGTCCCTGGTCGGGACGGTCACCCGGGCCGACGGCACCAAGCAGCTCACCCTCAAGGGCTGGCCGCTCTACCGCTACATCGGCGACAAGAAGCCCGGTCAGTGGAAGGGCCAGAACGTCAGTGGCACCTGGTTCGTCATCACGCCCACCGGCACCAAGAACCTGACCTGCCTGCCGGCCGTGTCGAAGCCGGTCGCTCCGCCGTCCGACGACACCTCCGGCGAGGCCGGCAGTGGCGAGTCCGGCGGCGACTACAGCTACTGATCTGGCAGAGAAGAGGCATTGGAGGACATGATGAGGACCCGCCGTAGCCCCCGATGGCTGGTCGGCACCCTGGCCCTATCCCTGGCGTTCATGGTGGCGCCGGCCGGGGTGGCTCACGCCGCGGAGCCGATTCCGGTTCCGCAGACCTCAGGCCTGCCGAACAAGGGCACCGGCACGCTCAGCGCGGCCGACCGTGACTTCGTGATCAAGGTGCGACTGGCCGGCCTCTGGGAGGTCCCGGCCGGCAACATGGCCGTGGAGAAGTCGAACAACGCGGCGGTCAAGAAGATCGGCCAGTCGATCGCGGCGCAGCACGTCGCGCTGGACAGCCTGGACCGCACCGCGGCCAAGAAGCTCGGGATCAGCCTGCCGAACCAGCCGAACGGCGACCAGCAGCTCTGGCTGAACGAGATGCGCACGGCGGCGACGCCGGAGCAGTTCGACCAGATCTTCATCGACCGGCTCCGCGCCGCGCACGGCAAGATCTTCCCGGCGATCGCCACGATCCGGGCCACCACGCGCAACGACACGGTCCGCGCGCTGGCACAGCAGACGAACCAGTTCGTCGCCACGCACATGACCCTGCTGGAGAGCAGCGGGATCGTCGACTACGCCGCGCTGCCCACAGCGCCGGCGCCGGCCGCCGCCGGACAGGGACCGGTCCCGATCGACAACCAGATGCTGGTCGCGGCGACCAACGGGGACAGCATCCCCGGTCTCAGCAACACCGTAATCCTGTTGGTCCTCGCTGCCGCGCTGGTGGTCGGGGTCGTAACGACCATGCGCATCTTCCGCGCGCGGTAAGTCGAAATCGCCCACGGCGACGAAGAAAGGTGTCACCCATGCGAAGGTCCAAGTACCGCCGCGCCAATTCCCCGACTTGGTTCAGCGGTCGGCGCCGCATCGCGATCATCGGCGCCGCGGCGCTGGCGGCGTTCGGCGGCGTAGTGACCGTCACCCAGATCTCGAACGCGGCCACCGAGGACACGGTCACCGACCGGGCCATGGCGGCGTGTGACGATCTGCAGGCGCCGAAGTCCTCCCGGCTCTCCACCCAGACCCGGCGGGGCACGTACACCACGAACAACGGCAAGGTCACGCAGCACCCGGACGACGGTGCCGGTGACGTGGCGACGACCGCGGACGTGCGGAACCGCTGCCGCGAGTGGGTGCTGAACAACGTCGCCTCCGAGTCCGAGGCCACCACCCTCCGGCGTAACCGCGGCAACAACGGCGGCCGGGGCAACAACAACGGTGGCGGCCGGGGCAACAACAACGGCGGTGGCGCGGCACCGAGCGCCAGCGCCGCGGCGCCCACCGACGGAGCCACCAGCGCGCCCGCCGACGGAGCGACCAGCGCCCCCGCCGACGACCAGAACCAGGGTGGTGGCGACCAGAACCAGGGCGGTGGCGACCAGAACCAGGGCGGTGGCGACCAGAACCAGGGTGGTGGCGACCAGAACCAGGGTGGTGGCGACCAGAACCAGGGCGGCAACAACGGTGCCGACCAGGGCGGCGACCAGCCGGATCCCGCTCCCACCGCCACCACCCCGCCGCCCGGCGCCGGGCTCGGCATCCTGACCAACAGCTGCGAGACCTCCGACCTGGAGGCGCACGACGGCTTCCAGCGTGGCAACCGCTGCGTCTCGACCGAGTTCGGTGAGGTCGGCGCCGCCGCGAACAACCCGACGCTGCTGATCACCGGCGCGCCCCGGCAGGTCAACCGGAACACCCCGTTCACCCTCCAGGTGAGCACCCGGAACCTGATCCGTGACCGGTTCCTCGCGGCCGGCCAGGGCGGTTACTACGTGGAGTCCAGCGTTCTCCAGAACGGCCTGGTCCGCGGTCACTTCCACACCGCGTGCCGGATCCTGGACAGCCAGAACCAGGCGCCCGCCCCGGACCCGGTCCCGGCGTTCTTCGTCGCGACCGAGGACAGCCAGGGTGGCGCCCAGCCGGACACCGTCGCCATCCAGGTGCCGGGCCTGCCCCAGGCAGGCACCTTCCAGTGCTCCTCGTGGGCCGGTGACGGTTCGCACCGGATCCCGATGATGGAGCGCGCCAACCAGACGCCGGCCTTCGACTCGGTCAAGATCCGAGTTCGCTGACCGGCGGCAAAGACCGCGGACGCCGCTGCCGCTGTCGCCGGACCGAACCGGACCGGGGTCTCCCACCCCGGTCCGGGCCCCCCATCGGTCCGGCGACCGTCCTTCCCCCTGCTGGACGAGAGCGCGGCGGGCCACCCGGCCACCACCGGGTTCGGCGCCCGCAGAGGGAGACCGGACATTCTCGGGCGTCCGGTCACCACAACCGATGGCCCTGACCCCGGAGCACGGTCAGGGCCATCGGTCTGCCCGGACGGAGTGTCATAGTGGCGCGGTGGAAGTCGTCCGCCGCCTGCGCCCACCCGAGCGTTATGCCTTCGCCGTCTCGGTGCGGCCACTGCTGGTCCCGAAGCACGACCCCTGCGGGCGGCTCGGCGAGGACGGTCTCTGGCTCGCCATGCGTACCCCGGCCGGGCCGGCCTCGCTGCACCTGGCCCGCGCCGCCGGTGAGCTGATCGCGACCGGTCACGGGCCGGGCGCCGAGTGGGCCGCCGACCGGGCCGACGCGATCGCCGGCCTCCGCGACGATCCGGGCGATCTGCCCACTCTCGCCGCGGGGCATCCGCTGGTCGCCCGTCTGGCCAAGACCTTCTCCGGGGTACGCCTACCGGCCACCGGACAGATTTTCCCGCGACTGCTCCGCGCCGTCCTCGAGCAGAAGGTCACCGGCAAGGAGGCGCACCGGTCGTACCGTGCGGTCTGCCGGCATTTCGGTGAGCCGGCGCCGGGCCCGGCCGGTCTGCTGCTGCCGCCCGATCCGGCCGCCGTGGCGGCCACCGCCTACTGGGAGTTCCATCCGTTCGGCGTCGAGCAGCGCCGCACCGAGACCCTGCTGCGGGCCGCGCGGGTCGCGGACCGGCTGGAGCGCTGCGCCGACGCGGCCGAGGCGACCACCCGGATGACCGCGCTGCCCGGGATCGGCCCGTGGACCGCCGCCGAGACGGTGCGGTACGCCTACGGCGACCCGGACGCGGTGAGCGTCGGCGACTTCCACATCCCCAACACGGTGGCCTGGGCGCTGGCCGGCGAGCCGCGCGGCACCGACGCCCGGATGCTGGAGCTGCTCGAACCGTTCCGCGGCCATCGGGGCCGGGTCTGTGACCTGCTCGCCCTGGGCGGCATCCAGGCGCCGAAGTTCGGTCCCCGGATGCCGCTGCGGTCGTTCGCACGGTTCTGATCCGCCACCCTCCGCTACGGTGTTCACCGAATGTGCGTTTTGTCCCGGAGGGTGGGTTGATGGGTGGCGTCGGTGTGCCGATCCTCCTGGTGCTTCTGCTGATCCTGGTCAACGCGGTGCTCACCGGCAGCGAGATGGCCCTCGTCTCACTGCGCGACGGCCAGGTCCAGCGCCTGGAGCGGGAGTCGCGCCCCGGGCGGGTGCTGGCCCGGCTCACCCGTGACGCCAACCGCTTCCTGGTCACCGTCCAGATCGGCATCACCCTGGCCGGCTTCCTGGCCTCCGCCGTGGTGGCCCTCTACCTGTCGAAGCCGCTGGCCGGCCGGCTCGGCTTCGCCGGCACCGCGGCCGAGCCGACGGCCACCTTCCTGACCACCGTGGTGCTCACCTTCGTCACGCTGGTGCTGGGCGAGCTGGCGCCGAAACGGATCGCCATGCAGCGGGCCGAGAGCTGGGCGCTGCTGGTGGCCCGGCCGCTCGACCAGCTGTCCCAGTTCTCCCGCCCGATCGTCTGGCTGCTCGGGAGGGCCACCGACCAGGTGGTGCGCCTGGCCGGCGTCGACCCGCACGCCCGGCGTGACGAGGTCACCGCCGAGGAGATCCGCGAGCTGGTCGCCGCCCAGCAGGAGATCTCCGCCGAACAGCGGACCATCATCACCGGCGCCTTCGAGATCGCCGACCGGATCATGCGGGAGATCCTGGTGCCCCGCCGTGACGTGCTGACGCTGGCCAGTGGACGGCCGGCCGCCGAGGCGCTGCGCACGCTGATCGACGGCGGGCACTCCCGCGCGCCGGTGATCGGCAAGGCCGGGCTGGACGATGTGATCGGTGTGGTGCATCTGCGGGACCTGGTCGGCGCCGACGGGCCGGTCGACGACGTGGCCCGGCCGCCGCTGTTCCTGCCGGAGACGCTGCGGGTCTCCGACGCGCTCATGCAGTTGCGGGCGGAACGGCAGCCGCTCGCCCTGATCGTCGACGAGCGCGGCGCCATCGACGGCATCGTCACCATCGAGGACCTGGTCGAGGAGATCGTCGGGGAGATCTACGACGAGACCGACCGGGACGTCGCCGCGACCGTACGCGAGCCGGACGGCGCCCTGCTGATGCCCGGCTCGTTCCCCATTCACGACCTGCCCGACGTCGGGTTCCGCGGCCAACCGCCGGAGGAGGGCGACTACACCACGATCGCCGGGATGGTGCTGGCCGCGCTCGGGCACATCCCGACCGAGCCGGGGGAGGTGGTGACCCTGCCCGAGTTCACCGCCGAGGTGACCGAGGTGACCGGCCGGGCCATCACCCGGGTCCGGGTCCGCGCCCTGGCCGAGTCCATCGACGCCGACTGACCCGGTGTGCGACAGATCACCCGGCGCGGCAATAGGCTTCGATGCATGACAGAGTCGTCGAACGCCTACGAGTATCTGGACAACGTCGACCCGCGGGAGCAGGCCCGGCTCGCGGCGGTGCGCCGCTACCGGTTGGTGGACCAGCCGGTCGAGGACGCGTACGACCGGATCGCCTTCGTGGCCGGCGCCCTCTTCGGCACGCCGATCGCCACCGTCTCCCTGGTCGAGCAGGACCGGGTGTGGCTGGCCGCCTGCCAGGGGCTGACCGGCGTCCGCGAGGTCGGCAAGGAGCCCGGCCTGTGTGCCTCGGTGATCGCGCAGGACGACGTCTACGTGATCAACAACGCCGCCGTGGACCCGCGCACCCTGGAGCACCCCCTGGTCCGGGGGGAGCTGGGTCTGCGCTTCTACGCCGCCGCCCCGATCCGCACCCACGACGGCTATCGCCTCGGCACCGTCAACGTGATCGACAGCGTGCCGCGGGAGGCGACCGCGCGGCAGCTCACCGCTCTGCAGCACCTGGCCTCGGTCGTCGCCGACGAGCTGGAGCTGCGGCTCATGGTGATCCGCAGCGCGGCCGCCGAACAACGCATGCGGGAGACCGTGAACTGATCACCGTTTGTGGGTAATCGAAAGGCATGATCTGGAACTTCGCTCGCAAACTGATCCTGACCGCCATTCTCGTCCCGCTCGGTGCCGCGGGCGCCCGGAGGCTCAGCGCCGCGGTCGAGCGCCGGCGCGGGCCGAACCGCGCGTCGCGCCTGCTCCGGCAGGGCGCCGACACCATGCAGACGCTGTTCGGCCGGAAGAAGCGCCGCCGCTTCGGGTTCCGCTGAGCCCCCTGATTGGATTTTCGCCGGACCGGGTAACGGCGGCGTCATGCGAACCCCACGCACGATCGCCGTCGTCGCCCACCAGCGCAAGAGCCTCGGTGGTGGGCTCGACGAGCTGCGCCGCCTGCTCACCGGCCGCGATGTCGAGAAGCTGATCTGGCATGAGGTCCCGAAGAGCCGGAAGGCGCCGAAACGGGTCCGTGAGGTGATCCGGGACGGCGCCGACCTGCTCGTCGTCTGGGGCGGCGACGGCATGGTCCAGCGCACCCTGGACGTCCTGGCCCGGGAGAAGGGCGGCGGCCGGATCCCGGTCGCGATCATGCCGGCCGGCACCGGCAACCTGCTGGCCGGCAACCTCGGCATCCCGGAGGACCTGGAGAAGGCCGTCGAGATCGCCTTCACCGGCGAGCGCAGGCGGTTCGACCTGGGCCGGATCGCCGGCGAGCACTTCGCCGTGATGGCCGGCGTCGGCTTCGACGGCGCCATGATCAAGGACGCCGACGGCGGGCTGAAGGACCGGCTCGGCAAACTGTCGTACGTCTGGACCGGCCTGCGCCACGTCAACGGCGAGGCGCCGCGCGTGCGGATCAGAATCGACGGCACCGACTGGTTCGACGACGAGGCCAGCTGCGTCCTGATCGGCAACGTGGGCACCATCACCGGCGGCATCCGGGCCTTCGACGACGCGTCCCCGGACGACGGCTGGCTCGACGTCGGTGTCGCCACCGCCCAGAACGCCCTCCAGTGGGCCCGCGCGCTCGGCACCATGGCGGTCACCCGCTCCGACCACTCACCGTTCGTCCGGATGACCCGCGCCCGCCGGGTCGACGTCACGCTCGGCTCCAAACTGGAGTACGAACTCGACGGTGGCGCCCGGGCCAAGACCAGGAAGTTCTCCGCCAAGGTGGTCCCGTCCGCGGTCCGGATCTGCGTCCCGGCCGAAAAGCCTATGGCCGGGGACACCGCCGCTGCGATTACCTGACCCTGTTGGACAGCGGGAGGGCGGATGGCGGGGCGGCACGTGGCGGCGGCCGGAGACGTCACCGCGATCCTCGACGCCCTGGAAGCGCACCGGGTGGAGGTCTGCCTCAGCGGCGGGTGGGCGGTCGACGCCCTGCTCGGCGAACAGACCCGGGAACACTCCGACCTCGACCTGTGGGCCCCGGCGGCCCACCTGGAGTGGTTGTTCCGGGCACTGGCCGGCCGCGGCGTCGACCGCGTCTTCCCGTGGCCCGGCGACCGCCCGTGGAACTTCGTGCTGCACGACGGCGACCGGCTCCGCGTCGACCTGCACCTCTACGAGAGGCTTCCGGACGGGCGGCTGCACTTCGGCTCGCCCGTCGACGGGGTGACCTTCCCGGCCGCGGCGCTCAACGGGCAGGGCCTGATCGACGGGCAGCCGGTGCGCTGTGAGGTCCCGGAGTGGGCGGTGCGCTGGCACACCGGTTACCCACCCCGGGCCGCCGACCGGCACGACGTGCCGCTGCTCTGCGCCCGCTTCGGCATCGCCCTGCCGGACAGCTTCTAGGCGATCTGCTGCCACCAGCCGTCGACCGGCGGCGGGTTGTCGACGTCCACCCGCTCGCCCGGGCGCGGGACGGCCAGCCTCACCCCACGGGCCTTGGCCTCGCTCCAGACCCGGTCGGCCGGCTCCGCCCAGTCGTGCAGCGCCAGGTTGAAGGTGGCCCAGTGCACCGGGATGAGCAGGCCGCCGTCCACGTCCACATGGGTGGCGACGCCGTCCTCCGGGGTCATGTGGATGTCCGGCCAGGCGTCGCCGTACGCGCCCACCTGCACCAGCGTCGCGTCGAACGGGCCGTGCTCGGCGCCGATCGCGGCGAAGCCGGGGAAGTAGCCGGTGTCGCCGGAGTAGAACACCTTCCGGGTCGGGCCGGCGATCACCCAGCTCGCCCAGAGTGTCTCGTCGCGGCCCAGGCCACGGCCGGAGAAGTGCCGGGCCGGCGTCGCGGTGAACTCCACCCCGGCGACCGTGGCCCGCTCGTCCCAGTCCAGCTCCACGATCCGGGTGGGCGGGACGCCCCAGCGCTCCAGGTGCGCGCCCACCCCGAGCGGCACCAGGAAACGGGCGGCCTGCAGGTCCACCAGCGTCTGCACGGTGGCCATGTCGAGGTGGTCGTAGTGGTCGTGGGAGATCACCACGGCGTCGATCGGCGGCAGCTCCCGCAGCGCGATCGGCGGCTCGTGCAGGCGCCGCGGGCCGGCCAGCCGGGACGGGGAGCAGCGTTCGCTCCACACCGGGTCGAGCAGCACCCGCCGGCCCTCGATCTCGATCAGCGCGGACGAATGTCCATACCAGGTGATGTGCAGACCCTGGGCGTCGCCGCCGGTCGGCGGGGTGAGCACCGGGACCGGCTGGTGCGGGCGCCGCGCCTCGCGCCCGGTCAGCGCCTCGGCGGCCAGCCGCGGCATCGACGCGGCGGTCACCTCGGAGGCGGGCACGGTGTTGCGGAACTTCCCACCGGAGAACTGCGGCGACGCCTGCACCCGGGCCAGCCGGGCGCCCCGCGCCCGGGCGCCGAGCTGCGCCGGAATGTCACGGGCGGCCCACACCGCCGCGGCGCCCAGCGCCAGAGCCATCACGGTACGGGTACGCCTTCGCTTCGCCATGTGACCCAGTCTGACCTGCACCGGTCGGCCAGTGCCACCGCGACCCTCAGCCTCTCCTCAGTTAGTGACCGGTATGACACACTGCCGCGGTGACGCTCGATACCCTTCAAACGCAGCAGCACCTGATCGTGCGCCAGCGCATCCGTCTCATGGTCAACCAGTACGAGGTCCACTCCGTCGACCCCGCCACCGGTGGGGAGGCCGGGATCCTCGCCTTCGCCCAGCAGAAGCGGCTGGCGTTCAAGGAGCAGGTGACCCTCTACACCGACGACACCAAGCAGACCCCCCTGCTCGGTTTCAAGGCCCGCCAGGTCATCGACCTCGGCGCCACCTACGATGTCACCGACGTGAACGGGCAGCCCATCGGCCTGTTCCGGAAGAGCTTCGCGGCTTCGCTGCTCCGGTCCACCTGGGTCCTCGAGCAGCCCGGCTACGGCGAGATCACCGGCCAGGAGCGCAACCAGTGGGTGGCGATCCTGCGGCGGTTCGTGGACTCGCTGTCGTGGCTGCCGTACCACTTCGACTTCACCATCCAGGGCCGGCCGGCCTTCTCGGTGGTGCGCAAGTGGGGGCTGCGGGACACGTACCGGGTCAGCATCCACGACCCGTCCCTGGACCGCCGTCTCGTGGTGGCCATGGCCGTCGCTCTGGACGCTCTGCAGTCTCGCTGAGACCACCCCGGTAAGTTTTCGGGCATGGATGATCCGCGTGCCCAGCGCCTCTTCGGTGACCGTCTGGTCGCCCCCGGTGACCTGGCGTCGAACCCCTTCCGAGTGGACCGGGACCGGATCGTCAGCTCGCCCTTCCTGGCCCGTCTCGCCGAGGTCACTCAGGTGATCAGCCCCGGCGGGGCGGGCCTTCTGGTGCACAACCGGCTCACCCACAGCCTCAAGGTGGCCCAGGTGGGCCGGGCCATCGCCGACCGGCTCCGGGCCGCCGCCCCGGATCTCGCCGAGAAGCTGGGCGGCTGCGACCCGGACGTGGTGGAGGCGGCGGCGCTCGCCCACGACCTCGGGCATCCGCCGTTCGGGCACCTCGGCGAGCGGGTGCTGGACCGGCTGGCCCGGCACCGGCTCGGGCTGCCGGACGGGTTCGAGGGCAACGCCCAGTCGTACCGGATCGTCACCAGCACCGAGATCCGCGGTCAGGCGACGATCGGGCTCAACCTGACGAACGCGGTCCGCGCGGCGATCCTCAAGTACCCGTGGACCCGGCGCACCCACCCGGACCCGCACCCGCGGTTCATGGACCCGCCGCCACGCGGCGCCGCCGCGCCGCCCGACGACCCGGACGGCGGCTCCCTCAAGTTCGGCGCCTACTCGACCGAGATCGCCGACGTGCGGGCGGCCCGGGCGCCGTTCGCCGGACGGGTCGCCGACTGGCAGCAGACCGTCGAGGCGTCGGTCATGGACACCGCCGACGACATCGCGTACGCCATCCACGACCTGGAGGACGTGCACCGCCTCGGCGTGCTCCAGCAGGGACTGGTCGCCACCGAGCTGATGACCTGGCAGCGCTGGGGCCCGGAGACCGACCTGGACCGGGCCGGCGGCGCCATCGAGTCGCTGCGCCGCCAACTGCACCGCAAGGACGGCTGGATCGCCGACGACGACGCCTTCGCCGGGGCCGTCGAGCTGGTCCGTGCCGAACTCGTCGACGGCCTCCTGGCCCGGCCCTTCGACGGCTCCCTGGAGGCCGAGGCCCGGGTCGCCGCCTTCTCCGCGAACTGGACCCGCCGCCTCGTCGAGTCGGCCGAGTTGATCGAACAGCCGGCCGTCCGCAGCGGCCATGTCCAGCTGGCCCGCGCCCAGTGGCACGAGGTGCAGATCCTCAAGTTCGTCCAGAACCGTTTCGTCCTCGAACGCCCCGACCTGGCCCTGCATCAGCGCGGCCAGGGCCGGCTGCTGTCCTCCCTGGTGGAGGCCCTGCTCGCCTGGCTCACCGACCCCGACGAGGAACAGCGCCTGCCACCCCGCCTGCGCGACCTGGTCGAACTGGCCGAGGCCGAACTCCCGGCCGGCACCCCGGACCGCCTCTCCCAGGCCCGCGGCCGTGCCGTCATCGACTTCGTGGCCGGCCTCACCGACAGTCAGGCCGTCGGCCTCCTCGAGGCCCTCTCCGGCCGGTCCCGCCAGCTCTGGACCGACGCCCCGGTCCTGTAGAACCCGCGTACCGGGAAGGGGTGTGGGTCCTCAGATCAGGAGGCCGCCGGTGGCGCGGATGTTCTGGCCGGTCAGCCAGGCGGCGTCGGGGCCGGCCAGGAAGGCGACGACGGCGGCGATGTCGGTGGGCCGGCCCAGGCGCTGGAGCGCGGTGAAGGCGGCCGTCTGAGCGAGCGATCCGGGGGTGCCGGCCGAGCGCAGCATGTCGGTGTCGGTGGCGCCGGGGGAGACGGTGTTGACCGTGATGGCGCGGGGGCCGAGTTCGCGGGCGGCGACGGCGGTGATCTGCTCCAGGGCGGCCTTGCTCGCGCAGTAGAGGGCCAGGCCGGGCGCGGGGACGGCGGTGTTCAGGGTGGAGATGTTGACGACCCGGCCGCCGTCGCGGAGCAGCGGGATCGCGGTCCGGAGGGTGAACAGCGGGAACTTCGTGTTGATCGTCAGGATCCGGTCGAAGTCTTCCGGGGTGAGGTCGGCGATCGGGCGGTTCAGCGTGACGGCGGCGTTGTTCACCAGGATGTCCAGGCCGTCCCGGAGCGGCTCGAACACGGCCGGGAGGGTGTCCGGGTCGGCCTGGTCACATCGGACGGCGACCGCGCCGATCTCCGCGGCCAGCGCACCGGCCGCGTCCTTCGACGTGTGGTAGGTGAAGACCACCCGGGCGCCGTCCGCGGCCAGGCGCTGGGCGACGGCCCGGCCGATGCCGCGGGAGCCGCCGGTGACGAGGGCCGTCTTGCCGGTGAGGGGAGGCGTCATGCCCTCGCACGCTAGGCGCGGGCGGCCGGCCGGTCTTGAACGAATGCGCGCAGCGACCCCGGGGTGAGGCCGGCCAGAGCCCGCATGTCGCGGGTGAGGTGCGGCTGGTCGGCGTAGCCGGCGTCGGTGGCCGCCCGGGACAGTGCCGCGCCGGTCGCGACCAGGCCCACGGCCCGCTGGAACCGGGCGATCCGGGCGACCGTGCCGGGGGAGAGGCCGAGCACCCGCTGGAACGCGACCTCCAGACGGCGGCGGCCCACCCCGAGACCGGCCGCCACGGCACCGACCCGAGCCCGGCCGGTACTCCGCTGCAACCGCCACCACGCGGCCGTGACCAGCGGATCCTCCGGTAGGTCCGGGTCCAGCCGGGCGGTCAGCCAGGTGTCCAGCCGACGGAAGCGGGCGGCCCAGGTCGGGGCTTCGGCGAGGTGTTCGGCGAGGGCGGCGTCGTCGCGGCCGAGCAGGTCGGCGAGCGGTACGGCCCGCCCGGCCAGTTCCCGTGGTGGGACGCCGCCGAGCAGCGCGGACACGCCGGCCGGGGTGAGGCCCACGGTGACGCCGCGCCGCCAGCGGTCCGGGCCGCCGAGTCCCGGCGTGGATCGTGGGCCGGTCGCCACCCGGCACTCCCCGGTCAGGTCGACGACCAGAACCGGCACGTTGATCGGGAGGAGGCGGTGGGCGACCGGGGCGATGGCGCTGAAGGCGCTGTACGCCAGCACGTGCCGCCGTAGCCGGGGGTGCGGCCGGCCCACCGTGGTCCGGCACGCCGCCGGGACCGGTGCGGCCGGTATCGAGTGGATCATCGGGGGCGGGGGATCAGGCGGAGCGCCGTGGGGGCGTGGGCCGGGACCGCGGGGAAGTGCGGCGGGATCGGGTCGAGACGCCGGTAGGTGTCGCCGAGGGCCGGGCGCCGGTCGGGTTCGCCCTTGTTGGGCCAGAGGGCGGTGGCCCGTTCGGCCAGGGCGGTGATGGTGAGGGACGGGTTCACGCCCAGGTTGGCCGGGACCGTGGAGCCGTCGACGACGTGCAGGCCGGGATGCCCGAAGACCCGGTGGTACGCGTCCACCACCCCGGTCTCCGCCGACTCACCGATGGTGGCGCCGCCGAGGATGTGCGCGGTGAGCGGGATGTTGACCACGTCGCCGAGGGTGCCGCCGGGGTAGCCGCCGATCCGGTCGGCGATCCGCCGGACCGCCTCGTGGCCGACCGGGATCCAGACCGGGTTGGCCCTACCGTGCCCGAGGGTGGTGGTCAGCCGCCCGAACCGGGTCCGCCGGACCGTCAGCGAGTTGTCCAGGGTCTGCATGACCAGGGCGATGATGGTGCGTTCGCTCCACCGGCGGACCGACAGGGAGTGGCCGAAGACGACCGGGTGCCGCAGCGCCTGCCACAGGAAGCGGAGCGGGCGCGGCACCCGGCCACCGCCGTCCACCAGGATCGTCGACAGCAGGCCCATGGCGTTGCTGCGCGGGCCGTACCGGACCGGCTCGATGTGGGTGTCGGCGTCCGGGTGGAACGACGAGGTGATCGCGATGCCCTCGGAGAACGGCCGTTCCGGCACCTCCTTGGTGGCCGCGCCGAGCAGGGCCTCCGAGTTGGTGCGGGTGAGCCGGCCGAGCCGTCCGGAGAGCCCGGGCAGCACGCCGGAGTCCTTCATGGCGTGCAGCAGTCGCTGGGTGCCGAGCGCGCCCGCCGCGAGGATCACCTGGCCGGCCGTGAAGACGCCGGTCCGGGTCTGGACCCGCCAGCCGTCGCCGTCCGGGCGCAGCGCGGTGACCTCGGTGTCCGGGTGCACCACGGCCCCGGCGCGCTCGGCCAGGTAGAGGTAGTTGACGTCGAGCCGGTTCTTGGCGCCGACGGTGCAGCCGATCATGCAGTTGCCGCATTCGACGCAGCCGGTGCGGTCCGGGCCGGCGCCACCGAAGTACGGGTCCGGCACGGTCTTGCCCGGTTCGCCGAAGAACACCCCGACCGGGGTACGCCGGAACGTGTGGCCCACCCCCATGTCCTCGGCCACCTGCTGGATCACCACGTCGGAGGCGGTCATGCTGGGCTGTTCGGTGACGCCGAGCATCCGGGACGCCTGGTCGTAGAAGGGGTCGAGTTCGCCGGCCCAGTCGGTGATCCCGGACCAGTGCGGGTCGGCGAAGAACGGCGCGGGTGGCCGGTAGAGGGTGTTGGCGTAGACCAGCGATCCGCCGCCGACCCCGGCCGCGGACAGCACCATGATGTCCTTGAGCAGGGTGATCCGCTGCATGCCGCGCAGCCCCAGCCTGGGCGCCCAGAGGAAGTTGCGCAGGTCCCAGGACGTCTTGGGCAGGGTCTCCGGGGTGAACCGGCGGCCGGCTTCGAGCACGCCGACCCGGTAGCCCTTCTCCGCCAGCCGCAGTGCGCTGACGCTGCCACCGAAGCCGCTGCCGACGATCACGATGTCGTAGTGCGTCATCGTGTCACCTAATCATTACCGGCCGGTAACCCTCAATATCTCAGCGCCGGTAGATACGGATCGAGTGGCCGACGTTCCCGATCTCGGTGCTGCTCTCGATCCAGCTCTTCAACCGGGGCCCGGCGAGCGCCACCCGGGAGTCGGAGACCACGAGCAGCCCGCGGACCTGGTCGTCGGGGACGCTGTACGGATCCCGCGCGTCGATCCCGTAGTACCCCGGCACACCCGAGCCCTTGTAGACCAGCCACACCTGCTCGCCCGGATGGTCGGTGCGCAGTCGCTGCCCGAGCCGGGCGAGGTCCTGCCCCCAGTCGACGTTGGCGTCGTGCAGGTTCAGGTGGGTCCGGTCCGTCCCGCCGAACGCCTCGTTCGAGTAGGGCAGGTAATAGGGGAACGTCAGCAGCGAGCTGACCGCCACGAAGAGCACCAGCAGGCCGGTGGTGATCCGCGCCCACCGGAGGCGGATCAGCGCGACCGTACCGGCGGCCACGGCCAGGAACATGGGCAGGAAGATCGAGTAGCGGGTGCCGTAGTTGCGCTCGCCGGTCATGCCGACGGCCACCAGCAGCGCGGAGACCGGCAGCACGTAGAGCGCGGCGGCCCGCAGCCGCGGCATCACGATCATGGTGACCGCGCCGGCCAGCCAGAGCGCCAGCATCCCGAGCGGCGTCTTGATCATGATCGCGGCCGGCAGGTAATACCAGGGCGAGCCCTGGTAGGCCTCACCGAGCAGGAACCCGTTGAACGAGCGGTTCTCGAACTTGAACTGGATCAGCATCCCGTCCTGGTAGGCCTGCGGGAGCGGCAGCAGGTCCACGGCCAGCCGTTTCAGCTCGTGGATCTGGTCCAGGCCGGCCGGGGTGGTCCAGCGCAGCCGCGGATCCACCATCAGGTAGGTGAGCCACACCACGGCCACCGCGATCACTCCGGCGCCCAGCGCCGCTCCCGCGGCGATCATCAGACGCCGCCCACGCTGATCGGTCCGGTTGCGCCAGGTCGACAGTCCGGCCAGGAGCACGAGCACCGGTACGGCGGGGAGCACGCTCATCCTGGTCGCCATCGCCGCGCCGAGAGCGGCCCCGGCCAGGGGCACGTAGAGCGCCGGCCGGGTGCGGGCCCGCCAGGCCAGCCAGAAGGCGGTCAGCAGCATCCCGGCGGCGGGCACGTCCAGGGTGGCCAGCGAGCCGTGCGCGATCACGTCGGGGGAGAAGCTGTAGAGGGCCAGGGCGATCAACCCGGCGAGCGGCCCGGCCACGTCCCGGGCGAAGGCCAGCACCACCAGCCCGAAGAGGAGGGTGAGCAGGATGACCGGCAGGCGGGCCAGGAGCATCAGCTGGAACGGGTTGTTGCCGGTCTCGTACAGCAGGTGCCGGCCCAGCCGGGTCTGGTTGCCCGGGTAGGCCGGGTCCAGCCCGGCCCCGGCGAAGGCCGTCCCGGCCGCGATGATCAGCTTGCCGAGCGGCGGATGCTCCGGGTTGTAACGCAGGCTGTGCTGCTGCCGGTACACCTCGGCGGTGGCCACGTAGACCGGCTCGTCGATGGTCGGCGACTGCTGGATCGCCGTGGTGACCATGGCGAACGCCATCTGCCCCAGCATCGCCAGCACCGCCAGGAGTTGGATCAGGCGGCGTCGTGGCATCGGGCCAATCTAGCCGGGCCGCCGGGCGGAACGAGAACACCCCCGGCGGACCGGCCGCCGGGGGTGCGTCGTCACGTGGGTGTCAGACCGTGGAGGCGACCCGCTGGTCCTCGGTCTGGCCCGCCTCGAACTCCTCGTAGGCGGCCTGGGCGGCGGCCAGCTTGGCGGGGAACTGCTGGCAGGCGCGGAACAGCTTGAAGATGAGGAACGCCTCGAAGGCGAGCAGGCCGGCGCCGATCGCGATGGTGACCGGGAAGATCAGGCCGGTGATCGGTCCGATGATGAAGACCGTCATCTCGTACTCGATGCCGCTGATCAGGTGGGTGCGGATCCGGTTGCGGCGCAGCGTGGCGCCGATCCGGTTCTTCAGCGAGCCGCCACCGGTGGCGGCCGGGGCGGGCTCCGGCATCTCGTCGACCGGCTCGGCCATCTCGGCGGCCGGCTCGGCCTGCACCCGCACCGGCTTACGGTACGCGTCGATCTGGTCCTTCATGCTGCGCCGGACCTTGGTCATCTGAGCGCTGTTCAGGTACCGGAACAGGTCCAGGAAGATCGCCACGGACATCAGCCAGAGGTACGCGACCTCGCCGGTCCTGGCGTACTGACCGCCGAAGAGGCAGAGGGCGATGATGAAGACCCGGACCCGGTCGAGAACGAAGTCGAGCCACTGCCCGAACATCGTCCCGGTGCCGTTCAGCCGCGCGATCTTGCCGTCCATGCAGTCGACCACGAAGCTGATGTGGAACAGGATCCCACCGGCGACGAGGTACCACCGCTCACCGACGGCGAAACAGGCGGCCGCGCCGAAGCCGAAGATCGACGCGACGAGGGTCAGAATGTTGGGCGTGATCCACCGGTACGGCGCCACCAGACGCACCAGTCGCGACGCCAGGGGGTCGACCAGAAGCACGGTCCACCACGCGTCGACCGGTTTGTAGGTCCGTTCCCGGATCTCCTGCAAGGTCACCTTCACCCGCGGCACTTTATCCCTTAATCCCATGAAAACGCTATGTACCCCGTCGGTTCACCAAGGTCACTACCAGCGGTAACGTCCATCGCGGCGGGGGGTAGCCGAATTCTGCTCGGTTATTACGAACCGGTGTCGATTCCGGACGCGACGACACCGTTCGCGCACCCGCAGACTCTACGCCCGGCCCGCGCGGGGCCGAGCGCGGACCGGCGGTCGATCGAGCGGGTCAGCGGGCGCGCAACTCGGCGCCGACCTCGTGCAGGTGCCGCAGGGCCTGCCGGTAGGACTCCAGCAGCCCGGTCATCTCGTACGGCACGCCGATCTCGGCGCAGTAGTCGCGCACGATCGGCTGGGCCGCCCGCAGGTTCGGCGTCGGCATGGCCGGGAACAGGTGGTGCTCGATCTGGTAGTTCAGCCCGCCCAGCGCCACGTCGACGAACCGCCCACCACGTACGTTGCGCGAGGTCAGAACCTGTTTGCGCAGGTAGTCCTCGGTGCCGTCCGGATGCGGCATGCCCTTGTGGTTGGGGGCGAAGGTGAGCCCCAGGTAGACACCGAACAGCGCCTGGTGCACCACCAGGAAGGCCAGCGCCTGCAGCGGGGACAGCACGATCAGGAGCGCGGCGGCGTACCCGATGAAGTGGAGCGCGAGCAGCGCGGACTCCAGGCCGCGCCGCTTGACCGACCCGGCACGCAGCGCGCGGACGCTGTCCCGCTTGAGCGACAGGCCCAGCAGGGTGAGCAGCGGAAAGAAGAAGAAGGCCTGATACCGGACCAGGAAGCCCTTCCCGCGGGCCCGCTCCGCCGACCAGACCAGCACGTCCGGGCTCACGTCCGGGTCGAGGTCGTCGTGGTTCGGGTTGGCGTGGTGCTTGGTGTGCTTGTCCATCCAGTAGCCGTAGGACATGCCGATCGCCAGGTTCCCGGCGATCAGCCCGGCGCGGGCGCTCGGCGCGTTCGTGCGGAACACCTGCCGGTGCGCCAGGTCGTGCGCCACCAGCGCCACCTGGGCGAAGGCGACGGCCAGGACGACGGCCACGGCCAGCGTCCACCACGACGCGCCGACCAGGGCGAACGCGGTCCATCCACCGACATAGGCGAGGGCGACCAGACTCAGGCGTACGGCGTAGTGGCCGGGCCGGCGGCGCAGCAGGCCGGCCGCGTTGATCCGGCGGTTGAGTTCGGCGAAGTCGCTGCCGGTTCGTGTCTCGGCTGTCGTCGTCATGAGTCCAGGGAACGTGACGTGGCCCCACCGGGTCAGGAGTGCCAGCTCCCGTGCCGGGGTAGGGCTGGCACTACCGACAATCCGGCGGCGTACGGCCAGGATGGGGGCATGGACTCGCGTGACTGGATCCGCGACGGCCTGCGCGCCGTAGCGGGCGCGGCGCTGGCCGTCCCCCTGGCCATCGTCAACATCCCGCTCCTGGTGCTCTTCGTGGCGTCGCTCGCGCTGACCCCGGCGCTCGGGCTCGGGCTGGTGCTGCTCCCGTTGGTGACCATGCTGATCCGGGCCCGCGCCGACCTGGCCCGGCGCCTGGCCGCCGGCTACCGGGTGGCGATCGCCCGCCCGTACCGGCCGCGCCCGGAGCGTGCGGTGCCGGGCGGCATCCGGCACTACCGGTGGCTGGTCACCGACCCGGCCACCTGGCGGGACGCGGCGTGGCTGCTGCCCGGGGCGATCACCGGGCTGGCCCTCGCGCTGGTGTCGCTGGGCATCGTCGCCTACGGGGCGGAGGGCATCCTGCTCATCCCGCTCTGGGTGTCGCTCGGCGTGGACGGCTACGGCTACGGCGTGATCTGGCCGATCGACACCGTCGGCGAGGGCTTCCTGTCCCTGCCGCAGGGCGTGGCGATCCTGGCCATCGGCGTGGCGGCGGCGCCCTATCTGCGGCAGGCGGAGGCGTACACGGCCCGGGTCTTCCTGGCCCCGACCCGCGCCGCCGAGCTGCGCCTGCGGGTCAGCCAGCTCACCGTCACCCGGGCCGACACGGTCGACGCGCAGGCCGCCGAACTGCGCCGGATCGAACGGGACCTGCACGACGGCGCCCAGGCCCGGCTGGTGTCGCTGGGCATGACCATCGGGCTGGCCGAGGAGATCATCGACGACGACCCGGCCACCGCCCGCAAACTGCTCGCCGAGGCCCGGGAGAGCAGCACGACCGCCCTGCACGAGCTGCGCCACCTGGTCCGCGGCATCCATCCGCCGGTGCTCGCCGAGCGTGGCCTGGAGGGTGCCGTGCAGGCGCTCGCCATGGCGCTGCCCATCCCGACCGCGGTCACCGCGGCGCTGCCCGGCCGGCTGGACACGCCGGTCGAGTCGGCCGCCTACTTCGCGGTCGCCGAGGCGCTGGCCAACGCGACCCGGCACGCCGGCGCCGGCAACGCCGCCGTGGAGCTCTGGCACACCGGGGACCTGCTGCTCCTACGGGTGAGCGACGACGGGCGGGGCGGGGCCGACCCGGACCGCGGAACCGGACTGCGGGGTATCGAACGCCGACTCGCCGCCTTCGATGGCACGATGAGCCTGTCCAGCCCGCCGGGCGGACCGACCGTCGTGACCATGGAGCTGCCGTGCGCGTTGTCATCGCCGAGGATCTCGCCCTCCTCCGGGACGGCCTGACCCGGCTTCTGCGGGCGTACGACTTCGAGGTGGTGGCCGCCGTCGAGGACGGGCCGTCCCTGCTGCCCGCCCTCGTCGAGCACCGGCCGGACGTGGCCGTCGTCGACGTCCGGCTGCCACCCACCTTCACCGACGAGGGTCTCCAGGCGGCCATCGCGGCCCGGACCACGGTCCCCGGCCTGCCGGTGCTCGTCCTCTCCCAGCACGTCGAGCCGCTCTACGCCCGGGAGCTGCTCACCGACCGCCGGGGCGGGGTCGGCTACCTGCTCAAGGACCGGGTGGCGAACGTGGCCCAATTCGTCGACGCGGTCCGCCGGGTGGCGTCCGGCGGCACCGTGATGGACCCGGAGGTGGTCGGCCAGCTGCTGGCCCGGCACCAGCCGCCGCTGGCCGCCCTGACCGTCCGCGAGCGGGAGGTGCTCGGTCTGATGGCCGAGGGGCGGTCCAACGGGGCGATCGCCACCAAGCTCTTCGTCGGTGACAAGGCGGTCAGCAAACACATCAACAGCATCTTCACGAAGCTGGGACTGCCGCCGTCGGACGACGACCACCGCCGGGTGCTCGCCGTCCTGGCCTATCTCAACGGCTGAGTCTCGCGATCCGGCCGTCCTGACCGGAAGCCCAGCAGGAGCCGTCCGCGGTACAGGCCACCGCGTCGAAGCCGCCGGTGTCGAACCGGCGCCAGGTGACCCCGCCGTCGTAGGAGACGTCGCTGCCGGTCGGCCCGACCGCCAGCGCGGTCCGGCCGCGCCAGGCCACCCCCGACCGGTACTCGCCGGGAACCGTGCGGGAGACGGTCCAGTGCCGGCCGCCGTTCCGGGTGACCGCCGAGCCGTCCGGCGCCGCGGTGGGGGCCGCGTAGTCGCCGCCGACCGCGAGCCCGTGCCACGGGTCCCGGAACGCCAGCGAGTAGATCCCGGCGCTCGGGCCGCTGGGCACCGGTGAGCCGGTGACCGTCCAGCTCCGGCCGCCGTCGCGGGAGGCGAACACCCGGGCGGTGACGTCGCCGCCGGTGGCGAACCAGGCGTGCCCGCCGGCCGAGACCAGGCAGGTGCCGCTGGCCGCGAAGGCGAACTCGCCGGGCAGCGCGTCCGGCATCCGGTCGGTGGGGCGGATCCGCCAGGTGCGGCCGCCGTCGGAGGTGGCCAGGATCCGGAACTTCCCGCCGACCGGGTCGGACAGCGCCAGGCCGTGCCGCCGGTCGAGGAAGGTCATGCAGTCGTAGAAGGCGGCCGGTTCGTCGTTGCGGAACGTCTCGGTCCAGGTGGCGCCGCCGTCCGCGGTCGTGTAGATCCGGGAGTCCGCGCCGTTGCCGATGGTGAGGGCGACGGCGTGCCGGGCGTCGGCCGCCTCGATGTCGCGGAACTGGAGCGCGGCGGCCTCGGGTGGCCCGACCGAGGCCCAGGTGCGGCCGCCGTCGACGGTGCGCAGCACGGTTCCGGCGGAGCCGGCCGCCCACGCGACCTTCCCGCTGACCGGGGCCAGACCACGGAACCGGGCGGTCACCCCGGTGTCGGTGAGCTGCCAGGAGGGCCCGCTGTCCGGGGTGAATCCGAAACCGCCGAGCATGACGAGTGCGAGCGCTGCTATGGACAGTTTTCGATGCGACGTCATGCCCGCCGAACCTACCGGGTCACGCGGCGGATTTCGATGGACTCGGGGACGGCGTGGGTGGCCGGTCGTCCTCACCGGACAGCAGGCGGTTCGCGAGCAGCCCGCCGCCCAGCACCGCGACCGCGGCGATCATGGCGGCGATGCCCTGGGCCACCGGGCGCGGCCGCTGCCCGGGCATCCGCCGGAACCCGTCCGGTGGTTCGGCCATCGGTGCCTCCCTCCAGCGCCCTCGTCGTTTCCAACGATGCGGGGTCTCCTTCGGGTGTCACCCGAACCGGGTCGCCCGAACAACCGGGTATGAAGCCATGTGTCCGGCATTCACGATTGAGGGAGGTTTCGTCAGGAGGTGCGCTGATGGATGACCGTTTCCGATCAAGTTTCCGGCGGGGTGCCGTGGCCGGTCTGGCCGTCATGTCGGTGGTCGCCTTCCTGGCCGGCCTGGCGGTCCGGGCCTACGCCGGCGCGGTGCCCGACCGGCCCGCCGTGGTCGACGCCCGGTTCGGCGACCGGCCCGGCCTCAGCCGTCCAGCAGCGCCCGCAGACGAAGACTGTCCGCCGTCGTCCAGCCCGGCGGTGGAGCGATAGTGGCCCACCCGTCGACCGTCTCCGACTTGTAGACGTGGCCGTGCCCGGTCGGCACCTTGTTGGAGAAGACCAGGTCGCAGGTGATCTGCCAGAAGGTGATGCCCGGGTACCAGTGCATGTCGGGAGTGACGTCGGGGGCCCGCCGCCCGCTCAGCCACTCCGGCTGCTTCCAGAGCAGGTCCCAGCTCCACCAGACCACCGGATCGGTCGCGTTCTGGAGGTAGACCACCTTGGGCCGGGCGCCGGTCAGGGTGCGCAGCTCGGCCGCGTCGTCGGCGAACTCGACGGCCAGGCCCGGGTAGTCCGGGTCCCAGACCGGGCTGCCCTCGGCGCGGCCCTCGGTGAGCGCCCGGTGCGCCGGGTTCGCGAAGGTCGGCCCGAGCAGCAGCGCACCGTCCGCCCCGTCGACCAGGCCCTGCGGGGTGCCGAAGGTCTTCTCCATCCCGTACGTCCCGAGGCTCTCGCCGAACAGCAGCAGCCGGGGCCGCTCGCCCACCGGCATGGCCGCCCACCGCTCGCGGACCGCGCCGATCAGGGCGTCGGCCGCGTCCACCACCTCGGACCGGTCGCCCAGGAAGGCGAAGAAGCTCGGCAGGTAGGAGTACTGCATGGACACCAGCGCGGTGTCGCCGGCGTACATGTACTCCAGGGAGCGGGGCACCTTGCTGTCCACCCAGCCGGTCCCGGTGGGTGTGATGATCGCCACCACCGCCCGGTCGAAGGCCCCGGTCCGTTCCATCTCCCGGACCACCAGGGCGGCCCGCTCCTCGACGGTGTACGCCGAACTGAGGCCGGCGTAGAGGCGGATCGGCTCCAGGGCGGGCCGGCCGGCGAAGGCGGTCAGCTGCTCGCCGGTCGGGACGCCGGCCACGAACGCCCGCCCCTGCCGGCCCAGCGAGTCCCAGGAGACCAGCGATCGGGGCCCGCCGGAACGCAGCGGTGACTCCGGAACCCGCACGCCGTCGCCGGTCCCGCTGTTGACCACGGCGGCCGACCGGTCGGCGATCGAGAACATCTGGGTGATCAGCAGGCTGTCCACGGCGCCGTACGCGAGCAGGGCCACCACCACCGAGCCGGCGCACCAGGCGGCTGGGGGCGGGACGAACTGCCGGAACAGCCAGGCGCACCCGTGCGTGGACAGCCGGAGCAGCCGGGCGATCAGCAGCAGCAGGCCGAAGGTGAGCAGGCTCACCCCGACGGTGCGGGCCACGTCGTGTTCCTCGGCCGGCGGCATGCCCAGACGGATCCGCAGGTCACGCTGCCAGCGGGTGCCCAGCCAGAGGAAGACCACGACGAGCAGCGGCACCACGGCGAACAGGACGCTCCAGGCGATCCGGACGGTCCGGGCGGTGGGCTGCCGCCACCCGCGACGGAACAGCGCGCCCAGGGTGGCGCCGAGTGCGTACCCCATGGCGGCGGTGATTCCGGCCACCACGCCCTGGAGGGACCAGTCCCGGGGGAGCAGGGACGGGGTGAAGGAGAGGCAGTAGAAGACGGCCGCGAAGGCGGCGCCGGTGAGGCTGAGGCCGGAGCGCACGATGCGCCGCCGGGCCGGGGTGAGCGGTGGCTCGGTGGTGTGTGGAGAGGGCTGCCCGGGTGAGGGTTGCGGGGCGGGGATCCAGCCACGAAACGGCGCGAGCCAGCCTGTCGGCGGCGCCACCACCTGTCTGCGCATCCGGTGCTCCGTTTCGTCGCGGCCGGCCTCGGACCGGGGTGACGGACGCAACCCGGCACGTTCCTCTCCATCATCGTGGGTCTATGCCACCGGGCGCCGCCCTATTTCCCTCTGAATTCAGGGCGCCCGGGTTCGTTCAGCCGGGCCGCCGTCTGCCGATGACAAGCGGTGAGGAGGGACGTCATGCGGCTGCGTAACTGGATCGCGGTGCTGATCAGCGTGCTATTGCTGGCCGGCGCCGGGGTCGTCGGCATTCTGGTCAACCGTTCGACCGTCGAGGCGGTCGAGACGGTGCACCAGAACGACACCACCGCGCTCGGCACCAACAACGGCACCCTTACGGGACAGCTCCAGAAGAACTCGGTGAGGGAGCTCACCCTCCTCCTCGGCCAGATCGCTGTCCGCCTGGCCGCCGACGACGCCAAGGACGGCGCCTCGCTCGCCGTGGCCGCCAAGAAGAGCACCACCTTCCAGTACGGGATGATCACCGCGGATCTCGACGGCAACTTCCTGACCGCGAGCCGGACCGGCGGCCTGCCGGCGCAGGACGACCCCGCCTGGGCGCCGCTGTGGGACAAGATCAAGACCGAGAGGTACGGCTTCTCCGGCGTGATGAACGCGGGGGACACCTATGTGGCCGCAGTGGGCATCCCGGTCACGGTCGGCGGGGGCGCGGTCGGCTACCTGATCGGCCTGAACGAGGTGGGGCAGACCCCGCTGCACAACTACATCCGCGAGCTGCGCAGCACCGCCCACGAGACGATGATCGTCGACACCGCCGGGCGGATCGGGGCGGCCAGCGACGACACGCTCATCGGCGGCGTCGTACACCCCGACATCAAAGCACGGCTGGACCGCGATGAGGCCCAGTTCGTCGAGTACACCGAGAACGGCCGGGACATGATCGCGGTGGTGGTCGGCGGCCTGACCAGCGACTGGTCCTATGTGCGGACGCAGACCAAGGCCTCCTTCGACGGCGCCGTCTACAGCCGCAGCCAGACCCTCAACCTCACGCTGCTCGCCATGCTGGTGATCGGTGTGGTGGGGATCACCCTCCTCGGGTACCGGACGCAGATCCAGCGGCGCCGCGCCGACGAGCGGTTCCAGGCGCTCTTCCAGCACGCCCCGGACCTGGTGTCGGTCCTGGACGGAACGGGCCGGATCGTCTTCAGCAGCCCCAGCACCACGTCGGTGCTCGGCTTCGCGGCCGGCTCGCGGACCGGGCACAGCGTCTTCGAGGTGGTGCACCCCGAGGACCAGCAGCAGATGCGCGAGGGGCTGACCACCCTGCTGTCCGACCCGTCCGGCGTGCTGCGCCTGCAGTGCCGGGTGCGGACCGCCGACGGCGAGTACCGCTGGTTCGACTTCACCGCCTCCAACCAGATGCAGAACGCGGCGCTCAGCGGCGTGGTGATCAACGCCCGGGACATCTCGGAGAACCGGGCCTTCCAGGAGCGGCTGGAGCACGAGGCCCAGCACGACCCGCTGACCGGTCTGCCCAACCGGCGCCGGATGCAGGACAAGCTCCACTCGTCGCTGCGTGCCGACTCGGTGGCGGTGCTCTTCGTCGACCTGGACGGGTTCAAGCCGGTCAACGACGCGCACGGGCACGAGGTCGGCGACGAGCTGCTGCGCCAGGTGGCGGACCGGCTCAGTGCGTGCGTACGCGCCAGCGACGTGCTGGCCCGGGTCGGTGGCGACGAGTTCGTCATGCTGATGCCCGGGGTCGTCGAGCCGGGTGACGTCGACGCCATGAGCAACCGCGTACGGTACGTTCTCGGGCTGCCGTTCCGGATCGACGGGCACGAGATCCAGATCGGCGCCAGCGTCGGGGTGCACCTGGCTCCGGCCGCCGGTGACCCGGACGAGGCCCTGCGGGCCGCCGACCACGCCATGTACGAGATCAAGCACTCGCGGCGGGTCCCGGCCGGAACGGTGGCCCGGGTCGGCCGGCACCGCGCGCCGGACTAAACTTCGTGCACACTGGGTGCACGAAGTTTCCGGATGAACGGTGGTGGCTGCGGTGTCCAAGGTCCTCTCCCGGCGAGACCTCGACTTCCTGCTGTACGAGTGGCTCGGCGCCGAGTCGCTGACCGCCCGTGAGCGGTTCGCCGAGCACTCGCGCGAGACGTTCGACGCGTTCCTCGACGTCTCCCAGCAGATCGCCGAGCGCGACTTCGCGCCGCACAACCGGGCCGGTGACCTGACCGAGCCGACCTTCGACGGCGAGAAGGTCACGATCATCCCGGAGGTCAGCCGGGCGCTGCGGGTCTTCGCCGAGTCCGGGCTCCCGGCCGCCGGCATGGACGCCGAGCACGGCGGCCTCCAGCTGCCGCACGTGGTGCAGCGGGCCTGCTTCCTCTGGTTCCAGGCCGCCAACACGGCCACCTCGGCCTACGCCATGCTCACCGCGGGCAACGCCCACCTGCTGCTCACGCACGGCACCGAGGAGCAGATCCGGCGCTACGTGCACCCGATGATCGAGGGCCGGTTCACCGGCACCATGTGCCTCTCCGAGCCGCAGGCGGGTTCGTCGCTCAGCGACGTGACGACGAAGGCCACCCGGCAGGCCGACGGCACCTACCGGATCGACGGCGGCAAGATGTGGATCTCCGGCGGCGACCACGAGCTGAGCGAGAACATCATCCACCTGGTGCTCGCCCGGGTGGACGGCGCGCCGGCCGGGGTGAAGGGCCTGTCGCTGTTCATCGTCCCGAAGCGGAACCTGGAGACCGGCGAGCGCAACGGCGTCGTCCTGGCCGGGCTCAACCACAAGATGGGCTACCGGGGCACCACCAACGCGGTGCTCGCCTTCGAGGGCGCGGCCGGTGAGCTGGTCGGCGAGGAGGGCCGCGGCCTGGCGTACATGTTCCACATGATGAACGAGGCGCGGATCGGCGTCGGGTCCGGCGCGGTGGCCCTCGGCTACACCGGGTACCTGCACGCCCTCGCGTACGCCCGGGAGCGTCTCCAGGGCCGCCCGGTGAACGGCAAGGACCCGCTGGCCCCGCCGGTGCCGATCGTCGAGCACCCGGACGTCCGCCGGATGCTGCTGGCCTCCAAGTCGTACGTCGAAGGTGGTCTCGCCCTGGTCCTCTACGCGGCGAAGCTGCTGGACGAGCCGTCACCGGAGAACGACCTGCTGCTCGACGTGCTCACCCCGATCGTGAAGGCCTGGCCGTCGCAGTGGTGCCGGCTCGCCGACGACCACGCCATCCAGGTCCACGGCGGCTACGGCTACACCCGGGAGTACCCGGTCGAGCAGTTCTACCGGGACAACCGGCTCAACTCGATCCACGAGGGCACCGACGGCATCCAGGCCCTCGACCTGCTCGGCCGCAAGGTGACCATGCGCGGCGGCGCCGGCCTGGGCCTGCTGCTCGACCGGATCCGGGCCACCGCGTCGCGGGCGCCGGCCGAGCTGGGCGGCCCGGTGCTGAACGCCGCCGACCGGCTGGCCGCGACGACCGCCAAGCTCTGGGCGACCGGTGACCCGTCGAGCGCCCTGGTCAACGCCACCGCCTACCTGGACGCCGCCGGCCACCTGGTGATCGCCTGGCTCTGGCTGGAGCAGCTGCTCGCCGCCGAGGGCAAGGAGGGCGACTTCTACCAGGGCAAGCGGCTGGCCGCCCGGTACTTCGTCACCCACGAGCTGCCCCGGATCGGCCCCATGCTGGACCTGCTCGACTCCGGCGACACCCTGCTTCGGGACATGGACGACGCCTGGTTGGGCTAAGTTCAGGCCATGGCCGGTAAAGCCACGATCATCGAAGTCGGCGACCACGACGTCCGGATCTCCAACCCGGACCGCGTCTACTTCCCGGAGATCGGCGCCACGAAGCTCGACCTGGTCGAGTACTACCTGGCGGTGAGCGACGGGATCGTCCGCGCGCTACGTGAGCGCCCGTGCATGCTGCACCGGTTCCCGGACGGCCTGGCCGGGGAGAAGGTGCACCAGAAACGGGTGCCCAACGGCGCGCCGCCGTGGCTGGAGACGGTCCGGGTGACGTTCCCGCGCTACAACCGGCACGCCGACGAGCTGTGCGTGACAAAACCGGCCGACGTGATCTGGGCGGTGCAGATGTCCACCGTGGAGTTCCATCCGTGGAACTCCCGGCGGGCCGACACCGAGAAGCCCGACGAGTGGCGCATCGACCTGGACCCGATGCCGGACTGCCCGTTCGGCACGGTCCAGCGGGTCGCCCCGGTGGTCAAGGAGGTCCTCGACGAGCTCGGCATCACCGGCTATCCGAAGACCTCCGGCGGCAAGGGCCTGCACGTCTACGTGCGCATCGAGCCGTCCTGGGGCTTCTCCGACGTCCGGCGGGCCGCCCTCGCCTTCGCCCGCGAGGTGGAGCGGCGCGCCCCCGACGACGTGACGACCACCTGGTGGCGCCGCGACCGCGACCCGTCCGCGCTGTTCATCGACTACAACCAGAACGCGCGCGACCACACCATCGCCAGCGCCTACTCGGTCCGCGGCGTTCCCACGGCCACCGTCTCCACCCCGGTCACCTGGGACGAGATCCAAGATCTCGACCCCAGAGACTTCACCATCCGTACGGTGCCCGCGCGCTTCGCCGAGCGAGGGGACCTGCACGCCGCCATCGACGACCACGCGCACTCCCTGGACACCCTGCTGGAGTGGGCCGACCTCGACGAGCAGTCCGGCCTGACCACCCCCGACGAGAAGTCCCAGGACTGACCGTTGAATTCTGTCAGCCGCGAACTGCCGGAGCATCGGTCGCGAACCGATACTCCTTCTCAGCGAGAAGACGATATTTCGTCAGACGCTCAGCAGCCAGCCGAATGTGTGCGTCGGTGAACAGCCGGGCCTTACGAAGACTCCATGCCGACACCCGGTCGCTCAGCACCCCGATGTCCGCGGTAGGCGGAGGTTGAATGGACGCCCAGTGCACGGTGGCCAGGAGTTCCAGGCTGTAGGGAGCCTCGAATCCGGCGACGAGATCCAGCACGGCCGCCAGCTGCGCCCGGTGTTCGGGATGCCGCTCCAGCAGCGCGGCCGAATCCTCCCGGGTCCCCGTCGTGGGCGTGATGGGCGCCAGCTCGGTGACCCGGGACGATCTGTCCCCGAGCCCGGTCAGATAGTGCCCCTCCAACGCGGCCAGCACCTGCCCGATGCGGTCCGAGTAGGGGCCGTACGTCCCCCGCGCGAACCGTAGGTTGAACGGTGCTCCGGCCAGCTGGAGGAAATAGGCCAACTTCTGGATCTCCAGCTCGCTCACGCCCTCGCGGAACTCCTGCAACCGGGCCCGGTCGAGGTAGACCGCGATCGCGCTCAGCAGCAGTGCGCGTGGGCCGGTCAACGGTGGGCGAGGAGTGGCATCCGGCATCGTGTTAGCCGGTGGTGCTCCTTCGGGCGCGAAAACCACGCAGCGGACGTTCGGGATCGTCTGGCAGGCGGCCTCGATCAGCGGGCGAACGTCGTGCCACTCCAGGCCACCGTTTCCGCAGCCGAGAGCGGGTATCGCTATCGACCGGACGCCGGTCCGCCGGACGGCGAGGAGGAGATCATCGAGTCCGGAGCGGATGTCTTCGAGCCGGGCCGCGTTACGCCAGTGACCCTTGGTCGGAAAGTTGAAGATGTATCGCCGGGGCCCGAACATGCCGCGGTCGAAGACGAACACGTGACCGAGCAAGACCTCGCCGCGATCACAGGCCGCCCGATATGCGCGGTAGTTGTCCGGATAAGCCCGCTTGAACTGGAGGGCGATGCCTTTGCCCATCACCCCCACCGTGTTGACCGTGTTGACGAGGGCGTCAACGTCCGCGGTGAGGAGATTTCCGTGCCCCTCTTCGATCACCGATGACCACCTCCCTCTTCCTTGCTGCAATACCCGTAGTACCAGTCGGGTATGACAGAAACACGCTTCGTGATCGACAGGTCGGCCAGGGCTTCCCGAGCCCGCTCGGCGTACTCGGGACTGTACGCCGTCACCTGGTCGAAAACCGTGAGCGGAACCGCCCTGTGGACAAGGAACTCGGCCATGCGGCGACGCTGCCGGTCGAGGTCCTCTCCGGTGTTGTTCCACCGTTCCGCGCTCATCAGCGGCCAATCCACCAGGGTGTCCAGTTCCGGCAGGTCGACCGTGAACACGGTTGCCCCGTTTGCCGCGTTGCCATCCGTGCCTACCCAGGTCAACCCGGCGTCGACGACCGATCCGACAGTGCTGACGAGGTAAACGAGCGGGCGATCACCGCCGTTGTAGCGACCTGGTCTGTGGTCGCGGTGATCGCACGCGATGCGGTACATCATCGGTGAGCGCGGCGCGAAGTAGAAGGGGACGTAGTCGCCGACGCAGCCGCCCGGGCCCGTCGGAACGCGCCGTCCGCGCCGTAACTCCTTGATGTCTGGATCGCCGACCTCCGCTCGGGTCAAGCCCACGCGAGCGGTCACATCGCAGCTCAGCCGGCCGCTTGCCGCGATGGCCGGAAGGTTGTCGATGTGGGTGAAATGGGCGATCCGGCGCTGACGTATCCGATCAGCCTCATGTGGCGACACTCGGCGTGACTCCCCGCTGGTATGGCTGTGCGCCGCCCAACCATATCGGCGTGGAGTCCTTTGTGGAGGAGGGTCACCTCGGCGTACGCCCGGCCGTGCTCTCCCGGACGATCAGCCGGTGCGGCGCGCGCAGCTCGAGTCCCGCCGGGGGAGTGGGGCTGCTGATGCGCAGCAGCAGCCGCTCCACCGCGGTGGTCGCGATCATCTCCTTGTCCGGCGAGATCGTGGTGATCGTCGGGTTGGAGAACCGTCCGTCCTCGATGTCGTCGTAGCCGACCACCGCGACGTCCTCGGGCACTCGCAGCCCCCGCGACAGAAGCGTCCGGATCGCCCCGAGCGCCACCAGGTCGCTGTAGCAGAACACCGCGTCCGGCGGCTCCGCCAGGTCCAGCAGATGCGCCATGGCCTGGGCGCCGTCCGGCCGGTTGAACCGGGGCGTGCTGATGATCAGATCCTCCCGTGGGGTCAGCCCCCGGGCCGCGTGCGCCTCGCGGAAGCCCCTGGTGCGCCGCTGGGCCGCCTCGCCGGTGGCGTAGGGCTGGTCGCCGATGGCCGCGATCCGCTGCCGGCCCAGGTCGATCAGATGCTCGGTGGCCTGCCGGGAGGCCGCCACGTCGTCGATGCCGACGTGGTCGAAGCTGCCGTCGCTGGACCGCTCGCCGAGGATGACCAGGGGCAGCCGGTGGTCGCGGTTGGTGAGTGCCTGCTGGTCGAGGCCGAGGGGGCTGAAGATGACGCCGTCGAAGAGCAGCCGGCGGGAGCCGTCGGCGATGAACGCCCGCTCGTGCTCGGGGTCGCCGTCGGTCTGGTCGATCAAAACGTTATAGCCGCTGACCCGCGCCGCGCGGATCACGCTCTGCAACAACTCGGAGAAGTACGGGGTGTCCAAGTACGGCACGACGACCGCGATCTGGCCGGACCGGCCCTGTGCCAGGTTCCGCGCGAGCACGTTGGGTCGGTAGCCGAGCTCCTCGACCGCCCGTTGCACACGCTCTCGCGTACGCTCGGTGACGTTGGCGTAGCCGTTGACCACGTTGGAGACGGTTCGGCTGGAAACGCCGGCCAACTCCGCGACGTCACGCAGAGTGACTTCTCGACGCATTCTTGCCCCCTCTGGCCGCCCCAAGTTTCCGGCAGGTTACCCCTTGCCGTCGTTATAGGGTCCCGTGCATGCTTTGCTTTGCAGCGCTGCAAAAGCGTAGCAAGCCAGCTCGGCCAGCGGTGAATTCCGTTGAGGCGTGCGTAGTTCGACCTGATGGCCGACCCCCGATGTGCCAGCACCGGAGGTCGGCTCTCTGAGCCCTGCCGGGCCTCAGAACTGATCAACTGGATACGCATCTACTTGTCTGTGAGGACCCAGTGAACATCGGCAACTTTAGTGCACGGAAAGTCAGTCGGCGATCAGTTGTGGCAGCCATCGCGGCGACGGCGACCGCCGTGACCCTGGCGGCGTGCGGTGGCGGCGACGACAAGCCGGATGCCGCCGCCAAGCCGACCGGCACGGTCACCGTCAAGGTGTGGGCCTGGTACCCGGAGTTCAAGGCGGTCGTCGACCAGTTCAACGCGACCCACACCGACGTCAAGATCGAGTGGACGAACGCGGGCACCGGCCAGGACCAGTACACGAAGTTGCAGACGGCGCTGAAGGCCGGCAAGGGCGCCCCCGACGTGGTGATGCTGGAGCTGCAGGAGATCCCCACCTTCGCGCTCACCAAGCACCTGGTCGACCTGGGCAAGTACGGTGCGAACGATGTCAAGGGCGACTACGCCGGCTGGGCGTGGAGCCAGGTCAGCTCCGGTGACCAGGTCTACGCGATCCCGGTCGACGCCGGCCCCATGGCGATGATGTACCGCGAGGACATCTTCAAGAAGTACGACCTGACCGTGCCGACCACCTGGGACGAGTACAAGGTCCAGGCCGAGAAGCTGAAGGCCGCCTCCGGTGGCAAGAGCTTCATGACCGACTTCGGCGCCAACGACGGCGGCTTCATGACCGGTCTGTTCTGGCAGGCCGGCGCCAAGCCGTACACCTACGACATCGCGAACCCGGGCAGCATCGGCGTGAACGTCAACAGCGCCGAGGCCAAGAAGGTCTTCGAGTACTGGGAGGGCATGGTCGGCGCCGGTCTCGCCGACACCACCGCCTTCCACACCACGGACTTCTACAACGGCCTCGGCTCGGAGAAGTACGCCACCTACCTCGCGGCCGGCTGGGGCCCCGGTTACATCCAGGCCAACGCCGGCGGCGCGGCCGGCAAGTGGAAGGTCGCCCCGCTGCCGCAGTGGACCGCCGGCGCGAACGCCCAGGGCGACTGGGGTGGCTCCTCGTTCGCGGTGACCGACCAGGCCCGGTACCCGGACATCGCGGCCAAGGTCGCCATGGAGATCTTCGGCGCCAAGAACAGCGAGGCCTGGAAGATCGGCATCGACAAGGCGTTCCTGTTCCCGACCGTCACCCCGGTCCTGGAGTCCGACGCGTTCACCGGCAAGACCTACGACTTCTTCGGCGGCCAGAAGGTCAACGAGGTCTTCGTGCCGGCCTACAACGCGATCGGTGACCTCGACTGGAGCCCGTTCAACAGCTACAACTTCAACCAGCTGACCACCAACCTGGGCCAGGCGATCGAGAAGAAGACCTCCTGGACCGCGGCGCTGGACACCGCGCAGGAGAACATCAAGACCTACGCCACCCAGCAGGGCTTCAAGGTTCAGTAATGACCGAGGTGCAGACGTCCCCCGCGGCCGCTCCGGCGGCCGCGGGCCTCTCGCCCGGAACGGGCACCCGGCGCTCGGCGCGGGTCAAGGAGGCGGCCACCGGCTGGCTCTTCGCCCTGCCGTTCACCGTCCTGCTGATCGCCTTCCTGCTGCTCCCGATGGCGTACGCCTTCAAGATCAGCCTGTACCGCTCCACCCTCATCGAGGGTGAGGTCTTCGCCTGGTTCGACAACTACCGGCAGGCGATCGACGACCCGCTGGTGCGCGAGGGCGTGGTCCGGGTCCTGATCTTCGGCCTGCTCCAGACTCCGGTGATGATCGGGATCGCCCTGGTCGCGGCCCTGCTGATCGACGCCGCCACCTCGCGGTTCTCGCGGTTCTTCCGGCTGGCGGCGTTCGTCCCCTACGCCGTGCCGGTGGTCATCGGCACGCTGATGTGGGGCTTCCTCTACAGCGACAGCATCGGCCCGTTCGCCTGGACCGGCATCGACTTCACCTCCAGCGGCACGGTGCTGGCGTCGCTGGGCAACATCGTCACCTGGCAGTGGGCCGGCTACAACATGATCGTCCTGTACGCGGCGCTCCAGGGCCTGCCGCGGGAGACCTACGAGTCGGCCCGCATCGACGGCGCGACCGAGGTGCAGATCGCCCTGCGGATCAAGACACCGATGATCTCCTCGGCGCTGGTCCTGGCGACCCTCTTCACCATCATGGGCACCCTGCAGTTCTTCACCGAGCCGCTGATCCTCCAGCCGCTCAACCCGGGCGCGATCACCCAGCACTACACACCCAACGTGTACGCCTACAACCAGGCGTTCTCGTTCCAGCAGTACAACTACTCGGCGGCGATCTCGTTCCTGCTCGGCGCGGTGGTCTTCATCGGGTCGTACATCTTCCTGTTTGCCACCCGGAAGAGGAGCGCGCTGCGATGACTTTCCGGAAAGGCAGCGTCGCCGCCCACGTCGTGATGGGCCTGCTGGCGATCTACTTCCTCCTTCCGTTCTGGTGGCTGGTGGTCGCCGCGACGAAGGACAACACCGGGCTCTTCCAGTCGGCGTCGCTCTGGTTCTCCGACTTCCACCTGATCGACAACCTGCGGATCCTGTTCGAGCAGGACGGCGGGGTCTACGTCACCTGGCTGCGCAACTCGGCGTTCTACGCCGTGGTCAGCGGCGTCGGCGCGACGGTCATCTCGGCGCTGGCCGGCTACGCCTTCGCGAAGCTGCGCTTCCCCGGCCGCAACGCCCTGTTCGCGCTGCTCCTCGGCCTGATCATGGTGCCGGCGACGGCGCTCGTGCTGCCCACCTACCTGCTCATGTCGCAGGCGAACCTGGTCGACACGATCTGGGCGGTCATCCTGCCGTCGCTGCTCAACCCGTTCGGCGTCTACCTGCTGCGCGTCTACGTGCACGACTCCATTCCGGACGAGATGCTCGAGGCGGCCCGGATCGACGGCGCCGGCGAGTTCCGGGTGTTCACCAGCGTGGCCCTGCCCGCGATGAAGCCCGCCCTGGTCACCGTTCTGCTGTTCAGCATGGTCGCGTCCTGGAACAACTTCTTCCTGCCGCTGGTGATGCTGAGCGACGACCAGCTCTACCCGCTCACCGTCGGGCTCCGGGCCTGGTACATGTCGGCGATCATGGGCAACGGCGGCGCGGCGACCTTCAGCGTGATCGTGACCGGCGCTCTCGTGGCGATCGTCCCCCTGATCGCCGCCTTCCTGATGTTGCAGCGGTACTGGCGCGGTGGCCTGACCATCGGCTCCGTCAAATGAGGTTGTTCGCGACCTACCTCGACCCTCGCCTGGTGTGGGCGGGGCGAAGGACGTCTCAACCGTCGCGAACAACCTCCTTTTAGCCCGTACGCGCATCTCCTCCTCTTCTCGGTAAAGGGAACAACCATGCTCCGTGCGCGTGTCGCATTGAATCCGGGTGCCGTCGTGGCGCCGGTCAGCCGCCGGACCTTCGGCTCGTTCGTCGAACACATGGGCCGCTGCGTCTACACCGGCATCTACGAGCCGGGCCACCCACTCGCCGACGAGGACGGCTTCCGTACCGATGTGCTGGCCCTCGCCCGCGAGCTCGGCGTCACCATGGTCCGGTACCCGGGTGGCAATTTCGTCTCCGGTTACCGCTGGGAGGACGGCGTCGGACCGGTCGGGAAGCGGCCCCGCCGGCGCGACCTGGCCTGGCGCAGCATCGAGACCAACGAGGTCGGCATCGACGAGTTCGCCAGGTGGGCGGAGAAGGCCGACGTCGAGATCATGTACGCGGTCAACCTCGGCACCCGTGGCGTGCAGGAGGCGCTCGACGTACACGAGTACCTCAACCACCCGGAGGGCACCGCGCTCTCCGAGCAGCGGCGGGCCAACGGCGCCGAGAAGCCGTACGGCGTCAAGATCTGGTGCCTCGGCAACGAGCTGGACGGTCCGTGGCAGACCGGGCACAAGACCCCCGAGGAGTACGGCCTGCTCGCGGCCGCCACGGCACGGGCGCTGCGGTCCGCCGAGCCGGATCTGGAGCTGGTCGCCTGCGGCAGTTCCAGCTCCTCGATGCCGACCTTCGGGACCTGGGAGTCGACGGTTCTGGAGCACGCGTACGACCTGGTCGACTACGTGTCCTGCCACGCGTACTACGAGGAGCACGACGGCGACCTGGGCTCGTTCCTGGCCAGCGCGGTCGACATGGACTACTTCGTGAACAGCATCGTGGCCACCGCGGACGCGGTCGGCGCCCGGCTGAAGAGCAAGAAGAAGATCAACCTCTCGTTCGACGAGTGGAACGTCTGGTACCTCTCCCGGTTCCAGAGCGCCCCGCTGCCGGAGGAGTGGAAGGTCGCCCCGCCGGTGATCGAGGACCGGTACCACGTGGCCGACGCCGTGGTGGTCGGCAACCTGCTGATCTCGCTGCTCCGGCACAGCGACCGGGTGACCGCGGCCTGCCAGGCGCAGCTGGTCAACGTGATCGCCCCGATCATGACGGAGCCCGGCGGCCCGGCCTGGCGGCAGACCATCTTCCACCCGTTCGCCAAGACCGCGGCCCTGGCCAAGGGCGAGGTGCTGCGGCTGCACATCGACACCCCGACGTACGAGACCGCCAGGTACGGCGTGGCCCCGGTCGTCGACGCGGTCGCCACGCACGACCCGGCCACCGGCGACGTGACGGTCTTCGCGGTGAACCGGGACGTGACGAACCCGGTCGAGTTCATCGTGGACCTGAGCGCGTTCGGTGAGATGGCCGTGGCCGAGGCGTGGACGCTGACCGACGAGGACGACCTCTACGCGAGCAACACCAGGGACGACCCGGACCGGGTCACCCTGCGCCCGACCGCCGAGGTGCCCACCGGGGCGGTGGCCGTCGACGGCGGCGCCGCCACCCTCACCCTGCCCCGCGTCTCCTGGAACGCGATCCGTTTCTCCCGAACCGCCTGATCAGCCGGCCGGGAAAGTGTTATCGGAGGGCAGCCGGAAACGTCGGCGAAATAATCATTAAAGCAACGTTAAAGGCACTGGGAGAGCGGTTTCTGAAGGCGAATACTGCGGTCGTTCCCTGACCGTCACACCTTCGGAGGCCGCACCCCCATGCGCCGTAAACGGAGCCTTGTCCTCGCCGCGACCGCGACCGTCGCGGCCCTCACCACCGCCTGGATAGCCCTGCCGGCCTCGGCCGCCGCGCCCACCGCCACCCTGCGCACCGTCTCGGACTGGGGCAGCGGGTGGCAGGACGAGGTGACCATCGCCAACACCGGGGCGTCCGCCATGACGTCCTGGAAGGTGGAGTTCGACCTCCCGGCCGGAAGTTCGGTCGGCAGCTTCTGGGAGACGGACATGACCGCCTCCGGAACGCATCGGACGTTCACCAGCCGGTCCTGGAACGGGTCGGTCCCGGTCGGTGCGAGCGTCACGTTCGGCTTCGTCGGAACCGGCCCGCAGCCGGTGAACTGCAAGCTGAACGGTGTCCCGTGCAACGGCGTGGCGACCACTCCCACGACCATCGTGCCGACGGCGACCGTTCCCACCACCACACCCACCACGGCTCCCACCACCGTCGTGCCGTCGACCACCACGGTTCCGCCGGCGAGCGATCTGCTTCCGCTCACCGTCACCAACCGGACCGGCCGTGACCAGGACGTCTATCTGTACGTCCTGGGCGTCAACCTGAACACCGGCAAGCTCGGGTACGTCGACGCGTCGGGCGCCTTCACCCCGTGGACCGGCGGCGGGACCGTCCCGGTCCCGGCGCCGGACGTCGCCATCGCCGGCCCGGCGAACGGCGCCGCCACCACGGTCCGGGTCCCGAAGAACATCTCCGGCCGGATCTACTTCTCGCTCGGCCGCAAGCTCGACTTCCGGATCACCGCCGACGGTCTGGTCCAGCCGGCCCCGTGGGCGGGCGGCGACCCCAACCGCGACACCCTCTTCGACTGGAGCGAGTTCACCCTCGACGGCTCCGGCCTGTTCCTGAACAGCTCGCAGGTGGACATGTTCGCGATCCCGCACATCGTCACGGTCACCGGCGGCGGTGGTGGTGTCACGAGCCGGACCGGTGAGCTGGCCGGCGGCGGCCGGCAGAAGGTGATCGACGCGGTCCGGGCGAACCCCGACTTCGCCAAGAGCGTGGTGACCGCCGCGGACGGCACCGTGCTGCGGGTGCTGGCCCCCGGCAAGGCCGCCGACGCCGGGCTGATGAGCGCGTCCTATCTGGACTCCTACATCGCCGGCGCGTGGAACGCGTACACCTCGAAGACCCTGACCGTGGTGCCCTTCACCGACCGTCCGGACGTGACGTACTCGGGCCGCACCAGTGGGAACGTCATGAACTTCACCGACGCGTCCGGGCGTACCGTGGCGTCCTTCACCAAGCCCTCCACGGCGAACGTCTGGGGTTGCGACGGCGCCCTGGCCGCGCCGAACGACCAGGTGGTCGGCCCGATCGCGCGGACCCTCTGCGCCGCGCTGTGGCGGACCACGCTGGGCCGGATCGACACCCAGCCGGGCGGTTCGGCGACCGACTTCTACACCGGCGGGCCGGCCAACCCGTACGCGAAGTCGATCCACGCCAACATGGTCGACGGCAAGGCGTACGCGTTCGCCTTCGACGACGTGCTCAACCAGGAGTCGCTGGTGCACGACGGCGACCCGCGGGCGGCCGGGATCACCCTGACCCCGTTCTGACCGGGGTCACGACGTGGGCCGGTAGGCGGTCTCCGGGTCGAGCAGCGTGACCCAGGACGGCCGCCACGCCGGCCCGCGTGCCGCCATCTCCTCCTGGAGGTTGGTCCGCCACGGCCCGGAGACGCCGTCGTCGTGCCACCACGGCGGCCAGGAGTCGTAGCGGCGTTCCACCCGGACACCGGTGGCGCTGGTCTCCATCCGGAGGAAGAGCCACCGCCCGTACCGTGGATCGGACTCGGTGTGGCGCAGCGCCCGGACCAGCTCGGTGAGCCGGCGGAAGGCGGCGTACCGCTCCTCGCCGGGCCGGTCGCCCGGCGGGAGGTCGCCGGGCTGGGAGCTGAAGCTGGTGGAGTCGGCGTAGGCCAGCAGGGTGCACCGCCCGTCGCCGTGCGGCGCCCGCTCCCGCAGCCAGGAGATCAGCGTGTCCAGCTCCTCGCTGGCGGGCGGCGCCGGCCGGGGCAGCTCGGGGGAGTCCTGCATGGCCGCCCAGACGAGCCGGTCGTGCTCGCCCTTGCTGAGCCGGCGGACCCGGCGCATCGGCGGGCGCCGGCCGGGCTCGATCCGGGGAGCGGCGCTGCCCGGCACCAGCCCGGCCCGGCTGGCGACGGTCACGGCCGACGCGATGTCCGTGTCCGGGCCGGTGATCAGGGCGGCGATGTGGTCCGCGGTCACCTCGGCCCGGATCGCGGCGGCGATCAGCTCCTCGGCCGCGGCGCGGGCGCCGAGCCGGCCCAGCGCGGCCAGGGTGTGCTCGGCGGTGAGCAGCGGGGCGAGCATGTCGGTCATGCCGTCGGCGAGCCGCCCCGGGTAGCGGACCCGGGACCAGCGGCCGTTCTCGTGCCAGATCACGAAGCCGAGCCGGTCGCTCTCGGCGAGCGGGGACAGGTTGTCCCAGGGCAGCCAGTCGGGCGCGCCGGTGAGCAGGTCGACCGGCGGATCGGCCCGGGTGGTGGCGCTGTGTTCGTGGTGCCCCCAGAGGACCGCGCGACGGCCGTCCAGCAGGGCGAACCGTGCCCAGTTCCGCTCGCCCTCGGCAAAGTCGGCGCCGCGTCCGTCGATGGTCCACGGACCGGCCCGGCCGATCGCGGCACACGTCGCGCTCAGCGTCGCCCAGCGGGTCCAGAGCAGTCCGGGCGCGGGCAGATCCACGTCGGTCAGCATCTGTCCACTGTGCCAAATGCGGACGAGGGGACGACAACCCCGGTGTGCGATCCGAAGTGGACGGCCCCTCGCATCGGTCTTCTACGATGCGATCGTCATAGAGAGGGGGCTATATGCCATCGATCCGACCGCGCCTGCTCATCGCGGGCGTCCTGGCCGCCGCCGTCGCCACGACGGCGGCGGTCTCGGTGCCGGGAGCCGCGTCGGCCGCGCCCAAGTCCGCCACCACCAGCGCCGCCGAGAAGCGCCGCCTGGACCGCCTGCCCACACCGAAGCTGGGCTGGTACAAGTGCTACCAGATCGCCGAGTGCGCCACCGTGAAGGTGCCGCTCGACTACGACAAGCCCAAGGGCGCCAAGACCGAGCTGGCCGTCGTCCGCGTCAAGGCCAAGGACCAGAAGCGCAAGATCGGCAGTCTGTTCGTGAACCCGGGCGGCCCGGGCGGCTCGGCCACCCAGTTCGCGCTCTTCGCGCCGGACTTCCTGAGCGACTCGGTCCTCGAGCGCTTCGACGTCGTCGGCGTCGACCCGCGCGGCATCGGGTTCAGCGCCAACGTCAAGTGCTTCAAGTCGGTCAAGCAGCAGACCGCCGTCTTCAACAAGATGAACGTGGCCTTCCCGCTCGGGTCGGCCGAGGAGAAGCGGTACATCGCCGGCGCCAAGGCGTTCGGCAAGGCCTGCTCCACCACCGGCAAGACCCTGGCCGGCGCGATGTCCACCGCCGAGGTGGCCCGCGACATGGAGCTGATGCGCCGCGCGGTCGGTGACAAGAAGCTGACCTACCTGGGTTTCAGCTACGGCACCGCGCTCGGGCAGTACTACGCCAACCTGTTCCCGGACCGGTTCCGCGCGCTCGCCGTCGACGGCAACATCGACCCGCGGCAGTGGGTCGGCGCGGGCACGAGCGGCAACCGGATCCTGGACGCCCGGATGCACTCGGCCGAGGGCGCCAGCAAGGCGCTGCGGGAGATCCTGATCCGCTGCGACCGGGCCGGTGAGGAGTACTGCGCGTTCGCCGCCGGCGACCCGGTCGCCAACTACGCGGCCATCGCCCGGAAGCTGCGGGCCAAGCCGCTGGTCGTCACCGACGAGTTCGGCACCGTGAAGATCACCTACGCGGACTTCGTCGGCGCCAGCCTCAACTACCTCTACAGCCCGTACGCCGGGGAGATGGTCACCCAGCTGGCCGCCGAGGTCGCCGCCTTGCAGGCCGGTGGCTCGCCCGCGGCCGCCGCCGAGGTGTCGCTGCGCAAGCGGATCCAGGCCGCCAAGGAGATCGGTTACGACTTCCCGTACGACAACGGTTTCGAGGCGCAGAGCGCGGTCATCTGCACCGACGGCAAGCACCCGAAGAACGCGAACGGCTGGCCGGTCGCGACCGCTTCCCGGGACCTCCAGGCGCCGTACTTCGGCCGGATCTGGGGCTGGCTCAGCGTCCAGTGCGCGAGCGGCACCTGGACCGTGCGGGACGAGGACGCCTACCGGGGCCCGTTCAACAAGCGGACCAAGGCGACCGTCCTGGTGATCGGCAACTACTGGGACCCGGCCACCAACTACGCCGCGTCCGTGTCGTCGAGCCGGCTGCTGCCCAACTCGCGGCTGCTGACCAGCGACAACTGGGGGCACGCGGCGTACGGCACCGGCGCCTGCGTGACCGCCGCCATCGACCGTTACCTGCTGACCGGCACGGTGCCGGCCAAGGGCACGGTCTGCCGGGCCGAGCACCAGCCGTTCACCGAGAAGCTGGTGCCCGGTGAGGAGCCGGCGCCGGGCGACGAGGTGACCACCAAGTCGGCCGTGGCGCCGGGCAAGACGCTGCCGCCGGTGGTGGCCCCGAAGCCGGTCTCGGTCCTGACCGGGGGCCGCTGATCTCCGCCGCCGGGCCGGTGTTCGTGGGCGGTCCGGCGGCGCTGTGACGGACGCCGGGTCATGCGGCCCGGCGTCCGCCGTCAGTGGGCTTCCAGTCGGCGCTGTCGTGGCTGTCCGCGGTGAGCCCGGTGAACGAAGCGATCAATAGCAGGACGAAGAAGACAAGCATCACGATTCCCATACATCAAGGGTCGCGCTGTTCCGGCCGCCGGAACAGTGGCAGGAATGCCATACATCTTCAAGATGCTGCCAACCTCCGGTACCGTGGCCACATGTTGAGAAGCGTCGCTGTGATCGCGCTGCCCGAGGTGGCGGTCTTCGAGCTCGGGGTGCTCTGCGAGCTGTTCGGCTACGACCGCACCGCCGAGGGCCTGCCCGGCTACGACTTCCACGTGTGCGGGGTCGACGGCGCCCCGGTGCGGACCCACGCCGGCTTCACCATGACCCCGGAGTTCGACCTCGCCCCGGCCGAGACCGCCGACCTGGTCGCCATCGCCCCCAACGACATGCGCGAGGTGCCGTCCGAGGTGCTCGGCGTGCTGCGCCGCGCCCACGAGCGCGGCGCCTGGGTGATGAGCGTCTGCACCGGCGCGTTCACGCTCGGCGAGGCCGGCCTGCTCGACGACCGCCGCTGCACCACGCACTGGCGCCACACCGACGACCTGGCCACCCGTTACCCGCGGGCCAAGGTCGACCCGGGTGTCCTCTACGTGGTCGACGACAACATCATCACCAGCGCCGGGACGGCCGCCGCCATCGACTGCGGCATCCACCTGATCCGCGAGGAGCAGGGTTCGGCGGTGGCCGCCCAGATCGCCCGTCGCATGGTGGTGCCGCCGCACCGCGACGGCGGCCAGGCCCAGTTCATCGAGACGCCGGTGCCGCCGATCTCCTGCGAGACCCTCCAGCCGCTGCTCAGCCACGTGCTGGAGACCCTAGACCACCCGCACACCGTGGACACCCTGGCCGACCTCGTGCACATGGCCCCGCGCACCTTCGCCCGCCGCTTCCGCGCCGAGACCGGTGTCACCCCGCACGACTGGCTGACCGCACAGCGCGTGCTGCTCGCCCGCCGACTGCTGGAGGACACCGATCTCGGCATCGACGCGATCGCCGCGAAGGCCGGTTTCGGCAGCGCCCAGACGCTGCGGCACCACTTCACCCAGCGCCTGAGCACCACACCGCAGGGCTACCGGAGCACCTTCAAGACCAAGACCTAGACCCTTTCCCGGTACGCGTGACGCCGCCCCCGCCGCATTCCGGCCGTCCCGCCGGTCCCGGCGACCCGGTTGCCGGTGCGGGCGGTGCCGCCCGTTCCGGGCTCATCCGCCTGCCGCGGCCCGCCAGCCCGCCAGCGTGGTCGGCGCCAGGTGCGCGGAGGGCCCCGCCACCAGCGCGTCCACCGGAATGTCGGCGCCGAAGAACGGTGTGCCGTCGCTGGTCACCCGCTGCCCCGGGGCGGCGAGCAGGCGGCCGATCGCGTCCAGGGCGAACACCTCGGGCCCGGCCACCTCGACGGTCCCGTTCACCGGCGCCGCACCGGCCACCGCGGCCAGACGCGCCACCACATCGGACAGTGCGACCGGCTGCACCCGCACCGGCGCCAGCCGGATCTCGTCGCCGTCGGTGTTGGCCCGCATCAGCACGTCGAGGAACTCGAAGAACTGCGCCGCCCGGACGATCGTGAACGGCACCCCGCCCGCGGCGACCGCCGCCTCCTGGGCCAGTTTCGCCCGGTAGTAGGCCAGGTCCGTGGCCCGCTCCAAACCGATGATCGACAGCGTCACGTGATGCCGTACCCCGGCCTCGCGCCCGGCCGCCGTCAGGTTCTCCGAGCAGGTCCGGAAGAACGCGCCCGCATCCTCCCGATCCGGCGGATTGGTCACGTCGACGACGACGTCCGCGCCGGTGAGGGCCTCCTTCAGCCCCACACCGGTGAAGGCGTCGATCCCGGTCGACCGCGACGCCGGCACCGCCTCGTGACCCTCCTCGCGCAGCGCCTCGATCAACAGCCGCCCGGTCTGGCCGGTGCCGCCCACCACCACGATCCGCATCTCGTACTCCCTCGTTCCGGATTCGCTTCCACGGACACGACGAGACAGCCGGCCGCGATGTGACGGTCAGCGGCGGGGAAGTTCGCTCTGTGCGGCGCCGATCCAGTCGAGGGCGTACTCCAGCTCGGTGGCGGCGCCCCGGCGACGGTGTGAACGGTGGTCACGGGCCGCGGCGGCGCAGGTCTCGATCCGGCGGCGCAGGGCGGCGTACAGATAGGGGTCGTCGATCGGCGCCCGCCCGGGAGGCGTGTCCCGGTCCCACCGGCGGCGCAGCCGGCGCAGGACCGCCACCGCGACCAGCGCCGCCCAGAGCCCGGCGACCGCCACCACGGCCAGCGCGACCGGCCGGACCGCGGCCGCTCCACCCGCCCACAGCAGCCCGGCCGCCACACCGCCCCCGGCGACCGCCCCGAGCAGGACCGCGACCGGATCCGCCGGACCGGCCACCGGAAACCGCCGCGCCGCCCGCACCCGGCGCCGGGCCTGCGCGAGCCGGGCGAAGACCACCTGATCCGGCCGGTCCGCCGACCAGTCCCGGCTCTGCGCGTCGGTGATCACCGCGTCCAGGTCCCGCTCGATGTGCCGCAACCTCGGCACGACGAGCCCGGAGAACGGATCGTTGCGCGCTCGCAGCCGCCGGAGGACGCGCTCGCTCACGACAGGTCCTTCCGCAGGTCGCCGAGGTAGCGGTCCAGGCAGTCGATCGCCTGGCAGAGCAGCAGGTCGGCGTGGGCCAGCCGCCGGACCACCGGGTCGGTGCGCATGGCCCGTCGCAGGTGGGGAACCGTCCAGTGGTCCGCCCCGGCCCGCCGTAGCGCCGCCGACACGAGCCGTACCCGGGCGCGCAGGAGCTGCTCCGAAACCTCGGTGAGGGTGGCCGCGCCCGGCGCCGGGGACGGCACCGGGCCCAGCCGGCGGCGGCCCAGTGCGATGTGGACACGGCGGGCCGCCCACGGTCCGGCGGCCAGGGCGCCGAGCAGCGCCGTGCCCGGCAGCGCGAGCGCCCCGGTCACGCCGAGCCCCAGCATCCCGGCCACCGCGGCGGAGAGGACGACCACCGCGAACGTCACCGCGCTCACCGCCACCACCCACACCGGGGTGGCGACCACCCCGGCCGCCTCGACCAGGACGCCGTCGAGCGAGGTCAGCCGGGTGCACGCCGAGCGGAGCCAGACCTGACCGGCGCCGGCCGCGTCGCCGACCCCGGCCAGCCCCTCCGCGACCAGCGCGCGCACGGCGGTGAGTTCGGCATGCAGGGCGCGGCCAGACATGCTTCGAGCCTCGCATCGCGACGGCGGCCGCGCAGCTTCCGGAGTGTCGTGTTTCAGCGCGCCCGGGTCCGCAGCCAGATCACCGCGTCGTCCGCCGTGGGCACCGCGGGAGCGGCCGGTGCCGGCGGCCGGTCCACCATGAGCACCGGTACGCCCAGCTCACGGGCCGCCACCAGCTTGGCCGCCGGGCCGCCACTGTCCTTGGTGACCAGCACATCGGCACGGTGCCGGGTGAGCAGCTTCCGTTCGCCGTCGACGGTGAACGGGCCCCGGTCCAGCAGCACCTCCAGGTTTCGCGGCGTCACTCCGGTGGGTGGCTCCACCGACCGGGCCAGGAATCGGCATTCGTCCAGCCCGGCGAACGCCGCGATGCCCTGCCGCCCGGTGGTGAGGAAGACCCGCCGCCCCAGCCGGGGCAGCAGCGCGGCGGCGGCGTCCAGCGACGCGACCCGGTGCCACGCGTCGCCCGGACCGGCGGTCCAGCCCGGCCGTCGCACGACCAGCAGGGGTACGCCCACCGCCGCGCACGCCAGCACCGCGTGACCGCTCATCGTCGCCGCGAACGGATGGGTGGCGTCGACCACCACGTCGATGTCCGCGTCCCGCAGGTAGCCGGCCAGCCCGTCCACCCCGCCGAACCCACCGATCCGCAGCTCTCCGGCGGGGCGCAGCGGATCGGTGGTCCGCCCGGCCAGCGAGGTGATCACCGTGTGGTCGCCGGCGGCCAGCCCGGCCAGCCGCCGCGCCTCGGTGGTCCCGCCCAGCAGCAGGATCCTCATGACCGGCAGCGGTCCGCCGAGTACAGGTGGCTGTCCGGGAACTGCCCGGCGGTGAGGGCCGCGCCCACCACGATCACGGCGGTCCGTCGTACCCCCGCGTCTTCGACCTTGGCCGCGATGTCGGCGAGCGTGCCGCGCAGCACGACCTCGTCGGGCCGGGAGGCCCGCGCCACCACCGCGACCGGGCAGTCCGGCCCGTAGTTGCCGGTCAGCTCGGCCACCACCGCGCCGATCCGCTGCACCGCGAGGTGTAGGACCATGGTGGACCGGCTGGCGCCGAGGGTGGCCAGGTCCTCGCCGGGCGGCATGGCGGTGGCCCGTTCCGCGGTCCGGGTGAGGATCACGGTCTGCGCCACCCCGGGCACGGTGAACTCCCGGCCGAGGGTGGCGGCGGCCGCGGCGAAGGCGGGCACCCCGGGCGTCACGTCGTAGGGCACCCCGGCCGCGTCGAGGCGGCGCATCTGCTCGGCGACCGCGCTGAACACCGACGGGTCGCCGGAGTGCAGCCGGGCCACGTCGAGCCCGGCCTCGTGCGCCGTCACCATCTCGGCGACGATCTGGTCCAGGTTCAGGTCCCGGGTGTCGACCTTGCGGGCGCCCGGCGGACAGGCCTCCAGCAGCTCGGCCGGGACCAGGCTGCCCGCGTAGAGGCAGACCGGCGACGCCGCGATCAGCCGGTGGCCGCGCAGCGTGATCAGGTCGGCGGCGCCCGGGCCGGCGCCGATGAAGTGGACGGTCATCGCGTCACCGACCAGACCGTCACCGGCATGAACGACCGCCAGCCGGTGAACCCGCCGACCGGCGACCCGCGCTGCACGGTGATCCGGCTCAGCTCGCCGCCGAGTTTCGCGTACGCGGCCGCCAGCACCGCCTCCGACTCGACCGTCACCGCGTTCGCCACGAGCCGCCCGCCGGGGCGCAGCGCGGCCAGGCAACGGTCCAGTACGCCGTCGCGGGTCAATCCGCCTCCTATGAAGATCGTGTCCGGTTCCGGCAGCCCGTCGAGAGCCTCCGGGGCCCGGCCGCGCACCACCCGCAGACCGGGTACGCCGAGCGCCGCCGCGTTCGCCGTGACGGTCGCCGCCCGCTCGGCCGACGACTCGATCGCGATCGCCCGGCAGGACGGGTGCGCGCGCATCCACTCGATGCCGATGCTGCCCGATCCGGCGCCCACGTCCCACAGCAGCCGGCCCGGCGCGGGTGCCAGCGCGGCCAGCGTGACGGCCCGCACCTCACGCTTGGTGAGCTGCCCGTCGCCCTGGTAGCGATGGTCCGGCAGGCCGGGCACGATCGGCAGTTCCGGCCCGTCGCCGCACTCGACGGCGACGATGTTGAGCGGATCGCCCGCCGGCAGCGCCCAGCCGTCCGCGGCGCCGGTCGCCGCCCGCTCGCCCGGCCCACCGAGCTGCTCCAGCACGGTGACCGTCGCCGTGCCGTGGCCGCGGTCGGCGAGCAGCGCCGCGACCGCCGCCGGGGTGGCCGCGCCCGCGGAGAGCACCAGGATCCGGCGGCCGGGATTGATCAGCCGGCCGAGCGTCTCGACCGGTGCTGTGACCAGGCTCACCACGTCGACGGTGGCCAGGTCCCAGCCGAGACGGGCCGCGGCCAGCGACACCGACGACGGGTGCGGCACCACCCGGATCCGGTCCGGGCCGAGCAGACGGGCCAGTGTGGAGCCGATGCCGTGGAACATCGGGTCGCCGCTGGCCAGCACGCACACCCGCCGCCCCCGCTCCGCCCCGATCAGCCCGGGCAGGGCCGGCACCAGCGGAGACGGCCAGCGGACGCGACGTGCGGTGACGACCTCACCGGGAAGCAGATCGAGCTGCCGGGCGGCGCCGAAGATCACCTCGGCGGATGTCAGGGCGCTCCGCGCCGTACCGGAAAGCCCGGGCCACCCGCCGGCGCCGACGCCGATCACGGTGACCACGTCCTGGTGTTCCATGCCCTGAACCTAGCGCCCGGGATTTTTCCCGATCTTGTTGAGCCAACCGGGCGTGATGCGCGTACGACACGGTGACGGCTTCTGATGCGGACCGGGGCCGTCACGTCGGCCGCATGGGGTGGCAGGCGCCGCGAGACGACTGCTGAGCAGGTGAGGACGTTGACCATTCCGGCCTTCCGGGATCAGCGCGAGATCCCCGACGACGACGGGTACTTCGCCGGGCTGCGCTCCGACGACCGCCCGAGCTGGGACGACCCGTCCATGCCCCCGTGGCCGGACAGCCAGTACGCCGCCGCACCGGCCCAGCCCCAGTACGGCCAGCCCTACCCCACCCCGGACGGGTTCCGCCGCGGCGAGGTCACCGAGGTGTCGATGACCGACCCGACCGGCTGGAAGGCCGGCACCGGCGTCCCGGTCGTCGACGACCGGCCGCCCGGCGAGTCGATGAGCGGCAACCGGCTCTTCACCATCCTGCTGTTCCTCTCCGGCCTGGGCACCAGCATCGCGCTCTGGCTGTTCAACACGCGGGCCGGCGCGGTCAGCGACACCGCGAGCACGATGATCGCGGCCGGCCGGGTGACCGGGCTGATCGGCGGCTACCTGCTCTTCATCCAGCTGCTGATGATGAGCCGGGTGTCCTGGCTGGAGGAATGGGTCGGCTCCCGCGACCTGCTGCGCTGGCACCGCTGGCTGGGCACCTCGCTGCTGGCCGCGGTGGTCGCGCACATCGTCTTCATCGTCTACGGCTACGCCCTCACCGCCGGCACCGGTGTCGTCGACCAGGGCTGGACCGTGATCACCACGTTCCCCGAAATGATCAGCGCCACCATCGCCACCGGACTGCTCGTCTTCATCGCGCTGATCTCGGTCCGGTTCATCCGGAACCGGCTCAACTACGAGCTCTGGCACCTGGTCCACCTGACCAGCTACGGCGTCCTGCTGCTCGGCTACGGCCACCAGGTCGCGGCCGGCGCCGACATGAGCGGCCGGTACGCCTCGGTGTTCTGGCCGGCGCTCGGCTGCATCACCATCGCCGCCCTGTTCTGGGGCCGCATCGTCGAGCCGGTCTGGCTGAACGCGCGGCACCGGTTCACCGTGGCCGAGGTGGTCGCCGAGGGCGCCAACACGTTCTCGATCTACATCGAGGGCAAGCGGCTCGACCGGCTCCCGGTGCAGGCCGGCCAGTTCATGCGCTGGCGGTTCCTGACCGCGAACGGCTGGTGGCAGTCCCACCCGTTCTCGCTGTCGGCCGCCCCCAACTCGCAGTGGCTGCGGCTCACCGTCACCATCGCCGGCGGCCACACCCGCAAGCTGGCCACCATGAGCCCCGGCACGCCGATCTGGGCGGAGGGCCCGTTCGGGACGTTCACCGCCGAACGGCGTACCCGGCGGCGGGCCCTGCTGATCGCCGGCGGCAGCGGCATCGCCCCGATCCGCGCCCTGCTCGAGGACATGCCGCCGGACACCATCGTGATCTACCGGGCCAGCCGTCCGGACGAGCTGGTCTTCCGTACCGAGCTGGAGGAGCTGGCCGAGGAACGGGACGCCTGGGTGCGCTACATCGTCGGCGGCCGCAACGACCCCGGCCCGCGCCGGCTGTTCACCCCCGACGGCCTGCGCGGCCTGGTCCCCGACGTGAACCGCCGTGACGTCTACCTGTGCGGCCCGCCCGGGCTGGTCAACGCCGCCGTCGACACGCTCAAGCAGCTCGACGTGCCGGAGAGCCAGCTGCACCTGGACCCGTTCGAGTTCTGACCCCTATCGACTGGGAGTTTTCGCGATGCGACGTAGTACCGCAGCAGCCGTCGGCACCCTCACCGGTGCGGCCCTGATCCTCGGGGTCCGCCTGAGCGTGCAACCGCCGGCCGTCCCGGTGTCCGCCGCCGCGCCGGCCGACGCGGGCGGGGAGCCCGACGCCGAGGACGCCGCCGCCGAGTCGACCGCCGAACCCGACCCGGCCGGCACCAAGAAGCCGTCCGGCAAGAAGACCGGCGCCCCGGCGGGCGACGAGAAGGCCGGGCTCAAGTCCGGCACCTACAAGGGCAAGGCCGTCCAGAACCAGTACGGCACGATGCAGGTCACCATCAAGGTCAGCGGCGGCAAGATCACCGCGGCGGACTCGACCTTCCCGACCGACGGGTTCTCCGGCACGATCAACCCGAAGGCGGTCCAGACCCTGTCGGCGGCCACCCTCAAGGCACAGAGCGCCGACGTCGACGCCGTCTCCGGGGCCACCTTCACCAGCCAGTCCTACGTCACGTCCCTCCAGGCGGCGCTGGACAAAGCCGGGGCGTAGGGTTCGGACCGTGCGCCACGCGGAGCAGGTCATGGGTACCGTCGTCAGCATCGAACTGGCCGACGACCTGCCACCCGCCCGGCTCACCGAACTCGTCGGCGCGACGTGCGCCTGGCTGCACGAGGTCGACGCCCGGTTCAGCACGTACAAGGACGACAGCGAGGTGTGCCGGTTCCGCTCCGGCGCCCTCCGGCTCGAGGACTGCTCCGCCGACCTGCGCCACGTCCTGGACCGCTGCGCCGACCTGTGGCGCGACACCGACGGCTACTTCGACGCGTACGCGGGCGGACCCCTCGACCCGTCCGGTTACGTCAAGGGCTGGTCCGTCGAGGTGGCCTCGCAACGCCTCGCCGCCGCCGGCTCGGCCCGGCACTACATCGGCGCGGGCGGCGACATCCGGATGCGCGGCGCGGGCCCCGGCGGCCGCCCCTGGCGGGTCGGCGTCCGCCACCCCTGGGAGGCGGACAAACTCGCCTGGGTGCTCTCGCTGACCGACGGGGCGGTGGCCACCTCCGGGACGTACGAGCGTGGCGCCCACGTCTGGAACCCGGTGGCCGGACGCCCCGCCGCCGGCCTCCGCTCGGTCACCGTGGTCGGCCCCGACCTGGCCGTCGCCGACGCCTACGCGACGGCCGCCCTGGCCATGGGCGAACCGGGCCTGTCCTGGCTGGCCGAACGGGTCGCCGACGGCTACGAGTCGGCGGTGGTCACCGACGACGGGCGCGCTTTCACCTCCGCCAACCTCCCCGTCGCCGCCTGACCCGCGTTCCCCTCCCGCCGGGCGCGCGTTCGCGCGGTCCGGCGGTTTCTCCCCTGGCCCGTACCGATGAAGGGGTTTCAGGGTCTTTCCGCTCCGGGCCATGGACCGGGGGCCTGGGGCTGCGTGGCCGCCGGTCGTGTCTCGGTGCGGTGGATGCGCATGCCGCGGGCCTGGTAGTTGGCGAGGGCGGCCGGGCCGTCGAGGCTGCACGTGTTCACGCTGACGCGGCGGACCGGCGGCAGGCCGGGATGGCGTTCCGGGAGGGTCCAGGCGCGTTCGAGGGCGACCGTCAGCAGGTGGCCGCCGATGCCCTGGCCGGCGAAACGTGGCAGCAGCCCGAAATAGGCGATCTCCACCTCGGCGGGGGAGTGGCCGTCCAGCTCGGCGTACCCGGCCGGAGTGCCCCGGACCGACGCCACCCAGGTCTCCACGCCGGGCCGGTCCAGGTAGTCCTGCCACTGCTGCCAGGTCCAGGGCAACCGGTCCGACCAGAACCAGTCGCCGCCGACGGCGGTGTAGAGGTAGCGGTTGAGTTCGGGGCTGGGCACCTCGGCGCGGGTGACGGTCACCGGGGTCGCGGGCGCCTTGGCCGGGCGCAGTAGGGCAGCGTCGTCCTGTTCCAGGTACCAGGTCGTGATCTCCACGCCGCACATCATGTCCTGTCGTGTTCCGGCTGGTCAGCCCCGGATCGCGACACGCGGGGGACCCCCGGTTTGGAGGTGGTGGTGGGGTTCGGATAAAGTTCTGTCGTCGCCGGGGGAAACGCCGGAGGGCAACGCGGAAGTGGCGCAGTGGTAGCGCATCACCTTGCCAAGGTGAGGGTCGCGGGTTCGAATCCCGTCTTCCGCTCGGAGTGGCTTGCCACTGGAGGCCACCTCGGTGGAGTGGCCGAGAGGCGAGGCAACGGCCTGCAAAGCCGTGTACACGGGTTCAAATCCCGTCTCCACCTCGCAATACCAGGGCGATTGGCGCAGCGGGAGCGCGCTTCCTTGACACGGAAGAGGTCACTGGTTCGATCCCAGTATCGCCCACCAGAGTTTCAGCACGTCGACGGCCCGTCACCGATTCTTCGGTAACGGGCCGCTGTGTTTCTGGTGCTTACCTTGGGGCGCTTCGTTGCTGTGGGGTGGCTTCCCGGCGTGACTGCCGGCCGTTGGTGAGCCGGGGTGACGTGGCGGTGGACACCGCGGACGCCGCGGACGCCGGCCAGGCGATGGCCGAGCCGGCGGGCTTGGGCTACTTCGGGGACGTCGTCTTCGATCAGCCACGCGTCAGCGGGAGTCCCCCAGCGAGATCAGCAGGGTACGCAGTGTCCGGTTGAACCGTTCGGCGTCGTCGGCGTCCAGGCCCCCGAGCATGCCGCGCTGATTGCGCACATGCCCTTCGATGGTGGCGTCGACGAGGTCGCGGCCCTCGGCGGTCAGGGTCACGTGCAGGCTCCGCCGGTTTCCGGGCACCGCCTCGCGGCTGACGAGACCGCGTGCGACGAGCCGGTCGATCCGATTCGTCAGTGCCGCCGAGCCGATCATGACGCTCTCGGCCAGCTCCTTGGGGGTGAGGGGCCGGGCGCTGCGGCGCAGCGTGGCGATCACATCGAACTCCCAGGTCTCCAGGTCGTGCTCGGCGAAGTACTCCTTCAGGCGGGCGTTGACGAATCGGGACAGGCGCAGGATGCGGCCGATGGTGCCCATCGCGTCGAGGTCGAGGTCGTCACGCTGGGCGGCCCACTGGTCGAGGAAGTCGTCGGCAGCGTCGCGCATGGGGTCACCTCAAGTCTTGGAATCACGTAGTTACGTTCAGCACATTATTTCGACGTCGAAATGTTTGACGTCAAGCGGGTGCCCTACTAACTTTCGAAGGGAGATCGGCCGACGTCGAAGGGGGAGGCTGATGGGGGAACGGATGTCACGGGCCCACGCTACCGTGTCGGAGATCATCCGGTCGCGGCGCAGCATCCGCCACTACCTGCCCGATCCGGTGCCTGAGGACCTGCTCAACGACCTGATCGAGCTGGCCCTCGAGGCACCGTCGAGCTTCAACCTCCAGGCCCGGTCCATCGTCGTCGTCACGGCCGAGGCCGGTCGCGAGGCGCTCGTCGAGGCCACCGGAGGCCAGCCGCATCCACGGGAGGCACCCGTGATGCTGGTGTTCGTCGCCGAGTCCGGCGCCTGGCGTGAGGACCGCGCCGATGTCTGGGAGCAGGCGCGCCGCTGCGGAGCCTGGTCGGCGCGGTTCGCCGCGGCCTCACCGGACGACGTGCGGGCCTTCCACGAGGAGCCGCAACGACGCGGCCTGGAGCGGGAGCTGGCCGTCAAGGACGCCATGATCGCCGCGTCCTTTCTGATGATCGCCGCACACGCGGCCGGCCTGGCCACCAGCCCGATGAACGGCTGGGACGAGGCCAAGGTCAAGGCGGCTGTCGGCATCCCGTTCCGCGACGACCTGCACATCGCTCTGCTGCTGCCGCTCGGCCGTCCGGCCGAGAGCCGCCTTCATCCCGGCCGCCGGGACCGTTCCCTGACGGTCTTCCGGGAGGCGTACGGCCGGTAGGCGGCACATCCGTACAACGCGCTCCTGGCGCGACACACATGGGGGGACGGTCCACGTGACCACTGTTGACAAGCTCGTTCAGGTAGCCGGCATCATCGACGCCGCCGAGGCCGGCATGATCATCGAAGAGGGCGCCGACTGGATCGGTTTCGCCCTGCGGCTGCCGTCCGGCAAGGACGACATCGCCGAGCCGGATGCCGCGGCCATCATCAAGGGCCTGGAGCCCCCGCACGCGGGCGTGCTCATCAGCTACCTCACCGAGGCCGAAGAGATCAGCGAGTTCTGCCAGGAGCTGGGTGTCGTCGCCGTCCAGCTGCACGGCGACGTGGAGACCACGCAGCTGCGCCGGCTCAAGGAACTGCGACCCGACCTGTTCGTCCTCAAGTCCCTGGTGGTCAAGCAGGACAACGCCGACGAGCTCGTGAAACTCGTCGACGAGACGCATCCGTTCGTCGACATGTACATCACCGACACCTTCGACCCGAGGACCGGGGCCAAGGGCGCGACCGGGCTCACCCACGACTGGAACGTCTCCGCCGAGCTGGTCCGCCGTTCCCCCAAGCCGCTGATGATGGCGGGTGGGCTGAACCCGGAGAACGTCGGCGCGGCGATCCGTGCCGTCCGCCCGGCCGCGGTCGACGCCCACACCGGCCTGGAGGGCCCGGACGGGCGCAAGGACCGGGCCAAGGTCGCGAAGTTCGTCGCCGAGGCGCGCGCCGCCTTCGCGGAGATCGGCTGACATCGCGGATCGGCGTAGCCGCTCACCACACACCTTCCGAAACCGACGGGCGCCCGTGCCGGCCAGGCACGGCGCGGGCTCCCGCCTGCCCACATCCAGCTGACCGGCGACCCCGAGGAGTCCGACGTGACCACGGGCCATAACGTTCACCTTCTACCGCAGACCGATCAGCTGCGCGCCATGCACACGATCATCCGGGACAAGGACTGCAGCCGCGCGGACTTCGTCTTCTATGCGCGGCGAGTCATCCGGCTGCTGCTGGAGCACGGCCTCAACCTGCTGCCGTTCACCGAGAAGAAAGTCACCACGCCGGTCGGGGCCACCTACCCGGGGCTGGAGTTCGCCTCGAAGATCTGCGCCGTCCCGGTGATCCGGGCCGGTGAGGCGATGGAGAGCGAGCTGCGCGACGTCTGCCCCGGCATCCGCCTCGGCAAGATCCTCATCCAGCGCGACAAGCGGACCAAGCAGCCGCACCTCTACTACAAGCACCTGCCCGACGACATCGCCCAGCGGCATGTCCTGCTGCTGGAGCCGATGCTGGCCACCGCGGGATCCGCGCTCGCCGCGGTCGACGTGCTGGCCGAGGCCGGGGTACGCGAGGACCGGATCATCATGATCAATTTCTTGTCGTCGCCGGAGGGGCTGCGCCGGATCGCCGCCGAGCGGCCCCGTCTGAGAATCGTCACGAGTGCGATCGAGGACCAGCTCAACGAGCACGCTTTCATGATCCCCGGCATCGGCGACTTCGGTGACCGATTCTTCGGCACGATCGATGCGGGATCCCAGCGATGAACAGTCGACGTCTCGCGATGTCGTCCGCCGTCACCGCGATCGCCCCCGCCGTGTGGGGCTCCACCTACCTGGTCACCACCGAGTTCCTGCCGCCCGACCGGCCACTTCTCGCCTCCATGCTGCGAGCACTGCCCGCCGGCCTGGTCCTCCTGCTGATCACCCGTACCCTGCCGAAGGGCATCTGGTGGCTGCGCGCCGTGGTCCTCGGCGTGCTGAACATCGGCGCCTTCTTCTACTTCCTGTTCCTGGCCGCCTATCACCTGCCCGGCGGCGTGGCCGCGCTGGTGATGTCGGTGCAGCCGATGATCGTGCTGCTGCTCGGCTCGGCGCTGCTCCAGGACCGGATCCGGCCGGTGCACGTGGTGTCCTGCCTGCTCGGCGCCGCGGGTGTGGCCATGCTGGTGTTGCAGCCGAACGCCGGCCTCGACGGCATCGGTGTCGGCGCCGGGCTGCTCGGTGCGCTGTCGATGGCGTCCGGCATCGTCTTCACCAAGAAGTGGGGCCGCCCCGAGGGGGTGAGCCTGCTGACCTTCACCGGCTGGCAGCTCACCGTCGGTGGCCTGGTGCTGCTGCCGATCACCCTCGCCGGCGAGGACCTGCCGGACCACTTCACCGGGGAGAACATCGGCGGCTTCCTCTACCTCGGTGTCATCGGCGCGCTGCTGGCCTATGTGCTGTGGTTCCGCGGGCTCGCCCAGTTGCCCGCTCTCGCCGCTTCGTTCCTGTCGTTCGCCTCTCCGCTGTGCGCGACGGTCCTGGGTTACCTGTTCCTGGACGAGACGCTACGACCGCTCCAACTGCTCGGTGCCGCCGCGGTCATCGGAGCCGTCGTCCTCGCCCAGCCGCGTACCCCGGCGAAGACCGCCGAGACCGTGCCGCCCGCTCCAGCGACGAGTCAGGTGTAGCGCTTCACACATCTGTAACGGGGGATATCGAAATGAGCATCCAGACTTCCGCGTCCGGTGTGTCCTCGAAGCAGGCCACCCTGCGAGGACTCCTGAGTCATCAGGCTCGGCAGCGCCCGGACGACATCGCGGTCACCGCCGAGGACGGCGACCTCACCTTCCGCGAACTGACCCGGGCCGCCGACCGGCTGGGACATGTGCTGACCGGTCTCGGCGTCGCCCCCGACACCTGTGTCGGCCTCTACGCCGAGCCCTCCGCCGATCTCATCACCGCGGTGTGGGGCATCCTCACCGCCGGCGCCGCCTATCTGCCACTGTCGCCGGACTACCCTGAGGCGCGCCTGCGGTACATGATCGAGAACTCCGGCACCCGGGTCATCGTCACCCAGCCGCACCTGCGTGAGCGGTTGCGCCGCCTGGCGCCGGAGGGTACGACCGTCGTCAGCGTCACCGGCGAGGAGCCGGCCGGTGACAGGCCGGCCGCCGCGGCGAAGGGGCAGGGCGACCACCTCGCCTACGTCATCTACACCTCCGGCAGCACCGGCCGCCCCAAGGGCGTGATGATCGAGCAGCGCAGCATCGTCTCGCAGCTGCGGTGGCTCGCGAACTGCGGACATCTCGGCCCCGGGGTGTCGATCCTGCAGAAGACGCCGATGAGCTTCGACGCCGCGCAGTGGGAGATCCTGGCCTGTGCCGCCGGCGCCCGGGTGGTCGCCGGCACGCCCGGCCTGTTCCGTGACCCCGAGGCCATCATCACCATGATCCGCAAGCACCGGGTGACCGTGCTGCAGGGCGTTCCGACACTGCTCCAGGCTCTCGTCGACACCGAGATGCTCGATGCCTGCGACTCCCTCACCCACGTGTTCGCCGGTGGTGAGGCCCTGACCCGCGCCCTCGCCCAGGAGCTGTGCGCGATCCGGCCCGAGATGTCGGTGGTCAACCTCTACGGCCCCACCGAGGCGACCATCAACGCCACGTCCTACTGGGTCGACCCGCAGACGCTCGACGATTCCTTCCCCGCGATCGTCCCGGTCGGTATCCCGGTGGACAACGTCACCTGCTACATCCTCGACGAGGACCGCCGGCCGGTGGACATCGGCGAGAGCGGCGAGCTGTTCATCGGTGGCATCCAGGTGGCCCGCGGATACATCGGCCTGCCCGAGGTGACGCGACAGCGATTCCTGGTCTCGCCGTTCAACCCGACGGAACGCCTCTACCGGACCGGCGACCTCGCACAGTGGGAGCCGGACGGCACCATCCAGTTCCTCGGCCGTACCGACAACCAGGTCAAACTGCGCGGCTACCGGGTGGAGCTGGAGGAGGTCGCCTCCCGGATCGAGGAACACACCTGGGTACGCCGCGCGGCCGCGGTGGTCGTCGACGACCCCCGTACCGAGGGCCAGACGCTGCTCGCGGCCGTGGAGCTGAATGAGCGGACGGCCACGGTGATGGATCAGGGGCGCGACGACGCCGCCCACCATCAGTCGAAGTCGTCCAAGTTGCAGGTGCGGACCCAGCTGTCCAATCCGGGCCTGCGCGACGCGACGGCGCTGGCCGGCCGTCCGGTCCTCCGGCTGCCGGGTGCCGAGAGCACCACGGAGCAGCGCCAAGTGGCCTTCGCCCGCAAGACGTACCGCTTCTACGAGGGCGACGCCATGACCGCCGCCGACGTCGTCGCGCTGCTCACACCGCGTGCCCCCGAGGCCGCCGCGCCCCGGGCGGTCACCGAGCTCACGCTCGCCGAACTCGGCTCGGTGCTGCGCTGGTTCGGGCCGTTCCACAGCGAGCAGCGGCTGCTGCCCAAGTACGCCTACTCCTCACCGGGAGCCCTGTACGCCACCCAGATGTATCTGGAGATTGACGGCCTGTTCGGCCTGTCGGGCGTCTACTACCACCACCCGGTCGACCACACCCTGGTCCGGGTGGGCGACGTGGACGGCACCGGCGGCGCACCACTCAAAGTGCATCTTCTCGGCAAACGCCAGGCCATCGAGCCGGTCTACAAGAACAACATCGTCGAGGTGCTGGAGTTCGAGGCCGGGCACATGCTGGGCCTCTTCGAGGAGGTGCTGCCCCGCCACGGGCTCACCATCGTGCCCGAGGGCTACCACCCCACGGTGCGTTCGCGGCTCGACGTGGCCGCCGACGACCACTATCTCGGGACGTTCGCCGTCACCGCGTACCACGATCGGCCCACCGGCGACGAGGTCGAGCTGTTCGTACAGGCGCACGGCGACCGGGTGGCCGGCCTGCCGGCCGGGCTGTACCGCCACCACGGCGGCGGGCTGGAACGTCTGGGCGACGAGGTGGTCGAACGCCGCCATGTCATCGCCATCAACCAGGGTGTCTACGATCGATCGTCGATCGGGATCGCGGCGGTGTCCCGGGCCGGTGAGGCATGGCGGCACTACATCGTGCTCGGTACGTGCCTGCACCGCCTGCAACGCGTCCCCGGCGTGGGGCTGATGGCCTCGGGCTACTCGTCGAAGTCCGGCAACCCGCTGGCCGCCGCCCGGCGCCTGGACGACCTGCTCGCCGCCGCGGGCGCCGCCCCGGCTACCGCGTCGTACTTCTTCGTCGGTGGCCCGATCACGCCCGAACAGGCCGCGCACGAGGGCATGAACGAGGACGCCGTGCACACCAAGGGCCCGGCCGAGATGATCCGGGACGACCTCGCGCAGTTCCTGCCCGACTACATGATCCCGGCGCGGGTCCTGGTCGTGAACGAACTCCCGCTCACCGCCAACGGGAAGATCGACATCAAGGCCACCGCGCAGCTGCCGGATGTCGTCGCGGCCCGCACGCCGGCCCGCTATGTGGCGCCCGCCACCCCGACCGAACGGTGGCTCGCCGCCGAGTGGGGCCGGATGCTGAGGTACGAGCAGGTCTCCACCCAGGACGAGTTCTTCGCCTCGGGCGGCAACTCCCTGCACGCTGTGGCACTGGTCAACCGGATCAACCGGGAGTTCGGATCGGCTCTGCCGCTCCAGGTGGTCTTCGAGGCGCCGAGACTCGCCGACCTGGCCGCCCGCGTCGACGCCGGTGGCGCCGCACACCGCTCCCGGCTGGTGCCGCTGCACCGGGAACGCTCCGGCGACCCCGTGTTCGTCTGGCCGGGACTGGGCGGCTACCCGATGAACCTGCGCCTGCTCGCCCAGGGCGCCGGACTCGGCCGGCCGGTGACCGGCGTGCAGGCCCACGGCATCAACGCCGGCGAGGACCCGTACGCCACGATCCGGGAGACCGCCGCGGCCGACGTCGCGGAGATCCGCGGCATGCAGCCGTCCGGGCCGTACACGTTGTGGGGATATTCCTTCGGCGCCAGGGTCGCCTTCGAGGCCGCGTGGCAGCTGGAGCAGGCCGGCGAGAAGGTGGCGAACCTGCTGCTGATCTGCCCCGGCAATCCGCGGGTACGCGGTGCGGCGACCGGGCGCGGGGGGCGGACCGCCTCGTTCGCCGACCCGGCCTACCTCACCATCCTGTTCTCCGTCTTCGCCGGAACCGTGCACGGCGAGGTCGTGCGGGACTGCCTGCGCGAGGTCCGTGACGAGGACACCTTCGTCTCCTTCGTGCACCGCACCATGCCCGGCCTGGACGAGGCGACGATCCGCCGCATCATCCGGATCGTGGCCGAGACCTACGAGTTCGAGTACTCGTTCCACGAGCTGCGGGAGCGCCGGATCGACGCGCCGGTGACCATCTTCAAGGCCCGCGGTGACGACTACTCCTTCCTGGAGAACAGCTCCGGGTACTCCGCCCGCCCGCCCCGGGTGGTGGACCTGGACGGGGACCACTACAGCGTCCTCAAGCAGCACGGGGTCGACGAGTTGATCGCCCGGATCCGCGAGGCGACGCCGCACCCGTGACCTGCCGCCCCTTGAACGCCTCGCCCCGTGTGTTCCCCCGTGCCCACGGGGCGAGGCCCCTCCAGCGCATGAAAGGGACCGCCACCGTGCCGCACGTCAGCATCAAACACTTCACCCGCACGTTCACCGAGGCCGAGAAGGCCGACCTGGTCGCCTCGATGACCGGCGTCGTCACCCGGGTGTTCGACACCGAGCCCGGCACGGTGTCCATCGCGGTGGAGTCCGTTGATCCGGCCGAGTGGATGACCGCCGTCCACGCCCCGGACATCGCGGCCAAGCAGCACCAGCTGTGGAAGAGGCCCGACTACGGCTCCCCCCTCCCGATCGACCAGCCCGAGAACGAAGGATCCCGATGAGTTCCACCAGCTACCGCATTCCCGTCGTGTACACCGAGGAGGTACGAGAGGCCCTGCACGAGGGGCGTCCGGTCGTCGCGCTCGAATCCAACGTGATCACGCACGGCCTGCGGTTTCCGGAGAACGCGGAGACCGCGCGACGGGTCGAGAAGGCCGTACGCGACGGCGGCTCGGTACCGGCGACCATCTGCGTCGAGGACGGCGTGATCCGGGCCGGGATGACCGAGCGGGACATCGAGAACTTCGCCTCCGAGCCGGGCATCCCGAAGGTCTCCAGCCGAGACCTGCCGGTCGTGCTGGCCCGCGGCGGACGCGGCGCCACCACGGTCGCCTCCTCGCTGGTGGCCGCGGAACTCGCCGGGATCCCGTTCTTCTCCTCGGCCGGGCTCGGTGGCGTGCACCGCGGCGCGGCGACGACCATGGACATCTCCTCCGACCTGATCCAGCTGACCCGTTCCAAGGTCGCGGTGGTCTGCGCGGGCGCGAAGATGATCCTCGATCTGAAGCTGACCATGGAGTATTTGGAGACGCACTGCGTCCCGGTCATCGCCCACGGCTCCGACGACTTCCCCGCGTTCTACTGTTCGTCCAGCGGCGTACGCGCACCGCACCGCATCGACGACGAGGACATGATCGCCAAGGTCGTCGCGACCCATTGGGCGACCGGCCACCCGGGCGGCGTGGTCGTCACCACCCCGCCGCGCGCCGAGGACGCCGTCGACTCCGCCGAGGCCGAAGCCGCCATCGCGGACGCGCTCGCCCAGGCCGAGCGGGACGGTGTCGGTGGCCAGGGGCTGACCAAGTACCTCATGCACGCGGTCGACCGGGCCACCGGAGGCCGGACCGCCCAGGCCAACATGGCCGTCCTCATCTCCACGGCCGAGGTCGGGGGCCGGCTGGCCGCCGCCTACGCCCGCCACCTGTCCGATTCCTCCAGCCGGTAAGGAAGACACTCCATGACCTCCCTGTTCGACGCCGTCACGTTCGGCAAGATCGCGCTCGCCAACCGCCTCGTCATGGCTCCGATGACCCGCAACCGCGCCAAGCCCTGCGGCGGCGCCACCGATCTGATGGCCGAGTACTACGCCCAGCGCGCCTCCGCCGGCCTGATCATCACCGAGGGCACCCAGCCGTCGCAGATCGGCCAGGGCTTCATGAACACGCCCGGGCTGCACCACCCGGAGCAGGTGAAGACCTGGCGGGCCGTGACCGACGCCGTGCACGCCCGCGGCGGCCGGATCGTCGTGCAGCTGATGCACTCCGGCCGGATCGGCCACCCCTCCCTCTACGACAGCGCGCATCAGTCCGTGGCACCCTCCCCGGTGGCCGCCGCCGGGCAGTGCTTCACCCCGAACGGCCTCGCCGCCTATCCCACGCCGCGCGAGCTGACGGTCGAGGAGATCCAGCACACCGTGCGGGACTTCGCCGACGCCGCGCGCAACGCGATCGAGGCCGGCTTCGACGGCGTGCAGATCCACGCCGGCAACGGCTTCCTGCTGCACCAGTTCCTCGCCGAGAACACCAACCGGCGCACGGACGCCTACGGCGGATCCGTGGCGAACCGGATCCGATTCACCGTCGAGGTCACCGAGGCGGTCGCCGCCGCGATCGGCAACGAGCGGACCAGCGTACGGGTGTCGCCCGCCAACACCTACAACGACATCGCCGAGGGCGACACCGACGCCCTGTACGCGTCCCTGGTGCCCGCCCTGCCCGAGCTGGCCTTCCTGGAGGTCTGCGAGATCGTCAGCCGTCCGGTCACCCGTGCCGTCCGGGACCGGTGGCAGGGCAACCTGATCGTCAACCCGCACGCCACGCCGGACTCGTTCCCCGCCGCCGTCGAGTCCGCCCAGCAGGTTCTCGACGAGGGTCTCGCCGACGCGGTGTCGCTCGGCGCGCTCTTCCTCGCCAATCCGGATCTGCCGGCCCGGATCAGCGCGGGTGGCCCGTTCAACACGGCCGACGAGTCCACCTTCTACGGCGGGGACCACCGCGGTTACACCGACTACGCCGTGCTCGGCCCAGGCAGCGACCGGTGAGGCGGACCGGCACCGCGGCGGTCCGGCGGATGCTGCTGTTCACCGGCCGGGCGCATCCCGCCCTCGCCGGGCACATCGCGGCCGAACTCGGCACCGGCATCGTGCCCACGCAGGCGCGGGACTTCGCGAACGGCGAGATCTACGTACGGCACGAGGCTTCGGTACGAGGTGCCGACTGCTTCGTCGTCCAGTCGCACACCGACCCGATCAATACCTGGATCATGGAACAGCTGATCATGGTCGACGCCCTGAAGCGAGCCTCCGCACGCAGCATCACCGTCGTGGCCCCGTTCTACGGCTACTCCCGGCAGGACAAGAAGCACCGGGGCCGCGAGCCCATCTCGGCCCGGCTGGTGGCGGACCTGATGGGCGCCGCCGGAGCCGACCGGATCATCACGATCGACCTGCACACCGACCAGATCGTCGGATTCTTCGACGGTCCGGTGGACCACCTGTTCGCGATGCCGATCCTGGCCGACCACATCGCCGGGCTGGAGCCGCGCGACCGGCTCACGGTGGTCTCACCGGACGCCGGGCGCGTCCGCGTCGCCGACCGCTGGTGCGACCGGCTCGGGGTGCCCCTCGCCATCGTCCACAAGAAGCGGGACAAGGACGTCGCGCATCAGGTGAGCGTGCACGAGGTGGTGGGAGACGTGGCCGGCCGGGTGTGCGTGCTGGTGGACGACATGATCGACACTGCCGGCACGATCTGTGCGGCCGCGGAGGCGCTCTACGAGGCCGGCGCGGACGACGTCATCGTGGCCGCCACACACGGGATCCTGTCCGGGCCCGCCGTCGACCGGCTCAAGAACAGCCGGGTGAGCCGGTTCGTCTTCACCGACACCCTGCCCAGCGCCGCCGACACCGGCTTGGACAAGGTGGAGGTGCTGTCGATCGCACCGCTGATCGCCCAGGCGGTCCGGGAGATCTTCGAGAACGGCTCGGTGACGAGCCTGCTGGACGACCTGTGACCACGGCCGGCATCTGAGCGGGAGGCCGGGCGGCGGTGTTCGAGCTCCCGGCCACGCCCGGGGGGGGCGTGGCCGGGACCCGGTCACTTGGTGATCGGGGCGGTGAGGGTGCCGCTCGGGGCGACCACGACGCAGGAGATGCTGCGGTCCTGTCGCCATTCCTTGCTGTCTCGGGGGTAGAGGTAGTAGATGTCCATGTTCTCGGTCTGCGGGGTCAGGTACGGCTCGAAGGCCGCGCCGCACCGCTTGTCGCTCTCCGCCTCGACCTGGGTTCGGCCGGGGTAGGAGCCGGCCGGGAAGGTGTAGACGTGGTAGACCTCGGCCTTGTGCGGATCGGTGCAGGACACCGTCGGCAGGTCGTAGATCGCCACCGACCCGTCGAAGTCGCGGATGCAGTCGCCCGCCTTCAGCTCGGTGACCGCGACGTCGTCGATCCCGGCGGCCGTGTCCCGGCGCTCGTCGATGACCAGGAAGGCCACGAGCGCGACGGCGAAGAGGATGTGCAGGCCGGCGAAGACCAGGCCGGTGATGGCGAGCCCGCGGCCCCGCTGCGGCTGCCGCTTGATCTGCCGCAGCGCGATGATGCCGAAGACGATGCCGCCGATGGTGCCGAGGCCGAGGCCGCCGAGGATGCTGGCCAGCAGAGCGGCGATCGCGAACCCGTTGGTGCCGGGCTGCTGCGGCGGCGTGAACGGATAGCCGGGCTGGCCGGGGCCGCCCGCCGGCGGCGGACCGCCCCAGCCCGCCGGATAGGGCTGCGGCGCCGCACCGGGATAGGCCGGCGGAGCCGCGGGGGGATGGGCCGGTGGGGCCGGAGGGAACGGCGGAGAAGCAGCGGCCGGCTGCTGGAAGGGGTCGGAAGGAACGTGGTTGTGCACGGTCGCACGGTAGTTCCCACCTCAACCGTGCGGTGTCCCCTCCTGATCAAGAATCGATATCGACATCGATGTGACGGGACAGCCGGCGCACAGGGGTCTTTGAGGTAGCTCTGAGGTTGTGTTCGATGGAAAAGCGGCCGGTCACGGTTACGGTCTAATCGAAGTTCATCGATATGTAACCTGCGGTCCGGATGGTGTTCACGGGGGAGGTCCGGCCGGAGCCCTCGAGAGGTCGTGTCACTATGCCCCGGCTTGCCATGTTTGCGCTAGACCTCGTAGCGGTGTCCGTTCTGGTCTTCGGGCTGTACTTTCCCCGGCACCGGCGGCGCGACCTGGTGGTGGCCTATCTCGGGGTCAACGTGGGCGTTCTCGCGGTGGCCGGGTCGCTCAGCTCCAGCACGGTCGGCGCGGGGCTCGGGCTCGGGCTCTTCGGGGTGCTGTCGATCATTCGGCTGCGATCCACCGAGCTGGACCAGCACGAGGTGGCGTACTACTTCTCGGCGCTCGCGCTGGGCATCCTCGGTCCGCTCAGCGGTGGGGAGCAGTGGCTGGTGCCGGCGCTGATGGGGCTGATCCTGACGGTCATGTACCTGGGTGACCACCCCCGCCTGTTCCGGTCGTACGGGCGGCAGGTCCTGGTGCTGGACAGCGCCGTCACCGATCCGCTCACCCTGACCGTGCAACTGGAGGGCATCCTCGGGGCACGCGTGCACAAGGCCACCGTGGAGCGGCTGGACCTGGTCAACGAGACGACTGTGGTCGAGGTGCGCTACTCGTACGCCCAGGGAAGGAAAGCGCCGACGCTCGCCGGAGCGAACCGATGAGCGCGACCACCCACCTGGATCCGATCTCGCTGGCCGAGCTCACCGCGAAGGCCGAGTTGCAGACGCGGGTCGACCGCAAGTACGTCCTCCCCCTGGAAGCGGCCCGGGAGCTGCTGGAACTCCTCGATCCGCGGACCCGGGTGCTGGAGATCGACGGGGAGCGCACGTTCCGCTACCGGTCGGTCTACTTCGACACCCCGGACCTGGTCAGCTACCGGCTCACCGCGCATCGGAGGCGGCGGCGGTTCAAGGTCCGCACCCGGACCTACCTGGACTCCGCGCTGTGCTGGCTGGAGGTGAAGACCGAGGGCCACCGCGGCGGGACCGTCAAGAACCGGCTGCCCTACCAGGCCTGCCACCACGACACGGTCGAGCCGGGCCGCTGGTTCGTCGACGACGTGCTGGGTCACAGCGCCGGGCTGGATCTCGCGCCGACGCTGCTCACGCACTACCGGCGGACCACGTTCTACCAGCCCGCGGACGACTCGCGGGCGACCGTCGACGTCGATCTCACCTGGACCGGCGTGGACGGCACCGGGTTGACCCTCCCGCACGTCGCGGTGGTCGAGACCAAGACCGGATCGGCCGTCTCGCCGGTCGACCGGCTGCTGTGGGCCCGCGGGCACCGGCCCACCAGCATCTCCAAGTACGCGACCGGGCTCGCAGCGTTGCGGCCCGATCTGCCCGCCGTCCCCTGGCGCCGACTCATGCGCCGCCATTTCCCCTGATCAGAACAGGACACACGATGCCCAGAATCCCCCGTCTGGCCGTCCCCGCGGTGCTCACCGCCACCGCCCTGGCGACGTGGGTGGCCCCCACCCCCGCGTTCGCCGCCGGGCCCGCCGCGGCGGCCGCGCTCGCCGCCAACCAGGCCTCCCACCTGAGCGCCGCCGACCTGACCTGGAACGAGTCGGACGTCGCGGCGGTCACCCTGACCGGTACGAGCGCCACCACGACCAGCTCGAACGTGACCGTCTCCGGCAGCACGGTGACCGTCACGGCGGCCGGCACCTACCGGTTCAGCGGCACCCTCACCAGCGGCCAGATCGTCGTGAACAGCACCGGCACCGGCATCGTCCGGCTCATCCTCAACGGTGTGACGATCACCGGCGGCACCGGCGCGATCAACGTGGTCGCCGCCGACGAGGTGCTGGTGCACCTGACGGCCGGCACCACCAACCGGCTGACCGACGGCACCGCCTCCGCCGACGCCCCGCTCGCCTCGGCCGCCGACACGACCATCGCCGGCACCGGGGCCCTGATCCTCACCGGCAACGCCAACGACGCCATCAACGTCAAGGACGGCCTGGTCATCGCGGGCGGCACGATCACCGCGACGGCGCCGGACGACGCCATCCGCGGCCAGGACTACGTGATCGTCTCCGGCGGCTCGATCACCGCGACGGCCGGCGGCGACGGCCTCAAGTCGGACAACGAGGAGGACGCCACCCGCGGGTACGTGGCGGTCACCGGCGGCACCGTCAACGTCACCTCGACCGGCGACGCGCTCACCGGGCAGACCGACGTGATCGTCAACGGTGGCTCGATCACCGCGCGGACCACCGGCGCCGACTCGGCCAAGGGGCTGAAGGCCGGCGTGCTCACCGTGATCAGCGACGGCACGGTCAACGTCAACGCCACCGACGACGGCGTGCACTCCGACGCGGCGGTCACCATCGACGGCGGCACGACCACCGTGGCCAGCGGCGACGACGGCGTGCACGCGGAGACCGACGTGCGGATCGGCGGCGGCACGGTCAACGTCACCAGGTCGTACGAGGGGGTGGAGGGTCTCAAGGTGTACGTGACCGGCGGCAGCGTCACGGCCGTCGCCACCGACGACGCGTTCAACGCCTCCGACCCCACCTACGGGGAGATGCAGAACTCGCCGAACGCCCTCATCTCGATCACCGGCGGCGCCGTGAACGTCAACGCCGGCACCGACGGCCTCGACTCCAACGGCTCGCTGGCCATCGGCGGCGGCACGGTCGTGGTCAGCGGCTCCGGCACCCGCGGCGGCGGCGAGGGCGGCCTGGACGCCAACGGCGCGGTCACCATCACCGGCGGCACCCTGATCTCCACCGGGATCAGCGCCACCACCAGCACGCTCCCGACCTCCGGGCAGGGCTGGGTGTCGGTCACCCTCAGCGCCAACCAGCCGGCCGGAACCGTGGTGCACATCGCCACCACCTCCGGCACCCAGATCGCGTCGTACACGGCGGCGAAGGCGTTCCGCGGCGTGGTCTTCTCCTCGAACCAGATCACCCGGGGTACGACCTACGCCATCCGAACCGGGGGAAGCGTCTCCGGCACCGCGGTCGGCGGCGGCCTCTACCTGGGCGGCACCCTCAACGGCACCCAGGTCGCCACGGTGGTCGCCGGTAACCGGTAGTCCGGTTCATTCCGGCTCGTCCGGCGCCGCGGGCAGCCGGATCCGGAAGGTGGCGCCTCCGCCCGGCGACGGCTCCACGTCGGCGGCGCCCCCGTGGGCGGCGGCGACCGCGGCCACGATCGACAGGCCGAGGCCGCTGCCGCCGTCCTCCTGGGCACGGGCCGTCTCGCTCCGGTAGAAGCGCTCGAACACCCGGGCCGCGTCCGCCGGAGCGAGACCCGGGCCGGAGTCGGCCACCTCCACCACGGCCTGCCCGTCCAGCCGGCTCACCCGGACCGTGGCCGGGGCCTCCGGCGGGACGTGCCGCAGAACGTTGCCGACCAGGTTGCCGAGCACCTGCCGGAGCCGTTCGGCGTCCCCGACGACCAGCACCGGCCCGGCGACGGCCAGCTCCAGCACCCGGTCCGGCTGGACGGCGCGGGCGTCGGCCACCGCGTCGGCGGCCAGCTCGCTCAGGTTCACCAGCTCGTTCGCCAGTGGACGGCCCTGATCCAGCCGGGCCAGCAGCAGCAGTTCGTCGACCAGCGAACCCATCCGGCCGGCCTCCAGCTCGATGCGGCGCATCGCCACGGCCAGGTCGCCGGGACGGTCGGCGGCCCCGCGGCGGAACAGTTCCGCGTACCCCCGGATGGTGGCGACCGGCGTGCGCAGCTCGTGCGAGGCGTCCGCGACGAAGCGGCGCAGCCGCTGCTCCGACTCCTCGCGGGCGCGGAACGCCCGCTCGATCTGGCCCAGCATCGCGTTGAGCGCCACTCCCAGCCGCCCCACCTCGGTCTTCGGCGAGTTGTACGGCACCCGGCGGCCCAGATCCCCGTGCCCGATGGCGCCGGCCACCACCTCGATCCGGGTCAGCGGCCGCAGCGCCGTCCGCACCGCGCGGGCCGACAGCACCGCCATCGCCAGCAGCACCACGAGGCTCGAGACGATCGCCACGTTGGTGGTCCGCTGCACCAGCTCGTCCGAGTCGGTGGAGTGCATGCCGACCAGCACCAGCCCGCTGCCGTCGCTCAGCCGGGCCACCCGGACCAGCCAGTACGGCCCGCCGCCCACGCTCGGCGCCCGGTGGAAGGAGGCGTCCGCCCCGGCCGGCAGCGGGTCGGGGAGTTCCGGCGACCGGCCCACGGCCAGCGTGTCGATCACCCGGCCGGTGGGGGAGCGCAGCTGCACGAAGGAGGGGATGTCCCCGTTCTCGGCGGCCCGCAGCCACAGACCGCCCAGATCGTCCGCCGGCGCCCCGGGTGGCGTCAGCCGCCGGTCGGCGAGCGGTGTCGTGGTCAGCCGCCGGTCCAGGTCCGTGCTCATCGCGGTCAGCACGTCGTGGTTGCGGTCATTGCGCCAGTCCTGGATCGCACCGTAGATCGCGCCGACCGACAGGAACAGGCCGAGGGCGAGCAGGCCGACCAGGGTGAGCACGAGCCGGGTGCGCAACGGCACGGGTCAGCTCCGCGGCGTGTCGGGCCGGACCACGTAACCCACCCGGGGCACGGTCCGGATCAGCGGTGGGCCGGCCGCGTCCAGTTTGCGGCGCAGATAGCTGATGTAGGTCTGGACCACGCCGTCGTTGCCGCCGAAGTCGTACTCCCAGACGTGGTCCAGGATCTGCCGCTTGGTCAGCACCCGGCCGGCGTTGGCGACCAGGTAGCGCAGCAGTTTGAACTCGGTCGGGGTGAGGTCGATCGGGCGGCCGTTCCGGCGCACCTCGTACGCCTCCTCGTCGATCTCCAGGTCGGCCACCGTGAGCCGGGTCGCCCGGGTGTCGCGCCGGGTGCGCCGCAGCACCGCCCGCACCCGGGCCACCAGCTCCTCCAGGCTGAACGGCTTGGTGACGTAGTCGTCCCCGCCGACGGTCAGCCCGGCGATCTTGTCCTCGGTGGCGTCCCGCGCGGTCAGGAACACGATCGGCGCCTCGCAGCCGTCGTCCCGCAGCCGGCGGCAGGTGTCCAGACCGGACCCGTCCGGCAGCATCACGTCCAGCACGATGAGGTCGGGGCGCATCGCGGCCGCCTGTTCCAGCGCCTGCCGGCAGGATCCGGCGGTGGCCGGTTCGAAGCCCTCGTAGCGCAGCGCGGTGGCCACCAGATCGGCCAGGTAGCGCTCGTCGTCGACTACCAGAATCTTGATACCCGTGTCCGTCACGCTCACGAGTCTCAACCCTACGCAGCGCTGAATTTCTTAGGGATCGCTGTGACACCGAACTCTAAGAACGGGCGCAGAGCGGTGGAAGAACGCGGTGTTGTCCTGGATTGCATGGAACGAGTCTCTGAGATCGTGTTGCGCCGCAAGCGCCTGGTCGGACTGCTGGTGCTGCTCGGATTCCTGCTCGGCATGGCGGCCACCCCGCTGACCGTCAGCCGGATCTCCGAGGAGTACGCCTACCCCGGCATGGAGTCCTATCAGGCCAATCAGGCGGTCCTGGAACACTACGGCAGCGGCGGCTACCAGCGGCCGTACGTTCCGGTCGTGGTGTTGCCGGCCGGGCAGACCGTCGACTCGCCGGGCGTGCGGGACGCGCTCGGCCGCGCCTTCGCCGGGGTCGGCACCGAGCTGGAGGCCCGGGTCGCGTCCTATGCCGACACCGGCGACCGCCGGTTCGTGAGCGAGGACGGGCGGACCACGTACGCGCTGGTCTTCACCGGCCCGACGGCGGACGGCAGCCCGCCGGGCGGTGGCCTCGGCGAGGTGCCCGACGAGACGCCGCACATCATCGAGGCGCTCCAGCGGGAGCTGCCGGCCGGCTCCGAGCTGCGGGTCACCGGCCTGGACACGCTGGCCACCGGGGTCGATTCCGGCGGGCTCAACGTGCCGCTGAAGATCGGTGTGGCCGCCATCGCCGCGGTCATCGTGCTGCTCATGGTCTTCCGGTCGGCCCTCGCCTTCGTACCGCTGGTCATCTCGGCCGTCGCCATCCCGGTGGCGTTCCTGATCCTGCTGGTGCTGACCCTGTTCACCGAGGTGCACGACAGCGCGCTGACCACCATGCCGTTGCTCGGCCTGGGCATCGCCATCGACTACGCGCTGCTGCTGATCACCCGATGGCGGGAGGAGCAGGCGCACGGCCACCGCGGCGACGAGGCGGTGCACCGGGCGATGCGGACCGCCGGCAAGGCGATCATCTTCAGCAGCGGCGCGGTGGCGATCGGCCTGATCACCATGGCCATCCTGCCGATACCGTTCCTGCGCAGCCTGGGTGTGGCCGGCATGATCATCGCGGCGGTGAGCGCGCTGATCTCGCTGACCCTGCTGCCGATCCTGCTGGCCACCATCGGCCGGCGCCTGGACCGGCAGCGGCTGGAGCAGGGCACGGGCCGCGGCGAGCGGCTGATCCAGCGGGAGGCGAACGCGGGCCGTCTCTGGACCGCCTGGGCCCGGCTCATGGTGCGGTTCCGCTGGCCGGTCGCGCTCTCCTCGGCCACCCTGCTGGTGGTCCTGTCGATCATCGGTCTGCAGATCAACCTGGGCCTGCCGGAGAGTAGGAACCTGGCCGACACCGGGCCGGGCCGGGAGGGGCTGACCGCGCTCACCGACGCCGGGTTGCCGTCCGGGGTGCTGAGCTCGTTCGACGTGTTCGTGCCGGCCGGTGTGGATCCGGGGCCGGTCGCCGACGGGTTGCGGGCCGCGGAGGGCGTGTACACCGTGGTCGACCTGCCGTCCTGGCGAGCCGACGGCACCGCGCTGCTGACCGTGGTGCCGGTGCACGAGAGCCCGTCGACGGCCGGCGCGGCGGAGCTGGCCGCGCTGCGCGACTCGCTGCCGGAGGGGGTGCTGGCCGGTGGCAGCGCGGCGCAGACGGTCGACTACGTGAACACCACGTACGGCGCCTTCCCGTACGTGCTGGCGCTGATCTTCCTGGTCACCTTCGTCATGCTGGCCCGGGCGTTCCGGTCCCTGCTGCTGCCGCTCAAGGCGATCGTGCTGAACCTGCTGTCGCTGGGCGCGGTGATCGGCGCCATGGTGGTGTTCTGGCAGTGGGGCTGGGGCACCGAGCAGGCGCTCGGCATCCAGCCGAACGGCACGGTGGGCACGTTCGTGCCGCTGACCATCTTCGCGTTCCTGTACGGGCTGTCCATGGACTACGAGGTGTTCATCCTGGCCCGGATGCGCGAGGAGTACGACCGCACCGGCTCCACTCCGGAGGCGGTGGTGCAGGGCATCGGGCGTACCGGCCGGCTGGTCACCTCGGCGGCGCTGATCCTGTTCTTCTCGTTCGCCTCGATGGCCGGTGGCGGCGAGTTCGACGTGGCGGTCTTCGCCACCGGCATGGGCCTGGGCATCCTGCTCGACGCCACCCTGATCCGGGCGGTGCTGGTCCCGGCCACGGTGGCGATGATGGGCCGCTGGAACTGGTGGCTGCCGGTCTGGGCGGCCCGGCTGCTGCGGGTCGAGCCGTCGCCGCTGCGCGACGAGACCCCGCGCGAGACCCGGGAGCCGGAGCTGACCCCGGCCTGAGCCACCGCAGGGAACGGCCCCCGCATCCATCGGATGCGGGGGCCGTTTCTCGTGGGTGTCAGGCAGCGGTGAGCACGGCTGCGGCGTTGAAACCGCCCACGCCCCGCGCCACCACCAGCGCGGCCCGCAGGCCGGCACCCTCGCGGGCCTCGGTGACCAGGTCCAGCCCGGACGCCGCGGCGTCCGCCGGGTCCACGTTGACGGTCGGCGGCACCACGTCGTGCCGCAGGGCCAGCGCCGCCCAGGCCAGGTCGAGCGAGGCCCCGCCCGAGCAGAGCCGGCCGGTCATCGTCTTCGGCACGGTCACCGGCACCCGCCGGCCACCGAACACCTCGGCGATCGCCGCGGCCTCCCGGCGGTCGCCGAGCGGGTCCCCGGCGCCGTCGGCGAAGACCACGCCGATCTCGTCCGGTGACACGCCGGCCCGGTCCAGGGCGGTGCGCATGGCCCGGGCCAGCTGGCGATGGTCCGGGGCCGGCTCGGACGGATGGTGCGCGTCGTGGGTGGAGGCGGTGCCGGCGATCTCGGCGTAGACCCGCGCCGACCGGCCACGGGCCCGGTGTGCCGCCTCCAGCACCAGCATCGCGCCGCCCTCGCCCGGCACGTAGCCGCTCGCGCCGGCCGCGAACGGCCGGTACGCGAGCGCCGGATCGGCGCCGCGGTGCAGGGTGGCCACACTGCTCTGGCAGGCCAGCGCGTACGGCGACAGCGGCGCCTCGGTGCCCCCGGCCACCACCGCCGCGCTGCCCCGGCGGATCAGCCGGCGGGCCTGGGCGACCGCCCCGATGCCGCCCGCGCCGTCCGCGACCAGCACCCCGCACGCGCCCTTGAGCTGGTGCCGGATGGAGATCTGCCCGCTGCTCGCGGCGTAGAACCAGCCGATCGACTGGTACGCGCTGACCATCCGCGGCCCGTCCCGCCAGAGCGCCTGGATCTCCCGCTGCCCGAACGCGTTGCCGCCCGAGCCGCTCGCCGTGACCACCGACAGGTCCATCGGCACCTCCCGGCGCGGATCCAGGTCCGCGTCGGTGAGCGCCATCTCGGTGGCGGCCAGCGCCATCCACGTCCACCGGTCGGTCTGTACGGCGAGCCGGTTCGCCACGAACTCGGTGTGCGTGAAGCCGGCCACCTCCCCGGCGACCGAGATCGGCAGATCCCGGTCGACCGAGGAGGTGGAGCCACCCGTGGGGGCGGGCGGCTCGGGCGCCGAGATCGGGGCGATCCGGGTCGTGCCGGCCAGCGAGTTGCGCCAGTGTTCGGCCACGCCCACGCCGGTGGGCGCGACCACGCCGATCCCGGTGATCACCGGGGTGCGAGCGCTCATGCCGGCACCCGGGAGAAGACCATCGCCGACTGGAAACCGCCGAAGCCGCTGCCCGCCGAGAGGGCGTGGTGCACTTCGGCCTCCCGGCTCACCAGGGGCGTGTAGTCCAGGTCGCACTCCGGGTCGGGGTCGGTCAGATTCGCCGTCGGCGGGATCACGCCGCGCTCGATGACCAGGGCACACGCGGCCATCTCGATGGAGCCGATGGCGCCGAGCGAGTGCCCGACCACCGACTTGATCGAGCTGATCGGGATGCCCCGTACGGTGTCGCCGAGCGCCCGCTTGTAGGCGGCCGTCTCGTGGCGGTCGTTCTGCTTGGTGCCGGAGCCGTGCGCGCTGATGTAGCCGATGTCCTCCGGGGTGATGCCGGCCTGCGCGACCGTCTCGCTGATCGCCTCGCCCAGCTCGAACCCGTCCGGCCGCAGGCCGGTCATGTGGAACCCGTTGGCCCGGGCCGCGTACCCGGACACCTCGCAGTAGATGCGGGCGCCGCGGGCCCGGGCGTGTTCCAGCTCCTCCACGATCAGCACGGCCGAGCCCTCCCCGAGCACGAAGCCCTGCCGGCCCGCGTCGAACGGGCGGGACGCCAGTTCCGGCTCGTCGTTGCGCGGGGTGGTGGCCCGGATCGCGTCGAAGCAGGCCACCGTGATCGGCGAGATCGGCGCGTCCGAGGCGCCGGCGATCACCACGTCCGCCTCGCCGTCCTGGATCAGGCCGTGCGCGTGGCCGATCGAGTCGATCCCCGAGGTGCAACCGGTGGAGATCACCGCGGCCGGGCCGTGCGCGCCGTACCGGACCGCCAGCTCGGTGGCCGCGCTCGACGGCACCAGCTGCTGGTACATGAACGGCATGAGGTGGTTCGCGTCCACCGTCCAGGCCCGGCCGTGATCGCTGGCCACCACGTACTCGTCCTCGAGCCGGATGGTGGCACCGACCGCGCTGCCCAGGCTCACCCCGACCCGGTCGCCGTCGATCGCGACGAGGTCCAGACCGGCGTCCCGGACGGCCTCGTCCGCCGACGCGCACGCCATCTGCACGAACCGGTCGGTACGGCGGATCACCTGCGGCGACAGGCCGTACTCGGCCGGGTCGAAGTCGCACTCGGCGGCGATCTGCGACCGGTACGCGCCCGGGTCGAACCGGGAGATCCGCCGGATCGCCGGTTTGCCGGCCACGATCCGGCTCCAGAACTCCTCGCGGTTCGCGCCGCCCGGCACCACCACCCCGATGCCGGTCACCACGCTGCGCCGGGTCATCCGGTCACCACCGGCACCGGCGCGAGATGCTCGTTCGGGCCCGGCTCGGTGTCGACGTGCCCCAGTTCGGGGCGCGGCGCCAGCGGGCTGAGCTGGAACACCACCAGGGCGGTCTCGGCGCCGACGCTGGTCAGCCGGTGCCGGACGTTGCGCGGCACGAGCAGCGCCTGGTCCGGGCGGACCGTCACCGGCCGGTCGTCCAGGTCCACCCGCAGCTCACCGCTGACCAGGTAGAGGTACTCCTCGGAGTACGGGTGGTAGTGCTCGGAGACGCCCTCGCCGGGCGCCAGCCGGACCGCGCCGCAGAATCCGGAGGTCGAGCCGACGGTCGCCGGCGAGACGAGGGTACGCAGGTCGCCGCCCCGCCGGGTGTTCGACGGCACGTCCGGGAAGCCGATCACGGCCTGCCGCCGGCGCTCCAGCGTCTCCTTGATCACCTTCTGCTGGACCAGGGTGTTGCGGTTGATCCGCTCGGTCATCCCGGCGGTGTCCACCGGGGCGTCCGGGCGCATGTGGAAGTCCTGGGTCCAGCGCATCCGGGTGCGGTCGGGAGCCAGTTCCTCGTACGTCCAGGTGATGTTCATGAATTCGAACGGGCCGGTCTCCACCCGCCGTGCCCGGGCCGTCCAGGTGTCCCGGTCCCAGGTGCGGTGCGAGACCCAGGACCAGACCCGGCCCTGCTCGTCGGGGTGCATGGTGAGCCGGAAGGTCACGCCGTCCGGCTCCTCGTCCAGTACGTCGACCGAGGCGTACTCGGTGAACAGGGCGGGCCAGGTCCGTACGTCGTTGGTGTTGGCCCAGACGAACGCGATGGGCGCGTCGATCTCGATGGCGTTGTCGGTGTGTCCCAGCAGGCCGGTCATCGGTCCCCCTCAGGCGTTCGCGGCGGTGAGGTCGTTGACCAGGGTGCGCAGGCCCTCCGGCGTGCTGTCGGCGTCCAGCGACGGCTCGACGTCGACGCCGTAGCGGTCCTGGATCCGGGTGGCGATCTCGGTCCGGGCCAGCGAGTCCAGATCGAGGTCGGTGAACGAGCGGCCGTAGTCGGCGGAGCCGATGCCGGGGTCGGCACCGACCGCCAGCAGCAGGGCGCGCAGATCGTCTTCGGTGAAGGCGTGGGATGCCATGCGGGCTTGTCCTCCTCATCAGAGCGCCCTGGCCGGGCGTCGCCACGACGCTAGGTCGGTATGCGCGCCCAGTCTTCCACCGGCGTGATGAGAAAGGGCCTCCCACCAGGGATGATGTGCCCGCCCGGGGGAGGAGACGCCGCAGCGCCCGCCGACGGGCGGGCGCCACGGTAGAGTGCGGGAGATCAGCGGGTCCAGGTGTAGAACGATTGCGCCATGGCGTCGGCCGGGCTGCGCCATGTCGCCGGATCGTAGGGCGTGATGTAGGCGTCGAGGGCCGTGCTGAGATCGCGGAAGTCGTCGCGTTCCCGGGCCCGCGACACCGCCTCCCGGCTGTCCCCGTCGAACTCCGCGTAGTGGAAGTACAGGTCCCGGTACTGGAAGAGGTGCCGCCGGGTGACGCCCAGGGCGTGCGGCAGCGGGCCCGCGTCGGAGGCGGCGAAGAGGCGGGCGACGTCGGGCGACGCGTCCGGCTTGATCCGGGCAACGATGAGGATCCGGTCGCTCACGTGACAGCTCCCTGGTCGTCGTGATGGTCGAATGCCGTCACGTTAGGGTGCCCGGCCCGGGCTGTCGTCCGCTGCGGAATGAAGCGTGGTCTCCCCCGGGCGGGGGAGACCACCTACGCCGGCAGGAGCCGGCGATCGATGAGACCGTTCTCGTACGCGTAGATGACGACCTGGACCCGGTCGCGCACCCCGAGTTTCTGGTAGAGGTGCTGGACGTGTGATTTCACGGTGCTCTCCCCGAGCACCAGCATCCGGGCGATCTCCTGGTTGGAGTGCCCGCAGACCAGCAACCGGAAGACGTCCAGCTCGCGATCGGTCAGGTGGCCCAGATCGGCGCCCGGCGTGGACAGCGACGGCCGCCGGGCGAACTCCCCGATCAGCCGCCGGGTGACCGACGGCGACAGCAGCGCCTCCCCGGCCGCCACCTCGCGGACCGCCTGTTCGAGCGTGCTGGTCGGGGAGTCCTTCAGCAGGAACCCGCTGGCGCCGGTGCGCAGCGCCTCGAAGACGTGCTCGTCCCGGTCGTACATGGTCAGGATGATCACCCGGGTGCCGTTGTTCCGCTCCGGCGCGCAGATCCGCCGGGTGGCCTCCAGCCCGTCCATCCGGGGCATGTTGACGTCCATGAGCACCACGTCCGGCCGGAGCCGGCGCACGTCGCGGACCGCGTCCAGCCCGTCCGGCGACTCACCGACCGTGACGATGCCCGGCAGACCCTCGAAGACCGACCGTAGGCCGCGCCGGACCAGCGGCTGGTCGTCGACGATCAGGATGCGAATTCCATCCATTCCCGCTCCCCGTGTTCGTGTGTGCGAGCGATCCGCGTGACACCGGCGGGCTCCACTGGCAGCCGGGCGTGGATCACGAAGACTCCGCCGTCGCGGCGGCCGTGGGTGAACTCGCCGCCGACCTCGGCGACGCGTTCGCGCAGCCCGGCCAGGCCCTTGCCGCCGCGGCGGTGGTTCTCCTTCGCCGGGCAGGAGATCTCGATCTCGACGTCGGCGCCGAAGCGCAGCGAGATCCGGGCCGGGCCGGCGCCGTGTTTGATGGCGTTGGTCAGGCTCTCCTGGACGACGCGCAGCGCGGTGGTGCGGGTCGGCACGGACAGCCGTGGCTCGGTGCCCGAGGTGTGCAGGGTGACCGTCAGGTGGGCGGCGGCCAGCCGGGTGATCAGCTCGTGGGTCCGGCCGAGCAGCGTCTCCTCGGCGTCCGGCTCCCGGCGCAGCTCGCCGACCAGCGAGCGGACCTCGGTCATGGTGGCCTGGGCCAGTTCGTCGATCGCGGTGGCGACCGGCTCCGGATCGGTAGGCCCGGTCCGCAGCCGGCGGGCCTGCATCGAGATCACGACCAGACCGTGGCCGACGACGTCGTGCAACTCGCGGGCGATCCGCCGGCGTTCGCGGTGGACGGCGGCGATCGAGGGATCGGCCGCGCGTTCCCTGGCCCGCTTGCGGATCACCAGGGCCGCGGCCACCGCGGTGAGCACGCCGAGAACGATGCCGATCGCGAAAGCCGTGCCGTGGGTGTGATCGTAGGAATTCAACGGCATCAGCCACTCCTGCTCGACGCGATCTCGACACGGCGTGAAAGATCATTAACGGCGAAGATGGTTGAGACCGAAACCTTTGCCAGAACTGAACAACCCTGCTGACCGCCCCCGCCGCAGCCTTCCGGCGAAACGCTAATGGACCACACAACGCACTGCAAGGCATCTATGTGACAGCTCTAAGGACGGGGATTGTTGACATTCCTCAGCTGCTTGATTTACTGGTCCTTCTTGTCCGTAATACCCGGACTTCGCGTGTCGATAATGTGACCAAGGCCGCTGATTAATGCCCTTGCTTCGAGAGTTCTTAGAGTTTCATCTGAATCGCTGTGAGACCCCCGGCAATCGGTTACCCGCGGGTCTAATTCACCTGCCGGTAACAAATACGTGAGGGCTCCTCCGAAAAAACGCGGAGGAGCCCTTCGGTTCAGTGGGGTTCAGGCCGTCTCGGCCCGGATCAGGAAGCGCAGCGAGCGTGCCTCGGTGAAGTTCTCCCGCATCGGCCGGACCAGGTCCCGGTGCTCCTCGGTGGCCTCCCAGGTGGTGAAGTCGTCCAGCGAGCGCCACTCGCTCGTGATCAGCCACTGCTCCGGATCGGTGGACGACTGGCACACCTGATCCCGCAGGTGTCCCGGCACGCCGCCGGCCACCAGATGACGGATCTTCTCGTACGCGGCCAGGAACGCCTCCTGGCGGTCGGCCGGAACCCGGATGAGGAAGACGATCCGGGCACTCATGCGGCGATCCCCGGCGGCGGTCCACCCGGGCCGCCCCGACCGGGCGGGGGACCGGCCAGCGCCGAGCCGAACTCGAACTTGTTCAGCACCGGCACGCAACTGCCGTACAGGCCGTCGGCCGCCTCGCTGGTCAGGAAACCCACCACCCGGGCGATCAGCTCCGGGCTGACCGTGTGGTCGAAGTCCAGGTTCGGCCGGTTCGCCCGGACGTCCTCGGTGTCCGCGATGGTCATCACCACCGCGTTGGCGTGCACGTCCTTGCGCTTGACCTCGTGCGCGATCGACCGCATCCAGGTGAGCAGGGCGGCCTTCGCGGCGCCGTACGCGGAGAAGGCCGGCAGCGGCTCGGTGGCCAGCGGGGTGGCGAAGTAGACCAGCCGCCCGCCCTCACCCAGATGCGGCAGCACGGCCTGGGTGGCGATCACCGCGGACAGGAAGTTCGACCGCCACAGATCCTCGTACGCGGCCGGCTCGGTCCGGAACAGCGGCCCGACCGCGAACCCGCCGACCAGGTGGACCAGCCCGTCCAGCCGCCCGAACCGGGCCACCGCGGTGTCCGCCGCCCGGTTGATCGAGATCGGGTCGACGGCGTCCGCCTCGGCGGTCTCCACCTCGCCGGCCCGGCCGTAGCGCTCGGCCAGCCCGTCCAGCTTCTCCTTGTTGCGGGAGGTGAGCAGCATCCGGTCACCCCGGCCGGCGAGCAGCTCGATGATCGGCGGTGCCAGTTTCCCGGTCGCGCCGGTGACCAGGAAGACGCTCACGTGGGCACGTCCTCGAAGGTCGCCCGCCGGGTGGTGACGTGCTCCATCAGCGCCTTCTGGAAGAACGCGCGGGCGCCGTCCGGCGAGCTCACGTCACGCTGGTGCCCGTCCGCCAGGTACTGGTTCAGCTCCTGCTCCAGCTTCTGCACGCTGGGCTGGCGGCCGAGGTGGGCCATCACCGACGGCAGGTTCCCGTCGATCTCGATCATGCGGATCACCAGACCGTCCTTCATGAAGATGGACGTGCTCAGCAGCCGGGTGCCGTCCGGCGTGACCCACTCCGGGGGCGCGTACGTGGCGAGCAGCTCCCGGACCTTGTCCTCGGTACCGGGCCTGATCCGGAACATCACGGCGTACCGTTGCATCGCTTTCCCTCCGTTTGACAGTGGCATGGGGCATCAGCCTGGCCGCAACGGCGCTGAGCGGTCTTCCGCCGCCGGTCGGAAATGCCGTCTCCGGCGCACGGATGACCGGCTCCGCCGCCTGGTGGAAGACGTTCCCACGGACCGGCTCCTAGCGTCGGCGAAATGAACGAGCGCACCCCCAAGGTGGTCATCGCCGGCGCCGGCATCGGTGGGCTCGCCGCCGCGGTGGCGCTGCGCCGGGCCGGGATCCCGGTCACCGTCTACGAACGAGCCGCCGAGCTGAGCCGGGCGCAGGCCGGACACGGGCTGGTGCTCTGGCACAACGCGGTGCTGGCGCTGCGCGCGCTGGGTCTGGGCGAGGAGATCGCCAAGATCGGGTACGAGCTGTCCCGGCACCAGTTCTGGACCTGGTACGGCCCCAACCTCGCCGACTGGCCGCTCGACGAGGGCGCCGCCCGCACCGGCGCCCCGGTCTACTCGGTGAGCCGCCCGGCCCTGCACCGGATGCTGCTCGACGCGGCCGGCGGCGACGTGGTGCTCGGCCAGCCCTACGCCGGTCACACCGAGGACGACGACGGGGTGACCGTGCGGTTCGGCGGCGGGCGCACGGTCCGGGCCGGGCTGCTGGTCGGGGCGGACGGGCTGCGGTCGGGGGTCCGGGCCGCGCTCATGCCGTACGAGCCGCCGCCGGTCTACGCCGGCTTCACCGCCTTCCAGGGCGTGATCGCCACCGGCCTGCCGAGCGTGCGCGACCACGCGTTCGTCAGCACCTGGGGCCGGGGCCGGTGGTTCGTGTACTACCGGCTCACCGACGGCCGGGTCTACTGGGACGGCATCCTGGGCGACCGCCGGGTCCGCCGCCGGTCCGGGGTCGGCGGCGGTCGCCGGCAGCTGCTGCTGGACGAGTTCGCCGGCTGGCCGGCCCCGATCACCGACCTGATCGAGGCCACCGGCGAGGAGGGCATCGTCCCGGCCCACATCTTCCACCGCCCGCCGGTCGACCGGTGGAGCACCGGCCGGGTCACCCTGCTCGGCGACGCCGCCCACCCGATGACCTTCAACCTCGGGCAGGGCGCCGGGCAGTCCATCGAGGACGCCGTGGTGCTCGCCCAGTGCCTCGCCGACGGCTCCGGGCCGGCCGGGTACGAGCGGCGCCGCGCCGACCGGGTGCGGCGGATCGCGAACCGGTCCCGGGCCAACGGCGAGTTCACCCGCTGGCACAGCCTGCCGGCCTGCCTGTTCCGGGACGCCTTCATGCGCCTGACGTTCGACCGGCTGGTGCGGCACAAGACGTACCAGCTGACCATGCGCGTCGACTTCTAACTCCCGCGTCTTCTAGGAGGACACCCATGCACCCGCCCACCCCCACCGGAGTCAGCCGGACCGCCGTCCTGATCGCGCAGGCCCGGGCACGCGAGGGCCGCCGCCGGGACCGGATGTTCATCGACCAGTACGCCGGACCGCTCGCCGCCGCGGCCGGCTGGATCGGCAACCTGAGCCGGGCCGGAATGCTCGTCGAGGATCACTTCGTGCTGCGTACCCGGTATTTCGACGACTACCTCACCGCGGCGCTCGACGACGGCATCCGGCAGGTGGTGCTGCTCGCCGCGGGGCTGGACAGCCGCGCGTACCGGATGCTGTGGCCGGACGGCACCAAGGTCTTCGAGGTCGACCTGCCGGACCTGCTCAGCTTCAAGAACGAGGTGCTGGCCAAGCGGGGCGCGGTGCCGTCCTGCGAACGGGTGCCGGTGCCGGCCGACCTGCGCGAGGACTGGCCGGACGCGCTGCGGGACGCCGGCTTCGACCCGGACCTGCCCACCGCATGGCTGGTCGAGGGCCTGATGGTCTACCTCACCGAGGCGGACAACGACCTCCTGCTGGCCCGGATCGGCGCCCTCAGCGGCACCGGCAGCAGGCTGGCGATCGAGCACGTGAACCAGGCGTACAGCGAGCACCCGCGGATGAAGCCGGCGCACAACCGGCTCGCCGCCACCGCCGCCTCCTGGCAGTCGTCGGTGGAGGACCCGGTCGCCTGGCTGGCCGGGCACGGCTGGCGCGGCCGGATCACCGGGCAGGCGGAGATCGCCAAACGCAACGGCCGCGACATCCCGCCGATCGCCGACGTCGCGGTGATGGGCGACGCCCGGCTGTGGCTGGTGGACGCCGTCCAGGAGGGCGCGGACCGGTGAGAACACATCTGTTCACCTCCGAATCGGTGACCGAGGGACACCCCGACAAGATCGCCGACCAGATCAGCGACGCCATCCTGGACTGCATGCTGGCCGGTGACCCGGCGTCCCGCGTCGCGGTCGAGACACTGATCACCACCGGGCAGGTCCACGTGGCCGGCGAGGTGGCCACCCAGGCGTGGGTCGACATCCCGGCGGTGGTCCGCTCGACCCTGCTGGACATCGGGTACGACTCGTCGTACAAGGGTTTCGACGGCGCCACCTGCGGGGTGAACGTCGCGATCGGCACCCAGTCACCGGACATCGCCCGGGGCGTCGACCGGGCGCTGGAACAGCGTGCCGGGGACGGTGACGACCCGCTGGACGCCCAGGGCGCCGGCGACCAGGGTCTGATGTTCGGCTTCGCCTGCGACCAGACGCCCGAGCTGATGCCGCTGCCGATCGCCCTGGCGCACCGGCTGGCCCGCCGCCTCGCCCAGGTCCGCCGCGACGGCACGATGTCCTACCTGCGGCCGGACGGCAAGACCCAGATCACCGTCGAGTACGCCGGCCGCCGCCCGGTGCGGCTGCACACCGTCGTGGTGTCCAGCCAGCACGCGGCCGGCGTCTCGCTGGACGGCCTGCTCACCCCGGACGTGCGCGAGCACGTGATCGAGCCGGAGCTGGAGGGTCTCGGGCTGGACGTCGACGGCTACCGGCTGCTGGTCAACCCGACCGGGCGCTTCGAGGTCGGCGGCCCGATGGGTGACGCCGGCCTGACCGGCCGGAAGATCATCGTGGACACCTACGGCGGCTACGCCCGGCACGGCGGCGGCGCGTTCTCCGGCAAGGACCCGTCCAAGGTGGACCGGTCCGCGGCGTACGCGATGCGCTGGGTCGCCAAGAACGTGGTGGCCGCCGGGCTGGCGGCGAGCTGCGAGGTGCAGGTGGCGTACGCGATCGGCACGGCCCGCCCGGTGAGCCTGTCGGTGGAGACGTTCGGCACCGAGAACGTGCCGCCGGAACGGATCGAGAAGGCCGTCGGCGAGGTGTTCGACCTGCGCCCGGCCGCGATCTGCCGGGATCTCGGCCTGCGCCGCCCGATCTACGTCGGCACCGCCGCCTACGGCCACTTCGGCCGGGAGCTGCCCGAGTTCACCTGGGAGCGCACCGACCGGGCCGCGGACCTCAAGGCGGCCGCGGCCTGAGCCGGTAGCGTGCGAATCCGGATTCACTTATCGTCGGTTCATGACGACGCACGCGGATCCGCGGGTGCCCACCCGGTTCGGCGCCGACCGGGAGTGGGCGCAGCGGGCGGCCCGCCCGCTGCGCCTGGTCGCCGGCCCGGGAGCGGACCCCACCGGGGCGGAACTGGCCGCGCTCGGCGCCGGCCTGACGCGCCGCGACGAACTCGCCGCCGCGCTGATCCGGGCGGTGCGGCCGAACGAGCTGCACCGGGCGCTCGCCGCCGGCCCGGGCGGTGACGTGCCGGAGCCGCTCCGGGCCTTCTACGACGCGGTCGGGCAGCGGCCGTCCTGGGTGGACGACACGCTGCTGGCCCGCGGCGCCGAGGCGTGCCGGACCTTCGGCATGGACGCCGGCCTGGTCCTGGCGTACGGGTCGCTGCTCGGCGGCTACCGCACCGCGGCCGCGCTGGAGCCGCTGGTGCGGACCGGGCGGCTGACCGGTGGCGAGACGCTGCGCCGGATCCGGGAGACCTCGATCTGGTGGCGCGCGGTCACCGCGCCGGGCGGCCTGGAGCCGGGCGCCGAAGGCTACCGGCTCACCCTGCACGTCCGGGTCATGCACGCGCTGGTCAACGCCCGCCTGGAGGACGATCCGGCATGGGACCGGGAACGGCGCGGCGTGCCCGTCAACCAGTACGACCAGGCCAGCACCCTCGGCGTCTTCAGCACCAGCTTCCTGCTGCACCTGCGGCTGCTGGGGGTCCGGGTGTCCCGCGCCGACGCCGACGCGGTGATGCACCTGTGGAGCTACATCGGCTGGCTGATGGGCGTCGACGAGGACTGGCTCCCGCACACCGAGCGGCGGGGCCGGCGGCTGCTCTACCACTTCCTGTCCCACGATCCGCCGCCGGACGCCAACAGCGTCGCCCTCGCCCGCGCGCTCATCGCCATGACCGACGACGTGACGACCGGCTGGCGGCGCCGCTACGAGCGGGAGCGGGCCCTGTCGGTGAGCTGCTGGCTGCTCGGCCGGGCCGCCCTGCGCGACCTCGGCCTGCCCTACCGGCCGCCGTGGTACGGCCTCGCCCGCCTCGCCGCGAACCTGCTGGTCAGCCAGGGTCTCGGCCGGCTGCCCGGTGGCCGCGCCCGGCTGCTGGCCCGCTCCGAGCGGCAGGCGCGGGCCCAGTTCCGCCGCTGGGGCGCCACCCTCCCGCCGGGCTGACAGAAACGTGCCAGAAAACCGGCAGACACCCGTGACAGTCTCACCACGGCGCCGGGACGAGACACGGCTTCGGATGGGGTGTGACCGCGGGTGTGGCCGATCGACGAGTCTGCTCGTGACGGGGGCGACCGAATCGCCCGCCTGCTCAGCGCGTACCCACTGATCGACGGGCACAACGATCTGCCGGACGCGCTGCGCACCCTGGCCGGAGGCCCGGTCTCCCCGGCCGAGCTGGAGAAGTTCGCCCTGGACCAGCCGCATCCACGGACCCGCACCGATCTGCCGCGGCTGACCGCCGGACGGGTCGGCGCCCAGTTCTGGTCGGTCTACGTGCCCGGCGACCTGCCACCGGCCGCCGCCGTGGTGCGCACCCTCCAGCAGATCGACCTCGTCCACGAGATGACCCGGCTGCACTCCGGCCGGCTGGCCCTGGCACGGACCGCGGACCAGGTGGAGGCGGCCTTCCGGGCCGGGCGCATCGCCGGGCTGATCGGGGCCGAGGGCGGCCACAGCATCTGCGACTCGCTCGCCGTCCTGCGCATGCTGGCCGAGCTGGGCGTACGGTATCTGACCCTGACCCACAACCAGAACGTCGCCTGGGCGGACAGCGCCACCGACGTACCCCGGCTGGGTGGCCTGAGCGACTTCGGCCGTGAGGTGATCGCCGAGATGAACCGGATCGGCATGCTCGTCGATCTGTCCCATGTCGCGGACCGCACCATGCACGACGCCCTGGACACCGGCGCCGCACCGGTGATCTTCAGCCATTCGTCGGCGCGGGCGCTCTGCGGCCACCCCCGCAACGTGCCCGACGACGTGCTGACCCGCCTGCCCGGCAACGGCGGCGTGTGCATGGTGACGTTCGTCCCGGCGTTCCTGTCCGCCGACCGGTGGGCCTGGGAGCGGCAGCCGGACGGACCGCCCCCGCCGGTGTCGGTGGAGCAGGTGGCCGACCACGTCGACCACGTCCGTGAGGTGGCCGGGATCGAGCACGTCGGCATCGGCGGCGACTTCGACGGCTGCGGCGACATGCCGGCCGGGCTCGACGACGTGTCCGGCTACCCCCGGTTGTTCGGGGAACTGGCGGCGCGCCGCTGGTCCGACGCGGACCTGGCGGCGCTGGCCGGCGGCAACGTGCTGCGGGTGATGCGGGACGCCGAGACGGTCTCCGGCGGGCAGTGACAGCCGAACAGGGCACGCCACCCGGTCAGTTCGGTGCGCTCCCGTACGCCCAGCTCCTGAAAGATCTCCCCGGCCGCCGCCCAGTCCCGGTGTGCGGCGTCGTGATCGCCGGCCACGCGGCGCGCGGCGCCCAGATCCCGCAGCGTCCGCGCCCACCCCAGCTCCATCCCGATGGCCCGCCACTGCTCGGCGGCCGACTCCAGCAGCCCGATCGCCTCGGCCGGCCGCCCGGCCGCCAGGTGCAGCTCACCGAGGGTACGGGTGACCAGCGCCGTCCCGTACCCGTCGCGCCGCCCGGTGGTGGCGGCCAGCGCGGTCCGCAGCGGATCCCGGCCCCGCTCCGGATCGCCCTGCCGGATCCACACCTTCGCCAGCGCCTGCGCCGTGTAGGCGGCCAGGTGCGGATCGCCGATCGCGGTGGCGATCGCGTGCGCCGACGCACAGTGCTCGGCCGCCTCGGCCAGCTCGCCGCGGGCCCGGTGCACCAGGCCGATGCCGCGGATCGAGATCAGCTCGCCGCGCCGGTGACCGATCCGCCGGTACCGCTCCAGGGCGGACGCGAAATGGCCCAGCGCGACCGTGTCGTGGCCCAGCTCCCGGTGCGCGAACCCGAGGCTGTAGTAGGCGTGCGCCACCCCGGCGTCGTCACCCAGCCGGTCCAGCATCTCCCGGGCCCGGTTGATCTGCGGCAGCGCGGTGGTGTGCTCGCCCAGCTCCCGGCCCACGGTGCCGAGGCCGTTCAGCGCCACCGCCTGGCCACGGTCGTGCCCGGCCGCCTCGAACAGCCCGGCCGCCCGCGAGAAGTGCTCCCGCGACTCCGGAAACCGGTCCTGGGCGTAGCGCAACTGGCCGATGCCGCACTCCATGGCGGCCTCGGCGAGACGGTTCCCGGCCCGGCGGGCGGCCACGCTGACGGCGGTGTGCGTACGCTCCCAGCCGTCGAAGTTGTTCCGGGCCGCGAACGACGCGAACACCAGCGCGTCGGCCAGCCCGCACGCCGGCTCGACCAGGTCCAGCGCGGCGGCCCGCTCCACCGCGGCGATCAGAGCCGGCTCCTCGTGGGTGAACCAGCAGTGCAGGTCCACCCGGTCGATGGTGGCGGTCCAGTGCGCGGGCGGCTCCGGCAGACCCGACGGGTGGTAGAGCCGCGGGGTGGCCACCGGAAGCTGCTCGGCCAGGCGCTCCACCAGGCGCAGCAGCGCGGCCAGCGCCCCGGTCACGGTCGCCCGCGCGGACTCCGGTTCGGCCCGGCTCAGCTCACCGGCGTACAGGCGGACCAGGTCGTGCATGCGGTAGCGGATGCACGACCCGTCCGTGCCGATGACGTCGAGCAGCCGCGCGTCGGTGATCTCCTCGACCAGGTCGCCGGCCTCGTCCAGACCGGTGCCGAGCAGCGCCGCCACGGTGAGCGCGGTCAGTGACGGCGGATCCAGGCCGCCCAGCGCCCGGAAGGCGGCCTGGGCCCGCGGGGTCAGCCCGCGGTAGCCGACGGCCAGCCCGGCCCGGACCTCCATGTCGTCGACGGCCAGCTCGTCCAGCCGGCGGCGCTCGTCGTCGAGCCGGTCGGCGAGCTGGGCCACCGCCCAGTGCGGCCGGGCCACCAGCCGGGCGCCGGCCACCCGGACGGCCAGCGGCAGCCGCGCGCACAACCCGATGAGGCGGGCGGTCTGCTCCGGATCGGCGTCCGTCCGGGCCGCGCCGATCACCCGGGTGAGCAGCGCCCACGCCTCGCCCAGCGACATCATGCCCAGCTCGACCCGGCTGGTGGCGGGCACCGTGCCGAGCCGGAACCGGCTGGTCACCAGCAGGGCCGAACCGGCGTCCCCGGGCAGGAACGGATGGACCTGCCGTGCCCGGACCGCGTCGTCGACGACCACCAGCACCCGGCGGCCGGCCAGTTCGGCCCGGTAGCGCGCCTCACGCTCGCGCAGATCCGGATTGCCCTGCGCGTCCGCGTCGGTGACGCCGAGCATGCGCAACAGGCGGCTCAGCGCCTCGGCCGGCTCCAGCGGGTCGGCGCCGCCGACGTCCAGGAAGAACAGCCCGTCCGGGTAGTGGTCCCGGACGGCGTGCGCCACATGCACCGCGAACGCGGTCTTCCCGGCGCCGCCCGGCCCGGAGACCACCACCACCGGGCTGGCCCGGGGCGCCCGCAACGCCGCCACGGTCTCGGCCACCCGCTCGCCGAAACCGGTGTAGTCGGGCAGGTCCGGAGGCAGCAGGAACGGCCCCCCGGCCGCCTCCGCCGGCACGGGCCCGGACCGCTCCGGAACGGACGCGGCGGGTGAGCGCAGGATGGCGGTGTGCGCTTCGCGCAACAGCCGCCCGGGTTCCGCGCCCAGCTCATCGACGATCCGGTTGCGCGACCGGGCAAAAAGATCAAGAGCCTCCACGGTACGACCGGAGGCGTGCAACGCGCGCATCATGGCCGCGATCAGCGGCTCGCACAGCGGGTCCCGGGTCAGCGCCGCGGCCAGCCGGTCGACCGCCTCGGCGGGCCGGCCACCCGCCACCGCGGCCGCCGCCCAGTCGGCCAGCGCCGCGAGCCGCTGCTGCCCCAGGCTCTCCCGGGTCAACCGGGCCCACTCGCCGGGCAGCCCGGCCAGCGCCTCGCCACGCCACAGCCCGAGCGCCTCGTCCAGTGCGGCGAGCCGGTCGCCGGGCCGGGCGGACCGGGCCGACTCGAGCAGCTCACGGAACCGGAACAGGTCCACCGCGCCGTCCGGCACCTGCAACGTGTAGCCGCCGGACCAGCGGACCAGGGTGACACCGGTGCTGTCCTTGACCACCCGGCGCAACCGGGCCACATAGCCGTAGAGCGCCCCGCGGGCGTCGGCCGGCGGCGCGTCGCCCCAGAGCCGGTCGATCAGCGTCTCGAAGGTGACCGGATGCCCGCCGTCGAACAGCAGCGCGGCCAGCAGATGCCGCTGTTTCAGTGCGCCGAGCGCGACGATCCGTGCCCCCTCGGATGCCTCCACCGGGCCCAGCAGCCGGAACCGCACCACACCCCCTCGGACACCGTCCTCGCGCCGGCTCAGCCTAGGGCTGGGAATCGTCAGCGTCTATGTCGTTCTTGATCCCGTGCCGCCGGGGTGTGCCAGGATCGGGTGATGGCTGACGTCTTCCAGGTACGCGTCGCGGTCCGCGGTTACGAGCTCGATCTCCAGGGCCACGTCAATCAGGCGGTCTATCTCCAGTACGGCGAGCACGCCCGCTGGCAGTGCTTCCTGGCCGCCGGGGTGGGCCCCGACGTGCTGGTCCGCGCCGGTGTCGGGCCGGTGGTGCTGGAGACCACGATCCGCTACCTGAAAGAGCTGCGGGCCGGCGACGAGGTGGACGTGACCTGCCGGTTCGTCTGGGGCGACGGCAAGACGTTCCGGGTCGAGCAGGAGTACACCCGGGCCGACGGGGTGCCGGTGGCCCAGGTGACCGGGGTGGCCGGCCTGATGGACCGGACGACCCGGCGGCTGGTCGACGACCCGGCCGGGCGGCTGCGGGAGCTGGCCACCGACCCGTCCTGGCTCGGCGTCTGACACGGCGGCGGCGGTCACCCACCGCCGCCGCGTGCCGTCGGTCAGGTTCCGCTTCCCTGCGTGCTGCCGGCGCCTCCGGAGCCCTGCTGGCCGCTGGTGTCGCCGGATCCTTGCGGGCCGCTGGTGTTGCCGGAGCCTTGCGGGCCGCCGGTGTTGCCGGAGCCTTGCGGGCCGCCGGTGTTGCCGGTGTTGCCGGTGTTGCCGGAGCCTTGTTGGCCGCCGCCCGGGAATCCGCCGCCACCCCGCATACCGCCACCGCCGCGCATGCCGGGCCCGCGCTGCCCGGCGCCGTCCTGCCGGGTGGCGGCCGGAGCGGTGTCCCGGTCGATCGCCGTCATCACGCCGGCCGTGACCCCGGAGCTGGCGATGGCGGTGATCAGCACGGCGGCGATCAGCACCAGCTTCGGGCTCCGGCGGAACCGGCCCTCCGCCGGCGGCGCGGCCGGCGGCGGAACCGGCGGGCCGGGCGGGAACGGGCTGGGCGGCGCGGCGCCGCCCGACGGCGCCACATGCTCGACCGGCTGGACCGGGACCTCCTCGGCCTCGGCCGGCTGGACGGCGGCCTTCTGAGCCTCGGCCGGCTTGACGTCCACCGCGGTGGACGGCTCGTCCGGGGCGGTCCGCTGACCGGCGGGTTCGGCCCACGGGTCGACGGCCTCGGTGGCCGCCTCGGCGTCCGGGTTGATCGGTTCTTTCAATGTCATCTTCGTGGCTCCTCGGCTGGTCCCGGCGTCCATCGTGCGGAGCCGGCTTGTGCGGAGCCTGTGCCGTGATTGAGGGATGACTGTCAGTCCGCCACGTGACCGGCAGGGGGCCGCGGATCCGTTCGGACGACCACGGCTCTCCGGGGCGGCCGTCCGCCCACCGGCATCCGGTCGACGTGCCACTGCCGATCGGTCCGGCCCGCTCCGACGGGTGACCGGTATTGCGGCGCACCCGGGCGTGCGAGATTGTCGCGCGTGTTCGAGGAGGCCCCCATGGAAGAAGCGTTCGAGGCGTACGCCGCCGGTCACGCCGACGGCTCGGCCGGACTGCGCGACCGGCAGCGCGCCCACCATCCGGAGACCGGCGACGACTACCGGATCGGCGTCGTCGACGGCAGTGTCGCGGCGTTCCAGGCCGAGCTGGTCGCCGAGGTCCGCCGGCTGCTCGGCGAGAACCGCTGACCAGCGCCACGCGGCGAAAACCGGGGGGCGCTTTGGCATCTCCCCGGTGGCTCGGCTAAGGTTTCATCCGTCGCCAGGGAAACCGGCGCGGCACGCGGAAGTGGCGCAGTGGTAGCGCATCACCTTGCCAAGGTGAGGGTCGCGGGTTCGAATCCCGTCTTCCGCTCGGAGAAGGCTGTTGCTGATCATTTGCATCGGCCGCCACGGTGGAGTGGCCGAGAGGCGAGGCAACGGCCTGCAAAGCCGTGTACACGGGTTCAAATCCCGTCTCCACCTCGCATCACCAGGGCGATTGGCGCAGCGGGAGCGCGCTTCCTTGACACGGAAGAGGTCACTGGTTCGATCCCAGTATCGCCCACCATTCTTTGCATCACGCGAACCCTGTCGGCCCCGGGTGTGACAGGCGGCGGAAACGCTTCACGTGCCGCCGTGTCGTGGCAGCCTGACGACATGTCCACGCCCGCGCCGATGCGCAAGCGAATCGCCGCTGAGTTCCTCGGCACCTTCTGGCTGGTCTTCGGTGGCTGCGGCTCGGCCGTACTCGCCGCCGTGTTCCTCAGCCCCGCCGACGTGCAACTCGGCATCGGCTTTCTCGGAGTGGCGTTCGCGTTCGGACTGACCGTGATGACGATGGCGTACGCCGTCGGGCACATCTCGGGCGGCCATTTCAACCCGGCGGTGACCGTCGGTCTGGCGGCGGCCGGCCAGTTCCGCTGGCGGGACACACCGGCCTACATCGTGACCCAGGTCGTCGCGGCGATCGCCGGCGCCGGCGTGCTGTACGTCATCGCGTCCGGCCGGCCGGGGTTCGACGCCGTCGAATCGGGCTTCGCGACCAACGGGTACGGCGACCGCTCACCCGGTGGCTACTCGCTGCTCGCCGCACTGATCGCGGAGGTCCTGCTGACCGCGGTGTTCCTGTTCGTCATCCTGGGTGCGACGGACACCCGGGCGCCGCGCGGTTTCGCGCCGATCGCGATCGGTCTCGGCCTCACACTGATCCACCTGATCAGCATTCCGGTGACGAACACCTCGGTGAACCCGGCCCGATCGATCGGCCCGGCGCTGTTCGCGGGTGGCGACGCCGTCGGTCAGCTGTGGCTGTTCATCGTCGCGCCGCTCGCCGGTGGCCTCATCGCGGGGTTCGCCTACGGGCTGCTGCTCGGGCAGAACGAGCCGTCCGCTTCCCTGGAGAGCGCCACCGGCGCCTGAGCAACGCCCGTCGGGGCGCTGCTCGGCGGTGCCGGGTGTGGGCGGGTTCAGTCGATCAGGGCCCGGGCGGACTCGATGTCGGCGGGGTCGACCGCGGCGGTCGAGCCGAAGACGACCACGGCCTCGTAGTAGGTCCAGGCCAGGCTGTTGCAGGCGGGGCGGACGGCGGCGGAGTAGGTGGCGCATTTGCGCTTGAGGTCGCCGTAGAAGGCGTCGTCGAGGCGGGACTTGTTGGCGGAGAAGGCGCCCACCGCCTCGTAGTTGCCGTACCCGAAGTCGTGCCGCTGGCAGGCGATGGTGAAGTCGAAACCGAGCGGCTTGTCGGGGCTGGCCGTGCAGTAGTTGGTCTCCCAGTCGAACCCGTAGGCGGCCCAGGCGGCCTGGTTCTGCCGGGCGGCGTTCCAGCTGTTGTAGGAGTCCGCGCTGTTCTGCGTGAAGGAGGCGAGGACCTGGAGCTTCTCGGCGGGGGTGACGGCGTACGCCGGGGTCGTCACGCCGAGCAGGGCGGTCACGGAGGCGACCGTGGCGAGCAGCGCACGGAGGGGGTGGACGCGGGTCATCGAGGGCTCCTCAGGGTGGGCGGGGCTACCGATCGGTAACGCCAGATCAGTAAGGCTCGATGCGGCGCCGGCCGGGAACCCCAGAAGCCGATGACCGGGGGTTCAGGGGGGCGTCTCACGGGTGAACAGGGAGACCCGTTACACAGAAGTGAATGTTTTCCCAGGTCAGAGCCCTGCATGAGGGTACCCTAAGTCCGCTTTGCCCGCTTTGTCGAGGGAGGCGGCATTGATCTCAACCTAGGTTGAGGTTTTAAAGTCGTTTCGGCCTGCCGTCGATCTTGGCTGACGGAATCGAAGCGCGAGTTAGGAAGCGACCATGAACCGCCCCCTGCGAGTTGCCGTCATCGGAGCCGGCCCGGCCGGTATCTACGCCGCCGACCATCTGATCAAGGCATCGGAGACGGTCACCGTCGACATCTTCGACAAGCTGCCGACCCCCTACGGTCTCATCCGGTACGGCGTGGCCCCGGACCACCCACGGATCAAGGAGATCGTCAACGCGCTCTTCCGGATCCTGGACAACCCCCGGATCCGGTTCATCGGCAACGTCTCGTACGGCGTCGACGTCAAGCCGGAGGAGCTGAACCGCTTCTACGACGCCACGGTGATCTCCACCGGCGCGGAGAAGGACCGGTCCCTCGACATCCCGGGCATCGACCTCCAGGGCAGCTTCGGCGGCGCCGACTTCGCCTCCTGGTTCAACGGCCACCCGGACGTGCCGCGCGACTGGCCGCTGGAGGCCAAGGAGGTCGCCGTCATCGGCGCCGGCAACGTGGCCATCGACGTCGCCCGGATCCTCGCCAAGACCGCCGACGAACTGCTGGTCACCGAGATCCCGGACAACGTCTACCAGGCGCTCAAGTCCAGCCCGGTCACCGACGTGCACCTGTTCTCCCGCCGCGGCCCAGGCCAGGTCAAGTTCACCCCGCAGGAGCTGCGCGAGCTGGACCACTCGCCGAACGTCGAGGTGATCGTCCACCCCGAGGGCATCGAGTTCGACGAGGCCAGCCTCGAGGCGATGCGCCAGACCCGGCACATCAAGATGTGCGTGGACATCCTCCAGAACTGGGCCGTCCGCGACCCGCGGGACCGGCCGCGCCGCCTGCACCTGTACTTCCTCCAGGCCCCGGTCGAGGTGCTCGGCGAGAACGGCAAGGTCGTCGGCCTGCGTACCGAGACCCAGGAGCTGACCGGCGACGGCTGGGTGCGCGGCACCGGCGAGTTCACCGACTGGGACGTGCAGGCCGTCTACCGTGCGGTCGGCTACCTCAGCAGCGCGCTGCCGGACCTGCCGTTCGACACCACGACCGGCACCATCCCGCACGCCGCCGGCCGGGTCATCGACCTCGACGGCGAGCACGTCCCCGGCACCTACGTGGCCGGCTGGATCAAGCGTGGCCCGGTCGGCCTGATCGGCCACACCAAGGGCTGCTCCGGCGAGACGGTCGCCAGCCTCCTGGAGGACCAGGAGCAGGGCCGGCTGCCGCTCGCCCCAGAGGGCGACCCGGACGCCCCGATCGCCTACCTGGAGCAGCGCGGCCTGCCGATCACCACCTGGGCCGGCTGGCAGCTCCTGGACGCGTACGAGATCGCGCTCGGCGAGCCGCACGGCCGCAAGCGGATCAAGGTCGTCGACCGCGACGAGATGACCGCCATCTCGCGCGGCTGAGGCCCTAGCCGGCCGGCGGAGGGATCCGGCGGCGGACGTCCTCGGCGGTGCCGGCGCCGGGCTCCCACGCCGCCACCCAGGGCTTGTCCGATTCCGGGTGGATCACACCCTCCTCCAGGAACGCGTACCGGCCGCCGAGCACCCGCTCGGCGGCCTTCGCGTCCAGGGCGTCGGTGTTGTCCCACAGGGCGGCCAGATGCGCCTCGGCCCGCAGCCGCGCCTGCCGGCAGAACAGGTCGGCCAGCTCCCGGCCGGCGGGACGGTCGTCGCGCTCGGCGTGCGCGCGGGAGACCACGGCGGCCATCGCGAACAGTTCGGCGCCGATGTCCACGATCCGGCCCAGGAACGCCTGCTTGCGCTCCATCCGGCCCTGCCAGCGGGACATCGCGTAGAAGGTGGACCGGGCCAGCCGTCGCGAGGTGCGTTCCACCCACCGCAGATGGTGCGCCAGGGGCCCGAATTCCCCGTACGCCGAAGGTTTCTGACCCGGACCGACCGTGAGCGTGGGCAGCCAGCGTGCGTAGAACGCCCCGGCTCGCGCCCCGGCGCGGGCCTTGCGGGCCAGATCGGCGTCCGGGTCGATGATGTCGCCGGCCACCGACAGGTGCGCGTCGACCGCTTCCCGGGCGATGAGCAGATGCATGATCTCGGTCGAGCCCTCGAAGATCCGGTTGATCCGCAGGTCACGGAGGATCTGCTCGGCCTCGGCGGCCCGCTCGCCGCGGGCGTCCAGCGAGTCGGCCGTCTCGTAACCGCGGCCGCCGCGGATCTGGATCAGCTCGTCGGCCACCAGCCACGCCATCTCGCTGGCGAACAGCTTGACCAGGGCGGCCTCGATCCGGATGTCGTTGCGGTGGTCGTCGGCGATTCGGCAGCAGAGGTCCAGCATGGACTCCATGGCGTACGTCGTGGCGGCGATGAAGGCGATCTTCTTGGCCACCGCCTCGTGGTCACCGACCGGGCGGCCCCACTGGACGCGGTCGGCCGACCACTCGCGGGCGATCGCCAGCGCCCGTTTTCCGGCGCCGACGCACATCGCCGGCAGCGACAGCCGGCCGGTGTTCAGCGTGGTCAGCGCGATCCGCAGACCCTTGCCGAGGCCGCCGATCACGTTCTCCGCCGGCACGAACACGTCGTGGAAACGGGTCACGCTGTTCTCCAGGCCGCGCAGCCCGAGGAACGCGTTGCGCCGCTCGACGGTGATGCCCGGCGCGTCGCCCTCCACCACGAACGCGGTGATCCCCTTCTCCGGGACCCGGGCCATCACCACCAGCAGAGTGGCGACCGTGCCGTTGGTGGCCCACAGTTTCACCCCGTTGAGCCGGAAGCCGCCCTCCACCGGCTCGGCCACCGTGCCCAGCCGCGCCGGGTCGGAGCCGACGTCCGGTTCGGTGAGCAGGAACGCGGACACCTCGCCGGCCGCCAGCCGGGGCAGGAACGCCCGCTTCTGCGCCTCGGAGCCGAACAGCTTGAGCGGCTGCGGCACACCGATCGACTGGTGCGCGGAGAGCAGCGCGGCCACCGAGGCGCTCACCGAGCCGGTCATGGTCAGCGCCTTGCAGTAGTGCAGGTTGGACAGGCCTAGGCCGCCGAACTCCTCGTCGATCTTCATGCCGAAGGCGCCCAGCCGGGCGAGGCCGTGGAAGACCTCGTCGGGGATCCGCGCCTCCCGCTCGATGCGGGCGCCGTCCACTCCGGACCGCAGGAACTCCTCCAGCCGGTCCAGGAACTCGGGCCGGGGCCCCGCCGCGGGCGGCGGGTCGATCAGGTCGAGCCGAAACCGGCCGAGGAACAGCTCCTTGCCGAAGCTGGGGCGGGTCCACGCGGACTCGCGGGCGGCCTCCGCGGTCTGGCGGGCCTGCTTCTCGGAGACGTCGGTGGTTTTGCGCTGAGTCGTGCTCATGGCATTCCCCCTCGGCGAAACACGTTACTCGCGGGTCACCCCGATAGGGAACTCCCGACAACGTCCGCTTCGGGAGCTTATGGGTGATCTCGCGTACCGGAAACCATGGGCACTCTCTTGGCAAATTCTTAGGAATGGCTTCTAGGGTCGAGAAATGCTGAGTGTGGCGGTCGTGCCGTGATGACGGTGCTCCGCGCGGAGGGCGCCGAGGCACCGGAACCCCCTCCGGAGGAGCGGACGAGCCGATGGAACACCGCTGATCTGCGCCGCAAGATCCTCATCGGGGCGGTCGTGGCGTGGGCCGTGGCGATCACGGTGCTCGTGGCCGTACGCGGTGGGGTCGATGACGGCACGCCCGCCGCGACCGCCCCGTCGGCCGCGCCGTCCGCCTCGGACGCGCCCCTCACCGTGGCGCAGATCCACCAGACACTCACCCCGTCGGTGGTGGTCATCGAGACCACCGGGCACGACTCGCGGGCCCGTGCCGAGGCGGGCAGCGGCACCGGCGTGATCGCCAACGCCGACGGCAGCATCCTGACCGCCCTGCACGTGGTCGACGGCGCCGAGACGATCGCGCTCACCTACGCCGACGGCACCAAGGCCGCGGCGCGACTGCGCAGTGCCGACCCGTCCCGGGACATCGCCATGCTCACCCCGGAGAAACTGCCGGAGACGCTGGTCCCGGCGGTGCTCGGCGGCGGCGCGGCGGTCGGCGACGACGTGGTGGCGATCGGCAACCCGCTGGGGCTGGTCTTCAGCACCACCAGCGGCGTCGTTTCCGGGCTGAACCGGAAGCTGAACGGCGACGATGGTGAACAGGACATCGAAGGCCTCATCCAGTTCGACGCGGCGGTCAACCCCGGCAACTCGGGTGGACCGTTGATCAACGACCGCGGGCAGGTGATCGGGATCGTGATCGCGCTGGCCAACCCGAGCGGCGCCGGCACCTTCATCGGCATCGGGTTCGCCGTGCCGATCGGGGCGGCGCTCGGCGGCACCGGCGAGGGCGACGGCCAGTCACCTCCCCTCTGATGCAGTCACCTCCCCTCTGATGATGGAAAGCGAAGGACGAATGAGCTGGACCGACGCCCCGCCCGCCTCCGCCGGCCCGATCGAGAAGGTGCTGTACGAGGTCAAGAAGACCATCGTCGGCCAGGACAACCTGCTGGAACGGCTGATCGTGGCGCTGCTGGCCCGCGGGCACATACTGGTCGAGGGCGTGCCCGGCCTGGCCAAGACGCTCGCCGTGAAGTCGCTGGCCGAGGCGATCGGTGGCGACTTCCACCGGGTGCAGTTCACCCCCGACCTGGTGCCCGCCGACATCGTCGGCACCCGGATCTACCACCAGCGGACCGGTGAGTTCCAGGTCGAGCTCGGTCCGGTCTTCACCAACCTGCTGCTGGCCGACGAGATCAACCGGGCGCCCGCCAAGGTGCAGAGCGCCCTGCTGGAGACCATGCAGGAACGCCAGGTCACCATCGGCCGGGAGACCCACCGGCTGCCCAGCCCGTTCCTGGTGATGGCCACCCAGAACCCGATCGAGAACGAGGGCGTCTATCCACTGCCCGAGGCCCAGGTCGACCGGTTCATGATGAAGGTGGTCGTCGGCTACCCGAGCGTGACCGAGGAGTTCGTGGTGGTCGAGCGGGCCCTGGGCCGGGCCGCCGCGATCCAGCCGATCATCGACCCGGAGATCCTCACCGGGCTCCAGGACGAGGTCGACCGGGTCTACGTCGACCCGTCGCTGATCGAGTTCGCGGTCAACCTGGCGCACGCCACCCGTGACCCGGCCCGGGTGGGGCTCACCGACCTGGCGCGGTACGTCACCTACGGCGCCAGCCCGCGGTCCTCGATCAGCCTGGTGCTGGCCGCCCGGGCGCTGGCCTTCATCCGCGGCCGCGAGTACGTGGTGCCCGAGGACCTCAGCGACCTGGCCCTGGACGTGCTGCGGCACCGGCTCGTGCTCTCCTACGAGGCGCTCTCCGACGAGGTGACCGCGGATCTGGTCATCGCCAAGATCCTGGCGAACATGACGTTCCCGGAACCGGCGGGCCGGACTCGATGACGACGGCCCCCGATCGGCTGCTGCGGCGCCTCGAGTGGAAGCTCGGGCGCCGCCTCGACGGGCGCCTGCAGGGTTCCTACCGGACCGTGTGGCACGGGGGCGGGCTCGATTTCACCGACCTGCGGGCCTACACACCCGAGGACGACGTCCGGCACATCGACTGGAACGTGACGGCGCGGGTGGACGAGCCGTTCGTGCGGTTGTACACCGAGGACCGTGAGATGACGGCCTGGCTGGTGATCGACCGGTCGGCGTCGATGCGCTTCGGCGGGGGTGTGGGTAAGGAATCGGTCGCTGCCGAACTGGCGATCGGTATCGGGCGGTTGATCTCCCAAGGGGGGAACCGGGTCGGGGCGATATTGTTCGACAATGGTTCACATCGGGTGATCCCACCGCGGACCGGGCGGGATCAGATCCTGCGGATCGCACGTGAGCTGACCTCAAATGTCCTGAAAAAGTCGGATAAAACGACTGATATTGCGGCGATGCTCGCGCTGGCCGCCGCGACTACGGCGAAACGGCGCAGCCTCGTCTTCGTGATGTCCGACTTCATCGGCGACCCCGGCTGGGACCGGCCGCTCGCCCGGCTCGCCCACCGCCACGAGGTCGTCGTCATCCGCGTCGTCGACCCCGCCGAACTGGACCTGCCCGACCTCGGCCTGATCCTCGTCGAGGACGCCGAGACCGGCGAACAACTGCTCGTCGACACCAGCGACCCGCTGCTGCGCGCCCGCCTCACCGACCAGGTCGGCACCCGCGAACGGGAGATCGCCGAAGCCATGCGCCGGGCCGCCGTCGACCCCCACCGGATCACCACCGACCAGGACATGCTCGCCGGCCTGGTCGACATGGTCCGCCGCTCCGGACGGAGGCGCCGGTGACCTTCCTCTACCCGGCCGTGATCGCCGTCGCCGTCCTGCTGACCGTCGCGGCGGTGGCCGGATACGCCGGACTCGCCAGGAGACGCGCGGCGGCCCTGGCGGCGGCCGGCTTCACCACCCTGGCGAAACGGCGGCACCTGCCGTACGCGCTGATCCTCGCCGCCCTCCCGGTCATGCTGATCGGCCTGGCCCGACCACAGGCCGAGGTCTCCGTACCCCGGGTCGCCGGCACCGTCCTGCTCGCCTTCGACATCTCCAACAGCATGTCGGCCGGCGACGTCGCCCCGAGCCGGCTGGCCGCCGCCCAGCAGGCCGCGAAAGGCTTCGTCGAGGACCAGCCGGACAGCGTCGACGTCGGCGTCCTGGTCTTCGGCAGCGAAGCCCTGCTCACCCAGGCGCCCACCGACGACCACGCGGCCGCCGTCGCCGCCATCGAACGCGTCTCGCCCAGCGGCGGCACCTCGCTCGGCAAGGCCATCCTGGTCGCGCTCGGCACCATCACCGGCAAACCGGTCAGCCTGCCCGAACAGAACAGTCCCGCGCCCGACCTCGGCTACTGGCCGTCGGCCACCATCGTGGTCTTCTCCGACGGCGAGGAGACCGGCGGTCCCGACGTACCGGCCGCCGCCGAACTCGCCGCGGCCGCCGGAGTGCGGATCCAGACCGTCGGCGTCGGCACCGCCAAAGGCGGCACCGTCGAGGTGGACGGCTTCCAACTGGCCACCGCCCTCGACGAGACCCTGCTGACCACGGTCGCCCAGGTCACCGGCGGCACCTACTACGCGGCCGGCGACGCGGGCGCGCTCGCCGCCAGCACCGGCTCGATCGACCTGCGGCTCACCACCGAGAAGGAGCCGATCGAACTCACCGCGCCGTTCGCCGCGGCGGCCCTGCTGCTCCTCACCCTCGGCGGGCTGCTGGGCGTCCGCTGGCACGGAAGGATCATCTGATGTCGCTGAGCTGGCCGTGGGCGCTGCTGGCGGTGCTGGCCGTACCGCTCCTGCTGGCCGCCCGCTGGTGGCTGAACCGGCGCCGGAAGCGGACCGCGGTCACCGTCTCCAGCATCGCGCTGATCCGCGCCGCCCTGCCCGGGCGCACCGCCTGGCGCCGCCGGATCCCCGTCTACCTGTTCCTGGCCGGACTGGTCGCCCTCGCCGGCGGCGTGGCCCGGCCGCAGGCGTCGGTCACCGTGCCGTCCAACGACACCACCATCCTGCTCGCCATCGACGTCTCCGGCTCGATGTGCAACACCGACATCGCCCCCAACCGGCTGGCCGTCGCCGTCGACGCGGCCCGCGAATTCGTCGAAGCCCAGAAAGGCGACACCCGGATCGGCCTGGTCGCCTTCTCCGGCATCGCCGGCCTGCTGGTCGCGCCGACCGCCGACAAGGCCCCGCTGCTGGAGGCCATCGAAAACCTCAAGACCGGCCGCGGCACCGCCATCGGCCAGGCCATCCTCACCTCCATCGACGCGATCGCCGAGATCAACCCCGAGGTGGCCGGCACCGGCGTCGAACTGCCCGAGGCCACCACCCCCGACGGCGCCCCCATCGACTACCAGCCGGACACCATCGTCGTCCTCACCGACGGCTCCAACACCACCGGCGTCGACCCGGTCACCGCCGCCCAGCAGGCCGCCGCCCGCCACCTGCGGGTCTACACGATCGGCTTCGGCACCACCGACCCCCAGCAGATGGTCTGCACCGCCGACCAGGTCAGCGGCGACTCGGCCTTCACCGGCGGAGGCTTCGGCGGAGGCGGCTTCGGCGGCGGCGGCCGGGGCGGCGGCAACCGCGAGATCGACGAGGAGGCGCTCACCCGGGTGGCCGACATGAGCGGCGGCCGCTACTTCAAAGCCGAGGACGCCGAACAACTCACCGACGTCCTCGCCGACCTGCCCCGCGAATTCGGCCTCACGAAGCGGGACGTCGAGATCAGCGCGTGGTTCCTCTTGTTGGGCACGCTCCTGGTGGTCACCGGCGTGACCCTCTCCCTCTGGTGGAATCGAGGCCCAGCGGTCCGTCGCCCTTGACCCCTTCCGGTACGGCATAAAGCGCCCCCAACCGCACCCACCCCGCCCACTCTCCTCCCACGGTCTCCCCGCCCACTCTCCTCGCGCGGTGTCTCCGTCCACTCTCCTCGCGCGGTGTCTCCGTCCACTCTCCTCGCGCGGTGTCTCCGTCCACTCTCCTCGCGCGGTGTCCCCGTCCACTCTCCTCCCGCGGTCTCCCCGTCCACTCTCCTCACGCGGTGTCTCCTCGCCCATCCGCCCCGTCCACTCTCCTCACGTGGTCTCCTCGCGCGGGGCCTCCTCACCCACCCTCCCCGCCCACCCTCCTCGCGGGGTCTCGTCGCACGGCCTCCCCACGCGGATCTTGGACGATTTCCAACCGGATTCGATGGTCGATCGCCCAAGGTCGCAGGCTGCGGCTGCCTGGGCGCTGGGGATGCTTGGGCAACTGGATCTTGGGCGTCTTGCTACCGGATCGGGTGGGAAATCGTCCAAGGTCGCCAGCTGCCCAGCTGCCCAGCTGCCCAGCTGCCCAGCTGTCCGGCTGCCCGGCTGCCCGGGTGCGCGGCTGCTTGAGTGCCCGGGTGCCGGGGTGGCGAGATCTTGGGCGTCTTGCCACCGGATCGGGTGGGAGATCGTCCAAGGTCGCCAGATGCTCGGCTGCCGGGTGCCCGGGTGGCGAGATCTTGGGCGTCTTGCCACCGAGTCGGGTGGGAAAACGTCCAAGGTCGCCAGCTGTCCGGCTACCCGGCTGCTCGGGTGCGCGGCTGCTTGAGTGCCTGGGTGCCGGGGTGGCGAGATCTTGGGCGTCTTGCCACCGAGTTGGGTGGGAAAACGTCCAAGGTCGCCAGCTGTCCGGCTACCCGGCTGCCCGGGTGCGCGGCGGCTTGACTGCCCGGGTGCCGGGGTGGCGAGATCTTGGGCGTCTTGCTGCCGGATTGGGTGGGAGAACGTCCAAGATCGTCGGCTGTGGGTTGCTTGATGTGGTGAGGCGGTGCGCGGTGATTGCGGCGGGCAGCGGGGGCGATAGGCGGCAGGGGCAGCGCGGTAGGTGGTGGGCGCGCGGTGGGTGGTGGTCGCGTGGCAGGGGCGGCGCGGTGGGTGGTGGGCGCGCGGTGGGTGGTGGTCGCGTGGCAGGGGCGGCGCGGTAGGTGGTGGGCGCGGTAGGTGGTGGGCGGGGCGGTAGGGGCGGGGCGGGGCGGTGGGTGGTGGGGCAGGGCTGTGGGTGGTGGGGCGGTGGGGTGAGGTGGGGCGGGAATCAGGGGGCGGTGGTTAGGCGGCGGTGGCGTTGGGCGGCCATGCGTACGGGGGCGTTGGGTTCGCCGAAGCGGTCGTAGCCGGTGCGGCGTTCGACGATTTCGAAGAAGACGCGGCCGCCGAGGACCGGGGTGTAGAGGTGGAGCAGTTCGCCGCCGGAGGGGTCGCGGTCGTAGAGGATGCCGTGCTCGCGAAGGGTGGCCACGAAGTCGTCGGTGAGCCCGAAGCGGGCGGCCAGGTCGGCGTAGTAGTTCGCCGGGACCGGCAGCGGCGGCAGGCTCAGGGACCGGGCGGTGGTGATCAGGTCGGCGGTCGCGAAGGCCACGTGCTGTGGGTCGGACACGGCGGGTGCCCATTCGCCGCGGCGGAGCAGGGCCACGGTCAGGGCGACGCGGACCGTCCTCTGCGGATCGGCTACGGCGCGGGAGCGCATCAGGCCGTACGGTGCCGCGTATTCCTCGGTGGGAAGGTGATCGAGGCCGAGCACCGAGTGGTAGAAGAGCCCGGCCTCGTCGAAGTGGTCGAACGGCTGGGCAAGGCCGAGATGGTCGACGGTGAGCAGCCCGCCGCCGGGGCCGGACGCGGTGCCGGTGGGCAGGAAGTCGGAGCGCCAGTCGTCGCCGGGGTGGGTGACGAAGACGCTGGTGCCGTCCGGGGCGGTGATCGCGGCGAGTTCGGCCTCGCCTGGTTCGCGCACGTTGGGGTGGGCGGGGGCAGACAGCGCCTCGGCGCGGGCCAGGGAAAGCGGTGGGTTCTCGGAGGTGACCGCGAAGGCGCTGATGGTGGCCGGGCCGGGCTGGGTGACGGCGCTGTTCAGGACGATCCGGCAGCCGCCCTGTTCCCATAGTTCGACCGGTTTGGTGCGGTGCTGACCGGTGTGTGCGAATCCGAGTCCGCGCAGGGCGGACCGCAGCTCGGGCCCCGAGCGCCCGTCGACGGCGAACTCGGTGAAGGCGTGTCCGGCCAGCCGCGGGGCGGGAGGAAGCCGGCGAACGCCCGGTCGGTCCGCGAGGGAGGCGTGGGGTGCGGGGGCGCTGAGGTCGGGGGAGGCGACGGGTGCGGGGGTGCCGGGGGTGGGGGATGCGTGGGGTGCGGGGGCGCCGAGGTCGGGGGAGGCGACGGGTGCGGGGGTGCCGGGGGTGGGGGAGGCGTGGGGTGCGGGGGCGCTGAGGGTGGTGGCGGTGTGCGGTGCCGGGGTGCTGAGGGTGGGGGAGACGATGGGTGCGGGGGTGCTGGGGGTGGTGGCGGTGTGGGGTGTGGTGGGGAGGGTGGCCAGGCGGTCTTCGAGGAGGGTCAGGGAGCGCATCGCGTCGACTGCGGTTCGGGCCGGATCCGACTGGCGGAAGACGTCGTTGAAGACCTCCAGGGAGAGGGGTCCGTCGTAGCCGGCGGCCAGGACCAGGTCGAGGAAGTGGGGCAGGTCGAAGGCGCCCTGGCCGGGGAAGAGACGGTGGTGGCGGCTCCACTGGAGAACGTCCATCCGCAGGTGTGGGGCGTCGGCCAACTGCAGGAAGAAGATCTTGCCGGGGGTGATGGCGGCGATGCCGTCCGGGGGGATCTCGCGGGACAGTACGTGGAACGAGTCGAGGCAGAGCCCGAGCGCGGGATGGGCGGCCCGCTGGACGATCCGCCACGAGTGGTCCCACGTGGACACGTGGCGGCCCCAGGCCAGGGCCTCGTACGCGATCCGCATCCCGTGTTCCGCCGCGCGGTCGGCCAGCAGGGCGAGCTGGGCGGCGGCCAGGTCGTCGTCGGCGACGGCGGCCGGGGACACCGACGAGCAGACGAGGACGGTGTCGGTTCCGAGTTCGGCCATCACCTCGAATTTGCGCTCGGCCCGCGCGAGGTTGGCCTTGAGCAGCTCGTCCGGCACCGCCTCGAAGTCGCGGAACGGCTGGTACAGGTCGATGGTGAGGCCCAGGTCGGCGCAGCGCCGCCGGATTTCCGCCGGTGCCCACGGTGACACCACGAGGTCGTTCTCGAACAACTCGATGCCGTCGAATCCGGCGGCGGCGGCCGCCGTCAGCTTGTCGTCGAGGGTCCCGGATACACAAACCGTAGCGATCGACCGGCGCATCGGATCTCACTTTCGTAGATAGCCGGTCACCAGGTCGCCGAGCATGGTGCGGTAGTGCCCGCGGCGGGACTCGTCGAGCAGGTCCCGGTCGAAGAGCGCGCCCCAGGTGTGGCGGTTGGCGACGCGGAAGAAGCAGAACGAACTGATCATCATGTGTACGTCGAGAGCGTCGACGTCGTCACGGAACGTGCCTTCCGCGCGGCCCCGGTCGAGGACGCCGCGGAGCAGGTCGACGGCCGAGCTGTTCAGGTCGACGAGCCGGGCCACGTGGTTCATGTGTTTGGCGTGCTGCGCGTTCTCGACGCCGACGAGTTTGATGAAGGCCGGGTGCGCCTCGTGGTGGTCGAAGGTGACCTCGGCGAGGCGGCGGACCGCGGCGACCGGGTCGAGGTGGTCGACGTCGACGGTGCGTTCGGCGGCCCTGATCTCGGCGTACGCCCGCTCGAGAACCGCCAGGTAGAGCTGCTCCTTGCCGCCGAAGTAGTAGTAGATCATCCGTTTCGTGGTGCGGGTGCGGGCGGCGATCTCGTCGACCCGGGCGCCGCTGTAGCCGCGTTCCGCGAACTCCTCGGTGGCCACGTCGACGATCTCGGTGCGGGTGCGCTCGGCGTCGCGCCGCCGCTCTCCCGTCTGTGCCGTCACCGTCTTCTCCTGCGTCATGGAGGCAAGTCTGCCGTGGGGCTTGACAGTGTCCGCCGTCACACCCGATAACTAACGTACCAGTTCGTACATTAGAAGCGGAGATCCCTATGGCACGGTGCCGGTGCGGGTTGATCGGAGCCGGAATCGGCACGTCGCTGTCACCGGCGCTGCACGAGGCCGAGGGGCGCCACCACCACCTCGGGCTCACCTACACGCTGTTCGACACCGGGGACCCCGCGGATCTCGAACGGCTCCTCGACGAGGCCGACCGCGCCGGTTTCGCCGGGCTCAACATCACCCACCCGTTCAAGCAGCAGGTGATCAAACACCTCGACGACCTGTCCCCGCAGGCCCGCGACATCGGTGCGGTCAACACCGTGGTCTTCCGGGACGGGCGGCGACAGGGACACAACACCGACGCGTACGGATTCGCCGAGTCCTTCCGGACCGGTCTGCCGGGCGCGGCCACCGGCCATGTCGTGCAGTTGGGCGCGGGCGGCGCCGGAGCCGCCTGCGGTCACGCGCTGCGCGATCTCGGTGTCGAGCGCCTCACCATCGTCGATCCGGACGCCGAACGTGGCGGGGAGCTGGCCGACCGTCTCGGCGCGGCCCACGTCACGACGGCCGGTCCGGAGCTGCTCGCCGGCGCCGACGGGCTGGTCAACGCCAGCCCGGTCGGCATGCACCACCACCCGGGAACGCCGCTGCCCGCAGAGTCGCTCCACCGTGGCCTGTGGGTCGCCGACATCGTCTACATGCCGGTGGAGACGGAGCTGCTGCGTGCCGCCCGTGCCCGCGGCCTGCGGACCATCGGCGGCACGGCGATGTGCGCCTACCAGGCCGCCGCGGCGTTCGAGCTGTTCACCGGGTGCGCCCCCGATATCTCGCGGATGTTGCTTCACCTCTCCCAGATTCTGGAGCGGCAATGCTGACCGAGAGCACCACTCGTGAACTCCCCGAACCCCTCTCGCTACGCCGGATGGTCGGCCCCGGCGTCGTCGCCGTCGGCATCGGCATGGCGGCCGGCGAGATCATCCTCTGGCCGTACCTGACCGCGATCGGCGGCCTGGGCCTGCTCTGGCTGGCGTTCACCACGCTGGCCGTGCAGTTCGTCATCAACATGGAGATCGAGCGCTACACCCTGGCCACCGGGCAGACCGTGGTCGCCGGCTTCTCCCGCTGGTGGAAGGGCTGGGGCGTCATCATCTGCCTGGCCGGCGCCTTCCAGTACGTCTGGCCCGGCTGGGCGACCAGCGGCTCGACCGTCTTCACCTACCTGATCGGGGGTGGCGACCCGGTCTGGATCACGGTGGCCACCCTGGTGATCATCGGTGTGCTGCTGTCGCTGTCCAAGGTGGTCTACCGGACCGTCGAGCGGGTCGAGGTCGTCAAGGTCGCCCTGACGCTGTTCTTCCTGGCCGTCGTGGTCGTCTTCGTGATCTCGCTGAGCACGTGGGGCGACGGCGCGAAGGCCACGGTCACCGAGTTCGGGCAGATCCCGGACGGCATCACCTTCACCATGCTGCTCAGCGCGATCGGCGCGGCCGGCGCCGGTGGCGTGCACAACCTGGTGCTGAGCAACTGGATCCGCGACAAGCGGTACGGCATGGGCGCCCACGTCCCCCGGCTGATCTCCCCGATCACCGGGCAGGAGGAGGCGGCCGGCGGCGGCGACCGCTACACGTTCCCGCTCGACGAGTCGTCGATGGGCCGCTGGACGGTGTGGTGGAAGCGCGCCAACATCGAGCACCTGGTCACGTTCGTGGCGGTCTGCTTCGTGACCATCGGCGTGATGAGCCTGCTCGCGTACGAGACGCTGTTCGGCCGCGACGACCTCAAGTCGGACCCGTCGTTCCTGCGGATCCAGGGCGAGATCTTCGCGGCCGAGGTCGGCCCGTGGCTCAAGCTGCTGTTCCTGGCGGTGGCCGCGGTGTCGCTGTGGGCCGCCGCGATGGGCCTGCTCGACATCATCGGCCGGGTGGCGTCGGACTTCCTGCGCCGCAACTACCTCGCCGATTCCGCGCGCTGGACCGAACCGCGTATCTACCTGACCGTGGTGTGGGCCGAGATCGTGCTCGGCTCGATCATCCTGCTGGCCGGCTTCACCCAGCCGCTCGGCCTGCTGATCGTCTCCACCTGCGCGGCCTCGGTGGTGACACTGCTCTACTCGATCCTGCTGGTGAAGCTGAACACCCGGGATCTGCCGGCGCCGGTGCGGATGCGCGGCTGGCGGCTCGGCGGCATGATCGCGGCGATCGGCTTCTACGGCTTCTTCGCCGTCGCGATGGTCGTCACCCAGCTCGACAAGCTCTGATGCGGGAAAGGGGGGCCGAGGCCCCCCTTTCCGGCGGTCAGGCCCGGCGCCTACGGGTCCAGGAGAATCCGATCAGGCCGGTGATCGCGGCGAGCACGCCACCGGCGATCGTCCACACCCAACGGGACGAGAAGTCCGGCAGCCAGTCCAGCGAGATGCCGTCGTCGGCCTCGGCCGGCTCCTCCACCGGCGCGGCGGTCAGCACCTCGCCCGGCCGGTTGTCCGGCACCAGCGGCGCGGCGAGCGTTCCCTGGTCCGCGCCGGTGTCGCCGGTCGCGACGGTGAGGGTCAGGGCCACGTCGATCGGCAGGCCCAGGTCCTTCTCCGGCAGGTCGGTGCTGGAGAGCCGTACGTAGTAGGTGCCCGGCAGCGGGTCACCGTCCCACGGCTCGGCCCACGACCGGACCTGCCGCAGCCGGCAGCCGAGGGTGAGCTCGGTGTCGGAGACCGCGGCGACCGGGCTCTGCTCGCCGCCCACGCACGCCTGCCGCCGCCGCAGTCCGTCGAACACCTCGACGGTCCAGGACTGGGCGCCGGATCGGTCGGCGGCCTTCGACAGGTCCACGGTGACCGCGAGCTCCGGGCGCTGCCCGGCCTCGGCGGGGAACGACCAGTAGAGGTAGTCACCGGTGACCGCGGCGACCTTCACCGGCTGTTCGGCGGTGATGGTCACCGCGGTCAGGAAGGAGGTGCCCGCCGAGCCGATCGCGGCCGGTTTCGGCTCCGCAGAGGGGTCGGCGAACGCGGGCGAGGGCAGCATGATCACACCGAGGGCGATCAGAGCCGGAAGAACGCGCATCAGTTCACTCCCCACTTGGCGACCCACCAGCGGGTCAGCCATCCGGCCAGCACACCGGCCACCAGTCCGGCGATCGCCAGCACGAACAGCAGCAGCAGGCCACGGCCCAGGCCCGGCGCGTCCGGCGCCTCGGAGGCCGGGGCCAGGCCGATGCTCAACTCGACCGGCATGCCAGGGGCGCCGGCCGCGGTGGCCGAGGCGAACGAGTTGCTGACCTCCAGGCAGATGTCCGAGGTCGCGGAGAGGTCCGGCTCCTCGTCACCGGACCAGCGCAGGCCCGCCGAGATCACGTCGGCGCGGCCGCTGCTCGCGTCCACCCCGCGGACCAGTTCCCGGCCGTCCATCGTGGCCGCCTTGATCAGTACGCCGTAGTCCCGGTTCAGCGGCCGGTCCAGCGCCACGCTCACCGAGGCGCGCAGCTCGTCGCCGGAGTCGACGGCGACCCGGTAGTAACGGTGCTCGCCGATCAGCTCCCGGTCGGTGTAGACGCCGGCCGCCAGCAGCGGCGCCTTGGCGCAGTCCTTCGCGCCGGTCACCGCGGCCGGGGTCACCGGCGGCGGCAGCGCGGCCCGGTCGACCAGCTGCTTGATCCGGTCGGTCAGCTCGTCCTCGCTCTGCGCCGCGGCGTACGTGCCACCGGTCGCCTGCGAGATGCAGACCAGCTGCTTGCGGGTCTTCTCGTCGGGCGCCAGGCCGAGCGTGTCGACGACCAGCTCGGTGCCCTGCGCGGCCAGCTCCCGGGCGACGTCGCACGGGTCGGGCGGCGTGCAGGTGTCCTCGCCGTCGGTGATCAGCACGATCCGGCGTACCGATCCGGTGTCGCCCAGATCCGCCGCCGCCTCGCGCAGGGCGAGGCCGATCGGGGTGAAGCCGGTCGGTTTCAGGGTGGCGATGGCGTTCTTGGCGGCGACCCGGTTGACCGTGCCGACCGGAACGATCTGCTGGGTGTCCTGACAGCCGAGCCGCTTGCTCTTGCCGGCGTAGGTGGCGCCCAGCACCCGGATCCCGAGCTGGGTGGTCTCCGGCAGCGAGTCGACGACCTCGTTGAACGCCTGCTTGGCGACGGTCATCCGGGTGGCGCCGCCCTCGACGTCGGCGGCCTTCATCGACCCGCTCACGTCGAGCACCAGCTCGACCACGGGCGGCTCGGTCTCGGTCTCGTCGGCGAGCGCGGGGCCGGCACCCAGGAACGCGGAGGCCGCGATCAATCCTATTGCTGCCACTAAGGACAGTTTTCTATGGATCACGCGGCAAGATCATAAACAACCTTCAACGGTACGGCGTACGCCGCCCCCCGGCCACCGATCTGAGCCCGGCGGTCGCGTCGCGGGCCGGACCCGGCAGTGGGATCGCGTGGTGCCGCGGAGCGGGCGGAATGCGGTTCGGGGGCGGGGTGCGCCGTACCGGAGACAGGTGTTGATCTTTATCGGTAAGCGGCGTGGCCGGTGAGCGTCTGGCCGATGACCAGCGTGTGGATCTCCGAGGTGCCCTCGTAGGTGACCACCGACTCGAGGTTGTTGGCGTGGCGCAGCGGAGAATACTCCAGAGTGATGCCGCTGCCGCCCAGGATGCCGCGGCACTCGCGGGCGATGGCCAGCGCCCGGCGCACGTTGTTGAGCTTGCCGACGCTGATCTGGTGCGGCTTGATCCGGCCGGCGTCCTTGAGCCGGCCCAGGTGCAGCGCGAGCAGCGCGGACGTGCCGAGGTCGACCGCCATGTCGGCCAGCTTGCCCTGGGTGAGCTGGAAGGCGGCGATCGGCTTGCCGAACTGGACGCGGTTGTTCGCGTAGTCGATCGTGGTGCGCAACGCGTCGAGGGCCGCGCCGACCGAGCCGAAGACGATGCCGAACCGGGCCTCGCTCAGGCAGCTCAGCGGGGCGCCCAGGCCGGCCGCCCCGGGCAGCATGGCGGAACCGGGCAACCGGACGTCGTCGAGGGCCAGCTCACCGGTGATCGAGGCGCGCAGCGACAGCTTCCGCTTGATGGTCCGCGTGGTGAAGCCGGGAGTGTCCTTCGGTACCAGGAAGCCGCGGATGCCGTCCTCGGTCTGCGCCCACACGGTGGCGACGTCGGCGACGCTGCCGTTGGTGATCCACATCTTGGAGCCGTTCAGGATCCAGTCGCCGCCGTCGCGGACCGCGCGGGTGCGCATGTTGGCCGGGTCGCTGCCGAAATCCGGTTCGGTCAGGCCGAAGCAGCCGATCGCCTCGCCGGCCGCCATCCGGGGCAGCCACTCCTGACGCTGCTCCTCGGAGCCGTACTTCCAGATCGAGAACATCGCGAGCGAGCCCTGCACCGAGACGAAACTGCGCAGCCCGGAGTCGCCGGCCTCCAGCTCCAGGCAGGCCAGGCCGTACGCCACGGCGCTGGTGCCGGCGCAGCCGTACCCCTCCAGGTGCATCCCGAGCACGCCCAGCTTGCCCAGCTCGGGGGCGAGTTCGCGAGGGAAGGTGCCGGCCTCGAACCAGTCCGCCACATGCGGGCGGACGTGGTCGGCCACGAACCGGGCCACCGTCTCCCGGATCTGTCGCTCCTCGTCGCTGAGCAGGCTGTCGATGTCGATCAGGTCGAGTGGATCGGTGACGGTCATGCGTCGATTCTGCACCGAGGGCCTGATCAGCGTGCTCTCAGCCGGGTGATCTAGCCTCTTGATCATGGCGGCCGCGATACCGGGACTCAGTGACCTCGTCGATCCGTCCGTCCGGGACGCCGTCTCGGGCTTCCTGGCGGATGTGGAGACCGGGCTGTACACCGCCGTGGCCAGCCCCGACCCGCTGGTCGCCGAGGTCGCGGCGCATCTGGTGCGGGCCGGCGGCAAGCGGTTCCGCCCGATGGTGGTGGCGCTGTGCGCCCAGTTCGGCGACCCGGGCCGCCCCGAGCTGCTGCCGGCGGCGGTGCTCATGGAGCTGACCCACCTGGCCACCCTCTACCACGACGACGTGATGGACGAGGCGGCCCTGCGGCGCGGCGCGGCCAGCGCGAACTCGCGGTGGAGCAACCGGCTGGCCGTGTACGTCGGCGACTTTCTGCTGGCCCGGGCCGCGTCGTTGGCCGCCGGCCTGGGCGACGAGGCGGTCCGCCTCCAGGCCGCCACCCTGTCGCAGCTGGTCCGCGGCCAGCTCGCCGAGACCGTCGGCCCGCGCGGCGGCGACCCGATCCAGCACCACCTGCGCGCCATCGAGGACAAGACGGCCTCGCTGATCGCCAACTCGGCCCGGTTCGGCGGACTGTTCTCCGGGCTGTCCCCGGCACACGTGGAGACGCTCGCCGCGTTCGGCACCGCTATCGGGATCGCCTTCCAGCTCTCCGACGACCTGCTCGACATCGCCTCCGAGTCGGCCCAGTCCGGCAAGACGCCCGGCACCGACCTGCGCGAGGGCGTGCCCACCCTGCCGGTGCTCTACGCCCTGTCCGACCCCTCGGCCGGCAGCCCCCGCCTGCGGGAACTGCTCAGCAAGGGCCCGCTCACCGACGATGGTGAGCACGCCGAGGCGCTCGCCCTGCTGCGCGAGTCGGCCGCTCTCAAGCAGGCCCGGGAGACCGTGCACGGCTACGCCGAGGCGGCCCGCCGCAGCGTCGGCACGCTGCCCGCCGGGGCCGCCCGGCAGACGCTGGAGCAGTTCTGCCACTACATCGCGGATCGCACCGGCTGACCCCGCGGGCGCGCATTCCTTCAGTCTCGCAGCGCCCTGCCGATGGGAGCCCCGGTAGAACCGTGCCCAGGCAGCAGTCGGGAGTGAGATGCGCAGCGTTCCGTTCGGCCGACGCACCGGCGACGAGGGTTTCACCCTCATCGAGGTGCTCGTCTCCCTGGCGGTCTTGAGCACCGCCATGGCCGGGCTCGGCGCGTTCTATGTCAACGGGAGCCTCGCGGTCGCGCAGCAGCGGGACCAACGGCAGGCGGCGCAGGTCGCCAGCGGCACGCTGGAGCAGGTTCGCGCGCTGGAGGGGTCGGCGCTGCTCGACGGTCGCGGTGAGGCGAAGGTCAAGGCGCAGTGGCAGGAGGTGCAGGCCGGTCCGTTCAAGGACAAGGTGACGCCGTATCTGGACACCATGGCCACGCCCTTCGACGCCGCGCAGGGTGAGTACGCCTACGACGCGAGCGCCGTCGACAAGGGCGACAACGCGCCGCTGCCGACCGCGATACAGCGGATCTCCACCGGAGGCATGGCCTTCGAGCAGCGGCTTCTCGTGTCGGGTTGCGAGGTCTATCCACTCGCCGCGAAGGATGAGGAGAAGGACGACTGCGTCCGTCCGCTCCCGATCGGCGACCCCAAGCGGCCGACCGACACCACCTCGATCCTGAAGTACTACCGGATCGTCGTGGTCGTCTCCTGGCCGCACAAGAGTTGCCCGGCCAACCAGTGCGCGTATGTCGTCTCGACGCTGGTCTCCCGGGTCAAGGACGATGCGGTGTTCAGCGACAAGCGGCCGACGCCGCTCATCCGCATGCCGCTCATGCAGACCTTCTACCGGGGCCGGTCGGGTGTCACGGTCTACATGAAGGCCACCGGCGGCAACCTGCCCAACACGTGGAGCGCCACCAACCTGCCCGACGGTCTCCGTATCGACCCGGTGACGGGTGAGGTGTCGGGTACGCCGACGAAGACCGGCAAGTGGTCGTTCGCCACCACGAACACGGCTATCAAGGTGACCGAGAGCACCCCGCCGGCCGGTGCCTCGCTGCGCTCCGACACCGACGCCGACCTCAACCTGGTCTGGGAGGTGGTCGATCCGCCGACGGTCACGGTGCCCGTCGATCCGGCGAGCCGGTCCGGGGACGCCGTCCGGATTCAGCCGGTCGTCACCGGGGGTGTGGGGCCGTTCACGTACCAGGTCGAGGCGCCGTTGCCCACCGGCTTGGTGATCGATGCGAAGACGGGCCTGATCACCGGAACCGCGGCCCAGACCTTCACCACGACCATCGTCGCCACCGATGCCAACGGCATGAGCGGCAAACTCACGCACACCCATACCGTTCTCGACCCACTGACCGTGCAGGCGATTCCGCCGCAGCGGATCGCCGTGTCGTCGACCCTCACTCTCGCCATGGCGGCGGCGGGCGGTGACGGGAAGTACACCTACGCGGCGTCCGGTCTGCCCGTGGGATCGGTCATCAACCCGTCCACCGGGGTGATCTCCGGATCTCCGGTGCTAATCGCCGGTCGCTACCTGCCGACTGTCACGGTGACGGACGGACGGGGCTCGACGGTGAGCACCACCTTCGAGCTGCTCGTCACCTCCGCGTCCGGCCTGGCCGTCACGTCTCCGGCCGGACAGGTGGACTCCGTCGTCGGCCAGGAGGTGACGTTGCCGGTGACCACCAACGCCGACACGGTCGGTGCGCAGGGCGTCAAGATCACCGCAGTCGGACTGCCGGCGGGCACGTCATGGCAGAACGGCAACGAGGCCATCTCCGGTACACCGCTGCTGGCCGGTACCTACACCGTCGCCCTCACCGCGGTCAGTTCCCATCCGGTGGAGACCGTGATCCACACCTTCGTCTGGAGAGTCAGTTGAGCCGCGGGGAGGCCCGAGTGCGAGATCGTCGAACGGGTGGTGAGGATGGCTTCTCCCTCGTCGAGATCCTCATCACCACCGCGATCATGGCGGTGGTGATGGCCGCGGTGACGACCGCCACCATCGAGGTCTATTCCGGCGCCAAACGCATCGAGCACACCTCCGTCGCCCGTGACCAGATGGACAACGGTTTCCGTCGGCTGGACAAGGAGCTGCGGTACGCCACCTACATGTCCGAGCCCGGCCAGTACCACGACGGCTGGTACATGGAGTACGCCCTCCCGGCGCCGGCGGAGACCCCTGCCGACATTCCGTGCAGGCAACTCAAGCTCGACGGTGGTGTGCTGAGCCTCGCCAGCTGGGTCCGGTCCGGTGGGGCGACGCAGACGCCGGGGACCCCGGCCGCACTCGCCAGCGGCGTGGTCCTGGAGAGCGGCGTCAAGCCGTTCACCGTCTACAAGCCCGGCGACACCCCGTACGTCAAGGAGAGCGCCGGAACAGCGGGGGTCGGCACGGGCTTCGGCAACGCCTACCAGATGACCCGGCTGCGGTTCCAGGTCCAGGAGGGCACGGTCACCATGCCGTTCGACAGCGTCTTCACCTCACAGAACATGACCGGCGAAGCGCCGCCCGCCGGAAGCACGGACTGCGGTAAGGGAAGGCCGAAATGATGAAGCTGCACCGCCGCGCCGGTGACGACCGCGGGTCACTGCCGATGGTGATGATGGTCACCTTCGTCGGCCTGGCCCTGTCCGTGGCGTTTCTCCCGACGATCGTCCGCCAGGTCGTCACCACCCGCAGCTTCATCGACCGCGACACCGCCCTCAACGGCGCCCGCATCGGTATGGACGTGGTGATGGCCCGCGTCGCCGCCGCCTCCGAGAAGGTGGCCCAGGGCGACGTCCGGGGCCTGCTGGAAGATCTTCCCAAGTGCCTGGTGGAGGGCGACGCCGGGGTGTCCGCCGCCGGTGAGAAGCTCGCCTACAAGGTGACCATCACCTACTACAGCGAGAGCGGCAAGAAGCTCGACTGCCCGCTCAAGGAGACGCCGAAGACCGCGAGGCTGGAGTCGCAGGGCTTCAACAGCAGATCGCCCGGCTCGCGCATCCTGGACGGCACCTACACGTTCGCGATCGACAACTCGAACGTCGACGGCGGTGCCATCCGGATCTCCTCCTCGACCATCGGTGACCTGTGCATGGACGGGGTGCAGAAGTCCCCGGCGCCCGGCGCGGCGGTCGTCATGCGCCGGTGCGACGGCGGCAGCACGCAGCAGTTCCAGTACACCAAGGAGCTGTACGTCCGCCTGGTGAACTCGGAGACGGCCACCGCCGCCAAGGGCATGTGCCTGTACGCGGGTGCCGACGCGCACAAGAGTGGCACCGGCACCGTGTTCCAGCCCTGCCCGAGCGGAACCGCCATCGCGACGCAGTTTCAATGGAGCCTCGACGGCAGCAGTGTCATGCACTCCGCGGGCCCGGATCGGAAGGTGGAGAACCTCTGCCTGAACCTGAAGACCGCCAGCAAGGTCGACACACCGCTCCAGCTGGGATCCTGCGGCGCCAGCGGGACGTTGAACGTCTGGCGCTTCGACCCCGGCGTGGGCGCCGGCATGGCCGGTGAGGAGACCTACCAGCTGGTCAACTATGCCCAGTTCAGCCGCTGTCTGGACGTCACCAACAAGGACACCGGTTACGCCTACATGATCGCTTGGTTCTGCAAGCAGGATCCGAGCGGCGTCGTCGAGTGGAACCAGATCTGGGTGCACCCGATCCCGGTGGAACCCGCCACCGAGAAGGACGGCCCGATCGTCGTCACCAAGGACAACGTCAAGTACTGCCTCAGGTCGCCGTTGACCGGCGAGAGCTGGGTGACGACGGAACGATGCCCCAGCAACCTGAGCGTCGCCGCACTACCGGACCGGCTGATCTGGAAGGTGCGCCACCAGGACAAGACGTACACCAAGGCGTACCGCATCGAGGACCGGGCCGGGCTCTGCCTGCAACCCACGGATCTCGCCAAAGCGACCAAGGACACCACTCACAGCGACGGCACCAGCCGGGTCAAGGTCGCCGCATGCGGCGCCTCCGAGTTGCAGAAGTGGAACGCCCCGGCGAACCTCAGCGGCTTCAGCCCGATCGGCGATGTCACGGAAAGGTGATCGAGCACGGCGAATCTGTGGCAGCATTGGCGGCGATCGATGAGGGGGCCGCCATGCCGGAGCCGTCCGCCGCCGCCCGCGAGCTGGTCGCCGGCGCCTACGACACCCACGTGCACGTGGCGCCCGACGTGATGGACCGCCGCATCGACGATCTGGACCTGGCCAGGCGCTGCCGTGAGGTGGGCCTGGCCGGTTTCATTCTGAAATCGCACTATGTCACGACAGCGGAACGCGCCGCCGTCGTCCGCAAGGCGGTCCCCGGCGTCGACGTGCTCGGCGCCGTCACCCTGAACGGCTCGATGGGCGGCATGAACCCGGCCGCCGTCGAGATCGCCGGCCGTCTCGGCGCCCGCGTCGTCTGGATGCCCACGGTCGACTCGCGCAACCAGCGCACCAGCACCGCCGGCGACCTGCCCGGCGCGAAACCGGCCATGTGGGGCGCGCTCCAGGCCGACCTGCACGCCCAGGGCATCGTCCCGGACATCGTCGAGGTGGTCGCCCCGGACGGCCGGGTCCTGGAATCGGTCCGCCGGGTGCTCCGGGTGATCGCCCGGCACGACATGGTGCTGGCCACCGGGCACCTCGCCGCCGCCGAGATCATCGCCGTGGTGCTGGCCGCCCGCGAGGAGGGCGTCCGGCGCGTCGTCGTCACCCATCCTGAGTTCACCTCGCAGCGCCTGCCGGTGGCCGATCAGATCCGGCTGGCCTCGCTCGGCGCCCTCCTGGAGCGCTGCTTCACCACCCCGCACACCGGCAAGGTCTCCTGGGACGACCTGATCGCCACCATCCGCGCCGTCGGTCCCGAGTACTCGGTGCTCTCCAGCGACCTGGGCCAGCCCTTCAACCCGCCGGTCGAGGACGGGCTCGCCCTCTTCGCCGACCGCCTGCTCGGCGCGGGCTTCTCCACGGCCGAGATCCACACCATGGCCGTCGTCAACTCACGCTTCATCGCCTCATGAAACCCCTTTCCCGGTACGCCGTCCGCCGTTCGGCGACCGCATCGGGGCACGTCCCGTGGCGCACCGCGGCCCACTGCCGGGTCGAGGCTCTGCCGCGACCGCCGGGCTTACCTCGGTGGTAACCCTCCGGCTGGTCGTGAGCGCGGTCTCGCGCCGCCCGAACCAGCGCTGAGAGCCGGCCGGACCACCGGCTCCGCCCGGCGGCGCCTCGCGGGCGGGACCACGCACGGCGATCGCGGTGCGCCACGGGACGTCCCGGCCGTGGTAGGGGAACGCGCACCCCGTACCTCTAGACGAGTAAGTCCTAACTCCTTGAGCGCGAGGAGTGTGCAACTGCCCTGTACGCATGACTAGTTGTCACAGCCACTTGTCAATGCGAAACACGAAGGGTGTCGATGATCTGTTTGTGACGACAGACATCAACACCCTTCTCACCGCACTTTACGTGAAGATCGACGACTGGCTCGGCAAGC